>NZ_JPOE01000002.1:0-1390738 GCF_000733775.1 Thiomonas sp. FB-Cd | reverse complement strand
TCTCCGTGCACGCTGCCGACGATCAGGGTTCGCGGTGCGATTTTCAAGTCCGCCAGCTTGCTTTGGTTGGCCGCATCAGTCACCACGACCTTGGCCTCACTGCTGGCCAGACGGTACTCAATCGCTTCAGGCCCGAAAGCCGTGAAAAGCGGCTGGTACACGGCGCCAGCTCGCCATGTGCCCAGAATCGTGATCAGGAGCTCAGGCACGCGCGGCAGCAATCCGGCCACACGGTCGCCAGGCTGGACGCCCTGTGCGGTGAGCCAATGCGCGAATCGGGCTGAAGCGCTTTGAAGCTGGGCAAAGGTATAGGTCGCCTGCCTGCCTTGGTGATCATGCCAGTGCAGCGCAACCTGATCACCATGAGCGTGGCGGTCGCAGCACTCGACGCACGCGTTGATGCCGTGCACGAGATCGCCATCGAGCCTGGCTGCCAAATCGCCGAGGCTGAAGGCGCTCAGGGCGGACAAATATGAGGTCTGCATGAAAGCCTCCCTTGGCTTGTTCGATTCCGCAAGACGCCCCATGCGATGGGCTCTGGGCCCTACGAGAAGCCCGCATCCGTGCGGTCCGGGGGATTGTGCATGATCGGATATCCATGGGCGTGCAATTCGATTTTCGCCACGCCCCAAAAATCAGGCATTGACCACCCTGCGCCTGTTCCAGCCAAGCCGGATCGCCACCGTGTTTGGTGCGCTCGCAAGGCTCCCGATCAGCTCGCGACGAGCGACGTGCACATGTGCCGCATGGATGCTGATGAGCGGCAGCAGCTGGCGCCTGCGGGGCTTACCTTTCGTGACACATGTCAGCACCACCCGCTCTTAGCATCGGCGAAAACGAACGGCCGTGCGATTTTGTCGCGGCCAAATCGGTCTCAAGGCCGACTGAGCGCCTTGACCGCCAACAGGAGACAGCCATGCAGATCAAATGGGGCCTGGCGATCATGGCCGGATCACTCGCGCTAGCGTCGTGCGGGGGCGGTAGCAGTTCGGTTGCCACCAGCGGGACGAGTAACACGCTGCTTGCGACGACCGTCGACACGACAGGCGCGCTTTCAACGGCTCAATTGGATAGTCTTCTCGCCACGCGGTACCCGGACCCGCAGGCGCAAGCGCTCGTGGGAACCCCGGTCTGCGGCGTGCAGGTCGTGAAATTCACGTATGCCACCGTCGGTGGTGAAGGCGAGGCCACCAACGCGTCCGGCGCCCTGATGGTCCCAACCGGAACCGCGCCACAGTGCACCGGACCGCGGCCGATCGTCCTTTATGCCCATGGGACCGCGGATCAGCGCGCCGAAGATCTCTCGGCGATCACGAACACAGCAAACCCGGCCTACGGGACGTCCACCCGCATTGCGCTGGTCTTTGCGGCGCAAGGCTACGTCGTGATTGCTCCAAACTATGCCGGCTACGACATCTCCTCGTTGCCGTATGCCCCGTATCTGAATGGCTCGCAGCAGTCCCAGGACGTGATCGATGGGCTGACCGCGGGGCGCCAGATGCTCGGCTTGCTCAATGCATCGGTCAGTGACGACGGCAAACTCTACGTCACGGGCTACTCGCAAGGCGGCTATGTGTCCATGGCAACCCTTGCCGCGCTGGACTCGCAGGGTCATCCTGCAACGGCGGGGGCTCCAATGTCCGGTCCCTACGCCTTGCTCGCCACCGGGGATGAGATCTTTTTGGGTCATCCCGACTTCGGGGGCACGGTTTTCTTGCCCATGGTGGTGAACTCGTACGCGCATCTGAAGCAGGGCTCGATCAATCCCAGCCAAGTCTTCTCCACGCAGTATGCCAATGCGGTGTCCCTCTTTCCCGGCGCTGTCAGCGCGCAAGCCGCGATGCAGCAGGGGCTTATCCCCCAAACGGCCCTGTTCCAATCCGCCCCGACAGGCTATTCCAATCTCAACACGCTTTCCCCGGGGGCGCCTTTGGGCTTGAGCGGTTTTGATCCGTCGAATTACCTGATCAGCACGGCGTTTCGCGAGGCCTATGTCAACGATGTCGATGCCAATGCGGACGGTGCGGCTCCGTCGAACGGATCGGCTCCGGATTTCTCCACCACGGCTGCCACGCTACCAGCCAGTCCGCAATTGCTGCTGCGCCAGGATCTCAAAGCAAACGATCTGCGCAACTACACCCCCAGCATGCCACTGATGATGTGCGGCGGCCTCAATGACCCGGAGGTCTATTGGGAGCAGGGGGCTGCAGCGATGACGGCAGTGTTGAACTCGAAAGCGCCGAGCGATCCAAATTTGCGCTACGCCACCCTCGACCTCGATATCTCGAGTGGCACGACGGGCACGTTCACAAGCCACGGTTTGTCCACTGCCCAAACCGCCACGATGCAAGCAGTTGCGACGCAAGCGCAGCAAGCCTTCACAAACTATCAGGCAGGCGTGACAACCAAACTGGGCGCCAACATCGGTCTGGAGCTTTATCACACGAACGAGCGCGTGTTCTGCACCGCTGCGGCCCGAACCTTCTTTGCGCAATTCTGACCGCAAGGCCCCATAGGGCCTTGGCTTGGCCTGATGCCAGCAGCGATGGAGCAAAATCGCCGCGCATCCCGTGCTGCAGCGCCTGGCGCTTGGTCGCGGGAGCGTGCGATTTGCGTCGGGCGGCGCGCGCATCGGAGCTTGGTGCCAGCAGTCGGTTGCTTCGCCCACGATCCAATCCCAGCACAGGAGCGGGCCGTTGTGCGACGCTGCCCCGACCGTCTGGGGTTCAGGCTCAAGCCGTGTTTCGCGAAGCGCGCAGGTTGTCCTGTGCGGTGATTTTGGCGTGCAGATTGCGGCAGCACGCGTGGTTCTTAGGCGCGCAAAACCACCGTTGAGCGCGGTCGCACATTTCACCCCCGGCTGGACGCTAATTCCCGCCCAGTCAACGCGCACACTGCGCGGGCCGCAGACTGCACAACAAATGGCTACCAGAGAGCCTTGCGGCTATTCAGACCCGGGAATGCCGCATGCAAGGGCAGACTTTCGTGCTCGTTGCCGCGATACTCGAGTTCATGGATGCGCCGCTCAAGATCACAGACGTCGACCGAGCGGGACAAGTACTCTTCATCCAGCTGCTCTTGGGACTCAAGCCCTGAGAAGATTTTTTGGAGGAATTTTGTGAACGTGCTCATGATGTTTCTCCCGTCGAGGGGAGTCTTCCATTGAAATAAGGGTTAACCCTAATCTAACAGCTACCGATGGAATTTCAAGAGCCATCCACGTAAATGTTGCTGTGCAGCATCAACGGTTTTGCCCTGACATCCGAATCCGCTCGGGCGGGGCATTGCTGGGGGAAATACCGCCTTGCACGCGCGGCGCATGCGCGGCAGCGCCACGTCGTGGATTGATGGCCGTTGCCGCCGGACGCCGTTCGCGTGACGTGTGGCGCCATTGGTGTGCCCCATCTGCAGCCCTTCCTGCGCGGCCGCCGTCAAGAAGCTGGTTGTCGGCGCGCGATGATCACGCTCGAGCCAACGCGTGCAAAAAAAGCGAGCGTGGCGCCTTGTGCTGGTTTTTCGGTATCCTCAGCGGCCTCATGCACGATGCCGGCTGCGGACTGCGCTACGTCAGCGGGTTGACTTTGTCTGGGCGCAAAATATTGAGAAACCGCAGAGTCATCCCGCATCGTGCGCGCTAAACTTGAAACAAGTTGTGACGTAAGACGCAACAGCCTTGAGCCATCAACATCAGTGATGTGCGTTATGAAAGGAGAGTCCCGTGAGCGATTTGGGAAGTGAGCCGCTACTGTGGAGGCTCGGTGTTCGCATTGAGAGCTCCCGCGATGTGCAGTTGTTGGACTGGTTGGTCGGCCATGTCGGTGCGAACGAGGTGCGTGGCGCGGCCTATCGGCGTCGCAATCGCTTGCAGCCGCGACCGGATAAGGTTGCGGAGGAACTTGGCATTAGACCGCCGGATGAACTTCAGTCCAAAGCAGTCGAGCCATGGAAGAGTGACCCAATGCGCGAGCATCGAGCCAGTTAGTGCAATGAGAGCCCGCCACGGATCAAGCGCAGATCCGTGGCTTGGGACCATGCAAGCTCGGGCACTGACCGGCGGTTGAGATTGCCACTCACGCCGTGCCAGGCACAAAGACTGCGCAGGTGGTCGAGTAAGCGCCAGCGGGAGTTGTGGCGTATGCGGCCAGAATTGTCCGCATGAAGCGCTCGGGTATCGGCGATGCAGGATCGGCGCCAGCGCAAATTGGGCGCGGCCAGCGCGCGTTCATCCGATCACCACTCGGGGCTCTCACCTCAGCGCGGCGTGCGCCGGGCTAGCTTAGTTTTTTCACTTCATGTGTCGTCGCGTGGTAGCTCTGCTTGACGCCGTTGGCCACATCGCCGCCGACCACCTTCCCGGCATGGACGACCGCGTGTCCCGTGTCAGCACCCACCTGCACGATTTTCTTGCCGGCATGAATGGCATCCGTCTTGAGATTGTGGGCATATTCAGTGAATGTCATGGCGCTGGCGGACGTGGCCACGGCAAAGAGAAAGACGGATGTAATGACGTAATGGGTTTTCACGGACACTCTCCAGTATGGCCGTATGCGCGAGGCACGGTGAGCCTCGCGTTTGACGCCCCCGCGATCGGCGCAGTGCGGATTGCCGGCGCCTCGTTGGCTGTTGTCGCGCATTGTGCCCCAACACGGGCGGACAACATACCTCTGGGTTGATTCCTGCGAGGGTCACGCAAGAACAGGCGCGGCGCGCGCGCGGCGCGACGCAACGCTGGCAGGCCTCGGCGATCTCGCCACAAGGCATTTGGGGTTGGATGTAAGACAATGGCCATGTTCCGGGCCCCTTTTAAGGAATCGCATGAGCGACGAGTTTCCGACAGACATCTACACCGAACCGCAGGGTGTTGACGTCAACACGCTGGCCAACCTCGGCCCCTTGCGGGCCATGGCTGGTGTGTGGGAGGGCGCACGGGGTCTGGACGTGAAGCCGAAGGCTGAGGCCCGAAGAAGCAGGCCTACGTCGAGCGCATCGAGCTTCAGCCCATCGATCCTCAAACCAATGGCCCTCAGCTCCTCTACGGTCTGCGCTACCACCAGCATGTGGTCAAGCCGAACCAAGTCAAGACCTATCATGACCAGGTCGGCTACTGGTTGTGGGAGCCGGCAACCGGGACCATCATTCAAACGCTGACGATTCCACGCGGGCAAGTCGCGATGGCCGCGGGTCACGCCAGTGCCGACGCAACCACCTTCGAGCTCGTGGCGACGCAGGGGCTCGAAACCTACGGCATCTGCTCGGCGCCATTCCTGCAACGGGCGTTCCGAACGACGGAATTTCGCATTCGAATTGCGATCAATGGCGACGGCACCTGGAGCTACGATGAGGACACGGTTTTGCAGATCCTTGGCCGGGACGAGCCCTTTCACCATACCGATCGCAGTACGCTGGTCAAGGTGTCTGAGCCAACGCCGAATCCGCTCGCCCGCGGTTAAGGGCGGGTTCGCATCTGGCAAAGTCGAGTGAGGGCGGGCTGCGCGCAAGCTCGCTTTCCGAACGCATCCGTGCAATGCCGATCCTGCGGAAAGCCAATGGGGCGGGGGTCGTTGTGGTGCGCGCCGTTCTTCTCCGGATACGCACTTCGTCCCGCCGCCAGCAGCAGGGCCCAAAAAAAGTTCAGGCACTGACTGACGCATGGTCTGTGCAGTGCCTGACGCATGGCTCCCATGGGCGGGAGCCGTTTCACGCCGCAGCGTGTTGGTCGGTCAGAATATT
This sequence comes from Thiomonas sp. FB-Cd, assembly GCF_000733775.1. Classification (NCBI taxonomy): domain Bacteria; kingdom Pseudomonadati; phylum Pseudomonadota; class Betaproteobacteria; order Burkholderiales; genus Thiomonas; species Thiomonas sp. FB-Cd. The sequence continues at coordinate 1,385,008 of NZ_JPOE01000002.1, read as the reverse complement.
TCCCAGTTGATAGGCAATACGACCTCCTTGTTTTTGTTGTGCTCGATTCAAATCTACGCCGCGCTCCAGCAATGTGCAAGACCCTCAATGCGTCAATTCACGGGGATGTGGTGCAAAGGCAAAATTGACGGCTTAACCGCTTCGACCGCAACCCAGTTCTCTGGAGCCGGAAGGACTGCGTGATCTCTGTCGGGATCGCTGTGCTGGACATGCTCAAGACCTACATCCAGCAGCACGATGCGCCGGCTTGATCGCTGAAATTTCCCGATGTCCCCCGCAACCAAGCGTCGCTTGATTGCAGCCGTTCGGGTTTGGTGGTGGGTTGGCCGCGGTGGCGCTCGCGTGATGCAAGCCGTCGCGCAAGCGCCACCGCGGCGGGCCGGGCACAGGAGCGATGATTGTGCCTAGGCTGCGGGCGATGACACCCTTGGTGTGCGCGGTTGCAGCAAACGCGCTATGGTGTGGGATGCTTACACCTAAGATGACCCCAGCCATGCATCCTTCGATTGGGCCTGAAGCGCCCTTTGGAGGCTCGACCTCCGGCGCGACCCATCTGTCTGCCGGGGCCGTGGCGGCGCTGGGCCACTGGATCGACGGTAAAACCTTGCCCCACGCCGGGAGCAGCTTGAATCCCGGGCGCTTGTTTCTGGGCCAGCGTCTGGTCGTGGAGCTGTCGTTCCACGGCGGTCACCAAGTGCTGGCCGACGGCATCACGGGTGTGTTGTACGACGCCCAAACGGGCCGCTGTCTGTCAAGTTCGAGGCTGCTGCTGGACGTGGGCGGGCTGGCCGAGGTGAGCAAGGCGCAGGCGCAGTCCTGGTTGCGCCGGCGCATTGCCGCCCAAAAGGCCAGCAAGAAATAGGCCTTGGTCGTTGCGCGCGAAGGCGCGGCGTGAAGCGCACGGCGTCAGCAATGGTGCATTTCTGGGTGTTGCGACATCGAGAGGACGGTGCGGCCGTTCACGCTTCCATGCTAGGGTGTGGCAGCGTCATGGGCGGTCGTCGACTGCTGTTGCCGCATTGCGGAGCGCTCGACATGATGACATCGGATCGTTAAGACATGGGTTCCCACAGATCATGAAGTACATATTTATCGCAATCCTTGCCTTCCTGGCAGCTCCTGCATGGGCGGCACCAAGCGTTCCGTCGATTCACGACGTCTACACCGCCGCGACAACAGGTCATCTGCAGCAGGCGCAGAGCGAGATCAACCAAGTTCTCGCGGCCTACCCGAATTCTGGCAAGGCACACTATGTGGACGCACGGGTGCTCGCGCTTCAAGGACAGTGGGCCCAGGCATCAAATCAGCTGGAGCTGGCTAAACGCCTTGATCCCGGGTTGCCCTTTGAACGGCAGGCGAACCTGAACGCGTTTCAGCGGCAGATCGCAGCCCACACCGGCCATGTGGCCAATGCAGGATCGCCATTCCCCATGGGTACACTCATCGGTGGCGCATTGGGGTTGATGGCGGTGCTGATGTTGATTGCGGTCTATCGCAGATCACGGCGCCCACAGCCTGTTCAGGTCATGCCGGCAGGGTGGCCGAATCCGAGCGCTCCCACCAGTTTCGGCGCGCAGCCCGGCGCCTACCCTCAGCCTGGGGGCTCTGGCGGCTTCCTGGGCGCGGTTGGAACCGGGATCGGGATGGGCGCCGGCTTTGCAGCCGGCGAGATGCTGGTCGACAAACTGTTCGATCACAACAACACGGGTGTGGCGCAAGGCGGGGGCTTCATGCCGAATGCCGACGCTTCGCAAGCTCTGCCGGAAGATCAAGACTTCGGTGTGAACGATGCCGGCGGTTGGTCGGATGACTCCGGCAGTGGCGGCATGGATGACTCCGGCGGCTGGAACTGACGGGCGGCGACACCGCCAAGCATCAATGCTGAAGGGTGACGGGTGACGGGGTTGGCGCAACGCGCTGCAAGGGAGCGCCATGTGGCCAGCGGTGATCCCCCAGGGAAACGGCCCTGCGCCCGTTGATGCTCAGACCCAGGTGTGTCGCAGATCCCGTACAGTGTGAGGCATCGTTCCGGTCTTTTGCTTTTGCATGATCAGCCGACCACGCTTGCACTGGTTTCGCATGCTCTTTGTATGGCATGGCTCGGTGCTGCCCAAGATCTGGGTGCAGCTTCTGATCGTTGCCGCGATGGCGGAAGCGATCACGGCCAGCAAGGGTGACATCCTGGGCTGGAAGGTCGGCCTGACGTTCATCCCGTTCACCCTCATCGGCATTGCACTGGCCATCTTTCTGGGTTTTCGCAACAGCGCCAGCTACGAGCGCTATTGGGAAGCCAGGAAGCTTTGGGGTGCGCTGCTGAATGCGAGCCGCTCCTTGACCCGGCAATACCTCTCTTGGGTGCAACAGCCCCAGGATGCAAGGCCGTTCGTCTATGCCATCATTGCCACGGCTCACGCGTTGAGGCATCAGCTCAGGGGGAGCGACCCGATGGAGCAGCTAAGGCCACTGCTTCATGAACGTCTGGGCGAGCAGATTGCGTCGGCTCGTTCAAAGCCGGCACAATTGCTCTTGCATCTCGGCACAACGCTCGGTGGCGCAATGTCTGCGCGCCGGCTTGATCCGCAGCTGGCGGCTGCGATGGACCAGTCGCTCAGTGAAATGACGTCGGTCGTTGGCGGCTGCGAACGCATTGTCACGACGCCGATTCCCTATGCCTATTCGGTCATCGTGCACCGCACCGTTTACGTCTATTGCTTCTTGCTGCCCTTTGGTCTCGTCAGCAGCATCGGCGTTCTCACGCCGTTGATCGTCACGTTCGTGGCATACACGTTTCTGGCATTGGACGCGCTGAACGAGGAATTGGAGGAGCCGTTTGGCCTGTTGCCCAATGATCTACCGCTTGATTTTTTGTCCACAGGCATTGAAATCGCGTTGCGTGACATGCTGGGCGAAACCGATCTCCCGGCTCAAGCGTTGCCGCAGGACTATGTGTTGACGTGATGACACATGCCGTCGCGCGTATCGCAACGACAGCGCGTAACGCGTCATCCCTTCTACCGAAGCCCTGTTCTCTGGAGCCGAAGTTACTGCGTAATCTCCGTCGGCGGCGCTCCATTGGAAGTGCTCGAGGCCTACATCCAGCAACAAGATGCACCGACCTGATCACCCAAATGCCCCAATTCCCCCGCAACCAGGCTAAAACTTGGTTGCGGGGGAATTGGGTTTTCCGGTGGGTTTTATATCCACGATAAACCACCGGCTAGCCACAGGGCCGGCTTTCCGGTTGGTCGGCCGGGACGCCTTATTTTGGCGCCGTGATGTCGCCGCAAGCCACGTACTTCTTGATGTCCTGGGCACTTTCATGCACGTTGATGGCCATCGGCTCCTTGAGCAGATCGGCGACCGAAACGTGCACGGTGGTGACAGACTTGCCGTCGACCACGGGCTTGAGCACATAGGCCGGCTTCGGGTCGAGATTGGCGCAGGTTCCCTTGTGGATATGATCAGGCTGTGCCACGCCCTTGGGCGTGCCCTTCAGGTGCACGATGACTTTGGTTTTGGCTCCGTGCGGGTACAGCATGGCGTAGCCGGTTTCGCCAGAGTCATTTTGCGCAGCCAGCTCGACCTTGAGGGGCTTTTCCTTCATGGCAGCAAACGCGGGGGCGATGGCAAAACTGGCCAGCACAAATGACAGAGCAAGCTTTTTCATGGATTTTTCCTTCGGGTTGTGGTCGGGATGGCACAGCCAGGAGTTTGGACTGCACACCAACAACGGCCTGCGCCGCGATGCGTTGACTGGCTGTCCGCAAATGGGTCCAAAGCTGGCGGTGTGGAGCATATCCACGGCGCCGCCCTCGTGTTATCCGGCATGGGAAAGGCCCTGCATCGGGTAGGTCCATGGCTTCGCATCGGCATCCCAGCCGCGCCTGTCATGGCCGTGGGTGGAACTCGTCGTATAGAGCCAGGGCCATGTCGGGAAGTGCGCGTGCGATGTCATCGCGCTGCTCGGGTGTTAGCGCCAGCTCTTTCAGCAGGTCTTCGCCTTCGTCCGTTCCGTACAAAAAGACCGGCTCGAGCACATCGCGCATTTCGTCCGAAAGCCCGTCCCAGGACTTGGGATCCAGTTGCATGCCGGCGATGTAGCCCAGGCACCAGTCCTCGATGACAACCCCCTCCGGGCCTTCCGAAAAGACGGGATCGAACTGGTCTGGCGTTTGCCCAAGCATCGCGGCGAGATAGTCCCAATGCTCGCGAAGAAGACCGAGCATTTCTTCGGCAGCCTCCCTGGATGGGAACACCGGCTCGACAACGCCTTGCTCCACATCCCAGACCCTCGGCAGGGCTTGGTCGAATGCAATGTCTTTCGGGCTGGAAATCGCGGCGGTAAAGAACCCGTCGAGCATGGAGAGGTCCATGGCTGCGTTGGGTACCCAGTCTTGCAACAAAAGCGCGTCGAGCCGCTCGAGCTTCGCGTTGTGGTCAGTCGTGGTTTGGGGCACGTCTGTTCTCCGGAAAGTGGACGAAAGCATCGACCATCGTACGCAACCTGCAAATGATGCCGCGTGAATTGTGCGACGCGTAAGGCGGGACGGCACGCCGGCGATCGAGGCGATGGCTTCGGCCCAGGATCGGCTCGTTGCGGCGTCCTCGCCGCCATTCCTGGGTGTTCGCACGAAACTGGCATGATGTGAGCATCGGGTTCAGGCTGCACACGCCAACTTGCCCATTCGACGACGAGGTAGACCATGACCGATGTCCCAACCTCCGCAGTGACGCCTGCAGCGCTGGCTGAGCTCATGTCGGCGCCAGCAACTGCGTACATGTCGCCGGAACAGCTTGCATTTTTCCGGGCTCTCCTTTGCGCCGAGCGCGATGCGCTGCTTCGCGCAGCGCAAGAAACCACAGATCATTTGCAGGTCCTTGAGCCGACCCCGGATCCTTCGGATCGCGCCTCGCTTGAACACATGCCCGCGCATTCCCCTTCCTCGCCCGGCCCGACGCACAGCGTCGCTCAGGCGAAGCCGTCCGGGCAGGAGGGGATCAAGCGGGCGGTTTTCGCTTGTTGTTCCTCTCCATGCTGGATAAAATACCAGTATGCAACGGCGCAACGTCACGCTCAAGCTGTATCCCAATGCCGCGCAAGCTGCGCTGCTTGAGGCTTGGACGCGGCTGCACTGCGAGTTGTACAACGCGGCGCTCGAAGAGCGCATCGACGCCTGGCACAAGGCCGGCAAGTCGATCAGCTACTACGACCAGCAAAACGCGCTGCCACAGATCAAGGCTGATCGGCCTGAGCTCAACGAACTCGGCAGCCACGCCTTGCAGCAAACGCTGCGGCGTCTGGATCTCGCCTTCCAGTCGTTCTTTCGCCGGGTCAAAGCTGGTCAAACGCCCGGATTCCCGCGGTTCAAGGCCGCCAAGCGGTTCGCGGGCTTTGCCTATCCCGACCCGGCTGGCTGGAAGCTCATGCAGCACGGCGGCCGTGGTGCCACGCTGCGCTTGGGAAGCGGCGAGGCTGCGATGTCCATTCGGGCGCGCGGCCGTCACCGCTTCGGCGATCAGGCAAAACCCAACGACATCACCCTCACGCGCAAAGGTGGTGGGTGGTTCGTGTCGGTGACGCTGCGCGTGCCCGATGCGGCCTGTGCGCGCGAGCGCACCGCTGATTTTCGACGCGGCGTGGATTTGGGGATCACCGACTGGGCGACGTTCGATGATGGACGGACCATCGACAACCCGCGCTGGCTGCGCGAGGAACTGCCGCGCCTTGCCGCGCTGCAGCGGCAGCGCGCCAGGAAGAAGAACGGATCGTTGCGCTTCAAACGGCTCGGGCGTCGCATCGCCCGGCTGCACGAGCGTATCGGCAATCGGCGCCGGGACTTCGTGCACAAGGAAACAACCAAGCTGGTGCGGCAATGCGCCGTCCTGGCGACTGAGCAACTGGCCCCGAAGACCATGAGCCGCAGCGCGAAGGGCACGGTGGATGCACCGGGCCGTCGCGTGCGGCAAAAGGCCGGACTCAACCGGGAAATTCTCTCGGCCGCGTTCGGCATGGTGCATCCGATGCTGGCGTACAAAGCGGAAGAAGCTGGTACGCGGCTGCATCTGAGCAATACGCGCCAGCTCAAACCGTCGCAACGCTGCGCGGCGTGCTGGGAACTTGTTCCCAAGACGCTGAGCCAACGCATGCATGTGTGCCCGCAGTGCGGGCACACGGCCCCGCGCGACCGCAACAGCGCAATGGTGGTTCTCATCGACGCGCACAACACGCAGGACACGCCTGGGACGGGCGTGGCGGCGAGACCGAAACCTCTGCCACGGCAACGTGGCAAGTCCAAGCCTGTGACCCGCGAAACCCCCGCTACAACGCCATGCGTTTAGCGGCGGGAGAGTTCATGAGGATCATCTGATCGAGTTCAGGGTGCGAGACCGTGAGCGCAAGCATCTGCATGCCATTGATAGCGCCCTGCAGCGCATCCGCGATGGCAGCTACGGCTGGTGCGAAGAAAGCGGAGAGCCAATCGGCATTCCTCGGCTGCTGACACGCCCGACGGCAAGCCTCACGCTCGAAGCCCAGGAACGGCGCGAGTCGACACAAAAGATGCGGCGCCGCTAGCGCTGCGATGCGGTGAGCCGCTGCGTTGGCCCTGGGGCACGGCAAGCGGGGGCGCCCGCTTCAGATCGATGCCAAAATCGGCGGGGACGGCGGCGTGGCGTAAGCCGCAAGCATCACTTCACCACCACCGATCCGGTCATGAAGCTGTGAATGGCGCAGTGATAGGGATACGTACCGGTCTTGTCGAAGGTATGGCTGTAGCTCTTGCCTGGATCGAGCAGGCCGGAATCCCAGACCTTCGTGTCGCTCGTGGTCGAGTGCGCAAAGCTGTCATCGTTCGTCCAGACGACCGTGGTGCCGGGGGCGACCGTGACCGTCGAGGGATGAAAGTCCATGCCCTTGATGGCAACAAGGACCTTTGCCGCACAAGCCAAGGCGGGCAGGCAAGCCAAAAGCAGCAATAGGGTAAAGCGCCGAAGGGATCTCGCAAATTGCATGGTGGCCTCCAATCCTGGAATCGCTGCGCCTTGCAGCAATCCATGCCAAGTGTAGGTTGAACAGGAGGCCCTGGCAGGTGGTTCGAGGCGTGCTGCGCCACTTTTTTCGGCCAGCACCCAATCAACGAGCGCAACCATACGATAGGCCTGTGCGCGATGCCGCCAAGGCCGGAGCGGTCCGAAGTCGCATGCATGGCACAGGCGATCGGCCTGCAGCCCGGTCATGGCGCCCGGCGCGGGTCGCCCAAGCCCAAAACAGCGACCTCAACTGCGCCGCGCTTGCGGTGGATTGCCGCGCGGGTTGGTCCGGCGCCAGAGGGCCTTCGGCGCTGAGCCTCGGCCGCTCGGTGCGGCATCAACCATGTGCCGCGTACGAGTTACGCCGCCTTCAGTCACCTTCCCGCTGCGCGTCCAACTCAATGGCAATGCCCAGCACGCTGGGCGCGACCAGCCGTTCGAGTTCTTCACGGTCGGCATCGTCGTCAGCGTCGCCCAACCGCCCAATGGCCTCGAAGAGCTCGGGCGCTTCCTTCGCCACACGCTCCCACAGTTCCATATGAAAGCGTGTGCCTGTCATGAACCCATTGCACCAGTCCACTGAACTCGCCAACCCTGGATCACGCAGGAACAGGGGCTCGAAACTGTGAAGGCTCTGGCTGAGGTCCAGTGCCACGTTGGCAACAAAGCGGCTGAGCAGAAAAAAAGTCCCTTCGAGTTCCGCCTGGTCTTCCAGCGACGGCTCTGCCTCGCCGATTTCCGGATCCCAGATCCAAGGGAAGAATTCTTCAGCGGGCACTTGCCGCGGATTGATGAAGACGGCCGTGACAAACCCCTCAACCATGCCAAGCGACATGGCGTCGATGAGTTCCAGCCGCTGATCCAGGTCAAGCATCTCCTCGGTGGTGAGGGCACCTTGCAAATCGTCGTGATCCATGGAAGTCTTGGGGCTGGCAGGAAGGTAAGAAAAGCGTAACACCGTGCCTGGGTCAGGCACGCTGGACCCTAGGGCGCTGCGCTCGTCGGCCAGAGGCGCTGCCCAAGGGCGGGGATGACGGCAACAAGGTGGCTCCGGTTTGCGGTAAGAAACAAAAGTGTATCTTTTGCAATTGCACATCAAGTGCATTCGCATGCGCTTGATGGAATGAGCAGGGGATCGAACGTGCACGGAGGGCCAATCCATGATCGAGTTATTGAAAGATCTCCCTGACAACGTCGTTGGTGCCGTCGCCAGGGGACGCATTACCAAAGCCGATTATGACAACGTGCTCATTCCCGGCGTTGAGGCCGCCATGGGCCGACACGAGAAAGTCCGCTTCTACTATGAACTCGGCGCGGATTTTTCTGGCGTGGATGTCGGGGCTGCCTGGGAGGACTTTATCGTTGGCACGAAATATTGGTCACGCTGGGAGCGTGTTGCCGTGGTAACCGATATCCCGCTGATCACGATTGCAGTCAACGCATGGCGGCTCGTGATGCCCGCTCCCTTGCGAGTGTTCGCGACCGACCAGGTGGACGAGGCGCGCGCCTGGATCCTCGCCGACTGAGCGCATGGCTCTTACCCATGCTCCGCGTGCTTCTGCCGGGGCCCGAGTGCACACACAGCGCAAAAGCAAGGTGCGAACTCCGCGTATCAGGGCTCCGCAACGTACCTTCGATCGCCGGTCTTCGGGTTGTACAAGACGATCATGACCTTGCCGCTTCCGGGGTCCACAAATCGCTCATTCGTGGGCTCCCATGCATTGTCCCGGGGTTGCTCAGCACGGGTGTAGCGCCAACGCTCCAGGATGACGGCGAGCGCCACGACGATGCCGATCCACAGCAGCGGCTGCAACGCTGGTCGGCGCAGAAGATGGCCGGACGCACCCAGTGCAACAAGCACGAGTGCCACAGCAATGGTGCCGACTCTCAACATCGCTCACGCCCCGGGCTCGACGACGACCGCGGTACCGTAGGCGACGATTTCGCTCATGGTCTGGCCAATCTCCGAGGAGTCAAAACGCATCATCACGATGGCGTTGGCGTTCATGAGGAGCGCATTCTTGACGAGCCGATCCACGGCGTGTCGTCTCGCCTCCTCGAGCATTTCCGTGTATTCGGTGATCTCCCCGCCGCCGAGCGATCGCAGGCCAGCCATGATGTTGCCACCAAGGCCGCGGCTTCGAACAACGACGCCGAAGACTTGGCCCTTGACGTCCGTCACCCGGTAGCCTGGAATATTTTCTGTTGTTGTGACGAGCATGATTCGCTGCACCCAAGTCGCTGTGGCCATGCGATGCCCATGGCCGAACCTGTAGTTCAGCAGCCGCCGCGCATTTTGTCAAATTCGACGGCGAGTCCTGCCTTCTCGAGAGCACAGCGGTGTTCTGTCGCCGGCCCTTATGTACGTTCATCCGGACTCGCGCCAGTCGAACGGAATTTCGGCTCGACGCCCCCCGCTTGTCAATGCACGCTCAACGCCCTGGCACCGCATCGTCGCCCCGAGCGCGCTGCCGGGGCAGGGGGTTGCGACCACACCACTCGAATGTGGCATCCACTAGGATGAATGGCCCGGGCAGCTTGTGAGAACACCACATAAAAAGGGATGCGGATGCCGGGCCACCGCCGCATTCCGATCCATTGGAGACTCTGATGACTCAATCCCTCATGGCCGAAATTCGAGCCCATGCTCCCGCGTACGTCAAGAACGCCCGGCTGATCGACTGGGTGAGCCGAATGGCCGCCTTGACAGGTGCCAAGGCCATTCACTGGTGCGATGGCAGCGATGATGAATATGACCGCCTGTGCCAGCAGTTGGTTGATGCCGGAACCTTCAAGCGGCTAAACCCGGTCAAACGTCCGAATAGCTTCCTGGCCTGCTCGGACCCTTCCGATGTGGCGCGAGTCGAAGACCGGACCTTCATCTGCAGCCAGGACAAGCAGGATGCGGGACCGACCAACAACTGGATGGATCCGGCAGAAATGCGTGTGCTGCTCCAGACCGGTGAGAACGCGCTGTTCAAAGGCGCCATGAAGGGTCGCACGCTTTACGTCATTCCCTTCAGCATGGGGCCACTGGGTTCGCCAATCTCGCATATCGGGGTTGAGTTGTCGGATTCACCCTACGTGGTTGTCAACATGAAGCGCATGACCCGCATGGGCAGGGCTGTGGTGGATCACCTGGGCACCGATGGAGATTTTGTTCCTTGCATGCATACGGTGGGAGCGCCTCTGGAAGAGGGGCAGCGGGATGTGGCCTGGCCTTGTAACGCCGCCGTGAAGTACATCGTGCACTATCCTGAGACGCAGGAAATCTGGTCGTATGGCTCAGGCTATGGGGGCAACGCCTTGCTGGGCAAAAAATGCCTTGCGCTGCGCATCGCCTCCACGATGGGCCGGGACCAGGGGTGGCTGGCGGAGCACATGCTGATTCTGGGGGTGACCACGCCGGCTGGACGCAAGTACCACGTTGCCGCGGCTTTCCCGAGCGCATGCGGCAAAACGAATTTCGCCATGCTCATTCCACCAGCTTCGCTGGGTGACTGGCAGGTTACGACGATTGGCGATGACATCGCGTGGATCAAACCCGGCCCCGACGGGCGTCTGTACGCGATCAATCCGGAGGCCGGCTATTTCGGTGTGGCGCCGGGAACCAACTTTGAAACCAATCCGAACTGCATGCGCAGTCTGGAGCGCGACGTGATCTTTACCAATGTTGCTCTGACCGACGACGGCGACGTCTGGTGGGAGGGCATGGGGCCGGCGCCGCAGCACGCCATCGATTGGCAGGGTAAGGACTGGACGCCAGCCCTTGCAAAGGAGTCTGGCGCGAAAGCGGCGCATCCCAATGCCCGATTCACCGTGTCCGCGACGAACAACCCGGCGCTTGACCCGGCCTGGGATGACGCGGCGGGTGTGCCAATCGACGCCTTTATTTTCGGCGGCCGGCGTTCGACAACGGTACCGCTGGTGACCGAGGCGCGCAACTGGATGGAAGGCATCTACATGGGGGCCACGCTGGGCTCAGAAACGACTGCTGCCGCCTTTGGTCAGCAGGGCGTTGTGCGCCGTGACCCGTTCGCCATGTTGCCTTTCTGTGGCTACAACATGGGCGACTACTTTCAGCACTGGCTGGACATGGAGCACCGGCTACAGGAGCACGCCTCGTCGCTTCCAAAGATCTTCTGCGTCAACTGGTTTCGAAAGGGTCCTGATGGCAAATTCATTTGGCCGGGTTACGGCGATAACGCGCGGGTTCTGAAATGGATGATTGAACGCCTGGAGGGAACGGCCGAAGGGGAGGGGCATTTCTTCGGCATCAGCCCGCGCTACGAGGACCTGGACTGGAATGGCCTTGATTTCAGTCGGGAGCAGTTTGCCTGCATCATTGACGCCGACGCGACGTCATGGAAGGCCGAGCTGAAACTCCATGACGCCCTCTTTGATCTGCTCGCGCCTCGACTGCCGTCGGTGCTGAAGGCAACCCGCCAAGCCATCGAGGCCACGCTGATGGGTTGACGCGGGGGCATGACCCCGATAATTCAGCTTCAGACGGCTGGTGGGGTGAAAGTCGAGACATGGTTGACTCTTGGCGAGGTCGTCGGGGTCCACATCTCCAACGCGCTGCTCAAGGAGGACGTGTATGACTCCGCTGGAGCACAGCCCATACTGCTCGGCGGCGAACCGTCAGATTATTTCGCGATCGACCGCGCACATCGGTTTCGAATGGTTCGACGCGCTTAGTTGGGCAGACAATAAACACGCAGCCTTGGCCTTGCAATCCATCCGGCGCGGAGCGTCGGGCAGGCTGCGCAAACCCGGAGCGAGGCCTAAAGCCGCACGAGTACGACTCCCGCAACCAGGAGAGCAGCTCCCAGGAGTCGGTAAAGATCCACCGGGTGCCGAGCAAGGCCAAAAAGGCCGTAGTGGTCAAAGGCGAGGGACGCCAGCATTTGGCCCGCCACCAAGAGCGTCACAAAGGCTGCGGTGCCGAGCCTGGGTACGAGCACGATGGCGATGCCGATGTAGATCGCACCGAACAGACCCCCAGTCCAGGCCCACCAGTTGCTTTTGACGATGACGCCGAGATGCGGTGTCGGGTCCCGCAAGGCCAAGGCGATGACCAGCATGCAGACGCTGCCCCCGACATAGCTGACGAATCCGGCCCACGCGGCGGACCCCAGACTGGCGCGCAGATTGACGTTGACGGCTTGTTGCATGACAAAGCTGAGCCCGGCCATGACTGCGAGAAGGGATCCACCGAGAAGGAAGAAAAGTTGCTGCATGGATGGTCAAATTCCCTGGCTGTGCAGAATCTTTTTTGGAAGGTGGATGGGTTGGGTTTGGGACGCCGGCTTTTGCCCTAAGCCCAAGCCGTGTTAAGCGAGGACAATCACGCCGCCGAGGCTTGCCTACGAGCCGCTTTGCATTCACCGCTGCGCTGGCGATGGGACGGAGCATAGCGACGGCGAAACGCACCGGCAAATGCCTTGCTCTCCCCCATGCAATGGCGTGGCGGGGGCGGGTCGAAAGGGGATCGTCAGGCCCCAATCCAGTGGCAGCGGATCTTCATCGACGACTTGCCTCCAGCGCGCCCGCCGCTCTGGCACGCGCCTTGGACCCAGCAATACCGCCCGCTGTGCCGAACATGCATCGGGGCTCCGATGCATCGCGGATGAGGGCGGCGTAAGCTCTAAAAATTGGGCTGGCAGGGCGACAGGCGCGCGGCGCGTTTTCGGGCGGGCGATCCATGCAGATGGGCTAACGGTGATTTCCGAGGTTGAACATGTGCCTACGCATTCCCCTTCCTCGCCCGGCCCGACGCACAGCGTCGCTCAGGCGAAGCCGACCGGGCAGGAGGGGGTCAAGCGGGCGGTTTTCGCTTGTTGTTCGGTCTTTGGCTGGATAAAATACCAGCATGCAACGGCGCAAAGTCACGCTCAAGCTGTATCCCAATGCCGCGCAGATGGCGCGGCTGGAGGCGTGGACGCGGCTGCACTGCGAGTTGTACAACGCGGCACTGGAAGAGCGCATCGACGCCTGGCGCAAGGCGGGCAAATCCATCCGCTATTACGCGCAGCAGAACGCATTGCCGCAGATCAAGGCCGATCGACCCGAGCTCAACGCACTCGGCAGCCACGCCTTGCAGCAGACGCTGCGCCATCTCGATCTGGCCTTTGCCGCATTCTTCCGTCGCGTCAAAGCGGGACAGACGCCTGGATTCCCGCGGTTCAAGGCCGCCAAGCGGTTCTCGGGTTTTACCTATCCCGATCCGGCTGGCTGGAAGCTCATGCAGCATGGCGGCCGTGGTGCCACGCTGCGCTTGGGAAGCGGCGATGCGGCGATGTCCATTCGGGCGCGCGGGCTGCACCGCTTCGGCGATCAGGCAAAACCCAACGACATCACCCTCACGCGCAAAGGTGGTGGGTGGTTCGTGTCGGTGACGCTGCGCGTGCCCGAGTCGGCCTGTGCGCGGCAGCGCACCGCCGGCATGCGGCGTGGCGTGGATTTCGGGATCACCGACTGGGCGACGTTCGATGATGGACGGACCATCGATAACCCGCGCTGGGTGCGCGAGGAACTGCCGCGCCTTGCCGCGCTGCAGCGGCAGCGCGCCAGGAAGAAGAAGAAGGGATCGTTGCGCTTCAAACGGCTCGGGCGTCGCATCGCCCGGCTGCACGAGCGTATCGGCAATCGGCGCCGGGACTTCGTGCACAAGGAAACAACCAGGATGGTGCGGCAATGCGCCATCCTGGCGACCGAGCAATTGGCCCCGAAGACCATGAGCCGCAGCGCACGCGGCACGGTGGATGCACCGGGCCGGCGCGTACGGCAGAAGGCCGGACTCAACCGGGAGATCCTCTCGGCAGGGTTCGGCATGGCGCATCGGATGCTCGCGTACAAAGCGGAAGAAGATGGTACGCGGATGCACCTGAGCAATCCGCGCCAGCTCAAACCGTCGCAGCGCTGCTCGGCGTGCTGGGAGTTTGTGCCCAAGACGCTCGCAGACCGCATGCATGTGTGCCCGCACTGCGGGCACGTCATGCCGCGCGACCGCAACAGCAACAGCGCGTTGGTGGTGTTCGTCGACGCATTCAACACGCAGGACACGCCTGGGACGGGCGTGGCGGCGAGACCCAAACCTCTGCCCCGGAAACGGGGTAAGTCCAGGTCCGTGACCTGCGAAACCCCCACGACAACCGCGACAGCCGTTTAGAGGCCGGAGAGTTCATTCATGAGCTTGCGAACGCTGCAAATCGACGACCAACTTTTTCAATACGTCCTTGACCAGTCGCTGCGCGAACACCCAGCGCAAACCGCGTTGCGCGAGGCCACGCGCAACCATCCACACGCGGGTATGCAGATCGCGCCGGACCAGGGGCAATTCATGGCGCTCCTGATCAAAATCCTGGGTGCTCGCCGGACCCTTGAGATCGGAACGTTCACCGGGTACAGCGCGCTGACTGTGGCCCTGGCGCTGCCCGCCGATGGCCACGTGCTGGCCTGTGACGTCAGTGACGAGTACACGCGAATCGCTCAGCCGTTTTGGCAACAGGCGGGGGTGCACCACAAGATTGAACTCGTCCTGGCCCCGGCGCTGCAAACGCTCGACGCGCGCCTATCGGCAGGGGAGGCGGATCGCTACGACTTTGCATTCATCGACGCGGACAAGGCGAATTACGTGCATTACTACGAACGCTGTCTGCGTCTTGTGCGCGGCGGGGGCATCATTGCCTTCGACAACACGCTTTGGGGCGGAGCCGTTGCGCGCCCGGCCAAGGATGCGGACACCGCAGCACTGCAGACACTGAATGCGCAACTCCATCAGGACGAGCGGATCGACCTCGCACTATTGACGATTGGTGATGGCTTGACGCTGGCCCGCAAGCGCTGAGCACGGCTTCGTCGGTCGGCGCTGGCAGACGGGACAACGCCGGCCACACGCCAGCCCGATCATCGCTTGGTGCGGCGTTGGCGTGATCCTCGCGGCTTCGTGCCGAGCCAAAGACGGCAAGCGCGATGCGTATGCGCCGGAAACGTCGGGCCCCGCGCCCGTCGGAAGTGCCGCCCACGAAGACCACGGTCAGCCTGGGCGGCAGCAATGCTGTCGAGCGCGGGCCGATGAAGCGGGGGAGCCTCGCTGCAGCCAAAGTGTCTCAGTGAGGGCCGGTCAACGGCGCAAGCGCAGGCATGCGCCGCAGGGTGACCCTGATCAGATGCGCGGCAAACCTCCCCGTGCACGGGGAGGAAGGACAGCGTGGATGCCACAGGCATCCTTGTTGGTCTTGAAGTGGCGCCCGATGCGCTGTACATTCACCCAGTCATGAAGCGACTCCAGGCGTTCAAGTTCGAGCTTCGGCCAAACGGCCAGCAGCAGGGCCAGATGCGACGCTTCGCGGGTTCGTGCCGGTTCGTGTTCAACAAGGCGCTGGCGTTGCAGAAGACGAACCACGAGGCGGGCGGACGATTCATCCGCTACGTCGACATGGCCAGGCATCTGACGGCCTGGCGCAACGGCGCAGAGACGCCGTGGCTCAAGGATGCGCCGATCCACCCGTTGCAACACGCACTCAAGGATCTGGAGCGCGCCTACACCAACTTCTTCGCCAAACGCGCCGATTTCCCGAACTTCAAGAGGAAAGGCCAGGGCGCGAGCTTGCGCTACCCGGATCCGAAACAGATCAAGCTCGATGCGGCCAACAGCCGCATCTTCTTGCCCAAGCTGGGGTGGCTGCGCTACCGCAACAGCCGCGATGTGCTCGGCGCGGTGCGCAACGTCACGGTGTCCAGCAGCGGCGGCACGTGGTTCATCTCGATCCAGACCGAGCGTGAGGTTGAACCGCCCATTCCGAGCGCCACCCGCGCCATCGGGATCGACGTGGGCATTGCCCGATTTGCCACGTTCAGCGATGGCACGTTCCTGGCACCACTCAACAGTTTCAGGGCGCACGCGGTGCGGCTTGCGCGGTACCAGCGGGCGATGAGCCGCAAGGTGAAGTTCAGCAAGAACTGGAGGAAGGCGAAGGCCAAAGTCACAAAACTCCACCAGAGAATTGGCAATGCCCGGCGCGACGCCCTGCACAAGGCCACGACATCCATCAGCCAAAACCACGCGATGGTGTGTATCGAGGACTTGCAGGTACGGAACATGTCCAGGTCGAGCAGGGGTAGTGCCGAGGCACCGGGGACGAATGTCCGGGCCAAGAGCGGCCTGAACCGGTCGATCCTGGACCAGGGCTGGGCCGAGTTTCGCCGGCAACTGGACTACAAACTCCAGTGGAGCGGCGGATGGCTCGTGGCGGTGCCGCCGCACCACACCAGTCAGACCTGCCCGGACTGCGGCCATGTGGCGGCTGAGAATCGCCGCACGCAGTCGCAGTTCAAGTGCGTGGCGTGTGGCTACGCGCATCACGCCGACGTGGTCGGCGCGATGAATATTCTGGCGCGGGGACACCGCGTTGCAGCCTGTGGAGAGGTGGCGCATTCGGGCCCCTCGATGAAGCAGGAACCCACCGAAGCGACTGCGCACGAGGTCACGCATGCGTAGCGCCGCAGGAATCCCCGTCCTTCCCGCGCAAGCGGTGGCGAAAGCCAAGGGCGGGGAGGATGTCAAGGGCGGCGTGGTCCAAAGCCACGCCTGTCGAATGGGATCGCCACGCGATCCCACAGGTTGCCATGTGCTTGCAGCCCCGGATGCTGCTTGTCGGTGCTCGGCGGCGCTGGGTCGTTCAGTGCCGTGCCCCGCGCACGCCCATCAATCGAAGACCGGGGTATCCACGCCCAGCACCTTGTGCAGCTTGGGGCTGGTGGTGGTGTACTGCAGGTGGATCTTCTTGTCCGGGAAGATGTAGGGCGCCGCGCCAAACGCAGCCAGCGCAGCCTCGTGAAAACCCGACAGGATGAGCTTTTTCTTGCCAGGATAGGTGTTGATGTCGCCCACGGCGAAGATGCGGGGCACGCTGGTCTCGAACTTCTCCGTGTCCACCTTGATCTGTTTGCGCTCCAGCTCCAGCCCCCAGTGGGCGATCGGCCCCAGCTTGGGGCTCAGGCCGAAGAACACCAGCAGCATGTCCAGCGGCAGCCGCCGGGTGATGCCGTCATTGCCCGTGACCTTCACCTCGACCAGGCGGTCGTCGCGCTGCTCAAAGCCCGTGATCTGGCCGATGACGAGCTGCATGGCGTGCTGCTCGCACAGCGCGTGCATCTTCGCCACCGACGCCGGCGCGGCGCGAAACCCGTCGCGCCGGTGCAGCAGAACCACGCTCTCGGCACCGTGCTCGGCGCTCTGGGCAAAGTGCAGGGCCCAGTCCAGGGCCGAGTCGCCACCGCCCACCACCACCAGGTTCTTGCCGGCAAACACCGCCGGGTTCTTCACCCGGTAAAACAGCTGCGTGCCCTCGAATGCCTCCAAGCCGTCCACCTTCAGCGTGCGCGGCTGAAAGGCCCCCACGCCGGCGGCGATGAACACCGTCTTGGCCAGGAATGTGCGGTCCTTGGAGGTGCGCACGAACAGCCGCCCGTCGTCCTGCTGCTGCAGCTCCGTGACATCCTGCCCCAGGTGGAACGTCGGCTTGAACGGCTCGATCTGCTTGAGCAGGTTGTCCGTCAGCTCCTGCCCCGTGCACACCGGCACGGCCGGAATGTCATAAATGGGCTTGTCCGGGTACAGCTCCACGCACTGCCCACCCAGATGCGGCAGCGTGTCGATGACGTGGGCCTTGATGTCCAGCAGCCCAAGCTCGAAGACCTGGAACAGGCCCACCGGGCCCGCCCCGATGATGACGGCGTCGCATTCAATCGGCTCGCCTTGCCACTGGGCGGCATCCGTGATCGCCGCGTTGAGGTGCATTTCCATGGGGTCGAGGATCAAAAAAGCGCCACGATCAGCGCTCGAGAAAGGGGAGCTTGTCCGATTTGCCGTTCCACTCTTCAGCATCAGCGGGGGCGGGCTTGCGCTTTGTGATGCTGGGCCACTTGCGGGCCAGTTCGGCATTCAGCGCGATAAAGGCCTGCTGGTCACCGGGTACATCCTCTTCGGCGAAGATGGCGTTGGCCGGGCACTCGGGTACGCACACGGCGCAGTCGATGCATTCATCCGGATCGATGGCCAGGAAATTGGGTCCCTCGCGGAAGCAATCCACCGGGCATACGTCTACGCAATCCGTGAACTTGCACCGGATGCAGTTTTCAGTCACGACAAATGTCATCGCTCAGCCTGTCGCTATGTGTCAAATGAAGCGCTATTTTATCGGCAGGGCTTACCCTTATTCGTTGCTGCATATCAAGCGGCGGTGCGCGCGATGTGGCCGCGTCGCAATTCCTGCATCTATCGAAGTGCAAGCCGCCCATGTAAATTCGAGCCTGGATCGCATGGATGCCTTGCGGAAAATCGCCGCATGGGACGACAAAAGTACATATCAGGAGACAGACATGAATGGTTTGATGCAGCAGCACGACTTACTGATTTCCAGCCTCATCGAGTTCGCTGCGCGCTACCACGGCGACACGGAAATCGTCTCGCGCCGGGTGGAGGGGGATATCCACCGCACGACGTACGCCCAAGTGCGCAGCCGCGCCAAGCAGCTGGCGCGTGCGCTGGACGGCTTTGGTCTGGAGCGTGGCGATCGCGTCGGCACCTTGGCGTGGAATGGCTACCGTCATTACGAGCTGTACTACGGCGTCTCGGGCAGCGGTCGGGTGCTGCACACGCTCAACCCGCGCCTGCATCCCGATCAGATCGCCTGGATCATCAACCATGCAGGCGACCGCGTGCTGGCGTTCGACATGACCTTTACGCCCATCATCCAGGCCATCGCCGCACGCTGTCCCAAAGTCGAACATTGGGTCGCGCTGTGCGATGCCCAGCAGATTCCCGCCGAACTGCGGCAGGCGGTTCCCGGTGTGCACAGCTACGAGGAGATGCTGGCCGCGCAGAGCGATGAATACGCGTGGCCAAGGCTCGACGAGAACCTGGCGTCGTCCATGTGTTACACCAGTGGCACGACGGGCAATCCCAAGGGCGTGCTGTACAGCCACCGTTCGACGGTGTTGCATGCGTACGCGTCGGCCTTGCCGGATGTGATGGACGTGTCGTCGCGCGATGCCGTGCTTCCAGTGGTACCGATGTTCCACGTCAACGCCTGGGGCATTCCCTACTCCTCGGCCCTCGTCGGCTGTAAGCTGGTGATGCCCGGACCCGCGCTCGACGGCGCGTCGCTGTTTCGGTTGATGGATGACGAGGGCGTGACCTTCGCCGCGGGCGTGCCCACCATCTGGCTGGGGCTTCTCAACCAGATGCAGGAGGAGGGTCGCAAGCCGCGAGCGCTGAACCGTGTCGTCATTGGCGGCTCGGCGGCGCCCGCCTCGATGATCGCCACATTTCAGGATCGATGGGGCGTGAAGGTCCGCCACGCGTGGGGCATGACGGAAATGAGCCCCCTTGGCACGGCGTGCGCCCTCAAGAACAAACATCTCGAACTGCCCCCGGAGCAGCGCATGGCCGTGCAGGTGACGCAGGGGCGCCCGATCTTCGGTGTCGACGTGCGAGTCGTGGACGGCCAGGGCGTCGACCTGCCCTGGGATGGATCCTCCATGGGCGAGCTTCTGGTCAAGGGCCCGTGGATCATGTCGGACTATTACGAGTCGGGGCAGCCCAGCCCGTTGCGCGACGGTTGGTTTCCGACGGGCGACGTGGTCACCATTGATCCCGATGGCTACGTGCACATCATGGACCGCAGCAAGGACGTCATCAAATCGGGCGGGGAGTGGATCAGCTCCATCGAACTGGAGAATATTGCCATGGCCCATCCTGCAGTCGCAATGGCCGCCTGTGTGGCGATGCCGCATGCCAAATGGGACGAGCGCCCGCTGCTTGTCGTGGTCAAAAGGCCCGGCGCGCAGGTCACGTCGAACGAGTTGCTCGCGTTCTACGAGGGCAAGGTGGCCAAGTGGTGGATTCCGGATGATGTGCGCTTCGTCGACGCAATTCCCCTGGGCGCCACGGGCAAGATTCTCAAGAACAAGTTGCGTGCGCAATTGATTGAGCCCGCATCGGCCGGAGCCTAGGGGATCCGAACCTTCCGCCATCGCGCCGCATGGGCATGCAGCGAGATGGCGGTTTGCAATCGTTCACTGAGCCGCTGGCGCTCTGGCGCTTGGCAGGCCACGCCTGCGCTGCCAGACTTCATGCCCGAGCATGCCGGTGGCCATCATCACGAAGAACAGCCCTTCCTGCCATGTAAAGGCGCCAAGCATGGCCAGGGATGGGCCCGGACACAACCCGTCCAACCCCCAGCCCACACCGAAAATGGCGCTGCCGACGATCAGCTTGCCTGTAATCCCGAAACGCGGGGGAAAGGCAATGGGGTCGCCCAAAATCGCGGTCTGCCGGCGCGAGGCGAGTTGCACCAGCGGGAATGCGACCAGCACGGCGCTGGCCATGACCAGGATGAGGCTCGGATCCCAGGGGCCGGCGATGTCGAGGAAACCCAGCACCTTGACCGGATCGGTCATGCCGGAGATCAGCAGGCCGAACCCGAAGGCCAATCCGCAGAGGAAGGCGAAAATTCTCATGACATACTCCGGTGCAGTGTCAGAACAGTCGGCTCAGCACGGCGGTCACGATGCCCGCGGCCATGAAGGTGCCCACCGCCGCAGCCGAGCGCGCCGAAAGGCGCGACAGGCCGCATACGCCGTGGCCGCTGGCGCAACCGGAACCCATGCGGGTGCCGAATCCCACGAGCAGTCCCGCAATCGTGATGATGGGCCAGGATTCGCCGTAGTGCGCCCCGGGAACCGGCGCAAACAGGACCCAGATGAACGATGCTGCGACGATGCCTCCCAGGAATGCGACGCGCCACCCCGCGGGGCGGGCGCGCTGCGCCAGGTCATTCAAGGTGCTGCCCAGAATCCCGCTGATGCCGGCAATCTTGCCCGCGCCCAGCGCCAATGCGCCCGATGCGAGCCCGATGAGCGCGCCGCCAGCGATGGCAGTACCGGGCGTGAACTGCAGCCAGTCGATTTGGAAAAGCATAAATTGTCTCCTCTGTCTAGATCTCAAGCAGGATTTAAATGCGTGGCTGTTGACTGGGGTCAAGCCACATCTAGGTATATGCCCCGTACAGTATCAGGTTTACTTGATTGATACTATGTACTAGATATGAGGAGATACCCGTATGAGTACATTGCAAAGTGACCGTGGCGAGGCCGAAAGCTCGGTTCGACCCAAGGTTCACACCTGGTTTCATGAGCCGTCCAATACGGCCTGCCACTGCATCATCGACCCTGCCACCAAGCACTGTGCGGTGGTCGACAGCGTGCTGGACTTCGATTACGCAGCGGCGTGCACGCATACGGAATTCGCCGATGCCATCGTCGCGTACATCAAGGCCGAGGGGCTGACGCTGGACTGGCTTTTGGAAACCCATGCCCATGCGGACCACATTTCCGCGGCCCCTTACATCAAAAGGCAGACCGGTGGGAAGATCGGCATCGGCGAGCACATCAAGGACGTGCAAAAGGTGTTCGGCGAACTGTTCCACGACCCCAGTATCCCGCGCGATGGCAGCCCGTTTGACAAGCTCTTCGCCGATGAAGAAACCTTCGCCATCGGTCGGTTGCAGGCCTACGCAATGCACACGCCAGGACATACGCCGGCTTGCATCGTGTACGTGGTGGGTGACAGTGCCTTCGTGGGTGACACGCTGTTCATGCCCGACTATGGCACGGCACGCTGCGACTTTCCGGGTGGCGACGCGCACATCCTGTACCGCTCGGTGCACAAGATCTTCGCGCTGTCACCTCAGACCAAGCTCTACATGTGTCACGATTACATGCCAGGGGGGCGCGAGCCGCGCTGGGTTTGCACGGTGCAGGAGCAGCGCGAAGGCAACGTCCAGATCCATGAGGGCGTGCGCGAGGACGACTTCGTCGCGTTTCGCAAGCAGCGTGATGCCAAGCTCAGCGCGCCAGCACTGATCCTGCCCTCAGTGCAGGTCAACGTGCGAGCAGGCGACATGCCGCCGCCGGAGTCCAACGGGGTGAGCTACCTGAAGATTCCCATCAACGTGTTTGGCCGTTAGCAGCGGCAGTCGGTTCCCGGGGCGCGGCGAGGGCGCGCCAGGGCCAAGGCCTGATCGCCAGTGGTGCCCTGCAGACGCCCGGTCAACATGGCATCATTCGCCGCCATGCAAGACGGCGGCGAATGATGGACGATCTCAAGCTTTGCGAACTGGTGGGTGCCCTCAGTCATGCGCTGGACATGACGGAGGGCCAGCCCAAGGGGCACTGCGTGCGCTGCGCGTTCATTGGCATGAACGTGGCGCACGAGCTGGGGCTGGATTCGCAGCGGCAATGGGAGCTCTATTACACGTTGCTGCTCAAGGATCTGGGTTGCAGCAGCAACGCTGCGCGCATCTGCGATCTCTACCTCACCGACGACCTGCGCTTCAAGCGCGATTTCAAGCTCGTCGGCGGCTCGCTGCCGCAGGTGGTGCGCTTTGTGCTCACGCACACCGGGCTGAAGTCGGGCCTGGCGGAGCGATTTCGCGCCACGCTGGACATTTTCCAAAATGGAGGAGACATCGCCAGCGAGCTGATCAGAACCCGCTGCCAGCGCGGGGCGGATATTGCTCGCCAGTTGCGGTTTGGCGAGGCGGTGGCGCAAGGCATCCATGCATTGGACGAGCACTGGGATGGCGGAGGCAAACCCGACGGCCTGGCAGGCGAAGCCATACCGCTGTATTCCCGGATTGCCTTGCTGGCCCAGGTCGTCGACGTTTTTCATACTTCAGGCGGGCCAGCTGCGGCGCTGGCCGAAACCCGGCTGCGCAGCGGCCAATGGCTTGATCCCGCGCTGGTGGCCGCCTTCGAGCGTGTGGCAGCGCGTGAGCAGCTGTGGACAGTCCTGGGACGGGCGGACCTGCCGGCGCGTGTTTACGCGCTGGAGCCGGCCCAGCACAGCGTGCCCCTGAGCGAGGACTATCTGGATGAAATCGCCGAAGCCTTCGGCCAGATCATCGATGCCAAGAGTCCTTACACGGCCGGGCACAGCGCGCGCGTGGCCCTGTATACGGACCTCATCGCCGAAGAGCTCGGCGTGCCCGGCGCACGGCGCCGCTGGCTGCGGCGCGGCGCACTCTTGCACGACATGGGCAAGCTTGGCGTCAGCAACACCATCCTCGACAAGGCCGGCAAGCTCGATGCAGCGGAGTGGGAGGCGGTGCGGCTGCATGCCACCTACACCGAACAGATCCTGAGCGGCATCGCGCCATTCGCGGAACTTGCGCAGGTCGCCGGCGCCCATCACGAGCGACTGGATGGCGCCGGCTACCCGCGCGGCCTGTCAGCCGGTGACATCACGCTTGAAACCCGCATGATCACGACCGCGGATATCTTCGACGCCATCTCGGCCGATCGGCCCTACCGTGCCGCGGTGCCGGTACCGCAAACCCTGGCCATGATGGACAAGTTGGTCGGCTCGGCGCTCGATGCGCGATGCATGCACGCATTGCGGCAGGCCGCGCAGCGCATCGAGTCCGGGCTTGTCTCGGTGCCGGCGGCCGATGACCAGCCCCAAGGCTGAGGCCGAAATCTTGCCGTGGCGGATTCGATGCGGCTAGACTGCCCGGTTTTTGCCGCATTGGCTTTTCCATGACCGCATCGTCGAACCTCGAGGACAGCGCCGCGCAACACGCGCAGATCCTGGCGCAGCTTGCAGCCGAACTCCAGTTGCGCCCGCCGCAGATCGCGGCAGCCGTGGAACTGCTTGACGGTGGCGCCACCGTGCCGTTTATCGCGCGCTACCGCAAGGAGGCCACCGGCGGCATGAGCGACGAGCACCTGCGCAACATGGAGGTGCGTCTCGCCTATCTGCGCGAGCTGGAGCAACGCCGGGCCGCCATCCTCAAGTCCATCGCGTCGCAGGGCAAACTTTCGCCCCCTTTGCAGGCGGCGATCCTGGCTGCTTCGCAAAAGCAGGAGCTCGAGGACCTGTACCTGCCCTACAAGCCTCGTGTGACCACGCGGGCCCAAAAGGCACGCAGCGCCGGCCTGGAGCCGTTGGCGGACGTGCTGTTCAGCGACCCCACGCGCGATCCGCTGACGCAGGCGCAGGGCTTCGTGCAGGCCAGCAAAGGGGAGGACGGCGCGGACTTCACCACGGCACAAGCCTGTCTGGACGGCGCGCGCGACATCCTGGTGGAACGCTGGGCCGAGGATTCCACGCTGGTGGGGCCGCTGCGCGAGTGGCTTTGGAGCTGCGGCGTGCTGCGTGCCCAGGTGCGCGAAGGCAAGACCGAGGAGGGCGCGAATTTCCGGGACTACTTCGAGTACGCCGAACCAATGGCCCGTGTGCCGTCACACCGGGCGCTGGCCGTGTTCCGGGGGCGTACCCAGGACGTGCTGGATCTGAGCCTGCAGCTGCCCGATGCCCACGCACCTGGCAGTGCGCCACTCAATGCGGCGCAGCAACGCATTGCCCAGCACATTGGCTGGAGCCATCAGGCACGAGCCGCCGATGACTGGCTACAGCGCTGTGTGCAATGGGCGTGGCGGGTGAAGCTGTCGCTGTCGCTCGAGCGCGAGCTGTTTGGCCGGCTGCGCGAGCAGGCCGAAGCGCAGGCCATCAGTGTTTTTGGCGCGAACTTGCGGGATCTGCTGCTGGCCGCGCCAGCGGGTCCGAAGACGGTGATGGGGCTGGATCCGGGGATCCGCACTGGCGTGAAGGTGGCGGTGACCGACCCCACTGGCAAGGTTCTGGAGACGGCCACGGTGTATCCGCACGAGCCTCGGCGCGACTGGGACGGCAGCCTGCATACCCTGGCGACGCTGTGCAGCCGGCATCGGGTGCAAATCGTCTCGATTGGCAACGGAACCGCCAGCCGCGAAACAACCCGACTCGTCAGTGATCTGGCGCGTCGTCATCCCGAGTTGGCGCTGACGCAGGTGGTGGTGAGCGAGGCAGGTGCGTCGGTGTACTCGGCCAGCGAGCTGGCCACTCAGGAGCTGCCGGAGCTGGACGTGAGCCTGCGCGGGGCCGTGTCGATTGCCCGGCGGGTGCAGGATCCGCTGGCGGAATTGGTGAAAATCGACCCCAAAAGCATCGGGGTGGGCCAGTATCAGCACGACGTGGACCAGGCGCAGCTTGCGCGCCGGCTGGACGCGGTCGTGGAAGACTGCGTCAACCGCGTCGGCGTGGACGTGAACACCGCTTCGCGTCCGCTCCTGGCACGGGTGGCCGGACTGAGCGCCCGTCTTGCCGACCACATCGTGCGCCAGCGCGATGCCAACGGCGCCTTCCGCAGCCGCCAGAGTCTGCTCGCCGTGCCCGGTCTGGGGGCCAAGACCTTCGAGCAGGCAGCTGGCTTTTTGCGCATCATGGACGGGGACAATCCGCTGGACCGCTCGGCAGTCCACCCCGAGAGCTACCCGTTGGTCGAGCGCATCCTGGCCGCGGCCGGCCAGCCCATCGACGTCATGATGGGCAATGCCAAGGCGTTGCAGGCCGTGCGTGCCGAGGCCTTCGTGGACGCGCAGTTCGGGCTGTACACGGTACGCGACGTGCTGGCCGAACTTGACAAGCCTGGGCGCGATCCGCGCCCGGCCTTCCGTGTGGCCCAGCTGCAGGAGGATGTGCAGAAGATCCAGGACCTGCGCCCGGGCATGCGCCTGGAAGGCACGGTGACCAACGTTGCGGCGTTTGGGGCGTTCGTGGATCTCGGCGTGCATTGCGACGGCCTGGTGCATGTTTCACAACTCGCCGACCGCTTTGTCAAGGATGCAAGCGATGTGGTGAAGGTCGGCGACATTGTGAACGTCACGGTCCTGGAAGTTGACGTGCAGCGCCAGCGCATCGGGCTGAGCATGCGCAGCGCCCAGCCCGGAGCGGGCTCCAGCGCAAGCGGCAAGCCCTCCGATGCACGGTTGCCTGCCGCTGGCGCACCGGCAAACCGGCCTGCCGGCAAGGCCCGGCAGGCGTCCATGACTGCGCCCGCGCAATCGGCCATGGCCGCGGCTTTTTCGCG
Organism: Thiomonas sp. FB-Cd; assembly: GCF_000733775.1. Lineage (NCBI taxonomy): Bacteria > Pseudomonadati > Pseudomonadota > Betaproteobacteria > Burkholderiales > Thiomonas > Thiomonas sp. FB-Cd. Next base: position 1,358,999 of record NZ_JPOE01000002.1, on the reverse strand, counting down.
TCTGGGCAAGACAAGGCCCTGACCAGCAGCGCTTGCGCGTGCTCCCACCGTGAGCGGCATCGCCGCTTCGGTGGCGCAACCAGGCTTGGCGTAAGGCACGGGCGCTGTGCCTGGCACTCGAGATGGGGAGCACGCAACGCGGCAACCTTCGCTGGCAGCTAGCACCCGGCGGTGCGATCGCTCTTCCCGGCACCGAGGCCGCAACGTACCGAGCGTGAATGCGGCATGGCCTTTCAGGTGCGCTCGGTGCGTTGCATCACTGTAGCTCGGCTCCACAGGGCAAAGTCCATTTTGAATTGCTCAGGGCGGTCATCACAGATCACGTGCTGGATGCGCGCTTCCTGTTCCGCACTGAGCACCCGCTGGCTCCCCCGTGCGGCGGCTGCTGCGATGGGGAGCCAGCGCAGCCATGCCATCGGCTTCATAGCCGTCAATCGTCTTGCTCACCGTCGTGTAACTCAGTCCCACGTCTGCGGCAATCTGCGTGCGCGTGCGCCCACGTTTGTGCGCCCGGGTGATCAGTGGGTGCCGAACCGCTGATAATCCGGCCCGACGGCTGGCACGGCGAAGGCGGGCCCTGGTAGCGTCGCTGATCGCCGCGGGTCAGTCGCAACTCTCGTGGGCCGACAGGGCGGTCCGCTCGAACTCGGTGGCCGGCAGGTGCTGCGGCGCGTAGTCGATGCCGAGCATTTGCTTCCAGTGGTAGAACGCGCGCAGATGGTTGCGCGAGCCGCGTTCGAGTTCGGCATAGACCGCGCGGATCTCCGGTTTGTTGGTGCGGCGCGCGGCCTTCTGCAGGTCGGCAATGTCGAGTTCCTCGATCAGCAGGCCGACGCGGACCGCGTCCGCCTGGCTGCGCAGCCCCTGCTCGATCAGTTGGTCGTACAGGTCCTGCAGGTCGGTGCGGTGGAACCGGCCAACCACCAAGCCCTGCGCCGGATCGGGCAGACCATGATGCTCAAGCAGCGCGAGGATGGCGTCCATGTGCACCTGCTCCGCGCCGCTGATATTGCCGAATGGCCGAATGTCCCACCGCTCGAGCAGCCGGATATAGACATCGCGAGCGACCTTCTCCTCCTCGCGCATCAAGAGCAGGTCGTCGCGCTCCTCGGGGGTCAGCGGCGCCCGCGGGCTCGCGGCGATGTCGGCGCGGATTTGCGCGATATGGCCGAATCGGTGCGCGGCACGGCCCAGGTGGCCGGAGCCGCCTCGGCCCATGCCACCGCCCCCCATGCGCTGGCCGCGGCCCGAATTCTGCGCAGCGCAGCGCGGGCAATGTTGCGTCTTGTCGTTCATCGTGAAACTCCTTTGATTCGTGTCGCCAGGTTAGCTGTCAGAGGGCCTGGATCTCCGCAAGCGCCCTGTCGAGGACGGATGCGATCTGCCGGACCTGCTCCGGCGAAAGCTGCTGTCCGCGCACCCGGGCGTAGATGGTGTCACGCAGCGCCCGCAGCCGCTCGCGCATTTGTTCCCCGCCAGCGCTGCGGCGGGCCGCGATCTGTTCCTCGATGGCCGCGACCAGTGCCTGGTTCTGCTGCAGAAACTCGCGTCCCTGCTCGGTGATTGTGTAGAGCTTCTTGTTGCCGTCGGCGTCCGCCGAAACGTGGCCCAGATCCTCAAGCATCGCGAGCATGGGGTAGATCATCCCCGGGCTTGGGGTGTAGAGGCCGCCGGACTGTTCCTGCAGCAGCTTGATCAGGTCGTAGCCGTGACGCGGTTGCTCTGCGATGTGCTTGAGCACCACGTAGCGCAGCATGCCGGCGTCGAACATCCGCGGCCCGCGGCGGCCATGCCGGCCGTGGCAGCCACCGGGCATTTCGGCGTTGCGTTCGAAGCCGGCGCCACTGCAGCGTCCGAAGCCGTTGCTGTCGGAAGGATTGGGAGAGTGCATTGCGATGGTTCCTTAATAGATATATCTTAATAAGACATATCATAATGCCTTATGCAAGAATTTCAAGCGGGTCTTGACGAAAGGGTCAGGTTCGCAGTCCCGCCGGGCGCAGCCGGCCAATGCCGCCGGCTGCTCTGGCAGACTGCTCGGCAGAAACCAAGCTGTCAGGGCGTGTCCAAGCCGAGCGACTCGACTAGGTCCTGTTAACAAAAGCCGCGAAGCACATCGACCACCAGCACGAAGCTGAGGAGGCCGCGGAACATCGCGTCGAGTTTTTCGAACAGAGAGAACATGCGCCGGAACAGGCGCTCGACTTCGTTGCGGCGCTTGTACATCGCTCGGTCGTACTCCCATGGCTCAATGGGCGTCTTCATGGGCGGCGCCACAGGGATGAAGCCAAGTTCAGGGGCCAGTTGGCGCGTCTCAGTGCCTTCATAAGCACGGTCCATCAGCAAGTAAATGGGGCCGCTCGTTGGCCCCGGGTGCCAAGCAATTGCCTACCCGCGGGCGCATCGTGGGCCTGCCCGGGAGACAGGCTAAACGTTATGGCCTCTCGAGCATCCGCAGCAACCAGATGACCTTTGGTATTCCATCCCCGCTGGACTTGCCGATGGATTGCGGTCTGTTTTTATAGAGCGCCATTGCCGTCGGGATGCACCTTGATGCTGGTGCAGTCCAGCGAGGTCGCCTCGATCTTGATGCGCACCGCCTGCTGGCGCTGCAGCTCTTCGAGCACCTTGTCCAGCACGCTCGCCTTGGCCCAGCGCCGCATGCGCATGTACAGCGTGTGCCAGTTGCCTCACCGATTGGGAAGCCCGTGCCACTTGCAGCCCTGTTCGGCCACCTACAGCACGGCACTGGTGATTTGCAGATTGGTCATGCTGACGTTGCCTCGTTGCTTGGGCAAACAATGTTCGACAAGGGCGAATTGCTCGGGGCTGATTTCCATAAGTGGCTGGGTCACTCGTCTGTGCCATCGGGGTAATTCGTGTTAACGCGCCCTGGGCGCGAGACACCTGTCGCAGTGACTTTTCGAGCGATATCGAAAAATCTTGATACAAAGCAAGACGGCTTGCCGAGGCCTTGCCTAGCATGCGACGCATGATTGAGTCCGTCCTGGCTGTCCCCTCGTCGCCTCTGGCCCTCCCAGATCCGGGTGAGCAGCAGCAGGGCGCCTGCCACCACTGCGGCGCGCCCTTGCCCCAGCCACCCATCCGCGCCATGCTGGCTGGCCAGTGGCGCGACTTTTGCTGTGGTGGTTGCGCCGCTGCAGCGCAGGTGATCGCCGAAGGGGGCTTGTGCGCGTACTACGACAAGCGCGACACGGTGGGCCTGCCGGCGCTGCCCGAGGAGGACATCACGCGCATGCGCGAGCAGTGGCAGGCGCTTGCGGACCGCGAATTTCTTGCTGCGTTTGCCACTGATCTGGGTGGTGGCTCCTGGCGCAGCCTGGTGGCCGTGGAGGGCATCCACTGCGGCGCCTGCGTATGGCTCATCGAGCGGCACTTGCGCGCGATTCCCGGGGTGCGCGCGGCGGCGGTCAATTACGCCACACGTCGTGTGCTCGTGGAGTGGGACGACAGCCAGGTGCACCTTGGCGATATTCTCGAGGGTCTGGCGCGCATCGGATACAAGCCAGCGCCGAATGTTCGCCACGCCAGCGAGGCGCAACAGCGCAAGAGCGCGCGCATGGCCGTGCTGCGCACGCTGGTTGCCTGGCTGGCCATGATGCAGGTGATGATGCTGGCCTGGCCGAGCTACGTCGATCCCGCAGGCCTGAGCGCAGCCGAAGTGGCGATTTTTCACTGGGCCAGCCTGTCCATCACGCTGCCCGTCCTGCTGTTTTCCGGCTGGCCATTCATCACGGGAAGCCTGCGCGACTGGCGCATGCGCCGCCTGGGCATGGACGTGCCCGTGGTGCTGGGCTTGTGGGGCGCGTTTGGGGCCAGCGTGGCCAGCGTGGTGCGCGGCCAGGGACCGGTCTATTTTGACTCGGTCACGATGTTTTTGGCCCTGCTGCTTACGGCGCGGCTGATCGAGACGAGCCTGCGCCATCGCAGCATGAACGCCGCCGATGAACTGCTCGAACAGCTCCCGGCTGCCGTGCGCCGGCAAGGTGCGGGTGGCGAGTGGGAGACCGTTGCGGTGACCCGGCTGCGCGCCGGCGACGTGGTGCAGGTGCCCAGCGCCAGCCTTGTCCCGGTGGACGGCGTCGTGCTGGAAGGGCGCAGCCATGCCAACGAGTCCTTGCTGACTGGCGAGAGCGCCCCCGTATTCAAGGCGGCTGCAAGCCGGGTGCTGGCTGGAAGCATGAACATTGACTCGCCGCTTCTCGTGCGCGCCGAGGCGGCCGGACAGGGCACGCGCATTGCCCAGATGGTGGATTTGATGAACGGCGCCTTGACCCACAAGCCGCGCGCAGCGCGCTTGGCCGATGCGGCCGCCCACTGGTTCACCCTGGTGCTGCTGAGCCTGGCGGGCGCCACGGCGCTGCTGTGGTGGTGGCTGGACCCCTCGCGCATCGTGCCGGCCGTCATTGCGGTGCTCGTGGTGAGCTGTCCGTGTGCGCTGTCGCTGGCGATCCCGGCCGCTTTGGCGGCAGCCACCGCGCGGCTTTCGCGCGCTGGCGTGCTCGTTGCCCGGGGCCATGCGCTCGACGCTGTCGCCGGGATTGACGTCTGGCTTCTGGACAAGACGGGCACCCTCACCACGGGTGTGGCCGACAGCGTGCGCGTGACCTGGCTGCAAAGCGGGCTGAGGGAGGACACCGTCGTGGCGCTGGCCGCAGCGCTCGAGCAGGGTGTGCAACACCCGCTGGCCCTGGCCTTGTGCGCGCACGCCAAGCAGCGTGGTGTGAGCGTGCCACACGCCCAGCACATCCAGGTGCGGCCAGGGCAGGGCGTGGAGGCGCAGATCGACGGGCGCCGGCTGCAGCTGGGCAAGCCGTTGCAGCCGGTGCCAGTGGCTGCGCAACAAGCTGGCGCCAGCGTGCTTGAACTGCGTGTGGCGCCGCCCCAGGACGCGGGCGTTGCGCCCGCCGGGGGGAACGCCTGGCGGTGATTGAAGTCGCCGAGCAGTTGCGCGCGGGCGCACGCGAGGCCGTGGATAGCCTGCGCGCAGGTGGCGCGCGTCTCGAACTGTTGAGCGGCGATAACCCCGAGAGCGCACGCGCCTGGGGCGCGCAGGTGGGGGTTGCAGCGGTGCAGGCCGGGATGCTGCCGCAGGACAAGCTCGCGCATGTGCGCGGCTTGCAGGCGCAGGGCATGCGTGTGGCCATGGTGGGCGACGGGGTCAACGATGCGCCCACGCTGGGGGCGGCGGACGTCTCGGTCAGCTTCGCCAGCGCGGCGCCGATTGCGCGCGCCGGCGCCGATATCGTGCTGGCCTTCGATGACATGCGGGCCTTGCCGCTTCTGGTGCGTGTGGCGCGCCAGGCGCAGCGCGTCATGCGCCAGAACCTGGTGTGGGCTGTGGCCTACAACGCGGTGTTCGTGCCGTTGGCCATTGCCGGGCGCATCACCCCCGTATGGGCCGCGGTGGGGATGAGCGTGTCGTCGCTGTTGGTGGTGCTCAATTCGGCCCGCCTGGCCTGGTTCGAGCGGCAGAGGGCGTGATGGAAGGCGCCTTGATCGTGCTCATTCCCATCAGCGTGCTGGTTGTGGCGGGCATTGTCGCGGTGCTGTGGTGGGCGGCACGCCAGGGTCAGTTCGATGACCTGGAAGGCCCGGCGCATGCCATTTTGATGGATGACGACAGGCCGCCGGCTGCTCGCCCCACCGAGCACAAGGGGGACGTTCCCGATGCCGCGCAACAAGCTGACGCATCGCAAAAATCGCATTGAAAGTCGTGTGATTTTGGTACATGTCGAAACCTCTTGACGCAAGTCAATCGCAACCGCAATGGGCTCTATTACCTTCTTGCCAACGTTGCTATTCCCGCTTGGATGGAGATGACATGAGTGCGCAAGCCATAACAATGGAAACTTATAACTACGGGGTGATACGAAAATTCACCGTCATGACCCTGGTCTGGGCCGTGGTCGGCATGCTTGTGGGCGCGGTCATCGCGGCCCAGCTGATCTGGCCCGATTTGACCTACGGGCTGCCTTGGCTGAGCTGGGGCCGGATCCGGCCCGTGCATACCAATGGGGTGATTTTCGGATTCGGCGGCACCGCACTGTTCGCCACCTCCTATTACATCGTGCAGCGCACGTGTCAGGTTCGCCTGTTCGCGCCCAAGCTTGCGGAATTCACCTTCTGGGGGTGGACCGCGGTGATCGTGCTGTGCGCGGTCACGTATCCGCTGGGGTTCACGAGTGGCAAGGAGTACGCCGAGCAGGAGTGGCCGATCAGCCTGCTCATCGTGCTGGTCTGGGTCGCCTATGCCATCGTCTTCTTCGGCACGGTGTTCAAGCGCAAGACCCCCCACATCTATGTGGCGAACTGGTTCTTCGGCGCGTACATCATCACCATCGCGATTCTGTATATCGTCAACAACATCAAGCTGCCCATCAGCTTGCTGTCGTTCAAGAGCTACTCGGCATATGCCGGAGCCCAGGACGCGATGATCCAGTGGTGGTATGGACACAATGCCGTCGGCTTCTTCCTGACCGTGTCATTCCTGGGCATGATGTATTACTTCATCCCCAAGCAGGCCGAGCGTCCGATCTATTCCTACCGGCTGTCCATTGTCCACTTCTGGGCGCTGACGTTCGTGTACATGTGGGCCGGCCCCCACCATCTGCTGTACACCGCGCTGCCGGACTGGGCGCAGTCGCTGGGCATGGTGTTTTCCCTGATTCTGCTGGCGCCAAGCTGGGGCGGCATGATCAACGGGATCATGACGCTGTCGGGTGCGTGGCACAAGCTGCGTGACGATCCGATCCTGAAGTTCCTCATCACCGCGCTGTCCTTCTACGGCATGTCCACGTTTGAGGGACCGATGCTGTCGATCAAGACCGTCAGCGCTCTTGGCCACTACACGGACTGGATCATTGGCCATGTGCACTCCGGGGCGATGGGCTGGGTGGGGATGATCACCATGGGCAGCCTGTACTACATGATTCCGCGCCTTTGGGGTCAGACGCAGATGTGGAGCAAGCGCCTCATCGAGTGGCATTTCTGGACGGCGACCATCGGCGTCGTGCTGTACATCGCCTCCATGTGGGTGGCCGGGGTGACCGAAGGCCTGATGTGGCGCGCCATGCAGCCGGACGGCACGCTGACCTACAGCTTCATCGAGAGCATCGTGGCGGTGAAGCCCCTGTATTACATCCGTCTCCTCGGTGGTGTGATCTATCTGTTCGGCATGACCCTCATGGTCTACAACGCCTACCGCACGATCCGCCAGGGTGAGGCCGTTGACGCCCCCGTGCCTGCGCTGGCCGGCGCTCATGCCTGATGCCCAGAACCGACACATAGGAGAGACGCCATCATGGCCGCTTTGAAATTCAACCACGAGAGCATCGAAAAGAACGCTGGGCTGATGATCGTGCTCATTGCGATCGTCGTCAGCATCGCGGGCTTCGTGCAACTGGTGCCGATGTTCTTCGACAAGGCCACCACGGAGCCGATCCCCGGCGTCAAACCCTACACTGCGCTGCAGCTTGAAGGGCGTGACGTGTACGTCTCCGAGGGGTGCTATCTCTGCCATTCGCAGATGATTCGCCCGCTGCGCGCCGAGGTCGAGCGCTATGGGCACTACTCGGTGGCCGGCGAGTCGGTGTACGACCACCCCTTCCAGTGGGGCAGCAAGCGCAACGGACCGGATCTGGCGCGCGTGGGTGGCAAGTACTCCGATGAGTGGCAGCGCATCCATCTGCGCGAGCCGCGCGATGTCGTGCCCGAGAGCATCATGCCCGCGTACCCCTGGCTTCAGCATGAGCCCGCGGGGGCCGACATGATCCAGGACAAGATGCGTGCGTTGCGGGTCCTGGGCGTGCCGTATACGGACGCCGAAATCGCCGCCGCACCCGCGCAGCTACAAGGCAAGACCAAGGAAGACGCCCTGATTGCCTACCTGCAGGGTCTGGGTTTGGCCCTATCCAACATTCACCAGTGAGGAGGCGGCGATGTCCGGGATGATCGGAGCTGCATTCACGGTGCTCGTCGTGGTGGCTTTTGCAGCCATCGTGTGGGCGGCGTACTCCCCGCGGTTCAAGAAAAAACACGAGCAGGACGGGATGATTCCCTTCCTGGACTCTTCGACTCCGCCGGACGTGCGCGGCGACGACAAAACGAGGATCTGAACCATGAACCAGTTTACTTCGCCTGGCTGGGCCTATTGGATCGGTGGCGTGACGATCGTATCGATCATCGGCCTTTTCCTGTTCCTGCGCGGAACGGCCAAGCAGACCGTCTTTCGCAACAAGGAAGGCCAGGTGATCGCCACCACCGGCCACGTGTGGGATGGCGATCTGCAGGAGTTCAACAATCCGCTGCCGCGGTGGTGGATGGGATTGTTCATCCTCACCCTGGTCTTCGCCATCGTCTATCTGATCCTGTACCCGGGACTGGCGTTCTGGAACGGTACGCTGGGCTTCACGAGTGCAAGGATGTACCAGGCCGAGTCGGCGGCGTATGAAAAGCGCATTGAGCCGATCTATGCGCAGTACATGAAGACCTCCATTCCCGATCTGGCGAAGAACCCGCAGGCCATGGCAACCGGCCAGCGCATGTTCCTGACGTATTGTGCGCAATGCCACGGCTCGGATGCGGGGGGTTCCAAGGGCTTTCCCAACCTGACCGCGCCGGGGGAGAAGAGCTGGCTGTACGGCAATCAGCCCGACACCGTCGTGCAGACCATCACCGAAGGCCGCCAGGGCATGATGCCCCCGATGGCCGCGGCCATCGGGGGTCAGGGCGGCGTGGTGGCCGTGGCCAATTACGTGCGCAGTCTTTCGGGCCTGAGCCATGACGCGGCCTTGGCGGCCAAGGGCAAGCCCCTGTTTGCCACGGCCTGCGCCGGGTGCCACGGAGCCGGCGGCACCGGCAACCAGATGCTCGGGGCGCCCAATCTGACCGACCAGTACTGGCTGTTCGGCTCAAATCTGCAAACCATCGAGCAGACGATCCAGGATGGTCGCAACGGCCATATGCCGGCGCAGAAGAACAACCTCGAGCCGGAGAAGATCCATGTTCTGGCGGCGTACGTGTATGGCCTGAGCCATGGCCAGAAGGTCAGCACGGCGAGCCCCTGATGCAACGCCATCGCGATCGTTGCGGCCGCCGCGTGCGGCAGCAAGCCCTTCATTCCCCGAGCCTGCTCGGGGCTTTTTGCAGTTGAGTTGAGAGAATTTGATGGACGCCCCGGCCCCCGGCAACACCCAGGCTGATCTGCAGGCTACGGAAGAGGTGCTTTACGAAGCACGCAGAAAAATCTACGCGCGCTCCGTCCAGGGCTTTTTTGCCAACTGGCGCTGGATCATGGTGTGGTTGACGCAGATCATCTTCTATGGTCTGCCCTGGCTGCGCTGGGACGGGCGCCAGGCCGTGCTGCTGGACGTGGCGCAGCGCAAGTTTTACTTTTTTGGCCTGATCCTGTGGCCGCAGGACGTCATTTTTCTTGCGTTGCTGCTGATCATCGCCGCCTACGGCCTGTTCCTGTTTACCGCCATTGCCGGGCGCCTGTTCTGCGGCTATGCGTGCCCGCAGACGGTTTACACCGAAATCTTCATGTGGATCGAGTCCAAGGTGGAGGGCGATCGCCTGGCGCGCATTCGTCTGGACTCGCAGCCGATGAGCATGCGAAAGTTCGCACGCAAGGCCATCAAGCACGGCCTTTGGATCGCGCTGGCGTTGTGGACGGGCTTCACGTTCGTCGGCTACTTCACGGCGATCCATACCCTCACCCAAGAGGTCGTCGCCTGGAGTCTTGGCGGCTGGGAAACGTTCTGGATCCTGTTCTACGCCTTCGCCACGTATGGCAACGCCGGCTTCATGCGCGAACAGGTGTGCAAGTACATGTGTCCGTACGCACGCTTCCAATCGGTCATGTTCGACCGCGATACGCTCATCGTCAGCTACGACCCGGTGCGCGGCGAGCCGCGAGGCAAGCGCAAGAAGGACGTGCCGGCGCGCGAGCAGGGCAAGGGCGACTGCGTGGACTGCTCGATCTGTGTGCAGGTCTGCCCCACCGGAATCGACATCCGCGAGGGCCTGCAATACATGTGCATCGGGTGCGGCGCGTGCATCGACGCCTGCGATCAGGTGATGGACAAGCTCAACACGCCGCGCGGGCTCATCCGCTACTCCAGCGAGAATGCCATCGAGAAGCGCTGGACCAAGGCCGAGCAATGGGCCCACCTGCTGCGCCCGCGCGTGCTGATCTACACGGGCATCCTTGCCGTCATGGTGAGCATCTTCGTGGGCGGCCTGGCCATGCGCGAACCCATCAAGCTCAACGTCATGCGCGACCGCCGCGTGCTTTCGCGCGAGATCCCGGGCGACTTGCTGGAAAACGTCTACCAGGTTCAGTTGATGAACGCCTCGAACACGCCGCGGCGCATCCGCTTCGAGGTCACGGGCCTGCCGGGGGTGAGCATCCTCAAGCCGAATGACGTCGTGGAGATTGGCGCCTCGACCAATCTGCTGCGGCCGCTGGAAGTCACGATACCGGAGGACGAGGCGCATCAGGGCGTGTACAAGATCGTGATTACGGCACGCTCGGAAAATGGCAAGTCCGTCGTCGTGCATACCGGCACCACATTCATCGTGCCCTGAGGGCCGAAAAACGCAAGGACACCCAAGCATGCACAGTTCGCAAACACTCCCCTCCAAGCCCTGGTGGAAAGAGCCCTGGCCCTGGATCCTCATCGGGCTGCCCGGCAGTGTGGTCGTGGCCAGCCTCGTCACCGTGTCGATTGCGTTCACCCACGCCGACAGCGTCGTCACGGACCATTACTACACCAAGGGTCTTGAGGTCGGCATCAACATTGACAAGGAGTTGCACGCCCGGGCCATGCACCTGCAGGGCCAGGTGGACCAGACAGGGCAGGCGCTGACCGTCGAACTCGAGCCTGCCGTGCGCGACGCCGTGATTTCGTTGCGCCTGCGCCACCCCTATGCGCCCGGTCGCGATCTGCACCTCACGCTGCACCGTGTGGCCCTTGGTCGCTATGTCGGCCGAGCCGTCACGGACGCGGTGCGCTACACCGTGACGGCCGAATCCGCCCAATGGCGCCTTTCCGGCGTATGGAAGCCGGGCGCCGCAGCACCCCTGAAACCCGGCGTGTGAGGAGCTCGTATGCGTGCCTGCAACCCCAATTTCCTGCGTGCACTCTGGCCAGCCTTTCTTGTGGCACTGCCAGCCACGGCGCTGTTGTTCAGTGCGGTGGATCCGCGCGAGGTCATGCTGTTCGGTGCCCCGGCCCAGATCTCAGGGCTGGGGATGTACACCGTGACCTTTCTCGTGCTGTGGCTGCTGTGCTGGGTTGCCAGCGCCCTGAATCTGTGGCTGTTCGGTTGCCGCCGCGACCCGCAATGGGATGACTGACCCGGGTCAGGGCCGCGCGTGCGATGCCAATGCCTTCAGCTCTCCTGCGGCACGAGCAGCTCAGCCAGCCCTTCACGGTTGGTGATGCGCACCTGGCGCTGGGCAACGTGGATCAGGCCGGCCTGATGAAAGCGCGACATCAGGCGACTGACGGTTTCCAGCTTGAGCCCGAGATAGCTGCCGATTTCCTCGCGGCTCATGCGCAGGACGAATTCGTCGGGCGAGAGCCCGCGCGCCTTGTAGCGCTCGGACAAGTCGAGCAGGAACCGTGCGAGTCGTTCATCGGCCTGCATGCTGCCCAGCACGAACTGGTCCTGCTGGGCGCGCGCCAGGCGGTTGCCGATCAGGCAGTGAATCTGGTGCTGCAGGGTGGGCATCTCGCGTGCCGCGTTCTCCAGCACCCGGACGTCGATCTCGCAGGCTTCGCCGTCTTCCAGCGCGACGACGTCGGTCAGATACACGCGCGCCGAGAACCCCTCCAGCCCCATCATCTCCCCGGGTACGTGAAAACCCACGATCTGCTGCCGTCCGTCAGGGCTGCTGACCACGGACTTGAACGAGCCAGCATGCACCGAGAACACCTTGTCCATGGACTGGCCGGCTTCGAACAGACGCTCGCCCTTGCCAATGCGGATCGTGTTCTGCACGATGTCGCGCATGCGCTCGAGCTGGTCCTGCGGCAGCGCAATGGGCAGGCAGAACCGGCTTTGGAAGCACACGTCACAAGGATGGGGCTTGTCCATGCGATGCAAAGTGGCGGCTGGAATGGCGTTCATGGTGGCTCGTCTGTTGTGTCTTGTAACCGAACTATCGCATATTGCTCGTGAACACTGCAATCATTTTGACACTCTTGCTGATGGGCTTGACCGGCGGCCTGCACTGCGCGGGCATGTGTGGCGGGCTCGTTGTTGCCAGTGAGCGCGCCATGCAAGGCACGATTTTGCTACCGGCTCGCCGGCTGCTGTGGAATGCGGCGCAGATGCAACTGGCGCGGGTAGTGTCTTACGCGATGCTGGGGGCGGTGGCCGGCTGGATCGGCTCCGGGTTGTGGGCGCTTCAGGCCCGCCCCGCGCAAATCGGGCTGTATGCCGTGGGCAACATCGTACTCGCAGCCAGTGGTCTATGGCTGCTGCAGGCTGCGCTGGGCGTGCGCGGGCCACGGCGCCTTGCGCTGGGCGCCGCAGCGGGGCGATCGTGGACGCAGGGCGTGCGCCAGGGCCTCATGGGCACCGGCATGCGTGTGCTCAACCGCCTGCTGCCGCTGTCGAACGCGCAGCGGCGCTTTGGCGCGGGGCTGCTGTGGGGTCTTTTGCCTTGCGGGCTGGTGTATTCGGCCCTGTCCCTGGCTTTGCTCACCGGCAGCGCCTGGCAGGGTGCTGCGGCGATGGCCGCTTTCGGCCTGGGCACCTTGCCGCACATGCTTCTGGCCGGGCACGTGCTGAGGCGGTTGAGCCAGCGCGCGACGAGCCGCGCCACGCGGCTGGCCGCGGCGGGCGTGATGCTGGCGTTTGCGGCCTGGGGATTCTGGAAGCTGGCGCATGCAGGCACGAGCCTTGGGGTGCACGGGTTTTGCGTGATCTGAGCACGCGCCGCAGGCTTAATCGATGTCGAACACCTGCAGGCTGTAGCGGCCTGCCTGCTGCTCGGCAAAGAACCGCTGCAGCGTTTCGCGCACGGTGCGAAACGCCAACGCGTCCCACGGCACCTCTTCGCGGCTGAACAGCTGCGCTTCGAGGGTTTCCGGTCCCGGTGCCCAGTGCGGGTGCAGCATGCGCGCGCGATAGAGCAGGTAGACCTGGCTGACGGGCTTGACATTGGCCACGCAGTACAAGCCTTCGAGCTCGACGTCGATGCCGGCTTCTTCGTGCGTTTCGCGCAGCGCGCCCTGCTCGGTGGTCTCGTGCAGTTCCATGAAGCCCGCCGGCAGGGTCCACAGCCCATGCCGGGGTTCGATGGCGCGCCTGCACAGCAGGACCCGGCCTTCCCACACCGGCACCGTGCCCACGATGTTGCGCGGGTTCTCGTACTGGATGTGCCCGCAGACCGGACACACGGCGCGCGCGTGCGTGTCGCTCTCGGGAACCTGGTACGTCACGGCGGCGCCGCATTGGTTGCAGTGCTGGATGGGTTTGCTGTGCATGGGTCTATTGTTGCAGGCCGGCTGCCCCGTGCCGCACTGCGGGCTTTTGGGCATCGGCAACCGTCTTGGCGCAGTTTTGAAACAATGGGCCACATTTGCGCTGGATGCGACACACACGACCACATGCCTACCATTTCGATTCCCGCACTCGGCCTGCACATGCAGGCCGACCTCGACGACAACCTGCTCAAGGTGTTGCGCCGCTCCAAGGTGCCCATCCATTACTCGTGCAAGCAGGGCGAGTGCGGCAGTTGCAAATGCGTGCTGGAATCAGGCGCGGTGGAGTTGCGCGGGTACAAGGACACGGCCTTGCCCGAGGCGCAGCGCACGCAGGGCCTGATCCTGGCGTGCTGCAGCCGCATCAAGGGCGATGTGCAGTTGCGCCTGGTGGACAGCGATGACTATATCGTCCATCCCGAGCGCCACCTCGTCGCCACCGTGATCGGCTTGACCGAGCTTGCGCCCGAGGTGTTCAGCCTGCGCCTGAAGATCCGGTACGTGGACCGCGAGGGCGAGCCTTTCATCTTCTCGGCTGGCCAGTACGCGCAGCTCAGCGTGCAGACCGGGCCCGATACCACCATCGCGCGCGACTTCTCCATGGCAAGCACGCCGGTGGATGCGGAATACGACGACGAACTGGAGTTTCACATCCGACGCACGCCCACGGGGGCGTTCAGCGGCCTGTTGGGGCGTGCGATCGTGCTCGGCAGCACCGTCTTTGTCGATGGCCCCATGGGGTCGAGCCATTTCCGCCCGCGTCATGAGGGGCCGCTGTATGCGGTTGCCGCAGGAACGGGGCTTGCGCCCATGCTCAGCATCGCCAGGACCGCACTCGACAATGGCAAGTTGGAGCCCGTGGTGCTTTATGCCGGATTCAAGACGCCGCAAGAGGTCTACGGCCGGGACGACCTGGCGGATCTGGCGCGCCGGTTTGCCAACTTCCGCTTCCACATCGTGGTGGAGCAGGATGCCCATGGCGGCGACCGCAGCGGCCGCGTGGGTGACGTGCTGCTGGGCGATGCGAACGGCCTGGACGGTGCCAAGGTCTATCTGGCCGGGTCGCCGGCCATGGTCGAGGCGGTCAGCGCCGCCTTGATCGAGCGCGGGCTGCCCCATGGGGATGTCCACGCGGATGCGTTCTATGCGCCAAGGGCGGTCGAGGGGGCCGCGGCCCTGGGCGCGCCGGCGGCCGAACCCGAGCGCCTCGCCGCACCGCCGCAGCCGCGCGCCGAGGTCTGACCGGGTTTGCCCCCGTGCTTGGCGGCGCTGCATGGGCCCCGCCGCCGCGGCGAGGCCTTCGGGCGCGGGCGCAAGGAACGCCCGGCCTGCAGGGCCGACAAGCCGGCGGCGCTTTGCGGGACGTTCGTCGCCTGGGCGCCACGGATGCATGCGCCGCAGTTCGCAGGATGCATATCTGGGTTAACATGCACGCTCGTAGCGCTGTAACCGATCGAGAGTCGACCCGATTCTCCAGCCGAAGAACCATGCCGGCAACTTTTCATCGGCGCACGATTCCTGTCACGCATGAACATTGCACTGGCCAAGCGCGTTGTCGAAACCGCGCTGATGTGTGCCAACCAACCTTTGAGCATCAACGCGCTGCGCAGCCTGTTTGACGAACAGGTCGCAGCCGATACGGTGCGCGTGGTCCTCGACGAACTGCGCGAGGACTGGAAGGACCGCGGCGTGGAGCTGCGCGCGGTGGCCGGCGGCTGGCGCTTCCAGAGTCGCGAGGACATGCAGCCGTACCTCCAGCGGCTCAATCCGGAAAAGCCGCCGCGCTACTCGCGTGCCGTGCAGGAGACCCTGGCCATCATTGCGCATCGGCAGCCGGTGACGCGCGGCGACATTGAAGACATCCGCGGCGTGGTCGTCAACGCCCAGATCCTGCGCCAGCTGGAGGACCGGGGGTGGATCGAGGCCATTGGCCATCGCGAGGGGCCGGGCCGCCCGGTGCTGTATGCCACCACACGCCATTTTCTCGACGACATGGGCCTGACCTCCATCGCCGAGCTTCCCGCGCTGCAGCCCGAGCCGCCGGCCGCCGACCCACTGCAGATCGACCTCCTGCCCTTGCACGAGGTCCAGCCCGCACCGGATGCACCCGAGCAGGGTGCCACCGCGGAACCTGCAGCAAGGGTGGCCGAGCCAGCTGCAGCGCCGGCGGACCTGTCCACCCCGGCTCCTTCCCCCAATTCTTCTCCCGATTCTTCTCCCGATTCTTCTCCCATTCCTGACACCCAGTCCGCCGCCTGAAGCGGCATGTCCCGAACACCCACAGCCCCATGTCCATGCAAGAACACGATACCGACGCCAGCGCCGAGCGCACCCAACCAGCCGCCATGGCGGCCACCCCCGAGCCCGCGCAACGTGCCATGGCGCCGAGCCCGGACGCCGCGGCCGGCGCAGGGGCCGTCTTCAGTGCGGCGCCCAGCGAGCGATCGGGCGCACACCCGGGAGCCGCGGAGGCGGGCGAGGCGCGCGTTGCTGTGGCCGCGCCGGGAGGCGAGCCCCGCACCGAAGGCGAGCCGAGCCCTGAAGGCAAGCGTCGGCGCAGCCGCCGCTCGGGACGATCCAAGGTCGCGCGAGCGGAATCGGCCGACGTGGTGCCCACGAGCGATGCCGGGGCCGAGATGGCCCCGCAGGGCGATGGATCGGGCGAGGCCGAGGGCGAGCCGGCGGTGGGCGAGCGCGCAGCCGAAGGGCACGCCAGGCCTGCGCAAGCGAATCGTGCGGATCGGCCGCGCCAAGCCCGCCACAACAACAAGAAACCCAATTCACCCCTGCGTGGTCCAGCCAAGGCTGTGCCCGCCGTGCGCATCGAGGAGGTCATTTCGGGCGACTTCGACCGCGCCGTGGAAATTGCCGAGGCCATCGAGCCCGGTGGGCGCCGCGTGCTGGCGCCTTCGCCCGAGGCGCCCAAGCTGCACAAGGTGCTGGCGCAAGGCGGCGTGGGTTCGCGTCGCGAGATGGAAGAGCTCATCGTGGAGGGCCGCGTGTCGGTGAACGGCGAGCCGGCCCACCTGGGTCAGCGCATCCAGCCCGGCGACCAGATCCGCGTCAACGGCAAGCCACTCAAAGTGCGCATCGCCCCGCCCCCGGCACGGGTTCTGGTCTATCACAAGCCGGTTGGGGAGGTGGTCACGTTCAAGGATCCGGAAGGCCGGCCGACCGTGTTCCGCAACCTGCCGCGCGTGCAAAACGCCAAGTGGACGGCCATCGGGCGTCTGGATATCAACACCGAGGGGCTGCTGCTGTTCACGACGTCGGGCGAACTGGCCAACAGGCTCATGCATCCCAGCCAGGGTGTGGAGCGCGAGTACGCGGTGCGCGTGCTGGGCCAGGTGGACGACGAGGCGCGGCAAAAGCTGCTTGGCGGCGTGGAGCTCAGCGATGGGCCTGCCCGATTCATCAGCCTTGAAGAAGCGGGCGGCGAAGGTGCCAACCGCTGGTACCGGGTGATCATTGCCGAAGGGCGCAACCGCGAAGTGCGCCGGTTGTTCGAAGCGGTGGGGTTGACCGTCAGTCGCCTCATCCGTGTGCGTTACGGCTCCATTGCACTGCCCGCCGGGCTGCGGCGCGGCGACTTTGCGGAAATCGACCGCGAGGACGTTCGCGCCATGATGAATCGCGCGGGCGCCGTTCAGGGCTCGCAAGGCAAGTCGCGGGGCCCGAAGCCCAGCGCGCAGGGCGGTGGCGCAAGGGATGCCCGCAAGGGCGGGCGCAACGAGGGCCGCGGGCCCGATCGCAGCGCCGGACGCCCCGACGAGCGCCAGGGCGGGCGCGGGCCGGGCGGTGAGCGCGAGCCGGGTCCCAACAGCTATGCCATGAGCGCGGTGGACGCGCTGTTCGGGCGCGCCGTGCGCGAAGCCCGATTGGCGAACCCGCGCCCGGCATTCGACGAGGATCGCGATGTGCCGGAACGTGAGCCCGGTCCCAACAGCTATGCGATGAGCGCGGTCGATGCCCTGTTTGGCAAAGGCGCGGGCGCGCGCAGCGGCAACAAGCCATCGCGCGGCGGCAAAGGCCGCAAGGGCGGCGGCGCAGCCCAGCCCGACCCCACGCGCTCGGCCCTGGGCTTGACCCAGCCGGGCCGTTCCGGCAGCGGCCAGGGCGGCAAGCGGCGCAATTTCCCGCGTTGAAGGCGCGGTTTGGCATCACGTTGTGCGTTGCGGCGCCCACGGCTGAGCACGCGGGCGCGCCTTACAATTCATTTTTAATCACTTGATTTCTGGAGAAAAAATCTTATGGAGCGCACGCTCTCGATCATCAAGCCCGACGCCGTGGCCAAGAATTGCATCGGCAAAATCATCGATCGCTTTGAAACAGCCGGGCTGAAGGTGGTGGCTGCCCGCATGATGCACCTGTCGCGGGTCGAGGCCGAAGGCTTTTACGCCGTGCACAAGGAGCGGCCGTTCTTCAAGGATCTGGTGGAATTCATGATCTCCGGCCCGGTCATGGTGCAGGTGCTTGAAGGTCCCAACGCGATTGCCAAGAACCGCGAACTCATGGGGGCAACCGATCCCAAGAAGGCAACCCCGGGCACGATTCGCGCCGACTTTGCCGACAGCATCGACGCCAACGCCGTGCACGGCTCCGACAGTGCGGAGAACGCCGCGACGGAAATCGCGTTTTTCTTCCCGTCCAACTGGATTTTCTCCCGCTGACGACCCGCGGGGCGCCCATGTCCGCCACCAACCTGCTCCAATTCGATCGCGCCGGTCTGGTGGACTGGTTCGCCGCGCATGGCGAGAAGCCGTTTCGCGCGCGCCAGGTCTTCCGCTGGATTCACCACAAGGGCGCGGCCGGCTTTGCCGGCATGAGCGATCTGGCCAAGCCACTGCGCAGCTGGCTGGAGGCGGAGGCCACCATCCAGGGCCTTTCGGTGCTGACCGAGAAGCGCTCAAGCGACGGCACGGTGAAATGGCTGTTCGACGTGGGCGCGGGCGATGCCGTGGAGACGGTGTTCATCCCGGAGGCGCAGCGCAATACGCTGTGCGTGTCGTCCCAGGCCGGGTGCGCCATGGCGTGCCGATTCTGCTCGACTGGCGCCCAGGGATTCAGCCGGAACCTGACGACGGCCGAGATCCTCGCACAGCTCTGGCACGCCGAATTCGCCATGCGTGCCCAGCTGGGCCTGGCGCCGGGCGAGCGCGCCATCTCCAACGTGGTGATGATGGGCATGGGCGAGCCGCTGCAGAACTACGCGGCGCTTGTGCCCGCGCTGCGCGTGATGCTGGACGACGACGGTTATGGCCTGTCACGGCGCCGCGTGACGGTGTCCACCTCGGGCGTGGTGCCGATGATCGATCGCCTGGCTGCGGATTGCCCCGTGGCGCTGGCGGTGTCGCTGCACGCGCCCAACGACGCATTGCGCGACGATCTCGTTCCCCTGAATCGAAAATACCCGCTGGCCGAATTGCTGGCCGCCTGCGAGCGCTACCTGGTGCACGCGCCGCGCGACTTCATCACATTCGAATACTGCATGCTCGACGGCGTGAATGACCAGCCCGAGCATGCGCGACAGCTCGTGGAGCTGCTGCGCAACCGCTTTGCCTGCAAGTTCAACCTCATCCCGTTCAATCCCTTCCCGCAGTCGGGTTTGCGCCGTTCCACGCCGCAAAGCGTGGCCGCGTTCGCCCAGATTTTGGTGGACGCGGGTTTTGTGACCACCGTGCGCAAGACCCGGGGCGAGGATATTGATGCAGCCTGCGGACAACTGGCCGGAGACGTGCAGGATCGCACCACGCGCAAGGCCGCGCGCGGCGGCCAGTCTGCGACGCAACCCGTGATTCCGATCGTGGCGGAGCTGGCCAGCTCACCGCCACACGCGACCGTGGCGCGTGCGTCCACAGTCGCGGCGCGACGTTTTCTCGAGGGTTAATGCCATGCACATGACGCACTGCAAGGCCGCACGGCCTTCACCGCTGGGGCTTGTTGCCCTGGTGCTGGGCCTGGCCCTGGCGCTGACGGTTGCCGGATGCGCAACGCGCCCCGAGGCCAATGGCGCCAGCGCGCAGACGCCCAATTCGGGCAATGAGCAGGCGGACAAGAACGCGCAAATCCGCCTTGAGCTGGCCGAGGGCTACTACCAGCGCGGGCAGACCGAGGTGGCGCTGTCCGAAGTGGGCAAGGCCCTCGAGCAGGCTCCCGACTATGTGCCGGCCTACACGATGCGCGCCCTCATTGAGATGAGCCTGGGGCGCAACGCGCAGGCCGAGGCGAGTTTCCGAAAGGCGCTGGCCATCCAGCCGAACAACGCCGACGCCCTGCACAACTACGGGTGGTTCCTGTGCACCGACAAGCGGTACGCCGAGTCATTCGCCATGTTCAAGCGGGCCCTGGCCGTGCCGGGCTACCGTTATCCGCAGCGCACCGATCTTGCGTACGGCGTGTGCCAATATCGCGACGGGGACATAGCCGGGGCCGAGCGGACGCTGCGCGCCGGCTTCGCACTGGATCCCGCCAACCCGGCGCTGTCGACCAACCTGTCGCTGGTGCTGTACCGGCAGAACAAGCTCAAAGATGCGCTGTTCTACATCCGCCGCGTCAATTCCGGGCAATATGCCAACGCACAATCGCTTTGGCTGGGCATCCTGATCGCGCGCGCCGCGGCCGATACGTTGGAGGCCACCACGTGGACCAACCAGCTGGTGCAGCGCTTTCCGGATTCGCGCGAGGCCATCGCCAGCCAGCAAGGCCGGTTTGACGACTCCAGCCTGCTGCCCCGTTGAGCCGTTGCCGATGACGAGTCCTTCGAATCTCGCCCCCACGCCGGAGCTGCAAGCGGCGCGTACGCAGGCCGGCGGGATGCTGCGCGCTGCGCGCGAGGCTGCCGGGCGCAGCACGGGTGAGCTGGCCACACAGCTCAAAGTGTCCGGCGACAAGATCGAGGCGCTGGAAAGCGGCGCCTGGGAGCGCCTGCCCGATCCAACCTTCGCGCGCGGGTTGCTGCGCGCTGCGGCCAAGATGGTGAAGGGCGATGCCGAAGCCATCATGCAGGTGCTGGCGGTTTCCCATGCGGTCTCGGGGTCGGCCGGCTTGGAGGCGGCACCAGCGCGCCGGCCCCTGCCGGCGGCCGGCAATGGTCCGGCGCACGGCTCGCGCAAGCTGTGGTGGCTGGCGGTGCTGGCCATTGTGCTGGCTGCGCTGGTGATTTTCTTCCTGCCTCGCACCAGCGAGATGAATCGCTGGCTGGCGGCCTTTCACGCCTCTGGGCAGATCGCGACCAAGGCGAGCGCAAACGGCCAGCCGCACCCGTCGGCGTCGGCGCCGGGGACCAGTCCGCGTGTCGCGCCGCTGGCGAGCGCAGCAGCCTCGGCTGCGGCCAGCTCGCCTGCTGAGGGCGCGGTGCCCGCAGCAGGCCCGCAGGTTCCGGCAAGTGGCGCTTCGGGCGCTGCGACGGGATCCGCGGCGAGCCTGAGTCTGCAGGCAACAGCCGACAGCTGGATGCAGGTCAGCACCCAAGAGGGTAAGGTGCTGTTTTCCGGCATCGTGCCGGCCAACGGCGCGCACGTGGTGCCGCTGACAGCGCAAGACCTGCCCGTGAAACTGATTGTGGGCAACGCGGGTCATACCCAGGTGATGTTCAACGGCCAACCTGTGAATCTAGCCGCGCGCACCCTTGGCAACGTCGCCCGTTTGACGCTGCCCCAACCGTGATGGATATGGCGCTCATTCCTGACGCGGTGCCGCGGCGCCGTGCCACTCGTCAAGTCGCAGTGCGCTGGGGCGCGCGCTGCGTGCAGGTCGGCGGCGACGCGCCTGTGCGCGTGCAGTCCATGACCAACACCGACACGGTCGATGCCATCGGAACGGCCATCCAGGTCAAGGAGCTCGCGCAGGCGGGATCCGAGTTGGTGCGCATCACGGTCAACACGCCCGAGGCGGCTGCCGCGGTGCCGGCCATCCGCGAGCAGCTTGACCGCATGGGCGTGGACGTGCCGCTGATTGGCGACTTTCACTACAACGGCCACCTGCTGCTGACCCAGTACCCGCAATGCGCACAGGCGTTGTCCAAATACCGGATCAACCCGGGAAATGTGGGCAAGGGCGATAAGAAGGATCGGCAGTTCGCGCAGATGATCGAAGTTGCCGCGCGCTGGAACAAACCCGTGCGCATCGGGGTGAACTGGGGCAGCTTGGATCAGGAATTGCTCGCTGCGCTGATGGACGCCAATGCTGCGCGTGCGCAGCCGCGCGACGCGCAGCAGGTGATGTATGAAGCGCTCATCACCTCGGCGCTGGAATCGGCGAAGCGGGCACGGGACATTGGCCTGCCGGGCGACCAGATCCTGCTGTCGTGCAAGGTTTCGGGCGTGCGCGATCTCATCGCCGTGTACCGCGAGCTCTCACGCCGCTGCGACTATGCGCTGCACCTCGGACTGACCGAGGCGGGCATGGGGACGAAGGGCACGGTGGCGAGCACGGCCGCGCTTGCCGTGCTGCTCCAGGAGGGCATTGGGGACACGATCCGCGTGTCGCTGACGCCCGCGCCTGGCGAGGCCCGCACCCAGGAGGTCGTGGTGGCGCTTGAAATCCTGCAGGCGCTCGGGCTGCGCAGCTTCGTGCCCAGCGTCACGGCCTGCCCAGGATGCGGGCGCACCACCAGCAGCGTGTTCCAGGAACTGGCGCAGGATATTGATCGCCACCTGCGTGCGCACATGCCGCTGTGGCGCGCGCAATACCCCGGGGTGGAGGGGCTGCGCGTGGCGGTGATGGGCTGCATCGTCAATGGGCCGGGCGAAAGCCGTCATGCCGACATCGGCATCAGCCTGCCCGGAACGGGCGAGCAGCCTGCGGCGCCGGTGTACATCGACGGGGAAAAGCGGTACACCCTGCGCGGCGACGGCATCGCCGTGCAGTTCATCGACATCGTCAACTCCTACATTGAGCATCGCTGGGGCCAACAGGCCGCAGCGGACTGATCATCCGCATGAATGCAAAACTCAGTGCCGTCAAAGGCATGAATGACTTGTTGCCGCCACAGTCGGCGAGCTGGGAATGGTTCGAGGCCCAGGTGCGCGCGCTCATGCAGGGCTACGGCTACCGCAATATTCGCACGCCGATCGTCGAGCCCACCGCATTGTTTGTGCGCAGCATCGGCGAAGTCACGGATATCGTCGAGAAGGAGATGTACAGCTTTACCGACGCGCTCAACGGCGAGCAGCTGACGCTGCGTCCGGAGAGCACAGCGGCGGTTGTGCGCGCCGCAGTGGAACACAACCTGTTGTACGACGGTGGCAAGCGGCTGTGGTACAGCGGGCCCATGTTTCGGCATGAGCGTCCGCAGCGTGGGCGCTACCGGCAGTTTCACCAGGTGGGTGCCGAAGCGCTTGGATTTGCCGGACCGGACGTCGACGCCGAGCTCATCCTGATGGCGCGTCGGTTGTGGCACATGCTGGGCCTGGCCGACGTGCGCCTGGAGCTGAACTGCCTTGGCCAGCCCGATGAGCGGCTTCGCCACCGCCACAAGCTCGTGGCCTATTTCGAGGCGCATCAGGATCAGCTGGACGAGGACAGTCGCCGGCGCCTGCACAGCAACCCGCTGCGCATTCTTGACACCAAGAATCCGCAGATGCAGGCACTGGTCAATGCCGCGCCACGCTTGATCGATGAGCTGGGCGAGGAGTCGCTGCAGCACTTCGAGGGCGTGCAGGCCCTGCTGCGCGCGGCAGGGCAGGGCTTCACCATCAACCCGCGGCTGGTCCGCGGGCTCGATTACTACAACCTCACCGTGTTCGAGTGGGTGACCGACCGCCTGGGCGCCCAGGGCACCGTGTGCGCAGGGGGCCGCTACGACGGGCTGATCGAGCAGATCGGCGGCAAGCCCGCACCGGCCTGCGGCTGGGCCCTGGGCGTGGAACGTGTGCTGGACTTGCTGGAGCAGGGCGGCATGCCGGTGCCCGCGCCGCAGCCCGATGCCTATATCGTGTTGGCGCATGCCCCGGCGCTGGCCCTGGCGATGCAAACGGCCGAAGATCTGCGCACCGCAGGCTTGAACGTGGTGCTGCACGCCGGAGCGGGCAGCATGAAGTCCCAGATGAAAAAGGCAGATGCGAGCGGCGCGCGCTACGCGCTGATCTTCGGCGAGGACGAGTATGCCGCCGGCGAGATCACGTGCAAGGCGCTGCGCCAGGGTCATGGCCTCGAGGCCCAGCAGCAGCGCATCGCCCTGCAACCCCTCGCGGGCCTGATCGCGTGCCTTGCGCACACCGATGCGGCGGCCTAGGCCCCTAGAATGCGCGGCTGAACACACACCAATCCTCCATGAGCTACAACCTCGAAGAACAAGACCAGATCGACACCCTGCGCGATTTCTGGAGCCGCTGGGGCACGCTGATTTCCGCCCTCGTCCTGGTGGCAGGCGTGGCGTGGGCCGGGTACTCGGGCTGGCACTGGTGGCAGGCGCGGCAGGCCGCGCAGGCTTCGGCCCTGTTTGGTCAGATGACCAGGGAAATCGGCGCCAGCAATCTGCCGAATGCGGCTCCAGCCTGGGCCGAGCTGCAGGCGCACTACGCCGACAGCCCTTATGCGCAGATGGGCGGCCTGGCCATGGCCAAGGCCTACGACGATGCCGGCAAGCCCAGCGAGGCGCAAGCCGTCCTGCGCTGGACGGCCGAGCACGCGCAAAGCCAGTCCTATCGCGCTGCGGCCTTGCTCAATCTCTCGGCCATTGAGGTGGATGCCAAGGCATTGCCGGCCGCGCTGCAGGCGGTGCAGCAGTCCCCGTCGCCTGCCTTCGATGCCTTGTTCGCCACGCGCCGCGGGGACATTTACGCCCTCATGGGCCAGCGGGACAAGGCACGCCAGGCTTATGAGGACGCGATGAAGGCACTGCCACCCAATGCCGGCTACCGGCAACTGGTGCAACTCAAGCTCGACAGCGTGGGAGGCCGCGCATCATGATGGCCCGCACGCTCAAGCTTCTCGTCGCCGCAAGCCTGGCGGCGGGCCTCGGCGCCTGTGCATCGACGCCCAAGCAGCCGGACCCCACGCCGCTGGGGCCGGTGGCGACCATCCTGCAGGCCAAGACGGCGTGGAGCGCGCACGTCGGGCCGGTTCCGGCCACCTTCGTGACGGCCGCAGTTGGCACGGGCGCCAGCGCCGGCGTGGTAGTGGCCTCCAGCGACGGCGTGGTGGCGCGCATCGACGCCGGCACCGGGCGCGAGTTGTGGCGCAGCCAGGTCAAGGGCGGCATCAGCGCCGGCACCGGCAGCGACGGGACCTTCACCGCCGTCGTCAACGACGCCAATCAGGTCGTCTCGCTCGGGCCTCAGGGCCAGGTCCTTTGGCTGTATCAGCTGCCCACGAGCGTGATCACCGCGCCGGCTGTCGTCGGCGGCACGATCGTGGTGCAGGGCGCAGACCAGCGCCTGTGGGCGTTCAACGCGGCAACCGGCCAGAAGCTGTGGAGCAACGTGTCGCGCGCTCCGGCCTTGCTGCTGCAACAGGCCTCGGGCATCACCGCGCATGGCGACGACTTGCTGGTGGGCAACGCCTTGGGACGCATCGAGTCCGTCTCACTGGCAAGCGGGACCTTGCTGTGGGAGGCCACCCTGGCGCGCGCCCGCGGCATCACGGAAGTCGAGCGCGTGATCGGCATCACGGGTGCACCGGCCGTGGCCGGCTCGATGGTGTGCGCGCGCGCCTACCAGTCCACCATCGGTTGCGCAGACCTCGACACGGGGCGTGTGCTGTGGACCGACAAGGCCGTCGGGGCTACCGGCGTGAGCCAGAACGGCAGCCTCGTTGTTGCAAGCCAGGGCGACGGCGTGGTGCAAGCCTACGATGCGGCCAGCGGTGCAGCAGGCTGGAGCAACAGCCAGTTGAAGTATCGACGTCTCGGCGCACCGCTTTTGCTGGGCGTGACCGTCGCGGTGGGCGATTACCAGGGCTACATTTCCTTTCTGTCGGCCAAAGACGGCAGCATCATCGGGCGCGTGAGCACCGACGGCGCGGCCATCCAGTGCCCGATGGTGGGCGTGGGCAATACGCTGGTGGCCGTGACGGCCAAGGGCGGCGTCTTCGGGTTCCTGCCCGAATGAGCGCACCGAGCTTTCTGCGGCATGGCCGCGGCGTCGCCGTATGAGCATGATTCCCGTCGTGGCCCTGGTCGGGCGCCCGAATGTGGGCAAATCCACGCTGTTCAATCGCATCACGCGTTCGCGTGATGCGATCGTGGCCAATATTCCGGGCCTGACGCGCGACCGCCACTACGCCAGGACGCAGTGGGAAGGGCAGGCGTTCCTCGTTGTGGACACAGGCGGGTTCGAGCCCGTGGTCGACACGGGCATCGTCGCTGAAATGGCCAAGCAGACCAAGCAGGCGATCGCGGAATCCGACGTCGTGGTGTTTCTCACCGATGCGCGCACCGGGCTGGCTCCCCAAGACCAGCAGATTGCTGCCTACCTGCGCAAGACCGGCAAGACCGTGGTGCTGGCGGTGAACAAGGCCGAGGGATTGCCGCCCACGGCCTTGGCCGAGTTCCACGAGCTTGGTCTGGGCCAGCCGCTTGCCGTGAGTGCGGCACACGGCAGCGGCGTGGGTTTGCTGCTGGATGCCATCGTTGAACACCTGCGCCCGCCGGTGCCAGAAGGTGCACCGTCCGAACTCGAGCACGAGCACGAGCACGAGCCTGTTGCGGCTGCCGAATCCGCGGAGTTTGAGCCCGCGCCGCAGCAGCGCGTGATCAAACTTGCCATCGTCGGGCGCCCGAATGTGGGCAAGTCCACGCTGATCAATGCCCTGGTGGGCGAAGAGCGGGTCATCGCATTCGATCAGCCGGGCACCACGCGCGACGCCATCGAGGTGCCGTTCGAGCGCGACGGCGTGGCCTACACGCTGATCGATACCGCGGGCCTGCGGCGCAAGGGCAAGGTTTTCGAGACCATCGAGAAGTTCTCGGTGCTCAAGACCTTGCAGGCCATCGAATCGGCCAACGTGGTCGTGCTGTTGCTCGATGCCAGCGAGGGCGTGTCGGACCAGGATGCGCACATTGCCGGCTTCGCCGTCGAGTCGGGCCGGGCCGTGGTGGTGGCCGCCAACAAGTGGGACAAGGTTGACGCCTACCAGCGCCAGCAATTCACCAACAGCCTGCATGAGCGCTTGCCGTTCCTGAGCTTTGCCCGCCAGCACGAAATTTCCGCGCTGTCCCGCAAGGGGCTTGGTGCCTTGCTCAAATCGGTCAACGAGGCGTTCAAGGCGGCCTTTGCGAAACTGTCCACCCCCCGGCTGACGCGGGCGCTGCAAGAGGCCGTTGCGTTTCAGCAGCCGCCGCGCGCCGGCACCGTGCGCCCCAAGTTGCGCTACGCCCATCAGGGTGGCCAGAACCCCCCTGTCATCGTCATCCACGGCAACGCCCTGGATCGCGTGCCCAACAGCTACACCCGCTACCTGGAATCGCGGTTTTCGAAGGTTTTCAAGCTCAGCGGGACGCCACTGCGGGTTGAATACCGCTCGTCGCACAACCCCTACCAGTCCGAGCGCTGACCGCGCGCGCGGCATGCGCCGCCGACCTGTGCGAGCGTCGTGCAAGCATGCGGGTTTGTGCTATGTTCGAGCGGCATCTGGCAGTTTTTGCATAACAATCTCAACTGGAGTTTTTCATGAGTAACAAAGGGCAGTTGCTACAAGACCCCTTCCTGAACCTGCTGCGCAAGGAGCACGTTCAAGTTTCAATCTATCTGGTCAACGGAATCAAGCTGCAAGGTCATATCGAATCTTTCGATCAATATGTGGTCCTTCTTCGCAACACCGTGACGCAAATGGTGTACAAGCACGCCATTTCCACAGTCGTGCCCGCCCGTCCCGTGACCTTCCACGTCGGTGATTCCGAGCCTGACGCGGCCTGAAGAGGCCCCCGGTGCCGTGCTCGTCGGGGTCGACACCGGGCAACCGCATCCCGATACGCAGCTTCACGAGCTGCACGAGCTCGCCTTGTCCGCGGGTTTGGTCCCGTCGGCCAGCCTCTGGAGCACGCGTCGGCGCATCGATCCGGGCTTTTACGTGGGATCGGGCAAGGTCGACGAGCTCAAGCAGCAGGTGGTGGGCACGCACGCCTCGTGCGTGCTGTTCGACAACGCGCTGTCGCCCGCCCAACAGCGCAACCTTGAAAATGCGCTGGGCGTCCCCGTGTGGGATCGCACGGCGTTGATCCTGGAGATCTTCGCGCGGCGTGCACGCAGCGGTGAGGGCAAGCTGCAGGTGGAGCTGGCGCGTTTGCGCCACGCAGCGACGCGGCTGGTGCGCGGCTGGACCCACCTGGAGCGCCAGCAGGGGGGTATTGGCCTGCGCGGGGGCCCTGGCGAGAAGCAGATCGAGCTCGACCGGCGCATGCTGGAGGACAAGATCAAGGTGCTTCAGGTTCGCCTGCACAAGCTCGAGCGCCAGCGCTCCACGCAGCGCCGTGCCCGCGCCCGCGCCGGTCAGTTGCGCGTGTCCATCGTCGGCTACACCAATGCGGGGAAGAGCACGTTGTTCAACGCGCTGACGCACGCGCATGGCTATGTGGCCAATCAACTGTTTGCCACGCTGGATACGACCACGCGGCGCATTTATCTCGCGCCTGGCGCGTTCGCCGTCGTATCCGATACGGTGGGTTTCATCCGGGACTTGCCGCACAGCCTGGTCGATGCGTTCAAGGCCACGCTTGACGAGACGCTGGAGGCGGACGTGCTCTTGCATGTGGTGGACTTGTCGAACGAGCAGCGCGACCAGCAGATCGAACAGGTCAATGCGGTGCTGGCGGAAATCGGGGCGCAGGACATCCCACAGATTTTGGTCTACAACAAGATCGACAAGCTCCAGGCCCCGATTCCCTTCACGGACCGGTACGCGGCCCATGCTGGAACAGGCGGTCGTGATAGCATCAAAAGCTTTGACGTCAGTGCCCTGACCGGCGCGGGTCTCGATGCATTGCGCGAGTATCTCGCTGCCATGGCTGCAGCACGCAGCACTGCCGATGGCCATCCCGTCATTCACGCTTGACACCAACCAAGTTCACCATGCACCTCAAGTGGCCTCGAACGGCAGGCGCTGCCGATTGCGCCCGGCCTGAAGGCATTGCCAACCTGAACGACCCCCAATGGGGTCGCGGCGGTTCCGAGCAGCAGCCTCAGGGTTCCGACCCGAAGAACGGCAACGGCGCCGGCAATGGCGACAAGCGCCCGGGCAACGATGGCAAGCGCCCCGGACAGGGCAGCGGTCCGCCCGATCTCGATGAGTTGTGGCGTGATTTCAACCGCAAGCTCAACGGGCTGTTCGGCCGCAAGGGTGGGGGCGGGTTCAAGCCCCCGCGCCGGCCCGATTTTCAACCCTCGCCGCGCGCCGCAGGTTTTGGCGTGGCCGCGCTCGTCGCCATCGTCGTCCTGGGATGGCTCGGATCGGGTTTTTTCATCGTGCAAGAAGGCCAGCAGGCGGTGGTCACGCGCTTTGGCAAGCTGGCCTATATCGAAGAGGCGGGGTTTCACTGGCGCATGCCCTATCCGATCGGGGCTGAGGAAATCGTCAACGTGTCCCAGGTGCGCTCGGTGGAAGTCGGCCGCGGCGGGGATATCCGCACCACCGGCTTGCCTGCGTCGGCCATGCTCACGCAGGACGAGAACATCGTCGACATCCGCTTTGCCGTGCAGTACCGCATCAGCAACGTCGTGGATTACCTGTACAACAACCGCAGTCCGGATGATGTCGTGACCCAGGCTGCCGAAACCGCCATTCGCGCGGTGGTGGGCAGCAAGACGCTGGACTACGTGCTGTACGAGGGGCGTGCCGAGGTTGCCATCAAGGTGCAGGATCTGATCCAGTCGATCCTCGACCGCTACAAGACGGGTATCCTGGTGACCAACGTCACGCTGCAAAGCGTGCAGCCGCCCGAACAGGTGCAGGCAGCCTTCAACGACGCCATCAAGGCCGGCCAGGACCGCGAGCGGCTGAAGAACGAGGCGGAGGCGTACGCCAATGATGTGGTGCCGCGCGCCAAGGGCACGGCGTCGCGCCTGGTGCAGGAAGCCGAGGGCTACAAGGCGCGTGTCGTGGCGCAGGCGCAGGGTGACACCTCGCGCTTCGATCTCATCCTCAACCAATATGAAAAAGCGCCGCAGGTCACACGCGAGCGCATGTACCTGGAAACCATGCAGCAAATCCTGTCGAATGTGAGCAAGGTGATGGTGGAGTCGCGCGGGTCGAACAACCTGCTGTACCTGCCGCTGGACAAGCTGCTGCAGCCAAGCGCACTGCCGCCATCGGTCCCATCGAGCCGCCAAGCCGCCTCGGCCCTGCCCGTGCCGAGCCTGCCAGCCGCCTCGGCGCCTGCGCTGGCCGACAGCGCCGCCGGGGTTGCCAGCTCGGCACCCCTTGCCAATGCCTCAGGCAGCAGCTCGCGCGATACCCTGCGCGAGCGCGATTCCCGCTGAGGTCACGCCATGAACCGAACCATTCTTGCCGTTGTAGCCCTGGCCATCGTCCTGGGGGTTCTCGCCTCCAGCCTGTTCGTGGTTGACCAGCGCCAGTTTGCGGCGGTGTTTGCCCTGGGCGAGATCAAGCGGGTGATCAAGTCACCGGGCCTGTATCTGAAGTGGCCGGCCCCGTTCGAAAATGTCGTGGTTCTCGACAAGCGCGTGCTCACGCTGCAAAGCCCCGATACCGATCGCTTCATCACGGCCGAGAAGAAGAACGTGGTGGTGGACTGGTATCTGAAGTGGCGCATTGTCAACCCCACCGCGTTCATTCGCAGCTACGGCGGCAGCCAGCAGCGCGCGAACGACCGGCTGTATGCCATCGTGAAGGCCGCGCTGAATGAACAGATCACGCGGCGCACGGTGGGTCAGGTGCTGTCCACCGACCGCGACAAGATCATGTCGGACGTGCAGAAGGTCATCGCCCAGTCTGCCGCCGGCACCGGCCTGCAAATCGTGGACATGCGTCTGACGCGGGTTGATTTTGTCGCCGACATCACGCAGTCGGTCTACCGCCGCATGTCGGCTGAGCGCAAGCGCGTGGCCAACGAATTGCGCTCGACCGGGCAGGCCGAAGCGGAAAAGATCCGCGCCGAAGCCGACAAGCAGCGCGAAATCATCGTGGCCGACGCGTACAGCCGCGCGCAGACCATCAAGGGCGAAGGCGACGCGAAGGCCGCTGCGATCTATGCCAAGGCATTCGGCCAGAATCCGCAATTTGCGTCCTTCTACCGCAGCCTGGAGGCCTACCGCGCCAGCTTCAACAGTCGCAGCGACGTCTTGGTGCTTGATCCATCCAACGATTTCTTCCGTTTCTTCCGCAACCCCGACGGCAGCTCCTCACCCAAACCCAATCCGTCCAAGCGCTGATTGCGTGGCACGCCACGCCTTCGCGCCTGGCGCCACGCGCTGGTGCGCTGCCGCGCTCGGCCCCGCGCTGCGCTGCGCGGTCGGATCGCGCTTGAGCAACCAGTTTGCTCCCCTGGTGCGGGGGGCGGACCTGCCGCCTCAGGCGCGTGCCGCACCTAGAATGACATTTCCACCTGCCCTCAGCCCGTCTTCCCCCTTCGCATGACTGCCTGGCTCCTTCCCGAGCAATTCTCCGATGCGCTTCCCAGCGAATCGCGGGCCATCGAGTCCCTGCGCCGCACGCTTTTGGACACGGCAAGCGGCTATGGCTACGAACTGGTGATTCCGCCCCTGCTGGAATACGTCGACTCGCTGCTCTCCGGCACCGGGCAGGACCTCGACCTGCAGACCTTCAAGCTCGTGGACCAGATCTCGGGGCGCACGCTGGGCTTGCGCGCGGACATGACGCCCCAGGCCACGCGCATCGACGCCCATCTGCTCAACCGCGAAGGCATCGTGCGACTTTGCTACAGCGGCAGCGTGGTCCACACGCGCGCACAAGGTGTGTACGCCACGCGTGAGCCCCTGCAATTCGGCGCCGAGATCTATGGCCACGCCGGACTCGAAGCCGATATCGAGGTGCAGCAGCTCGCCGTGCGCAGCCTTCAACTCGGCGGCGTGCGGCGCATGACCCTGGCCTTGTCCGACGTGCGCATCGTGCGTGGCGTGCTGGCCGGCATGGTGGCAGGACCCGAGCAGATCGATGCGATCCTGCAGGCGCTCTCACGCAAGGATCAGGCCGTGCTGCAGGAGCTCACGCGCAGCACCGGTGGCGAGCAGCGTGATGCAATCCTGGGGCTTCCGGAACTCTTCGGCGATGCCTCCGTGCTGGACGATGCCGCGCGCGTGCTGCCCGATCGTCCGATCATCCGCGAAGCCCTGGCCGACCTGGCCCGGCTGGCCGCCACGCAGACCCAGGCGGGTGTGGACGTGCAGATTGATCTGGCCGATCTGCGCGGCTACCACTACCACAGCGGGGTGATTTTTGGTCTGTATGCGCAGGGCCAGCCCGACGCGCTGGCCCGTGGCGGGCGCTATGACGAGATCGGCGCCACCTTCGGGCGCCCGCGCCCGGCCACCGGTTTCTCGCTGGATTTGCGTGAGCTGGTGCGCTACATGCAGCCGCTGGCGGCGCGCAGCGCCATTCGCGCCGAGTGGTCGCAGCGCGAGGGCTATGCCCAGGCCGTGCAGCGGCTGCGCGAAGATGGGCAAGCCGTCATCGAGCTGCCGGCCGGGGCGACGCTCGAAGGCGAACAATTCCATTTCGACCGTGAACTGGCCTGGAGCGACGGGCAGTGGCACGTGCGTGCATATTCTCCCAGTTGATGCAAGCGTGACTGGTTTCTTTTTCCTTGAGTGGTAGAGGTGTCGTGAGCACAGGACGTAACGTGGTCGTCGTGGGTAACCAATGGGGCGACGAAGGCAAAGGCAAGGTGGTCGACTGGTTGACGGACCAAGCCCAGGGCGTGGTTCGCTTCCAGGGAGGACACAACGCTGGGCACACGCTGGTCATCAATGGCCACAAGACGGCCCTGCAGCTCATCCCCTCCGGCGTGATGCGCCCGGGCGTGGCCTGCTACATCGGCAACGGCGTGGTGGTCGACCCCACCCACTTGCTGCTGGAAATCTCCCGTCTGGAAGCTGCCGGTGTGGAGGTGCGTTCGCGCCTGCGCATCAGTGAGTCCTGCCCCCTGGTGTTGCCTTCGCACGTGGCGCTGGACGTGGCGCGTGAAGCCAGCCGCGAGTCGCGCGGGATTGGCAAGATCGGCACCACGGGCAAGGGGATCGGCCCGGCCTATGAAGACAAGGTGGCGCGCCGCGCCATACGGGTGCAGGACCTCAAGCATCCCAAGCGGCTGGGCGAGAAACTGCGTGAGACGCTCGAGCTGCACAATTTCATCCTGCGCGAATTCCTGCATGTGGAGCCGGTGGCGTTCGAATCCACCTACGAGCATCTGCTGGAGCTCGCCGAGGTGATCCGGCCGATGATGGCCGATGTGGGCTACCTCATTCACCAAAGCCATGAACGCGGGGACCGTCTGTTGTTCGAAGGCGCCCAGGGGACGTTGCTGGACATCGATCACGGCACCTACCCCTTTGTCACCTCGAGCAACTGCGTGGCTGGCAACGCGGCGGCGGGCTCCGGCGTGGGTCCTGGCTACCTGGACTACGTCCTGGGCATCACCAAGGCCTATACCACCCGGGTGGGCAGCGGGCCCTTTCCGACCGAGTTGCCCATCGACAAGGCCGGGACTGTGGGTTACCACCTGCATACCGTCGGGCAGGAGCGCGGTACCGTGACTGGACGGCCACGCCGGTGTGGTTGGCTCGATGCGGCTGCGCTCAAGCGCGCCAACATCATCAACTCCACCACGGGTCAGTGCATCACCAAGCTCGATGTGCTCGATGGCCTGCCCGAGATCCTGGTGTGCGTCGGCTATCGGCTCGATGGCAGGGACATCGACATCCTCCCGCTTGACGCGGACGACATCACGCGCTGTGAGCCTCGGTACGAGAGCTTCGAAGGCTGGAGCGAAACGACCGCCGGGCTCACGCGCTGGGAGCAGTTGCCCCGCAAGGCGCAACGCTATCTTGAGCGCGTGGCCGAGCTCAGCGGAACGCCAATCGCGATGGTGTCCACGGGGCCCGATCGGGATCACACCATCGTGCTGCACCACCCCTTTCAGGACTGAGCGACCTGCTCGCCAGCGGCTTCCTTCACGTCAACCTCACCACGACCATGCTCAGCGAAGACGGCAAGCACATGTACGTATCCTGGGACGAATACCACGCCCTGATCGAAAAGCTCGCGCTCAAGATTTACAAGTCTGGTTGGGAGTTCGACCAGATCCTGTGTCTGGCGCGGGGCGGGACGCGTCCAGGGGACATCCTGTCGCGGGTGTTCGACAAGCCGCTGGCGATCATGTCGACCAGCTCCTACCGCGAGAGTGCCGGCACCAAGCAGGGGCACCTGGATCTGGCCAACTACATCACCATGCCACGCGGTGAACTCGAAGGCCGGGTGCTGCTGGTGGATGATCTGGCCGATTCGGGTGAAACGCTCAAGGCTGTGGCCAACCGGCTTCTCGGAAGCGCGCTGAAAATCACCGAGATGCGCACCGCGGTGATCTGGGTCAAGGGCATCTCGACGATCCTGCCGGATTATTACGTCGAAATGCTGCCCTCGAGCCCCTGGATCCACCAGCCCTTCGAAGAGTACGACACCTTGCGCCCGCCCAGGTTGGCGGAGCGCTGGAAGATCTGAGCGGCAGGACCCATTCACGAGCCGGCAGCATCGGTGCATCCGGAGATTGGCAATGGCCGTGCGAGACATTCTGAAGATGGGCGATGCGCGCCTGCTGCGCGTGGCCAAGCCCGTGCAGGCGTTCGGCACCCCCGAGCTGAGCGCGTTGGTCAACGATCTGATCGACACGATGCGTGCGGCCGAGGGCGCAGGCCTGGCAGCGCCACAAATCGGCGTGGATCTGGCCGTCGTGATCTTCGGCTTCGGGCATAACGCGCGCTACCCGCACGCGCCGGAGGTTCCGTTCACCGTCTTGTGCAACCCCCGCATCGAGCCCCTGTCGGACGCCATGGAAGAGGGCTGGGAGGGCTGCCTGTCGGTGCCAGGCCTGCGTGGCGTGGTGCCGCGCTTTGCCGGCATCCGCTACACGGGCTTTGATGCGCACGGGCAGCCCATCGACCGCACGGTGGACGGCTTCCACGCGCGGGTGGTGCAGCACGAGTGCGACCACCTCATCGGCAAGCTCTACCCGATGCGCATGCGGGACTTCACGCGCTTTGGCTTTCTCGACGCACTGGACGAGCCGGACTTGCCCGCGGAGTGAGCGCCGCGCGCGCTCTCAGGCCCCTTCGCTGCGGGGGCGCAACGCATCGATGCCGTGCAACGCCAGGCGCGCCGCGCCGAAGGCGGCTTCGGTCTGCGCGGCTTGGTGCACCGGAAGGCCCAGGGCGCGCTCGCGCAAACGGGTCCACGTCGGATTGCGGGCGCCGCCCCCGGTGGTGAGGACCTCGGTGGCCGGCGTGGCGCCGAGCTCGGCAAGCAGCCCATAGCCGAGGGCCTCGATGCGCGCCAGCGCCTGCAACAGCCCATGCAGATACGCGGCATCGTCGCGCGGGCGCGGCGTCAGGCGCGGCGCCATGGCCGGGTCGTGCAGCGGAAAGCGCTCACCCGCAGCGGGCAGCGGGTACAGATCGAGCGGGCTGTCGGCGTCCGGGTCGATGCGCGCACTCAAAGCCTGCAGTTCTGCGTCGCTGAACATCTGGCGCAGAGCGGCGCCACCGGCGTTGCTTGCGCCGCCGGCCAGCCACAGGTCGCCCCAACGGTGGCTGTACACGCCATACGGAGCGGCATCCACGCGGCGGGCGCTAAGCAGCTTGAGCGTGAGGGTGCTGCCCAGGGTCGTGACGGCCTGGCCCGGTCGGTGGGCACCCGTGGCGAGGAACGCGGCGTTGCTGTCGGTGGTGCCTGCGCGCAGCACCACCCCGCGCGGAAGACCGTGGCGCCGTGCGGCCTGCGCGCCAATGCGCCCGAGCACGCTGCCCGGGGCCCTGAGGGCCGGAAGCATCGCGCCAAAGGGCAGGGCGCGCACCGCCTCGGGCCATCGGGCGTGCAGGACATCGGCGCCGGTCTTCAATGCGTTGTGCCAATCCGTGGCCGGGGCGTGGCCCAGCAGCAGGGCCGCGATCCAGTCGGCCTGGTGCAAGGCGTGCGCCACCGGCGCGCCGGCCGCATCGCGCCACAGCCACAGCAGTCGGGCGAGCGCGTCCACCTGCGCGGGCGCGCTCAGCGTGTGGTGCAGATCGCGCGCCAGGCTCTCGGCCCGGTGATCGAAGTAGGCCAGCGCAGGGCCCACGGGCTGCAGTGCGGCATCGGCCAGAAGCACGGTGCCCGAGGTGGCGCAGATCGCCATGCAGGCAAGCCGCGCGCGCAGCGTCGCGGGCAGCGCACTGAGCACGGTGGCGAGTGCGGCGGCCCAATCCTGCGGGGTTTGCGCACGCGGCGCCGCAAAGGCGCAGCCGGATGCAAACAGCACGCGCTCGCCGGCATCGATCACGCAGCATCGGGCCCCGCTGGTGCCGAAGTCCAGGCCGAGTGCCAGATCCGTGCTCATTGGGCAACCGCGAGCGTGAGCAGCGATGGCGCCAGGCAAGCCTTGTCGTCACAGGCCTGGACCCGCACCTGCACCTGCGCGGGGGGCGCACCGGCCACGGGCACGGTGAGGGTGACGCGGCCTTCGAGCACCGCAAGCCGCAGGCCGCTTTGCAGCCGCAACACGCGGCTGGGGGGATAGCGCACACCGCTGGCAGGCTTGCCGTGCACCAGCACGCTGGTCGCAATCAGGTAGGGTTTGCTGGCCGGGTTGGCGTTGACGTGGTAGCCCGGCGCAATGATCAGCGTCACCTGCAGTGGTGCCGACACGCCGCCTGCGCCTGGCGTCAGCCGCGCGAGGGCACGCACCACACCGGCGGAGTCCTGCGCGGGCGTTGAAGCGCCTTGCGGTGACGCGTCGAGCGCTGCAAGCAGGCTGCCGAACCCCACCGGAGCACGCTGGATGAAGCCGGCAAAGCTCGCCAGCGCGCGCTGCGCATCCTGCGCGTAGCCCGGCTTTGCCGTGGTCTGCGCAAGTTCGAGCCACAGCGCGATGGCAGCGGACTGCGCGCTGGGCTCGTGCGAGTCGCCCAGCGCGGGCGCAGGCATCGTGGCATCGAGCGTGCTGCGCAGGCTGCCGTCGCGCCGGCGGTACTGGCCGCGCATGGCCGTGGCCACCTGCTCGGCGCGCTCAAGCCAGATGGCCTCGTGCGTGACGCGGTACAAATGCAACAAGCCTTGCCCGAACAGGGCGTCGTCGGCCAGCAGCCCCGGGCCTGCCGCGACCCCAGCAACCACTTCGTGCGCCAGGGTTCGGGTCTGCGGATTCCAGGCTGCGCGCCACAGGGTTTGCGCGGCGCGCGAGGCCGCATGGACCCACTGCGGTTCGCCCATCGCCGCCCCCGCATCGGCCAAGGCGGCGATGGCCAGGCCATTGGCGGCAAGGACGGCCACGCCATCGCGCGCAGGCTGCGGGCGTTGCGCCCGGGCAGCGAGCAGGCGCTCGCGCAGCGGGGCAAGCGCGGCGATGCGTGCGGCCAGTTGCGCATCGGTGGCATCGGCGCTTGCTGCAGGATTGACACGCAGCACCGACGCCTGCGGTTGACGATCGCTGCCGGGCGCAGGCGGCAGCGCCACCAGTGCGTAGAGCTGCAGCCAGCGATCGGCGTCGGCCTGGCCGAGCACGGACCGGATGCGCGCGGCGCTCCAGGTATAGGGCGCTCCCTCGATGCCGCCAGTTTCGCTGCTCACGCTGCTGGCGAAGGCGCCGTCGGGCAGTTGCAGGCGATCGAGCATGAAGGCAGCCGTGCGCTGCGCGACCTGCGCGAAGAACCCATCATGCTCGCTGGCTGCAGCCTGTGCATACAGCGCGAGCAACTGCGCGTTGTCGGACAGCATTTTCTCGAAATGCGGGACTGACCACTGCGGGTCGATGGCGTAGCGATGAAATCCGCCGTCAAGCTGATCCATGATGCCTCCCTCAGCCATGGCGCGCAGCGTCATATCCACGCTTTGACGCGCCTGCGCGTCGCCACTGCCCTGAAGAAAGGCCAGCAGCGGCGCATGGGGAAAGCGATCGGAGCCGGCATCAAAGCCGCCGCCAAGGGGATCGAACGTTGCGCTGGCCGCAGCCAGGGCCTGGCTGCGCCAGCGCTGCGGCGCAACCACGCCGGGTTGGCGACTGGCTTGTTGCACCCGTTGCATGGCCAAGCGCACGGTCTGGGCCTGGGCTTCGATGGCCTGCGGGTCGCGCTGCCACACAGCATGGATGCGCTGCATGACCTCGGTGAAGCCGGCCTGCCGCTTCGTGGTTCGCGGAGGCAGCACCCCAAAGGCAGCGAACGGAAGGCCTTGGGGCGTGAGCACGAGGTTGTTGGGCCAGCCGCTTGAGCCGTGGTCGAGGATGACGCGTGCCAGCACGAAGGATTGGTCCAGGTCGGGGCGCTGTTCGCGGTCGACCACAACGCTCACGAAATCCCGATTGAGCAGCCTGGCGATCGCCGGGTCGGCGAACACCGTGCGATCCATGGCGTGGCACCAGAAGCACGCGAAAAATCCCGTGGTCACAAAAATCGGCTTATGCGTACGTTGCGCCTGCGCAAACGCCTGCGCACCCCAGGGCAGCCAGTGCACGGCGTTGGCGGCATGCATGCGCAAATAGGGGCTGGAGCTTGCGGCGATTTCCGCATTCGCCGCCACGCCTGGAGGAGCGGGCCCGCTCGCAGCGCGACTGGGTTCATGCGCGGGCGCCGCCGCGCAAGAGCCTGCTGCCAGCAGGAGCAGGGCGCACAGGGGCCGGGACCAATGGGGTTGCATAGCTCGATTATGACCCGCGCGAGCCCCTAAACTGCCGCTTGCTCTTCAGACGAGGCCAAGCATGCGCACCTATGAGATTCCCGATTTCGGCACCCTGCACCTGACGGACCTGGTGCTGGATTTCAACGGCACGCTGGCCACCGATGGCCGGCTGCTGCCGGGCCTTGGCGAGCGGCTGCAACGCCTTGGCACGGACATGACACTGCACGTCGTCACCGGCGACACCCACGGCACGGCCGCCCTTGAGTTGCAGGGCCTGGGCTGCAAGCTGCACGTGCTGCCGAGCATTGACCAGGGCCGCATCAAACGCGAGTACGTGCTGGCGCTTGGCCCGGCAGGGGTGGTGGCCATCGGCAATGGACGCAACGATGCACGCATGCTGCAAGCGGCGGCGCTGGGGATTGCGGTTTTGGGCGAGGAGGGATGCGCCGCGCAGACCCTGGTGGCCGCGGATATGCTGGCGCGCTCGATCATGGATGCGCTCGATGTGTTGCTGCATCCCCAGCGCCTCGTGGCGACGTTGCGCGCCTAGCTCGCGCCGAACGCCGCCCCTCGCGTCGGGGGCGGTGAGGCTTGCCTGCGTGCACCTTGGCCTGCACGCAGGCGATGCGCCCAGGATCGTGCTCACTCGAAAAACGCGGCCCGAAGGCCGCCCTGCAGGCTTGAGGGCGGCGCCTTTTCCCCTTTCGCCAGGTTTCAGCCCAGCTTGACTTCCACCGTGCGAGGCTTGGCGTGCTCGGCCTTCGGAATACGCAGGCTCAGCACGCCATCTTTCATGCTGGCCTGGATATTGGACGGGTCCAGCTCTCGCGACAGCGTAAAGCTGCGTTCCCAGGCGCTGCTGCGCATTTCCGCGTAGAAGGGATCCATTCCCTGCGGCAGCGGAATACTCATTTCGCCGCGCAGCGTGAGCGTATCGCCCTCCACCTGGACGTGCAGGGATTCCTTGGGCACGCCAGGCATATCGGCGTACAGGCTGATGCCTTCGACATCTTCGATGATGTCCACTGCCGGGGTGAGGGGTTGGGCGCTGCGCACGGTCTCTGGGGTCGGTGCCTGGTCGGTCTTGCTGACTTCACTGTTCATGATGCGTTCTCCAATGGGGGCGATTTCAGTTCACCGTGATGCGCCGCGGCTGCACGGAGGCGCGGCGCGCGATGCTCACGTGCACGACGCCGTCCTTGTAATGCGCTTCGACCTTGGTGGGGTCCACGTCCTCGGGAAGACTGATGACACGGCGGAAGGCGCCGGCAAAGCGCTCTTGCGCATATACGGTGCTCTTGGCGTCGGGCGCTTCAAGCTTGCGCTCCCCGGTCAGGGTCAACAGATTGTTGTCCACGGTGACCTCCAGCTTGGAGGCGTCCAGCCCGGGGGCAAACGCGTAAACGTCGACAGCGGTGGGCGTGGAGCCGATGTTGATCGCCGGAAAGGCCGCGCCGCTTGCCGCACGGATGCTCACGGGCAATCCGAAGGCCCCGTAGCGGCGATCCAATTCGCGCTGGAAGCGGTCGAGCTCGCCGAGCCAGCTCGCCGGGGTTCTCATCAATGTACCAACCATGATGCATGCTCCTTGATTCGATATGGCTGCGCCTGGATGGGCAGCCGGGGTCGACACGACAACGGTTGCAAACGGCCCGGCGCGGCGGTGGGCGTCTGTGCAGACCACACCCGCCCCGTCAGGTGCAAACGAAGACGGCACGTGCCGTGCGAGCCCATTTGCAATACATCCTGAATATGCGAGCACCGCCATGAAATTCAAGGGCCCTGTGCGGCGCCGCCCATCCGCGGCCTGCCCTACGCTGCGCCGGTCACGAAGTCGCCCGCCAGCCGCCTGCACCCAGCCCGGGTCGGTCAGCGCATGCAGACCGCTGCCGGCGTCACGGCCGCCCGTCGCCTGCGACGCATGAGGCGAGCGCTGCGCACGGCGGGATCCGACCCGGGGTGCACGTCAAGGACCAGCGTGTTTAAGTGGACGCTTCGGCCCGCGCGTCAAGCGCTTTGGCGTGCCTGAACAGTTCGGCGCTGGCTGCGCCCAGCTGCCACCAGCGTTGCCGGTCGCCCTTGTGCAGCTTGGCCTGATACATGGCCCCATCGGCTTGGCGCATCAGGGAATCGGCATCGCCCGCATCGAACGGATACAGGGCGATGCCCATGGTCATGTCGATAGGAATCAGCGCTCCCGTGCCGAGCGCAAAGGGCGTCTCCACGGCCTGGTGCAGGCGGGCAAAAGCCTGCTCGAGCGTTTCGATGACGCGTTTCTTGTCAATCCCTTCGATGACCACCACGAACTCGTCTCCACCTAAGCGGACGAGGAAATCCGATTCGCGAATTCGCGATTGGAGGCGCATGCCCAACTCACGCAGCAGCTGGTCGCCCGCCTCGTGGCCCCATGTGTCATTGACGGGCTTGAAGTTGTCCAGATCGATCATGCCCAGGGCCAGCGCGCGGCCGTGGGCATGCGCGCGCGCGATGGCCCGCGGCAGGTGTTGCTCGAGGGCAAAGCGGTTGGCCAACCCCGTGAGTGGATCGTGCCGGGCGCGGTGGGCCTCCTGGCGCTGAAGATCGCCCAGGCGCTGCTTCAAATCGAGTTCATCCAGACCGTGTCCGAGCAGTTCGGCCACGCGCTCACACAGTTCGATCGTTTGCGTGTCAAACACATGCGCGTGGGGCGAAACGAAGACAAGCACGGCCCAGATCTCGCCGCCGCGGAAGACCGGAGCGGCCAGCGCGGCGCGCCACCCATGCGCTGCGAGCGACGCGTGCCACGGTGCCATGGTCGAGTCCTCGAGCAGGTCGTCACTGAGGGCGACCCCGTGGCTGATCCAGACCCGGATGGCCAGGGGCGACTTGTTGTCGTCGTTGATGTTGATGTCGAGCGCGTCGAGCTGGCTGGCGCCGGTGCCGGCGCGTGCGATGACATCGATGTGGCCGCGCTCGTCGGGGCGCGCAACCCAGGCGGCGTGGAACTGCGTGCCTTGGGTGAGCTTTTGACACGAGCGCACCAGCATCTCGGGAACGCTGCGCGCTTGCAGCACCACATCGCCTTCGCTCATCAGGGCGTGGTGCAGTTTTTGCAAATTGGCGATCCGGTTGCGCTGCCACACCACTTGAAGTCCGCGCTCGATGCTCGCGACCAAATTGAGGAGAAGATCCCGCGTTGCCTCATCGAACACTTCTTCCTGCTCGACGTGCACGCTCAGCACCGAAGCGATGCGGCCGTGTTCGTGCACGGGCAGGGCTGCGTTCGCCCCGGTCGCGGGCGTGCCGGATGGGCTGCGGGGTTCGAATACCGGACGATCCTCCCGCCACGCCGCGCGTGCCAAACCCGGGGCAGCGGGCCCATCAAGCTCTGCGCCGATCCACGCATCGTTCGATTCGCCGCCGGATGTGGCTGCAGCCAGGACATCAAAGTCTTGCGTGGCTGTGTCCAGCCGCCCGATCCAGACGGATTTCAGCGCGGCGTGCTCGACGGCTGCCTCGCAAATCGCCGCATACAGTGCGCCTGCGTCGTCCGCCGTCGAGCCGAGCTGGTTGGCCTGGGCGAGCAGCGCGTTGAACTGGGCCAGACGTCGAAGGCGTTGCGCTTGCTGCTCGCGTTGGGCAGCGTTTTCAAAAGCCTGATTGCGCCAGCTCAGCGACTGGACGAACTGCCGATGGCCGTGGTGAATGGCCGCGCTGAGATAGGCGAGATAAATGGCCACCATGAGGCTTGCCGCATGCGCCATGCTGCCATGCAGGAGGAACAAACGGGCCATCAGCGGCACCAGCGCCGACACCACGAACAGGAACGCCGCCCAACCGTCGAAGGCCAACGCCGTCATCGCTGCGCCACTGACGCCAGCAGTGAAAAACACGATGAACGCCTGTTGCATGGCGCCGGGCGGAAACAGAACGAGCGGAACGGCTCCCCAGGCCAGTCCGGACAGCCACGCTCCCGCCCGAAGCACGCGGTGCAATCGCACCAACGCCCGGGGCGCGGCGGGGCGCTTGCGCTTGCGCATCCAAAGACCAAGGTGCGCACCGTGCACCAAGGCCAGGACCAGCCCCCAGGCCCAGAGACGGTTCAGGGAAACCGACTCGCGCAAGACCCAGATGACGATCGCCCCCGTGGCCAGGTTGGTCAGGGCCGAGTACGGAGCGGCCGTGAGCAGACGGCGATACTGATCCGCAGCCACGGCAGCCTGGGCCGGCTGGTCAAAACGGTCGTGC
The DNA here is from genome assembly GCF_000733775.1 of Thiomonas sp. FB-Cd. NCBI lineage: Bacteria > Pseudomonadati > Pseudomonadota > Betaproteobacteria > Burkholderiales > Thiomonas > Thiomonas sp. FB-Cd. Next base: position 1,316,475 of record NZ_JPOE01000002.1, on the reverse strand, counting down.
GGTGTGGACGGGTTGACATCCACCCCGCCCTTGGCTTTCGCCACCGCTTGCGCGGGAAGGACGGGGATTCCTACGGCGCTACGCATGAGTGACCTCGTGCGCAGTCGCTTCGGTGGGTTCCTGCTTCATCGAGGGGCCTGAATGCACCACCTCTCCACAGGCTGCAACGCGGTGTCCCCGCGCCAAACTATTCATCGCGCCGACAACATCGGCATGATTCGCATAGCCACACGCCACGCACTTGAACTGCGCCTGCGTGCGGCGATTGTCCGCCGCGATGTGGCCGCAGCACGGGCAGGTTCGGCTCGTGTTGTGCGGCGGCACCGCAACGAGCCATCCGCCGCTCCACTGGAGCTTGTAGTCCAGTTGCCTGCGAAACTCGGCCCAGCCCTGGTCCAGGATCGACTTGTTCAAGCCGCTTTTGGCCCGGACATTCGTCCCCGGCTTCTCGGCACTGCCTCTGCTCGACTTGGACATGTTTCTCACCTGCAAGTCCTCGATACACACCATCGCGTGGTTTTGGCTGATGGATGTCGTGGCCTTGTGCAGGAAGTCGCGTCGGGCATTGGCGATGCGGGCGTGAATGCGTTGCACTCTGCGTTTGGCTTTTCTCCAGTTGTTGCTGAACTTCACCTTGCGGCTCATCGCCCGCTGGTACCGCGCCAGCCGCACCTCATGCGTCCTGAAACTGTTCAGCGGCGCCACGAACGTCCCATCCGAGAGCGTGGCCAAGCGAGCGATGCCCACATCAATCCCGATGGCGCTGGTGGCGCTCGGGATGGGTGGCTCAACCTCACGCTCGCTCTGGATCGACACAAACCACTTGCCTGCGCTGAAACTCACCGTGGCGTTGCGCACCGCACCGAGAACGTCCCGGCTGTTGCGGTAGCGCAGCCACCCCAGCTTGGGCAAGAAGATGCGGGAATTGGCTTGGTCGAGCTTGATCTGTTTCGGGTCGGGGTAGCGGAAACTCCCGCCATGGCCCTTCTTCTTGAAACGCGGAAAGTCCGCGCGTTTGGCGAAGAAGTTGGCATAGGCGCGCTCCAGATCCTTGAGCGCCTGTTGCAACGGGTGGATCGGCGCCTCGCCGAGCCAAGGCGTGTCCGATCCGTTGCGCCAGGCGGTGAGTTCCTTGCACAGCCCGGCGTAGCCCAGCTTCTTCTCGCCGTGCTCGAAGCGCGCCTTCTGCAACGCCAGCGCCTTGTTGAACACGAACCGGCACGAGCCCGCGAAGCGGCGCATCTGGCGCTGCTGCTGACCGTTTGGCCGAAGCTCGAACTTGAACGCCTGGAGTCGCTTCATGACTGGTTTAATATACAGCTAATCGGGCGCTACTTCAAGAGACGATGGATGCCTGTGGCATCCGCGCTATCCTTCCCCACCCTGAAGGACCGGGCTTGTCGCGCATCTGGTCAAGGTGAGGGTCCAACGAATGGAGGCGACAACGGCGAGCCATCACGACGATGCCGTGCTGAGCGAGCGCGCCTCCAGGGGGGCCGCCAGGTTCGCATGCGGCGCAGTGCCGCCGGCATCGGCCGCTTCATCAGGCACCAGACCGCCGAGTTCCTGCAGCAATCCGATCAGGCGCGCGGACACCTCGGGGAGGGCGCCGTGACGCAACGCAAGCATGACGGACTGCCGGTCCTCGCCTTCTTGCACACGGCGCAACAGGTGGCCAGCCATTGTGTGAAACCGCGCATGCTCGGCCACCACGCGATCGAACAGGGGACGCTGCTCCACGCCGCACGTCTTGCGGTGCCGGTACAGCCAGCGCCCGAGGTGGCATTTGTCGTCACGGCAGGCGATTTGCCACTCAAGCGGTTTGCCCGCCTCGAACAGGCTGCTCTCAAAGTCCTGCCACCAGCGCTGATGGGTTTCGATGGCCCGCTTCCAATCAAGCGCCAGGGATTCGCGGCTGAACGCCCTGGCGCGCTGTCCCATCGCATGCCGCGGTTTGTCCGGGTTGAGACTCCAGGTCCACTGGGCCGCCCAATCCACCACACTTTGCGGCGGCATCGGCTTGGCGATTGCATAGCCTTGTCCCCAATCCACACCCAGGGCGGTGGCCATTTCAACGAGTTCGGGCGTCTCCAGGCCCTCCATGGCAACGCGTATGCCCATGCCTTGAGCCATGCGCACCAGCGCGCCGAGAAAGGGGATGGACTTCTCCGGTGACTCCACCGCGTGGCGCACCGGGTACTGGTCAATCTTGACGGCGTGAAAGGGTAGCGCCTGCAGGCGCTGAAGGCTGCTGTAGCCGGAGCCCAGGTCATCCATGGCCAAGTTCACGCCGAGGTTTGCAAGCTCTGCAACGCTTGCATCACGCCGGTTGATGTCTGCGCTCTCTTCGGACTCCAGAAGCTCCAGGGTGAGCCGCTGCGGCACGACCTGGGCTGCATGCAGCGCCTGCTGGACCCAGGATGGACATTCGGGCATGATGAGCACCGATGGCGGCAGGTTGATGCTCAAATCGAGGATCAAGCCGGCATCTTCCCAGGTTCGCAGCCAGCGCAAAGCCTGGGCCAGGCCGGTGCGAAACAGCCACGCCAGGTCCTGCTCACCACAGGCTTGCAGAAAGCGAAGGGGCGAGATCAGCTCGCCGGCATCGTCCAGGCGCGCAAGGGCCTCGACCTTGACGAAGCGCCCCGTATACAAGTCGACAATGGGCTGCATGTGCATGCGCAACCCGTCCCCGTGCAGCAGGCGGCGATAGCGCTCGCGGTCCTCACGCGACTGCGCGATCTTGGGTGAACCTTGACCCTGCGCCACATGGCGCTGAAAGATCTGCTGCAGCGAGCGCAACCAGAGCTGGGCGGACCACGACTCGAACTGGTTGGGGTAGGCGCCAAACAGCGTGAGAACGGCCGCTGGATTGCCGGCTTTGCCCGACAGCGGGATGGAGGCCGAACTGCGAATGCCGTGCCGCAGCGCGATGGGCTGAATGGTGCTCAATCCCGGATGCAGCGCGTAGTTGGTCCGGGTAGCGATTTCGCCGCTGAGCCAGGCGCTGACCACGCTGGTCTGATTCAGGGTTGGATTCGCTGCATGAAAGGTGAGCTCGACCCCGGCGTTGGTCAGGTCGGCAAAGTACGCCGGCGAGCAGCCGATTGAGCAGCGCACAACGATGTCATCTTCGCTGCTCGGCTCCAGGTAGGCGATGCCTTGAATCCCTTCGGGCTGTTGAAAGATCGCCGACAGGGCCGAGTCAATGAAGTCGCCCGCCTTGGTCCATGTGTCTGCTTGCGACTCCATCAACGCGGGCGCCGATCGGCGGGACTGGTCAACCCGATTCATGCCCTCGAGCTCCCACTGCATTTCGCGCTTGAGACGCTCGTTGATGACCCCGAAGAGTGCGCCCCGCCGTTCCACGCGCCAGGCAAGCGCCTGGACCATGCCGTGCAGCAAGCTGGAGTAATCCTGCATGGCCAGGACCGCCTCGCTGGACCCCAGCCCCACGAGGGCATGGATGCGACCGAGCTGCAGGGCCTTGCTGCGGTGGTCGGCCTCCAGCACGGCCGGGGCGAGCAGCTGCAAGAGGTGCTCGCCCTGCGATGCCTGCAGATGGGCGTGTTCTTGAGCACTGAGCTGATTCAACACCGCCGAGGGTTCGCTGCGCTGGCGCATGCCCGCATAAAACCGCTTGACGAACTGCGTGACCACCTTGTGCAGCGGCAAGCGGATCTCTTCCAGCAGCGCCGACGCCTGCCAGCCGTAGGGGTCGAGCCCGGAGTCGTGCACGGACAGTGCCGCATCCAGCGGCTCGGATTCGCCCCAGGCGCGCCACCACCGGGAACCGTCGTGTTTGTGCGCCTTGGCCTGATACAGCGCCGCATCGGCCAGACGCAAGAGATGATCCGGCTCGTCGCCATGACTGGGATACAGGGCCACACCCATGCGCATGTCGACTTCCGCGAACTGCCCGGGCGTGACCTCAAAGGCGGACTCCACGGCGGCGTGAAGACGATGGGCCAGGGCGGTGAGCTCATCCGTGGTGCGTCCCGCATCCAGGCCCTCCAACACGATGACGAGTTCATCGCCACCGAGCCTGGCGAGATAGTCGGTCGCGCGCAGGCGGCTTTGAAGACGGCGGGCCAGCTCGCGCAGCAGCGCGTCGCCAGCCAGGTGGCCCCAGTTGTCGTTGATGGACTTGAAATCGTCCAGGTCGATCATGCCCATGGCCAGCGCCGTGTGGTTGCGCTGGGCACGCGCGATGGCATCGCCGACATGCTGGGACAATCCGAGGCGATTGGGCAGACCCGTCAACGGGTCGTGCCAGGCCTGGTGGTGCAATTGGTCGCGCAACATGCGCTGCTGCGTGACATCGCGCTGCACACTGACGAAGTGCGTCACCTGCGCCGACGCGTCCAGCATGGGGGTGATCGTGAGCGCGTTCCAGAATGGCGAACCATTCTTGCGATAGTTGAGAATTTCACCGCGGAAGGTCTTGCCCTGCTCAAGCGCCTGGCGAATCTGCCGCACCGTGGTGGGGTCGGTCTGAGAGCCTTGCAGCAGGCGGCAATCGCGCCCCACAATCTCATCGGCGGCATAACCCGTGACCTCCGTGAAGGCCGCGTTGGCATGCAGCACAAGCTGCTGCGCATCCGTGATCAGCGATGCCTCGGATATCGCATTCAACGCCTGCGCCAGCAGGGCGTCCGGAATGGTGGGCCTCAATGCTCGCGTCCTTAGGCCGCAGCCATCAGCGCATCGACTTCGCGGCCATAGAAGGACCAGAAGCACTCGCGGTGGGACTTGCTGGTGCGGGCGTTGTGCATGGCCTGCTGGGCATGGCGCAACAACTCCGGCGCGTCGACGTTGTCATCGGGGAACACCGTGATGCCGATGCTCAGCGGACATTGCCACAGCACCGTATCCGACAGCGTGTAGGGCAGGTTCAGGTCCATCTGCAGGCGCTCAAGCAGGGGCGCGACGGCCTCGATGCGGTAAATATCTTCGAGCACCACGGCAAAGCGGTCACCTTCGAGTCGCACCACAAGATCGGTTTTGCGCAGTGCATTGCGCAGCCGGTCGGCAAGTTGCTGTAGCACGGCATCTCCCACCGCGTTGCCCTGCGCCGCGGTCAGGGCGCTGAAGTCATCGAATTCCAGCAATCCCACCAAGACCTTGCTGCCATGCCGACGCGCGCGAGCCAGGGCGCTGGGCAGCATTTCCTGGAGTGCATCGCCGTTGAGCGAGCCGGTCAGGGCGTCGCGCAAGGGGCTTCGTTCAAGCTGGCGTCGCACGCGTTCGGCCGCCTGTCGATAGCCTTCCATCTGCCAGGCCTCGTCGCGGCGCAAGCGCTTGTACAAGGCGCCCATGAGCGGGCGGCGTTGAGCCAGCGACAGATCGGCGGCAAACGTCTCGAACTCGGCGGCAAACAGCGACGACGTGGTCATGATCCACATGGGTGGCAGACCCCAGCGGTAGTACAACGCCCCGATCTCCACCATGCGGTGCTGCAGTTGCTGCGTGTACTCCGAGGCCAGCAGTTCGCGGTAATGATCGGTCTGCATGGTTGCCAGCTCGAGGCGCTGATCCTTGCTGAGCCCAGCCAATGCACCCTCGTCGTCGGCCTGCGCTTGGATTTGCTCAGCAAAGGTCTTCGCAAACGCGTCCAGCCTGCTGAGCAATTGTGGCGCGCACGCCACCAAGGCCTGCACTTCATCGGCAGTGAGTTGCAGGAACTCCATCAGAATTTGCATCATGGGCCTCGCCAATGACAGTCTTGCTGGTTGTTCGGAATGCTGCGGTGCCGAGCGTCCAAAATTTCGATGGAAACATCGGACGCAGGCGCTGCAGGAGTGGATTGAATGACTAGACCCATTCTGGCCGAAACGCGCGGGCGCCGCCACCCACGCTGTCCGGAAAAAATGGCGAAAGTGTGAAATCGGTCACGCCCGAGGCACTTGAATGATGCGGGCCCTCGGCCAAGGACACGGTGACCGCGTGGCTCAACAGCCGCTCTTTGGGAGCATCGCGTGCGCGGCATTCGGCGAAGACCCACGCGGCATCCCTCAAGCGCAGGAGCTTGCCGTGCATCCGGCCAAGAGCCGAGACGGCGCCAGCGCATCGGCCCACGCTTGCCGTGAAGGCCCGGCAATCTTGGCGTTTGCGTCGTGCCGTGGACTTCAGTCAGGTCGTTGGGCGACGCGCTCCATGCATGGCCTCGGCCTCGTCGCGGCCGCTTTGAAGCTTCTGCGATCAGAGACAATGCGGGAAACCTTCAACGATTGCGCTCCCAGGCGCTTCTGCTTCACCATGTCTCTGCGTTCAGCCGCCCCGGCACTCGGCGCCGCACTCCTGTTCGGCGCGAGCACACCACTCGCGAAGTTGCTCGTGGGCGATGTGCCACCTTTGCTGCTGGCTGGTTTGCTGTATCTCGGCAGCGGGCTTGGTTTGGGGTTGCTGTTGGCTTTGCGGAGGATTCGCGGCGCTGAGGCCGCTGGAGAGCTGCGCATTCCCGCGCGCGAGATGCCATGGCTGCTTGGTGCCATCGTGTTCGGCGGGGTCATTGCCCCGGCGCTGCTGATGTGGGCGTTGACGCAAATCGATGGCGCAACGGCATCACTGCTGCTCAACGTCGAGGGCGTGCTCACGGCCGCCATGGCGTGGCTTGTATTTAAAGAGAACACGGATCGGCAAATCGTCCTCGGCATGGGTGCCATCGTTGCCGGTGGACTCTTGCTTTCCTGGGAGCCCGGTGGAGCGAAGCTATCGCCGGGCTCCCTGCTCATCGTCGGTGCGTGTCTGGCTTGGGCCATCGATAACAACCTGACGCGCAAGGTGTCGACGAATGATGCGATGCTGGTGGCGTGCTTGAAGGGCCTCTTGGCAGGGGCCTGCAACACGGGCTTGGCTTTGGCCGCAGGCGCCTCAATGCCGGGCCTGCCGGCCATGGCGAGCAGCATGCTGGTGGGGTTTCTCGGCTATGGCGTGAGCCTGACCCTTTTCGTTGTCGGACTGCGCACGCTTGGTACTGCGCGCACGGGAGCCTATTTTGCAGTGGCGCCGCTTTTCGGGGTCGTCATTTCGCTGGCCCTGTGGCCACGTATGCCCTCAGCCCTATTCTGGGCGGCGGCACTACTCATGGCACTGGGCGTCTGGCTCCACATCAGGGAGCGGCATGCGCATGAACACACGCACGAGCCGCTGGAGCATGCTCATCGTCACTGGCACGACGAGCACCACCAGCATGCGCATGATTTCGTCTGGGATGGCGCGCAACCGCACGCGCATCCCCATCGTCACCAAGCGCTGACGCACACTCATTTGCATTACCCAGATATCCATCACCGGCACAAACACTGACATGCACGCGGGTGGGGCGCGAAGACGGACGCACCAGCCTTTATGGATCCGCGATCCGTGTCCCTGGGAGCATGAAGGTCTGGTATTCGAGGCGGCGAAACAGGCGTTGCACGAGCATCAAACCCACCAGGAGGGTCAGCAGCAGGGCCACCGCAAAGCCGTAGCCGAAATGCACAACGCCGGGGGCCATCGACAGGCGGCTGAGCGCGACGTTGAGGGCGGCCAGCCACCCCAGCGCCCGGAGCTGACGATTGAGGCATTGCTGTGGGCGCGCAGCAAGCGGAGATAGGGCTGGCTGCGCAGAAGTTTGTACAACTCGATACCGATGCTGGCCATCCACGTGCATGGATGCGCCACGGTCTGACGCGTGCCGTGGTTTGCGGCGTTATCAACGACCCCAGGTAAAACTGCGCCTTGGCGCCTTGACAGGAGCCGGCCACGCGGCCGGTTCTCCGGGGCGCCGCGAGCCGCGCCGGCGCGGCCGGGCGATCCTTCTCGATCGCCTTGGGCCGCTGCGCAAGCAACTGGGCACCATCCGGCGACCTCTTCTGCTTTCGGAAACGCCTTGCGCCGCGTCATAGGCCGCAGGTGCGGGAGGATGCGCGAACAACCGAACACCAACTCCGGTGCGTCACCAGTGCAGGAGAGGCAACGCTGGCCTTGACGACGCTGTGGGCGATGAGCTTCGCGTTGGGCTTGCAGGCCGCCAATATCGGTGTTGGCCGCGGCATCGGGCGAGCGCGACAAAGCAAAGCCCGAAATCCGATCCCTCGATACGCACTGGGCACCGATTCCCTGGCGGGGCGCCTGGAAAGTGATGTGCGACAGCGTACAGACGGATCAGTTGTAACGAGATATTTTGCTTCTCGTGACGGCAAGGCAGGACCGGGGGTTGCTGTGCTTCGATCTTGAAGCGCCACTGGTCCATGCAATGCGTTTTCTCGTTATCCGCATCCATGGCCATCAAAACCTGTTTGGCGATCTACTTGGAGTTCGACCATGTCTTTAGGCGCACTGCTTTTAATCATTCTTGTTTTAATGTTGGTTGGCGTTTTGCCGACTTGGCCCCATAGCAGAAGTTGGGGATATTTTCCAAGTGGAATTCTCGGATTTTTACTCATCATCGTGATTGTTCTTTTCCTTACGGGTCGGATGTAAAGAAGGTTCCGGTCTTCCGAAAATATTTTTGTTTCTCTGGCTTTGCAGCGAGATTGGCTGCGGCCGATCGACTTATTGATCAAGGATTTATATGCGATTAATCAAACCTCTCTATGCGATCTTGCTGGCAGTTTCCGTCGTCAGCATGGTCGGATGTGCCTCGACGCCCAAACAGGAAGGCACGGGTCAATATTTCGATGACAGTGCCATCACGGCCAAAGTCAAGGCGGCCATCTTTGCAGATGCTGATCTCAAGGTTGCTGAAATCAATGTCGAGACTTTCAAGGGGGTCGTGCAACTCAGCGGCTTCGTGCGCTCGCGCGCCGACGAACTCAAGGCCGTTGAAGTTGCTCGAGGCGTCGGCGGCGTCAAAACGGTGAAAGACGAGATGAGTCTAAAGTAATCCGACTGCCAGAGCGGTTATGTCGGGACGCGGCAAGGAGGCATTTGGTCAAGACATTAATTTTCGCGCCGGGCGGATAGCCCGGTATTTCCATAACCTGAATCACGAGGTGGTTTCATGAAAATCAAGCAAAGGTTCATTCCCACTGCCGCCGCTGCAATTGTGCTGCTGGCCTTGGGTGGCTGCGCCGGTATGTCGTCGCAAGACAAAAACACGGCCATCGGAGCGGGCGTCGGCGCCGTGGGCGGCGCAGTCTTGTCGGGTGGCAGCGGCATCGGCACGGTCGGTGGCGCAGCCGTGGGCGGGATCATTGGCCATGAAGTGAGCAAATGATGAAGGGTCTGGCAAGCAGCGGTTTCGCGCCGATGCCGCGTGTGGGGGCCGCAGCGCATTTATCGGAACAGCGGCACGTTCCAATTGAATGGACAACTGCAGGAGGCAAACATGCGAGATAGCCCGATGCGGATGACCAAATTGCCGGCGATCCTCGGCCTCGCCTTTGCCGTGAGCGTCTTGAGTGCCACGCTGTACGGTTGCCAAAAGCCAGAAGGCCCAGCCGAGAAGGCCGGCAAGGAAATCGATCAAGGTGCGGCGAAGGCTGGGCAGCAAATCGAAAAGGCGGGCCACAGCGTGCAAAACGCGGCGAAGGGCGATCAGCAGCAGTGAGCGTTTTCGGCAACCAGCCATGTCGGCCAGCGGGTTCCCCGCGCGAGAACTGGCGAGCCGAGGCTCGCGGTGGAAACGTGATACGCCAAGGACGCGACGCACTCGAGACGGTTGGCCAACGCACGGGCGCGCGCTGCGAGAACGGACGCAATGCCTGTTCCTGGCGGCGGATGGCAAGACTCAGTAGCCGCACCTTCTGTAGCCACCGATTGGCCAAGGCGGCACCCGCATCATCCAGCCAACGTACGACAGCGTACAGACGCACCGGACATGCGCTGCCATAGTGTCCATATGGCCGTCTTGGCTGTGTTTTGACAAGGGATCAATCATGAACTATTCAATACCTGCCGTACTGCTGTTGGCATCGTTCGCGCTTGGTGCGTGCACGGGCCCAATGGGGCCGCAAGGCAATCAAGGCAACACTGGCAACACGGGCTATACGGGGGCCAAGGGCGCGCCCGGCAACCAGGGGAATACCGGCGATACGGGTGACACTGGCATGCAAGGCAAAACTGGCAATCAAGGAACCGTGGGCGCAACAGGTGATACCGGTGCCACTGGCGATACGGGAAACACGGGCGATACCGGGGCAACGGGTGCCAAGGGCAAAGCTGGCACCGGGGGCAGCACTGTCGTTGTTGTGCCGCAGGCCCAGTGAGCACAGAGTAGGGGGAGGTGGTGCGTTGCTGTAATGCGAACGGTGCATGCCACCCGCCCAAGGCGATGGGTGCATTGCCGCCACGTCACGCGTCGAGCGGCTTGGTTGCGCCAAAAAATTATGCGCTCGCTTCCAAAAAGTGGAGCCATATCGGCCTATGCTGCGCATACTGTCGCAAACGATATGCCCAACGATTTCCGGCATCTGTCGGTCATGCGAGCTAGATGCCCAAAAATATCAACGTCATTTCGCCGGACGGCCGAGGCACTGCCCAAAGTTTTGCTGCGGACCGACAGCCGTCAAAACCATTCCAGCGCACAGCACGACCTATGGAAACGCATGAGCAGCTGCAAATCGAAGCCAATCTGATGCGGCGAGGGGGCGTCGATGCGGATCCTGCGCAAATCGCCAGCGCGGTGGTTTCGATTTGGCAGGAGATTGCGGCCAGCCTGAACCCCATCATCGGCAAGGGCGGGGTTGACGCTCTGTACCAGCGCAGTCTCTATCTCACCAGTACAGCGCATCCTTGGTTGATGACTGCCCATAGCCGCACCCAGCCTGCGGCGATGGGTCTGGACGCGTTGAGATCGGCGCTCAAAGGGCAAAGCGGTGCCAATGCCGCGGCGGGTGGCGCGGCCATGCTGCACACGTTCTATGCGCTGCTCTCCAGCCTGATCGGAGCCGCGTTGACCAGGCGTGTATTGCACTCGATACGGATCAACTTCTTGAGCGAACCGCCTGAGCAGGACACACAGCCATGACGAGCAAAGTGACGATCAATCGTTTGTCCACCGGCGTCCCCGGCTTGGACGATGTGTTGGGCGGAGGGCTACCAGAGTTCTCGTTCAACCTCATTGCAGGCCCTCCAGGCTGCGGCAAAACGACGCTGGCCCACCAGATGATGTTCGCGTTGGCCACGCCCGAGCGCCCAGCGCTGTATTTCACGGTGCTGGGCGAGCCCCCGCTGAAAATGCTGCGCTACCAGCAGTTGTTCACGTTCTTCGACAACACGCTGATCAATCGTGGGGTGTACTTCTTCAACCTCTCCGACGACGCCATGGCGGGCGATCTCGACCATGTCCTGCGGCGTATCGTTGCCGAGGTCGAAACGCACAGCCCGGCCCTCGTCTTCGTGGATTCATTCCGTTCCGTCGTGCTTGCCAATAAAGCCGCACGGAGCCCGCACAATAGCCTGCAGCAATTCGTCCAGCAACTTGGCATGCTGATGACAAGTTGGCAGGCCACGACCTTCTTGATCGGCGAATACTTCACGGAGTCCGACGCAAACCCGGTGTTCACCGTCGCCGATGGACTCATCTGGCTACGCCAGAGCGTGCAGCGCAACTCCATGGTTCGCAAGATGGAGATCATGAAAATGCGCGGCCAGGCCACACGCCCTGGTCTGCACACGTTTCGGATCAGCAGCTCGGGCATCGACGTCTTCGCATCGTCCAGTCTGACGCTCGAGGGCGGCGCCGTGGCGGCCTCGCCGCCGTCAACTTCACGCCTGAATATCGGAGTCCCGGGCCTGGATGACATGCTGGGCGGCGGCCTGCCGCGCGGGTATTCGCTGCTGGTCGCCGGTCCTTCGGGTTCGGGAAAAAGCATTCTCGCCTCGGCGTTCCTGGCCGAAGGCGTAGCGCGCGGCGAGACGGGCGTCATCGCCGCCTTCGAGCAGCACCCGAATCGATCCCGGAACCGCGTGCTCATCGATCTCATCGAGAGCGATCGCGTGGGCTTGGTGGACAGTCGGGCGTCCGATCTCTCGATCGATGAAATCATCGTGCTGCTGATGCGCGAAATCCAGCGACTGAAGGCAAGCCGTGTCGTGATCGATTCACTTTCGGGTTTCGAGCTCGCGCTGGCGCCCACATTTCAGGAGGATTTTCGTGAATCCCTTATGCGTCTGGTCACCACATTGACCGGCGCCGGCGTCACCGTGCTGATGACCTCCGAACTGGAAGACCGCTATACCGATCTGCGCTTCAGCCCCTATGGGGCGGCATTCCTGACAGACGCCATTATCGTGCAGCGTTACATCGAGATCAACAGCCGCTTATTGCGTGCGATGGCAGTCGTCAAGGTGCGGGCCAGCGCACATTCCAACGCCTTGCGCGAGTTCACCATCGATAGTGACGGCATCCATGTCGGGGAAATGCTGTCGGACCAGGAAGGGTTGCTTGGCGGGCGGCCCACGCGCAAGTCGGAGGGCATGCCCCATGAGCCGATAATCCCGAAGGCGGAAACGTCGAATTGAATTGCCACCCGCTGTGAATCAGCCACCGGACTCCAACGCGCGTGAAGCGGAACAATCCGCGCGCGAGCTTGTTCAGTTGCAGGATCAGGTCGACGCCGCGCGCGTGGTGTTGAACCGCTTGCTGCAGGACGTGATTGTGGCCGAAAGTCGTGCGGATGCCGCCCGCGAGTCCAAGATCGTCGAGGCCAACGAACAACTGGTGCTTGCCGCGCTCCGCGCCCAGGTTCAAGCCGATGAGGCCATGCATCGGCTTGAAGCCGTCTCGCACGCGGCGGGGCTCGACTCGCTAACGCAGCTACCCAGGCGTGGCTGGATGCTCGACCAGCTTGCGCATGCCATCGGCCAAGCGAAGCGGCATGGAACTCGCCTGGCCGTTCTGTACCTAGATTTCGACAATTTCAAGCGAATCAACGACACGCTCGGGCATGCGGCTGGGGATCAGGTGCTCAAGCTGGTCACAAGCCGCCTGGTGACGTCGATTCGCGAGACGGACCTGGTGAGCCGCTACGGAGGCGATGAGTTCCTGATCCTGCTCACCGACATCGCCACGCCTGCAGATGCAGCCTTGATCGCCCAAAAGATCACCGCGACTCTGGATATGCCAAGCCGCGTGGGCGAGCATGTGCTGCGATTGACGGCGAGTATTGGAATCAGCCTGTATCCGGATGACGCGGAGGATGCCGATACCTTGATCGCTCGAGCAGACGCGGCCATGTATCGCGCGAAATCGCAGCGGGTCGGAAGCTTTGAGTTCTATGGCAGTGACGCATTCGCTGAAGGCATTCTGCAGCGACCACGCCTTGCCGCGCTAGAGCGCCCCGCGATGCCGATTACTATGACCCACGAGGAGCAAGAGAAAAGACATTTGCAACTCCGGGAAGCGAACGAACAGCTGGTCCTTGCTGTGCTCGATGCGCACGAACTGCGGGAGGCTGCAGAACAGGGGCAGCGCCGCCAGTCCCAGTTCCTGGCCGTGGTCGCGAATGAGCTGCGCGATCCGTTGACGCCCATCCGTGTGGCGACGGCCATGCTGGGCCGGGTCCGCACAGACGAGCCCCTCCTCCCGCGCGCGCAATCGATGATCGAGCACCAACTGACCCAGATGAATCGATTGGTCGACAGATTGGACGATATATCCAAAATCCAAATGAACAAGCTGACGCTCATGCGTCAAATGGTCGACATGACAAGCATCATCGATGAAGCGGTCAACGCCAGCCGACCTGCCATGGATGCGCGCCTGCAGGGACTCAAAGTCCGGATGCCTTCGCGTGCCTTGGTGATGCATGGCGACCCGAATCGCCTCACCCAGCTTCTCGGCAACCTCTTGGATAACGCTTCCAAGTACACGCCCGACGGCGGCGAGATCGATCTGAGCGTCACCACGGCAGATGACCAAATCGTCCTGACGGTATCCGACAACGGCGTGGGCATCACCGCACTGGCACTGCCCCGGATCTTCGAGCCTTTTGTGCAAGACACCCACACCACCGGACTCAATGGCGTTGGCATGGGCATCGGGCTTACAGTGGTTCGCGCCTTGGTCGAGGCCCATGGCGGACACATCACAGCGGCCAGCGCCGGAAGCGGACTTGGCAGTCAATTCGTCGTGAAGCTGCCGCTGGGTGGGCGCTCGGGTGTCGACCAAGGCGGAGACGGCTCAAGCGATCTGGATTCCATGCATTGATGGACAGTCCACATCCGGATCAGCCGCGCAAGCTCTTGGGGGCCAATGCCCGGGAGCCCAGAGCGAACCATCTCCTGGCCGTGCTACCAGACGCCGAGCTCCAGCGCTGGCTGCCGCATCTGGAATGCGTGGAATTGTCGCTTGGCCAGGCCCTGTACGAATCGGGCGCAACATTGAGCCACGCCTATTTTCCCACCACGGCCATCGTCTCGCTGTTGTACGTGACCGAGGACGGTTCGTCGGCTGAAATCGCCGTGGTCGGCAACGACGGCATCGTCGGCATCCCGCTGTTCATGGGGGGCGGGTCCACGCCCAGCCGCGGAGTCGTGCAATGCGCAGGGTATGGATTTCGCGTGAGGGCGCAAGCCCTGATGCACGAATTCAACACATCGGGGCCCGTGAGACTTCTGCTTCTGCGCTACACGCAGGCGCTGATCACGCAGATGACGCAGACCGCAGTGTGTAACCGCCACCACTCGCTGGACCAGCAACTCTGCCGCTTGTTGCTGCTCAGCCTGGACCGCCTGCAGGGCAGCGAACTCATCATGACGCAGGAGTTGATCGCCAACATGCTTGGCGTACGCCGGGAAGGCGTGACGGAGGCCGCAGTCAAGTTGCAGAAGGCGGGCTTGATTCGCTACGCCCGAGGGCACATCACCGTGCTGAATCGACAAGGTCTCGAGCAGCGCTCCTGCGAATGCTACGCCGTGGTCAAGAGGGAGTATGACCGGCTGCTTTAAATAAGTGCCAGTGGCTATGCGTGCTGGCAAACAGACACGGCGATGCGGTTCGCGCAGACTTGACCGATGCGTTGCCGCCCCGGCCCAAGGCTGACAAGGCGATCTTCGTCCGCTCCCCTTATCGCAGGGGATCGCAATGTTCCGGAGAACCCTTTGGCCGTCGCCGAAAACCACCTGATTGAACTGCTTCCCCGCGAGGATCGCCTGCGCCTGCAGTCCATCGGTGTGCTGGTTGAACTCAAGTTTTCCGAAATACTGTCCATGCACGGCGAGCGCACGCTCCATGTTTATTTTCCCACGGATGGATTCATTTCAGTGCTGACACGGCGCGACGACACCCCTCCTCTGGAGGTTGGAATGGTCGGGCGTGAAGGCATGTTGGGGGCGCAGCTGGTTCTCGGTGTGGTGACTGCGCCATTGCAGGCCCTTGTGCAGGGCGCGGGAGCTGCATGGCGCATCGATACCTTACCCTTCCAACGCGAGTTGGCGCGCAGTACTGCACTCCAACTTTGCCTGCACCATTACATCCATGTGTTGATGGCCCAGTTGACCGCATCGGCAACGTGCTTGCGCTTTCACAAGATCGGTCCTCGCCTGGCGCGTTGGCTGCTGATGAGCCAGGATCGCGCACACGCCGACAGCTTCCACGTGACGCATGAGTCTCTGGCGTACATGCTTGGCGTGCGCCGCGTCGGCATCACCGTCGCAGCCAGTGCCATGCAGCGCGCCGGGTTGATCGAATACCACCGCGGTGAACTCACGGTGCTCAACCGCGGCAAGCTCGAAGCCGCAGCCTGCAGCTGCTATGCCGCTGACGGGCAGGCCTACACCGAGATCATGCACTGAGCGCCACATCACACCAAGTCCGCGCGATGAACGCCGATTCAGGCTGCCCGGACGGAAGGGGCGGGCAGGCGGACGCTAAGGGTTCGTGATGTCTTTTGAGGGCACGGTCAATACACGAATTGCGCTCATCCGCGCCACACCGTCGGCGACGCCGCCCAAAACTCGGTGAGCCATACTTTCGTGCCCATCGCGGCCAAGGACAATAAGATCGGCGCCCCACGTGTTGGCATCCGCGGCGATGACGGCGGCCACACTGGCATTGTCGAGACAGGTTTCACCGATTGCGGTGCTTGCGTCGAGCCCCGACCGCGACGCCCTTTCCATCCACCCGTCCAACATTTGCCGCGCGCCATCGCTCATCACCTCGATCATGTTGGGATAAGCGCCGATGAAGTTATTGAAGTCGATCACTGTCAGGAAGCGCACCGCCGCATGATGGTCACGCGCCAAACCCACCGCGTGGTCCGCTGCAATCTGCGCAGCACTGCTTGAGTCGAGGGGAACGAGGATTTTTGTGTACATGGCCAGGGGTGTCCTTGAGCTTGGGGTCAGGTGCCGGATGTGCAAGGTGGAGTCACCAACGCAAATAGTCGTTCATGCTTCCCGAATGCGCCGTGATGGCGCGTGTTTGACTCTTGTGGCTTCCGACAATGGTGTATTCACCCGCGGGTACCTTGAGGTAACACAGCGGTCCCTCCGCAGTAAAAGTGGCGATGATCCTGCCACCCGTCTTGATCTGAATCGGAACATCAGCGAGATAGGCACCGTGCGGACCCTCAACCATCCAGAATCCCAGATTGAATGCATGGGCCTGCGCCTTTAACGCCTTCAAATGCGCAGCGCCGACCCCTCCGCACAAGTGGGTGATGATGCCCGGGTCTGCCCTGGATGTGGCATGAGCTGCGTCTGCGCAAGCCCAAAGAGCAGCCGCGCTGGCAAGCGCGACAAGGGCACTGCGCATGGGTGAAACCGTGGTCTTGAGCACTGAAAACTCCTTGAAAGTGCGGCTTCGATACCGACCGACACGCGTACGTGCTGGCTGCTTGGTCAAGACCGATGCTTGACCGGCAGCATGCCTTGGATCGACTCTTGGTGCTCTTGCGCTTCGATCGAGAGCGTTGCCGTGGGGCGCACCAGGAGCCGTGCAATCCCGATCATCTCGCCTGTTTCTTCACAGATGCCATAGCTTCCGTCGTCGATGCGCGCCAGTGCTTCATCGATGGCATGCAGGTGCTTGCGTTCACGGTCGCGGATCCTGAATTCGAGAAAATGGTCTTCTTCCAACGACGCCCGATCCGATACATCGGGGGTTGCCTCGAACTCCTGAAGATGGGTCATGGTCTCATGTGCCGCCCGCAGCAGCGCGGCGCGTTTGGCGTGAAGCAGCTCCCTGAAGAATGCGAGCTGCTGAGGAGACATGGCCTCTGCGGCGCCAGCCGGCAAGGATTTCGCGCGCTGCGCGGGAGCCGCTGCCAATGCTTGTGGGTTCATCATCGTGGGTCACCTTGTTCGCGAAGGAAAATAAGGCGGTGCGACGCAACCCGCACGAGAGAATGCGTGAGGCTGGACAACCGATCAAGCCGGTGAACATTCGGGCGCGACCGATTCGCCACGTCCCCTGAGAAGTCAGCGCCGCCGAAGCGATCGAGGCTCGTCGGCGACGACGGCATGAAAGCCATCTCGCCAAATAATGGCGGGTTGGACTGGAGATCGCCAAGCGTGCCACGGACCCGCGCTGCACGGTGCCATGCATCCCGTGCGTGCTGCGATGCGCCGTCTTGCTGTGTTTCGAATATTTGGAAATTCATGTGCAACTGTCGGGTGCGATCCTGCGCCTGTCCTGGGTAGCGTTGTGGACTTGATTTGCAAGGCTAATGGTTCCGTGCGTCGCCGTCTGTGCGGCGGCGCACGATGTTGCATGCACTCCGGGCGGTCTGATGGTGATTCGTCGCGCATGCCCACTTGCACAGTCGCATCCGCGCTCCTTGTCGGCCACGGATGCGCCGGCCATTGAGGCAACGCGGCCGTGGCCAAGCGCATGCTCTGGGGGGTCTGAACGTGGCCTCCATCGCCTGCGCAACGATCGCCGCAGCCGGAATGACTAGGTGCGCGGGCGCCTCACCTTGGATGTTTTGGGCACCGGGTCCAAATCGTCTTCGCCCTCAACATTGACACCGCTCCATCCGGGTAGGTGCGAAGCCTCCTTGCCGTGGGCGAGTTCTTGGGCGCGGCAGATGGCGGCTTGCGGGTCCGTTTTGAGCATGTGTGCGGAAATTCGCCGCCGGAAGAAATCGGCCCAGAGGAACTCGGCAAATGGCTCTCCATCCTTCGGAAAGCCACCGGAACTCTTGACGACCCCGGCAAGACTGCGATAGGGGTCGTCGATCAGGTCCGTCAGTTTTTTGGGAAGTTGGTTGAAATCACATCGATGACCGTCCCGATCATACGGATGCACCCATTGGTAATGGTCCATGACAACCCAGAACTCGTGCTGACTTAATGCCGCGAAGTCTTGCATGAGGACGAGTTGGGTACTCTGCACGTTTTCCAGGATCAAAGCCAGTCCCAGGTGATGATGGTCGATGATGTAATAGCGCGACTTCGGTCCGCGCACTGCCGGGAACCAATGCCGGGAAAGGTAATGACTGCGTTCCTGCGGGTCGAGCGTGCACCAGTGTGTCGACTTCTGGCGAACCTCCCCCATCCCTACGGTCATCTGTGTCGGCCTCAGTGCTTTTAATTCAACCTCGACAAGGTGGTGGCGGTAGATGGGCATGACGAAAGGCCGGAGTGGGGTTGCAGGGTTTGGTTTGATGCACAGTCGTTTGCGCGACCGGTTCACTTCGAGGCAAGCGCAAAGGGAGCGTGTCCATCAATCGTGACAGCGGCTCAACGTGACAGGCGTTCCATGGCCTGGGTTGCTGGCGCGCACGAACCCTGCATTCGGCATGGCTCGGTTTATGAGAGGCCATGCAGCGCTACGGCGCGTGCGTTCCGGACTTCGCATCATCGAGGCCCAGATCGCCTTCCGCCGCCATCGTTCCGGCGGCGCTGGGTTTTCCCCTGAGAATGGCCTCGAACGCGACCCCGATCAGGGCCCCCAGGATGGGCCCGACGATATAGATCCACGTTGTCGCAAAATCGCCGCGCACCAAGTCCGGAGCCAGCGATCGCACTGGGTTCATCGATGCGCCACTGATCGGCGCAGCCCAAAGCCCCGCCAACGCGATGTATCCCCCAACGGCAAGGGCACCGTTTGTGCCGATGTTGCGGGCTCCCGAGGCCGTGCCAAGAATGGTATTCACCAACCCGGTGGTCAAGACCGTCTCCATGGCGAGCGCCTGCATACTGCTGATACCGCTTCCAGGCAGGGTTGCGCCCAGCGCTCCGGCGGTTCCGAACATGGCACGCAAAAACAGTGCTGCGGCTACCCCGCCAGCCAATTGGGCTAGCACGTACCCTGGCACCCGCTGCCATGGGAAATTACGCCGGACGGCAAAGGCTAGGGTCACCGCGGGATTCAGGTGTGCGCCACTGACCGTACCCATGAAGTAGATGATTGCCATGACCATGAGGCCAGGAGCAACCACCTGCATGGGCAGGGTGACCGCGCCATGGCTGCGGGCCGCAACAACCCCTGCGCCGGCAGCAACGAGGACGAGAAGAAACGTGCCCCAGCATTCGGCAAACAGCCGGCGCCACTCGATCGAAGGATCAAGAAAATCGACAGAGGACATGCGCTGCGTTCGATGGTCCTCGCGCGCCGCTGCGATATCGGGTTTACGTATCGACGTCATGCCCGGGAAACTCCCCATTCTTGGACTGCGACTGAAATAGGCGACGGTTCAACGGCCTCAATCGCAAGCCGGTGAAGTGCGAATTCATGATGAGAGTCTATGCCTATTTCATAGGCCCATCAGCGTAAAGCCGCGCGCCTGCCTCAAGTTGATGGATTGCGGATTTAGGCTGGCTGGGAGGTGAGGGTATTCTAGTGCTGTGAATCATGAGCGGATTTTGTTTCGGTTGGGGCTCGTGAGGTCTTTGATAGTTTTATCCATGCAGTTGCCGTGGTGATTCATCGCGGGCCACCTTTCATGGAGTGCCCTGAAAATTATTGAATATGGAAATAGATGACAAGCATCGCCAGGGCCAGAGCAGAACCAAGCCAGGAAATCGCCGAGATTCTGCGTTGCCATTTATTTTCTGTGAATAAAGTCCTCGATATATTCTGCCTCATGGCGAAGGTTGGTGAAGCACGCTGGGCAGGTTTTGCGAGGATCCGATGGCAGCGAGCCAGCAACGTAAGCGGAAAGTCGAGTCAGAGTACGCCTGCGCACGTTCGCCGTCTGTGCGTTGGCGCACATCAAGGCACGCCGGGGAGGCCGTACCCGACGCGGTACGCCACGGCGTGGGATGTTGGGCCCCTGCTTCGGGAACGCGGTGGGAGAAAAAAAACCGCCCGCGCGACGCCTTCTTTGACGGCAAGTCAGTGGTCCGGATCGACAGAAACACTGTGTGCGTTACCGTACTGTCTGGCGTCATGTTCAAGATTAACCTGCGGCTTCATGTCGCCGGATGGCTATTGCGTCGTGATGGATACGGCACGCGCGGGCTTGCTTGGCCCGCTTGGAGCGACTGACATGTCTGCGCAACGGCCACAGCGATGCAAAGCCGATTCATGACGTTGCAAAGCCCGGCACCCGATCATGTTGACTTGCAGGCCTTGCGGCCAGGTCAAGAAGAACGGGGAGATTGATTCAATCGAAGAAAGGATTAATGATGAACCTACATTTGAGCATTGGCCCCCTCGTTTCCCTGATTGCGGGTGTACTTATCCTCGTCGTTCCGCGACTGTTGAATTACATTGTTGCCATTTATCTGATCGTGATCGGACTTCTTGGTCTCGTGGGGACTGGCGGCTTCTATATGCATTAATGTGCGGTTCTCGCTCCACGATGCGCCTGAGTTCTGCATTGCGCGCGGATCGTGGCCGGATTCGTCGAGAAATTCCATGCGGCCTGCATCGGCACAGGCAGGCCGCATGGAGTCCGCAAGGCCACTTTTTGCAGTCGCGCAGGGGGCCCACTCCAGGACGCTCCAGGACGCCTTTGTCACGCGTGGCATGGCGTTCGGAGCCGATGTGATGATCGAAGCCCTTTCCGCGGGGTGGCCATCAGACGGCGCCCTGCAGCGGGACCTGGCACGCCGGTCTTGATGGGCGTTGGGCAGGCCGCCTGCTCTTCGGCCGTGGACTGGCACGTCATGGCCGTCCTCACAACGCTTGGCAAGCAAGCCTGGCTGTCCAACCTGCCGATGTTCCCGCTTGGGTGATGACCGATCTGTGCGAGTTGTACGCCAGCGCACAGACCGCGACGCCGCCGCAAGTGAACATGCAATCCTTCCATTCGGGCTGGCTCAAGCCCGCAGGAGACGCCAACACTGGAGAGTCAATTGCTCGTTCACCGCAACCCTTTGCGGCCGCCCCGCTGCTGGTGGGCAACGCAGTCCACGCCGCGACAGTGGAGCTTCCCACACTCGTACCGGATTTACCCAATCTGGCCGTAGCGCTGCACCAACGCCCTGTGGTCACTGGCCTGGCCTTTGTGCTCGGTCTGATTGTCTTGGTGATGATGGCCTACGCCGCACGTCACATCGCATTCACGTTGAGCCGTCTCTTTGGAAAGCAGCGTCATCCCTACCTCGACATCGACACGGCCGACTGGCCAATGCTGACCGTTTTCATCGCGGCGCATAACGAGGAAAAGGTGATTGCCGGATGCATCACGGCGCTGCTGAACTCGGACTATCCGCAGAATCGGCTCAAGATCGTCCCCGTCAATGACCGCTCTCAGGACCAGACACGGAGCATCATTGACAACTTCGCACAACGCTTTCCGGATCGCATCCATCCCTTCCATCGATTAACCGGCAAGCCGGGAAAATCGGCCGCACTCAAGGATGCGTTGCCACTGGCCGAAGGCGACATTGCGCTGATCTTTGACGCGGACTACATCCCCGGGAAGGGACTGCTTCGGCAGTTGGTTTCCCCCTTCTTTGATCCGGAGGTCGGCGCCGTCATGGGGCGCGTGGTGCCCGTGAATGGCGGGAGCAATCTGCTGACACGATTACTCGATCTGGAGCGATCCGCCGGATATCAAGTGGACCAGCAAGCGCGCATGAACCTTCGCCTGGTGCCGCAATACGGGGGAACCGTCGGGGGCATTCGTCGCTCGGCGGTGGACGCGGTGGGAGGATGGAACGACGATGCGCTGGCCGAAGATACCGACATCACCTTTCGATTGCTGATCCATGGCTGGAAGACCGTGTACAGCAACCGCTCCGAGTGTTTCGAAGAGGTGCCGGAGGAATGGTCTGTGCGTATTCGCCAGGTTCGCCGTTGGGCCAAGGGACACAACCAGGTCCTGGTTCGCCACTGGCGCGGCCTCTTGGGCAGTCGGTTCTTGTCGGCCCGGGAAAAAGTCGATGGCTTCATGCTGCTGACGATCTTTGCTGTTCCTCCGTTGCTGTTGTTGGGCTGGGGCTTGGCCTTGACGCTGTACTACCTGAACGCCAGCTCCCTGCTCGCTCTCGTTCTGCCCGTCTTTGCCGTGATGGCCTATGGAACCCTGGGAAATTTCGCAACCTTTTATGAAATCGTGATGGCCGTGCTTCTGGACGGCAACCGCCGGCGCGTGCGCCTTCTCCCCATCAATCTGCTGTGCTTTTTCGTCAGTCTGTTCGCGATCACCTGGGCATCCGCTGAGCTCATTGTGGATGGGCTTTTGCAGAGAGAGCTGGTCTGGCACAAAACCGTGCGTTACAGGAGCGCGAGTCCGATATGAGTCCCCTCGAGTTCACGCTCATGGTTGTGTTCGTGCTGGGAAGCATGACCTTTCTGACGATCCCATTCCTGCCCGCATGGCAAGAGTGGCGCAACCCCAGCGACGAAGACGCCCTCACGGTGCCGGCCCATGACAGCAACCAGGTAAGTCATTTCGCCAACTCGTGGCGCAGGCAGCATGTTGGAGGCGTCCTGGATGCATCCTCCATTGACACATCAAAGGAACTCCAACTTCAACACAAGTTCGACGTTGCCGACGTGCAGGCCTGGAACCATACGGACGAGCCTGTGCTCGCAACCCGAAGCGTTGTGCTTGCCACCCCGGTGGAATGCCTGCGCCCGGTGCATGCCGCTTTGGATTTCCGCGCGGCTGGCGGTTCCACCTTCTCCGCCATCCTGTCAAGCGGATGCATCAAGCTCGGCCCTCTAAGCCGGGTCACGGAATGGGCGCATGCAGACCAGGGTCTGCGCTTGGGTGGATTCAGCGTTGGCCTGCGCCGCCTTTCGTCCGATGCCACCATCGAACTCGGAAGGGGTTGCTGCTTCGAGCGCATGCATGCGCCCGCGGTGCACTTCGGTGCAAGCCGAGCCAAATCGGAGCGCCCGGTTGCCGGCGCAGGCCGGCCAAGCGAGCTTTCGCAATTGCCGGGGGCGGAGCATCGAGGCGGGCGCTTGTACCGGGTGAACGGCAACTGCACGATTCCCGAGAGTCGTCATTATGTCGGGTCGCTGATTGTGACGGGAATACTCACGATCGGCGCGTTCACAAGCATCGAGGGCGACATCAAAGCCCGTCAGGGCATCCGTCTTGGTTTCCACGCCAGGGTTCTCGGGGCTGTCATTTGCGAGGACACGATTCACTTTTTGGCGGGATCCTCGGCGCATGGCCCGGTGACCTCGGAAACCGATGTTCTGCTTGATCACGGCACGCAGGTTGGCCACGAGGACGCGCTGACGTCGATCAGCGCGCCAACCATCATTGCCGAGATTGGCGCCGTGGCGCATGGCACCGTATGGGCCCGGGAAGCCGGCGTCGTATGGGGGGTGGCATGAGAACACGATTGTGGCTCCGACGGTTTGCCGGGGTGGCGCTTTTGGCGTTTCTCGCAAAGGCCGAGGCCGTGCCGCTTGATCTGTCCGGCTACGCCGATGATTCAGGCGCCATTTCCATTCAGTTTCATGGCGATACCGTCGACCCTTATTTCGCCTTGCAAGCGCTTCTCCTGGCGAAACAGAATGGCTTGAGCATTGCTGCCTACAGCACGACATGGGCGGATTGGCTGCTTGCCCGGCAAAAGCCCGACGCCACATTCGATCGATTCTGCCGCAACGGCCCGGTGTGGGCTCCCTGCAAGACGGCTGACGCGGATGATTCGCTGCTTGCGCTTTGGCTCGAGTTTTTGAGGACCATGCCTGCTGAATTGAAACGCAATCCAGCCTGGCGTCATAGCGAGCAAGCCTCCCAGCTTGCTCTGTCCAGGCTGGTGGATCCTTCGCGGGGGATCTATCTCGTCTCGCCGGTCTATCAGCACGGGCTTTTCATGGACAACCTCGAAGTCTGGTCTGGAAAGGCCAACCGTGCGGCTGCTGAGAATGCGGCACACCCAAATCTGGCGGCGTCCATCGACAAGGCGTTCTGGGACGGCAAGACAAAGCGGTTTTTGGTCTCTACACAGCCTGGGCAGGAACTGGTCAAACCGGCGTTCTATCCCGATGCCGTCGCTCAAATCTACCCGTTGTTGGAAAACTATCCCGGCATTCCCGGCGGTGCCCATGCCTGGTATGCGCAATGGATCAAACAGTATCGCGGACTATGGCTGAGCCAGGTCCACACGGATTTTGCGTGGGGGCTTGTGGCGCTGGTTGCCTGGAAGCAGGGCGACACCGCATCCGCGCAGTGCTGGTTGCGCACCACCTTGCCATTTCGCCATACCGCGCACTGGACCGTGACCGATGAAGTCGTGGTGCAGATCCTCAACGCGCACCACGTGGTACCAGCGAACACGAAGGAAAACTGTACATGACAACGTATCTTGCCTGCATCGGGACCCGGCCGGAAATCATCAAGATTGCGGTTCTGTACCGTCTGCTGCGTCAACAGGGGAACCATGTGCAGCTGTTGCACACGGGGCAACATGAGGAGGTGGCCCAAGTTCTGTATCGATTTTTCGAAATACCTCCGGATTATCAAATCGAGTTGCCTCGCCGCTCGCCCCTGCTGGGCAACCTGACGGCGACGCTTCTGGACCGCATCGACAAAGTCGTTGAAAAGGCCGACCCCGACGTGGTGCTGGTGCAGGGAGACACCACATCCGCCTTTACGGGGGCGCTGGCCGGCTACTACCACAACATATCGGTGGCGCATATCGAAGCCGGTTTGCGCACGGGCGAGCATGAGCCGTTTCCCGAAGAAAAGAACCGAGAACTGATCGGCCGTCTGGCCCACTGGCACTTTGCACCCACGCTCCAGGCACAGGCCAATCTGATCCGGGAAGGGATCGAGCCCGATCGCGTTTTCATGGTTGGCAACACGGTGATCGATGCCGCGCTTTGGGTGCGCGAACGCATCAGCCAAGGATTGCTGGATCCGACGCTGGCCATGCCCGGGCAGTTGAGCAGCTTCCTGGCGCAATACAGCCAGAACAGGTTGATGCTTGTCACCGCACATCGCCGGGAAAACTGGGGACAGCCGATTCGCGACATCGCCGCCGCTGTGGTCAGGCTTCTGAACGCGTACCCCGAGCTGGTGGTTGTCTGGCCGGTTCATCCCAACCCATCCGTGCAGGAGGATGTCTCAAAGGGTTTGACCGGGTTGGCAGCGCAGGCTCGCGCGCGGCTGTGCCTGACCGAGCCGCTCGACTACCTGTCCATGATTGCACTCTTGGCGCGCTGCTATTTCAGTCTGACGGACTCGGGAGGAATCCAGGAAGAGGCGTCAGCCTTGGCCAGGCCCGTTCTGATCGCTCGCAACAGCACCGAGCGCCAGGAATTGGTGCAGGCCGGCGGGGCCCGTTTGGTTGGTACCGACACGCAACGCATTGTGGACGAGGCCGAGACACTGCTCAACGACGAGGTCGTTTATCGGCGCATGCAGCTTCCATACAGTCCGTTTGGCGACGGGCAGGCTGCCGAGCGCATTTCCAAAGTTCTGCTCACCACCTAGGCAAAGCCTGATGCAAAGAAAAAACGTGATTCATCTGGTCGGCAGCTTGCTGGCATGCCTCGCCGTGCCGTGCATGGCTCAAACCAACCTGCTGCCAGCCGCTGTTCCGGCTGCTGCGCCAGCCGCTGCCCCGGTCGCCCCGACCCCGACGCCGGCCTCGACTCCGATCGAGATCGACACCTACGCCAGCTATCAAAGCCTGTCAGCCGGATATGGTCAGTGGAGCGAAACGGGGGTGCTCGGCACCGATGCAGTGGGCGCCAATGTGCTCCAGGGCCAGTTGGCGGCCATGCGACGGTTCGGTCAACCGGGCAAGTATGCCGGGTTCGGCGATACGCTGACGCTCAACCCCGATTGGTATGCCAGTTTGACCGTGGGTGCGGGTGATGGCGCGTTCTACCTGCCGCGCTATCGCGTCGATGCGTTTATCAACCGTAAGCTGCTCGCACAAAAAAACCTGGTTGCCACGCTTGGGCTGTCCTACTACCTCGCGCCCGATGGCCACACCGACAGGAGCGTTGGTCTGGGCGCCATTTACTACTTCAGCCAACCACTCGTTGTTCAAGGCGAAGTGCGATTCAACAACAGCAGTCCGGGAAGCGTCGATACGCGCCAGCAGTTCGTTGCGGCGACGTGGGGGTACGCTAAAAAAACCCAGATCATCGGGCGCTACGCCTGGGGCATGGAGGGATACCAGACCATCGGCGCTGGAGTTCAACTGGTTGACTTCTACAGCACCGACGCGAGCCTTGCCGTGCGCCACTGGCTCGGCCCGAATTGGGGGGTTTCAGCCATGCTGGAACGCTACCGAAACCCCTACTACGACCGGCAGGGCGTCACGCTCGGGCTGTTTTGGCAACTGTGATGAAATCCGCACCCCTGGAGTCACACGAACGCAGCCTCGCAAGGTCCGATGCACTGCAGGCCGCAAAGTTGGCGTTGGACGAGGTTCGGTCAAGCTTTCCAGGCCCGGGAGCCCATCGCGCCATGCGCAGCGCTCCGCTACGTTCGGGCGCCTTGCTCCAGTCGCTGACGTGGGCCGTGCTGTTCACGGCCCTGTTACTGTGGGGTAAGCAGCCGTTGATGCACGGGTGGCGGGAGGTGATCTTGTTCTGGGGTGGGCATCTGGGTATCCCACTGCATGCCGGGCGCGCTGAGTCTGGGCTTCTGCTCTGGGTCCAAGCGGCCGGGACCTCCGTGATGCCAACAAGGGGCATCGTCCTCGCCACGGCCGCAGCGGTGATCGCCCTTTATGGGGCAACGTTCTGGATGAGCGATGCGATGACGCCGTTGAAATACCTGATCCGCACCTTGTGCGTGGTCCAGGCCACGGCCATCGTGTTTTTCACGTTCGAACCCTCCCTGTTCACCTACACCATCCCAGGGCATTTACAGGCCATTTTGAACGCTGGATACGGCGTCATGCTCGCCGTGCCAATGCTGCTCGCGTTGGGCTACGGAATACTGCCCATTCGCGGTGCACACCGGTTCCTCCACCCCGCGGGGGTACTGGTCTACTTTGCACTGATGGTGCCGCACATGGCGGTTCTGCATGCCGTCGTGCTGCAACACCTATCGGTGCTGTTTATGCCCCTGCTGTATCTGTGCTTCGGTGTGGTGTTTGATGTCATGATTTTTGTGGCCTTGTATTCATGGCTCGCAAGCCGTGTTCCTGCCGATGCGCTGAGTGGATGATGCGGGAAGCCGTCGCGCGGTTTTGCGGCGATATGCAATCCAAAGCCTTACGCCTGGCAAAATGTTGCAGCACAAGTTTTGAGCAAAGCAATCGCCCAGTCCCCGACTGCAGCGGCACAAGGCGCTTTGTCGTGAAAGCGCCTGCGCGGCCGTCGATCAGCCCATTGGCGCGACCCCGCGTGCGGCCGGATCCCGGAACACCGGGGGTCAGCGTGCGCATCGCCAGCGCCCGTACGTTGAGCCTCACCCGATCTCAATCGCGGGACTGGTGATCGACCGGGCCCGGTGCAGGATGGACCGCCGATGCGCCGCGTCCTTGGAGCCTTCCCGATCAATCGTGTCGATGTTTTCGGTGCCCGAGGGTCGCGGGGCAAAGCAGCCATGCGCATGCGTTACCCTGGTGCTGCGGATCGGTGCGCTGTCGCCTGACGCATGATCAGATGCGCGGCAAACCTCCCCGTGCACGGGGAGGAAGGACAGCGTGGATGCCACAGGCATCCTTGTTGGTCTTGAAGTGGCGCCCGATGCGCTGTACATTCACCCAGTCATGAAGCGACTCCAGGCGTTCAAGTTCGAGCTTCGGCCAAACGGCCAGCAGCAGCGCCAGATGCGACGCTTCGCGGGTTCGTGCCGGTTCGTGTTCAACAAGGCGCTGGCGTTGCAGAAGACGAACCACGAGGCGGGCGGACGATTCATCCGCTACGTCGACATGGCCAGGCATCTGACGGCCTGGCGCAACGGCGCAGAGACGCCGTGGCTCAAGGATGCGCCGATCCACCCGTTGCAACACGCACTCAAGGATCTGGACCGCGCCTACACCAACGTCTTCGCCAAACGCGCCGATTTCCCGCACTTCAAGAGGAAAGGCCAGGGCGCGAGCTTGCGCTACCCGGATCCGAAACAGATCAAGCTCGATGCGGCCAACAGCCGCATCTTCTTGCCCAAGCTGGGGTGGCTGCGCTACCGCAACAGCCGCGATGTGCTCGGTGCGGTGCGCAACGTCACGGTGTCCAGCAGCGGCGGCACGTGGTTCATCTCGATCCAGACCGAGCGTGAGGTCGAGCAGCCCATCCCGAGCGCCACCCGCGCCATCGGGATCGACGTGGGCATTGCCCGATTTGCCACGTTCAGCGATGGCACGTTCCTGGCACCGCTGAACAGTTTCAGGGCGCACGCGGTGCGGCTTGCGCGGTACCAGCGGGCGATGAGCCGCAAGGTGAAGTTCAGCAAGAACTGGACGAAAGCGAAGGCCAAAGTCACAAAACTCCACCAGAGAATTGGCAATGCCCGGCGCGACGCCCTGCACAAGGCCACGACATCCATCAGCCAAAACCACGCGATGGTGTGTATCGAGGACTTGCAGGTGAAGAACATGTCGCGCAGCGCTGCGGGCATGGCCGAGCGACCGGGCAGGAACGTTCGGGCCAAGAGCGGCCTGAACCGGTCGATCCTGGACCAGGGCTGGGCCGAGTTTCGCCGGCAACTGGACTACAAGCTCCAGTGGAGCGGCGGATGGCTCGTGGCGGTGCCGCCGCACCACACGAGCCGCACCTGCCCATGCTGCGGCCATGTGGCGGCTGAGAATCGCCGCACGCAGTCGCAGTTCAAGTGCGTGGCGTGTGGCTACGCGCATCACGCCGATGTGGTCGGCGCGATGAATATTCTGGCGCGGGGACACCGCGTTGCAGCCTGTGGAGAGGTGGCGCATTCGGGCCCCTCGATGAAGCAGGAACCCACCGAAGCGACTGCGCACGAGGTCACTCATGCGTAGCGTCGCAGGAATCCCCGTCCTTCCCGCGCAAGCGGTGGCGAACGCCAAGGGCGGGGAGGATGTCAACGAGCACGCTTGGAATCGCTCATCCAGCAAGTTTCATGTTTTGCACCTGCGGTGGCGAACGACGCGCATGCGTCTGCAACAAGGTGGCGGCGAGACCCAAACCTGGGCCTCCGCAACGGCGCAAATCGAAGTCCCTGACCCCCGAAACCCGCGCGACAACGCCATGCGGTAAGGGGCGGGAGCGGTCATGCGCCAGGCCTGTGACGGATCTCGACCTGATGCTCCAGGCCATCGTCGATCAGCCCGATGCTCGACCTTGCCATCAGCTCGCCGTCCATGATGCAGCTGTTGTTCTCGTCGACATCATTGGTCTGCAGCACCGTGATGTGGTAGTTCGTGTCGCCATGGCGGTAGTGGAGCTTGAATGAAGGCCAGTCAGCCGGCAGTACCGGCGCGATGCGCAGGCTGTTACCCTCCCGGTGAAGACCCAAGAGCGACTCCACGATCAGCCGGTACATCCAGCCGGCCGACCCGGTGTACCAACTCCAGCCGCCGCGACCCACGTGCGGAGCGACGGCGTAGACATCGGCGGCCACCACATAGGGCTCGACCTTGTAGACTTCGATGTCAGCGGCGCCTTGCCCGTGGCGGACCGGATTGATCATGCGCAGCAGTTCCCATGCGCGCGCCCCGTCACCGAGTTCGGCAAACGCCATGGATGCCCAGACTGCCGCGTGCGTGTACTGCCCACCGTTCTCGCGTACGCCAGGTACATAGCCCTTGATGTAGCCGGGATCGAGGGCGGAACGGTCGAATGGGGGATCCAGCAACTGCACCAGCCCCTCGGCGCGGCGCACCAGCCGTTTGTCGAGCGCATCCATGGCTGCGCGTCGGCGGCCCTCGCTGGCAGCTCCGGACAGCACCGACCAGCTTTGCGCGATCGCGTCGATCTGGCATTCGTCGTTCTCGGCAGAACCCAGCGGGGTGCCGTCGTCGAAATACGCGCGCCGGTACCACGCGCCGTCCCAGGCGTGCTGCTCGATACTGGCGCGCAGCGTGGCTGCCTCGGCTTCGCAACGCGCGGCGAAGGCCGTGTCGTCGCGCAAGCGCGCAATCGGGGCAAAGCGCAGCAGCACGTCATGGAGAAAGAACCCCAGCCAAACGCTCTCGCCACGCCCCTGATCGCCAACCCGGTTCATGCCGTCATTCCAGTCGCCGCTGCCGATCAGCGGCAATCCGTGCAAACCTCGCGGCATGCTGTGTTCGATTGCGCGCACGCAGTGCTGATAAAGCGTCTCACGCAGTTCCGAGCGAACCGGCAAATCGTAGTAGGCCTCCTCGTCAAAGCCGACGCGCCGCCCTTCAAGGTAACCGGCGCTCTCGTCGAGCACACTGCGATCGCCGGTGACGCGTACATATCGGCTGGTGGCCAGCGGCAGCCACAGATAGTCGTCGGAGCATCGCGTGCGCACGCCGCGCTCCATGGGCGGATGCCACCAATGCTGCACGTCACCCTCGGGGAACTGATGCGCGGCGCACAACAGCAGATGCTGGCGTACGGCTTGCGGCGAGGCATGAATCATCGCCATCGCGTCCTGCAGCTGATCGCGGAAACCGATGGCGCCACCCGACTGGTAATAGCCGCTGCGGGCCGTGAAGCGGCTGGCGATGGTCTGATACATCAGCCAGCCGTTGACGAGGACGTTGATGGCCGGATCTGGCGTCTGCACCTGGATTTTGCCCAGGAGCTCGTGCCAGTGGGTGCGCACGGCTTTGAGTGTCGCAGCCGCAGTGCCGAGTCCGCGGCACCGCTGCACAAATTCGCTTGCCGCCTTGATGTCGCCGGCCGTGCCCAGACGGAAGATGACTTCGTGCTCGTTGCCAGCATCGAGGTCGAAGACGACCTGGATGGCTGCGCAGGGGTCCAGGCCTGCGCCAACCTGGCCTGAAAGCCGGGCGTTGGCCATTGCCGCGGGCGCCCGCAGACTGCCGTTGCGGCCTAGAAATTCGCTGCGATCGCCACTGACGCTGCGCGCGGGGTCGTCGACATCGAAAAATGCCACCCTTCCCGGGAACTCCATGTTGTAGCCATTGCGCGCAAAAATCGCGCCAGTCAACGGATCGGACATGGTCACCACGTGCATGGCGGACTTTTCAGGCAGATCGCCAAGCACCCATTCGACGTAGCCGGTCGCGGACAATCGGCGCATGCGAGGAGATGCGTTGCGCACCTTGAGGACCGAAAACTTGACGGCCGAGTCCAACGCCACATAGATCCACAGCTGCGTTTGAATGCCGTCCTCGCTGTGCTCGAACACGCTGTAGCCGAAACCGTGTCGGGTGAGATAGACGCCTTCGCCGCGCCTGGGTAGTGGCATGGGCGACCAGTAATGGCCGGTCTCCTCGTCGCGCAGGTAGATCGCCTCTCCGCTGGCGTCGGTGACCGGGTCGTTGTGCCAGGGCGTCAGCCGGAATTCGTGCGCGTTCTCGCTCCACGTATAGGCGCCGCCGCTTTCGGACACAACCGTGCCGAAATGTGGATTGGCCAGGACATTGGCCCACGGCGCTGGTGTCATCTGCCCCTGTGCAAGGGTGATGACGTATTCGGCGCCATCCGCGCTGAAGCCCCCGTAGGGGTTGCGCAGCTGCAGGGGCAGGCCAGCCGATTCGGGAGGCGGGTTTGCGGAGCCGGGTTTGGCGAGGCGGCTTCTGGTGGCCACGAAACGTGC
Organism: Thiomonas sp. FB-Cd; assembly: GCF_000733775.1. NCBI lineage: Bacteria > Pseudomonadati > Pseudomonadota > Betaproteobacteria > Burkholderiales > Thiomonas > Thiomonas sp. FB-Cd. The sequence continues at coordinate 1,284,547 of NZ_JPOE01000002.1, read as the reverse complement.
CAGCTGGGTGTGCATGCGGCGACGTCCGATCTGCTCGGACAGGGCACCGCTACCGTCCATGAGAACGATGCGCGCGGCGGATTGCACCAGAATGCGATCTTCGTCGGAAATCTGCTGCGCCTGGCGCACAAAAATGCCGCCGGGACGATCGATCAGGCTGGCTTCGACCCCCGATGCGATCAACCCCATGATCAAGTCCTGCAGCCGCTGCCGGTAGCCGGCGCGGTCCTCATTCCAGATCACAAGATCCACCGCCAGGCCCTTGAGCCGCCAATACGCATGCGCCTGCACCAGCTGGCGTACGAGTTCGATATTGGCGGGATCGGCGATGTGCAGCAAAACGATCGGCAGATCGCCGGAGATTGCCTGGCCCCACAACCCGGACTGACCACGGCGGTTGGCACGCAGAATGCTGGCGTCGGCACGCAGCGCGGCGCTGGCGTAGATGACCGATGCGGCCATTTCCTCATAGAGCTGTGCGGCGGCCAGGCCTGCGTTGATCTGGCGCAGCAAAACCTGGCTGTGGGTCCAGGCCAGATCGAACACGCGGTCGGCCAGATGGCGGTCGCGATATTTCCCGATCAGATGCATGCAGGCCTCGCGGCTGTCGCCGACGCCGGTGACCATATCCACCAGCGCTGACTGCTCCGGTTGGAGCGTGATGCGGCAGCGAATCGCCACGATCGGGTCGAGCACCGACCCTTCGCTGTCGCTCAGGCGGCGATGCACCCCCGAGGTGCTGTCCATCGCGGCCGGACTGGCCACGCTGCCGCCGCGTCCGATGAAGCGGGCGCGGTCGGTTTCGTAGGAAATCTCGTCAATGTCGGCATCGTGCACGGCCAACAAGTGACACAACGACGGTATGTGCTCGGTGCTGGAGCGTGGGCGCCGCGTGCAGATGATCGCCTGCAGCGCCCGCACGAGCTCGCTCTGGACAAACAGTTTGCTGAACGCAGGATGCAGCGCATCGGCTATCGCCGGAGCCAGAACAACCTCCGCATAGCTGGTGATTTCGATGGTCCGTGCCACGCGTGCACGGTTGGTGATGCGAACGCGGCGCAACTCGATATCGTCCTCGGGTGACACCACGATTTCGGTATGCGTGTCGAAATCGTGCTCGCGTACGCGAAACTCGACTCTCGCATCGGAAAGGATCGCCTCGCTAAGCTCTGGCTTTTTCAACGTTGGCTGATGCGCGCTCGACCAGAATTCGCCGCTGGCCACATCGCGCAGGTAACAAAAAACCCCCCAGCTGTCGCCGCTGATGTCCTCGCGCCAACGGGTGACGGCCAGGTCACGGAAGCGGCTGTAGCCGCCGCCCGCGCTGCTCACCATGACGTGGTAGCGTCCATTGGAGAGCAATTGCACGGCGGGTCGCGACTTGTCCGGATCGGTCACGACACGCATGCGGGAACCGGCTGTGCGCAACAGCACGTTCGGCGCCTGGAGTGCCGAGGCGTGACGATACTCCGAAGCAGTTTTCGGCACCCGCTCCTGCAAGAGCAGAAGCGTCGCCCGCAAGCTTGCATCGGACTCGAAACGCCTTTGCATCGGGCGCTGCCTGAGCACGTAATCCAACGCCAAAAGGCTCATGCCCTGGTGGTGCGCCATGAACGAGCGGATCACCGCCGAGTCCTGCCCGCGCGATAGGCGCGCAGGTGTGTAGTCAACGGCCTCGTACAGTCCGAAGCGCCCGTCCAGACCCTGGTTGGAGAGGCGCTGGAGATTCGCACAAGCGGCGTCCGGCGCCACCATCAACGCGAGCGCAGACGCGTACGGCGCGATCACAATTTCATCACCCAGCCCGCGCTTCAAGCCGAGTCCGGGCACCCCGAACGCGCGGTACTGATAATTAAAATGAATGTCCAGCGTGTTGTAGCCAGACTCGGAGACGCCCCAGGCCAAACCCAGTTGCTTGCCGTATTCAATCTGCCGGGCCACCGCTGCACGGCACGTCTGATCGAGCAGTGTCCCCTGATAAGACGGCATCACCAGCATGGGCATCAGGTACTCGAACATCGAGCCGGACCACGACAGCAGTACAGGCTCGCCGCCCGCGGTGGTCAACAACCGGCCGAGCGCGAACCAGCTCTCCTGGGGCAACCGTTCCTGCGCGATCGCCACGAAACTGGTCAGCCTGGCCTCCGAGGCCAGCAAATCGTAGGACCCTGCGTCGAGCCGGCGCTCCTCGACGTTGTAGCCGATCGAGAGCAAGTCGCTTCGGGCATCGAAGAGAAAGTCGTAATCCATGACCGCAAGGTCGCCCGCCTGTTTCACAAACTCGTCGATGGTTGCGATGAGCACGGCGGCCTTGTGTTGCATGGCGGCGGCTGCGGTGGCTTGGGCCATGGGAGCCCCAGGTCGCACGTCGAGATCCGCCAGCTGGCGCAATGTGGGAATTCCATCGGCCCCGTCAGGCGCAAGATCTGGGGACGCGAAGTTGAATTGGACGAGATAGGAATGGGCGTCACGGCATTGACCGACCAGCGCCTGCAGCCAGAATTCCGCCTCACTTGCACCTTCGGCATGGTGCGCGGCTGCATTGATGGACTCGGCGTGGTCGAGGAGCCGCTGCATGCAGGCCGTGGCCGCCGTCATCGTCTGCGGCGTCGCGGCAAGGGCGGAAGTGAGTTCGTCGCGCAAACCCTCCAGAGGCCCCGCGTCCGAAGAACCCGTGCGAGCCGCTTCGCACAATAGAGCAAAGGTGTCTTGCACACCCTGGAGCACGCGCCAGTCGAACAGCGGTTCATCTGCAAGCGCGAGCAAGCCAGGGCGCAATGTCAACAAATGTCCGGCGAGGTTGCCGCTGTCCACGGTCGAGACGTATCGCGGCGGCAGTGGCTGCAGCGTCAACGTGTCGTACCAGTTGTAAAAATGGCCGCGATGCCGCTGCATGCTTTGCATCGTCCGCAGGGCGTGGCCGGTGCGCTCCACCAAACGGCCCGCCGTCAGATAGCCCAGATCATAGGCCGCGAGATTGGCCAGCAGCGCCAACCCCATATTGGTGGGCGAGGTCCGGTGTGCGGTCACCGCAGTCGGTTGCTCCTGAATATTGTCCGGCGGCAACCAGTTTTCCCGCGAGCTGACATGAATCTCGAAGAAAGCCCACGTCTTGCGCGCGAGCCTGTGCAGAAATTGCAGCATTTCGGGGGTCGGGACAAATGCTGCCAGAACTGGGGGGTTGCTCATGCGCCAGGCGATGGCCGGCGCGAGCAGCCACAGCAGCAGGAACGGCAGGGCCACGGCCAGCGCATACGGCCGCACCCATAGCAGCCCAAGCGCGCCGAGCAGCGCGAGAAAGGGCGCGATCCACATCGACCTGTACAGGCCGATCAAATCGTTGGGGCTGGCGCGCTCGGCATCTCTGGATGGATTCCACTGCAGCAATTGGCGCCTGCTGATTCCCAATCGCCACAGCGTGCGCGCCACAGCATCCAGGGTGTACAGCGCCTCGTGCGGAAGCCACGCCAGATAAAGCAGCGCCCGCAGGAAATGCTGGCCAGCTGCGTGCAAGGCGGCGCGCAAGTGTTGCTTGAGTTGCACGTCGCGCGGCTTATGAACCATATCCAACCACGAGGACAACAATGCGGGAACCAGCACGACGGCCAGCACTGCTACCGTCCACGCAACCACTTGCACGATCGCGATCCAGCCGAACAGGAGCAGGGCCAGCAAGGCGGACGGGACAAAGCTGCGGCGCAGGTTGTCGAAAATCTTCCAGCGTGAAAGCACAGTCAGGGGATTGCGCTCCCGGCCTTTGTCCTGCGTAGGCGTCCATGGCATCAGCCATGGCAGAAGTTGCCAGTCTCCACGAATCCAGCGGTGGCGCCGACTCACATCGGCGAGGTAGCGGGGTGGATATTCCTCGTAGAGGTGAACATCGCTGATCAGCCCTGATCGTGCGTAGCAGCCCTCCACCAGATCGTGACTGAGGATGCTGTTCTCGGGGAAGCGGCCATCAATGGCCTTCTCGAACGCATCGACGTCGTAGATGCCCTTGCCGATGAATGAACCTTCATGGAACAGATCCTGATAAACATCCGAGACCGCGCGCGTGTAGGGATCGATTCCTGCGTCGCTGCCGAAGAGCCTGGCATAGCTCGAGCGTGCAGCGCTTGGCAGGCTGATGCCCACACGCGGCTGCAGGATGGCATAACCGGCGACGACGCGCCGCTTGACGGGGTCGTAAACGGCGCGGTTAAGGAGGTGCGCCATGGTGCCGATGAACTGGCGTGCCGAGGTTCGCGGCAACTGGGTGTCGGCATCCAGCGTGATGACGTACTTCACATCGCTCAACACCGCGGTGCGGCCAACGATCAGGGAGAATTGCTCGGGACATCGGCCGCGTAACAGCGCATTGAGTGCGGCAAGCTTGCCGCGCTTGCGCTCGTGCCCCATCCACAGCTTGTCCACGGAATTCCACCGTCGTGGGCGGTGAAAGAGAAAGAAGCGATCGGTGTGGGGATCCACATCGGGATAGGCTGCGTTGAGCGCATCGATGCGTTGTCGAGCAAGCACAAGCAGCGACGCATCCAGCTCCAGCGTCTCGGCCTGGGCGTCTGGAAAATCCGTCAAAAGCCCGAAGTGCAGGTAAGGCTCGCGATTGGCCAGAAAGTGCACTTCCAAGGCATCGGCCAGATCTTCGACATCCTGCGGCGCTGAAAACATCGAAGGGATGACCACGAGGGTGCGAGCCTCTTCGGGCAGGCCGCTGGAATAGTCCATGCGCGGCAGCCTGTTCGGCGCCACGACGATGGTGACGAGCCAATTCACCAGACTGATCGCCAGCTGGCTGGTCACGAGCACGACAGGAATGGCAATCAGCCACGATGTCCAACCGTGTATTGCGCTGAGCTGCATGGCCTGCAGCAAGGGGCGCGCAAGCAACGCCGTGAGCAGTAAGACCAGACCCAGATAGATCTGCAACGGCACCCGGTCAATCAATGATTGCAAGGCTCTTGCCGCTTTATACGGTTTGACGATGTGCCGCCTCAGTGCCGGAAGGCCCTTGTCCACCAGGTAAAAACCGACATGGGCTTCAACCTGCCCACGGGGCCCTTGCAGCTTGCCTTCCTTGGCGCATTGGATGGCAGCGTGCGCCACCTCGGTTTCGGACAAGGTACTGTGCCTCGCCAGACTCTCCACCACGTGGCGGTAATGATCGCGCGTGGCGAAGTCCATCGCGGCATAGACACCGGCGGGATCCTCGCGCAGGACGTGCTCGACGCTGCTCATGGCTTCGACGAATTCGCGCCAGTCCATCGCCGAAAGCGCGCGAAGGCTTCCAATGCTGTTGCCGATGGATACTTGATCGGCCGCCTGCTGCTGCGCCTCCAACTGCACCAGGTGTTCGACGCCATGCCCCGATTCGGAAAGCCGTTGTTCGATCCAGGTCAAGGCCAGCGCCAAAGCCGGTCCCTGACCCTGCAGCCGCCGCGTCAATTCGGCGACAAACGAGCTCCCCATCGGTGGGTTCGACCGCGCCATGTCGGCAACCACAAGCACGACGCTCTTGGGGTCGCTTTCAGCGGTTTTGGTCATCCGGTCGGCCCACTGGCTGGCCAGATTGCGGTCGGCCCAGTTGGTCATGACGCGCACCGCGACGCGGCGCAGATTCTCGATCAGCGCCAACCGGAGCATGATCGGAATGGCCCAAAGCTCACCGAGCGTGAGGAGGCTCACCCTCTGGTACGAAGCCACGAAGCAGCTCAGGCTCTCGCTGTCCACCCGGCCATCACCGTGGGAAATGGTTTCCAACGCAATGTCGTAGACCCGGGGCAACTTTGCAGACGGCCCGTTGAGCAGCCCTGGCAGCTCGCGGCTGTAACCTTTAGGTAAATGCCTTTGTGCAGTGCGGATCTGCTCTTCGATCAGGTAGTAGTTGTCGAGCAACCACTCGCCGGCCGGCGTGATGCGTTGGCCAGTACGTAAGGCCAGCGCAAGCATCTCGCTGGCCTGTCCGAGAATGGCTTCGTTATCCGACAATCGCGCCAGCAGAGAATTGTCCCGCGAAACATCAGTCGATCGATGCCGGCGGGCAAGTACAGCTCCATACAGGTCCATCTGCTCGGCACTGAACAGTTCCGAACGCAGGGCAGGTTCGTGTTCAAGACTTCGACGCAGAACGGACTGGCGAGCAATACGGTCTCGCAAATGGGTGAGGTTGAACAAAGAGGCTGGAGAGCGAATCTTCAATGGTTGCTACACATGCGCGATGGTGTGCCAAGTGGGTGGTGGACGTGCTCCGGCCGAACGGGGTCTTGGCGGCCCCGTTCGGTGCGTGCGCTGCAATCGCTGAAGAGGAAGGACGTCGAGCGATCGAGCGCGTGCACCCAGGAGTTTTGAGATCAACCCCGGCGGTTACCGCGCGTGCCCGGATATTGCTTGCATGTCGATTCGCCTCGCTCCAGCCGACGTCGTTGGCCTGTCGGATTGATTTGTGGAGAATCTCGCTGTGGGAACGTGGAATGGTCCCACATCCTGTCGATCGCGCTCATCAAGCTGCAGTTCTCGTGTTGGCCTCCATCCGTGGCGCTGCAATGCGCTCCGTGTGCATCAAAGATAGTCCAACCTTCCCGCGTTGTCTCCCCCTTGCACCTTGAGCATGCTGGCAGCGGGCCGGGGCACTATTGGGTCTGGGCCTCTTTCTCGATGATCAGATGCGCGGCAAACCTCCCCGTGCACGGGGAGGAAGGACAGGTGCGCCCAGCATGGGCGCGATCTTGGAGGTGGAAGTCCTCCCGCAAGCTGACCACAGCGAGCGAAAGGAAGTGCAACTGCGCAAGGGTGACCGAGCGTGGGAAGGAAGCATGGAATGAAACCGCGAGCTGATGAACAAGAACCGGATACGAGGCGCGACCGAGCAAGGCGAGCAGGCCTATCGCTGCAAAGCTTTTGTGGTCAGTATGCGTCTGGCGAACCCATCTTTTCAGTGAAGGACGGCTGAGCGAAGCTTGGGGTTTTGGGAGGCTGCATGCGATCAGACAAGCTCAGTGAGGAGAGGATTGGGGAGATTCTGGCGATCCTCGATGAACTCAAGGCCAGCGGTGGGCGTGCCGAGGTTTTTGCCCAAAGCCATGGCGTCAGCTACGGGCAGCTTCGGGGCTGGCTGTCACACGCACCGCGCTGGCGGGCGCAGTTGGCAGGGCAGGAGGTGCCTGCGCGTGCGAGCGGGTTCGTGCAAGCCAGGCTCAGCCCGAGGTCTGGTGCGGTGGCCGCCGATGCGCTGCCGGCCCACGCGCGCATCACCTGCGTGGCTGGCGCTCGGCGGGCGCAGATCGACTGGCCAGTGGCCCATGCGGCGGAGTGCGCGCAGTGGCTGCGAGCCTGGCTGGGGTGAGCCATGCTGCGCATTGAGGCCGTCTGGCTGGCGGTGGGTGCCAGTGATCTGCGCGGCGGCATGGACAGCCTGCTGGGCCAGGTTGTGGCCCGGTTTGGCTCAGCGCAGCGGCACCACGCCTACGTGTTTGCCAACCGCAGCGCGACAAGGCTGAAGGTGCTGGTGTTTGATGGCGCGGGGATCTGGCTGTGCACGCGCCGACTGCAAGAAGGCCGGTTCGCGTGGCCGCAGGACGATCGTGAGGCGCTGCACCTGAGCGAGCAGCAATGGCGCTGGCTGGTGGCCGGGCTGCCGTGGCAGCGGATGACGGCGCACGCCACGGCAGCGGCCATTGCCGTGGTGTAGGCGCTGGCGGTTGTCGATCCGGACAACTCCCACTGCTCGCGCACGCTCACGCGCGCGAGAATGTGCCCATGCTCGACGCCATCGATTCCGACCGACTGCAGGCCCTGGGGGACGATCCGACGGCGCAGTACGCGCGTGCGGTCATTGCCCGCATGCAGGCGGATCTGAAGTTCAAGCAGACGAAGATCGAGGCCCTGAGCTTCGAGCTGGCGCGCCTCAAGCAATGGCGTTTTGGGCAATCGAGCGAGGCACTGGACACCCAGGGCGAGCTCTTCGATGCCAAGACGCAGGCGCTGCTGCAAGCCGAGGAACAGGCCGAGGACCGGGCAGCCGATGAGGAGCGCACAGCCCCAGGCAAACGTCGCCCCAAACGCCAGCCCCTGCCGGGCCAGCTGCCGCGCATCGAACACCGCTACGAGATCGAGTCGGGGCGGTGCCCGCAGGGCCACGCCCTGCGCCGCATCGGTGAGGAGATCAGCGAACAGCTCGACTGCGAGCCCACGCGTTTCTTCGTGCACCGGCACATCCGCGGCAAGTACGCCTGCGCATGCTGCCAGACGGTGTTGGCTGCGCCCATGCCGGCCCAGATCATCGACAAGGGCATCCCCGCTCCCGGCCTGCTGGCGCAGGTGGTGCTGGCCAAGCATGACGATCACCTGCCGCTGTACCGCCAGGAGGAGATCTATCGTCGCAGCGGCGCGCACATCCCGCGCTCGAGCATGGCGCAGTGGGTGGGCATCTGTGGCGTGCGCCTGGAGCCGCTGGCCCAGGCACTCAAAGACCATCTGTTGGCGCAGCCCGTGCTGCACGCTGATGAGACCCCGGTGGCCGAGCTGGCCCCGGGCACCGGCAAGACGCACCGCGCCTATGTCTGGGTCTACCGCAGCGCGTTGACCCCGGCCGTGGTGTTTGACTATTGCGCCAGCCGCGCCGGTGCGCATGCGCGCGACTTCCTGCAGGACTGGTCAGGGACCTTGCTGACCGACGGGTTCAGCGGCTACGCCGCCCTCCATGCCCAGGACTCGATCGTCGAAGCGGGTTGCTGGGCGCATGTGCGGCGCAAGTTCTTCGAGGCGCACAAGCTGGCCGGCAGCGCCATCGCGCAGGAGGCACTCGAGCGCATTGGGGCCTTGTATGGCATCGAGCAGACCCTTCGGGAGCATCCGCCCGATGCGCGCACCGTCATGCGCCAGCACCAAAGCCAACCCTTGCTGGATGCCTTGCACGCCTGGCTGCTCGACCAGCGCCCACTCCTGGCCAAGGCGGACGCCACGGCGCGGGCCATCGACTATGCGCTGGGCCGCTGGAGCGCCTTGTGCGTGTTTGCCAGCGATGGGCGCGTGCCCATCGATAACAACCCCGTGGAAAACGCCATTCGTCCCCTCGCCCTGGGCCGCAAAAACTGGCTCTTTGTGGGCTCGCCCCAAGCCGGCAGCCGAGCCGCGGTGCTCATGACGCTGATCGAATCGGCCAAGCTGTGCGAGGTCGACCCCTGGGCCTATCTCAAGGACGTGCTGACGAAGCTACCCACCTGGCCCAACAGCCGCTTGGGCGAATTGCTGCCGCACAACTGGGCCAAAGCCAACACCCCTGCCGTCAGCACCTGACTCTTACTGCAGGGGTCAAGATGGGTTCGCTGGACGCTTACTGTGGTCAAGGCGAAGTCGCGTAGATCCGGCGGTTGTGCGGCGAAGGATCGCGTTCTTACCTGGGGAGATCTCGCCTAAAACCTGAAAGGGTGCCGGCCACGTGGCTGCAAGCGAGAAGTCAGCAAAGGCCGTAGTAGCCCGGGCAACCGGGCGAAGGGCCAAACGAGAAGGAAGGCTGGAGGCCGTGACTCTTGGAAGGGCATCGCATCAGAAGCCGGGGCAACCCGGGCGCATCGCCGACGGTTCGGGTGAAGCCCGAGGCGTAGCGGGGCGTGATGAAGCTCGTCTGGCGGGAGGCGGACGCGAAGGCTTGGGGCGAGGTGATCTGTTGACGCAGGTCCTCTCGCGCGAGAACATGGGCGAGGCGTGGAAACGCGTCAAGTCCAACAAGGGAAGTGCAGGTGTCGATGGGCTGACCATCGAGCAGACGGTTGAGCATCTCAAGACCCAATGGCCGCGCATTCGGCAGGAAATCCGCGAAGGCGTCTACCGGCCCCAAGCCGTGCGCCGCGTGGAAATCCCGAAGCCGACGGGCGGCGTGCGGGAACTGGGTATCCCCACCGTCACTGACCGGCTCATTCAGCAAGCCTTGCTGCAAATCCTGCAGCCGCTGATCGATCCGACGTTCTCCGAGTTCAGCTATGGCTTCCGTCCGGGCCGAAGCGCGCACGACGCCGTGCTGCAGGCACAGCGCTACGCGCAGGACGGCTACCGGGTGGTCGTGGATGTTGACCTGGAGACGTTCTTCGATCGCGTCAACCACGACATCCTGATGGATCGCCTCGCCAAGAGGATCGACGACAAGGCCGTACTGCGGTTGGTTCGCCGATACCTTGAAGCCGGCGTGATGCTGAATGGCGTGGTGGTTGCACGGGACGAAGGCACGCCGCAGGGCGGGCCGCTGTCGCCGCTGCTGGCCAATGTTCTGCTGGACGATGTGGACCGGGCGCTGGCCCGACGTGGGCACCGATTCGCCCGCTATGCCGATGACTGCAACGTCTATGTTCGCAGCCAACGGGCGGGCGAGCGGGTCCTGCGATGGTTGCGCAGGCTGTACGCGCAACTGCACCTGCGGGTGAACGAGAAGAAGACCGAAGTGGGTTCCGTCTTTGGCCGCAAATTCCTGGGCTACTGCCTCCGGCGGTGGTCAGGCGACACGGTCAAGATCGCGGTGGCCCCCAAGGCGATCGACACGTTCAAACGGCGCGTCAGGGCCATCACCAAGAGGAGCGGCGGCCAGAGCATGGCGCAGGTTGCGAAGAAGATGCGGCGCTACCTGCCGGGGTGGAAGGCGTACTTCCGCCTGGCGCAGACCCCGCAAATCTTCAAGAACCTGGACTCCTGGATCCGACACCGGCTGCGCGCCATCCAACTCAGGCACTGGCGTACCGGCACGACGGTCTACAGCCGTCTGAGGGCGCTGGGCGCTTCCCATGAGGTGGCGGTGCAACTTGCACGCGGTGCAGGCCACTGGTGGCGGCATAGCGGAGCCGGACTGAACCGCGTCCTCACGGTCACGTACTTCGACACCCTGGGCTTCCCACGACTCGCATGACCTCAACTTCTCGAACCGCCCGGTGCGGACCCGCATGCCGGGTGGTGTGGCAGGGGCGCGGCTCACCGCCGCCCCCTATGCCGATCGTGGATGCCACAGGCATCCTTGTTGGTCTTGAAGTGGCGCCCGATGCGCTGTACATTCACCCAGTCATGAAGCGACTCCAGGCGTTCAAGTTCGAGCTTCGGCCAAACGGCCAGCAGCAGCGCCAGATGCGACGCTTCGCGGGTTCGTGCCGGTTCGTGTTCAACAAGGCGCTGGCGTTGCAGAAGACGAACCACGAGGCGGGCGGACGATTCATCCGCTACGTCGACATGGCCAGGCATCTGACGGCCTGGCGCAACGGCGCAGAGACGCCGTGGCTCCAGGATGCGCCGATCCACCCGTTGCAACACGCGCTCAAGGATCTGGACCGCGCCTACACCAACTTCTTCGCCAAACGCGCCGATTTCCCGCACTTCAAGAGGAAAGGCCAGGGCGCGAGCTTGCGCTACCCGGATCCGAAACAGATCAAGCTCGATGCGGCCAACAGCCGCATCTTCTTGCCCAAGCTGGGGTGGCTGCGCTAGCGCAACAGCCGCACGGTGCTCGGCGCGGTGCGCAACGTCACGGTGTCCAGCAGCGGCGGCACGTGGTTCATCTCGATCCAGACCGAGCGTGAGGTCGAGCAGCCCATCCCGAGCGCCACCCGCGCCATCGGGATCGATGTGGGCATTGCCCGATTTGCCACGTTCAGCGACGGCACGTTCCTGGCACCACTGAACAGTTTCAGGACGCACGCGGTGCGGCTTGCGCGGTACCAGCGGGCGATGAGCCGCAAGGTGAAGTTCAGCAAGAACTGGCACAAGGCCAAACGGAGGGTTCAGACCCTTCACACCCGTATCGCCAATGCCCGGCGCGACGCCCTGCACAAGGCCACGACCACGATCAGCCAAAACCACGCGATGGTGTGTATCGAGGACTTGCAGGTGAAGAACATGTCGCGCAGCGCTGCGGGCACGGCCGAGCGACCGGGCAGGAACGTTCGGGCCAAGAGCGGCCTGAACCGGTCGATCCTGGACCAGGGCTGGGCCGAGTTTCGCCGGCAACTGGACTACAAGCTCCAGTGGAGCGGCGGATGGCTCGTGGCGGTGCCGCCGCACCACACGAGCCGCACCTGCCCATGCTGCGGCCATGTGGCGGCTGAGAATCGCCGCACGCAGTCGCAGTTCAAGTGCGTGGCGTGTGGCTACGCGCATCACGCCGATGTGGTCGGCGCGATGAATATTCTGGCGCGGGGACACCGCGTTGCAGCCTGTGGAGAGGTGGCGCATTCGGGCCCCTCGATGAAGCAGGAACCCACCGAAGCGACTGCGCACGAGGTCACGCATGCGTAGCGCCGCAGGAATCCCCGTCCTTCCCGCGCAAGCGGTGGCGAAAGCCAAGGGCGGGGAGGATGTCAACAGATCGATGGACATGGGGAAAATGACTGTGGAATTCTTTTCCGTGCCGATCTCGGAGAGGGTCTGAAGATAGCGCAGTTGCATGCCTCCCGGTGCGGAGGCCAGGATGGCGGGTGCGTTCACCAGCGTCTGCGCCGCCTGGAACTCGGCGTCCGCATGGATCACCTTGGCGCGGCGATCACGCTCGGCCTCGGCCTGCTTGGCGATTGCACGCACCATGTCTTCGGTGAGTTCGATATTGCGGATCTCAACCACACTGACCTTGATGCCCCAGGCTTCGGTCTGTGCATCGAGTATGGTCTGGATGTCCGCGTTGATTTTTCCCCGCTCCGAGAGCATTTCATCCAGATCGTGCTTGCCCAGGACGGCGCGAAGCGTCGTCTGCGCCAGCTTGCTGGTGGCCGAAAAATAGTCTTCCACCTGGATAAAGGCCTTTTCCGGATCAACGATGCGGAAATAGAGAACCGCGTCGACCTTGACCGAGACGTTGTCGCGCGAAATCACGTCCTGAGACGGAACCTCATGGACGACGGTGCGCAAATCCATTCGCGCCATCCGCTGGAAGACCGGCACCACGAAGATGAGTCCCGGTCCTTTGACCTTCAGGAACCGCCCAAGCGGAAAGACGACGGCGCGTTGATATTCATAGATGATTTTCAGAGACGTTGCCAGGAACAAGCCAACCACGAGCAGCGCGAGGAAAATTGGGGAAAGCATGTGCAAGTTGGGTATTGAATGTCTTCGGCTTTTGGGGCTTTGGGGGATGAGCTGTGGCAAAAGGTGGCTGGCGTTTCGCGGTTTCCCGCGGCGAAGGTTTGGTGAGAGGATTGCGCCAAGTGCAACGTAGGCTCGAAGGCTTTTCCGGACTGTTCGGTTGCGCACATAAAGCGACAAAAAATTGTCGGCACAGCCAGTCTCTGGCTCACCCATTGCGATGACGTACCGTGTCCCTGCATCCTTGGGCACGAATTTCGCGATGTCCGTGTGATTTTTACCTCTGGTTCTGCGGGGGCTGGGGGTGCGGCTTCCCCGGCCTTCTCACCCGTCCATCGCGATGACGCGCGGCATCCATCGAACTGGAAGCGGTCCTGGACTGGCGCAGCGGCTGGGTGCCCGCCGGCTACGTGCGCTGCCAAACAGACACTGCGATTGGATGTGCCTACCTTGACTGCAAGCGTCTTCAGGCACGAATCAATCTGGGACGCTTTGGCACGTTCCCAACCCACCTTCTGAATTGAGATCGATATGAACTACGAAGAGCGCGACACCTATGGCATGTACAAAGGCCGGAACAACGGCGGCAGCATGGGCACATTGCATGTAGGTAGGGGCACAGGCCTGATGGGTGCCGACACCCTGATTGGCACCGATGTGCACAACGAACAGTCGGAAAATCTGGGCGAGATCAAGGAAATCATGCTGGATATGCGCACCGGCCGTGTTGAATACGCCGTGCTGTCATTTGGTGGTTTTCTCGGCATGGGCGAAAAACTCTTTGCCGTACCTTGGAGCGCCCTGAAACAGGACACCGACCACAAATATTTCGTGTTGAATGTCGACAAGGCCCGCCTCGAAAGCGCACCGGGCTTCGACAAGGACAACTGGCCCAATATGGTCGACCCGACATGGGCGACGAGCATTCACAATTATTACGGTACCAAGTCCACCGCGGATCGGGGCCTGGCGCTGTAAAGTCAAGTCCGCTCACAGGCCTGTTGGACAGGGCTGTGGCGCGGTATCACTTGGAGAAGAACTGACGCGTGTCCGTGGCCATAGGCTCCAGCCTGACGAAGCCGCAGTGCCGCGTCAACGCTGCCTTGGGAATGGCACGCGGCTTACGTGAAGGATGAAGGCAACACGCGCGATGCGCGCCTTATCCCTGGAGCATGAAGGTCTGGTATTCGAGGCGGCGAAAGAGGCGTTGCACGAGCATGAGGCCCACCAGGAGGGCCACCGCAAATCCATAGCCGAAATACACAGCACCGAGTGTCATCGACAGGCGGCTGAGCTCCACGTTGAGCACGGCCAGCAGCAAGACCTGAAAACTGGCGGCCACTGCCTTGCTCGACCGTCTGCTGCACCACGCCGTGGTCATCCCCATCGAGGGCAACTCCTATCGCTCGCGCGAGCATGCCACCTTCATCCCGGAAACCATACGCAATCGCGCCTCACTGCTCGATCCCGCAGCAGTTCAGCCCATCAAACGTCGGCCCAGCCGACCACCAAAGGAGGCTCGAAGCCCACGCCCGGGCCAATCACCCAACACACAACAGGTGGGGAAATTCCAACCGGCGTTGACAAGGGTGCCCTCGGAGATAACCAGATCAACGCCTACCTCATACCTCGACGAGTTCGTCTTTCGCTTCAACCGTCGCAAACTCCGCTATCGCGGCTTGGTGTTCCATTGCCTGACCCAGCGAGCAGTGGTTACGTCGCCGGTCACCTATGACGATGTGATCAGGTGCGTTGCCTAGTCGTGGAGCTAAAACGATAGTCCGTACGAATATACAGCCTATCGAAAGTCGCTTCATTCGAAACAGGATGTCTGGGGCATCCGCGCTATCCTTTCCGGCACGAATGCCGGTGCTCGTCGTACACCGGGTCAAAAATCGGCTTCAGTCAAGCGTCAACCGGCTGGCAGTCATCGATTTGCCTTGTCAAAATTCCGTCAACCTTTGAGGTCCATCGACCATGTCCAATCCTTTGTCTTGGTCTGAATTGCTGCGTGTCTTGGGCGGGTTGGCGCTCGTCCTTTTGATTTTTTTCGTGGCTTTACGTGTACTTAGGCGTGTACAGCCAGGCTTGGCCAGAGCCGATGCTCCGCTGCGTGTTGTCACGAGTTTGGCGCTATCGCCGCGGGAACGACTTTTGCTCATACAGGTGGGCGAACAGCAATTGCTTTTGGGCTCCGGCCCCCAAGGCTTGCGCTGTTTACACGTGTTACCGCAAACGCTCGAAGTTCGAAAGACAGATTCCTCCTTGGTCTTTTCGGATTGGTTGCGCAAGTCTGTAACTCGCGGCGTGCCCCAAGACCGAAGTCCATGAACCCGACCTTCCGCAAGCTCAGTCAAGCATTGATCCTGTTCACGCTGTACGTTCCAGCGTGGGCGCAGGCGCAAGGGCTACCTGCGTTCACGGCGACGCCGGTGCCAGGCGGTGCGACGGAATACACGCTTAGCTTGCAGACTTTGCTGTTCATGACCGTGCTCGTATTTCTGCCGGCCATGCTATTGATGATGACCGCATTTACACGGATCGTGATTGTCATGTCCCTGCTCAAGCAGGCCTTGGGAACCACCACCGTTCCACCCAGCCAGGTGATTATTGGACTGTCCTTGTTCCTCACGTTTTTCGTCATGAATCCGGTGCTCTCCAAAATCAACGACGTGGCGATCAAGCCGTTGATGGATAACCAGATCTCCATGGTGCAGGCACTTGATGCAGGCTCGGCACCGTTGAAGACATTCATGCTTTCACAAACCCGCCAGGACGATCTGGCCTTATTTGTGAGGCTTTCGGGCAACAAGCCGCTAGTGTCGCCAGCCGACACCCCGATGAGCCTCCTCATCCCCGCTTTCGTCACGTCGGAGCTGAAAACGGCGTTTCAGATTGGTTTTATTGTGTTTATCCCGTTTCTGATCATTGACATGGTGGTTGCGGCCGTGCTCATGTCCATGGGAATGATGATGCTTTCGCCCGTGACTGTGTCGTTTCCGCTCAAGCTGATGCTGTTCGTGCTGGTCAACGGTTGGGAGCTCGTGATCGGTTCGCTGGTTCAGAGCTTCGTGCACTAAGGCCCTTGACGTGACCCCGGAGACCATCACTTCCCTCGGCCAGCAGGCGCTGTGGGTCATGCTGCTCATTGCATTGCCGCTGCTGGGCACGGCGCTCCTTGTCGGCCTGGTTGTGAGCTTGGTCCAGGCGGCCACTCAACTCAACGAAATGACGCTGAGTTTCGTGCCGAAGCTCCTGGGCATCGGCGTGGCCGCCGTTTTTGCCGGGCCTTGGATGCTGCACGTGTTGATGGATTTCACCATTCGATTGTTCCAGAGCATTCCGCACCTCATCGGCTCATGATCGAATTCACGTCCACCCAGATCGAGACTTGGATCGGCGCCTTCTTCTGGCCCTTTCTTCGCGTGCTCGGCATGCTGAGTACGGCCCCGGTTTTCGGCGCTTCTCAGATTCCCGTGCAGGTTCGAGTGGGCCTGGCTGTGGCAATCGCCTTAGCGTTGGCGCCTGCACTGCCTGGCATGCCGCCCGTGCAGTTGGGCAGCAGTCTGTCATGGATGCTGGTGTTGCAGCAGTTATTGGTGGGCGGTGTCGTGGGGGTATCCATGACTCTCATCCTCACTGCCGTGCAGCTAGGCGGCAGCGTCATCGGACTGCAGATGGGCCTGGGTTTTTCCACCCTGTTTGATCCTGTGCAAGGCGTGCAAGTCACAAGCCTTGCAAGCTTTCTCAACCTTTTGGCAATGCTGCTTTTTCTCGCGTTAAACGGGCATTTGCTGCTCCTCGCTGTACTCGCGCGTAGTTTTTCCCTGGTTCCTGTGGGGGCATCTCTGGGGGTGGGGGCGGCGACGTGGCATAGTTTGGTGCTCGAGGGCTCCGCGCTCTTTAGCCTGGGCTTGGCGCTGGCGGCTCCGGTGCTGGGTGTGCTCATCATCGCCAATTTGGGATTGGCGACCCTGAGCAAATTGGCGCCTCAGCTTAATCTTTTCGCTATTGGTTTTCCGCTGTTCTTTGCGTTGGGTTTCGTCGGTTTGTACCTCTTGATGCCCGCGATGCAGACCGTGGTACGCCATCTGGTGGAAGTCGGCCTCGATCTTTCCACCCGCCTGCTCCAGCAGGCATCGGTGCGTTGAGTATCCACCATGGCTGACGAAGGCGCCCAGGACAAGGAATTACCCGCTTCACAGAAGCGAAAGCAACAGGCTCGCGAGAAAGGGCAGGTGGCGCGTTCGCGCGATCTCACGTCCACCTTATTGCTGCTTGGCGTAGGAGCAATCGTGTTCTATGGGGGGGGCTGGGTTTTTCAGCAAGGAGGCGCAATGCTGCGCAGCGGTCTTTCGATCCCGTCTGCGGCGGCGCGCGACCCTTTACAAATGTTGCGGCTGGCCAGCCATGTTGGCCTGTATGGCGTATTTGTGCTCGTGCCTATTCTCCTGCTGACGGTTGCCACTAGCCTCGCCGGAGGCTTGGCGATTGGCGGATGGGTGTTCAGCATTCAGGCGCTGACGCCTGACTGGACGCGCCTGGATCCGATCACAGGGGTGCAGCGCATGTTCTCGCGTACGGGCCTGGGCGAATTGGGCAAGGCCGTGCTCAAGGCGCTGGTCATCGGTGTCATCGCATCCCTGGTTTTGTGGAACGACCGAGGGTCTCTGTTGCAATTGCTGCAGGTGGAGCCAGCTCGTGCGCCAATGCAACTGGCCATGCTTTGTGGGCAGGCATTCTTCTGGCTTGCAGCATCCACAGTGCTGGTCGCAGCAGTTGACGTGCCGTGGCAGATCTTTCAGCTCAACAGCAAGCTGAAAATGTCGCGTCAGGATGTGCAGGATGAGATGCGCGAAAGCGAGGGAAACCCGCAAATGAAACAGCGCATTCGCAGCATGCAGCGAGAACGGGCTCGCAAGCGCATGATGGAAGCTGTACCAAAGGCCGACGTGGTCGTCACCAATCCGCAACATTTTGCCGTGGCGCTTGCCTACGAGCAGGGCCTGCAGCGGGCACCTGTGGTGCTGGCAATGGGCGTGGGCCACGTGGCGTTGCGCATCCGCGAGTTAGCCGCGCAGGCCCACGTCCCCGTGGTCGAGGCACCGCCACTAGCGCGTGCGCTGTACCGCTATGGCGAGCTCGAGCGCGAGATACCCGCCGCGTTGTACAGCGCTGTGGCGCTTCTTCTGGCCTACGTTTACCAATTGCGTGTGATGCCGCAAAACGCTGCGTTGCCGGACGACTGGACGATTCCCGCGGAAATTGACACGTCCTCCGAAGCCATGCCCGTGCACTGACCATGGCAACGTCGTTCTCTCCATCGTTGAGCATCACCACGGTACTGCGGTCCCTGCGCCGCATGGATTGGCGCGTGCTGGCCGCTCCCGTCCTGGTGGTGATGATCCTCACCATGTTGGTCGTGCCACTGCCGACCTTTTTGCTGGACGTGCTATTCACCTTCAACATTGCGTTGTCGATGGTGATCCTGCTCGTGACCCTCTACCTCACAAGGCCGCTTGACTTCGCTGCTTTTCCCACGGCCATTTTGCTCACCACGCTGCTACGTCTTTCGCTCAACGTGGCGGCAGCGCGTGTGATCCTTCTTCACGGGCAAAACGGCACGGACGCGGCAGGGCAGGTCATCGAATCGTTCGGCAACTTCGTTGTCGGCGGCAACTACGCGGTAGGTATCATCATTTTTGCCATCCTCGTGGTGATCAACTTCGTGGTGATTACCAAGGGTGCCGGGCGAATCGCCGAGGTCAGTGCGCGATTTACCCTCGATGCCATGCCGGGTAAGCAGATGGCCATCGATGCCGACCTGAACGCCGGGCAGATCGATCAGGACGAGGCGCGCAGGCGCCGCGCCGAGATTGCCCAGGAGGCAGATTTTTTTGGCGCGATGGACGGCGCCAGCAAGTTTGTGCGTGGCGATGCGATTGCCGCCATCCTGATTTTGGTGATTGACCTGATTGGCGGCCTCGTGATCGGTGTGTTCATGCACAGCTTGAGTCTGTCGCAGGCGGCCGAGAATTACACCCTGTTGTCGATCGGCGACGCCCTAGTCGCGCAGATTCCATCGCTGGTTATTTCCATCGCTGCTGGCATCGTCATCAGCAATGTCTCCACGGGTCAGGATGTCGGAGGCCAGCTCGTCAACCAGTTATTTAGCCATAAGCACGTCCTGGCTATTGCTGCCGGGATTCTCGGCTTTGTCGGACTGGTTCCCGGGATGCCGCATCTGTCGTTCCTGTTCGCCGCAGGTGTTCTCGCTGGCATCCTTTGGCTTCGCATCAGGCGCGAGCGCACGAATGCCACCATGGCGGCGGCACCGCCGCCAGCTGCGCCGGCCGAGTCTGAGGACGTTAGCTGGGAGCAGATTGAGCCGGTCGACACTCTGTCACTGGACGTTGGCTATCGCCTTATCGCGCTGGTCGATCGTAACCAGGGCGGCGAGCTCCTCATGCGGATTCGTGGCGTGCGCAAGAAATTTGCTCAGGAGTTGGGTTTTCTCGTATCGCCGGTGCACATCCGGGACAACCTCGAACTTCGGCCAGGAGGCTATCGCATCGCCCTCAAGGGTGTGGAGGTGGGCGCAGGCGAGGTGATTCCGGACATGCTGATGGCGATTAACCCAGGCCAGGTGCTGGGGCCGATCGCAGGCCAGCCCACGACCGATCCTTCCTTCGGCTTGCCGGCGGTGTGGACCCAGCCTGCGCAACGCGAGCAGGCGATGCAGCTGGGTTATACCGTGGTTGATCCCAGTACTGTGATTGCCACTCACCTGCACCATATCCTGCAGACCCACGCAGCGGAGTTGCTCGGCCGCGAGGAAGTGGAAGGACTGCTCGCGCATCTGTCCACACGATCGCCCAAGCTGGTTGAAGACCTGGTTCCCAAGCTGATCAGCGCCGACCGCCTGCGCAAGGTGCTGCAGAACCTGTTGATTGAAGGCGTGCCGATCCGCGACATGCGCACGATCGCGGAGGTGCTTGCCGAGAACGCGGCGCAGGTGCAGGACGCCGACGAACTCACCGCTCGGGTGCGCCTCGCACTCGGGCCATTCATCGTGCAGATGCTGTCAGGCTCCAATCGGGAGCTGTCAGCTTCGGTCCTTGACGGGCAACTGGAGCAGATTCTGCTATCTGGCCTTCGCGCGGACCCGGCCCAGAGCTCTGTCGAGCCCGGTCTTGCGCAGCGCACGATGGAGCGCGCGCGTGAACTCATGCAACGTATGGAGGCACAGGGTGCAAGCCCCGTATTGCTGACGGTCGCACCTCTGCGTACCTTTCTCGCCCGGCTTCTGGCCCGCACGGCACCACGCTTGCGGGTGTTGTCCTATGCCGAGATTCCCGATCAGAAACAAGTCAAAATCATCTCCACTCTCGGAGCGTAATTCGTGAAAATCAAACGCTACACCGGCACCAGCACTCGCGAAGTGCTCGCACGCATTCGCAACGACCTGGGGCCGGACGCCGTGATTCTGTCGAACCGCGAAATCGTCGGCGGTGTTGAACTCATGGCTGCGGTGGATTTTGACGCGAGCCACATCCAGGCGGAGCAAGCCGTTGGAGATGCAGGCGGGCAGGCCCAGTCTGTCAGCGTGTCGTCCCAGTCCAAGCCGGCGCCCCAGGTGTTGGCGAAACAACGCACCGATCCTGCTCCTGCCCTTGCTCCGCGAGGCATTGCTCAGCCGCCGGCGCCCGCCGCGCCAAGGCCTGCGCCCGTACCAGCGAGGCCTGCCGCCAGCGTTGCAGCGCCCATCCGTTCGGCGGCGTCCGGCGCGCAGAGTTCGGCGCCAACCGAAGTCGCCCAGATACAACCCGTATGGTCGAGCGAGATCGGTGTTCTGCGTCAAGAGGTTCAGCAGCTGCGGCAGTGGGTACAGACCACAGTCGCCAGTAGTGCACCCAGCCACGGCGCATCAGCGTCGCCTTTGTCCCTGAGGCTTCAAAGCCTGGGGTTTGCCCCAGCATATGCGGAGCAGGCTGCTGCAGGGGCAGCCGAGCTCAACTCCGCCCTGTCGGATATCGTGCAGCGCTTGGCCATGCCAGACGAGCCGGTGGCTACACGAGGCATTTACGCCTTGGTGGGTGCCACCGGTGTGGGTAAAACCACAACGATAGCCAAGCTCGCCGCGCGCCTGGTTCTTCGCCACGGCACCCAGACCGTTGCCCTCGTCACCACTGATACCTACCGTATTGGAGGCGTGGAGCAACTCAAGATCTACGGGCGCATTCTCGGGGTTCCCGTGGCGGTGGCGCGCGATGCGAAGGAGCTCGAGGACCACCTCGAAGCGTTTGCTGACCGCGCGTTCGTGCTCATCGACACCATCGGCCTGTCGCCGCGCGACGCCCGTCTGGCCGAGCAGATGCAGTGGCTTCAGGCATTCGGCGACCGCGTGACCCGGCTGATGCTGATCAACGGCGGCATGGGACTGGGCTTCTATGACGCACTTTGGGCGATCTACCGCCATCTACCGGTTGCGGCGTGCATTCTCACCAAACTCGACGAGACTCCAGTTTTTGGCGCGGCGCTGCAATGGCTCGTGGAACGCGGACTACCCCTTTGGTTCTACACCGACGGCCAGCGTGTTCCCGAGGATCTGCACGTGCCATCGCTCGCTAAGATGGTGACTTTGCTGCAAAGTGACAGAGCCCCGGATCGGGACCCTATTGGCGCAGGCATCGAGCTTGCTGGCGCCTCGAGCCGCTGAGGATGAGACCCATGGACCAAGCCGAAGGACTGCGTCGCCTGCAACGGCCTGCCACGAAGGTCATTACCGTGGCCAGTGGCAAGGGTGGGGTTGGCAAGACGAACGTTGTTGCCAATCTGGCGGTGCGCCTCGGCATGGCGGGCCGCCGCGTACTGGTGTTCGATGCTGACCTGGGTTTGGGCAACATTGATATCCTTCTTGGGCTGGCGCCTCGCTACAACATTTCGCACGTGCTATCGGGCGAGAAGACACTTGAGCAGGTGTTGGTGCAGGGACCTCATGGCATCTGGGTATTGCCGGCCTCCAGCGGCGTTGCGCACATGGCTGCGCTCGATACGCAGAGCCAGTCGCGTTTGATCGACGCGGTGAGCAGGCTGGACATTCAGCTCGATTATCTGCTCGTCGATTGCGCGGCGGGCATCTCGGGCGACGTACTGACCTTCAGTCGCGCCGCGCAGCATCTCGTCGTCGTGCTGTCCAACGAGCCCGCATCGGTGGCCGACGCCTATGCACTGATCAAAGTGTTGTCGAAACAGTATGGGCTCAAGCGCTTTCACTTGCTGCCCAACATGGTGCGTGATGCGCGCGAGGGCCGGGCCCTCTTTGCCAAAATTTGTGGCGTGGCTGACCGCTACCTGGACGTCTCGCTGGACCTTGTCGGAGCAATTCCACTGGACGCTGCGCTGCGCGCCGCAGTACGAGCGCAGCGCGCTGTCGTCGAAAGCGCACCTCAAAGCCCGGCCTCAGTGGCTTTTGCGGCGTTGAGCGCACGCGTGCAGGGGTGGCCGCTGCCCGAGGGGCCTGGCGGACAAATCGAGTTTTTCATGGCGCAGTGGTTGCAGGCCGAACAGTCCGCCGCGTCAGCATGATCGCCAGCCTATATCCCGGATGAAACCTGTCGTGTACAACCCAATCGAATCTCGGGAGGAGCGCCTGGCACGCTACCTGCCGATGGTGCGTCGTATCGCGGGGCAGATGGCGGCGCAACTCCCAGCCTCGGTGGACATTGCCGATCTCGAGCAGGCAGGCATGATCGGGCTCTGGGATGCGCTGGAGCGCGGTCAGGAGCAATCACCTTCGCAATTCGGTGCCTATGCGGCGATCCGTATCCGTGGCGCAATCTACGACGAGCTGCGGCGCCAGGACTGGTTGCCGCGCCGCAGCCGCACGCAAGAACGGGCAATCCAAAAGGCTATCCAGAGTCTTACCCAACGCCTGCGCCGGCCACCCGAAGACCTGGAGATTGCTGAGCACCTCGGATGGTCGATCGAGGTCTACCACGGGGCGCTGGCACAAAGCAGCTTGCAGCTCGTCTATCTGGAGGACCTCACGTTGGGTGAGGGCTCCGATTACACCGAACGCCATGCCGACACCTCAATCGCACAGCCCGACGCAGCGTTGCAGGATGAGCAACTCGAGCGTGACCTTCAGCTTGCCATCCTCGATCTGCCCGAGCGCGAGCGCCTCATCCTTTCCCTGTATTACCAGGAGGACCTGCAGCTCAAGGAAATCGGCCAAGTGCTCGAGGTGAGTGAGTCGCGCGTGAGCCAGTTGATGAAGCAGGCAGTCATGCGCCTGCGCGCCAGTCTTCAGGCGCATGGCGCTGGGCGTGCAGGCTGAGCCCCGGACGCCAACCACGAGCTTGCCGCCGTCAATTATGGACATCCTTAGCATCGCAGGCCTTGTTATCGCTCTGGGCTCCATCCTTCTCGGGCAACTCCTTGAAGGCGGGCATATCGCCTCGATCGTCCAGCCTACGGCTTTCCTCATTGTTATTGGCGGCACCACTGGCGCGGCCATGTTGCAATACCCGCTTCCCGTATTCCTGCGCTCGCTCAAGATGCTGCCGTGGGTGGTGAGGCCGCCAGCTATGGATCCACGCGCCGCAATCAGTATGATCCTGCAATGGAGCGACGCGGCGCGCAGAAACGGGCTTCTTTCGCTCGAATCACTGGTCGATGACGTGGCCGATCCGTTCACGCACAAGGGGCTTCAGATGCTGGTAGATGGCACCGATCCCATGAAGATACGCTCAACGCTTGAACAAGAAATCGGGGCGATCGAGCACCATGACGGTCAGGCCGCCAAAGTCCTGGAATCGGCTGGTGGTTACGCGCCGACGGTGGGTATTTTGGGGGCCGTGCTCGGCCTCATCCACGTGATGGAAAATCTTGCAGATCCGAGCAAACTGGGCGAGGGCATCGCGGTGGCGTTTGTGGCAACCATATACGGTGTGGGCTCAGCCAACTTGTTTTTTCTTCCAGTTGCGAACAAGATGAAGGGCATTGTTCACGAGAGGGCCAAATTACAGGAGCTCGTTGTCGAAGGGATTGTCGCCATCGCAGAAGGCGAAAACCCGCGCATCATCGAGAGCCGCCTGCAGAGTTTTTTCGCGCATTGAGATTGGCGTGTATGCAAGTTCAGGGGATTGGCTCCTGATTGAGGTAAAACCCGGGCCGGTCCGGTAGGAAGGGCGAACATGAGCCAGAGCGATGATGTCAATCCGGTTGGGCCTGTGGAGCCGTGGGCACCGGTCAAGCCGGTGAGCAACCAGTCGCGAACCCACCAGGAGCCGCAGCGCAAGCCGCCAAAGCGCGGATCACCTGAAGCCAAGACAGCACCTGGTGGCGGGTCGTCGGCCTCGGGAGAACCCGAGAGTCCGCGCAGCGGCCAGATAGATGAGCTGGCGTAACCAGGATGATTGGCAACTGTGCGGATGCCATTTACGGAGCCCCTGTCATTCATCATGATCATTTTTTTGCTAGTGCTCGCAGCACTCATCATCCTGCTGCAATTCGGCCTCATGGCCATGATGCGCAAGATCGTCACGCAACTCGACCACGAGCGCGCGCGCATCACGGTGTTGGAAAATTATCGGGCCGAGGACCGGACCGGCGCTGACAGCAGGACTGCCGATCCGAGGCGAGCCGGTGCGGGTGCGATCTTTCGCCTTCGGCCTGACGCCCCGACGCCCGATGCGCAAGCGGTCGAGAACAGCCTGCCGTCCCGCGCGGAGGCATCCCCTTCCCCCGATTCCGTGGCGCAACCGAGCGCAGTGCAAACCCAGAGACAAACCGAGATCAAACCTCCAACAGACACAGTGCAGGCGGCTGCGTCTGGAGCCCGTGCAGGCGTGGCACCGACACAGGCGGAGTTGCGAACACAAATGCTTGGGTTGATGCAGCAACTTGTCGCGCAAGGGATGACGGTGCGTGCAATAGCTGCTCGTTGCGGGTTGAGCGAGGCTGAGGCCGAGTTGATGCTCAGGCTGGTGGATAGCCAGGCGTGAGCGGCATTCCAAATCCCGCATCAACCTTGCCGATTTCCCCGGCTGGCGGCGCCACACTCGACAGCCGGGCGGCAACGCCGTCCGGCAGCCAAGCCACATCGCTTGCGATGCCGCCCGGCACGCGCATCATGGCTGAAGTCGTACAGACACAGGCAGACGGCCAGGTTTTGCTGCGACTGGGTCAGACCCTGGTTGCGGCCACGCTGCCCGGCAGCTATGCCAAGGGGCAAATGCTGCCGCTGATCGTGGTTGCCGCGCTCGACAACCCAAATTCGCAGGCAACGGTCCAAGGCACGCTTGCACCGCAGCCCAAGCCCGGCACGCCCCTGACCTTCCTGCTTGCCCCCGCAAGCGCACCCGTGGCAGACGCGATCGAGCTCTCGCCGACAGCGCAATTGCTCGGGCGGTTGCAGCAGTTGACGCCACAGCCCCATGCGATGCAGTCGGCTCGCCCGGTATGGGCGCCATCCAGGGCCGGAAGCGCTGGACAACTGGCGTCTCAACTGGCGCAATCAATCCACGCCAGCGGCCTTTTCTACGAAAGTCACCTTGTCGCGTGGGCGCAGGGACGGTTGCCTTTGACGGCACTGCTGGCCGAACCGCAAGCCCAGTATTCGGCATCGCCGAGCACGCAGCCACTTGGGTCTCAGACTCAGACTGGCGCGCCCGCTTCCGGCAACCCCGCTGCTGCGGAAGCCAGGGCCACTCCACCCTACACCGGCACCGGGCCCTCACAAATGGGGCAGTCAGCAACGGGTGTGCAAACAGATCAGGCGCTACCTCAGCTGTCCGCGTCGCCGATCCCGGTTGCTCACGCGCAGCAGGCACTCGTTGCATACACGAGTCTGCTCACACTCCCATCCCCGCATCAAGCCAACGGTGGCGATATTCCGGCGTCTTTAGTGGGCCTGGTGCAGCAGCAACTTGCCACCCTGGCGCAGGGGTCCGTCCAATGGACAGGGCAAATCTGGGCGGGCCAGCAGATGAAATGGCGCATTGAGCCCGACGATGCGGGGCACGGTCCTTTGGCACCAACTCCGGAGGCCTGCGGCTGGACTTCAGTGCTCGAGCTTGATCTGCCGAACCTGGGGCCGCTCGTGGCCAGTGTGCATCTGGGTGCCGGTGGGCGCGTGCGGGTGCAATTGCAGTTGAGCCAGCACGAAGCGTCACTCCATCGTCTGCGGGTCCGGGGCGAGGAGTTGGGCCAGGCACTGCGAGCCGCAGGCCTGCAGATGGACGAGTTGACGCTGCAGTCCGAGCCCGCAGCTTCTGCGCCATGACCCAGAAAGCCGGCGCCGAGTTAGGGCACAGTGAGCGCGAGGCTGTTGCCTTGCGATACGACCGCGAGCGGGGTGGCGCGCCGGAGGTCGTGGCGAAGGGCAGAGGCTTCGTGGCCGAGGCCATTGTGGCGCGCGCGCGTGAAGCGGGTGTTTACGTCCATAATTCTCCACAACTCGTGCAGCTTCTCATGCATGTCGACCTTGACGAGAAGATTCCGCCAGCGCTATATCTTGCGGTGGCGGAATTGCTGGCCTGGTTGTGGCGCATCGAACGCGAGGCTAGCCCGGGGAGCGCGCAGCCGCCAGATTTTCCATTGGCTTGACCCGGACCATGATGGGTGCCAGTCAGATCACAATAACAACATGCTAAAAACAACAACGACAACGCCTGCCACAGAGCTCGCACGCACCACACTCAGGCGCCTGGCCGAGGCGCGCCTGCCGCCAACACCGCAGAATTACAGCCGAATCTACGCAGAACTCGAAAAGGGCTCTCCTGCGGGCCCCCCCGAGTCAGAGTCGGGCAAGACTTCGGCAGATGACGCTCCGCGGAAGCCCGCGCAGGCGGAGGAGGTGCCTTGGGGCACCTTGTTGCTGAGCCTTGTGGCCGAGTGGGAACGTTCGCAATCGGGGCTCACCCAATTGCAGAAACGCCAGGCGATCCACGCCTTGGCGCCAGGGTCGCAGGCGTTACCCGATACCGGCGCGTTGCGTCGACGCTTGGCAGAACTTGTGGACCATTGGGCGGCGCTGCCCAGCCGGAATGCGCCAGCCCCGTCGGAGTCAACGCCGGGCCTTGAAAGTGCTGACGGGTTGTGGCATGGATTGTGGCTGCAAAGCTTGAGATATGCGGTATTGCCTTACTGCCGCGATGAGGCCCTGAAATTGCGAGCGGAGGCTCTCATTGGCCTTGCCGAAAAATGGGAGGGGGACAGTGTTGAGGCGAGCCGGCTCGGAGTCGAGAGTCGCGAGATTTGGATGCAGTGGGAGCGTCTGCACGCGGAGGATGAAGCGGTGCGCGATGGGCTCGTTGGCCTCTTCGCCCTGATGCTCGACAACCTTGGCGAACTGGTGGCCCAGGACCACTGGGTGGGCGCGCAGATGGCCGCGATCCAGGACACTCTGCGCCCGCCGCTCGACATGCACCGTATCGAGCAGGCGCAGGGAAGTCTCAAACAGGTTCTGTTTCGGCAGGGCGTGCTGCACAAGAGCGCCGACGAGGCGCGCGCCACGGCCAAGGAACTCATTGGCCTGGTCGTGCGCAACCTGGTGGTATTTGCCGAGCACAGCGCCAGCTATAACCAAATGCTTGAGGGTGATCTGCGAAGGCTTGAAGGCAGCGGCGACTGGGAGGAAATTCGCGTGATTGTGCAGGGCATCCTGGAGCAGGGCTGGCAGATGCAGCAACGCAGCGGTGAACTTGGAAGCCATCTCGCGGAAGTGCAGCGGCAGGCAGCGCAGGCGCACGAGCGCATCCAGAGCTTGGAGAGCGAACTTGAACAGGCAAGCCTCAAGCTTCAGGAAGACCCGCTCACCGGCGCACTCAACCGCCGTGGGCTCGACATCGCCTTCGTTCGTGATGCCGCTCGCGCAGAACGCCAAAATCAGCCGCTGTCGGTGGCACTGATTGATTTGGACCATTTCAAGCAGGTCAACGACACTTACGGCCACGATCTCGGCGACGCGGTGCTTTGCGCCTTGGTGCAGCTGGCACAAGGCCTGATACGCCCCACGGACAGTATTGCCCGCATGGGCGGTGAAGAGTTCATGCTTTTGCTGCCTGACGCTGACACTGAGCGTGCGTGGCTCGTCGTCGAACGGCTGCTGCATGCGCTGACCACCAAGCGCGTGTTGCATCACGGCACCGGCAATCGGATCAGCGTTGCCTTTAGCGGCGGCATTGCGCAGTGGTGCGCGGGCGAGGGGTTTTCCAGCTTGTACCAGCGCGCAGATGCGGCTCTGCTGCGTGCCAAGCAGGCGGGACGGCACCGCTTGGAGCGCGCGCAGCCGTGGCAGAGCCAGGGCAAACGACAGGCATGAAGAGGCGAGGGGAGGCTTCGTTGCCGAGTGTGCCATGAGTGCACGCGCGACTTGTTGAGCTCGCCCTCGCCTTGTGGATCTGCGGCGCGCACATAACGCGCCTGGAACAACGTCGGACGGCCAAGGGCAGCAGACGACGCCACGGCCAGCGCTGGCTCAAGAAGCACCGGGTTGCCACGCTTGCGCGCAAAGCGGGCCAGCACGGTGAGTTTGCCAGTGCATCGATCGTCCCATTCGCATCGCAGGCGTGGCAATCATGGTGTTGTGGCATGCACGGCAGCATCTGGACGCCGCTGCCGTTCAAGGCGTGGCAGTTGTCCACACGTAGAGGGCTAGATCCTTTCAGGAAATTCTTCGGCCAAGGCGATTCCTTGTTCGATCGACGAGTCTGCCTCCTTCGATGCTGAAGGCAATCGATCGTCGTCGCGGCTCCATGCACTGCGCGCGGCCAGCTTAGCCGGAGGTGGCAATCGGTGTGCATGCTGTAGGGATTGCTTGTGGTGGTATCTCACCGTCGATTGCGGCGCAACGATCCGTGGGAGCGGCGCGAGAGGCTCTCCGCTCCCGTCAAGAGCCCACTGACGGGCCAGACAGCCCAAAGGGGTGCACGGACGCAGGACGTCGAATGCTGCGTGAAAGCGCGGTATGAACTGACTTACCCAGTCCGGGAAATCTTCTGCCGGCATCGGCTTCGCGAAGGCGTAGCCCTGACCGAACTGTGCGCCAAGCGCAGCGGCCACTTCCACCAGCTCCGGGGTTTCCAGGCCTTCCACCACGACGCAAAGCCCGAGGCTTTGCGCCATGCGTACGAGTGATCCGATGAAGCGTACGACCCTCACCGGATCGCGCCCCGCTTCGCGCATGAGACCCTGGTCAATCTTCACGACGTGGAAGGGGAGAGTGCGCAAGCGAAGAAGGCTGGAGTATCCGGAACCGAGGTCGTCCATCACCAGGCGCACACCGAGGGCGGCGAGCGCATGCACTGCCGCATCGCGGCGCTCGCCGTCCTGGAACTCGGCGTCTTCGAGGATTTCCAGATGCAGTCGATTGGGCTCGATGTCAAATTGCTCCAGGCCTTCCCGGACCCACTGGACGCAGTCCGGGTGCAACAGCACTTCTGGTGGCAGGTTGATTGACGCGTCCACACGCAGGCCCTGTCTGCCCCAGTCCTTGACGTGGTTGAGGGTTTGCTCCAGCCCGAGAGTAAACAGGCGAACGAGTTCGGCGGTGCCAAACCAGGGCAGGAACTGGTCTGGAGTGATGACACGGCCATCTTCGAGGCGCAGCCGAGCGAGAGTCTCGACCTTTCCGGGAAGGCCGGTACGCAGGTCCACGATCGGCTGCACAAACATGTCCAATCCGCCGTTGAACAGGCGGGCGCGCCAAGGCCGGCGATCTTCCACACCTGGCACGCGACCGCTGCCGGTTTGCAAACAGCGCGAGGCGCGCTCGAACAGCAATTCCAGCGACTGCATGAATCGACGCATATCCGGTGGCTCAAACATCCCCGGGGTGCCGCCGTACAAGCCGAAGACTCCAAGCATGCGCCCGCGCGCGTCTTTGACCGGCACTGCAGCCGAGCTGCGGATGCCGGCGGCGACGGCCGCTTCGCGCCACGGCGCCATGCGCACATCGGTGATGAAACTTGGGTTGGTTTCAATGCGCTCGCTACGCCAACAACGGGGTTGTGGTCCGTTACCGAGGCTATTGCGTTCGTCGAGATCCAGCGGCGCGATGTCACGAGCCATGAGTTCTTGCACGTAGGCATCGAATCGGCCAGCGCTGAACTCGGGCATGAGGCGGCCATCGGAGTTGGCCTTGTACAGAGCGGTTCCCTTCATGCCCGGAAGCTGAACCACGGTGTTTAGCGCGGCGCGCATCACATCGGGCCACTGCGTTGCATCGCGCAGCATATGCTCCAGGCTCGTGAGGGCAAGCTGGTATTGCTCGCGCAGATCGTGCGCAGATTGGGTCTGGGCCTCGATTTCCACCTGCAGGCGTGCCGAGATGGCCTGGGCGAGCTGTTGGCCGTCGCGTACTGGCACAGGATGCTTGGCCATTTGTTTCTGTAACTGCTGCAGGTACCAACCCAGGCTGCTCGCCACCGAGCCAATGGGAACGCCGGCCAACGCATGCCAAAAGCCCACGCGCGAAGCGGCTTGGCGGTGTTTGATCTCGCGCAGTCCAGGTGCCATGATGCAACGCAAGTGAGTCGTTTGACGGCGTTTGAGTCTGGTCAGTTCGTCTTCGCTTAACGATTGGACAATGCGCGCAGATTGGGACGGGTAGGCGAGTTTGCCGTAGAAGTGTTCGATAAACTGCTCGGCCGTTTGGCCAACAGCATCCTGCAACAGTGCAAGCAAGCGGCTAACTTCGTCCCCATAGGGGGGCAGGGGATGCGGCGCGGCCGCTGTCGTGCTGTCTTCGCCCCAACCCTCACTCCAGCGCAGCCACCACGCAGGACGGTCGGCCTTGTGTGCCTTGCTCGAGTAAAGCGCAGCATCGGCGTGGCGCAACAGCAGATCGGGCTCCGACTCGTCGATCGGGTACAGAGTAAGGCCCAGACTCATGCCCACTTGAGCCAGCGTATCGCCCTCCAAGGCAAAAGGCACCTCCACTGCGGAGTGCAGGCGCTCGAGAAGGATGGGCAGGTCGCACTCTCGCTGGAGTCCCTCGAGCACGACGACAAACTCGTCCCCACCACGGCGTGCCACCATATCGCTGTCGCGCACCGCAGCCTTCAGCCGTTGGCCGAGTTGCTGCAAGAGGTCGTCGCCAGCTGGGTGCCCCCACTGATCGTTCACCCGTTTGAAATCATCGATATCGATGACGCCGACGGCAAGCACTGTGCCGTGGCGTCGTGTGCGCGCCATCGCGAGCGGCAGGTGGGCTTCCAGCGCCACACGGTTCGGCAGCCGGGTGAGCGCATCGTGCCATGCAAGGTGGGCCTGAAGCAACTGCTCAGACTGCAGATTCGCCTTGAGGTCAAACTCGGCCAGGGCACGGCTTAGAAGCTCGGGAACCCACCGAAGCATGCCGAGCATGGCATCGTCGAGGTCATCGCGATTCTGTGCCACAAGGACCAGTAGTGACCATGGGACGCCATGCCGGTGAATCGTGAGCACAGCAGCTGCTTGGGTCCAGTCAGACAGCGCGTAAGGCTGCCACGGTGTGAGAAGGGGCGACAGCGCGCAAGTGTCGAGCCTCAGTGCGTCGGTCTGCAGCGCCTGTTGCAAAGCGGGAGCTGACTGAAGCGTGAGTTGTGGAAACTCGGCAAGAATCTCGGCGCCATTGCCGGCGGCAGCGAGCACTTGGATATGGCCTTGCTCATTTGGGGATCCGACCCATGCCGCGGCAAACAGGCCGCTTTCAAGAAGGCGTGTACACGCTGAGACCATCAGGTCCGTGTCGTTGCGCGCACCGATGAGCGTTTCGATTTCAGCCAAGATGGCGCGCAGAATTTCCTGTTGGCGTTCGCGGCTCTCGCGTTCAACGCGTTCGGCGGCCTGTAGCGCCAGCCGGTCCAGACCGCGTCCAATCTCGAGCACCAATTGTTCAAGCAGCCATCGCAGATCGGAGTCCAGGGTGTTGCCAGTCGGGTGATAGGCGCAAAAGAGCGCGGCGACCTTGCCTGCTGTGGAGATCGGTAGCACGGTCAGCGCCCCGAACCCATACTGGGCCGCTCGCTCACGCCACGGTGCTGCGATGGGATCCGTATAGCTTTGCGCGAAGTAAGCGCGTCCAGAACGCCATGCCAGTCCTGCCGGTCCTCGGCCTTGGGGCTGCTCGGCATGGATGCACAAGTCCAGGTCCGCAAGGTAGTCCACGAGACCGTGTGCCGCATCAAAAGTTAACCGACCCTGTGCATCAGGACTGCCAATCCAGGCCAGGCGCGCCCCGGTCTGCTCGGTGGCGATCCGACAGGCGTCCCGCAGCAATGCGTCCGCGCTGCCTGCGCGGACGGCCAATTGACTCATGGCCGCCAATGCGGCGTTAAAGCGCATCATGCGGTTCTGACGCTGATACAGGCGCGTGATCCAGGGCCATCCCACGGCCTGTACCGCGAGCAGGATCAGCCAGCCGATGAGCGTCGGGGCTGCCTGCGTCGCCCAGGACTTGAGGACGACGCTGCGCGGCAGGCTGACAAAGGCTGTGACGTTGTGGCCGGGCA
Source organism: Thiomonas sp. FB-Cd (assembly GCF_000733775.1). Taxonomy (NCBI): domain Bacteria; kingdom Pseudomonadati; phylum Pseudomonadota; class Betaproteobacteria; order Burkholderiales; genus Thiomonas; species Thiomonas sp. FB-Cd. The sequence continues at coordinate 1,252,004 of NZ_JPOE01000002.1, read as the reverse complement.
AACGTTGCCAGGCGATGATGTCATGCGCATCTGCCGATGGCACCCAGCCGAAAACGATACCGTGCCCATGTGCGTGATGTGCTGCCAGGGTCGTTGCGAGAACGCCCCGCGAGGGCAAGGTAAATTCGTCGTTCGTGGCGCGGGATCCAAAGGCCGGTAAGCGTGCGAGCAAGTAACCGTCGCTGCGGATGAGCCCTACGGCCGGTGACGGCCGATCGCCGTTCGCGGCATCCTCGCGCCGCCCTATGGATTGCAAGATGTCTTGGGTGCGCAGGCCGAACTCCAGAATGCCTTGCTTGCCCGCCGAGGGACCGGGCACTGTGCAGCGTACCGGCGTAACCAAACCGCCACCAGATGCCGGCCTGGGTCTGCCAATCTGCAACCCAGCGGGCAACGCGCCTGCGCCGTCTTGCGCATGCACAAAGCGTGTGCCACTGGCGCGGGCAGGCATGGATGCGACGATGTTCCCACCGGCAGTAACAAGCTTGATGTTGCTGACGGAAGGAACTTGCCTCAGGAATCCGGCCATCAAGGGATCCAACCCACTGGGCTCGCCCCACAGACCAGGAGAGGCGTCTAATTTGTCCCGCATAGCGTCGCACACGGTCGCGATGCGAGCGTAGCGCTGGCTTATCGCGTCTGCCCATAAGGCCGACTGGGTGCCGAGCATTTTTCCAGTGTTCGCCTCGATGGCGCCGTAGCGCCAAGCTAATAACCCGATAAGCAGCAGCGCAAAAGCGGCGTTGGCCGCTATGACCACGCCGCGTAGCTTGTGTAGTTCCTTGGGGCCCGGGCGTTGCATCGCATGGTGGGAAAGTGTTCGGGCCAGATGGGAAATTCATGGGCATGGCAGAATCGCCAATGCTGCGATGTAGCCTGCAGACACGGCCACGACTTCGATTTCTTAGATCTCAATGGGCGGGTTTGTGGCTGCAGGTCCTTTCACTGGTTCCAATGAACTTGGATGTCCTACTGGAGCCAATCTTCTGCCGGCAATTACTTCAGGCTCGCGTTTGGCCTTCGGTAGATTAACGGCACACATTGCAAAAATTTGAGGTGTCGGGTGGAATCTGCAGATTGATCCAATGAAATCTCCCGCCGCTCAATGCATGGCGCTGTCGCGGGGGGAGGGGATGGGTCACGGACTTGGACTTACCACGTCGCCTGGCAGCGGTTCGGGTCTGGCCGGTCTGGTGGCACCTTCGTTAGGTAATTTCACCGCGCATCCCCCGACTACAGCGCGTAGCGAGTAGTCGGGGGAGCATTCACCCCTTCACCAAGCACCTTTTCGATCAGCCAGTTTGTCAATTTTTGGCTTGCTTCATGGATGTTTCCGCCTGCATGGCACCTTACGTGCCACTCTGCGGGTTCTGAATCAGCGAGGCCGCGCGACTCGAAGAATGCAGTGACCGGACATGTCTGCAGAGGAATATGGACATCCGCCAAAACCGACTGGGTATAGAGCCAATGGTGAGCTAGCGCTCCCAGATACGTTTGCACTTTTTGGGCGACGATGGGTGCCCGGAACGCTGCCAGCCAACCTGGCAGCGACTCTGCCTGCATGGGCCGCGCTAAACCATAGCCTTGACCAAAATTTGCGCCAAGAATCAAGGCGGCTTCCATCATTCCTGTGTCCTCCAAGCCTTCGAGTATCACTTCGCGGCCGAGGTCATGGCCGAGTTGAACCATGGCCCGAATCATCGAAAGATTCAGCAGCGGTGACTTTCGTAAACCGAGAACAAGGCTCTGATCAATTTTGATCGCGTTGAACGGAACCATAGAGAGCCGTATCAGGCTGCTGTACCCCGATCCCAGATCGTCCATGACAAGGTTGACGCCAAGGCGGGTCAGTTTTTCGATGGCCTCATCCTGCGCTGTATGGTCGAGGCTCTCTGTCTCCAACAGTTCCAGGCTGAGCCGATGGGGAGCGATCTCGTGGGCGCGCAGCGCTTCTTCAACCCAGAAGGCGCAATTGGGATCAAGCAGAGTTGAGGGTGCCAAATTCACACCGACGCTAAGCGGTAGATTTTGCCTATCCCAAGACACCAAATGATCGAGCGCTTGGCTTAGCCCGATGCGAAAGAGGTGATCGAGCTGGGTATCGCCTAGCAGCGGCAGAAATTGGGCGGGCGCAAGCACTTTGCCGTCCTCCAGTATCAGGCGAGCCAATGCCTCGACCTTGGGAACGCTTCCGTCCCGGAGGTCAACGACGGGTTGAATGAACATCTGCAATCCGCCAGAAAACAGGCGCTCACGAATCGCTTTAGCCTGTTTTTCCCGCACGACTGGCGCGATGGCCAAACAGCGAGACCAGATTTGGCCCCAGCGCTCCTGCAGACCGCGCGCGAATTGTTGCATCGTCGCCGATTCGAACTGGTTTGGATAGGCGCCAAAGAAGCTCAGGACGGCCACCGTATTGCCGAGAACATCGCGGACAGGGATGCTGAGTGACGAGCGGACAACCAGCGCACTGGCCTGGGAGTGCCACGCCGCATACCGGGCGTCGCTTGCATAGGAGGCGGAGCGCTGGATTTCTGCACTGCGCCATGCGACGGCGCTGAGCCCGTGACCCCGAGGTGATTGAGGATCCACCACAGGCTCCATTCCTGGCGTTGCCAATAAAGCTGCGATGGCTCGGCTCTTGACTCCGGCACTACGCTCAACAACAAAGACCCCGCTTGACGTCAAGCGCATCAACATTACCCCGTGCACGCCCGGAAGCTGGCCAAGCCCGTCAATCTCGTCGGTGCTTATGTCAGCCCAGAGTGCGCCCGGCGCAGGAAGGGGCCTCGCCAGCGGATCCATGTAGGCACTCAAAACAGAGGCCTGCTGATCCAACTGAGCCTGCAGATCGTCTTGAAGACGGACGTCCGCGATGAAAAGTAGGCGATAACGCTGGCGAGATTGCAGCACCGCGGTGCGTATGACATCGCCAAGATGGCTCCGATACAGCGATAAAGACTGCACCAGCAAAGACGCCGTCACGCCGACCAACGTGTGCACGGTCCCAAGGCGTTCGGCACGCCTTGCGATCTCCTGCTGGCTGGTGTTTGGTGAGAATAGAAACAGAAAATGCTGGGTTTGGACACGTCGCAAATTGTCGGCTTCAGTGCTCGTGAGCTGCTTCAAGATGTTCGAAGGGTCTGTTGTTTGACTCAGGTTCGCGAAAAACTCGTCGACAAACTTGTCAGTCAGCGCCTTGATCTGGGGCTGCATGCTTTCCAGAAGCGAAGCCGCGTCGAGGCCGTAAGGGTCGAGTTCTTCTTCACGGTCAGCGTCTGAATCGGGATTGCCTCCAATGCGCCACCAATGCTTTCTGTCGTGTTTATGCAGTTTCGCCTGGTACATGGCAGCATCGGCCTGACGCAGCAGCGCATCCCCGTCTTCGGCATCGAGTGGGAAAAGTGCCACGCCCATCGTCATCCCCATGGTCTGAAAGACGCCGGGGCAGATCTCGAAGGGCGTTTCCACGCATTGATGAAGAAGGTCGAAGATGTCATGGAGCTGGTCAATCGCCTGGAGCTCGTCGATGTTTTCCGTCACGATGACAAATTCGTCCCCTCCGAGGCGCGCAACGATGTCCGAACCCCGCGTGTGCGCCTTCAGCCGCGCTGCGAAGTCTTGGAGCAACCGGTCGCCGGCATCGTGTCCCCACGTGTCATTGATGAATTTGAAGTCGTCAAGGTCGATCATGCCGACTGCGAAAACACTGTTCTGATGGCGCCCCCGTACTACGGAGATGGGGAGGAGTAATTCGAGCGCGAACCGGTTTAGAAGCCCTGTCAACGCATCGTGGCGAGCCTGATAACTCATGGCCTCATTCGCTTGTTGAAGCGCCGAGATGTCAATTGCGCTCACCAGGACACCCGGAGATCCGTCTGGCAGTTCTACTGAGGCCGTCATGAGCTTGGCGGCACCCCGGCTGCCGTCTTTGCGTCGGAAGGGCACGGCTTCATGATCGATGGTCGAACCTTGCATCGACGCGATGAACCGGTGCTCCCAGTCGTCGTATGCATCCACATCGACATGAAGTGCGGCCGTGGTCAAGCCGATCAGTTCACTCGACTCATAGCCTGTCATCGCGCATAGAGCTGGGTTGACATCAAGGATTTTGCGATGTGCATCGATCAGATAAAGACCGGCCGCATTCTTTTGAAAAAGACTGCGTTCGAACCTCCGTGCGGCGTCAAGTTGTGCACCAAGTTTCAACTCACGTTGGCGGCTCGCCAACCGGGCTAATCCGCGAGAAAGATCCGCGGCAATATCCTCAAGCAAGCCGCGCATTTCAGCGTCAAAGGCATCCATCTCGCTGTGGTAGACCACGAAAACTTCTGAGGTCCTTCCGAGCCGCTGGATGGGTAGCGTCGCAGTTGAATTCAGGCCAAAGCGCTTTGCCTTCTCCACCCAGGGCTGCAGCGCTGGCGCTGCACCAAACGATCCGCTGAAATGGGCTCGACTCTCGAACCATGTGCGAGGAGTCGGTCCGCGCCCTTCGGACACGGTGGTATCCGTGGTGATATAGAGTCCGTCCAGGTAGCCAATTTCGCCGCTGCACGCAACAAATTCAAAGCGACCTGTTGCATTGGGGCGCCCAATCCAAGCCAACTGAAACCCGCCGTATTGAATGGCCAAGTCGCAGATTGCCTGAAACAGCTGGTTCTCATTCTCGGCGGTTGCAATGACGATGTTGACTTGGGAGCGCATCGCATTGAACGCTGCCAGGCGCTGCAGCTTTTGTGCGTTTTGGAGCGCATCTTCGCGCCAAATGACAAGATGACTAAAGGGCACCTCGAATTACCCGGTTTTTGAGCTGACATCGCCCTGATGACGCCGCAATCGAGCCCAGTTCCGGGCCCTGCGAAGGGCAGCGCGAGGATCTTTGTGCCCTCTGGCGCCTGGATCCGGTCGATTTCGACCGGTCCAAGCCCATTTCGGGCGTCAGAAGGGCTGCGGACCGACCTCCATCAGCGTGCACAGACGCCGCAGGTTGTAGGTCGCCGCCTTCCAGTGCAGATGCAGCGTCGCACGGTCCAGGCCGATCGAGCGCAGCGCCTTGCCACCCATCTGCTCCAGGCTGGCGTAGATGTGCTCCACCCGGGCGCGGGTCTTGGCAATGCGCCGGTTGCGTCGCTCCTGGCAGTCCGACAACGGCTTGCCCGCCTGCCCCTTGCGCTGGATATGCATGCGCCAGCCCTGGGCCTTCAGCCGCTGCTCGCGCTCGCCGTCGACGTAGCCCTTGTCAGCGTAGACATCGCGGCTGGTGTTGCCGGCGTCGAGCACGCCCTCGAAGTGCAAGGTGTCGTGCTCGCTGGCCGTGCTCACCTGCACGCGGCGGATCAGCTTGTGTCGCTTGTCCACGCTCGTGGACAGCTTGTAGCCGAAGTAGCTCTTGCCATGCTTCTTCGTCCAGCGCGCCTGCACGTCCTTCTGCCGGCGCTTCGAAGGCGACCACTCGGCCGGCATGGCGTCCTGCTGAACGATCTCCTTCTCGTCACGGGTCAGCTTCTGCTTCGGCGCCGGCACGATGCTCGCGTCGATCATCTGTCCGCCCCGCGCGATGTAGCCCTGGCGGTCGAGTTGACGGCTCACCGCTTCGAAGATCCGCTCGGTGGCGCCTGCCTTGATCAGCCGCTCTTTGAACGTCCAGATGGTCGTGCGGTCGGGTGCCTGCGAACTCTGCCTCAGCCCCACGAAGCGCTGGAAGCTCAGCCTGTCCAGAAGCTGGAACTCCATCTGCTCGTCGCTGAGGTTGTAGAGCTGCTGGACCACCAGAGCCCGGACCATCAACTCGGTCGGAAACGGCGGCCGTCCGCCGCGCTCGCGGCCAGGCCGGGGCGCTGCCTCGTCGATCTCCGCGGCCAGCGCCGCAAAGTCCACGTGCGCAGACAGCTTGCCCAGCGCGTCGCCGATCTTGTCCAGCTTCGTCTCACGCTCTTGCTCCGCGAACAGACTGACCTTGATCATCTCCACTTCCTCATGTCCCCGACACAGGCAACATCATGCCAGCGTCCGGGCGGTTTTTCGAGGTGCCCTAAATTGACGCTCACCTCGCTTCGCCACGACGAGTAGATAGCCTGAGTACAGGACAGTCAAGACGGCTATGGCTTGGAATGTATTGCTACCCGCGAGCCACAGCCCGAACGCTAAGGGCATCCCAGTCAGGATCGCGTAAAAGTAGGCTGCCCAACCATCAAACGCTAATCCTGCCACAGCAGAGCCACTGATGCCGGCAAGAACGCAGGCCACGAATGTTTGGCCAAGATTGCTGGCAGGGAGCAAAAAGAGGGGAATGACTCCCCAGGATGAACTCGCCAATGCGAACCCCATTCGCAGCAAGCCATGCAGCCTTGTCTTGCATTCCAGAGGCGGAGTTCTGCGATGAAGCACCCAAACCATGAGTCGAGCCAGGTGGATCAAACCCACAGCGAAAATCCAACCGAATAGCGCCGTAGAGGGAACCCCCGTTCGCAGAAACGTATACGTCAACCCTGACGCGGCGAGATTGGTGACAACCGAAAGGGGCACCGAAGCAAGAAGCTGATGGCATTGTTCAGCGCTTACTGAATTGGTCGCCGAAGGTGCCGTCACAGAGGCCATCGGGTTAAGCTCCTCGGCAAAAAATCGCTTCGGGCGCGTCATAGCGCCGATAGATGTCATCCTGACGTGTGTATCCTGTAGCCGGATTGTCTCAGCAGGTCCCGCCCAGATTAACGGCACATCTACCAAAAGCTTGAAGTGAACACATGCTCGCGCATTCCCCTTCCTCGCCCGGCCCGACGCACAGCGTCGCTCAGGCGAAGCCGACCGGGCAGGAGGGGGTCAAGCGGGCGATTTTCGCTTGTTGTTCGGTCTTTGGCTGGATAAAATACCAGCATGCAACGGCGCAAAGTCACGCTCAAGCTGTATCCCAATGCCGCGCAAGCTGCGCGGCTGGAGGCGTGGACGCGGCTGCACTGCGAGTTGTACAACGCGGCGCTCGAGGAGCGCATCGACGCCTGGCACAAGGCCAGGAAGTCCATCTCTTACTACGAGCAGCAGAACGTCCTGCCGCAGATCAAGGCGGATCGGCCTGAGTTCATCGCGCTCGGCAGTCATGCCTTGCAGCAGACGCTGCGGCGGCTGGATCTCGCCTTCCAGTCGTTCTTTCGCCGGGTCAAAGCTGGTCAAACGCCCGGATTCCGGCGCTTTAAGGCGGCCAAGCGGTTCTCGGGTTTTACCTATCCCGATCCGGCTGGCTGGAAGCTCATGCAGCATGGCGGCCGTGGTGCCACGCTGCGCTTGGGAAGTGGCGATGCGGCGATGTCCATTCGGGCGCGCGGCCGGCATCGCTTCGGCGATCAGGCAAAACCCAACGACATCACGCTCACGCGCAGGAACGATCAGTGGTTCGTGTCGGTGACGCTGCGCGTGCCCGACGCGGCCTGTGCGCGCCAGCGCACGGGCGACATGCGGCGTGGCGTGGATTTCGGGATCAACGACTGGGCGACGTTCGATGATGGACGGACTATCGGCAACCCGCGCTGGCTGCGCGAGGAACTGCCGCGCCTTGCCGCGCTGCAGCGGCAGCGCGCCAGGAAGAAGAAGGGATCGTTGCGCTTCAAACGGCTCGGGCGTCGCATCGCCCGGCTGCACGAGCGTATCGGCAATCGGCGCCGGGACTTCGTGCACAAGGAAACAACCAGGATGGTGCGGCAATGCGCGGTCCTGGCCACGGAGCAACTGGCTCCGAAGACCATGAGCCGCAGCGCGAAGGGCACGGTGGATGCACCGGGCCGTCGCGTGCGGCAAAAGGCCGGACTCAACCGGGAGATCCTCTCGGCCGCGTTCGGCATGGCGCATCCGATGCTCGCGTACAAAGCGGAAGAAGCTGGTACGCGGCTGCATCTGAGCAATACGCGCCAGCTCAAACCGTCGCAATGCTGCGCGGCGTGCTGGGAACTTGTTCCCAAGACGTTGGCGCAGCGTGTGCATGTGTGCCCGCACTGCGGGCACACGGCCCCGCGCGACCGCAACAGCGCAATGGTGGTGCTCATCGACGCGCACAACACGCAGGACACGCCTGGGACGGGCGTGGCGGCGAGACCCAAACCTCTGTCACGGCAACGTGGCAAGTCCAGGCCTGTGACCCGCGAAACCCCCGCTACAACGCCATGCGTTGAGCGGCGGGAGAGTTCATATTCAGTGGCTTGACTTGCAGGTCGTCCCGTTCAACATGTGCCCGCGCATTCCCTTTCTCTCACGATTCGACGCGCAGCGTCACTGGGTCGAAGCCGAGCCGGCAGTAGGGGTCAGGCAGGCGGTTGTGCAGATCTGATTTCGCGCCCGGGAGGTCAAAATCCCGGGCAGTGCATTTAGCTCCACAGCTTCAGCACGCCGGAAGGCGGCTCGTCCGGGATGCTCGCTGTCCGATATGTTTGATGCAGCTCATTGTTTGCAAATGCAGCATTGCATTGCAGGTGCGCTCTGTGGGCATGCAATCGGCGCGCTCGGGCTCGAGGCCGCGAAAGCCCATCAGCCGCGATTGCGAGAAGCCCTCCTGCTCGCTGCAGGCTAGTGTAGTGTTGCATTCTGTTTAGAACTTAAGTGACTGTTGGCACGAATGACCTTCTGCAGGATGTCGGCAGCGCTCTTGGTCCAGATGAACGGCTTGGGTTTGGTGTTGTGATGGGCAACGTACTCATCAATGGCAGTGATCAACTGCGGCACGCTGGTGAACACGCCGCGGCGCAGCCGATTGACGGTGATGTCGCGGAAGAAGCGCTCGACCCTGTTCAGCCACGACGCCGAGGTCGGCGTGAAGTGCATGTTGAATCGCGGATGCTTGGTCAACCAAGCTTGTACGGCAGGATGCTTGTGCGTGGCGTAGTTGTCGGCGATCAGATGCAGCGTCTTGCCTTTGGGCGTCTCGCGGTCGATCTGCCGCAGGAACTTCAGCCACTCGGTGTGGGTGTGGCGCTGCTGACACTGGCCGATGACCTGGCCGTCGAGCACGTTCAGCGCCGCGAACAGCGTAGTCGTGCCGTTGCGCTTGTAGTCGTGCGTCATCGTCTGCGCACGCCCCTTCTTCAGGGGCAGCCCAGGCTGTGTGCGGTCCAGCGCCTGCACCTGGCTCTTCTCGTCACAGCACAGCACCAAGGCGTGCTCGGGCGGCCACAGGTACAGCCCCACGATGTCTTCGAGCTTCTCGACGAACTTCGGGTCGCGCGAGACCTTGAAGCCACGCACCAGATGGGGCTTCAGGCCGTTCTTGCGCCAATGCCGCGAGACGCTGGCTGCGCTGACCCCCAACTCGGCGGCCAGGGTTCGGGTGCTCCAGTGCGTGGCCGCCTCGGGCTTGCGCTGGGTGGTCAGTTCGATGAGGCGCGCCACATCCACAGTCACCGGCGGTGCCCCGCGCGGCAAGTCGTGCTCGATGCCCGCAAGCCTGAACTCGGCATAGCGTTCGCGCCAGCGCGAGACCTGGACTCGCCCAATGCCCAGCTCGGCGGCAATCTCCTTGCTCTGCATGCCCTGCGAAGCCAGCAGCACGATGCGTGCGCGTTGCGCCAGCCTCACGCTGGTGAGCTTGGAACGAGCCAGCTTCGTCAACTCGGCTCGCTCCTCATTGGTCAAAACAATCTCAGGGGCAACTCGCACTCGCTCTCTCCACCCCAGTCCACAGTAAAACATTGGAGATGCAGCAAGACATTAAGTTCACTTAAGAATGATTCACTACACTAGGCGGGATGCGCAGCACCCAGCCCTTGCCGAACGCGCAAGCCAAGAACAAGAAGGGTGAGATCGACTGGGGTGGCGGGCGGTGCTGGTCAACACCGATGCGTGCGGCCTCAGCTTTGCGCCCAAGTCCTGTACGCTGGTGGCGATCGCCGTGGGCGGCACATGGCGGGCTGCCGACACAAGCGAAAATCACTCGCTTGACCCCCTCTGCCCGGACGGCTTCGCCCATGCGACGCGGAGCGTCGGGCCGGGCGAGGAAGAGAAATGTGCGGGCAGATGTTCAACCCACCAAGTAAGCAATGAGCAGGCCCTCATCTTGCGGGCCGCGCTGGCCAAGGCGGCAGAGCTTCACGCGATAGTCGCGCACTGACCCCTCGGGCTTCGTAACGTCGCGCACACCGACCTTCATGCCTGCACTCAAATTGGTTTCCAGCGATATCGTGAGCCGGGCGCCCTGCTCATACTCCTGCAGCAGGACCGCGTCAATCCAGTTCCCCTCCGCAGTCGGGAGCTGTAGCTTCAGCGCGATCGGAGCCTTGTCGACCCACAATGCCTCAAGCAACTGGGTGACGCGGCGGCTGGCGTACGCCCAAGGGCCACGCCCGGGCTTCATCGCTGTGTCAACCGCAGTGCGCTCTGCCTGATTGGCAAGGTCGATCAACCTCGCGAGCTCCTGGTGCCAGTGATCGTGCCACATGCGCAGATCGTCAATTGTGTGGGCAATTCCGGGCATGTCGACAAAACGCAACCAGATGCCCAACTCGCAGGCGAATGAACTGGCCGCATGGTCCGGATCTCCGGAATCGATCGTGCCGTCGAGGATCTCCTGCAGGTGGCGCTTTGCGCGCAAGCGCTCACGTGCCCACATCTCGGCGACCTCGTAGTAGCTCTTGCCCTGCTGGTTGCCAATCATTGGCAGCATGATGGTGCGGCGGTCCATAGGTCCCGTTTGCGAGAACGCGGTACGGTCTACTGGCTTGCGCCAATGGTGGCTTATGCGCGCAAGAAACAGACGCAGCGCCTGGGGCAGGCCAGCGGTGGCGGATGGGTTCATGGCGGAGGGTCTCAGACGAAGGCGAAGCGCACGGCGCCCCAGTGTTTGCCGTTGAGCATCACCGGACGCGACAACTCGCGCATGATCTCGCCGGTGTCGCGCGCATAGACTTGCAGCAAGAAGTCCTGCCGGTTTCGCGCCGAAGCCAAGCCGACCGGATCATTGAAAAGACGCATGGAGCGATTGCCAACCAGATCCCGTTTCGGGTCACCCGTGAGCGGTTGGTCGTACACCGAATTGTGTGCCGCAGCGTAGCCGTTGCGATCGACCAAAAGCACATACTTGTATTGGTCGGATAAGCCGAGATAGCGATCTTCCACAGGCTGGATCTCGCGTTTGACCCAGGCGGTAAAGCGGGTAGTGAACTTGCGCGGGTCGGTGTTCGCCACGGCTTCGTAGTTTTCGTCGAATAGCTCGGACTCGGTGATCTCGCCGCGCTCCAGTGCCTGTCCAAGGCGGACTTCGATGTCGGTCGTGACTTGTTCCAGCGTGCTGAGCACGCGGCTTGCACCTGAGTCGGTGCGGAATAATGTCGCCGACTCGAATAAACGCTGGCTCTTGTTCAGGGCCTGCTCAAGCGACTCTGCGATACGTGTGGAGGTCTGCACGGTTTCAGCGGCATGGGTTTGCACCTGTGCGGCCATCGTGTTGAAGTCGGCATCCAAGCCGCGCAAATGCTGAGCTTGCCGTGTGATCCCGGCCGATGTAGCGGCGGCCTCCTTGGCCACCGTGTTCACGCCGCCCGCGATGTCGCCGAAATGGGTGGCGATATTGAGCACCCGGGTCTGGCTGGTTTGCATCAGCGTGGAAAACTGCTCGGTGGCCTGCCCCACGGTCTTCAGTGACTTGTCGATTAATCCCACAGCCTCAGTGATGCTGCTTACAGATTTTTCAGTACTCTGCGCGAGCTTGCGGATTTCCTCGGCCACGACGGCAAAGCCGCGTCCAGCTTCGCCGACGCGTGCCGCCTCGATATTCGCATTGAGTGCCAGCAGGTTGGTTTTCTGGGCAATGTCGCGGATCATGCTCATTTGCTGCACCACACCGCCAAACTGCTGCTGTAGTGCCTGGATTTCGGCGCGATTGCGCGCGTTCTGCTCCACCAATTCGCCGAACATCTCTCGCATGCTGGCGCTCTGGCTCGAGCCTTCCGTGGCCAACCGGTCGATGCGATTGGATTCGGTATCGACCTTCTGCACCTGGGTCAATAGCGCTTCGATGCCCTGCACGGCTGTACCCAGTTCCTGGCCGACCGCCGCAATCCGCTGAGTCTGCAGCTGGGCGTGGGCCTCGCTTTCAGCGAGTGCGGCCTTCGAATCGAAGCGGATGCGGGCAATAGCGTAGGCCACTTCAGTAGCCCCGTCGGTAACCTTGTCGACGAAGCCGCGTTGCAGATCCAACAGCGCACGTTCAGTTTCAGGCAAATTGGCAGTTTGCGCCACGCGGAGGTCAAGCGGGCGGGTCTGCAGCCAGGCGGCGAGGTCCTTGGGTGTGTTCGAGTTCATGATGCGTGGGGTTCGATTGGCAGATGCGGGCTGCGCGCTCTGGTGTGGACTCAGGATCCAAGCTGGGCTGCGCTTGCGATGGCTTTGCGCAGCGCCGCGCCGAGTTCTTCGGCGACAAATTTGGCGACATAGCCTTCGGCTCCGACGTTGCGGGCGTGATCCTCGTTGGCGGCCCCGGTGAGCGAGGAGTGGATGACGACGGGAATGCGCTTGAAGCGTTCGTCCTCCTTGATTTTGCGCGTGAGGGTAAAGCCATCCATCTCGGGCATTTCGAGGTCCGTGAGCACGGCTGCCACTTTCTGGCCCACGGTCTTGCCCTCGGCCTTGGCGTCGTGAGCCAGCGCCTGAAGCTTGTCCCACGCCTCCTTGCCGGTCTTGGCCATCACATAAGGGGCGTGGAGAGCCTGGAGCACCTTCTCGATCTGGCTGCGGGCCACAAACGAGTCGTCGGCGGCCAGGATCATTGCCCCCTGCGGAAGCTCCAGCTTCTGGCCAACGTGCGCCGCATTGACTTCCTGCACGCGCGAGGGGAGGACGTCGCGAAGCACTTTTTCCACGTCCAATACCAAGGCAAGGCGGGTTTTGTCACTGTCGGCATCGAGGCGCGCGATGCTGGTCACCATGCCGCCCACGGCGTTGGCCTCTGCCGAGAGCACACGGCTCCATTCCAGTCGCGTGATTTCCTCGACTTCTTCCACAGCGAACCCCTGGACAGAGCGCTCGTACTCGGTGACGATGAGAATATTCAAGGCTTTGGGCTTGCATCCGACGAGGGCAGGGAGGTCGATCACCGGCAAGATTTGGCCGCGAATGTTGGCCACACCCAGCACATGGTCGGGGGCGCCGGGCATCGCGGTGATGCTGGGCATGACCAGCGCCTCGCGCACCTTGAAGACGTTGATGCCGAAGATCTCGCGCCGCCCGCCGGGGTCTTCGCCGAGACGGAACAGCAACAGTTCAAATTTGTTGGTTCCCGCGAGGCGTGAACGCTCGTCAACATCCTGAAGTACGGTGGACATGGTGGCTCCGTGTTTAAAAATTTGTTGGATGGAAGGCGATGGCTCAGCGCACGAGCGCCATCAACGCCTCGACGCGTTCGGAGATCGTGTCGGTCAAGCCCGCGAGTTCACGGGCGACCGCATGGATGCGCGACTGGTCACCTGAACGCAGCGCGTCCAGCAGCGCCTGGCCCGCGATATGGACCGACTTATGCACACTTCCAGTGGCTGCAAAACCTGCGTCCGATCCGAAATATCCCTGCGCAGGTCCGTAGTACCACTTTCCAAATTGGCAGCCGCGTTCGTCGGGCAGGTCCATATCCACGCTCTTGCCCGTCTTCGCTGCGGCTAGCAGGTCGCCGATCCACGCGTAGTGCATGGCCAGCGCGATGCGCAGCGCAACACCCGGGCTCGCGAGGGTGCCGATGTGGCTGGCGCCTTGCGTGAGGTGGGTACGGGCGCGCCCAACGCTCTCGACCATGGCGCCCACCTGGGCAGTCAAAGCCTGCACCTTGCTGCAGACCAGCTCGCCGCCGGCGTGCTGGGATTGCGCTTCGTGAACGAGGGCTTGCATGTGTTCGCGCTGTGTGGACGCGACCTGGAGCAAGCCGCCAATCGTGTTTTGCACTTCGTTGGTCGCGTCCTGTACGGTGCCGATGTGGTTACCCACGCGCTCAATGCGCTCGACTGCGGCCTCCATATCGCGCCCGAGCACCCCGGAGTTATCGCGTATGGACAGGGTCAGGTCGTCAATTTTGTGGGTGATGGAAGCGGTCTTGCGCGCGAGGTTGCGTACCTCATCGGCCACCACCGCAAATCCACGTCCTGCCTCACCAGCCCGGGCTGCTTCGATGGCCGCATTGAGGGCGAGCAGATTGGTCTGATTGGCCACGTCCTGGATCGTGGCCGTCATCGTTTCCACGGCTCGCACCGAGTCCACAAAGCTCGTGACTTTGCTTTGGGTGGAAGCGACGAAGTGCTTGACTTCGCGTACTTCATCCTGCACTTGGTCGAGCGCCGCGCGACCGCGAATGACGTTCTGCGAAGTTGCTTCAGTTTTGTCCTGCAGCGTTTGCATGTCAGCCGCAGCTACCTGCACGCGGTCAGTTGTGATCTGCATTGCGTGCGCAGTGTCCACGACTTGGGTGGAGAGTTCGACGAGACCCGCCTGGTAGCCCGCGACCGTGGCTTGGGCGGAGGTCAGGCTGCGCGTCGTGTGGCGCACGGCGTCGGCTCCGGCGAGAAGGGCGGAGCGCACTGCGGCGAACTGCTCCACCCAGTGTGCGCCGTCAATGAGGTCGAGCTCGAGCAGGGTGCGGCTTCCGCAGCCTGTGAACAGATCGAGTACCGCGCTGAGCACGGCTTCGCGGTCAGCTCTGAGGCGGGCGAGAAGGCCGTCGGGCTGAATGCTGTCCCCTGGCAGCCTCGGCGCTCCCTGGTGGGAGGGGATTTCCGCTGGGGCAAGCACGGTGGCTTGTGCCGGGAGTTCCAGTGTGGTTTCCATGATCGATTTCCGTGGGTTTAATCGAGAGCGGTTCAGGTCTGCATCAAGTCACGGAATGGGCCGTGCTTGTCGATCATGTCCCGTGTTTGGCCACGCAGTGCAGCGGCGACATGCCGATGCCGAGTGCACATGCGACGGCGGGGCTGGCCGTGTCGCGCACACGGCCAGCCTGCCGACGCGGGCTTGACACGAGCCGGCAGCGCGCCCACCGAAAGTGGCTTGGTGGTGTTCGGCGTCGAGGGGTCGATGCATGCGGCGTCCATCGCGGCCTGTCTGACGCCAGCAGGTCGGGTCGTACAACCCGCTGGAGGTGGTTTGCACCCAAGGGACGTCGGCCGTGGTCGCCGGCATGTGCGCCGGACAGGGGATCGGGCCGGGCGCGTCGCACATGCGCCGCATCTGAGCCTTGAGGTGGTCCGCACGTTGCCGGAGGCGCTGGATGCCGGAACAGCGGCCCTGTGTGGTCTTACGCATTGCGTGAGTGACTTTCGTGAGGGCGTTCATCGCGGTGGCGCTCTGGGCGGTTGCAAGCCCAGGGCCGTTGCGCGCGGCCTCGATCAGCGACGCGGGCATGCAACGCAGATCCGGGCGCTTTCTGCCGCGATGCAGCAAGGTGTGATTCATGCTGTTTCGCTTTCGTCGTTGGATTCTGCTGGAGCGCCATGCGTTACTGGAAACCCAGGCGCAGATTGCCCCAATGGCGGCCCGCCACCTGGATGGGAACATCCAACTCGCGCAGCACTTCACCCGTGTCGCGGGCATAAATCATCAAGTGCACGGCCTTGGTATTGTGTGCGGCCTCCAACCCGAACACGTCGTTGAAGATGCGCATCGCACGGTTTCCAACCAAGTCCTTCTGGGGGTCGCCGGTCAGGGGCCTGTCGTAGATGCTGTTGTGGGTGGCGGTATAGCCGTTGCGGTCGACGGCAAATGCGAATCGGAAACTCGTGCTCTGTCCCAGGATTTCGTCGAGCACCGTCTGCACGCGCTGCTTGAACAGGTCGGTGAAACGGGTACGATACTTCGTAGGTTCGGTATTCGCGATCGGCAGGTAGTTCTCATCGAAAAGGTCACCCTCGGCGATCCTGCGCTCGAGCACGGCCTGATTCAACAGGACCTCGATCCGCTGTGCGCCTTGCATCGCAGCACGCGAGGCCATGCTGAGCTCAGAACCGGTGTCGAAATCCAGATTCATTTCGAGGAGTGTCTTGTTTTCGTTAAGTGTTTCGAGAAGATTGGCAGATACTTCTTCAGCACCGCGGATACCCTCTTCAGTCGCCTGGCGGATGCCCGAGGCCATCTGGCCAAAGCTGGCGTTGAGCGTGGCGATGATGTCCTGTGAGGTATTGCTCAGACGTGCGACTTCGGCGAATACCGTTTGGTTGTCGGCGATGCCCCGCTTGATCTCGGCAAAGCCATGCAGCACGTCGCCCATCTGCTCGGCACTCTTGCCCACGGTGGCCCCCAGACCTTCAGAAGCGCGATGCGCGACTGCCACAGATTCCCGGATGGTCTCGATGGATCCACCGGCCGCGATCACGGTTTCGGCGACTTTGCTGGCGAGGCGGCGCACTTCGTCTGCGACGACAGCGAACCCCCGGCCTGCCTCACCCGCTCGGGCCGCCTCAATGGCGGCATTGAGCGCGAGGAGGTTGGTCTGGGCAGCGATGTCTTTGATGACGTGGAGCACACGGGTGACGTCCTGTGCGTGCGTCTGAATGCGCTCCAGGTGCTCGCGGTTGCGGTCGGCCTCCGCAATCAAATTCTCAAATTGATCACGCGCGCCGCTCACATCCTGCTGCCGGGCTTCGGTCACATCAACAATCGCCTTAGCTCGCGCAGCGGCCTGCTGAATCTGTTCTTCCATCGCATGAGTCGTCTGCACGACCTGCTCGACGCTGGCCCCAACCTTGGCGATGAGCGCATCTTGCTCGACTTGCCGTGCCTTGATGGTCTGTGCCGAGCCCCGGGGCGAAAAATAACCCCGCGCCGCAGCAAGCCCAACCTTCGTGGAGCCACGCTCCCAGGCTTGGGCCTTGTCACGCAGAAAACTGAGGATGTCACGATAGGGCGCCGGCAGCCGATCGATGCGTTCGGCGCGCGCATCGAGGGGGTGGCTGCTGAGCGCGTCAATCAAGTCGTCGGAAGCTTTGCGCTTGTCGATGCCGCGCCATGACATGTGGAACGCCGCTACGGTATCAAGCGCGTCGCGCACCCCAGTCAAACGAATCGGGCCGGTGGTTCGTGTCTCAGCCGGTTCGAAAGTGACTACAGTGGAGGCGCCTCGAGCTACATCGCGCAGGGCTGAGAGAGCCACGTCCCGGTCGAGTTGCAGCGCCTCAATGAGGAGTGAAAGGATCGGATCGGCCGGCAGGTTGAGATCCGCGAGGACACGCTGCGCCGCGGGGTTGAGCCAGATCACGCGGTGGACTTCGGCATTGCTTGCGTCAATCAGCGCTTCACAGGAATCCATCGGCGTGAGAACCTGTTGCAGGGCATGCAGGGCGTCGGGATGCAGAGTGGATGTGGGCATGGCGGATAGTCTGTGACGGGCTGGGTCAATGGCGCAGCGAGGGGTTCAGGCGATGGCGCGGCCCACCTCGAGCGCGTCAAACCAGTCGATGAAACGTTTGACGTTCTCGCCGGTATAGATCGCCCCGTGTTGGGGGCAAAGGAAGTCGATGTCGAGTTTGGCCACGCGCTCGCACCAGTCGCGCTTGGCAGCGTTACTGGGCATCCAGCGCTTGTGGAAGTACTCGGCGTGCTTGATGTGGGCGTCGAATGCGGATGCACTTTCGAGGTTGCGTCGTTCGACGAAGGCGGAATGCCCGGCCGGCAGGAGGGCTGCGCCTACGTCTCCGGAGAACAGAACCTTTGCCTGTGGATCGTAGAGTTGGAAGTTGGCTGAGGAGTGCAGATAGTGGGCGGGAATGATCTGCAGTCGAGCCGACCCCATGAGCAGTTCGGCGCCCTCATCAGGGATGCCTTGGATGTTGGCTTCCAGGGCGCCGTAGTGGCGAATGAATCCGACCCAGAGTTTGGAGGCGTGCCAGGTGATTTGGGGGCTACAGGCGCTCCACAGCGGCAGGCTTGAGGCGACGTCTGGGTCCTGATGACTGACGAAGGCCTGCTTGATGGTGGACGGCGGCAGCACGTCGACCAGCGCAGAAAAAACTTGCGGGAAGACTTCAAAACCGCCCGGATCACACAGCAGGGTGTCATTGTCGACCTGCAAGGCAAAGACGTTGGAGTCGACGACGCGCGATTCCTCTTGGTCGTAGACAATGAACCAGTGGTGCTGTCCTTCAGAGTAGAACTTTTCGGCTTTCATGGAAGAACCTTTTCAATTTGTTCGGCGTAGGCGCGAAGGAGATCGCGAACCTGCACGACAGCGTTGTCCATATCGGATGAAACCTGGGCCAGAGACGCGTGGCCGTCGCCCTTGAGGGCGGCCTCGATGCGGCCGTTGACGACCACGTATTCGAGCTCGGCCACCACGCTTTCGAAACGCGCCAGTGCCTGGCGCATCTTGGAGCTGGCACGGCGGCTTTGGTCATGGTGTGAGGCCAACTTCTTCTCGTATTCCGGCAAAGTGCCCTGGAGTCCTTGCGCCGCCTTGCGCACGGAATCGGGAAGCGCGTTGAGCTTGTCAAGTTGATGCGTATCGCGCAGGGTCTGCATGAAGGCAAGAATCAAGGGTTGGATAGCGCCCTGAAGGGCGGTGGCCGCGCCCTGCAGCTGCTGTGCACCCTCGCGGAAAGACTGCGCGACCACGCCATAGCCGGCAAGGCCTTTGCCGTGGCGCTTGACCAGGACCTGGGCATTGAGCGCCTTGCGGTCGATCTCACGCAGCCTGCGCTGAAGCTGGCGCTGGAAGGTGAAGGTTGCGTCGGCGACCCCGACGAAGTTGGTTCGCAGCTGGACAATGGTTTTGGATGTCATGGCAATGGCCCCCGGTTTACTGCGCAGTCGGTGTGGTGCGCATCGCGCGTGCGAGGGCCTGAATGTCAAGGATGAGCACGACGTCCCCGCCACCGGAGATCGTGGCGCCCTGGTACCACGACGATTGGGCCGAGATGTCCAGGGGCTTGACGACGGAGTCCTCGGTGCCGACGGCTTCGGAGACGACCAGCAGGCCCTGCTCGGTGAGGATGCCCTCGCAAGGATCCTTGCCCAGGTTCAGGGGTGAACCCTGGAGTTGCTGGCCAAGATCAATGTAGGGGACGATGCGGTCGTTGGCCACCTGTGCCATGAGACGCCCGGAGATGCTGTGCACCTGCTGGGGTTCGATTTCCATCAGGTTATCCACCACCGACACGGGCAGCGCATAGGTCTCGCGGCGCAGCTTGAAGTACAGGACGGGCAGCACGGCCAGCGTCAGGGGCAACTCAAGTGTGAGCGTGGTGCCCTGGTTGGGGCGCGTGGTAATGTCCACACGGCCGCGCAAGGACTGCACGGCTGAGCGGACCACGTCCATGCCTACACCGCGGCCCGAGAGTTCGCTGACCTGCTCCTTGGTGGAGAAACCTGGCAGGAAGATGAGGTCAAGCATCTCACGCTCTGACAAGCGCGCTGCGTCGGTCTCGCTGATGATGCCCTTGCCGAGAGCCGATTGCAGAATCTTGTGTGGATTCATCCCGCGTCCATCATCGCTGACCTGGATCTGCACCTTGTCACCGAGATGGATAGCGAGCACTTTCAGGAGGCCCTCTTCGGGCTTGGCTGTGCTCAGACGATCCTGCGGGGCCTCAAGGCCGTGGTCCAGCGCGTTGCGCACCAGGTGGATGAGGGGTCCCGAGAGGGCATCGATGACGGTCTTGTCAATCTCCACATCCTCACCGCCGAGTTCCAAGCGCACCTTCTTTCCGAGCGAGCGGCTCGCGTCGCGGACCACGCGGGGAAGGCTCTGGAATAGCCGCTTGCAGGGCTGCATACGTAGGCGCATGACCGTGTTTTGGAGATCGTTGACAGCCAGATCGGTCTCGCGCACCATGCGCACCAAGGCGTCGTCGCTCTGGGCAAAGCGTGCCACTGCAGCCGACAGGCGGTTGCGCAGCAGCACAAGTTCACCGACCTGGTTCATGGCCTGATCCAGGCGCGACGAATCGACGCGGATGGTGGTGTCTTCACGAGACTGCGGCTCGCTGCTCTGCGCGGCCGGCACGGTCGGCGCGTGGTTCGCCGCCGGCGCCGACACTGCACCGACGGGTGCTGGGGGGGAGGCGCCACCGCCGGGCGCGCCGTCCTTCCCGTAAAGCGCATCGAGCGTCTGGTTGAACAGGGCTTCGAGGTCGTCCTCACCTGCGGACTCCGTGGTCAGCGGCGGTGCGTGGACGGGCTTTTTTTCCACATACAGGCCAGTCTGCCCGGCGGCGTCGGTGCGGGACTCGGCCCAGGTCTGGCCCGCGCCGTCAAGCTGCAGCGGCGAGGGCAGGGTGGGCTGCTCGCCTCGTGCGTAGGCCTGCACCACGGCGCCGAGTTCGGCGTGGCCTGGGGTAGGGTTCTCGCCATGCGCCATTTCGTCAAGCATGCGCTCGATCATGTCGGTGGAGCGCAGGATGGCGTCGATCATGCCGCTGTCGGCAGTGAACTTGTTAGCGCGCAACTTGTCGAGCAGGTCTTCAAGGTGGTGGCACCACTCGACCATGTTCTGCGCTTCCAGAAAACCCGCTCCCCCCTTGAGGGTGTGGAAGGCGCGGAAGATGGCGCCCAGAACAGCCGAATCGGTGGGGTCAGCTTCCAGGCGCAGCAACTGGCCCTGCGCGTCCGCAAGCAGCTCGCGTGATTCGGCGAGAAACTCCTGCAGGATGTCATTGTCCATGGCCATGATGGTCCTCAAATGCCGAGTTCGGCGAGCAGATCGTCGACGTTGCTCTGATCCATGCGCGTGCCGTTGAATGTGCCTTCCGGAGGTGGCTCTGCTGCTTGCGCGTAGCCAAGCTGCGCCAGCGATTCCTGGATGCGTTGCTCGACGGCCTGTAGCAGGGTGATGGTTTTCTTCAGGCGCTGGCCAGTCAGGTCCTGGCCCTGTTGGCTGGTGAAAATGGATTGCAGATGCGTGTCGAGTCGGTCCAGCCGGGAGTCAATGAAATCGCCGTTGGTGGCGCGGATGGCGGCGAGCTCGGCCTGCGCCGCTTCCACGGCCTCAAGGGTGGCCATGGCCTGCTGCTCGCTGAGGTGCAGGGCTTCTTGCAGCGGGTGTCTCATCCCGGGCAGGTCGATGGAGGCGCGCATGATGCGCTGCACCCCTTCGGTGAGCAGCGCGTCGGCCTCGCGCAGGTTGAGCACGGCGGCAGCCGCAAGCGTAGGGGTGGTGTTGGGGGCGTTCATGCTGCCTGACCTCCGCGCAGACGCTGGAGGATGGCGTCAATTTTGGCCTTGAGCGTGTCGGCCGGAAAGGGCTTGACGATGTAGCCGTTCACGCCGGCCTGGGCTGCGGTGAGGATGTTTTCCTTCTTTGCCTCGGCCGTCACCATCAGCACGGGCAGACTGCGGATGGACGGGTCGTCGGACGCACGGATATGGCGCAGGAGGTCAATGCCCTGCATGTTGGGCATGTTCCAGTCCGTCACCACAAACTCGACGCCACCCGCCTCAATGCGCTTCAAGGCCTGCACGCCGTCCTCGGCCTCATCGATCGTGCCGGTGACGTGCCCGGTTTGCATCAGCAAACCCCGGACAATTCGGCGCATCGTGGGGAAATCATCAACAACAAGAAATTTCAAAGAAGCGCTCCTGAGTCGATCGCAATATTCAAGTCTTGTTGGGTATGACGGCACGTTCAGGAGCAACTTGATGGTGGCATGCGAACGCGCTTGCCAGCGCATCGGGCGCGCGACAGGTCGTGGCCAAGGCGCTCAAGCTGGGAAAATTCGTGACGTAACAGCATTCAGGGTCATACCGACCCGCGCCCATCGTGGGCGCTTACGACCTAGCCCAGACCTTTGCGACCATGTATCTCCTGATTGGTTATGCCCTGTCCCTCTCGGCAATTTTTGGCGGCTACATGGCCGAGGGAGGGCATCTGGGGTCTCTCTTGCAGCCCTTTGAGCTGCTGATGATTGGCGGCGGAGCCTTTGGTGCGTTCTTCGCGGCGACTTTCCCCAAGTCGTTCAAGGCCACGCTCAAGGCGCTGCCGATGGCGATGAAGGGTTCGACCTATTCGAAGGCGGCGTACCTGGAGCTTCTTTCGCTACTCAATGAGCTGTTTACCCGCATGCGGCAAAACGGGCTGATGGCGATCGAAGGTGATGTGGAAGACCCGAAAAACAGCGAAATCTTCAAGAAATTCCCGCATATCGTGGCGGATCATCACGTGCTCGAATTCATCACCGATTACCTGCGTCTGATGATCGGTGGCAATCTGGGGGTGATGGAGATGGAAAATCTGATGGACGTGAACATCGAGACGCACCATCGGGAGATGGAAATTCCCATTCACGCCATGACGCGCACGGCGGACAGCATGCCGGCGTTCGGGATCGTTGCCGCCGTCATGGGCGTCGTGCACACGATGGCCTCCGTTGATCAACCGCCCGCCGTGCTCGGCGAGTTGGTGGGTGCGGCGCTGGTGGGGACCTTTTTGGGTATTCTGATTGGCTATGCCATCCTCGCACCGGTGGCCTCACGCATGGAAGACCGCGCACACGAGGGCACGAAGATGCTTGAATGCATCAAGGTGGCGTTGCTGGCGACCATGAACGCCTACCCGCCACAGGTTGCCGTCGAATTCAGCCGTAAGGTCCTGTTCTCCGGCGAGCGCCCGAGCTTCAGCGAACTCGAATCGCACCTGCGTGACGCCAAAGGGAGATAAGCCGTGGCCGACACGAAGCCCCAGCCGATCGTCATCAAGAAGATCAAAAAAATCAGTGGGGGCGGGCATGGCGCCGCCTGGAAGATCGCCTACGCGGACTTTGTCACGGCGATGATGGCGTTTTTCCTGTTGATGTGGCTTCTGGGTTCCACAACCAAGGCCCAATTGCAGGGGATTGCCGAGTATTTCCAGAATCCTGAAAAGGTTTCGCTCGAAGGCGGCTCCGGCGCCGGCTCGGCCACCTCCGTCATTCAGGGCGGGGGCACCGATCTCACGCGCACCGTCGGGCAAGTGCGCAATGGCGCCACCCCTGGCAAGACTGTCGCGCCCAATGCCACGCAGGTGCGCGACGAGCAGGTTGACAAGCAAAATCTCGAGGCCTTGAAAAAGGCGTTGGAGTCGCAGATCGAGGCGAATCCGCAACTCAGCGCCTTTCGCTCGCAACTGCTGATTGACATCACCCGCGAAGGCCTGCGCATCCAGGTGGTTGACAGTGACAAGCGTCCGATGTTCGCCTTAGGCGGTGCCGATCTCGAGGCCTATGCCCGCACTATCTTTCAGGATATTGCGCCAACCCTCAACCAGTTGCCGAACCACATCAGCATCACGGGGCATACGGACGCGCTGAGTTATCAGAACCAAGGCAAAGGTTACAGTAATTACAACCTGTCGGCTGACCGCGCAAACGTGGTGCGCCAGGTTCTTGTGCAATCAGGCCTGGATGAGTTCAAGGTGCTGCGCGTGGTCGGCATGGGGTCGGCGGCGCCCTTCGACCTCCACAATCCCGACTCGTCGCTCAACCGGCGTGTGAGTATCGTGGTCTTGTCCAAACAGGCCTACGCGCGTATCGTGAGCGACCAGGGCGCCGAACAGACCGCCAGTACAGCGGCGCAGGTGCGGCCGCAGATTCAAGCCCCCGCAGGGTTGCCTGTGGCTGGGGGGCATTGACTGGAGGCGCATGGCGTGCACATCGACTTTTTGTGCACTATGCTCAAGTTTCGTGAAATTGTGCCGTCAATCCGAGTGTAAGCGGCATAGGTACGCGATAAAGAGGCGATCTGCCCGCACTCGGTGGTGCAAGGAAACCTGCGACGATCCGGCGTTTTTCTAAGAGAATATCAGCGATGAATCCCATTCAGAATTCCATTACCACTTCGACCAGCGGGAGCACGCAGAAAGCCGACCTTGGCGTCAAACGGGGTGGAGTCGGGGCATCCAAGTCTTCAGGCGCCGGAGCAGCCGGGGTGCAAGCGGGAGGCGATATGGTGTCCATTTCCAATTCGGCGCGCCTGCTTAATACCGCGAGCACCATGACCACTTCCGGCGTGTCTAATCAGCGTATCAATGCCCTTAAGGCGGCCATCGCGTCAGGTCAATACACGGTCGATCCGCAGAAGATCGCCAAGGGCCTGGTGCAGGATAGTCAAGCGCTGCTGAAGGCAACGACAGGCGGTTAATGCCACGGCCCCGAGCCATCCCGCAGGCGCTGTCCAGTCGTCATCATGTCGGAACCCGAAGCGTTTGACCGGATCTTGCTTGCCCAACAGGATTTGCTGGGCAGGCTCCAGCAGATGCTCCAGACTGAGCTTGAAGCCTTGCTCGCAGGTGACGTGGAGAATCTCCACGGCTTGGCGGCTGGCAAGATGGACGTCTTCGCCGAACTCAGTGCTCTCGAGCAGCAGCGGCTGGAGCGCGTTGGCCAGCGCAGCGCGGCCATGCCGGTCGAAGAGGCTGACCGGATGCGCAAGATTCAGGAGCTCGGGCGCGCTGTCGTGCAGGCCAACCAACGCAATGGCATGATTGTGTCGGCACTGATCCGCAACACCCAAGGTGCCCTGGACATCCTGCGAGGGATTAGCGCTGACACCGCAGCGGGAGTGTACGGGCCGGCGGGACACTCGCTCGCCACGCAGCAGGCGGCCAAGCCCTTGGGCAGCGCCTGACCCGGTCCTGCCCAATGCTGATCCTGAGCCGTCATGCTGGCGAAGCCATCCTCATCGGTCAGGACATTCGCATCGTTGTTGTTCAGGTCGGTGGCGGCAAGGTCAGGCTGGGTATCGAAGGGCCCAAGGAGCTTCGCATCCTGCGTGAAGAGCTGTATAAGATGGTCATTGACCTCAACCAGCAGGCCACCGCGCCCGACCAGGGTGCGCTCGACTCCTGGCTGCAGCGGGGCGTGCAACCCTTGCCCTAGCTGGCGCAACATAACCCGAAACCCAACGTGATGACGTCCCTCACCCGATTCGGACCGCTGCGCATCGCCGCGGCACAGCGCTGGACCTGCGCAGGACCCATGCCAGGGTTCGAGACACTGCACAGCTTCGCGTTGCTGCAGCATGAAGGGCAGGGGCCGTTTCTCTGGATGCAATCTCTTGAGGAGCCGGACTTGGCTTTTCTCATCGCCGGAGCCGATTGTTTCGGTCTGAGATATCCGCCTGCAAGCCGCGCGCGCGCGGACGGGGACACGGAGCCTTGCGTGCTCGTCATCGTGCCACAGCGTCCAGAGGACACGCTGAGGGTTCACCGTTTGGCGCCCATCCTGTTTGACGCGAGGCGCGCCAGCTTCGTGCAGGAAGTATTCGAGCCCGAGCAGGTTACCGGTACGGGCTACTGGACCGGCCCTTCCGGCCGGGCGCAAAGCGCCGCCTGGTTGGCGCGGATCGTGCATATCGAGTGCGCGCGCGAAGGCGGGGTAACGCAGCGTGCCGCATTGGTTGCAGGCGATGCCACCGATAGCGGGTCAGCGCTTGGCGTCGCGCAATAGTTCGCGATCGCGGCGCTGAACATAGTTCGTCACGCGCCTCTCGAATGCCGCAGTCATATTCAGGAACTGGACGCCAACGGTCCGCATCGGCTGCCGGACTTTAGCGCTGCGCAAAGGGCCAATCGAGCGGATCTGGGCCTCGCTGGCGAGTTCGATGCCATCAAGTTCGAAGCGCACGAGTGGGATGTACTCACCTTCGGTCAGGGAAAAATCCGTGGGCACCTCCACAAGGATGCGCATGCCGCTGCCGCTGATATCGTGGCACTGTCCTTTGAGGGAGCGTGCGCCACGCCGTTGGACCTCAACATGGTTGACGTCGCCCGCACTGACTGTCACGCGGTAGTAGCTGCGGCGCTGGAGGTAATACGTTGTGTCGGGATAGGCAATGCACAGCGCGCCATACCCTTCCCAGTGGGTCGTCTTGAGCAGGTGGCTCTGGAATCCGACATAGACCCCGTCCGATCGGCCAAGACAGAAGAAAGGTTGACCTTCGGCCACCCGGCGATTGCCATGCGCGGGGTTGAGATCATCAATGATCAACTGGTTTTCGGCGCGGTCGATGTGCAGCACAAGCGATGTGAATTCCTCCGCATGCTCGCTTGGGATGATCGCCAAGGCCTCGCGCTCAAGGGCGATGCGGGTGAGCACACGTTCGGCTTTTTGCTGTGTGGTCAGCCGGAATTCGTCTTTGAACAGACTGTGAGCAACCTCGCGCATGCGCATTCGAGCTCAGAAGGGTCAAAAAGGGGCTCAGATGCCAATACTTTCAGCCCAGGCCAGGGCTTCAAGGTGGGCAATGGCGACCTGCCTGCGCTGCATGCCCAGCAGGGCAATGTGCAAATCCACATCCTCCCAGGTATCTTGCTCACAGGCCTTGACGATTTGCAGATAGGGCCCGAACGTCCCCTGATGGTGCTTGAGGGCCAGGGTGATGGGTTCGGCAAGCGAGATTTCCTCCAGGGCCTTGTCCAGCGGCACGCCAAGCATGACGTCGAGCATGGAAAAAACGCCGACGACGAAGGCGTTATCGATGTCGGCATCCGACAACGTGCCAGCGGTGAGCAGTTCCATCATGCGCCCGCGTGTGATGGCATTGCGGGCCATCGCGGATGCGGCGCTGTTGCCGGGGGTGGTGGCCATCAGAAGGACGAGCCAGCGAAACAGCTTCTTGTAACCAAGCATCATCACCGCGTGGCGGAACGAGGTGACCTCCGACATCAGCCCGAAACCGGAGGAATTGATGTAGCGAAGCAGCTTGAACGACAGCGCCGGGTCGCGCTTGAGAACCTCTTCGATGCGGGGGATTTCGGCCTGTTTGTTCACCAGGTCGACAAGTTGCAGCACGGTCGAAAACGCGGGGTTCAGCACCTTTGCGCTGACGGTCTGCGGGCGTGCGAAGTAGTAACCCTGGAAAAGATGAAAGCCCGCGTCGTGAAATTCGCGAAAGGCTTCGAGCGTTTCCACCTTTTCGGCGATGAGCTTGAGGTTGGGCGACGATCCCAGCTTACGCATGAGCGCGGGAAGCACCCCTGCGGGAAGCGCCTTGACGTCCACCTCCAGGAATGCAAGCAGCGGCAGCCATGCGGCGTAGGGCGCGGTGATGGCGAACACGCCCGCCGCCAAGCGAAACCCGCGCTCGCGCAGAGCCTGCATCTTCGGTACGGCGTCAGCGATGATGGCAGCATCGTCGCCCGCGGCGCGGGGTAACTCGAGCACGATGCGCTCGGGGTAGACGATTTCAAAATGCTCGCCGTTCAGATCCTCCAGACGCACGTTGATGAAGGCGAGCTTGTCGCCGAACAGGTTTTCCGTGGTGATGTTTGACAGGGCGTTGAACAAGAACGCCGTGTCGGACGCACGCGTGTGCGTCGTCGGCGCTTCGGTGGCTGTGGCCGAAACGCGTGAGAGGAGTTCATAGCCAATGATCTGTTGCTTGCGGTCAACAAGCGGCTGGCGTGCAATGTACGTATAGCCGTCGGTTTCGGGTGAGGCGACAGTGGCCGGGGTATCTGGTCGTTGCGTGTCAGGCTGAGTTTGCATAAGCGGTCGGCAGCTTCGGTTGGGTTACGTCAACAGTGGCCTTGATGCTATCAAGTCCTGCACGACGGGCGGCACAGGCCGTGCAGCGCATCGTCGCAGTCGTCGTTGAACACTTCAGGCCGTCCATGCGGCGAGCCACCGATCAAGGTGATCTTCCATCATCCAGTGGGCAAGAACCTTGGCACGCAGGGCATCGCCTTGCGCGCGCAGGGCCTGCCAGTCCGCAATGGCGTCTCGCAGCGCACGGGTCCAGTCCCGGTAGCGGTTGGCTACACGGATGACTGGGAAGTCCCCTTGGTACGGGGTGAGGTCTGAGCAGATGACCGGGTAGCCCAGGATGCCGTACTCCAAAAGGCGCAGGTGACTCTTGGCCTCGTTGAAGGCGTTGTCCTCCAGGGGTGCGACGGCGAGGTCGAGGTCGAGAGCCGCGAGCTTGACCGGGTATTGGTCAAGCGGGACCCCGGGGTGAAATTCTTTCACGAGCGGCTTCAATTGATCCGGACAAAGACCAAAGAAGACCCAGTCCACCTCAGTGGCCGTATCGCGCACCATGTCCACGATGAGTTCGAGGTCGCCGGTATGGCCGATGCCGCCTGCCCAGCCGACGCGCGGCTTGCTGCGCTCGGCGCGTGCGGGCTGCAGATGTCCCCAGCGCGCAGCCTCAAGATAGTTGGGCTGCACAATGACTTCGTCGGTGAAATGGGCGTAGGCTTTGGCCAGCGGCTCGGTCGCCACTACCAGGCGGTTGCACAGGCCCGCCGCCTTGCGGAAGCGCTTGGCGATGTCCTTGTAGATGCTGCTCTTGTGCACGCTTTTGTGCGGAAGATTGGTGATGAGGTCATCGATCTCGAACACGCGCAAAGCTTTGCTGGTACGGGCGTGGCGCTCCAGTGCCTCGATCTGCGGCCACTCCATCTGACGCTGCACCACAAGGCTCTCAGGCTGCATGCGCTCCATTTCTGCGGGCTCATAAAGGCGCATGGTCTCCCAGCCCTGTGTGAGCCCGGCGCGGTTGAGCGCGCGCATCGGCGCGATGATGCGGTATTCGCCGCAGCCTTCGCGATCGGCCGGGTGCACGAGGATGCGCGGGCGCGGTCGCCATGCCGGATCCCACGACAGCGGCGGCTGATCTTCGAGCAGGAACTCCGTGCTGGCCAGACTCAGGTGCCGGTTGTACGCGGGATCAAAAGCAAGCTTGGGCAACCACTTCGCGTACATCGCGTCCTTTTCGGCGGCGAAGCGCTTGAGCTTGGCTTCGTCCGGCTTGCCTTCAATCTGGCCCTTCTGGCTGGCTGAGCCTTCATGCATCAGCAGGGCGTAAGGCGTCCAGACAATGCGCAGGCCAGCCTCGCGCACCTTCAGGCACAAGTCGATGTCGTTGTACGACACCTTGAAGTCACCTTCGTCCAGTCCGCCAACCTGTTCAAACACGCTCTTGCGTACGAGCAGGCAGGCGCCGGTGACGGCGGAATAGTTCTGCGTCAACTGGGCGCGGCCGAAGTAACCGCGGTCTTCAGGCGGGCGGCTGATGAAGGGGTGCTCGGCAGGGCCTCGCATGCCGAGAATCACGCCCGCATGTTGAATCTTGCCGTCCGGGTAGAGCAGCTTGGCGCCGACGATGCCCACGTCGGGTCGCACGGCGTAGCCCATCATCTCATCGAGCCAGTCGTCGTGCAGCGCTGCCGTGTCGTTGTTGAGAAGCAGCAGGTATTCCCCGCGCGCGGCACCCGCGGCGGCGTTGTTCATTGCCGAGAAATTGAATGGTCCCGGCTGGCGAATGATGCGCAGGCGCTCGCCAAGCTCAGCCTCCTTGGCCTCGATGGCGGCCAGGTAGTTGCGTGCCTCCGGTGTCTGGCTGTCGTTGTCGACGATCAGGATTTCGTAAGCTGGATATTTGGTTTTTTCGATCAGCGATTCAATGCATCGTTGCAATAGCGGAAACTGGTCACGCGTCGGAATGATGACGGAGACCAGCGGGCGCACCTCGGGCAGCGGCCAGCGCACGCGGAACGCTGGCGGAAAGGGGCCTGCCTGCACTTGCGCCGCGACGCCCAGTCGCTCGAAGTGGCGCTGAAGCGCCGACTGTCCGGCTTCCAGAATCTCGGGCACCGACTTTTGCGTGTGCCCCGAGCCCTGCAGTCTGTGATAGAGAACTTCGGGTACATGGCCGATGCAGGCGTCGCCAAGGCCATGGGCGTGCAAGTGCTCCCAAGCGCGTAGTAGCAAATCGTAATCTTCGGC
The DNA here is from genome assembly GCF_000733775.1 of Thiomonas sp. FB-Cd. Lineage (NCBI taxonomy): Bacteria > Pseudomonadati > Pseudomonadota > Betaproteobacteria > Burkholderiales > Thiomonas > Thiomonas sp. FB-Cd. The sequence continues at coordinate 1,222,368 of NZ_JPOE01000002.1, read as the reverse complement.
GCCCTCGGCCTGTGGGTCGAAACCGCTGAGCGTTTCAAAAAGATCGCGTCGAATCAGCAAGAGTCCCCCGACATAGGGCAAACTGCGCAGATAGTCGAGGCTGAAATCGGGCTTGAAATGCGGGTTGACGTGCTGGCCGTCGGCGGTGAGATTGTCCTCGTCGGTGTAGACGATCTGCCACTCGGGGTGGCGACGTAGCGCGTGGGTGATGCGAAACAGCGCGTCGGGGGCGAGTTGGTCGCCGGCGTCGATGAGGCCGAACCAGTCGGCCTTGCTGGCTACCAGAGTGCGATTAGCCGTGGTAAGAAGAGCGGCAGTATCCGTTTGCGCTGTAATGGCGTGAAACGTGCTGCCGAACCACTGGGCCTGAAGGCTGACGACAGTAGTTTCCGTGGACAGGCTTGAGTGGGAGAGCAGGGCGAGGGCGGCGGAGGGCGCAGCAATATCGGACGCGCTCCACTCGCACAGCGCTTCATCCGCCCAAGTCTTCTCTTTAGGTGCCCAGCGGCTCTGTGGAAGCCAAGGCGGGAGCACGGCAGAGGTGGTTGCTGACGTTGGAACGAGCTGTGGCCGCATGGCCAGCATTTCAGCGTCAGTGACAGGCGTTGCCAAAATCAGGAACTGAAGGGTACGCAGATCGTCGAGATCTTGAGGTGAGAGATTTTTAAGAATGATCTTTTCGGTTTCTACGCGGTCCGCGCCGGCCTGTGGAGCCCAGTTCTGTAGTCGTCCATCTGCGGTCCTTCCCCAGCGCTCAGCAACAAAGCCTGTTTCCTTGAGTAGTTTGGTGATCTCCATGCGTGTGAAAAACCGGATGTGCGTGACATCCAGCAAGCCTTCTCGCGCGTAAGGGAACAAACCGCTGGCCAGATCGTTGATCAGAGCGAGGTTTTTGATGTTCGGCACGCTCACCAGAATTTGCGCGTCGGGTGTGATCCATGCCCTGAGCTTGAGCATGAAATTCCACGGGTCGTACATATGCTCCAGGACATCGGCCAAAATGACAGTGTCGATGCTGTGCGCGCTGATGCCATAGGATGCCAGATCGATCTGCTCCACTGGTCGATCGATGACCAGGTCAACGCGCGATCTAGCGATCTCCGCAGCGTTTTCGTTAAGCTCGACGCCAATCACACGGCAATCAGGACAAAGAGTCTTGATGAGCGCACCCGTCGCACCGGTGGCACAGCCGACATCGAGGACTAGTCGCGGTATATGCTTACGTAGTTCGAAAACCTCCGGTCTCGGGTGGTCGTGGTATTGCCCCTTTAGGTCGGCCCTGTTTGGTTCCGACAATTCTTCCCAGATGAAACCACGGCGTGGCACGTATGACGGTGGCTTGCTCTGTTGGGTCATGCGGGTTTGTGTTTTTGGAAAGGAAGGAGTAACCAAGCGTCATAGGTATTGGAACAAGCTCAGCCCCTGCACCTGCGTGAACGCCTTCTGTGCGGCCTGGAGGGCAGTGAGGCTGGACTGGTAGTCGGTGATGACTTGTGGGTAGTTGATGCTGGTGAGCTGGCTCTGCTGGGTTTGCAGTTGCAGCGTCAGACTGGAGTTTTGCGTCTGCACGGCCTGAATCTGTTGCAGGCGGCTGCCAATGTTGGCTTGCGTGCTGAGCAGATTGGTCTGGCTCTGGTCGAGGGTGGCCAAGGCATTGCTGATGGACTGGGCGCGCTGCGCGTTCGAGCCGGAGGCTTGTGCCGATGCAGTAAAGGCCTGCGCCAGAGACTGGAACGTCTCGAACAGGCTTTGCAGCTTGGCGGCGCCCACAGTAAACGTATCGCCGTTCGATGGCGTGCCGACGATGGGCACGGTGATGGCCGGGCTTGCGCTAGTGGGTAAGCCGATGCTCATGCCGGCGGTGAAGGCGCCGCTGCTGACAACGCCAGAAGAGAACACACCGCCGCTGCCGCTGGTCACTGCGTAGCTCATGGTGTTGCCGCTACCACTGAACGAGATCTGATACTGCGTGCCGTTCACTTGCAGGATCTGCTGGGCCAGCGCGGTGTTGTTGACCGTGCCCGGGCCAGCGGTCGCGCCGCCAGTATTGGCTGCGGACGCTCCGACACTGAAGGTGCCATTGCCTGCGCGCGCGTTCATGAACACGGCGCTACCAGGGTCACCGATCGCGGTCTGCAGGCTGGGCCCCAGGGCCAGCTGGTTTTGCCCACCATCCCCTTGGTATTGCACAGAACCGTTGCTCTGGATATTGAATGGCTGCGTGCCGCTTTTGCTCCCGGCGAAAATGTAGTTCCCTTGCCCGTCCTGCGTGTTGGCGTATTGGGCGAGCTGCTGCGCATAGCCCTGCATGGTGGATGCAGCGTTTTGCAGGTCTTGCGAACTCACCGTACCGTTGTTCATCTGCACGGCGAGCTGCCGCACCTGATCGACCAGAGTGCCCACGCTCTGCACCGTGGAGCTTTCGAGCTGCAACGCATTTTGGGCGTTCTGGCCGTTCTGCGTGTAGGTTGCCAACCGGTTGATCTGCCCGGTCAGCGTCACGTTTTGCGCGGCGGCCACGGGCTGGTCAGATGGGTTGACCAACGTGCTACCCGTGGAGAGCTCCGCGCTCAAGGTGCTGAGCGTGCTCTGCTGGTTGAGAATGCCCGTCAGACTGGCGGCATAGAACTGCGAGGTGCTGATGCGCATGGCGGCGGCTCCTTACTGCACGGCTTGCAGCAGCGAGGTGAACAGGCTGTTGCCGACCTGGATGGCCTTGGCTGCCGCCTGGTAGGCCTGCTGATATTGAATAAGATTCGTCGCCTCCTGGTCCAGGTTGACACCGGACACGGATTGCTGCGACGAGACGGCCTGCGCGCTGACGGCAGTGGCGGCGCTGAGCGCAGTTTGTGCCTGATTGCCCTGTGATGCCACCTGGCTGACAAGCTGTGAATACGCGCCCTCGATGGACGTGCTGCTGCCTCCCAGCGTCTTGGCCGTCTGCAGCGCCGCCATGGCTTGGGCGTTGCCGCCGTTGCCGCCGCTGGCCGGGCTGAGCGTGAAGGCGTCGCCCGAGACGGCGGTGCTGCCGCTGAGATTCACCGTCCAGAAGCCGCCGGGTGGGGTGTTGGTGGCATATGGAATGGCAACCGTGGTTCCGCTGCTGCCCAGGGTGACGCTTCCCGTTGCCAGCACCGTGGCCGACCCGGGCTGCGTCACCTGAAAGCCGATAGCACCGCTAGTGCCACCACTGTTCAGGGTAATCTGCAGCGCTGTCGGTGCGTTGACGCCGCCGCTGACCACCACGCTTGCACTACCGCTGGTGGCGCTGTATTGGCCGGCGGACAAGGCGAGATTTCCAAGATTGGCATTGACCAAACCGCCAGCTTGCATCTGCCCGGCGCTGCTGACGTAGGGTGACGCCGCGGCGACGCCCGCTGCGTTGGTGAGGGTGGACTGGAAGTTCAGCGCGCCATAGCGCGTGGGCAGCACTTCGAACGTGTTGCCCGCCTGCGCACCGCTGACGTTGACCTGCACGCCGCCGAAGGTCAGCGTGGTGGCGGTGCCAGAGGTTCCAGGCGTGATTATGGTGGGCTGGCCGGTGGACAGGTTGGTGGCCGTCCAGTTACTGCCGTTGTAGTTCAGTTGATAGTCGGCGGTGGTCAGCGCATTACTGTCGACCACGCTGCCGCTGATGACCGCGCTACCGGCGTTGGCCGCATTTGCCAACACCTGAACCGCGCCTGACTGGAACATGACGGCGCCGAATTTCCCATTCAGATCAAGTCCTTGCGCCTGCTGCGTGTTCATCGCTTGCGCCAATCCGTCGGCGATGCGTCCCAACGCGTTTTGTGCAGGCTGAAGGACCTGGCTGCGGAACTGCAGCACGCCGCCCAGAGTGCCGCCCTGCAGCCCCTGCGAGATGAACGCGCCGTTGGCGGCGTAGGCAACCTCGGCTTGTGACGGGTCGTAGGCGTTGGGCGCCGTTTTGAGGGCAAAGGAGAGGCTGCCTGCCACCAATACCTGACCGTTACCGGTGAACACGCTGACCTGATTGCCGCTTTGCGGTAGCACGCTCACGCCAACCTGCGCAGACAGTTGCGTGATGAGTTGGTCGCGCTGGTCAAGCAGGGAATTGGGAGTGCTTTGCGCGCTTGACAGGCTGTTGATCTGCACGTTGAGCTGGGCAATCTGCTGCGTCAGGCTATTGATTGTGGTGATGCTCTGGCCGATTTGCTGGTTGACGCCCGTGGCCGCATCCTGCAACTGCTGTGCTGCGCCCTGGAAGGTCTGCGCCAGACTTTGGGCCTCGCTGATCAAGTTTTGCCGCGAGGGAATATCGGACGGGTTGGCCGCGACCTGAGCGACGCCGCTTGCAAAAAATTGCTGAATGGACGTGCTCAGACCAGCGTTCGTTCCAGCAAGAAGGTTGACGAGGGGCTGCAACTGGGTGTTGAAGGTGTTGGCCCCGCTGGCCGTGGCCGTCGTGCTCCAAACCTGCGACTGCAGGTAGCTGTTGTAGCTGCGTGCGACGGTATCAATCTGCGTGCCATTGCCCAGGTACAGCCCACCGAGCAATGAGGGCGGTTGCGTCGACTGAATCACCTGCTCGCGGCTATAGCCGGGCGTGTTGACGTTGGCAATGTTGTTGCCCGTGACTTGCAGGGCCTGTTGCGCAGCCTGCAGGCCCGTAAGGGAGTTGGTGACCAATCCGGAGATGCCTGACATTTCAACCTCGGCCCAGGGTCTGACGCTGCGGCGACGACATGCTCGAAGCCGGGCCGTACACCGGCGGTGGCTGCTGCCGGGCGGCCTTGGCCATGGCAAGCTGGATCGCGGCGATCCACACGGTCAGGGTGTGCTGCAGGCCTTCATACTCGTGTCGCAGCGCCAGAACCTGGGCTGTGAGTTCGGCAGATGGCGGCTCACAGTCGCCTTGCTGCCGGTGTGCCGCGTACGGTTGCAGGCGATCAAGCAGCGGTTGCCAGATTGGGTTGAGCCAATCTGGCGCTGGGGCTGAGCCATCAGGCACAGCAGTCGCCGGCAGCGCCGAATCGCTGTCCGACAAGTTCTGGCGTTTGCGACGCAGCACGTCAGTGAGCGCAGCCACCAGGCGGGATTCGTCCATTAGGGCGGTGGTGGTCATGGGGCTGCGTCTTTGGGCGGTCGGTTTAAAGGCTTTAACGGCACGGTGGGGCGGAACTTTAGTTCGCTTGGAGCCCCAACGCCGATAGGGCGTCGCGCATCAGGGGGCTTCGCGCCATGGCCACCAGCTTGCTCGCGTACCGCGGATCAGTCGCATAGCCGGCGTGCTGCAAGGCCGCAGCAAATCCGGCAATATCGCTGCCATGTCCGAGCACGCTCTGGTAGCGCGGCGAACCCAGCAGCATCTGCGTATAGCTCTGAACGCTGTCCGCTGCGCTCTGGTACGCACGGAACGCAGCGCTTCCGAGATGCGTTACGCCATGGGCAACTTCGCTGGTCAGCCTCGACAGTGACGCCCCGGACCAATCTGCCGACGCCTTCATGCCAAACAGATTATGGCCTGGCGCGTGGCTGCCCCAGCCCGTTTCCAGAGCGGCCTGCGCAAGAATGGCGACTGGGCTGACCTGCAACGCCGTTGCTGCCTGCTGCACGCTCGGCAGGATGGATCGAATGAAGGCCTGTGCCTTGTTGGCTAGCGCCGACGGTTCGCCACCTTCCGTGGCTTGCGATGGCGTCGCTGGCGCTGGAATGGCGACTGGGCTGACCTGCAACGCCGTTGCTGCCTGCTGCACGCTCGGCAGGATGGATCGAATGAAGGCCTGTGCCTTGTTGTGCAGCGCCGACCGCTCACCACCTTCCGTGGCGTGTGATGGCGTTGCTGGCGCTGGAGTGACTCCACGGTGCGCGAGGTAGCCTGCAATGCCTGAAGCTGCAGGGGTCGTCTGGCTGCCCAAGCTCTTGGGGACTGCGGAGCCTTTCGGGGAGACGGTTGCTGCGGCCGAGGGGTCATGTGGCTTGCCGCCATAGCGCGTGGCCAGTTCCTTCGCGATGAAACTGGCCAATCCGATGCCCTGACCTTGGCTGATGGTCGTGGCGATCTGCTGGTTAAACAGCGACTTGAACATGGGGCCGGCAGTGCCACCGAGCATATCGGGGCCAAGGCTCGTGGCGCTCATTGCTGCAAGCATCTGCTGCACCAGAAGCGCCTCGAACTGTTGCGCCACGGCCTTGATCGCCGCCGGATTGCGCGGATTCGCCTTGGCTGCTGCCGACAACTGGTTCAGCCCTTGAAAGGACAGGCTGTTGTCGACAGCCGCAGGAAGCGCTGGGGCGATGGGCAGGGACGGGGTTTTCATCGTGGGTCGCCGACGGTCAGATCACGTCGAGTTGCGCATGCAGCGCGCCGGCGGCCTTCATCGCCTGCAGGATCGCGATCAGGTCGGTGGGCGTGGCGCCCACGGCGTTGAGTGCGCGCACCACGGCCTCCAGGGTCACGCCCGGGTTGAACATCAGCAGGTCGGCTTTTTCCTGTTTGGCGGTCACACTCGTCTTCGGCACCACCGCGGTTTGCCCCGCGCCAAGTGGGTTGGGCTGACTCACCTCATATTGGGTGTTGATCGTCACCGAGAGGTTGCCGTGTGCCACGGCACAGGCGCCGAGCGTGACGTTCTGACCCAGCACGACGGTCCCGCTGCGGGCATCGATCACGACTTTGGCTGGCGGGGTTTCCGGCGACACGTCGAGCGCCTCCAGACTGCCCAGAAAACCTGTGCGTGCACCGGGATTGGCGGGTGCGCTGACCTGAACCATGCCCGCGTTCAATGCCACGGCGGTATTCGCGCCATAGTGCTGGTTGATGCGGTCGGCAATACGACTTGCCGTGCCGAAACTCGGTGTATTGAGTGCAAGGGTGAGCGGCCCGGGTTGGTCGAAGCCATTGGCGACGGTGCGCTCCACGGTGGCTCCGTTGGCCACCGTGCCTGCAGTGAGAAAGTTCACCTGTGTGCTGTTGCCGCCGGATGCAGCGCCAAAACCGCTGACCACCAGATTGCCTTGCGCCACCGCGTAAGTCTGGCTGTCAGCGCCCTTGAGCGGCGTCATCAGCAAGGTCCCTCCAGCCAGGCTGGAGGCGTTGCCAACGGCCGAGACCGTGACGTTGATGGTCTGTCCAGGTTGAGCGAATGGCGGGAGCTGCGCGGTCACGATGACCGCGGCGACGTCCTTGGGTTGCAGGTTCGACGCCACGCTCGGCGGCAGATTGATGCCTAGACGTTGAAACATGTTGAGAAGCGATTGGGTCGTGAAAGGGACCTGGGTCGCCTGATCTCCAGTGCCCGAAAGGCCCACCACCAGCCCATAGCCCACGAGCTGGTTGACCCGCACCCCCTGCACGCTGGTGAGGTCGCGAATTGCCATGGCCTGGGCTGCCGTGCTGGCAGTAAGCAGGGTCAGGGCAAGCAGCAGCTTGTGCAAACGCCCAGAGCGCGAGCGAGACAGTGTGTTGGGCGTTTGCATGAGATCGAGTGCGTCAGTGTCGTTCAGAACGGCCATAGCGAGAGGAAGAAACCGGTCAACCAAGGGACTTTGGCCGCCGCGTAGACGCTGCCATTGCCGCTGTATTCGACGCGAGCATTGGCAATCTGTGTGCTCGACACGGTGTTTTGCGGCGAGACGTCAGCCGCGCGCACGACGCCCACCACGCGAACGAATTCGTGTCCGCCATTGAGCATCACTTCCTTCTGGCCGGAGATTTCCAGGTTGCCGTTGCTCATGACCTGAACCACAGTGGCTTGCAGGGTTGTGGTGAAGGTGTTGCTTTGCGCGGTGGCGCCGTTCCCGCCGAACTTCTGTGCCGAGGTGGCCCCAATGCTGGGGCTGTAGGCGCCAAGCGTCGGAGCAACCCCGAAAAGGCTGGAGAGACCGGCACTCACGCTGTCGGACTTGTTGATGGTGGTGTTGGTGGACTTCGTGGCGTTGGCGTTTTCCTGGATCAAGACCGTGATCAGATCGCCCACGCGGTGGGCACGCGTGTCCTCGAACAACGTCACATTCGTTCCAGGTTGCCAAATCGAGCCATTGGCCGTGTGCGCGTTCATGGCCTCGGGCATTGCTGGAACCGGCAAGGGCTTGAGGTGCTCGTCGGCCATGTGATCGGGCATGGCGGCGCAAGCGCCGAGCAACAGCGCCAGCAACGATGCCACAACAGGGTTGACACAGGTGCGCATAGGTGGCGCCAACTCAGATGTTTTGCTCGACGTACTGCAGCATCTGGTCCGAAGCCTGCACTGCCTTGCTGTTGATCTCGTAAGCGCGCTGCGTGGAGATCATGTCCACCAGTGCAGAGACCACATTGACGTTCGACGATTCGAGATAACCCTGTTGCACCGAACCCAAGCCATTGAGTGTGGGCTGACCCGTATTGGGGCTGCCGGAGGAGCCCGTTTGCAGATAGAGGTTGGTGCCTACGCTTTGCAGCCCTGTGGGGTTGACGAAGCTGGCGAGCTGCAAGGTGCCGACCTGCTGCGGCGCCGCTTGACCAGGCAGGGTGACGGAGACCGTGCCATCGTTGCCAATGGTGACGCTCTGCGCGCTGGCAGGAACCGTGACGGTGGGCTGTATCAGGTAACCGTTGGACGTGACAAGTTGGCCTTGGTTGTTGAGCTGGAAGGTTCCGTCCCGGGTGTAGGCGATGGTGCCATTGGGCTGCAGCACCTGAAAGAACCCCTGGCCGTTGATGGCCACGTCGAGGGAGTTGCCGGTTTGGGTCAGATTGCCCTCGGTCATCAGCCGCTCGGTGGCGATTGGGGTCACGCCCGTGCCAAGTTGCAAGCCTGAAGGGTATTGGGTCGTCTGTGATGACTGCGCCCCGGGTTGTGTCAGGTTTTGATAGAGCAGGTCCTGAAAGACGGTCCGGGCGCTCTTGAAGCCGGTGGTGTTGACGTTAGCCAGATTGTTGGAAATCACATCCATGCTGGTTTGCTGGGCCTGCAGACCGGTGGCGGCGATATAGAGGGAGCGAATCATGGGGGAGATCTCATTCGAGGGGCGTCGACAAGGGGTGGGATTGAGGCGAAAACGCCGTCAGCTCACATTCAGCAACTGCGTTGCGGCTTGTGCGTTCTGGTCCACGGCCTGCATCAATTTGGTCTGGATTTCAAAGGCGCGGGAGTTGTCGAGAATCTGGATCATGGCCTGCACTGGACTGACGTTGCTGCCTTCAAGCGCGCCCACGTCCAGTTCGACTGATCCATCCTGCTGAGCGGGTCCCTTGGTGTCGCGGAACAGGCCGTCGGCGCCACGTTGCATTTGCGTCTCAGGCGGATTGACGAGTTGGATGCGGTTGACCACAACCAGTGCATTGGGCTGGCCACCGACCGGTACACCGGATATGGTGCCGTCAGTCCCAATCTGCACCGATTGCAGCGGCGGCAGCGAAATCGGCGCGCCTCCCTGGCCGAGCACCGGATTGCCGTCACTCGTGCTCAGGATCCCGCTGCTGGAGACCTGCAGGTCGCCGTTGCGGGTGTAGGCGGCATCGCCGTTTTGGGCCTGCACAGCAATCCACCCAGGGCCCTTGATCGCGACATCGAGATTGCGGCCGGTGTGATTGATCGGACCTTCCTGGAAATCGGCGCGATTGCCTTGTGTCGTGACATACGCATTGCTCGGCAAGGGTTCGCCATAGACAGGCAAGGCGCGAAACTGGGCTTCCGTTGCGCGGTAGCCGGTGGTGTTCACATTGGCCAGATTGTTCGTGACCGCGTCTTGTCGTCGCAGGATGGCTCGAGCGCCGTTGGCGGCAATCCAAAGAGTATCCATGGGTCAGGTTTCGCTTGAGCTTTGAATCCGGTCGAAAGGCCAGATGCTGTGTCGTGAATCGATGAGGGGCGCTCAAGGCGTTTTGGGCGCGTGGGACTGTTGCCTTACAAAGAAAGCAAGGTCTGGACCACCTGATTCTGGGTCTTGATGGTCTGAGCATTCGCCTGGTACGCCTGTTGCGCGACGATCAGATCGACCAGTTGCGTCGACAAGTTGACGTTGGATTGCTCCACCGCGCTGGACTGGAGCGTGCCCAACCCGGTGGAACTGGGTTGCCCGGTGAGCGGCTGGCCAGACTGGTAGGTTGCAGCGTAGTAATTGTTGCCAACGCGCTGCAAGTTCTGCGGCGCTGAGAAGTTGGTCAGCGTAATCTGGCCCAGGATGGACGACTGGCCGTTGCTGTAGACGCCATAGACGACTCCGCTGGGGTTGATCGACAGGTTGCTGAGTTGGCCCACGCCATAGCCGTTATTGGTGACGCTGGTCACCGCCGACGGCGCGCTGAAATTGGTGGAGCCGGCGAAATTGAGGGCTATCGTGCTGCTCGAAGCGCCATCGGCCCAGTTCAGCCCGGCAATGGTGCCGCTGGCAGTGCCGCTGACGGAGCCGGTGGCCGTGAACGGCAAAGTTCCGAATGACCCGGACGTGGTACCGCCCGCGGCTGTTGTGCCATTGACCGAGTAGTAGACATTCCAGGTTGGTGTCGGTGTCGCACCGGAGGTGAGCTGGTAGTAGCTTGTCAATAGATGGGACGATCCAAGGCTGTCATAAACCGTCGTACTTGTCGAGTAGTTGTAGGTGGTGGGGTCATTGATGTTGACAGCTGTGCCGCTGGCAATCGGCGTGGCTCCGGCGTCCAGATTGAGGCCGATACTCAGACCTGACGTCGCTTGCGGCGCCAGGATCGTTGCCGTGACGCGCAAGGGACCGGCGCCACCCGTCAGCGCGCCGCTCACGGCAGGAGTGCCGATGAGCTGGCCGCCCGCAGCATCCACGATATAACCGTTCTGATCGAGCTGGAACTGACCGTTGCGGCCGTAGACGGTTGCGCCGTTGTAGTTGAACTGGAAAAAGCCCGTGCCGTTGATGGCAACGTCCAGCGGGTTGCTGGTGGTCTGGATATTGCCTTGAGAGAATTGTTGAGCCACGGTTTGCACGGTCGTGCCAATGCCGATCTGCCCGGCAGCGGGAGCGGTGCCTGCAATTGCCGAGGCGTAGGCATCAGCGAACTGGGCGTTCGACTCCTTGAAGCCCACGGTGTTGGCGTTGGAAATGTTGTTGCCCATCACCTGCAGGTCGGTGGAGGCGGCTTGCAGGCCAGAGAGTGCTGTTTGGAAGGTGCTCATCGATATCCCCGAATGGGTGGTATGCAGTGCTGGACCGGGACGCTTGGCAGGCGCTTACATCACGCCTTGAATGCTCGAAAGTGGAATCGTGCCGCTCTGACCTTGAATCTGCAGTGACGGGCCGGTACTGGCATTCAGGTAGACCGACTGCACCGTGCCCGTGCCGAAGGGAATGGCGGCCACGCTTTGGCCGCCAGAGTCCATCGCCTGAACGCTGAAGGTGTAATTGCCCACAGGAGCGGGTTTGCCGGTGGAATCCGTTCCATTCCAATTGAACGTCTGCACCCCGGTCGGCAAGCCTCCGAGCTTCAAAGTCTGGATGACTTGTCCTGCAGTGTTCTGAATCTGGACCTGCACGTTTTGCGCAGCGCTGGCCAGGGTAAAGCCCCCGGCTGTGCCTCCGCTAGCTCCCAGACTGACTGAGTTGTTGTCGAACACCACGTTTTGCCCGACCAGATTAGCGGCCTGAAGACCTTGGGACTGCGCCATCTGCGCGGTCAGCGCCGCCATGGATTGCTGCATGGACTGCACCCCGCTGGCGGTGCTGAATTGCGCCAACTGCGCCGACAAGTCTGAATTGCTCATCGGGTTGAGGGGATCCTGGTTGGTCAGTTGCGTGACCAGCAGGTTGTAGAACGTGTTGACGTTCCCCAGCCCGCTCAGGCCGCTGGCGCTACTACCCGAGGTGCCGCTGCTGCTGCTCGTCTGCAGCGATGAGAGAAAGGCGTTGCTGCCAATGGAAGGGGTGGTCATGGTGTGTCCTTCAAGCGTTCAGGCTCATTGGCCCAAGGTGAGGGTTTTAAGAAGCAGGTTCTTGGTGGTGTTCATCACGTTCACGTCCGCCTGGTAAGCGCGCGACGCGGAAATCATGTTGACCATCTCGTCAACGGGGTTCACGTTCGGGTAAGCCACATTGCCTTGCTTATCCGCCAGCGGATTGCCCGGGTCGTACACCAATTTCATGGCGCCAGGCTTTTCCACGACGCCAGCGACCTGGACGCCCTTGACGCCAGCAGGGATACCGGGTCCAGAGAGCGGTTGCGCGGCAAACACCACTTCGCGAGCGCGGTAGGGTTGGCCGTTGGAGCTGGTGGCTGCATTGGCGTTGGCCAGATTGCTGGCGACGACATTGAGCCGGTAGCTCTCGGCATTCAGGCCGGAGTTGGAAACGTCAAGTGCAGTAAACAGGGACATGGCTTGCGAGGAACGTTCAAGTGCCGGTGATGGCCGAAGTCAAGGTTTTGATCTTGCCAGTCAGGAAGGTCAGGTCGGCTTCATACTGAATACTGTTTTTCTGAAATGCCGCCTGCTCCCGGTTCATATCCACGGAGTTGCCATCGAGACGCACGGTATTGCCGGCTTCGTAGACTACAAAATTGGCAGCTGGATTGCTTCCAGCTGTCGCGGGGAGCTGGCGGGCCTGCTCGGTCTTCAGGGCCAACGTGGTGCCCTGGCCGGTCAGCGCACCGTGCAGGGCCTTGGTGAAATCCAGATCCACGGCTTTGTAGCCTGGCGTATCCGCGTTGGCCATATTCGCGGCCAGAAGTTGCTGGCGGTAGCCGCGCAGATTGAGCGCCTTTTGTAGCGGAGCGAAGGTGCTGTCGAGGGCAGAAATCATGGTGGTTTTTTCGGGTGGACGCCCAACCTACTGCACGAAGCATGCCAGTAAGCCTTTGGTCGCATCCTCGCATTCTTCGAGGAGAGGGATCAGAAGCGAGCAATGCTCGGCACAGAGCGATTGGCAATGGCGTATGCGGCATCGGGCGCGTTGAAGCGGCAAGACCTTGCCGCCCGGCGGCAAGCTTTGTGAAGTGCCGTCCGCGCCGCGGGCGGCGCGGACGGTGGTATGGACCTTGCTGCTTCATGCTCAATCCAATCTTGATGGTTGGGAGCCCTGTTCCAAAAACGATGAACGATCCACACGAATTTGACGTCCCCTTCCGGCAGCCCAGGCTGATGCCAGTGCCACCGGCCCCGCTTGCGGTCGTGCGCGGCGTTGTGATCTTCTGCCTTGTGATGCTCGGTCTTGCAACCACGGTAATTGCAGCACCCCGGGCCACTCAGACCGGGGCGCAGGAGTGGGAGCGTGCCACGACCATCCGCCAAACGGTGGAGGACTTCGTGCGCGGTCGCTTGCCGCAGCAGGCTCAGCAACCGCGCATCGCGATTCAGGGGCCGGCTGCTGGCCTGCATTTTCCACGCTGTACACAGTTGCACGCACAGGATTTTGGCTCCGCCAACCCATTTGGGGCACAGACTGTTGAGGTGCGATGTGAAGCGCCGCAGGTGTGGTCCCTTTATCTGCCGGTGCAGGTTTCGTGGCCGCAGGGTGCGGTGATCGCTGACCGTGCGCTGGGCGCCGGGCACGTGCTGACCATCGGCGATCTGTCCGTGGTGCAACGCGACCTGTCCAAGTTGCCCGCTGGTGCCGTGACAAAACCCGAACAGGCCATCGGCCGCGTGCTTCAGTACAGCGTGGCGGCCGGTCAAAGCATTACCCAAGACATGCTCACCGGGCGGCAGATTGTGCATTACGGACAATCGGTTTCTCTGGTGGCGATCGGACCGGGGGTGCGACTGGTGGCTTTGGGCATGGCCCTCGAGAACGGACGCGAGGGCCAAACCATCATGGCGCGCAACGTGCAATCCGGCAAGGTTGTCACAGGCGTCCTCGATTCCGAGGGTCAGGTCATGGTCGCCCTCGGTCCCTAGAGGATCGAAGGTGCGACTTCCATTTGGCTCGTCAAATTCATGACGGCGCTGACGGGAAATGCAAAGGAATAGGCGAAAAATCTAAAGTTCTCTAAAAGATAAGAATAAAAAGTGAAAAAAATTGATAAAAGAAGAATAAATGCCGAATCTTGGGCTGGCATTGCGCTTGCTTAAGCTTGGCACACATTAGGAGGAGGCGCGCCCATGTCCGTCCCTGCACCATTACGCGATACCCTGTCACTGCCATCTGTGGTGCAGCATGCTGCCAGCGTGCCGATTTCAGGCGTCAACATGGGATTTGAAATGGTCACCGCGGTGCCAGGTTCCCAGGCTCGACATGATGCCATGCGCACGGCGCGGGACCTGTTCGCCGCATGGTTGCAGCGCTGTCTTCGGCAGGGCGCCTACAGGCAACGCGCACAAGCCGTCGCGGCTGTACCGACGCAAGCCATCACGCGGCACCTAGACCAGGCGGTCCAGGGGGTGGCGGAAGCGGCATCTCTCGCGTTGGCACAGACAAACCTCGCTGAAGCATTGGTGGATATTGAATTACTGGTCGAAAGACTGGCCGCCGCAATCAAGACGCAGCCCGAAGCGTTGCACATTTACGATCAGCTGGTGGAACGAGGACTCGAGACGCTGCAGCATTTGGCGGAAATCGAGGTGGAACTTACTGCTCAGCAAGCTGGACTCGATCCGCTTACTGGCCTTCCTGGCCGTCGAGCTCTGCAGCACTGCCTGCTCGCAGAGCAGGCAAGGGTGCGGCGCCACGCCGACGACTGCGCCCTTGTGTTGATTGACCTCGACTGCTTCAAGCGCGTCAACGACCGTTATGGCCACCTCGTCGGTGACCGCTACCTGGCGGCGTTTGCTGGTGTGCTGGGTGCCGAGCTGCGTCCTTACGACAAGGCCTTCCGGTACGGCGGCGACGAATTCGTACTTTGTCTGCCGCAAGCGACAACTGAGCAGGCATCCGCAGCTGTTGAACGCATCCGGGGCAGGCTGCAGCGACAGCCGCTTCTGGTGATCATGGGGCAGTCTTTGCACGCCGAGTTTTCTGCGGGCGTCGCCGCATTGGAGCGAGGACAAAGCGTGACCGACAGCCTCGCCGAGGCCGATGCCTTGCTCTACGCAGCAAAGCAACCGAAATCCGTCCCCATCGCAGCGCCGGGCCTGCGTGACATCAATATTTTCCGGGACGGCAGCGCCTGAAGAATTGGCGCCCTTGTTCGAACTTCTGCGTTCATGTTCATGGTGCCGCTACCCTGTCAACGTGCTCCGCGACCTGGGGTCGGGGAGCAGGAGTGAGTCTCGCGCACGCAACTCCCGCCGAATTGATGGCGGCTTTTTTCGTCGACGCACGCCGGTTCCTGGTTCAGATTGAGCGGGCAGTGGCTGATGCCGGGCAAGGTGTGGATGCCTTGCAGGCCTTCGGCCAGGCTGGCGAGGCTTTGCGCGGCATTCGCATCGGCGCTGCCTTTCTTCGACTTGACGCAATCTGCCGGCTCTGTCGGCAGGGAGAGCAGGAGCTCCTGGTGCAACTGCTGGCGGTGAGCGTTGGAAGGCCACTACATTGGGAAACGATGGTCGCGGTGGTGGCCGGGCTGCGCGCTGAACTTGCTCAGCCTCAGCCTCAGCCTCAGCCTCAGCCTCAGCCTCAGCCTCAGCCTCAGCCTCAGCCTCAGCCTCAGCCTCAGCCTCAGCCGCAGCCTCAGCCGCAGCCGCAGCCGCAGCCGCAGCCCCGCATTGACCCGTTGGCAGAGCCCAACGCCGATTGGCACCGGCTCTTGCAGGGCCTGGCGGAGATGCCAGACTTGCTACGCGAGCACCTGCAAGCTTTGCAAGCGGTGCACGAGACCTGGGTGGGGCGCAACGCCTGCTCGATCGCAGATGGGCATGGAGATGGGGAGCCGTGCGATCCAGGCTCCAGGCCTGGTGATCGGGTCGGTCCCGAGTATGTCGCCAAACCAAGTGATGAGCGATTGCGCGGGCACGCAATCGGGGAGACACCCAGCACAAGGGTGCGAGACGCTACGAATGAAGATGCAGATCCGTCTGAGCCAATTGAGCCATTGAGCATGGGTGAGCCGCATGCCGAACATAGCGCCGGTGCGCTAGTCCCCGAAGCGAGTCATCCTGGTCGTTTTCAGCCGTGGAATGGCAGCATGGCCGTGCGCCTCGTTCGCTTGGGACAGTGGCTGCTTGCGTTGCCAGAGGCGAGCATTCTTGGCGTCGTTCCCGAAGATCGCCGCCGATTGACGCTTCCGCGGGGCGACGCCCTGGTGTTCACAGAGGCGGGGGCTGCGCCGATCGTGCGGCTACCGGCCGTCTGGAGCGTTGAGACCGCAGATGACGCAAAAGACGCAACGCTGGGATGCACCCTCCTGCTGCGTGACGACGCACACGTTTTCGCAATGCGTGTCGAAGCCTGTTTTTCCACAAGAACTCTGCATGTCTGGTCTATGCCGGCGAAGGTGGGCTCGGCATTCGGTATCGTTGCCGCAGCAGTGCTGTCCGAAGTGACATCCGGCCCCAACATTGCGCTTGTCCTTTCACCGGCCTATCTTGCGAGCCGGTGCAGACGGGATCCGGTGGCGCAACGATGACCTCGCCGCCATCGCGATCCCCTGATGCGGACGAAGGTGAGGCAAATTGTGTCGACGATCGGATGGTTTCTGATGCATCGGGCATGGATGGTTCGCGCAATTCGTTGGGTGTGATTTCGAAGTCAGGACATTGGCTCGTGCTCGACGTGGACGGGCAGGCGTGCGCTATTGCCAGCGGGCAGGTGAGGCAAATTCGCCGATCCGACGGTATCGTGGCGCTGCCCGGGCGCAACCCTTGCTATCCGGGCCTTCTGGCCTGGCAGGGTCGCCCTCTGGTCGTGCTCGACCTCGGCGCCTGCCTCGGCCGCCGGCCAAGCCTGGGTCTGCTTGCCGCGCGCGTCCTGGTGTGTCAGTTAGAGGGGGAGTGCTGCGCCTTGGTCGTTGATGCTGTGCGCGGCTTTCACCGCGAGGCGTCGGGCGAGTCACAGCGCATTACCGTCTCGCCAGGTTTGCCGCCGCCGTGGAGTGCCATGACGGCGCTACTGCCGCTGTCCTTGGCCGCCGACGGCGAGGTTTGTGCGCTGTTGCACCTTCCCACGCTCTGGGACGATTGCCTGTCTCTTATGCCTCTTATGCCGGAGGTTGCACCGTACACCGCCTCGCCTGCGGCTTCACAGGAGCCTGATTCGTGAAAATGTCACCGTCAAGAGCCATCACCATGATGTGGCTGCTTTGTAGTGCCTGGATGGCCGGCGTTTGGTGGATCGGGCACGGTAGCGTCGCGCCCGGGCCGGGTGCGACGCTGTTCATGGTGGCGCTTGGAGCAGGGGCGTTGTTCCTGCTGTTTCTCTTGATGTATCTGCGCATTGCCTTGCATATCGAATTGGGCAAGCTGCGCGCGGACATGAGGGCGGTGCTTGAGGGAACCTTCGTTGGGGAGGGGGGCGTGGCTCCGGAATGGCGTGGACTGCTGGACGATTTGCGCCTCGCAACTCAGCGTCAGCGGCAGGAGATCGGTACCCTGCGCGAACGCGTCATCGACTGCGAGCAGGAGCGTGACGTCGCGTGCGCCCGCGCCCGCGATGCTGACGCTGCTGCAAGCACCGTCTGTCAGTCGTTAGCCGAGGCGAGGGACGGCCTCGCGCGATCGATCGAGCGCCTTGCCGCTGAAAGCGCCGAACGAGAAGCAGTGTCCGGCACGCAAAATGAGCATGCCCACCACCTCCTTGCCGTACTCACGCCACGTCTGGCGAAGCTTGAAGCATCGCTGCTGACACTTCGGCCTTTGGAGGTTGAACTGGCAGGAAGATCGCAGATTGATGAAGTTCGCATGCCAATTGCGAATCAGCACCTCGATCAGAATCCTTCAGGCTGGCAGCATCTGGAGCGCGTGGCGGACGCGCTCCAGATGCTGGGCTTGAATTTTCGGCTAGCGTTGGAGCGGCTTGACCTGCAGGGTCGTGTGGGCGATGAGGTGCTCGAAACCATCATGCAGGATCTCGACCCCTTATGTGCCGAGGCGGCAGACCTGCAGAAAACTGTGCGTCGCGCGAATCAATTGGGGATGGAGGTGAGGGCATTTTCTGGCGCAGTGACCGGGCAAAGGGCACACAAAGCTTGGGCCGATGTCCTACATCAGATCTCTACGTTTCGGGCACATGCCGAGCAAGATGTTCGCTATGGTTTCGCTGCGATGCAGCAATTTCGCGCTGGCTTAGAGGACGCCCTTGTCTCAGCCACGAATCCTTCGCCGTCATCTCAGGGCGTTCGGGAGGCGCAGTTGGTGATCGAGGCGCTGTTGCAGCGGGTTGAGCCTTGGTTTGCGCGCGGCCGAGCCGAGGCCGCTCTGCCTTCCGGCGTCGAGCTTTCATCGGCGTCCGCGCCGCAGGGCTAAAGTTAGCTGCAAGCGTGTCGTCAATCCGAGTGCGGGCAGCTTCGCCTGCATCCGGCACGGAAGCCGGATCATGTCCATCCATTGGAGCATCATCATGGCCATCTCCGGCATTATCAACACCAACGTCAATGCGCTGAACACCCTGAACGCCCTCGGCAGCACTTCGAGCAGCCTGAGCACCTACATCCAGCAACTCTCCACCGGCAAGCAGATCAACGGACCCGCCGACAATCCTGCCGGTTACGCCATCGCGCAACGCTTCCAGACCCAGATCAATGGCTTGAACCAAGCCGTGTCCAATGGAAACCAGGCCGTTTCGCTCGTGCAAACCGCTACCGGGGCGCTACAGAACGAAACCAATCTTCTGCAGCAGATTCGCACCATCGCCGTCCAATCCGCCAACGGTTCCAATACTGCGTCCGACCGATCCTCCCTGCAGGGCGTTGTATCGCAGCTTCTGGCGCAGGTGCAGACCATCGCCACGCAAACTCAATTCAACGGGCAAAACATCCTCGATGGCAGTTTTTCGGGTCAGCAGTTCCAGGTTGGCGCGAATGCCAACCAAGTGATCAACGTGTCCATCTCAAATTCGCAAGCCAATGCAGTCGGCGTCAACACCATCGGCACATCCGGGGCCGTATACTCAGGGGCTAGTGGCTCAGCCACCAACAATGGCTACGATTCCGCCTACACGCTTAGCACTGGCGCCGGTAATTTCACGAGCGGCACGGTCTCGATCTCCGGTTCGGTGGGTGTCGCGAGTGTCTCCGTCGCATCAACGGACGCCTCCGCGGCGTCAATTGCTGCGTCCGTCAATGCTGTGACTCAAAATACAGGGGTTAGCGCGACGGCCAACACCAGCGTCGCGTTTACCGTTGGCTCGGGCTCTTTCAGCTTCACGCTGAGCAACGGCACCTCGGGTTCACCAACCAACCCAGTCACCATTTCCGCCAATGTCACCGATCCAAACAGCGCTACTGGTTTGAGCGGTCTCGTTGCTGCGATCGATAACAGCACTGCGCAGACTGGTGTGACTGCTAGCGTGAATACCAGCAACCAACTGGTGCTTACGCAGAATCAGGGTCAGAACATTCTGATTTCGGGCTTTGGTGGCTCGGGGACTCTTACCGCGGGCGCAGCCACGGCAATCAGCAGTGGCGCGGGTACTGCGCTTGTGCAAGGGTTTGTGCAGATGGCGTCGACTCAAGGTTATTCCTTGGGGAATGGCTCAAACATCGGCCTAGGCTCGATCAGTTCCTTGCAGGCGGCCTCCACCGCCAACGTGTCCACGGTTACCGGGGCTAACCAAGCAATTTCCATTATCGACAACGCCATCAACTCCCTGAATCAGCAAGGTGGGGCACTCGGTGCCATCCAGAACCGGATTCAAGCCTCGGTGCAGAACTCGCAAACCACTGCGACCAATCTGCAGGCGGCCCAGTCCGTGGTACAGGACGCCAACATCGCGCAGGCGACGACGCAACTGTCGAAGTATCAGATTCTTCAGCAAGCCGGTATCTCCACGTTGGCGCAGGCCAACTCACTGCAGCAAAGTTACTTGAAGCTTCTGCCGTAAGCACAGTCCTAATTTTCACAGGGACTTCCCCGGGGCGCTGCAAAGTGCCCCGGGGCTTTGCCATCTGAACGGTGGTTTTGTCTGGGGAGTTCTTCGCGTTTTAACCGGTTCTCCGTGGGGGCCTCATGAACATTCAAGGTGTGGCAGGATTGCCCGATGCGGGCGGCGTGCAGAAGCGGCCAAGTGGCGATCCGCTCAACGTGGCCAAGACGCCGGAAGGCGCAGGCGTCCCGTTGCCCGGATCAGCATCAATTCCGCCTGGCGGCGCAGCCGCGGCAACGCGTCCGGACACGGCGCCGGCTGCACAGCTGGCACAGGCTGTGGCCAACGTGCAAAAGCAGATCAGTGCGCAGGAGTCTTCGGTAGCCCTGACGGCAGGGCTCGACCCTGGGGGCTCGCATCCGGGGCAGGTGCTGGTGCAGCTCAAGGACAATGTCACACAGCAGGTTTTTGTCCACTATTACGTCCCGGCGGAGCAGGTTGCAAAGGCTGCAGCGCAGGGCCCGACTCAGGGGGTGCCGCCTGGCACGCTGCTGAAAGGGAAGGCCTGAGCAAGGGTTTGGGCTTGCGTGGTTTCAAGTTTGCCGAAGCTGCGTCGTTAAGTCATTTAGGAAGCGCACACGCGTTCGGAGTCAACCATGTCGTCGGTGTCCATTTCGGGTTTGGTTAGTGGGATCAACGTGCAGTCGCTGATCACCACGCTCAGCGCGGCTTACCAGCAACCCATCACCTTGCTACAGAACCAGGAGCAGTCCTACCAGACGACCGTGAGCGCTTGGGGCTCGGTCCAGAACACCCTCTCAAGCCTGCAGTCGGCAGTCGGCAACTTGCAGAACGTCACGAGCCTGAACAATCGCACGGTCAATCTGAGCAACACCAGCGCCGTATCAGGCACGGCCAGCGCGAACGCGCCGCTGGGCAGCTATTCACTGAGCAACATCGTTCTGGCGCAGACGCAGAGCGTGTATTCACAAGACTTCGCGTCAGCCACCAATACCGCAGTTGGCACGGGCACTTTGCAAATCCAGGTTGGTAGTGGATCCGTCACCAATATCAGTGTTGGCAGCGCAAACAACACGCTCAATGGCATCGCCGCGGCTATCAACGGGTCCAATAGCGGGGTGAACGCCGCAGTCATTTACGACGGCACTGGCTACCGCCTGACCCTCACGGGCAACAACACCGGCGCAGCGAATGCCTTTACGGTGAGCGCCAGTGGTGCGACGGGTTCATTGGCTGCTTTGAGTTACAGCGCCAGTACCTCCGGCGGCATGAGCCAGAGTCAGGCTGCGCAAAACGCTTCAGTCAGCATCAACGGCTTGGCCATCACCAGTGCCACGAACACCGTGAGTGGGGCGATCCCGGGCGTGAGTCTGAACCTGCTGCAGGCAAGTGGTTCGTCAACGCTGACGGTGGCCAATGATTCGAGCGCATTTGTGACCTCGGTGCAGAGTTTTGTCACCGCATTCAACTCGACCATGAGCACGCTGAATCAGCTCACCGCCTTCAACGGGGGAACGGGCACGAGCGGATCATCTGGCCAGAGCGGCCCATTGATCGGAAATGCCGGGATCCAGACGCTACGCACGCAGTTGCTCAATCTGATCAGCGGCCAGGGTATTGGCACGACTCCCGGCAGTTCTTATACATCCTTGGGTGCGGTGGGCCTGAGCCTGGCACAGGACGGCACGCTCGTGCTGAACTCGGGCACGTTAAACCAAGCGCTATCGGGCGATTACAACGCCGTGGCAGGCCTGTTCGGGCAGGTCGGCAGTGCCACGAATGCCAACGTGCAGTTCGTCGGCGCGGGCAATAGCACCCAACCGGGAACCTATGCGGTGAACGTGACGACACCTGCGGCACAGGCAAGCGTCACGGCATCCAACGCGATTGCCAGTGGCGGCCTGAGCAGCGCCGAAACACTGGTCTTCGGCTCGGGAGCAACCAGCGTATCGGTGCAACTGGCCTCGGGGGCAACCATCAACGCGATTGTTGCCACCATCAATGCCACATTGAGTCAGCAAGGTTTGAGCGACATCACAGCCGTCAACAATAACGGTAGCCTCCAATTTCAATCGTCCGGCTACGGTAGTGCACAAAGCTTCACGGTGGTGTCGACCCAGGCTGCCTCAAGTGGGAGCACTGGGATTGGGACCACATTGCTCACGGCAAAGGGGGCGGACGTCGTTGGTTCGATCAACGGGCAGACCAGTAGCGGTGCGGGCCAGCAGCTCACGGCCACCGGGTCGGGTGCGGCGCTCGGATTGCAGTTAAGCATGACGGGCCAGGGCACGGGAAACCTTGGGACTGTCACCGTCAGCCAGGGCCTCTACCAACAGATGAACACGATCTTGACGCAGGCACTCAACACGCAGAGTGGTTTCGTCTCAGCGGCCACCAGTGGCCTCAACAGCACCATTACGAGCATCAACCAGCAAATCACGCAGTTGCAAAGCAGCGCAGCGGCACAAACCACGTTGTTGCAGCAGCAGTTCAATGCCATGCAAACCCAGGTGTCACAACTGCAGTCCGTGGGGCAGTACCTCACGGCCTTCTTTAACACCGGCACATCCAGCAGTTCATCCACTACCAGCGGTTGAACGTACGTTATTTCCAGGAGGCATTCATGAGCGCAGGTTTGGCCGTACAGGCCTATAGGCAGGTCGAGCAGCAGGGCGTATCGGAAGACAAGCTTCTCGTACTGGGTCTCGATGGCATTCTCGAGTACCTGAGGCGAGCTAAAGTGGCCATCGGAGACGGGGCAACGGAGCGCAAACTCGCCAGCCTGAGCAAGGCCTACCAAATCGTCGAGCACTTGCTCGTCGCGCTTCCGGTGCCCAGTGGACAGGATGCCACACCTTTGGGCAACCGCCTTGGTGGGATCTACCGCTACCTGCTCGAACGCATGGCCCAGGCCAACATTTTCGACGACGTGCAGGCCATCGACGACTGCGCAGCCGTGGTCGGAGCCTTGCGCGACTCGTGGCTCGAGGGCCTGCGACGCGTGTGAGCGGCCGCTGATTGCGGCATGGAGCGGGCGGGGTATGCTTGACGCTGTCGCCGCCTGCCCCTCGAGGAAGCCCAGCCATGTCCGAGACCCTTCCCCCTGAACCGTTGGATCCGTCCGACGTTGCATCGCTCTTGCCGAGGGCAGACGCCGTCCATCTGGAGGCCGTGCTACCGATGGACTGGGTTGAAACGATCACTCCGCAGTCGGCCCTGGCGGACGTGATGGCTGACAATGGAACGTTGCTGCGTGCGCTGCTGATGCTTGATGATTCGCGCGTCCCCGCAGACGCTGAACAAGGTCGAAACGACGCGATTCAGCATCTCGAACGTCGCATCGACCTTTTGCTCATCATGGCCAGCACAGCGCTTCGAGGCATGAATGTTATGCCTCCGGAGCGCTCGTGCGTGCTGTCGGCGCGGCATCTGCTTTGGGGCAGTGACGAGGTCGTCGGCGTCGGTCGCCGCGTCTGGGCGCGTATCTACCTGCGTCACCGCATCGCTCTGCCGCTGATGCTGCCGGGACAAATTGTGGAGGAGGTGGCGGAGGGCGATGTGCTGTGGCATCGAATGGCCATCGAGTCCCTCGACGACGCGCTGCAGGGTGATCTGGAGCGATT
The DNA here is from genome assembly GCF_000733775.1 of Thiomonas sp. FB-Cd. Lineage (NCBI taxonomy): Bacteria > Pseudomonadati > Pseudomonadota > Betaproteobacteria > Burkholderiales > Thiomonas > Thiomonas sp. FB-Cd. The sequence goes on along the minus strand of NZ_JPOE01000002.1, from coordinate 1,198,924 downwards.
CATCTTCCGCCACCACAGGCGGCAGGTCGCTCGTCAGCGCGCCGCGGGCTAACGGTGGCTGGAAGGAGCTTCGGCCGTGACTCTTCAATGAGGACAGGAACGCAGGATCATGGGACGTAAGCGGCGGCAGGACGAGCACGAGAACCACGAGCGGTGGCTGGTTTCCTATGCCGATTTCATCACGCTGCTATTTGCTTTTTTCGTGGTCATGTACTCAATATCCTCGCTCAATGAGGGCAAGTACAAGGTGCTTTCGCAAACGCTTGTGTCGGCGTTTGCTGGGCAGCCGAGCGCGCCCAACCCGATTCAGGCCGGCGCGCCGTATTCCAACGCGCCCAGCGTGATCGACCTTCCGCCGCTACCCCGCCCAACGAGCATCGCCCCGATGCCCACGCGCCCCCACGCAGCGAATGGCCCGAAGGGCGGCACGGCGCTGGGGCAGGACCCGGTGCAACTGAAGCTTCAGGCCATTGCGCTGACCATGGCCGAGCGCCTGGCCAGCCAGATCAACAAGGGTGAGGTGCAGGTACGCATCACGCCGCTTGGCGTGGTGATCGATATTCACGACAACCTTCTTTTTGCCTCAGGCCAGGCACAGCTTTCACCGGTGGCGCAAGGTCTCCTGCAAGAAGTGGCCGGGGTGCTCAGCGGTCTTCCTTATCAGATCCAGGTCAACGGATATACCGACGACAAGCCCATTCACAATCCACAGTTCCAGTCCAACTGGGCACTTTCTGCAATGCGCGCCGTATCCGTCGTGCATATGTTGATTGAGCAAAGCGTACCGCCCGGGCAACTCATCGCAGCAGGCTACGGGCAATACCATCCGGTGGCGTCGAATAGCACGACCGGGGGCCGCGCGGCCAACCGCCGCGTGAGCATCGTCATCGTCTCACCGGAGCAGCCCACGGGGGCCGTTGGTGTTGCGGCCGCCCAACCTCTCGCTCCCGCCTTCGCACCTGCCCATTCAACCGCGACCCGATCTGCCTCGTGACCGATCCACTCGACTCGATCCATAAGCGCCTGCGCTGGCTCAATCGCGGCGTACTCGTAGCCGGCGTTCTGGTGCTCCTAGGCCTGTTCATCATCACACTGCGCACGCTACAGCCGTCGAAACCCAAGACGGTGATCGTTGCAGTGGCCGTGCCGAAGCCGCCGCAATCGGGCACGTCTGCACCCACGCCCGCGAGTGCGTCCAGGCCTTTTCCTGCCGTCGCTGCATCCGTGCCGGCCACGCCCCCAGCCTTGGTGGCGTCCAGGGCCATGACTGCCAGCGTGTCCACGTCTGCCATGACGCCTGTGCCCGGGGTGGGCGCGTCGGGCGCATCGAGACCGCAGGGCGCCGCATCTGCCGCATCTTCCGGGGCGGTGGCCAAGATGCAAACGCGGCCGTCGCAAGCCTTCACCTCGGAGCCCACCCCGCCCAGTCGCCACATAAGCGAGCCCGTGAAGACGCATGCCGCAGGTGCTGCGCAACGCCAGGCGTTCAAGGCGGCTGAATCGGGCAAGGCGATCCATGTGGCGAAGCCGGCACCAAAACATGAGCGTAAGCGCGAGCTTTTGACCAGGGCGAAGGAGCGGGACGTGCGACACCACGCTGCGGCGCATCGGGAGGTTGCCGCAGTGCTCACATGCAAGCGCTCCGGATGGTATGTGCAGGTGGGAGCTTTTGCTGACGCGCGGCGCTTTCAACGTCTGAGAGCGCGTCTCGAACGCGCGAGCTACAAGCCCTGCAAGGCGCCCGAGGCGCCCGGGGGACTGAGCGTGCTATGGGTCGGCGACTACCCGACGCGCGACGAGGCTCAGCACGCCGGCAAGCGGCTTGAGGCTTCGCTGCGCAGTGCGGCCTACGTGCGCCATCTGCCGCCGCGCTAAAGCGACCGCACGGGCCTGGCCGTGCCAGCGTTGAAGGGCTGCTGCGTTGCTGCGTTGCAACGCATCGCATCGGCGCGTGCGGCCAGAGTGCGAGAATGTGCAGGTTATGACTGCCCCATCGCCATCTGTGATTGCCGAAGGACCTGCGCTTGAACCCCAGCTTTTGGGCGACAGCCCTCCCATGGTGGCTCTGCGCGCGCTGATTCGGCGAGTGGCGGGGGCTGACAGTACGGTGCTGATCCAGGGGGAGTCCGGTACAGGCAAGGAACTCGTGGCCCGGCTGCTGCATGCGTGGTCCCCACGAGCCTTGCGCCCCTTCGCCGGGGTCAATTGCGGTGCAATACCCGGTGAATTGATGGAAAGCGAGCTGTTTGGTCACGAGCGCGGCGCGTTCACCGGGGCGCAGGGCATGCGCAAAGGTCGCTTCGAGCTCGCCGGGCGTGGGACTTTGTTTCTCGACGAAATCGCAGAAATGGCGCCGCCGCTGCAGGTCAAGATCCTGCGCGTGCTGCAGGAGCGCACCTTTGAGCGCGTGGGTGGTTCTGAGACCCTGCAGGCCCCGGCGCGCATCGTTGCTGCCACGCACCGCGACCTGGAGCAGCAGATTCAGCTTGGGCGCTTTCGCGAAGACTTGTTTTACCGCCTGCATGTCGTGCCGATCCACATCCCGCCCCTGCGCGACCGAGGGGAGGACATTCTTCTGCTTGCCTACCAGGCGTTGCGACAGTTGGACGCCTCTGGGCTGGGCCACGTCCGGTTAGGCGATGGCGTTGTGAAGGCGCTGCTGGCCTATCGCTGGCCGGGTAATGTGCGGGAGTTGCATAACCTGATGGAACGGCTGGTGATCCTGCACGGCGGATCCACAGTGACGCTGCGTGAGCTGCCACCAAAGATGCTAGCGGCGGACTTCCAGACAGCTGCAGTGGAGCCCCTGACGGATACAGATGACGGGCTCCAGGATCTGATGCGGCTCGTGGCCGATCCGTCCGTTCCGGTTCTGCCTTCTCAGGGGGTCGATTTGAGGGCATACCTGGAGCGCATCGAGCGCTCCTTCATTGAGCAGGCGCTTGCAGCGAGCAATGATGTCATCGCTCACGCAGCAGGCAAGCTCGGGCTGCGGCGCACGACGCTTGTGGAAAAGATCCGTAAATATGGTTTGCGCGCTGCGGTCTGCGATGTCTAGGACGATTGCCTTTGCGCAAACAGGCATGTGTCAAGATTCGGGCTGGATCGGCCTGGTTGAGTCAAGGTTTTGACGCCGAGCGATCGTAAAGCCTCAGGCGCATGTCAGTGATGGGCAGATTGGGCTTCGTGCGCGCCACGGAGAGCGGGCACTGGAATTGCTTACGATGGGGTGTGCATGCCACTGCCAGCGGGTTTTTGCCGGCATGGTCCCGTGCGGACCCACCCGATCACCCGATCACCATGTCTACGACCCCACTTCAATTCGAGCCGACGCGACGCGCACCTCGCGGTAGAAAGCGCTTGGGCCAGGCGCCATGGATGGCGGCATGCGCGCCGGGACGTGACTCGCCCATGCCAGGCGCCCATGGCGAAGGCGAGCACGTGGCGCAAGGGAAGTGCTTTTGATGAGCTATCCCGGGCCTGATGCCCCAATGCAGCATGAATCGGTCGACGCGCCAGGATTGATCGCACGCTCGCCCGTCATGCAGCAGGTGCTCGAGATGGCCCGGCGCGCTGCGCAGACCGACGTTGGGATCATGCTCCTGGGGGAGAGCGGCGTGGGCAAGGAAGTTGTGTCTCGCTTCGTGCACCGCGCCTCACCCCGGGCCCAGGGACCATTTATCGGGATCAATTGCGCTGCAATTCCCGAGACCCTGCTCGAAGCCACCCTGTTCGGCTATGAGAAGGGCGCCTTCACAGGCGCGTCGCAGTCTGCGCCCGGCAAATTCGAGCAGGCGCAGGGCGGCACGCTACTGCTGGACGAAGTCACCGAGATGGCTCCAGGCCTGCAGGCGAAGCTGCTACGCGTGCTGCAAGAGCGTGAAATCGAGCGCGTGGGTGGCCGTAAGCACATTGCGCTGGACTTGCGAATCATTGCGACGAGCAACCGGGAATTGCAGCTTGCGGTCAAGCAAGGCGTATTACGCGAAGACCTCTATTACCGGCTGAGCGTGTTTCCGCTGCGCATTCCGCCGCTACGCGAGAGGCGCGAAGACATCCTGCCGCTGGCCGCTTCCTTGTTGGAGCGCTATGCGGGGCTTTACGGACTGAAGCAGATGCCGCGGCTCGACCCTGGCGCGCAGCGGGCTCTTGCAGAGTACCGCTGGCCGGGTAATGTGCGCGAACTCGAAAATGTCATTCAGCGCTCGGCCATCTTGTGCATGCAGGGGGTGATCACGGCGGGTGACCTGCTGTTGCAGCAGGACAGGGGTACGACCGATGGCGCGCTGCCTGAGGACGGGGCGGTCAGCGTGCAGGCAAAGGCACAGGAGCCACGCGATCTTGGCGATGAGCTGGCCGACAGTGAACGCAAACTCATCGCCGACGCGCTGCGCGAAAGCGGCGGATCGAAAAAACTCGCGGCCGAGCGTTTGGGCATCAGCCCGCGTACGCTGCGTCACAAGCTGCAGCGCATGCGCGAGGCAAGCCTCGTCCCGCCGGCGCCAGGCGAGCGATGAATGAACGCTGGAATGCCTTTTGCTTGAAGAAGGCCAGACGTCGACTGTCCGGCGTTTTGGGGTGGGGAGCACGATGAACGTCGATCGCATGCAGGAACTCGTCGGCCAGATGCGCGCACTGGCGGCCGAAGCCGCAGGGAAGCCGTCAGCCGGGCAGGGCGTCGCCGGCGGCGCCTCCAGCCAGCAGGGGGACTTCGCGGCGACCCTCAAGACTGCACTCGACGGCATCAATCAGCAAATGCAGAGCGCCGATACGATGCAGCAGCAATTTTCGGCAGGGCAGTCCAACCTCAGCCTGAGCGACGTGATGCTGGCTTCGCAAAAGGCCAGTCTGTCATTCCAGGCGGCGCTGCAGGTGCGCAATAAGCTCGTTTCAGCCTACCAAGACATCATGAATATCCAGGCCTGATTGTCCAGGTCGGATTTGCACGCACCAGCCGCCATTCTGAGCCCCGGCACCTGACTACCCCTTTCCGAGTCAAAGACTTCTCATGGCCACCACCGACACTGCCGTGCCTGCGCCGGCGGCCCGCCAAGATCCACTCGGGGCTTGGCGCGGGCTCAGCATGAACCAGCGCTTCGCCGCTCTGGCGGGACTTGCGGCGCTGGTGGCGCTGGTGGTGGGCATTCTGCTGTGGAGCGGCAGCGCCAATTACCAGGTGTTGTACACAAACCTGTCCGAGCGTGACGGCGGAGCCGTCATCGCCGAGCTGCAAAAGCTCAACGTCCCCTACCGCATCACGGACGGGGGCGCCGTGATCCAGGTGCCGTCGGGCCAGGTCTACGCCACGCGTATGAAGCTGGCTGCGGGTGGGCTTCCCAAGGGGGCAGGCGTGGGCTTCGAAGCGCTCGACAACGAGCCCATGGGTACGAGCCAATTCGTGGAGCAGGTGAATTACCAGCGCGCCCTGGAGGGATCGCTGGCACGTACGATCGAGTCGCTGTCGGCGGTCGCGTCGGCCACGGTGCATCTGGCGATCCCGAAGCCTTCAGTGTTTCTCAGTCAAGAAGAAAAGCCGACGGCTTCCGTGTTGGTCAAGCTCTATCCCGGGCGCGTTCTGAGCGGCGCGCAGGTCGCCGGTATCGTCCATCTGGTGTCGTCTGGCGTCGCCGGGATGAGTGATAAAAACGTCACCGTGGTTGATCAGGATGGCACCATGCTCACCGCAGCCGGGCAGGATGAGTCCGGCATTGAACCCGGTCAGCTGGCTTACCGCAACGCGGTGGAGCAGCAGTATCGCAAGCAGATCGAATCCATTCTCACACCGCTGGTGGGTGCCGACGGCGTGCGCGTGGCGGTATCGGCGGATTTGGACTTTGGCAAAACCGAAACCAGCTCGGTCTACTATGGGCAGGGTCATGTGCTCAGTCAGCAAGCCCAGTCCACCAGCAGCGCTGGAAGCGCCAATCTGCCGTCGGGTGTGCCCGGGGCGCTGACGAACCAGCCGCCGGGCGGTGTCAATGCGCCGTTCGCCGTGGGTTCGGCCTCGGCCCCGCTGACTCCGCAGCAGTTTGCACAGATGACACCCAGTTTGAAGGCCTTGGCGCCGACATCGGCCAGCAGCTCGGCTACGACCAATTACGATCTCGACAAGACGGTGAGTCACACGCAGCAGCCGGTCGGGTCGATCAAGCGCATTTCGGTCTCGGTTCTGGTCAATGACCAGGACATCGTGGGCAGCGGCGCGAGGCTCAAGCCGCACGCAATGAGCGTGCAGCAGCTGGCGCAGATCAAGAAGCTGGTCGAAAACGCCATCGGTTTCGACGCCAAACGCGGCGATCAGGTGTCGGTTGTCAACATTCCTTTCACGGCACAGGTTGCCGCAGCGGAACAGGCGCGTCCGTGGTGGCGTGCCGCCTGGCTTTGGGCGGGAGTGAAGCACGCTGTCCCCTATCTGGTGGCGTTGATCCTGGGGCTGCTCATCTACCGCGCCGTGCGCAAACTCGGCGGGGCGCCCAGCAGGCCACGGAACCTGGCGGCCTGGAGGCCGGCACCGGTTCCGCGGACGGTGCGGGAGCGCGACCCGCACGGCCGCAATCTCCGAAGGAACTCGAGCCAGACGTGGTACGTTTGAGTAACACCTTCGAAAGCGACGCCGCTGTCTCCCGCGAGTTGGTCAAGCAGGATCCGCGCCGTGCCGCACAGGTCGTGAAGGAGTGGCTTGCCGATGGTCAGTGAGGAGAAGTACAAGGGACTGGATCGCGCTGCGGTGCTGCTCTTGAGCTTGGGCGAAGACCAGGCCGCGGAGGTCATGAAACATCTCGCGCCACGCGAGGTGCAGCGCCTGGGCGTCGCGATGTCCAAGCTGGGTCGGGTCAGCACCGATCAGGCACACGCCGTCATGCGTGAGTTTCGCGAACAGCTTGAACAGCAGACCTCGCTCGGCCTCGGCGCGGACCAGTTCCTGCGTGGAGCGCTGACCAAGGCTTTGGGTGGCGACCGCGCGAACTCGCTGATTGAGCGGATCCTGCATGGCGGCGAGTCCAGCGGCCTGGAAAACCTGAAGTGGCTGGAGCCGCGAGCGATCGCTGAGCTCATCAAGCTCGAACATCCCCAGGTCGTGGCACTCGTGCTCTCGTATATCGAGCCCGACCAGGCCGGAGAGGTGTTGCATTTCCTGCCCGAACGCCAGGCGGGTGAGGCACTGCTGCGTCTGGCCAACCTTGATGGCCTGCAGCCCAGCGCGCTGCGTGAGCTCAATGATGCGCTGGACGAACTGCTCTCGGGCGAATCGCAAAGCGTGCAAGTCAGTGCAATGGGGGGGCCGAAGGTTGCAGCGGAGATTCTCAACCGCCTGGACACATCGTTGTCAAACACGATCATGGACCACTTGCGCTCGCAGGATGAGGATCTTGCCAGCAAGGTGCAGGAGAAGATGTTCGTCTTTGACGACCTCATCAAAATCGACGACCGCAGCATGCAGGCATTGCTGCGCGAAATCTCCTCTGAGGTTCTCATTCTCGCGCTCAAGGGGGCCAACGCCGCGCTGAAGGAAAAGTTCCTTGGCAATATGTCCAAGCGTGCTTCTGAAATGCTGCGCGACGACATGGAGGCCAAGGGTCCCGTGCGGCTCACCGAGGTCGAGGCCGCCCAGAAGGAGATTCTGCAGATCTCCACCCGCCTTGAGTCCGCCGGGCAGATCCAGCTCGGCGGCAGCGGCGAGCCCTTGGTGTCCTGACGGCGCGCGCGGGCGGCTCATCCCTGATGAATGCGATCATTCCCAAGGACAGCGCTGGGGATGCGCGCGCCTGGAACGCTCCCGAACTTGGCCCGGGCGGAGGTGCGGCGGTGCAATCGGGACACCAGGCACAGGCAGGCCTGCAGGACGAGGCGCTGAACGTTGATCTGCCTACCGCCAGCGCGCTGGAGACGGTGTTTGACCAGGCACAGACGCAGGGCCATGACGAAGGCTTCAAGCTTGGCCGGGCCGAGGGACACGCGGCGGGCCTGCAGGAAGGACGGGCGCAGGCAACGGTCGAGCGCCAGACATTGCTCGATTTGTTGTCGCGACTGCAAGAGCCGATACAGCAGCTCGACGACGTGATGGAGGCCGCCGTTGTCTCGCTGGCCCTGGAAATCGCGCGGCAGGTCGTCATCAGCGAACTGCGTACGCGACCAGAGGGGGTGCTCGACGTACTGCACCGCGCGCTGGACGCCTATCCGGCGCATGCCGGCATTCCCTGGGTACGCCTGCACCCGGATGACGTCAAGCTTCTGCACGAACTCGCCCCGGAGCTCGAAGCCGGGGATCTCAGTCTGATTCCTGACGAGACATTGCAGCGCGGAGACCTGATCCTCGCCACGGGAAGCGAGCCCCAGCGGGCGATGTCCGATCGGCGCTGGCGTCCGCGCAGCGGGCATGACGTGCAGTCAGAGCTGGACTTGCGCATTGAGGAGCGCTGGAGGCAGGTGATGGCGCGCCTGTTCGAGGAGGGTTCCCTTTGAGCGAAGGTGTCCCGGCATCGGGCTCGACAGGCGCACTGCTGCGCCTGCGCACACTGCATAAGCGTCTGCAGGCGGCGGGCAATCTGCCCATCCAGCCCAGCGGAACCCTGGTGCGCGTGCGCGGCCTGATTCTGGAGGCACAGGGGCTGGACATCAGTCTGGGTACTCGCTGCGTCATTACCGGTGAAGGCCACCGCCATGTGGCCGCCGAGGTTGTGGGCTTCAACGGTCCGCATGTGCAGCTGATTGCCTCGGGCGACATGCAGGGCTTGGCTCCTGGCGCGCGCGTGGCGCCCATTCCCGGGGATCTGCGCATCCCGGCCGGGATGGAGCTTTGCGGGCGCGTTCTCGACGGCAACGGCAAACCTCTCGATAGCCACGGCCCGCTGCACGCCTCAGCGTTTACCACCCTCAACAGCGCGCCGATCAACCCTCTGGAGCGCGCCCTTGTGCGCCAGCCGCTGGACGTCGGGGTGCGTGCAATCAACGCGCTCTTCACCGTCGGTCGCGGCGCGCGCATGGGTTTGTTCGCGGGCAGTGGCGTGGGCAAAAGCGTTCTCCTGGGCATGATGGCGCGCAACACGAACGCTGACGTGATTGTCGTGGGGTTGATCGGTGAACGCGGGCGCGAGGTCAAGGAATTCATCGAGGACATCCTCGGCAAGGAGGGGATGCGCCGCGCCATTGTTGTGGCAGCGCCGGCGGATGCGCCAGCGCTTACGCGCATCCGTGGAGCGCGGCTGGCCACCGCCCTGGCCGAGTATTTCCGCGACGAGGGCAAGCACGTGTTGCTGCTGATGGATTCGCTCACGCGCTACGCGCTGGCACTGCGGGAGGTTGCGCTGGCGGCGGGCGAGCCCCCGGCAGCGCGGGGTTTTCCGCCGTCCGTGTTTGCCAGATTGCCGGCTTTGGTGGAGCGCGCAGGCAATGGGCTGGAGGGCCGAGGCAGCATCACAGCCTTTTACACCATTCTCATGGAAGGTGACGACCAGCAGGACCCGGTGGCCGACAACACGCGCGCCATCCTCGACGGCCATATCGTGCTCAGCCGGCGCCTGGCCGAGCAAGGGCATTTTCCGGCCATCGACCTGCAGTCATCCATCAGCCGCGTGATGCCCAACCTGGTCGACCCCGAACAGTTGCGACGCGCCTACAAGCTCAAAGAGTTGCAGTCGCGCTACGCCAGCCAGCAGGATTTGATCGCCGTCGGTGCCTACACGCCGGGCAGCGACCCAAGCCTCGATCTGGCTGTGCAGGCGCATGCGGGCATTCGCGCGTTCTTGCGGCAGGACATGCGTGAGGCCGTCAATCTTTCGACGAGCGAGGCGATGCTCATCAACCTCATGACGCCTTACCTGCCGGCACCCCTTGCGGCATAATGGTCGACATAAGAAGACCAGCCAAAACCACACATGCCGCCATCCCAAGCGATACCCCAGCGCATCGATGTGCTCAAGACGTTGCACGCCCAGGCCGTCGAAGCCGGCAATCAACTCGCCGTAGACCTCAAGCAGAGCCAGTCGTTGCACCAGCAGTCGCTGGACAAGATGCAAAATCTGCAAACTTACGCGCAGCAGTACCGTCGGCAGTTGCAAGAGCTGGAAGCCGAAGGTGGGGCGTGGAGCAAGGTGCGCGACCTGCGCAGTTTTATTGCCAAGGTCGATGCGGCGCTTGTGGCGCAGCAGGCAGAAATCGCGCGTGTCGAGGCCCGGCGCGCGGAAAAGACCCAGGCATGGACGGCGGCGCGGCAACGTGAGAAAGCCTACGAGCTGTTGCTCGCCCAGCAACAGGTTTTCGTCAAGACTGCGGCGCAAAAACAAGCTCAGCACGAGTTGCAGGAATGGGGGCTCAATCCCCAGTCGCAGTTCGTCACGACTACGCAGCCCACGCGCTTTTAGGACGCCGCAAGCTGGTTTGGGGCGCTGGCGGCCGCTTGGCGCGGCTTTTGCTTAATGGTGGGGACAGCACACGGATGCCACGCATGACCACCATTCTCGCTTTCTCCCCCTCTGCTTCCTCCGCATCGACGCCATCGGGTGCCTCCGTGCAGGAGCCGGCGGCGACCGGCGGCGTAGCGTTTGCCGCGACCCTGAAGCAGGCGCAGAGCACCAAGTCAAATGGCGCCGGTGAGGGCCCAGACAGTCCGACGCCCACGTCAGTGGCCGAACAGACGAAAGGCAACGGGCCTGGCGAGGGCAAAGCCGCATCCGCACAGGGGCAACCGCAGGACGGCAAGTTGAAGTCCAAGGAGGTTTCAAAGGGGGATGCAAAACCCGCGCAGGCAGCATCGCTGCAAGCGGCGCAAGTCCAGGCCCCTGCGGCCATCGCCCTTGCCGGGGTGGTGTCATCGGGCGCAGTGGCCGCACAGACGGTGGACGGCAAGGGCGGGGGCAGCGTTGCGAACTCCGTGGATCGTTCCGCGCCCTCCGGTGTCTTGCCAAGCGCACAGGTGGCCGACGCGGCAGCCGTGAGCGGCAAAGTCTTGCCGCTTGCCGGCGATCAGGGCGCTGCGGCAGGGCCCGGCCTGGCCGCAGCGCCGCTGCCGACGGGCAAGATGCCCCTGGGCGGCGGTGCCCCGATCGACCCGTCACGCTTGCCGGTCAGCCAACAGGGCAGTGCGGCTGAGCGACCTGGCGTGTGGAGCCCGGGCCCGCAGAGCAGCTCCGCAGCGGCCGTGGGCGCGCAGGGCAAGCCCATTGACGCCGCGCTTGCCCTGCGCACGCTTGGCGACAGTTCCACGCCCCAATCGAGCGATGCAACATCCCGGCATGCAGGGGATGCGGGTGTGGCGCCGACTTCCACGCCCAGCGGCATGCAGGTCGCGCTCATGCCTGGCGCGCCCGTCTTGCCGCCGAGCGCCGCGCCCGGCTCGGGGGTCACGGCTGCGTTGCATATTCCGGTCGGAGCGGCGCCATGGGGTCAGGAGTTGGGGCAGCAGATGCTGGTCGCAGTGAACGCTCGTCAGCAACTGGCGACCTTGCACCTTAACCCGCCGCAACTCGGGCCGCTGGAGGTGCATCTGCAATTAGACGGCGGTCAGGTGAATGCGCAGTTCATATCGCCCCACCTCGCGGTGCGCCAGGCAATTGAAAGCGCGATGCCGCAGTTGCATGATCTGTTTACCGGTGCGGGGCTCACATTGTCACAATCGTCGGTTAATTCGGGCGCATCGGGCGGTAATTCGGGGCAATTCGCGGCTCCACGACAGCGTCTTGCGGCCTCGATTGGCGCGCTCGGCGCGGCCGCGGAGCCGGGCATCGCTGCGCCAATCGGGATTGGCGCAGGATGGAGACGGGGTCTGGTGAATACCTACGTCTGATTGGTGCGATAGGCCCCGGGCATGCGGGAGCCGGATTCAATTTTCTGGAATCCGTGCCGTTTACAGTGTCACGTTCGGCAAGACTTCTGGAGTTTCTCAATGGCAGATAAACCCGCCAAAACCAAATCTGGCAAGGGTAAATGGATCATCATCACGGTCGTGGTGCTGCTCGTTTTCGGTGGCGGTGGGGCGGGGGCGTGGTGGTTCCTGATGCGCCCGAAGCCGCAGGTCACGGCGCAGGAGCTCGCAGCGCAGCGTGAAAAACTGGCGCATTTCATCAGCCTCGAACCGTTTGTCACGAACGTCCTGAGCACCGACGGCAACACGCACTATCTGCAGGTGAAGATCGACCTCAAGACCTTCGAGCCGAAGACGGACGACGAAGTCAAAGCCATGACGCCTGAAATCCGCAATGCCGTCCTTCGCATCCTTGCTGCGCAGCAGGCCGACAAAGTTGGAACCGTGCAGGTGCGGGAGCAGTTGCGCAGCGAAATTCTCACGGTGATCAACCGGATCCTGAACACGGGGAGCGATGCATTGGGCAAAGCTGTGGCGCCGACGGCCCACGCTGCTCAGCCAGTCGGTCCGGTTGTGGGTGTGTACTTCACGGCTTTCGTGGTGCAGTAATGGTCAAGGACGTCCTGTCGCAAGATGAGGTCGATGCACTCCTGCAGGGGTTGAGCGGCGAGGAAGCCGAGCCCGAGCCGGAGGCGGCCGATGAAGGCGGCATACGTCCCTATGACCTGGCCAGCCAGGACCGCATTGTGCGCGGGCGCATGCCCACGCTTGAAGTCATCAATGAGCGCTTTGCACGGCTGTGGCGCGTCGGGTTGTTCAACTTTCTTCGCCGCTCATCGGAAATCTCGGTGTCGTCGGTTCGCCTCATGAAATACAGCGAATTCATTCGCACCCTGGTCGTGCCGAGCAATCTCAATCTCGTGCAACTCAAGCCTCTACGCGGCACGGCGCTGTTCATCTTTGATCCACGACTGGTGTTCAGCGTCGTGGACAACTATTTTGGTGGCGACGGACGCTTCCACGCGCGCATCGAGGGACGCGACTTCACGCCGCTGGAGCAGCGCATCATCTCGCGCATGCTTGACATGGTTTTCAAGGAATACAAGACGGCGTGGAACCCGGTCCTGCCGCTGGACATCGAGGTGGTGCGGTCCGAGGTCAATCCCCAATTCGTCAATATTGCCACGCCCACCGAGGTCGTCATTGTCTCCACCTTCGACGTGGAGATCGAAGGTGGCGGTGGCAGCCTGAATGTGTGCATACCGTACAGCATGATCGAGCCGATTCGCGACCAGATGACCACGGGCATGACCACCGACCGCAATGACGTCGATCAGCGCTGGATGCAAGCGCTCCAAAGCGAGATGCGCGAGGCCGAGGTGGAGTTGCGGGTGGAGCTCCTGAACCGATCCATCCTCGTACGCGAATTACTGCAGATCAGCATTGGCGACGTGCTGCCTGTGGACATGCCGGAGACTGTGATTGCACGCGTGGACGGCATTCCCGTTCTGCGCGGCGAGTACGGCCAGCATGACGAGCACATGGCGATCAAGGTGCGCCAGCGCCTCTTGCCCGATGCGGCGCTGACGCATAGCGCCAAGCCCATTCATTGAATTTTCCCGAGAACACGCATCATCATGGCTGACGACACCCAAACCGCTGAAATGGCGCAGGCTGCCCCCGACGCTGCTGTCGACGATTGGGCCGCTGCCATGGCCGAGCAGGGTGGCGAGGCGGCTGCCCCCGTGCAAACGCAGCCCGAGACAGCCCCGGCTGCGCAACGTGCGCCCTTTACCCAGCTGAGGCCGGAGACGGGCAGTGCCGGCAACACCGACCAGCTCGACCTGGTGATGGACATTCCGGTGACGCTGTCGGTCGAGTTGGGGCGCACCAAAATTCAGATTCGCGAGCTTCTCCAGCTTGCGCAGGGATCTGTGGTCGACCTCGATCGGTTGGCTGGCGAGCCGATGGACGTGCTGGTTAACGGCTTCCTGATCGCACGTGGCGAAGTTGTCCTTGTCAACGACAAATTTGGCATCCGCCTCACGGACATTGTCAGCCCCACCGAGCGCGCACGGCGCCTGGGATGACCGAGTACCGTGCCTTACGTTCGCTGCAGCATGAAGGTCTGGTATTCCAGGCGCCGAAACAGGCGTTGTACGAGCAGGAGGCTTGCCAGAAGGGTCAGGAGCAGCGCGACCGCGAACCCATACCCGAAGTACACGGCTCCAAGACTAATCGAAACCCTGCTCAGAATGACGTTGAGCACAAGCAATAAGGCGGTGATGAAGACCACCTCGCGTCTGCGGTCGAGGTAGAAAAAAACGTTGAGCACGGCCAGCAGCAACACCTGGAAACTGGCCGCGACGGCTTGGACGAGAAACAGCGGAATGTATAAGTCGCTGATGCCGATGGCGTGAAACAACGGTTTCACAAAGGTGTACAAGGCCAGCAGGGTGATGGCCTGAACCTTGATGATCTGGTAAATGCCCTCACGCACCGTGTCCTGCATGCGGTCGTGGTATCGCGCAATGTCCTGGAGTGCGCCGCCTGAACGCACGGCCGTGTAGAAGTGGTCATACCACTCGACAAAGTCGGTTTCGAATTTCACCAGAAAAACGCCCATGCCCGGAATCACGCACAAGTAGGCAAGGAATACCGGAAGGTCATAAATGGTCGAGGCCCGTAGCGGGCCAATCACGGGTGAGGAGGTTTGCGGCGTGAACCAGAACATCAGCTTGTCGGCCCAAACACCGAGGTTGTAGAGCGTTCCGCCCGCCAGCAGGGTAGGGAGCATCGCGCCGGGCGCGAAGCATGCGAGGGTGATGGGCTTGGTCGGCGGGAAATTGCGCAGGACCAGTGCCATCATGGCCGTCCACATCAGGAATTGGCCACCAAGAAAACCGGCCAGAAGCCCCTCCAGCCCCCAGCCCCGTAGCAGATACGACAGGAACACCGACAGCCCGTAGCCACACGCGTACAGCGCGACAATCGCGCGGTACTGCTTGAGGCCTGACAGAAACACAGTCACGATCCAGATGTCGCACAGCAGGGGAAGGCCACCGGCAAGCAGCACGCGATACAGGTTGCTCTGCAGAGGGAAGAGCACAAGCGCGGCGATCCACCCCAGCGCCCCCGACACGGCGGTCGTGACCAGGAGCACGCCAAGAAAAGCCGGCGCCACGTCCTCACGCTGCTTGGCAAACAATTGGTCCGCGACCCAGCGGGTGAAACTCAGCTGGAGGCCACCGGAGAGCACGAGCGACGTCATGATCAGGTAAGTGACCGTGACCTGGAACTGGGTGATGAGTGAATTGGGGCTGACCGCGCTGAGCGACAAAAACCCCGTGACGATCAGCCCGAGAATCGAAAACACCCAGGGGCCGGAACTGATGATCGAGGCATAGCTGTAGGCGCGCAGCAAGCCGAGATAGGACTGGCTTCGCAGCAATTTGCGCAATTCAAAGCCGATACCTGCCATCAGCCGGCCTCCTCGGTTTGAAGCGGCGGCGGGATGCGGCCAGGCACATGTCCCTCACGCAACGCGGTGGCGACCTGGCCCCGCGGCGTGGCGTGATCCGGATCGTCGCTTCGCGCCAACGCGTCCTCGTACACAGCGCGGTACTTCGCAAACATCGTGGGCTGGCCGTAGTAACGCTCCACGCGCGCGATGCCTGCCGCCTGCGCGCGCGCGTACGCGACAGGGTCGCCGAGCAGTGCGGTGCAAGCCTCACCAAGCGCTTGCGCGTCGGCGATGCGGACCACAGCGCCTGCTGAGCCCAGCGCCGTATCCTCCGGGCCAAGACCTGCGATCAGCTGCTGGCATGAGCCAACATCCGTCGTCACGGCGGGAACGCCTGCGGCAAAGCCTTCGAGAAGCACGAGCGGAAGCGCCTCGCTGATCGACGACAGCACGACCACGCCCACCCTGGGTAGCAACTCGACCAGTTTCTGGAACCCAAGGAATTTGAGGTTGCTGCCGAGTTCCAGGCTATCGGCGAGTTCCCGGCATTCGCGTGCATAGTCCGGATGCTCGTCTTCGGGGCCGGCAATCCAGCCCTCGAGCCCCGGCATTCGCCCCACGGCCACGCGCACGGCGCGGATGAAGGTCTTCACGTCCTTGATCGGCACCACGCGGCCGATCAGGCACATCACCGGCGGGGGCTGCGGTGGGCGCTGCGCGCGCGTGGCAGCGAAGGGCGGAATGTTGATGCCGTTGGCGATCAGGCAGGTTGATGCGGGTTCGGCACCGTCAGCGAGCTGTCGCAGCCGGTTGGCCTCATACAACGCGATCACCGGGTCCGCCGCGTCGTAGCACATGCGCCCCAGCGATTCAAACAGGCGGATCCACAGCTCACGGAAATATCCCGCATCCCCAGCGTTACGCTCCAGAACCGGCATATTGTCGCTTACCCACTGGGCCGAGAAAAGGTCAATGCGCCTTTCCTTCGTATAAATGCCGTGCTCGGAGAGAATCAGTGGCCGGTTGGTGAGCCCTGCCAGCACCGCGCCGAGGTAGCCGGCGTAGCCTGTGGAGATGGTGTGATAGACCCGCGCAGCAGGCAGAGCGCGCGCCAGCGTGGCCAGGGTCCAGATGGGCGTGTGCATGGTGCGCACAGTCCAGAAGTAATCGACGAAGGATGGATCGGTACAGCGCGTAAGGTACTGCTCCGTGAGATAGCTCCACGACGCCTCGGAGTGCAGAAAATTGTCCAGAGTCAGCTTGCCCTGCATCGCCCGCAGGCTTTGCTCCAGCACCTGGGCACGCGAGTGGCGCCCGCCGTCAGCCGTATCGCCCGGCGTGCGCAGTTGCTCGTGCAGATTGCGAACCAGCTTGGCTGTGGCCGCGTCGCCCGATCTGCGGTGCGGCGTGGGCATCGCCTCGTCGCTGAAGAGGTAATGCTCGGTCAGCCCGACCACATTGGGCGGCATTGCATAGCGTGCTTCGCCGTAATCGTCCCGGCGTGAACCCAGAAAACACAGGTGGAACCGCAGCTCGGGAAAGCCGTTAATGATCTGATGCACCCAACTCGACACGCCGCCGGAGACGTACGGGTATGTGCCTTCGAGCAGCAGCATCACGTCGATATCGGGCTGTGGCGCCGTGCCCATCATGTTCTCCCCCTGGAGTCCGACCACAGGCGCACGATCGGGAGCATGCGCGGAGCCACTTGCGCATTGCTGAGTTGGCCCAGGATGGCGCCCACTGCAGAGAAGTTGCGGTGCCGCCAGGCCAGCTCGGCTGCATAGGGCACCCACACCGAGGCGCTGGTGTGTTCATCCAGAAGCAGCAAGGTATCCTGGGCGTTGTCCAGATCGTCTTTTGTCATGCTCAGGCGCAGGCGCAGCATCAGCAAGGCCGGTTCGTCGGGTTGAGCCTTGAGTCCGAGGTTGGCGTAATACCAGGCCTGGTCGAGCGCGAACTTGCGCAAATCGCCCTGCGCCAGGCCTTGGTAAATGAATTCCATTTGCAGCTCCGCCACGTGCAGTGCGGCCCGGGCCAGGACGTTGCCACTGGCGCCCTGGCTTTGAAGCGCATCGAGTTCCCGTTGTGCACCTTGCAGGTCGTGGGTGAGGCGCTGTTCCCATTGACTGGCAATGCCGTAGGCCAACAGGCGGATTTCCTCGTTGCCGTCCCCCAGCAAGCTGCGCAGCAACGGCAGGGCCAGACGTGCGGGCATGTCGCGCAGGGCCAGCACAGCACGTATGCGTTGCGTAGTCGCAGCATGGGGATCGGCGGCGATGCGGCCAATCTGGCCTGGGGGCAGAAGGTCCAGTCCTTTGTCCAGGCGCGGGTCAATGGCGTAGATCTCAAGGCGTGGCGCCTCATGGATCGCTTCATCATCCTGCTGACGTTTGGGCAAGGCCATGGCCAGGCGCGACGCCAGCAGCAGGCCGACCACACCCAGGATCGGGAAGAGGAGTGCGAGAAGGAAGACCAGCAGCAGTGAGAGCAGCCGCGGCTGGCGCATGGGCCGGGGAAGGGACAACCAGGCCAGCCAGCTCGCAGCCGCGGAGGCCCCGGCGTGCATGAGCGAGAAGGCCAGGAACTTTGCGTCGCCATGCGAGTTCAAAAGCCACAACGCGGCTGTTTCCATCGAGGCCGACAGCAGCAGAAGTTTATAGACCTGAATCACCTCCATGACTTCACTGCCGATTGACGCGCTTGTGGAGCTCGGCGAAATCTGCCGCGTGCCGCACGGGATAGAAATCAACGCCGAGGGTTTGCTTGGGAATGTCCTTGCGCGCGAGAATGGCCTCAAGCGCCTCGATCATCTCGCGCCTGTAGGCAGTCAGACTTGCGCCGCTGATGATGGGCATGAGCACCACCAGCACCAGGTGACCCTTCGGGGTTTGCAGGCGCCACCAACTGCTCTCCGGCGGTTGCATGCTCGCAAACTCGTCGAGCACCTCCGCGCTCAGGCGTGCCTCGCCCATCCAAAGGGCGCAGTAGCTGCGCAGGCCGGAGGCCCGATGCAGCGCCCCGAGGTGAGCCCATTCTTGCTGGAGCCCGATGGGCGATTCGGGCCAGGCCGCGCGCATGTCCTCCACGAGGAGTTCGAGCTGGGTGAAGTCCGCGTACGAGGAGGCCAGCACCTGAAGCCGCCGCAAATTGATGTCATCGAAGGCCATGAACGGCATGGTGTGCACGGCCAGTAAAACGTCAACCTCCTCAAAGATATCCACACGCAAGGGGGCTGCGAACACCCACTCGTTGTATTTCGGGTCGGACAGCCCCGCTTGTGCGATGTGGGCAATTTCATGCGTTTCCAGGACGTGCTCAATGAGCGGGTGCGTTGTGTCGATCTCGGGCAGGTGCTGGCCGAGGCGCACCACGAGCCCCCAGCGCTCGGCACCGCCCTTGCGCAGAAAGATGCCCGCCTGAATCAGCCGGCATGACTGGCTGAGCAGCTGCAAAAAAGCCGCAGGATCGGGCAATGTGCTCCCAGCAGGCGTCTGCGGTTTGGTCTGCGCCTGCGCAAGCCTGCGTCGCAGGTCAAGCAGCGCATCGCGCAGGGTCATGGGCCGGTCGGTGAGTTCCTGCTCGAGCGTGGCAAGCGACTCCTTCACGATGAACAGCCGCCGCTTGGTCCGTTCCAGCCTTGCCGTGAGGTCCGACTGGATTTCCCTGTGACGCACGCTCTGCACCTTGTAGGCCGAACCAAACTCGCCAAGGATCAGGCTCACCAGCGCACCGCCGAGAAAGAACTCACCGGGAAAGGCCGCTGGGCTCGAATCGAAAAGCCACGCCCAGGCACCGCCATAGAGCGCGACGCCAAACAGGCCATAGCCGGCGCCGTAGCGCACTGCGGCCAGCCACGGCCCAAACCACACCCATGGAAAGCCGCCATGCAATCCCAGGGGGTCGCCGGGATTGATGCGCAAGCCCAGGTACAGCGCCAAAGCCGGAAGGCCGGCGCTCTCGAGACTCGCCAAGAGGCGATCGGCCTGCGCATTGGGTCGCCAGAACCGTAGCGCACGCCACAGCTGACGCCAGCGCGGGCGAGACGGCACCTCACGTTTTCGCGTGATGCGAGCGCGAAGGTGGGCGATGCGGCTCATCGGCAACAGGCGTTGCGTGCGTTGCTCAGGGTGTGACAGATGCCTTGGCGGGCGCCGTCACAACGTGCACGCCACGCAGCAAGTCAGCGAGCTGCGCCTGGCCCACAGCGGCGAGCGCCTGGTAGCCCCAGCCGGCACGCGCACCCGTGGCTGACCACACGACCTGCCCGGTGCCCACGTCGGTGATCTGCAGCGTCAGGCCGACCGCCGGTTCGCTGTCTACGCCCGTTTTGTAGCGCCACTCGGTTACCGTGCCGCTCAGCGCATAGTGCGCCCCCTTGCGCCGTGCCCAGTCCAAAACCTGCACCGGGGTGACTGCAGCCGGCGCCTCCAGGGGGTTGTCGGACGGCGACTGTGGATAGACCAGCACCTGTTGCATCCCTTTTTGGCGCACCAGCGCCACGGCAATCGCTTGCACGCGGGTCTCGGCCTGGGGAACCTCGGTGGCGTTCTCAAAAGGCAGCACGGCCAGGGTGTCCCCTGCCTGCAATTGCAGGCTCTGGGTGGGCACGGCCGTGGTGGCGCATGCTGCCAGAAGCAGCGTCAGGATGGCGCCAAGCCACAAGCGCGGCGTCTGAACACGCGGGGATCGAAGGGTGAATGGATGCATTGGCGACTCCTGTGCGGCGCTTTGGGATGGCCGTGTGGGTATGAATGAGAAAAGGTTGTCGGCGGCAGTTAAGGTGGCCAAGGGTTGGTGCGAGGTGATCACGCAGGCCGATGCCTGTGATCATGGCCCGAACCAGATACGGTATTGGAGACTCCACTGGCGGTTGAGCCCCGTCGTGTTTTGCTCGCGCTGATATTGGAATGACAGCTGGTCACCACCCAGCACCGGGCCTTGAAGGCCGAGGTTAAGGTCCGCTGCATTTCCAAGCCGACGCGAAGACAGCACATCCACCTCTCCAAAGGGAACCCAATGCGAACTGTAGCGGTCCGCTGCAAGCGCGTTCAGAGTGACTCCGACGCCCGCAACGTCATCGCCGGCAGGAATGAACGAATTTGCGGTGGGTGGAACCCCTGTGGGGCTGAGCTTCGCGTACAGCCACTCAGGCCCGCCCGTGGCGCTGAACTGGTTGGCGTACCCAAGCATCTTGAGGGCAATGTCCGGCTCGTCCTGCCGCAGCCAGATGCCCGCATCGGCCTGGATGCTGCGGCCCTGGCCCAGGGGTGCGCCCGCGCGCGTGAAATAGCGTGACGCGCTCTGGCTGACGCTGACCCACAGTCGCCCATAGGTCTTGCTCAACGCAAGCTCGATCCGGTCGCGCTTGCCTGCCACCAGCAGCAAGCCGGACTCGTCGGCGACCGCATCGTATTGCGCCTGCACGTGGGCGCGCACGCCTCCTGGCAGCGTCAACGCAGCGTCCAGCTGGAGCGGGTCAATGGTCCCGACTGCGGTGTTGCGGCCCGCGCTGCCCGACAGGCGTGCCGACCCTCACGCCACTGCAGCGTAGCCTGCGCGTCGCTCCACGTTTGCGGCAGGTTGGTGATGACGCTCGCGTCGCGTGTGCTCAGGCGCTCGCCGGCGACATGCACATCGAGCTTGAGAGCTGGCGTGAGAGTCAAGCGTTGCTCCAGCACCGGGCCCTGGCGCATCACGGCATCGTTTTGCTGACTGGCGAAGCCCAGCGCAGTGCGATTGGCTAAATTGAGGTGGTCCTCGGCGTCTTGCCTCGCCAGCGCCTGGAGTTGCGGGCTGCTGCGGCCTTGCGCGGCCGCATGCTCCAGAACCTGATCTGCCTGAGCTAGCGCCTGCAGCGGGTGGCCCGCAGCGCGAAGGGCCTCGACGCGATCGATGGGCGCAAGCGCGGATCCAGCGCCTGCGTCCAGCAAGCTGCGAACGTGCTCGGTGTCGCCTTGCTTCATCGCCACTTGCAGCTCGATCGATTGCCGATCAGCGCTGCTGAGCACGGCGTGTGCCAGCCACCAGCGCGTGGGGGCGGTCGTGTGCAGACGCAGCAGCCAGTCGGCAATGGCGGCGTCGGCCTGGGCGCGAGCCTGGCCGGGAGCGCCGGGCTCGTGCAGCGTGGCGCGCAGCGCCGCAATGATGCGTTGCTGTTGGGCTATCGTGGTGCGCCCATGAGACAACCGCAGGGCCGCGACAAGCGCATCGAAGCGGGGCGACGTGGTGTGTTGCTGCGCGCGCTGGCGCAACAGCGCCCAGGCCTGGTCGTAGGCTGCGCGGGCACTCGCTTCCTGGCCGGAACGGGTGAGCAGGTCGCCGAAGTTGATCAGCCACAGCGCATCGTTGCGCTTGCGCGGGTACAGGGCACGGCTCAGGGCCAGGGCTTGCGGCAGATCGTCCAGCGCTTGTGCGGCGGCAGCCAGCACCTCCAGGCCATCGGGCGTTCCCCGCAGGCCCCCGGAGTATTGCGCGTACGCCCTGCGCAGCGCATCCAGGCGTTGCATGTCCACCAGCATCCAGAGCAGTGCAATCTGATCATCCCGGTTGCCGGGGTCCAGGTGCACAGCGGTGCGCAAATCGGCCAACGCGTTCTCGCGCCGCCCCAACGCCTGCCAAACCTGCGCGCGTGCGGCGAAGACCTCGGCGTCATGCTGCAGATCCGCCCCCAGCGCGCCCTGGAACACGGCCCGCTGCCAGGCGTGCAAGCCGGCCAGGCTGGGTTGCTTGACCAGCCATTGCAGCCATTGCAGGGCGAGGGCCTTGCGCGGCGCTGCGGCCCACGCCGCAGGCAGTGCGGCGAGCGCGGCGGACGCCCCTCGCATCTGCCCCGTAAGGGTGATGAAGCGTTCAATTTGATAAGGCTTCATGCCTCGGCGCAGTGAGGGATCGTGCCACAGGCTGGCATAGGCTTGCAGCGCCGCCCTGGTGTCGTTCAAGTCCCAGTCGATATCGGCCAGGAGACCCTGATGCACCGCGCGCAGGTTGTCCAGCCCCGGCACCTTCTGAGTCTGTGCCAGCACGTCACGTGCCTGGAGAAACTGCCCCGTTTGCAAGAGCGCCAGCGCGTAGTCGATGCTGCTGCGCAAGTCCAGTGCGTGGCGCCGCAGCCCCTGAGCGTAGGCAGCCAGCGACCCTTCCGTGTCGCCCATCGTGCCGAGCAGCCAGCCTAGTGGTCCAGACAGGCTCGGGGCGTTCGGCACTGCACGTTGCAAGATCGCGACGGCCTGCCTGGGGTGACCCTGCGATTCCAGGGCTTGCGCATAGTCCAGCCAGGCCGTAGTGTCCATCGCACCAGTCTTGGCGCGCGACTCCCAGTAGGCAACCAACCCGCTGGAGGAATGCAGGATGCCGGCCAGGCGCTTGACATTGGCCAGCGCCTCGCTGGTGATGCGCTGGCGCAACAGCACCAACCATTGCTGCAGCGCGGCATCGGGTTTCCCACTCCATTCCAGAACTTGCGCGCGGCGCTGTTCCCAGTCGCTGCTGGCGTGCGCGGCAAGCGCGGCGTTGGCGATATGCAAGGCGCCGTCGAGGTTGCCGTCGGCCAGCATCAGGCGCCACGCCAATTCGGCCTGCGCCGGCGTGAGCGCGTGGCCCAGTGTGGCTGCAGGGGCCTGGAGGTCCACGGCTTGGCCGAGCCAGTGCAGCGCATCGTGAGGCTTGTCGGCCGCAAGCGCCCAAGTCACGAGGTGCCACGCCAGCTTGGGATCCGGCGGCAGTTTGGCGGCCTGCACAGCGAGCTCGTCATAGGCCCGACTGGCATTACCGGACGCCAGCAGGGCATCAGCAGCCTGTTCCAGCATGGCACGGCGTTGCGCCGGCGTGCGCGCGGCTGGCAGTGAGTCGAACAGGACCTGCGCTGCCAGGTGGTAGTGCTGCATGCCAAGCAGCAACGCCGACGCCTGTTGTGCGGTTGATGCCGGCAGCGGCGTGAAGCGCAGTACCTGCGGCGCCAGGCGTTTAAGCGCAGGTGCATCGTCCAGGCCCTGCAAAAGCGTGAGGGCGGAACGCCAGGCGGCAAAGTCCCGGGGCTGCACGCGCGCCACCAGCTCACGCAAGGCGGCGGCCGCCTGTTCTGCCCGCGCTTCATGTCCGCGCGCGCGTGCGTCGAACCAGATGTGCTTCCAGATCTTCAGGCGCAACGCGTCGGCCTGGGGCCCGGATGCCAGGGAATCCAGGGCCTTGAGCGCATTGTCCCATTGGCCAATGCTCATGTACCGCTGGGCCAGCAGCAACCGCAGCTCCGAGTTGCCTTCCTGCAGGGCGAGCAAATGCTGCAGGTAATCGATTGCCAGGGCCGTATCTTGCGTCGTGCGCAAGAGCTGCATGAGCTGGCGTCCAGGCCACATCAAGGCCAGCGTGGCCACCCCGATGAGCATCAACCCAAGCAGGGTACCCCGCGGAAACAGCCTGCTGCGCCGCGGATCATCAGGCGCTACCGACAGGCCCGGGCGGCGCGAAGTGGGGGTCTCGGGCATCAGGCCTCGGGAAGGCAACGCAAGGCGACTCGCGTCTCGGCGCTTGCGACGTGGTGCATGCGCATGTCGCCCATCGGCGTCGAGGCTGCGTGCACTTGGGTGGCGCTGCCAGCGTGCAGGTGCCAGCCGGGCGGCAGCGCCACGGTTGCCTGCACCGGCACGTGGCCCGTCAACTCAAGCTCCACCCCTCCATGAGGGAGCTGAGTGAACCGGGTGATGTCGGCATTGGCGTCCACCAGGCGCGCAACCGGACGCATGTCTTGCGCAGCTGTTTGCAGCAGGACCTTGTCAGCTACGGCGTGCAGGTAGCGCATGTCCGCGTGGGTGCTGAAGCCAGCCAGGTTGTGGCTGCTGGACAGGCTGGGCGCAGCCGCGCTGTGCGGTTGTCGCCACTGGCGCAGGTTCGGGTCGCTTCGCAGCTGCCAGGCCCCATGCAAGGTGCGCGCCACTGTGGCTTGCCGCCAGGCCAGCACGCTGCGTGCGTACTGGATACCGAAAATCGGATGGATCGACTGCTGCGTCACCCATGTCCATACCTTGTGCAGGCTCGCCACGCCCGCGGCCTTGGTCACGATGTAGGGATGGAAGTACAGGTCCAGCGCCTTGAGGCGTCGGGGCGCGTCGGTCATGGTGTAGGTTTCGATCACGCGCTCGAAGCCGAAGTAAGGCCCTTTCCAGTTGTGGGTGTAATCCTCTTCGTTGGAAAGCGCCGCATAGACCTGAAAGTGCTGCCCCTTGGGTATACCCATTGGCCATACGTAGCCCAAACTGGGTTGTGTCTTGGTGATGGTGGCTCCGCCCCCATTGATGTTGTGCATGCCCACCGTGTAGCTCAGCGCCACAGCGCTGTTGGGCGGATTGCAGTCCCCCGGCCACAAGATCATGCTGCAGGGCTTGCCAGGTGGGCAGAGCTTGTTCTGGATGTACTCGCGCGCGCCCACCACCTCGGTGTGCGTGCTGAAGCGGTAGTTGGGCATCGGCAGATAGTTGCCATAGGGCAATGCCTTGGTCGGCTTGCCGCGGCTGTGTTCTTCGCTTGCCGCCACCCAGTCGAAGGGGTGGGACCACGTGTGGCTGCCGACCTCGATGTGGGGCAGCGCGAACATGCGCTGCGCCCATTTCTGCGCGGCGCCGGCTGTTGCCGGATACAGCCCCTCGTGGCTGACTTCGGCCACGATGACCGACGCCAGCGTCGGCGTGCGATATTTTTCCAGGAACTCCGTCACAAGCACTTCGCAGGCCAGGGGTGAGCCCGGGCGGTCGCAGGCATTGACCCAGCCGTCGCCGTCGAAATGCACGAAAAACGCCCGCCGCCCGGTTCGCGTGGTGATGTCGGGCATGGGGGCGTCGCCAAGACGCAGCGCACTTCTGAAGAAGGCGATCGGGTCGATCGACCAGCGCACACCGACCTCGCCAGGAAGATTGAACACGCCGAAGCTGCCCAGCGCGTACCCACCCCAGGGTGTGAGTGCGGCGCCGTCCATGCTCGAGCCGTCGGCGCCCGTGGCGCGTAACCAGACCTGGCTGCCAGGGCCGGCCACCAGGCGCATCGTGTCCGCCGCCGGAATGAGCGGGATCATCTCGCCATTTGGTGCCCCAGGCGGGCGCTGCACGGTCACCGGACCGGGCAGCGTGCCTTGAGACGGCTGCATGTCGAAGATCCCCAGCGCGGCGGTGTCGGGTTGACCGAGGATCGCCACCATCACCCCTTCGGCCTTTGCCTGGCGCAGTAGATGTAGCGCGGGTTCGGGTACGTCCGAGTGGTCGGACCACAGCACAACGCCCGCATAGCGGCCAGCCAGTGGTTGGGTGGGGGCGGGTTCGCCCACATAGCGATACTCTGGCACCAGCCCCCAATATTCGAGTGGCATCGCCGCATAAAGGTGGGCGCTTTGCGTCGAAAGCGCAGGGCTGTCGCCCTGCGCGCAGGAATGCAGCAGCAGGATGCGGCGCGGCACCAACTCCACGTTGCCCACGCCCAGGCTTTGCAGCGTGGGATCGCCCACCCAGGGGATGAGGCCCGACGAGGCGATCTGTCGGGCTGTCTGGCGTGCGAGCTCGCGTTGCTGCGGTGCAACGTAGTCGATCGCCACGCCGTTCAAGCCATACGCCGAGCGCATGTCATCGAAGCGCGCCAGCAGCCAATTCCGATCCTGCTCAGCGACCGCCACATAGCGCTGGCTGGCCGCGTCCCAGCCCTGATAGAGTGATTCTGCCGCAATCGCCAACGTGGAGCTCGCGATGGTTGCATCCATAAGTTCAAAGCCGCGATTCGGGAGGAAGCGAATTCCGGGAAACGCCTGGATCAGGCCATGCAGGGTGGCGCGCAGGGCATCGGCCTGCTGCTTGCGCGCGGCGTCAGTCTGCGCAAGGAGCTGGTAGGAATCCAGGGTGTCGAGAAAGAATGCGCGAAAGCCTGCATCCCACAGCGGCTGGATCATGCGGGTTTGCACGAACTGTGGCCAGCCTATCGCCATCTGGTCGATGACCCGCGAGCCCCATTGCGGGTTGGATGCCGGCAGCCAGGCCTTCGGAATGTCCGGGTAGTACGGGCGGCTGGGCTGCACTTCGCCAAGCGACACGTAGGCAATGGCCAGCGTGCCGGGTGCCAGGGTCTTGACCACATCCGGGTCCTGGACGAGCGCATGGGCCGGTTCCAGAACTGCCCAGTCGAAGGCGCGCAAATCGTCCACAGGGATGCGATCGCCGTAGTAGATGGCCAAGGCCGGAACCCCCGCGGCGCCCGCCGCCGCGCGCCCATCAACGCCGGTGTCCGGGTCCGCCAAGGCCGTGCGCGCCGCGCCCAGCCCGCCCAGGATGCCAGCTGCACTGCGGCTCAGCAGGCGGCTCAAGAGTGTGCTTAGCGGCAACGCTTGGAGGAATTTGCGGCGATTCATGACAGAGCGGTTCGGGGCATGGCCAGATCCTGTCATTGTCCTGCACCGGCCGGCGCTTGGTCGCATTCAGCATCAAGAAAACCCAAGAAGTTCATGAAAATGTTGGATTTTTGGAAGTTATTTGGGGTCGCCGCATGCCGGCTGCGGTTTGTCCGCCGTGCAGCGCCTCGCGTCCCGCAGCGCGCGCGACGCGCTGCAACATGCATTTACACTGCCGTGGCCCTGCGCATGCGAATCTTTCGCACGTGGCAGTCGCAAACGTCCCATTTCCTGTAAATTGCCTTGAGGAGTCCGCATGCGTCATCGATTCCACAGGACGGCAACCGCGCGGCTTGAACGCGTGCTGAGAGGCAACTTCAGGAAATCCAATGATGCAGGGTGATGCAAACAACGTTGATGCCTATGGCGCGTGGATTGAAGCGGCGCTTGAGCCCATCAGGGAGCCCATGGCGCAGCTTTCGGAGCAGTTCGCAGCCGCGTTTTGCGATGCACTGAGCAGCGCGGCGCACACGGCCGAAATCATCGGCCGGCTCGGTCCGAGCGAATTTTCCCAGCTTCAACGCCGTCAGGCACAGCACCTGATCGCGCTTCTGGATCCGGCTCTGACCGGACCTGAGCACCTTGCACAGGCGGAGCACGTGGGTCGCGCGCATGCGCTCGTGGGCGTGGACATTCTGTGGGTCATCGAGGCCTTCAGTCTGTACCAGCAGCACATTCACCAGTTGCTGGGGCCGCTCCTGCCGGCATCCGAGCAGCGCGAGCACGTCATGCGCGTCGTCAGCCGGCGCATCCTGCTCGACCTGGCAGGGCAAGTCTCCAGCTTGCGGCGCATCGAGGTGGAGACCGCACTGGCGCTGTCCCAGATCGACCAGCATGTGCTGGGAGCCGCCAACCTGGCCGATCTGATCCGCGGGGTGCTGGCCGCAATCGGTGGGCTGGATGGCGACGTCTGCGGATTTTTCGCGCGCGCCGACGCCTACGGGCAATTGCAGATCGAGGCGTCATTCGGCGTGGCGGCGGACCGTTATCACCAGGCCATGGAAGCGGGCCTGATCCCCAAGATCAGCATCGATCCCGAGGCGCCCGCAGGGCAGGGACCGGGCGGGCGCGCGTGGCGCAGCGGGCAGATCGTGGCCACCGATGCCTGGGCGTTGGAAGCGGGTCCGGTGCCCTGGCGCTCGATTGGCTCGCAGCTTGGCTTTCGCTCCAGCGCCGCGGTGCCGCTGCTGGACGCATCGGGCCGTTCCATCGCCCTGTTGAGCCTGTACAGCGCCTGGCCGGGCTATTTTTCGACCCTTCGCCTCAGCAGCTTTTTGCAACACGTGCAGCTGGTGCTCGGGCACGGGATTGAGCAGCGCAACCACGCCAGTGTCATCCCGCTGCGCGAGCAGCAGGGGTATCGGCAACTGCTGGAACGCCAGCGCGTGGTCATGGCGTACCAACCCATCATCAGCTTGCGCGACGGCAGGCTCCTCAAGCTGGAGGCCCTCGCCCGGCTGCAAGGCGACGACGGCGAGCTGATCGCACCGCTGCGCTTTCTTCCGGCATTCGGCCATGCGGAACTCCTGCAGCTGCTCGAGCTGGGATTGCGCCAGGCCTGTGCCGACTGCCGGGAGCTGGAGCGCCAGGGTCTGCGAACGCACATCGCGATCAATTTCCCCGCCCAGGGCCTGGGCGATCCCCGCTATGAGGCGGTCCTGTTCAAGGTGCTTGATGCGTGCGGCCTCGGCGTCGACCGCTTGCAGCTCGAAGTCCTGGAGACGCAGGATGGCGACAGCCAGACCGAGTTGCGCCAGAGCTTCGTGCAGCGGCTGCGCGAGCAAGGCATCCGGTTCGCCCAGGACGATCTGGGCTCGGGCCACAGCTCCCTGCTGCGCATGGACCAGTACGCGTTCGATGAGGTCAAGATCGACCAGGGCCTGGTGCGCGGTGCGTTGCGCAAGCCTCAACGCGCCCTGGAGTTCATCGTGTACCTGGTGCGACTCGCCCATGCGTTCGACACGGCGGTGACCGTGGAAGGCCTGGAGAACCTGGGGATGATCGAGGCCGCGGCAATTCTGGGCGCGGACCAGGGGCAGGGCTACGGCATCGCCAGGCCCATGCCGGCCGCCGAGGTCATGGCCTGGCAGCGCAGCTATCGCTACCCGGTTGATCCCCAGACTCCCCGCACGGCGCTTGGTGCCATGGCGGGATACCTGCTGTGGGACATGCAAATGGCCGCGCTGGCGGATCGACCAGCCCTCGCCGATCCGGTTCAAGGGGCAAGGAACATCGTCGAGCAGTTCGTCGCGGCCAATCAGCTGGCGGACAGCCCGCTGGGAAGAGTCTTGGCGGCAAGGGTGGGGCGCAGCCCCCGCGGTGCCGAAGCCGACGCGTTCAATCCTGTCACGCGGCTTGCGGTGATCGAGCAACTCACCGAGTGCTGGCTCGATGAAATCGGGCATTAAGCGGGCGATCCTGACCACGGGGCGACCGGCTGGCGGGGCCGGGCGCGACGCGCCATGGTGCGCACTGGCCCATCGAGGGTTCGCGCCCACCGCGTGGCGGCATCCGCCATGGCGCGCGCAGGCAGCCATGGGGCAGCAGGGGATGCCATGATGCCGCATTCGCCGTCGTTCGAGCCCGCGGCCCAGCCTGCGGACGAGGCCCAAAGGCTGGAGGCCCTGCGTGATCTGGACATTCTCGACAGTGCGCCCGAGGTGGTTTTCGATGACCTTACGGCCCTTGCGGCCCAGATCATCGGCACGCCCATTGCACTGCTTTCGCTGATTGACCGCGACCGCCAGTGGTTCAAGAGCCACCATGGCCTGGAGCTGGCGCAGACCCCGCGCGACTGGGCCTTTTGTGCGCACGCCATTCTGGGTGATGCGTTGTTCGAGGTTGCCGACGCGAGCCAGGATGCGCGCTTCGCCGGCAACCCGCTCGTGGCCGGAGACACGCACATCCGCTTTTATGCCGGGGTGCCGCTGCAGACGCAGGATGGCCATCGTCTGGGCACCTTGTGCGTGCTCGACCGCACCGCGCGCCGGCTCGACGCGCAGCAGCGCGACGCCTTGACCCGACTGAGCCGCCAGGCGGCCCACGCCATTGCGATGCGGCAGGCAACCGGGCGGCTGAGGCAGGCCCAGCAGCGTCTGCGGCGCCTGGCGGAGTTCAACGCGTTGCTGGCCCACGTCAACGAGGCGGTTGCCAGCGCGCAGGACGAGGGCGCGTTGCTGGAGTCGGTGTGCCAGCTCGCGGTGCGCTACGCACACGTTGGGCTCGCCTATGTGGCGCGGCCGGACGCTGGCGGGCGGTTCCGGTTTCTCGCGAGCGCGGGACAGACCCGCTACCTTGATGAAATCGTGATTTCCTCGCGCGCCGATGCGCCCGAAGGTCAGGGCTTCGCCGGGCGCGCCTGGCGCGAGGAGCGGTCGTTCTACGCGGATGCGTTCGCGCTGGCGCCCGAGCTTGACGCGTGGCGCGAGCAGGCCGGGCGCTATGGGCTGCAGGCCGCCGCCACCTTGCCCATCGTGCGCGAAGGCGCCGTGTGGGCCGTGCTGACGGTCCTGGACGAGAAGGCATCGGTGTTCGACGCGGATTTGCGCGCACTCATGGAGGAGCTCGCACGCAACATCGCCCGTGGACTGGAGCGCGTGAGTCTGCTGCAACGCGAGCGCGAAGCGGCCGCCATGCAAGCCGTGCTGCTCGACGCCAGCCTTGCGGCCATCGCCAGCGTGCGCGACGACCGGCTGGCGCGGGTCAACGAGCATTTCGTGCAGATGCTGGGGTACGCGCACGCGCACGAGGTCCTGGGCTTGCCCCTGGGCCCGATGTACGCCGATGCGGCCGAGTGCGCACGCGTGACGGCCTTGTGCGCACGCCTGCATGAAGGCCGGCCGCTGCGGGGGGACACGGTGCGCCTGCGCCGCAAGGATGGCGCGATCGTGCTTTGCGACTTGTCGATCGGCGTGGTCATGGAGGCTGCAGGGCGCACGATGGTGTGGACCCTTGTGGACATCACCGAGCGCCAGCGGCTGCACGTGCGGCTGGAACGCTCACTGGCCTACCAGCGCAGGCTCATGGAGAAGAATGCGGCGGGGATTTTCACGGTCGATGCCCGCGGCACCATTCAGGACGTCAACCCGGCCTTGTGCGAGATCTTCGGCTATGCACGCGAGGCCCTTGTCGGGTTCAGCACGGCGCGTCTGCATGGCGGCCAGGCGTCTGACGAGCAGTTCCACAAAATCGCCGCACAGGCGGCGCAAGACGATCTGCGGCTCAAGCGGGAACACCGCTTCCGGCATGCCGGCGGTTCAACCCTGACATGCCAGATCATGGGCGTGCCCATTGAGCTGTCCGATGGCTCGGCAGGCGTGCTTTGGAGCGTGATCGACATCACCGCCCTGCACGAAGCGCGCGAAGCCATTGCCCACCAGGCCCTGCACGATGTCCTGACGGATTTGCCCAACCGCCGCGCCCTGGAGCAGAACCTGCCGAAGGCCTTGGCACGCGCACAGCGCAACGGTTTCATGCTGGCCGTGGGCATGCTCGATCTGGATGACTTCAAACAGATCAACGACACCCATGGGCATGAAGCAGGGGACAGCCTCTTGCGGCAATTCGCCACGCAGCTGCGCTCGTGCATGCGCGCGTCCGACATGCTTGCGCGACTGGGCGGTGACGAGTTCGTCCTGGTCTTCGAGGATCTGGACGAATTGCATCACCAGCAGCAAATCGAGGCGATCCTGCGGCGTCTGCAACGGATGGTGGCGTCGCCCATTGAACTCGGCCGCGGCGCCGTTGCCAGGATCGGCATGAGCCTGGGGCTTGCGCTGTACCCGCAGGACGGCACCACGGGCGATGCGTTATTGCGTCAAGCCGACGTTTCGCTGTATGAGCTCAAGGCCCATAAGCTCACGCGGCCGCGATGGTGGCAAGTGGGGACGGGGCAGACCGCCATTTCCGAGCCCGGCGCGGGCTTCGAGCCTTTTGACGCGCAGGCGCAGGCCCTGCTCACGAGCGCAGGAGCCCACCTGCACGGCGCCATCGACCACTTCGTGCACAGGCTGCTCGAAGAGTTTGTCCATGACGTGGCCATGCACGCCATCGTCGTGCACCTGGATGAGGCGCGGATGCAGGCGCTCGGGCGTCACCAGGCCGAGCATCTGCACAAGCTCCTGGGGCCATGCGTTTCGCGCGATGAAGTGCTTGAGCGCGCGGGCAGGCTCGGCCGCATGCATGCCTTTGTCGGCGTGTCCCCCGCCTTGCTGGCCCGGGCAACCGGTCTGTACCGGCAAGTCATGGCCGAACAGCTGCGACTCGCGCCCCTCACGTCGCGCACGCGCTATCAGCTCACCCAGCTCGCCGAGGCCCGCCTGCAGGAGGATCTCCAGGCCCAGATGCAAGCGCACGACCGCACGGTGGGTGCGTACTACGCGGTGCTCGACGGGGCGATCCCCAAACCCGGAACGCTTTGGCAGGATGCGTTGGCGGACTTGCTGTCGCCCATCGGGCCACTGCCGGGGATGCGCGCTTGCCTGGCCATGCGCCCGGACAGCCACGGCCAGTTTCAGGTGGAAGCCGGTGTTGGTGAGCGCGCGCTTGCGCTCACGGAGGATCTGCATGCGCCCGCATACCAGGTGCGACAGGACGACGACACGCCGGCGGGATGCGGGCTCGTCGGCCGCGCATGGCGCCTGGGCACGATCCAGACCACGCAGCAATACGATGACGATGAGCGGCTGCATCTGTGGCAGGGCATCATGGCTGGGCACGGTGTGCGCAGCGTGGCAGCCATTCCCGTGGTGAACGCCCAGGACAAGCCGGCCTTCATCCTCGTGCTGTTTGGCGCCTATCCCAACCAGTTCGGAACGCGCTGGGCGCGGCAATTCATCCGTTCCCTGCAGCAGCGTGCGGGTCAGTTCTGGCGAGCCTGTCGCGTGTCGCCCTCGGCCATGGTGCTGCCGCACGATGTGGCGCAGGCCTACAGGAGCCGGCTGTTTCGCGGCGGCTTGTGCGTGTTCATGCAGCCGGTGGTGGATCTGCGCAGCGCAGCGGTGGACCGCGTCGAGGCGCTGGCCCGGCTGCGCCTGGATACCCAGGAGGTGGTGTCGCCCGGTGTGTTTCTTCCCCTGCTGGGCGATGGTGAGCTCGATCGCCTCTTCCGCCTCGTTCTGGAGCAGTCGCTGGAGTGTGTGAGCGCCTGGCAGGCGCAGGGGTTGCAGCTGGATGTGGCGGTGAACCTTCCGCCGTCCACGCTGCTCAACGCCCATTGCCGCCAGTGGGTGAGCGAGGCCTTGCGCGATCACGACGTCGAGCCTCGACGCCTGACCCTGGAGCTGCTGGAGACCCAGGAGCTTGATAGTGCGCTGCAAGGGCAGGCCATTGCCGGCCTTGCAGAGCTGGGAGTCAAATTGGCAATGGACGACCTGGGCTCAGGCTACAGCAGTCTGAAGCGGCTTTCCGAACTGCCCTTCGACACGATCAAGGTGGATCAGAGCCTGACCCTGAATCTGCGCAAGTCCCCTTTGCTCACGTTCAGTTTGATTCGCACGCTGATCAAGATGGCACACGATCTCGAACGTCAGGTGATCGTCGAGGGGGTGGAAGACACGGGGGCCATCGAGGCCATCATGATCCTCGGTGCAACCCATGCGCAGGGCTATGGCCTGGCACGGCCCATGCCGGCGCAGGATGTGCCGCAGTGGATCCGCACATTTGCGTTGCCCATTGCGCAGGGCCAGATTCACACCTTTCTCGGTGCCCTGGCGCACCACTGGATCCACATGCATGCCAAAGCCCAAGGTCCCACACCGCTGGATGCGTGTCCCGTGACGCAGTTTCTCGCCGAACGGGGTTTGAGCCATAGCCAGGCCGCACAGTGGCACGCGCAAGTGCACGACAAGCACGATCTGTGGCAGAGCAGTCAGCAATTCGTGGCCTGGTTGCTCGAGCAGGTGCGGCAGGAAGCGCGCGCGTGATTGGGGTGGCCCGGTGGTGCTTCCCGGTGGCGCCGTCGGCGCTTGCCGTCGCGCCGATCGTCGCCTGGCGCGGGTGCATAGGGGGCGGCAAGGGCGCCTGGGGGCAGAAAAGGGGCGAATGTGTGCATTTATTCACCGCGTGGGCGGTGGGGCGTTCCTAAACTTCGAGGCATCCAAACGGGACTGGGTGAGGGAGGCGATCATGGACGAGGAGCGGATGCAGGAGGTGGCATCGGGGCAGGCGTGGAGGCGCGGGCGCTGGCTGGCGTCGGATGCGGAGCCGGTGGTGCTGCAATCGGCGGCGCACCCGCAGGGGCATGCGGCGATGCTGGTGGGGGTGCGCGACGGCGAGCGGATCGTGGTGCTGGTGGCGCAGGCGCTGGCGGCGGAGCATGCGTACCGGGTGACGGGGTGGACGGCGGCGGCGGGGCATCGGGACGCGATGGGAGAGATGGATGCGGTGGGGACGTGGTTCGAGCTGGAGAGCTGCATGCCGGGGCGGCGCGCCGGGGAGCAGCGGCTGGGGCATTACGTGGGGTGCTGCGGCGCGTGGGGGCGCAAGGCTGAGGGCAGCCGCGGGCGATCATGACGCAGGCGCCAATCTCCCTGGGGCACCCGCACGGGGTGCAAGCGCAGCTGGCGTGGCTGGAGCGGTTGCCGGCGAGCGTGGTGGTGATCGTGGGCGACCGCTTCCGGTATGCGAATGCGGCGGCGCTGGAGCTGATGGAGGCGGGGCAGGGCGAGGCGTTTGTGGGGCGCGCGGTGGTGGATTTCATCCATCCGCTGGATCTGCACCGGGTGCTGGCGCGCATCCGGCGCGCCGAGCGCGAGGCGGTGTCGAACCCGCCCACGGAGTTTCGGGCGTTGACGTGCAGCGGGCGCCAGCGGGTGGTGGCGATGACGAGCAACCACGTGGAGCACGAGGGGCAGGGCGGGGTGCTGGCGGCGTTCCTGGACATGAGCGAGCGCGCGGCGATGGAGCAGCGGCTGCGGGAGACGGACGAGAATTTCCAGCGCATCATGAACACGATGCAGGATGTGTTTTACCGCACGGATGCGCAGGGGATCACGCGCTATGTGTGCCCGGCGGTGAAGAACGTGCTGGGGTACGAGGCGCAGGAGATCATCGGCTTGCCGGCGGCGGCGTTTTACCCGGACATGCGCGAGCGCGATGCGCTGATTGCGGCGATTCGCGAGCAGGGGTTCGTGCACGATTTTCCGGGGCGCATGCGGCGCAAGGACGGGGTGATCATCGACATATCGATCAGCACGCAGGCGCTGCGCGACGAGCAGGGGCAGTACGCTGGGGTGGAGGGGATCTGGCGCGACATCACGCAGCGCAAGGCGATGGAGCGCGAGCTCGAGCGCATGGCCACGCACGACGATCTGACGGGGCTGGCGAACCGGCGCGAGATACTGGAGCAGCTGGAGCAGGCGCTGCAGCGGCGGCGGGACCGGCGCGCGCAGTCGCCGCTGTCGGTGCTGATTCTGGATCTGGACCATTTCAAGCGCATCAACGACGGGCATGGGCATGCGGTGGGGGACCGGGTGCTGCGCCAGGTGGTGGATGTGGTGGAGGGCAGGCGGCGCAGCGTGGACCGGCTGGGGCGGCTGGGCGGGGAGGAGTTCCTGCTGATTCTGGAGGGGGCCGACGCGGACGAGGCATACCGCGCGGCCGAGCGCATCCGCCAGGGGGTGGAGGAGGCGCCGGTGGATCTGGGCGAGGGGCAGGTGACGCAGCTCACGGTGAGCATCGGGTATGCGCAGGCGCTGGCCGAAGACCGGCGCGCCAGCGACCTGCTGGAGCGCGCCGACCGCGCGCTGTATCACGCCAAGCACCTGGGGCGCAACCGGGTCTCGGCGTAAGGCGCGCACGGCCGCAGGCCGGGCGCCGCCGGATGCCGGGGCCGAAACCAGTCGCTCAGAGCTCGCGTTTGTCAGAGCTCGCGTTTGACCAACCGGAAATCGGGCTCCTCGATGCAGGGCTGGATACTGAAGCCCAGCGCCTGCATCAGCTTGAGCATGGTGGGGTTGTGCGCCAGGACAAGGCCGTAGATTTCGGTCAGGCCGCGTTCGCGCGCCACGTCGATGATGGCTTGCATCAGGCGCGAGCCGATGCCCTGTCCGCTGAACGCATCGGCAACCACCAGCGAGAACTCGCAGCTTTGCTGATCCGGACTGGTGATGTAGCGTGACACGCCGATGATGCGCTCGGGCTGCGATTCACCCTGGGGCTTGAGCACGGCCACCAGGGCCATTTCCCGGTCGTAGTCGATCAGCGTGAAGCGCGCGAGCATTCCGGGTGTGAGTTCGCTGCGCGCGGACACGAAGCGGAAGTACCGGCTCTCGGGTGACAGGCCGCGCACCAGTTCCTGCAGCATCTCGGCATCGTCGGGGCGAATCGGACGCAGGGTGTATTCGAGATCGCCCGCAAGCGGAACGGTTTGGCGGTAATACGCGGGGTAGGGCATGATGGCCAGGTGCTGATAATGCCCCGAGCCCAGCGGCTCATACTGCGCGCGCCGGATGATCATGCGGGCATCGACGGCCACTGCGCCATGCGCATCGACAATCACCGGGTTGATGTCCATCTCCTGCAGGTGGGGCAGTTCGCACACCATCTCGGACACGCGCAGCAGCAGGTGCTCCAGCGCCTGCATGTCCACGGCCGCCGCGCCATGCCACGCGCCGAGGGTTTGGGCCACGCGTGCGCGCTCGATCAGCCGGCGGGCCAGGAACTGGTTGAGCGGCGGCAGCTCGATGGCCTGGTCATGGATCAACTCGACTGCCGTGCCCCCGGCACCGAATGTGATCACGGGTCCCAGTGCAGCGTCGCAGACCACCCCGATGGCCACTTCGCGCCCGCGCTGCGCCGAGGCCATCTTCTGCACCGTCACCCCGTTGATGCGCGCCTGCGGCTGCAGGCGCTTGACGTTGTCCATCATGGTCTCGAACGTTTCCCGCACGGCCACCCCACTGCTCACGTTGAGGACCACGCCTTGGACATCCGATTTGTGGCTGACATCGGGGGAATCGATTTTCATGGCCACGGGAAACCCCATTTGGCTGGCCAGCTGCATCGCCTCGTTGGCGTTGCGTGCCTGGGCGGTGGGGGTCACGGGGATGTGAAAGGCAGCCAGGACCGCTTTGGATTCCATTTCGGTCAGCACCGTGCGCCGCTCGGCCAGGGCGCTTTCGATCACGAGGCGCGCGCACTCGACATCGGGCGCTGCAAGTCCCGTCAGGGGCGGCGGCGTTTGTTGCAGCAGCTGCTGGTTTTGATAGAAGGCGGCGATATTGCCAAACGCGCTGACTGCGGGCTCTGGCGTGCGAAACGTCGGGATGTCGGCCGATTTCAGGATCACCCGCGAACTCAACACCGTCGTCTCACCCAGCCAGCAGGCCAGCAGGGGCTTGCTGACGCTGCGCCGCATCTCGGCCAGAACCTTGGCCGTGGCCTGCGCATCGGAGTCGGGCTTGGGCGAATACACGACGAGGATGCCATCCACCGCCTGGTCATGGCTGGCCGCATCGATCGCGGCGTGAAAATGGGGTGCCAGCGCATCCTCGGACAGGTCGATGAGGTCGCTGAGCGAGGCATGCGGGGGCAGCTGCGGCTGCAGGGCCGCGGCCGCCTCGTGCGAAAGCTTGCCAAGTGTCAGGCCGATTTCGCCGATCCAGTCGGCGGCCAGCACGCCGGGTCCCCCGCCGTTGGTGACCACAGCCAGGCGCCGCCCCACCGGGCGATAGCGGGAGGCCAGGCACTTGGCCGCCGAAAACAATTCGACGAAGGAGCGCACGCGCACCGCGCCCGCGCGCCGCAGCGCGGCGTCGAACACCGCATCGGCGCCCACCAGGGCGGCGCTGTGGGTGCGCGCGGCTTCATTGCCGGCAGACGTGCGTCCGGCCTTGAGGATGATCACGGGTTTGGCACTGGCGGCACTGCGCAGTGCGCTCATGAAGCGTCGCGCGTTGCCAATGCCTTCGAGATGGACGACGATGCTGTGCGTGTGGGCGTCGCTGGCCAGGAAGTCGAGCACCTCGGGCACATCCACCGCGGCATGGGGCCCCACGGCGACGACACACGAAAAGCCCACGGCATTGTCCCGCGCCCAATCGAGCATGGACGCCGTGAGGGATCCGGACTGGGAGACGAGCGCGAGCGGACCGGGTGCAGCCAGGGGGCCGGCCGCACTGGCGTTGAGCTGCAGATGCGGACGCTGCAATCCCAGGCTGTTCGGGCCCAGCATGTGCAGACCTTCGCGCCGGGCAATGGCCTGCATCGAGGCCGCGTCGTGCGCGCTCACGCCATTGCCGAGCATGACCGCAGCCCGGCAGCCGATGCGCGCTGCAATGCCAAGCGCCGTGCTGGCGTCCTTTGGTGGCAGGGCAATGATGGCCAGATCGGCTTGCGCCTGCGAGAGCTCACCCAGCGTGCCGCTGGTTTCGACGCCGAGAAACTGCACCCGGCCACGAAATTGCTGCGCCTTGAGGGCGGCGAGCACGGTGCGTGCGAGCCCGGAGCCGTCCTCATCGGCAAACACGACGATGGCTTGCGGGGAAAGCAGCGAGGTGAGGTAGTGTCTGTCCATGGTTTGCGATGGGAAGCGGGGCCGCTCAAGACCCATGACGCCGAGGCTGGATGCCGGGGCCTGGATGGCAGGCAGCGCTGTGCCTTGCCCACGCGCGAAGGCGCGCTGTGGCGTTGGGCTGGCCAAGGCCGGCGCCTGGCACGGGGAGCAATCCCTCCATGCCCTGCATGCTAGCTCGGCCCGAAAACCGGCGCCCATGCGCAGACCACCGTGCGGGCGCGAGCCGGCGGGGTCGGCTCAAGCGTGCGCAGCCCGCCCCAAACAGGGATCGCCGGCGCCAGGCTGCACGATCGAGCGCCCCTGCGCGCGCAGGGGCGCCTCGGGGCGCTTTGCTTTGCGTTGCGCCGCGTTGTCCCGATCGACGGTAGACTCAACGCGACGCACGGCGTATGAAAAGCAACTCTTTCGGCGACAAGCATGAAATTCAAGGACTACTACGAAGTGCTGGGTGTCGAGCGTGGCGCGAGCGACGACGACATCAAGCGCGCCTACCGCAAACTGGCTCGTAAATTCCACCCCGACGTCAGCAAGGAGCCCCAGGCCGAGGAGCGTTTCAAGGAACTGGGCGAGGCATACGAGGTGTTGAAGGATCCCGAAAAGCGCGCGGCCTATGACCGCCTGGGCTCACGGTACCAGTCGGGGCAGGACTTCCAGCCGCCCCCAGACTGGGGCAGCGGCTTCGAGTTCTCGGGGCGGGTGGCGACCGGGGCATGGGCGAGGAGGAGGCCGCGGCGTTCAGCGATTTCTTTGAATCGCTGTTCGGCGGCGCTGCGCGCGGCGGCTCCCAGGCACACGCGCGGCGTTCGGCGCGCGCGGCCGATCACCATGCGCGCATCGCCATCGACCTGGAAGACGCGTTCAGTGGAGCCGAGCGCACCATCACCCTGCAAAGCCCGCAAGCGGACGCTTCAGGGCACGTGACGATGCAGGAGCGCAGCCTGCGGGTGCAGATTCCGCGCGGCGTGCGCGAGGGCCAGCGCCTGCGCCTGGCGGGGCAGGGGACGCCGGGCG
Organism: Thiomonas sp. FB-Cd; assembly: GCF_000733775.1. NCBI lineage: Bacteria > Pseudomonadati > Pseudomonadota > Betaproteobacteria > Burkholderiales > Thiomonas > Thiomonas sp. FB-Cd. The sequence goes on along the minus strand of NZ_JPOE01000002.1, from coordinate 1,159,716 downwards.
CCGACGGGCACAGCGGCGACCTGTACCTGGAAATCCAGTTCAGGCCCCATGCCTGGTACCGCGTGGTGGACAAGGACCTGTACCTCACCTTGCCCGTGGCGCCCTGGGAGGCCGCGCTTGGCGGTCAGGTTGCCGCGCCGACGCCGGGCGGCACCGTGGAAGTCAACGTGCCCGCGGGTTCGCAAACCGGGCGCAAGCTGCGCCTCAAGGGGCGCGGCCTGCCAGCAGCCGAGCCCGGCGATCTGTACATCGAGCTGAAGGTCGTGCTGCCCCGGCCGACAACCCGAAGGCTGTGGAGCTGTACAAGCGCATGGCCAGCGAGCTGCGATTCAACCCGCGCCTGCACCTGGGCGTTTGAAGGGAGCCTGAGCGATGCATGTGAACGTTTTGACCGCCACACCCATGGACGAGGGCGTGCTGCTCGACCTGCAAGCCCTGACGGTGGCCTGCGCGGAGCCCGAAACCTGGGTCATGGAGCTGGTTCAGGTGGGCATTCTGGAGCCGCTTCCAAGAGCCGCGGAGGCCCCGCAGGCGTGGCGCTTTCCGGCGCAGGCCCTGTTTACCGCGCGCACCGTGCGCCGGCTTCAGCGTGACCTCGGGGTGAATCTGGAGGGCGCGGCGCTGGCGCTGGAGCTCATGGAGCAGCTGCAGGCCCTGCAGGCGCGCCTGGTGCGCGCCGGCGTCGACGACTGAGCCGCTGGGCAAGGCGGCTCAGGCCGCCTCAAGGGCCTCGAGCACGGCGGTTTCCAGCGCGAGCTGGGCCTTCTCGCTGCCCAGGCTCGCGGCCTGCAGCACGAAGGTGTCTTCCACGCGCTCGCCCAGCGTCATGATCTTGGCCAGCTGCACGCTGATCGCGCGTGCGGCCAGCACGCGCGCAATGGCGTAGAGCAAGCCCGTGCGGTCACTGGCGCGCACGCTCAGGATCCAACGCTGGCCGCGCTCATCACCGCGCAGTTCCACGCGCGGCTGCACCGGGAAATGCCGCACGCGGCGCGACACGCGGCCGCGCACCGGGTCGGGCAGGGGCCCGCGCGCCGCCAGCGTGCGGGCCAGTTCCACCTCCAGCAGCGAGATCAGGTCGCGGTAGTGCTGGGCAAGCTGCGGCTCGATGACCACGAAGCTGTCCAGCGCCCAGCCCGCGCGGGTGGTGTGGATCTTGGCGTCGAGGATGCTGAAGTTGTGCTGGTCGAAAAAGCCGCAGATGCGCGCAAACAGGTCGGGCTGGTCGGGGCAGTACACCAGCACCTCCAGGCCTTCGCCATGGGGGGCCAGGCGCGAGCTCACCACCGGCTCGGCGCTCGCGGTGCGGCGCATGAGCTGGCGCGTGTGCCAGGCCACGACGGCGGGGTCGTGGCGCAGGAAATAGCTGGCGTCCAGCGTGTCCCACAGCGCCTTGGCGCCGTGCTCGTCGATGCCATAGAGGTTGAGCAGGCGGCGCGCTTCCTGCTGGCGCTGCTGCAGTTCGGCCTGCGCATTCGGTGCCTGGCCGCCCAGCACGCGCAGCGTGGCGCGGTACAGGTCTTCCAGAAGCTTGGCCTTCCAGCCGTTCCACACCTTGGGGCTGGTGCCGCGGATGTCCGCCACGCTCAGCAGGTACAGCGCGGTCAGATGGGGCTCGTCGCCCACCAGCGCGGCAAAGCGGGTGATGACATCGGGGTCGCTCATGTCCTCCTTTTGCGCCACGCGTGACATGGTGAGGTGCTGCGCAACCAGGAAAGCGACGAAGTCGATGTCCTCGCCGCTGAGATTGTGGGCCTTGCCGAAGCGGCGGACCTCGGCCGTGCCAAGCACCGAATGGTCGCCGCCGCGACCCTTGGCGATGTCGTGGAACAGCGCGGCGAGCACCAGCCGCCAGGGCTTTTCCATGCCCGCGGCGAGCTGGGAGCAAAACGGATATTCGTGCGCGTGCTCGAGAATGAAAAACCGCCGCACGTTGCGCACCACCATCAGGATGTGCTGGTCGACCGTGTAGACGTGGAACAGGTCGTGCTGCATGCGCCCGACAATGCGCCGAAACGGCAGCAGGTAGCGCCCCAGCACGCTGGTGCGGTTCATCAGGCGCAGCGCGTGGGTCACGCCCTGGGGTGACTGCATGATGCGCAGGAACGCCGCGCGGCTGCGCGGGTCGCGCCGGAAGGCGGCGTCCATGCGCTCGCGCGCGTGGTACAGCGCGCGCAGCGTGGGCGCCGTCAGGCCGCGGATGCCCGGGGCCAGGGCGAACACCACGAACGTCTCCAGAATGGCCGGCGGGTCGCGTTCATACAACCGCAGGTCGGCGGGCTCCAGCCGGCCGTCCTTGTCCAGAAAGAGGCCGTCCTGCACGTCCGGGATGCCCGCAATCGCCCGCCCCGGCTGGGCCGCGAGCTCCGGCCACAGCCTGCCTTCGATCGTCAGCAGCACGATCTGGTTGAGTTGCTCGACGGCCTTGGCAGCCCAGTAGTACAGCTGCATCAGCCTTTCGCCCGCGCGCTTGGTGGGGTCGGGACGCAGCCCCATGGCGGCGGCCACAGTGGTTTGCAGATCGAACACCAGGCGGTCTTCGCGCCGGCCCGCGGCCACGTGCAGGTGCGCGCGGATGCGCTCGAGCATGCGCTCGTTGGTCTGGATCTTGCGGGCCTCGTAGGCGCTGAGCACGCCGCTGGCGCGAAGCTGCTGCCAGCTGGCGCCAAGCCCGGCCGCGCGTCCCACCCACAGCAGTATCTGCAGGTCGCGCAGCCCGCCTGGACTTTCCTTGCAGTTGGGCTCCAGGGCGTACGGCGTGTTTTCAAACTTGGCATGGCGCTGGCGCATCTCCAGCAGCTTGGCCTGGAAGTACGCGCGCGCATCCAGATGGGCTTCGAAGGCTTTGTGGAAACGCCCGACGAGCGCCCGATCCCCGCACAGCGCGCGCGATTCCAGCAGCGTGGTCTGCACCGTGACGTCGCGCTCGGACTCCTCAATGCAGGCCTGCACGGTGCGCACGCTCGGGCCGATTTCCAGCCCCGCGTCCCAGCACGCCGCGACAAAGCGCTCGGCCGCCTGCTGGGTGCTGGCAGCGGGCGCATCCGGCAACAGGATGAGCACGTCCACGTCGGAGTGCGGGAACAGCCGGGCGCGTCCGAAGCCGCCCACGGCCAGCAAGGCACAATCGGCCGGCATGCCGGCGTGCAGCCACAGCGCGCGCAGCGCGGCGTCCGCCGCCCGGCTCAGGCCCTGCAACAGGGGCCGCACGCGCTGGGGGTGGGCGCTGAAGTCGGCCAGCAGGGCATTGCGCGCCGTGCGCCAGGTCCCACGAATGGCGGCAACATCCGGCGCGGCGACGGCCGAAGGCTGCGGCGTGGGGACGACGGCCACTGCTGCGCGCTCAGGCGGCAGTCGCGAATTCCCGAACGAAGTCGGGTGGTGCGGGGGAGCCTTGCGAGAGGGTGAGGACTTCGTAGCCCTTTTCCGTCACCAGCACCATGTGCTCCCACTGCGCCGACAGCGAGCGGTCCTTGGTGACGATGGTCCAGCCATCGGCCATTTCGCGGATCTCGCGTCGCCCGGCGTTGATCATCGGCTCGATGGTGAAGACCATGCCCGGGCGCAGTTCATCGAGCGTGCCCGGTCTTCCATAGTGCAGGACCTGGGGATCCTCGTGAAAGTTGCGACCGATGCCGTGACCGCAGAATTCGCGCACCACGCTGTAGCCGGCGTCTTCGGCAAAGGTCTGGATGGCATGGCCGATATCGCCCAGGTGCGCGCCGGGGCGCACGCGCACGATGCCATGCCACATGGCCTCGTAGGTGATGCGGCACAGGCGCTCGACGTGGGGGGCCACCTTGCCGATGATGAACATGCGGCTGGTATCGCCATGCCAGCCGTCCTTGATGACGGTGACGTCGATGTTGATCACGTCGCCATCCTTCAGCGGCTTGTCGTTCGGGATGCCGTGGCACACCACGTGATTCACCGAGGTGCAGATCGACGCCGGGTAGGGCGTGTAGCCGGGCGGGGCGTAGTTCAGCGGGGCGGGGATGGCCTGCTGCACATTGACCGTGTAGTCATGGGCCAGGCGATCGAGCTCGCGGGTCGTGATGCCGGCCTTGACGTGCGGGGTCAGGTAGTCCAGAAGCTCCGAGCCCAGACGACCGGCGACGCGCAGCTTGGGGAAATCTTCAGGGGTTTTGATTGAAATACTCATAGCGGGCGCATTATCTCACTGGCTGCGCGCGCCGGCTGGGTGTCGCGCAGCACCCGCATCGCGCGTAAGGGCGTCCCATCTAAAATGCGCGGGGCGCACGGCCGAACCGGGGCATGATCCGGGTTGCGTGCGCGACCGGTGGCGGCTGCCTGGCGCGCCGCGCGCTTCACCCGCGTTTTTCAGGCCAGCACGCCACACGGTCGCTCTGCAGTCCCGGCTTTCCCGTTCCGCTTCACGCTTGTGCCGCTTCACGCATTCGCTTGCCCTTCGCCTTCCCCTTTCCGCACCCGCCGCGCGCGCCGTCCATGCACATTTCCACCTTCGACGGGGCCCAAGCCCTGTCGCCGTTTCGCCGCCACGCTCTGCTCCAGCGCCTGCACCAGACGCATCCAACCCTGGCGGCGTCCATTGCCGAGGTGCACGCGCGCCTGGTGCATTTCGTGGCCACCGACGCCGAGCCCGACGCAGCCCTGCGCGATCGCCTGGCGGCGCTGCTGCATTACGGCGCGCCCTACGAGGGCCCCGATGAAGGGCCAGCGCTGCTGGTCATCCCGCGCCTGGGCACCATCTCGCCATGGGCGAGCAAGGCCACCGACATCGCGCACAACTGCGGCGCGCCGGTGCGCCGGGTGGAGCGCGCGGTGGAATACCGCTTCAGCCTGAAGCCGCGCGGCCTGTTTGCCCGCACGCCTGACAGCCTGGGTGCGGACGAGCTGCAGGCCATCGCGGCGCTGCTGCATGATCGCATGACCGAAACCGTGGTGTTCGCCCGCGACGAGGCGCACCGGCTGTTCGCCGCCTTGCCCCCCAAGCCGCTGCAGACCGTGGACCTGCTGGGCGAGGGGCGCGCGGCGCTGCTGCGCGCCAACGTGGAGCAGGGTCTGGCGCTGTCGCCGGACGAGATCGACTACCTGATGGATGCCTTCGTCGGCGAACTCCGGCGCAACCCCACCGACGTCGAGTTGCTGATGTTCGCGCAGGCCAACAGCGAGCATTGCCGGCACAAGATCTTCAATGCCCAGTTCGTGATCGACGGCCAGGCGCAGCCGCAGTCCCTGTTCGGCATGATCCGCCACACGCACGCGGCAAGCCCCGCCGGCACGATCGTGGCCTATTCGGACAATGCCGCGGTGATGCAAGGCGGCGAGATCCAGCGCTGGCAGCCGCAGGGCCCGCAGCACCACTACACGGCCGAGCCGGCACTTGCGCACACGCTGATGAAGGTGGAAACGCACAATCATCCCACGGCCATCTCGCCGTTTCCCGGCGCCGCCACCGGTGCGGGTGGCGAGATTCGCGACGAGGGTGCCACTGGCCGGGGCGGGCGGCCCAAGGCGGGGCTGAGCGGATTCCACGTGTCCAACCTGCGGCTGGAGGCGCAGGCCGAGCCCTGGGAACAGGGGGACATCGGCAAGCCCGCCCACACGGCAAGCGCCCTGCAGATCATGATCGAGGGTCCGATCGGGGCGGCGGCGTTCAACAACGAGTTCGGCCGGCCCAACCTGGCCGGCGTGTTCCGCGTCTTCGAGCAGTCGGCTGGCGGGCGCACGTGGGGTTACCACAAGCCGATCATGCTGGCCGGGGGCATCGGCGAGGTGGCCGATGCGCACACCCACAAGCTGCCCTTCGCGGCCGACGCGCTGCTCGTGCAGCTCGGTGGCCCGGGCATGCGCATTGGTGTGGGCGGAGGGGCAGCCTCAAGCCTGGCCACCGGAGCCAACGCCGAGCATCTGGATTTTGATTCGGTGCAGCGTGGCAACCCCGAGATGCAGCGCCGCGCCCAGGAAGTCATCGACGCCTGCCGCGCCCTGGGTGCCGCCAACCCCATCCTTGCCATCCACGACGTGGGGGCAGGCGGGCTGTCCAACGCCTTCCCTGAACTGGTGGAGGGCGCCGGCCGCGGGGCGGATTTCGAGCTGCGCGACGTACCGGTGGAAGAAAGCGGCATGAGCCCGCGCGAGATCTGGTGCAACGAGAGCCAGGAGCGCTATGTGCTGGCCATCGCCCCGGAGGCTCTTGCGGAGTTCGCCGCGATCTGCGCACGCGAGCGCTGTCCCCACGCCGTGGTGGGGCGTGCGCAGGTCGAGCCGCGGCTGCAGGTCACCGACAAGTTGCTGCCCGAGCAGCCTGTGGACATGCCGCTGAGCGTGCTGCTGGGCAAGCCCCCGCGCATGGTGCGCACGGTGCAGCGCCAGCCGGTGGCACTGCCCGACGTGGAACTGACGGGCGTGGCGCTGGAGTGGGCGGCAACGACCGTGCTGCGGCACCCCAGCGTGGCAAGCAAGCGCTTCCTGATCACGATCGGTGACCGCACGGTGGGCGGGCTGTCCCATCGCGATCCCATGGTGGGCCCCTGGCAGGTGCCGGTGGCCGACTGCGCCATCACCCTGGCCGACTACGCCGGGGTGCGCGGCGAGGCCATGGCCATGGGCGAGCGCACGCCGCTGGCCGTCAGCCATGCGCCGGCTTCGGGGCGCATGGCAGTGGCCGAAGCGCTCACCAATGTGCTTGCAGCGCCGCTGCAAAGCCTGTCGCAGGTCAAGCTGTCGTGCAACTGGATGGCCGCGTGCGGCCAGCCGGGGCAGGACGCCGCCCTGTACGACACGGTGCAGGCGGTGGCCCTGGGGCTGTGCCCGGTGCTGGGCATCGGGGTGCCGGTGGGTAAGGATTCGCTGTCCATGCATACGCGCTGGCAGCAGGGCGAGGAGGACCGCAGCGTGACCTCGCCCGTGTCGCTCGTCGTCTCCGCGTTTGCCGTGCTGGATGACGTGCGCGGGGCGTGGACGCCGCAGTTGCGTCTGGACCAAGGCTCCAGCGTGCTGGTGCTGATTGACCTCGGCCACGGCAAGCAGCGCATGGGTGGCAGCATCCTGGCGCAGGCGCTGGAGCAGGCCGCAAGTCCAGTGCCCGACCTGGACGACGCCCAGGATCTGCTGCGTCTGACGCGGGCGCTGGCGACCTTGCGTGCGCAAGGCCGCGTGCTGGCGTACCACGACCGCAGCGACGGCGGGCTGTGGGCAGCGGTGTGTGAAATGGCGTTTGCCGGGCGCGCGGGGGTGACGCTGAACGTGGATGTGCTGATCGCCGCAGCCGAGGCTATGCCCGATGAGGGCGATGCGAAGAACTGGGCGCAGCAGGTGGGCGAGCGCCGCAACGATCTGTCGCTGCGCGCCCTGTTCAACGAGGAGCTGGGCGTGGTGCTGCAGGTGCGCGCCGCCGATCGCGACGCGGTGATGCAGATCCTGCGTGGGGAGGGCCTGTCGGCCTGCTCGCATGTGGTGGGGCAGGTCACCGAGGCGCCCGCCATCGAGGTCTGGCGCGACACCCGCAAGATCTATGGCGACAGCCGTGCCGAGCTGCTGCGGCAGTGGGACCACGTCTCGCACGCCATCGCACGAATGCGCGACAACCCGCAATGTGCCGACGCCGAACATGCGGTTGTGTGCGGCAACGATGCCGGACTGCATGCCGCGCTTGCCTTTGACATCAGCGAAGACGTGGCCGCACCCTTCATTGCGCGGGGGGCTCGACCCCGTGTGGCGATTCTGCGCGAGCAGGGGGTGAACTCCCAGCGCGAGATGGCCTGGGCGATGAACCAGGCGGGTTTCGGTGCCTACGACGTGCACATGAGCGACCTCATCGCCGGGCGTGTGCGCCTGGAGACGTTCCGCGGCTTTGTCGCATGTGGCGGCTTCAGCTATGGCGACGTGCTTGGCGCCGGCGAGGGCTGGGCGCGCTCGGTGCTCTTCAACCCCGCGCTTGCCGAGGATTTCGCGCGGTTTTTCAGCCGCACCGACACCTTTGCGCTTGGCGTGTGCAACGGCTGCCAGATGCTGGCGGCGCTCGCGCCCATGATCCCGGGCGCCCACGCATGGCCGCGCTTCACCCGCAACAAGTCCGAGCAGTACGAGGCGCGCCTTGCCATGGTGGAAGTCCTGCCCTCGTCCTCGCTGTTCTTCAGTGGCATGGCCGGCAGCCGCATGCCCATCGTGGTGGCGCACGGCGAAGGCTACGCGGACTTCTCCCAGCAGGGCGACCCGGCACGGCTGGATCCCGCGCTGCGCTTTGTGGACGGGGCAGGACAGCCAACTGAAACGTACCCGCTGAACCCCAATGGAAGCGCTGGCGGGCTGACTGGCGTGACCACGCCGGATGGGCGATTTACGGCGCTGATGCCCCATCCCGAGCGTGTTTTCCGTAGTCTTCAGTTCAGCTGGGCTGAACCGGCCTGGGGCGATGCAAGCCCATGGATGCGCATGTTCCGCAATGCGCGGGCATGGTGCGCATGAGGGCCTTGCCGTGAGGAGCGCGGGCGTGGTGCCGCGACGGCCACGACTCGGCGGGCTCGACAGCCTGCGAGGGCTCGCCATCGTCTGGATGATGAGCTTCCACTTCAGTTTCGACCTGAATTGGTTCGGCGTCATTCATACCGATTTCTACACCAGCCCCTGGTGGCTCTGGCAGCGCGTGTGCATCGTCAGCCTGTTTTTGTTCACCGCGGGGTTGGCGCAAAGTTACGGCGATGCACGCGGGCGCACCGAGCGAGCGTTCTGGAAGCGCTGGGGGCAAATCGCCGGGTGTGGCCTGCTGGTGACAGCAGGCAGCTACCTCGCGTTCCCGCACAGCTTCATCTACTTCGGCATCCTGCAGGGGGTGGCAGCCATGCTGCTGGTCCACCACATCCTTGGCCGGCGCCTGGGCGCCTGGGTGCTGCTGCTGGCGCCGCTGGCCATTGCCGCGCCCCAGTTTCTGGGGCACGCGTTCTTCAATCCACCCCTGTGGAACTGGACCGGGTTGATCACGCAAAAGCCGATCACGGAGGACTACGTCCCGTTGCTGCCCTGGATTGGCGTGTTCTGGCTTGGTGCTGGCCTTGGCGCGCTGTTGCGTCGGGCGGATTTCCGGGCGTTGGCTGCGCTGCCCAGCGTGCGCCCGCTTGGGTTTCTCGGCCGCTGGCCACTGACGATCTACATGCTGCACCAACCGCTATTGGTTGGATTGGTCTGGCTTGCGGCGCATCGGTAGCAGGCAGACCGGGCACGTCAGGCCCACGCCAGGCAGGTCTGTGCCCCGCGCTCTGCATGGGCAACTTGTGCGCAGGCCATCTGCCTTTTCCGCGCATGCCTGTGGGGGGAGCGGGTCCAATCAATCAAAATTCGGCGCTGAGCGTGTGGAGAAGTTCGATCAACTGTCGTTCCTGACCAAGCAGCGATGTGGTCATTTGAGGAATATGCTCTCGCCTGCCATCATGGGCCGCTTGCAGGATCTGGCGAGCAATGGCATGCACTTGTGCATGGGGTGTGCCGATCGACTTCAGCGTTGACAACCCGTCGATTGCCCCTTGGTCCCGAGTGTCGTACCACTGGCCAAAACTGCATTGATGGTGGTCAGGCACCGCTGAAGCCGGCATGGTGGGAGGATTGCCCTCGGCTTCGGCCAGAACTTGAATCAGAAAGTTTCTGTGATCCTCCTCCGCTGCGCGGAGCAGGGTTTGGGCGGCCAGGCGCTGCATGTCCTTCACCTGGCACTGCAGCTTTGCAACCACGGCGTCGACAGCTGCAAGTTCGTGGTTGGACTGGTTGCTCGTTGCCTCGATCTGCTGCGTATGCATGGCGATGGCATCCGTATTTCCTTCGATGCTCATGGTGATGTCCTGCACGCGGCGTGCCAGATTGCGCACTTCATCGGCGACCACCGCGAAGCCCCTGCCTGCTTCACCGGCGCGCGCGGCTTCGATGGCCGCATTGAGTGCGAGCAGATTCGTCTTGTTGGAGATCTCTTGAATACTCTGCACCAGTGAGGCAATCATCGTGACCTGTGTGAGAAGGTCACCAACGGATCGGGCGTTGCCGGCTGTTGCATCCTTGACTTTGCCGATGGCGGAATCCACTGCAGACATTGATTGGCCAACCTCAACCTCGGCTTTGATCAATGAATTCAGAACCGTCTTGAGCCGGTCGTTCAACTGCACGGCTTCGCGCCGTGCCGAAATATTGCGCAGGCTCGCATGCAGGCAAAGCGGCTCGCCGTGCACATCTCGAATGACTGCGACGACCAGCGAGAAAAGGAAGGTTCCAATCTCGATCTGCTCGTGTAGAACTGAACATTGGCCACTCATCAATTCCTGTAGCCGGTCTCGCGCGGCTTCGCCGTCGCGGAAGATGAGCTTTATCGAGTGACCCCGGATCTGGGCTGGGTCGATGCCGCCGAGATAGTTCCTGAACATGTCAGAGAACCGTGCCAGGGTGTTTTGCGCAGCGGGATTGGCGTAGAAGATGGCAAGCTCACCGGTCGCCTCGGCGAGCACATCCAGCGTTTCCAGACTGTCCAGAGTTTGCTCGATGCAGTGCTGGGTGATACTGTCCATGGGATCGTTGTCTTGATGAAATGATGGGGTGAACGCCCACAGCATCGAGCGCTTTACACCAAGCGATCAATTCCAGGACATCGGTTTCTTATAGGTTCTTGGAACTTGCGCAGGCACGGGCCTTGTCTTCAGGTTTGGCGCGCATTGGAGAACGCGGCCCGGAGGTTGTCCGTGGACCACATGAAGTGCGAGTACGCCGAATAAGGATGGAAATTGGGTTCATGTACGTTGCGGGTACCACGATTGTCTGGCCAACCATCTGCTGCAGCGTGGCGGATATCTACCACGCTGCTCGTCGACGACTTACCCGGGTGAGCGTCACGAAGAAACACTACCGTTGATGCTAGAAAGCGGGGCAGGATCAAAAATTGACGTAAATCAAACAAATGGCCGCCCGGTTGCACAGGGGCAACAGAGATGCGGCCATCGCCAAGATTTCGAAAAAACCCTGCGGCCTAGCCTGGATATTTAATCAAGTGCCAGGGCATGCAGCTTTGGCACTGCCCGGGATGCACGCGAGGCATGTGTCGCTCATCGCGGGGTTGGCACGTGCACCCACACCAGAAAAACGTCCTTGCCTTCATCTTCCGGACGCACCCCTGCACGGCATTGCATGATCTCGCCGTGCTCGAGTCTGGCTTCCACACCGTTTGGTGCCTTGTCGAGCGTCATCGGATCTCCGGGCCGCAGTGGCATCGGTTGCATCTGAATCACGAGGTCCCCGTGCCCGGTATCCCACACGAGTAAAGCGGGTACCCAGGCACCCCGGTTGGCCCCCAGAGGGTGCCAACCGGGGTGCACGCGAATGCGGCGCGGTTTGTAAGTCCCCCGGTCATCCAAACGCAGCCCTTCGGTCTTCTTCAACAATTCCTGAAGGCGCGGGTCGTTCCAATCGACATCGACGAGTCGGGACGTTGGGTCCATTGATTATTTCCCCATGCCTAGACGCAGGTCCGCGTTTGCCACGGCCTCGGCGCATGACTGAGCTTGCTCGATGCCTGCTGGGTGATCCTGTCCATGGGGTCGTGCTCTTGGTGAAGGGATGGGGACAATGCCCACAGCATCGAGCGCTTCCCACCAAGCGATCAAGCCCAAGACATCGGGTTGCGAAAAGCTCTTTGAAATGGCGGAGGTGACGTTTTGATGAATGGCATCAGGTGATCGTAATCACCACGCTCGATTCGTTGAACCCGTATCCTTCCCAATCCTTTGGGTTGCAGCATTTCCACTGCTATGGCAACCAAAACCTTGGTGGTGTTGCTCTTGCGCCCTTCAGCCGTAATCGGCTGCGTCCGGTCACTGAGAGCAAGGTAGGTTTCGTCGACCTCAACTTCCCCGTGGAGCAATTCTCTGTCCGGGCGAACCATTGCACGACGCAGTCGGTGCAGCATGGTCCACGCCGTCTCGTAGCTGCCAAGGCCAAGTACGCGCTGCAACCCCAATGCGCTGACGCCGTGTTTTTGGTTGGTGATGTACCAAATGGCGGCGAACCAGACGCGAAGTTCGGTGCGCGTCTTGTCAAAAATGGTGCCTGCAGTCACCGTCGCTTGATGTCTGCACGCCCGACAAATCAATCTGCCACGGCTGCGTCGCTGAACTTGCGATATCACCCCACACTTCGGACAAATCAGCCCGTCCGACCAGCGCATCTTTTCCAAATAATCCCGGCACGCTTGTTCAGATTGGCACCAGTCGAGGAATTGAACCCAGGTCGTTGGGTCATCCTTCCCCCCTATCGGGGGTTTTGCTGGTGCGGTCATTTGGCAATTTTGCCACTTGTGGAGCTAAAGGGATACCCCGTTCTTTTATCCAGCCTGGAGAGGAACAACAAGCGAAAACCGCCCGCTTGACCCCCTCCTGCCCGGTCGGCTTCGCTTGATCAACGCTGTGCGTCGGGCCGGGCGAGGAAGGGGAATGCGCGAGTATGTGTTCACTTGGATACTTGGCTCTATATTGGCCTTGATCGGGACCCTAGGGTCCCGATCAAGGCACTGCCTGGGCGTTCCGCCTAGTGTAGTGAATTATTCTTAAGTGAACTTAATGTCTTGCTGCATCTCCAATGTTTTACTGTGGACTGGCGTGGAGAGAGCGAGTGCGAGTTGCCCCTGAGATTGTTTTGACCAATGAGGAGCGAGCCGAGTTGACGAAGCTGGCTCGTTCCAAGCTCACCAGCGTGAGGCTGGCGCAACGCGCACGCATCGTGCTGCTGGCTTCGCAGGGCATGCAGAGCAAGGAGATTGCCGCCGAGCTGGGCATTGGGCGAGTCCAGGTCTCGCGCTGGCGCGAACGCTATGCCGAGTTCAGGCTTGCGGGCATCGAGCACGACTTGCCGCGCGGGGCACCGCCGGTGACTGTGGATGTGGCGCGCCTCATCGAACTGACCACCCAGCGCAAGCCCGAGGCGGCCACGCACTGGAGCACCCGAACCCTGGCCGCCGAGTTGGGGGTCAGCGCAGCCAGCGTCTCGCGGCATTGGCGCAAGAACGGCCTGAAGCCCCATCTGGTGCGTGGCTTCAAGGTCTCGCGCGACCCGAAGTTCGTCGAGAAGCTCGAAGACATCGTGGGGCTGTACCTGTGGCCGCCCGAGCACGCCTTGGTGCTGTGCTGTGACGAGAAGAGCCAGGTGCAGGCGCTGGACCGCACACAGCCTGGGCTGCCCCTGAAGAAGGGGCGTGCGCAGACGATGACGCACGACTACAAGCGCAACGGCACGACTACGCTGTTCGCGGCGCTGAACGTGCTCGACGGCCAGGTCATCGGCCAGTGTCAGCAGCGCCACACCCACACCGAGTGGCTGAAGTTCCTGCGGCAGATCCACCGCGAGACGCCCAAAGGCAAGACGCTGCATCTGATCGCCGACAACTACGCCACGCACAAGCATCCTGCCGTACAAGCTTGGTTGACCAAGCATCCGCGATTCAACATGCACTTCACGCCGACCTCGGCGTCGTGGCGGAACAGGGTCGAGCGCTTCTGCCGCGACATCACCGTCAATCGGCTGCGCCGCGGCGTGTTCACCAGCGTGCCGCAGTTGATCACTGCCATTGATGAGTACGTTGCCCATCACAACACCAAACCCAAGCCGTTCATCTGGACCAAGAGCGCTGCCGACATCCTGCAGAAGGTCATTCGTGCCAACAGTCACTTAAGTTCTAAACAGAATGCAACACTACACTATAGATAAGGCCCAATAAAATATGAACTTTCAGCAAGTTTTTTGATCCATTGATGATGGAAAAAGAAAACGCAAGAAAGCAAACACTGGAGCAACTTCACGAGCGACGCAAGCAAGTCGTGAGGTTGCACAAGCGGGGCGTCAAGATCATGCAGATCGTGGACATGACGGGGCTGAGTTACCCGTCGGTTCGAGCGGCCATCGACTTGTACGAGGCTGGCGGCTGGAGCGCCATCCGGCCGACTCGGCGGGGACGCGCCAGAGGCGACGGTCGGGTGCTCAGTCAAGCGCAAGAAGAGACGATCCAGCGCATGATCATTGACACACGTCCCGAGCAACTCAAGATGGACTTCCATCTGTGGAGCCGCGCTGCGGTGATGCAACTCATTGAACAGGAGTTCGACATCAAACTGCAGGTGCGCAGCGTTGGAAAGTACCTCACCCGCTGGGGCTTTACGCCGCAAAAGCCCATCAAGCGAGCCTATGAGCAAAGCCCCGCGGCGGTGCAGGCTTGGCTGGAGGGGGAATACCCCGCCATCGAGCAGCGCGCCAGGGCTGAGTAACCGTGTTGAAAGTCAAGCAGTGAAAGGCTGATTTTGAGCGTTCAGATGGTCCCGGGTGATGGCGTTGAGGTGGGTGATCAGCTTGCGCATGCAGGCGATCAAGGCCACTTTCTTGAGCTTGCCTGCGGCCACCAGACGCTTGTAGAAGGCGCGAATGGCGGGGTTGAATCGTGTGGCGGTGAGCGTGGCCATGTACAAGGCACGTCGCACCTCGAAGCGCCCGCCGGTGATGCGTCGTCGGCCTCGGCTGGACCCGGAGTCCTTGGCGTAGGGGGCCACGCCGACCAAGGCACAGATCTGGCGCCGGTTGAGCCGCCCCAGTTCAGGCAGTTCAGCGATCAGGGTTGCGGCAGCGATGCGGCCGATCCCGGCCACGCTTTGCAACAGCTTGGCCATCACGGCATGATGCTGTTCGACATGGCGGACCATTTCGGCATCGACGTCGTCGAGCTGGCGGGCAATCGCCTCGAGCAGGGCATCGATACTCGGGCGCGTCACCGGGCGGGCCAGGCGCAAGCGCTGGCGCTCGGACAACTGCATGGCCACGAGCTGGCGCCTGCGGGTGACCAGGGCTGCGAGATCCTGCTGCTCGGGCTCGCTCAGCGGACGCACGAAGCGCTCGCAGTCGGGGCGCTGGGCCAGCACGGCAGCGAACTCGGCCAGGGTGGCCGCATCGATGCGGTCGGTCTTGGCCAGGCGCTGCATCGCACGAGCGAAGTCACGCGCCATGCGCGGGTTGATGACCGCCACACGCAGACCCACTGCTTGCAACGCGCACGCCAGCGCCGCCTCATAGCCACCGGTGGCCTCCATCAGCACCAGCCCCGGCTGCAGCTTCACCAGGGCGTCGGCCAGGGCGGAATGCCCCTCGGCATCGTTGCTGACATGAGCCAGCTCCGATGGCAAGACTGCTCCCAGGCAAGCCACATCGACATGCGCACTGGCAACGTCGATGCCCACCATCACGGATGATCCAGACATGGTCTTCATATCCCTTGCCTGTGCATGCGAGCAGGCGAAACGCCGATCAACGAACCGTTCGGGCGTCAGGAAGACCAGCACGGGGTCCGTGCGCAATCGACTCAGCCACGAGCTGGCGAGCACGCTCGCCGACTCCAGGGCGTTTCAGGCTGCACGATCCGGTCCGGTCACCTCAACGGTGATTAGACTGCACCGCGCTGATCTGGTTTAAACATACAAGGGCGCGGAAATTCACTGGGGAGACGAAACCGCGCTGGTCAACACGGACGTGCGCGGCAGAAGCTTTGCCCCTGCGGGCAAAACCCCGGTGGCGATGGCGGTGGGCGGGACGCGCCAGAAGCTCTCGATGATCGCCACGGTCACCAACCAGGGCAAGACCCGCTGGATGATCATCGACGAGGCGTTTGACGCCGACAAGCTGATCGAGTTCTTGCAGGCGTTGATCAAGGATGCAGGCAGGAAGGTGTTCCTGATTCTGGACAACCTGAGGGTGCATCACAGCAAGTTGGTGAAGGCGTGGGTCGCCTTGCACAACGCGCAGATCGAGCTGTTTTACCTGCCCAGTTACAGCCCCCAACTCAACCCTGAGGAGAGGCTCAACGCCGATCTCAAACAGGAAATGGGCAAACGCGTGCCGGTGCGAACCAAGGCCAAGTTACGCGAAGCTGCCAACGACCACATGGCGAGGCTGGAACAAAACCCGCAGCGTGTGATGAGCTACTTCCAGGACCGGCGCGTTCGCTACGCAGCTTAATACTTCACAGGGCCGGAGCAATAGTACAGCATCCCCTAAATAACGTGACAACAAAATGGGCATGAAGTAGACTGTTTGCCATGAGTCGTGAGCGCGTGGCGGCAGTGATCAAGTTGTCGAGGAAGGATCAGGCGAAGCTGCGAGAGACGCTGCGTCGGGGCACGGCGCCGCAGCGCGACGTGCTGCGAGCGCGGATCGCGTTGATGCTCCACGACGGACACACGATCTCGTCGATCGCATCGACGTTGCAGGTGTCGCGGCCGACCGTGATGCGCTGGCGAGAGCGGCTTGCGCAATCGGGTGTGGAAGGCCTGCACGAGGGGCTGCGCCCGGGCCGACCTCGACAGATTGACCCGGCGCAGCGTTTGCAACTGCTGGCGCTAGCGTGCGAGACAGGCGAGGATCGCGCCGGGGCGCTGCCGACGCTGGATGAGCTGTGCGTGCGCGCCGTGGAGCGAGGCGTGGTCAAGCACATCAGCCGTAGCCATTTGCAGCGCATTTTGCAGGCTGGCGACGTGCGGCCGCACCGCGTTCGGCAATAGTTGCATTCGCCCGACCCACAATTCCGCGAGAAGGTCAACGCGATTTGTGCGCTGTACCGGCGCGCGCCCAAGGGCAGCGTGGTGCTGAGCGTCGATGAGAAGACCGGCATCCAGGCCGTCGAGCGCAAGCATGTCGATCGCCACGCGCAACCCGGGCGACTGCGCCGCTACGAATTCGAATACATTCGCCACGGCACGCAGGCGCTGACCGCGGCGCTGGACGTGCATAGCGGCCGTGTGCTGGGGCGCTGCACCGATCGCCGCACCCAGGCCGACCTGGTGGCTTTCATGGAAGACGTCGCGCGCGCGCATCCCAGCGGGCCGCTGCATGTCATCTGGGACAACCTCAATACCCATCGCGCCTGGGGCGTGTGGCAGGCGTTCAATGCCCGACACGGCGGACGCTTCGTCTTTCACGACACCCGGCTGCATGCCAGCTGGGGCAACCCGATCGAGTTGCTGTTCGGCATCTACGCCCGCCGGGTGCTGCGCCGTGCCAGCCACATCTCGGTGCACCATCTGCGCAGGCGCACCGAGGCCTTCATTGCCCAGCGCAATCTCGATCCGCGACCGTTCCGCTGGACGTTTGCAGGCTTCGAGTGGCAAACTGGGGAGCCTAGGCATCACGTCCATCGCTCTCGCCATGACCGCACCCCTTATCCCCGACCGCGCCAGTGAATTGCAGGGCTTGCTCGCCAAGTTGACGGGGCACGCCGCCGCCCGAGTGCGCCGCTATGGCAAGCATCTGCTCATCCAGATGCAGCATGACGAATCCCTCGACACCGTCGCCCGATTGACCCAGACCGGAACCAACCACTACGTGGCTGCCTTCCGAACCCATTCAGGGCGCTGGGAACCACTGCCCGCCTCCGGCAACCTGCGCCAAACCGCCGAGATCGTGGTCACCATCCTGGCGCCATACCTCCATCCAGAGACGTAACGCTATTTAGGGGATGTTGTACTAGTGCTTCTTGATCTGCGAGATTTTTGTGCCTTCGATGCTGAGGCTCACCATGAGTCCCTTCTGGTCAAAAATGAACGCGTAGGCGTCGTCCTGCAATGTGGTGGAGGACAAGTTGCGGCCCACGCCCTTATCCATCACGGCAACCGTCGGGCCCACGCCAATTTCCCAACCATCGGATTTGTGAAGGTACTGAAGGGCCTTGTCGTTCATCAGGAAGACCACGTAGCCGTAGGACTGGGCGCCGGCTTGCCAACCCCAGGATGCCGAGACGGAGTTGTAATAACCGTCCACCCTGGAGTCCTTGAACAGGACGCCTTCGCCATAAGCGCCGCCAAAGACCAGCCCGGCCTTGATGATGCTCGGAAACACAAGAATGGCCTTGGCCTGTTTGGAAATCGCGCTGGCCGCGGGGTCCGTTTTGTAGAGCTGGTCCAGGGCTTGCCTGGCATTCTGGGTTAATTCTTGTGCGGTTTCTGCCTGGGCGCCGGTGGACCATAACGCCAGCGGCGCGATGACCGCAAGCATGAGAAAAGCATTGCGCAAAGCGCGTTGGATGAAATGCATGACAGTTTCCTTGATGCGGCTAAGAAGCCATGATTGACTTTTAAGCGTTGCCATGCTGCTTATAGTCCATCCCATGGCCAAAGTCCAATGGCATGGCAACGCCGAGTTTGCGTACGACGCGGCGTACCCATGTGGCTCGGGTTGGAAAACCCATTGGATCGGCGCGCATGGCCTCCAGAGCCCTGGCGAGGCGGCATGGGGATTCGAGACACGTGGGCACATGCGCATCCGGGCGGGCCCGCAAGGCTAGCGCGGCACGAGAAAGTGCTGAGCGTATCGGCCTTGGAGGTCAGCCAGTTCGTCCGCCGCTGCGCTCTTCACCGACCCATTGAGGATGCGCTCGGACGTGAGGTCATGCGCGTCGTGCAACGGCACCACGTGGACATGGGCATGGGGGACATCAAATCCCGCCACGAGCAGGCCGACTTTAAGAGGGTTGAACAGCTGGCGCTGCGCGTCAGCGAGCTGCTTGGCCAGGGCGAAGATGTCATGGCGCTCGTCGTCGGTCAGATTCCAGAAATCCGGCTCGTGCCGCCGGGGAACGATGAGGGCGTGGCCGGGCCTGATGGGGCGGATATCGAGGAAGGCCACTGCGGAGGGGGTTTGCAGGAGGGTCGACGTGCCGGACGAAGCCGTCGCGATGCGGCAAAAGGGGCAGATGCTCATTGGCGGTCAGGAGAAGGTCTGATACGGTGTGGCCATGGCCGATGCGGGCGCGCGCCAGACTGCGAATTGCAAAAAACCGTTGCGCACTGGGGTGGGGATCATTGTGCACGAGACACGTGGGGTTGCCAATGGAGAGGGTTGGCGAATCGGCCAACGCAGCGCGCGCGCTGGCGGCCGGGGCTTGCGTGCGCGGGCACGGGCGTTTGGCGCGTTGCCGCAGGCAGACGCGTGGCGCAGGACCACGCGATCCACGGTGATTGCCGGGGTCGCGGATCGGAACGGCCATGCCGCACGCTGAAGGCGCAAGTGTTTCGGACTCCATCGCGCGCACGGCCATCTTCGGTGGGCTGCATCCCGAGGTTCGCGATGCGCTGCTGCCGTATCTCGAACCGCTGGAGCTGGCCGGAGGCCAAACGCTGTGCCGGCAGGGGGAGCCGTCGGACGCGCTCTACGTGTTGTGCTCGGGAAGCCTCGGCGCCTTTGGCCCGGGACTGTCCACCGACCGCGAGCGCCTTCTGGGCGTGATCGCTCCGGGTGAAATCGTGGGCGAGCTCGGATTGCTCACCGAGCAGCCCCGAAGCGCAACGGTGCGCGCCCTGCGTGACTGCACCCTCTTGAAACTGTCGCGCGGGGACGTCCTGCTGCGCGTGATGCGCGCGCACCCGGAGGCCCTGGTGGGCACCTTGCGCCAGATTGTGGACAGGCACTTGCGCAACGACAGGGGCGAGTCGCTGTCGCCGGCCCGCACGTTCGCCCTGCTGGGCTTGGATGCATCGGTTCGCCTGCGTGCCACAGCCGAGCAGCTGGCGCAGGCGCTTGCCCCCTTCGGGCCGGCTGCCGTGATCGATGCCAGCCTGGGCCGCGCTGGCGATGCGGCGTGGCACAGCCAGCGTGAGCGCGAGCACCGCTTCGTGCTTTACGTGGCGGGGCCCGACGATCCAGCATGGCGGGCCACCTGCCTGCGCCAGGCCGACCAGGTCGTGATGGTGGCGCGCGCCGATGCGACCCCCGCGCCATGGCCCGATGCGATGTGTCGTTCCGGGGTGGATACTTTGCACCGCGCACGGCATCTGCTCCTGCTGGACGATCGCGCCACCCCGGCAGCGGGCAATGCGGCGCGATGGCTTTCGCAGTTCGATGGCGAGGTGGCATTGCACCATGTGCGCGGGCCGGCGGATCATGCGAGGGTGGCCCGGCACCTGGCCCAGCGCGCCACCGGACTCGTGCTCTCAGGTGGTGGCGCGCGCGGGTTCGGCCACATTGGCGTGGTGCGCGCCTTGCGCGAGCTGGGCCAACCCATCGATGCCGTGGGGGGCACCAGCATGGGGGCCATCATTGCCGCCGGCGTGGCCTGCGAATGGGATGATGCGCAACTGCTCGAGCAGATGCGCCAGGCGTTCATCCGGGGGCATCCGCTTCGGGATCTGACGCTGCCGCTGATCGCCTTGACGCGGGGTACGCGCGCCACACGCTTGCTGCGCCGCTCGTTCGGGTCGCGCGACATCGAGGATCTCGCCATCCCCTTTTTCTGCGTGTCGGCCAATCTCACGCGTGGCAGCGTCGATGTGCACACGCGCGGCTCCCTGTGGAAATGGCTGCGGGCGGGCGCGGCCATTCCGGGCCTTCTGCCACCCCTGCTGGACGCCGGGATGGTGCATGTGGATGGCGCCGTGATGAACAATTTGCCCACGGACGTCATGCGTGACCGCGGTGTGCATCAGGTCATTGCCGTGGACATCAGTGGCGATGATGCGCTGCCCGCGACCTTCGAAGACGTCGCGCTGCCGACGTTGCCGCGTTTGACCTGGGAGTGGCTGCACGGGCGGCAGTGGCCGAGCCTCTTCGCCATCCTGGTCAGAGCCGCGATGGTGCAAAGTGAAAGGAGCAGCGAGGAGCGGCGCAAGCTGGCCACCTGGGTGCTCACCCCCCCGCATGGGCAGGTCGGCCTGCTCAACTGGAAGGCCTACGAACGCGCCATCGAAAGTGGTTATGCGTACACGATGCGGCACTTCGAAACGCATGGGACCGCGCCCGCAGCGATGCCCTCGGGCGCGAAGCGCATGCGCCCGTCAGGGGCTTAGCGGCAACTTCGGCTCTCGGTGCGCCCGGTGTACTGGACGGAGCCGACGCGCGCCATCGCGGGCGGTGCGGTTGTCGGCCGGCGTGGCAGGCGTGCCCACGCCCGGGACGCGGGTGTGCGACGTGCCGTTACGGAGTGTCGGAATGGGCAGTTCATGCACGCATGCGCAGTCGGAGCTATGCTTGTATGAAGCTAGGGTATTCCAGAGGGTGGGCTGTGCCGGTTGGCGCAGGCCATCCATGGACGGATCGCGCGCGCCAGGATTGTGGTCGCGGTCAAGGGGCGCTGGGCCGTCCGTGGCGTCTGGAGTGTCGAGGACGACACCGCCTGGACGTGGATGGGGCCTGGCCTGCCGGTGCAGGGCTGCTGCACGATTCACCGAGGGAGGCACCACGTGGAATCGCTTAACCGCCTTTGGCTGCAGTCGACCGAGCAGCGGCTGGCAAGTCTGCCGCTGTCTTGCGCAGTGCAGCTTCCCGGGGGCCAGCGGATCGGCGCTGCGCAACCCCGACTGCAACTCATCGTTCGGGACATGCGCGCGCTGTTGCATCTGGCACGTGGTGCGATCGGGCGTGTGGCCGAGGACTACGTGGAAGGCCGCCTGGACATCGAAGGTCGACTGCGCGACTTGATGGCTGTGGCGCCTGCACTTCTCGGCCGTGACCCCACGCATGAGCGCGCGGGTCCGGTGCAGCGCATGCAGCGCGCGCTGTGGGAGCGCATGAGCCACACGCAGGCGCGTGACGCGGCACAGATTCAGCATCACTACGACGTCTCGGACGATTTCTACGCGCTGTGGCTCGATCCCCTGCGTGTGTATTCCTGTGCTTATTTCCTGGACCCCGGCATGTCACTGGCGCAGGCGCAGGAGGCCAAGCTCGAGCATATTTGCAGGAAGCTGCTGCTCAAGCCCGGGGAGCGCTTCATCGACATCGGGGCCGGATGGGGCGGCCTGCTGCTGTGGGCCGCCGAGCACTATGGGGTGGATGCCACCGGCATCACCCTGTCGAAGAACCAGCACGCCTACGTCAACGGCCTCATTCAGAAAAAGGGACTGCAGGGGCGCGTGCGCATGCTGCTGCAGGACTATCGGGATGTGGACGAGAGCGAGGGCTTCGACAAGGTGGCGTCGGTGGGTATGTGCGAACACGTCGGGCGTCTGAACCTGCCCGTGTATTTCGCCAAGATTCGTCGCTTGCTCAAGCCGGGCGGTCTGGTGCTCAATCACGGCATCACGGCTGGCGGCACCGATAACGCCCAGCTTGATGGGGGCATGGGGGATTTCATCGAAAAATACATTTTCCCCGGTGGCCAGCTCGTGCACGTGAGCGTGATGCTCGATGCGATGGCGCGAGGCAACGTCGAACCCCTGGATGCCGAGTGCCTGCGACCGCATTACGCGCAGACGCTTTGGCACTGGGCCGATGCGCTGGAGGCGCATGAGGGTCAAGCGCGCCAGGTCCTGGGGGCGGATGCCGACCGCGTCATCCGTGCCTACCGGCTGTATCTGGCCGGCTCAGCCATGAGCTTCGAGCAGGGGTGGATCTCGTTGTTCCAGATCCTTGGCTCCCGGCCCGACGGTGTGGTGCAGCCCCGCGAGCCAGCGACAGGCACACTGCGTGCCACCCAAAGCGTCTATCCGTTCAATCGCAGCTACATGTATGGGGACAAGGCCACAGGAGACGCAGCGGCTCCCGCGCCCGCGCCCGGGGACGGCTCTGTCGAGCAGGCTGCTGCGGCCGAGACGGAGGTCTGACATGACAACCCCGACGGATTCGAGGCCTGCCGAGGAAGCGGCACCGTCCAGTGCTGTGGAAGGCAGCGGGCACGGCATGCGCTGGCATTGGCAGGATCTGGACTACGCAAGCATCGATGCCGAGCAGGTCCGGGGCAGCGATGAGCTGTTCCTTTTGCTGTGCAGTGCGTCGTTCATGGAAAGCGGCAGCAGCACCTACACACGCAACCTGATCGAGTACTTCGCGGATGATCCACCCGTTGCCGCATGGCTGAATGATCAATGGGAGCCCGAGGAGCTGCAGCATGGCCGCGCGCTGAAGGCCTATGTGCAGCATGTGTGGCCGGAATTCGACTGGGACGCTGCGTATGCGGATTTTTTCAGCGAATATGGCAAGCTGTGCACCGTCGAGGAACTGGAGCCCACGCGGGGGCAGGAGATGGCCGCGCGCTGCGTCGTCGAGATGGGCACGACGACCTACTACCAGGCGCTCAATGCCGTATGCAGCGAGCCGGTGCTGCGCGACTTGACCTGGCGCATTCGCACCGACGAGGTGCAGCATTACAAGCACTTCTACCACTACTTCCTGCAGTACCGGCAGCGCGACGGGCTCAAGCGCTGGCAAGTCGCCGCGTCGCTCTGGCGCCGGGTGGCCGAGCTGCGCCAGAGCGACGCGGACGTTGCGCTGCGCCATGCCGTGTCCTGGCGTTTCGGCCATGCGCCCCAGGACTATGAGGCGATGAGCAAGCGGGTGTTCGCCATCATGGCACACGAGTATCCCGTCGAATTGGCCGTGCGCATGGTCATGAAGCCCCTGCAATTGAGCAGCCGCCTGCAGCGCTGGACCGAGCGACCTGTGGCGGCGCTGACGCGTCGCCTGCTGCTGCAGTGAGATGCGCTGGCATTGCTTTTCCTGTTAACAACAATGGAGGACTTTGACGATGATGCGTCGCGATGATCCGGTGTGGCTGATCACGGGCTGCTCCACAGGCTTTGGGCGTGAGCTGGCCAAGCTCGTGCTCGCACGAGGGTGGCGCGCGGCGGTCACCGCCCGCGACGCGTCGAAAGTGACCGACATCGCCGAAGCTCACCAAGACCGGGCGATGGTGCTGCCGCTTGACGTCACAAAGCCTGCCCAGATCGACGAAGCGGTCTCGGCGGTGAAGCGCAAGTTCGGGCGCATCGACGTGCTCGTCAATAACGCCGGGTACGGCTATCTCGCAGCGATCGAGGAGGGTGAGGACGAAGCCGTGCGAGCGATGTTCGAGACCAACGTGTTTGGCCTCATCAACATGACCAAGGCCGTGCTGCCGATCATGCGCGAGCAGCGCAGCGGCCTGATCGTGAATGTGTCATCGATCGGCGGCATCACGAGCTTTGGCGCGACGGGGTACTACCACGGGACGAAATACGCGGTGGAAGGCATTTCCGAATCGCTGGCGATCGAGGTCAAGCCGCTGGGGATCGATGTGCTGATCGTCGAGCCGGGGCCATTCCGGACCAACTGGGCGGGGCCTTCGATCAAGGCGTCGGCAACCCACATCGATGCGTATGACGCGACGGCCGGCGAGCGCCGCAGACAGACGGCGGCGCGCAGCGGGAGCCAGGCCGGTGATCCGGTGCGGGGTGCGCAAGCCATCATTGATGCAGCGCTGTCGGACAATCCCCCGTTGCGCTTGCTCCTGGGCGAAGCAGCGCTCAAGCTGGCACGGCAGAAGCTTGACGCGATGCGCCGTGATTTCGATGCATGGGAGTCCACGACCATTGGGGCCGATTTTCCCCGCGGCGAAGGCTAAAGGCGTGCTCGGCGTGCGGGTGGGGCAAGCGGCAGATCCGCGAAGTCGAGTGTCTTGCCTGGGCAACATCGAGCGGGCCGGGCTTGCCAAGTGCGCCGTGTTATGCAAAATGAGAGGCTATGAACGCGTTGCACTGCGCATCCCTGTTTTCCCGCCGGCCCCTAGGGGGCGAATGGGTGACGACGGCGGCCGTCAAAAGCGGCCGTGCCGGGGCTTGCGCGCAAGATGAGACGACCCACTAAATTTCGGCGTACCGTCTCCCACAGCAAGCCCCGCCGATGCGGGGTTTGCTGTTTTGGGACGGCCCCGCGTGGCGACAACCAGGAACCGCCATGCGCATTCACTTACTCTCCGACATCCATCTCGAAATTGACGCCCCAGGCTATGTCTACGAACCATCGGTGCTCGATGCGGACGTGACCATTCTGGCCGGGGATATCCACAAGGGCGAGCACGCGGTGAACTGGGCGCGCTCCGCGTTCCCCGGGCGCGTGCTGCTGGTGGCCGGAAATCATGAGTACTGGCGCGGCCATCTGCAGTACACGCAGCAGAAAATGCGCCTGGCTTCCGACGACCGCGTGCGCTTCCTGGAGCGCGATGAGGTGGTCATGGACGGCGTGCGTTTCCTCGGGGCAACGGCCTGGACGGACTACACGGCTACCGGCAACCAATTCGAGGGCCGATACGAAGCAGCGCGCTCCATGCATGATTTCATGCGCATCCGCGCCGCCAACTGGCGCAGGATCCGACTGTCGGACATCGAGATGATCAACAAGATCACGAAGGCCTGGCTGCAGCAAAGGCTCGCCGAGCCGTTTAGTGGCAAAACAGTGGTGATCACGCACCATGCGCCGAGCATGCTCAGCGTGCGGCCTGGGGCCGAAGGCGCACCCGCAGACGTCAACCATCTGGATGCGGCGTATGCGAATGCGTGGGAGGATCTGATGGGTCCCCCCGTGGATCTCTGGGTGCACGGGCATACGCACGATCCGGTCGACCATGCCGTCAGGGGCACGCGCGTGGTGAGCAATCCGGTGGGCTACGTCCCGGAGAGCACCGGGTACAACCCGTGGCAGACGATCACTCTGTGATGGCCACGCACACGCAGGTTTGCGCCGGACCCATCGGCCGCTAGACATGAACACATGCCCGCGCATTCCCCTTCCTAGCCCGGCCCGACGCACAGCGTCGCATAGGCGAAGCCGTCCGGGCAGGAGGGGGTCAAGCGGGCGGTTTTCGCTTGTTGTTCCTCGCCATGCTGGATAAAATACCAGCATGCAACGGCGCAAAGTCACGCTCAAGCTGTATCCCAATGCCGCGCAAGCTGCGCGGCTTGAGGCGTGGACGCGGCTGCACTGCGAGTTGTACAACGCGGCGCTGGAAGAACGCATCGACGCCTGGCGCAAGGCCAGGAAGTCCATCTCTTACTACGACCAGCAGAACGTCCTGCCGCAGATCAAGGCGAAGCGGCCTGAGTTCATGGAACTCGGTAGCCACGCGCTGCAGCAAACGCTGCGGCGGCTGGATCTCGCATTCCAGTCGTTCTTCCGCCGCGTCAAGGCGGGGCAGACGCCCGGATTCCCGCGATTCAAATCCAGCAAGCGGTTCTCGGGTTTTGCCTATCCCGATCCGGTTGGGTGGAAGCTGATGGAGCACGGCGGCCGTGGCGCAACCCTGCGCATCGGCAGCGGCGAGGCCGCCCTGTCCATCCGGGCGCGTGGGCAGCATCGTTTTGGGATTGATGCCAAACCCAACGACATCGCCCTGACACGCCGCAACGGTCAGTGGTTTGTGTCGGTGACGCTGCGCGTGCCCGATGCGGCCTGTGCGCGCGAGCGCACCGCCGACATGCGGCGTGGCGTGGATTTCGGCATCACGGACTGGGCCACATTTGACGCGGGTCCGCCCATCGCGAACCCGCGCTGGGTGCGCGAGGCGCTGCCGCGCCTTGCAGTGCTGCAGCGCCAGCGTGCACGCAAACGCAAAGGCTCCGTGCGATACAAGCGATTGAGCCGCGGCATCGCGGTGCTGCATGATCGCATCGGCAACCTGCGCCGGGACTTCGTGCACAAGGAAACAACCAAGATGGTGCAGCAATGCGCCGTCCTGGCCACGGAGCAACTGGCTCCGAAGACCATGAGCCGCAGCGCGAAGGGCACGGTGGATGCGCCGGGCCGTCGCGTGCGGCAGAAGGCCGGACTCAACCGCGAGATGCTCTCGGCGGGGTTCGGCATGGCGCATCAGATGCTGGCGTACAAAGCGGAAGAAGCTGGTACGCGACTGCATCTGAGCAACACGCGCCAACTCAAACCGTCGCAGCGCTGCGCGGCGTGCTGGGAACGCGTTCCCAAGACGTTGGCGCAGCGTGTGCATGTGTGCCCGCACTGCGGGCACACGGCCCCGCGCGACCGCAACAGCGCGTTGGTGGTGCTCATCGACGCGCACAACACGCAAGACACGCCTGGGACGGGCGTGGCGGCGAGACCCAAACCTCTGCCCCGGCAACGGGGCAAGTCCAGGTCCGTGACCCGCGAAACCCCCACGACAGCGCCGTCAGGCGCTTAGTGGCGGGAGAGTTCATGATTCAAATTTTTTCTGATCTGCACACCGAATTTTCCGCCTTCACGCCGAGCATCGCAGGCGGCGTGGACGCTGTCGTGCTGGCGGGCGACATCGGGTCCCATCCCAGGATGCTGCACCGGTGGGCAGCCTTGTGCGAGAGTTCCGGCGCCGATCTGGTGTTTGTGGCTGGGAATCATGAGTTCTACGGTCGCCATCACGAGCGTGCGCTACTTCAGTTGCGAGAGGAAGCTGAAGCGGTGTGCGGGCCGATGGCCGGCCGCGTCCACGTGCTCGAACACGACGCGGTCGTGATCGGCGGCGTGCGCTTTCTGGGCGCAACCGCGTGGACCGATTTCACGGCATGCGGCGATGCTCCCGAGCGGGTGGCCGAGGCGATGTTCGAGGCCAGACTGTGCATGGCCGATTTTGGGGAGATTCTGGTTGGACCGGTCCAACGCATCTGGGGCGGCCGCGCCCAGGCCCGCATGACGCCGGAGCATCAGGCGGCCTTGAGCCGCGCGGCACGCGCCTGGTTCACCGAGCGCCTGCTCGAGGCCTTTGAGGGGCCCATGGTCGTGGTGACGCACCATGCGCCCGCGCTGGCCTGCATCGACACCCCCATGCACCGCGCCAGGTTTCCCGCAAACCTGCTCGATGTCGCGTATGCCAACAGCTGGGATGGCGTGGGCAGGCAGGGTGAGCCCGCGCTGCTGGGTCCTGCGTGCGAGCTGGCAAGGCCCGCCGACCTTTGGATCTATGGCCACAGCCACGTTGCAGGGCATCTGCAGCACGGGCACACCCTGTGCGTGTCGAACCCGCGCGGCTATCCCGGGGAAAACGGCAGCACCGGGTTCGATCCGCTCTCGACCTTTTCGCTGTGAGGCATCCCATGTCCAAGAAGACGAAATACGCTCAGCCGCATGTCATGGCCTGCGAGTCGCAGGCTGAAGTGGGCGCGGTCTATCGACGCTGGCTCCAGTCCCAGGCCCCGGATGCCAACGGCACCATGCGTGCCGTGACTCGCGAGAGCACCCGACAGGCGTTTGCCCTTGTGATGGAGCAAGCCGGTCGCCAGCCCGCCGTGGAGGCCTTCCTGGCGCACTGGCAAGGCGGCGGGCGCACGTGGTTCTGGAGCGACTTGCATATCGGCCATGCGAACATCATCCGGTTCTGCTCTCGCCCCTTTCCTGATGTGCAGTCGATGGACAACAGCATGCAGGCCATGGCCTGCGCGGTTGGCATCGAACCCGCAGACTGGGTCGTGTTCCTGGGCGATCTGACCTTCCGCGATGATGCGGCCACGCGCGAGTGGCTCGCACCGATCCCGGGCTCCAAACTGCTGGTGCTCGGCAACCATGATGTGTTCGAAAGCAACACGCGCCCGCGCAATCCGCTGCGCTGGGGCCTCGATGCCGTGGTGGATTGCCTGGAGATCCCCGCGCGCGCGGGAGTCCCCGCAGGCATCGAGCGCCTGTGGCTCACGCATTACCCGATCCTGAACGGCCTGCCTGCGAGCGTGCTCAATCTACATGGGCACACCCACGACAAGGAAGTCGGCCTTGCGGGGACGCACCGAAACCTGAGCGTGGAGATGACGGGGTACGTGCCGGTTCAGATCGACCGGTCAACTGGACCGGGCGGCGGTCCATCCGCCGACGCTCTGGCCGTGAGCCGTGGGCGATGAGGCGCAGGCCTCGCGAGGCAGAGGACGCATCGAGGACGCCGTGGCTCGACCCGGCCTCTGGCCGTCTGCGCAGGCGCTGCGCCCCGGCTCAGGGTGCAGGCGCCGCCTGCAAAGCCGATCGGCGCAGGGCGCGGCGAGGGCCGGGCGCGGATCCCGTGATCAAAGACGGGCAATATGGTCCCGTTTGAATTCGGTCTCCGACAGGCGCGTGACGCGGACCATTTCTTGCACCTCCTGCCCAGTGCCCATTGGAATGACGAGACGGCCACCGATGTTGAGCTGTTTTTCAAGCGTCTGGGGGATGGCAGGACTGCCCGCGGCAACCAGGATGGCGTCGTAGGGGGCATGATCCGCCCAGCCGTGCGTTCCGTCCCCATGCAGGACGTGCACATTGCGATAGCCGTGGTCGGCCAGTGTGGCGGCCGCCTTCTCGGCAAGCTGTCCGACACGCTCGACGGTGTAGACATTATTGGCAATACGGGACAGCACTGCTGAGCTGTAACCCGAGCCGGTGCCGATTTCCAGCACGGTTTCTCCGCCTTTGAGTTCGAGTGCGGCGATCATCATCGCGACGAAGTAGGGGGCAGAAAACGGATGCCCCTCCTGGCTTTGCAAGGGGGTGTCCTCGTAGGCGAGTTCGCGCAATTCATCGGGAAGAAAGGCCTCGCGGGGCACAGCGCGCATCGCGTCGAGAACGAGCGGCGCCTGGACCCCACGGTGGGCGATCTGATGCTGGACCATCGCCTCGCGGCGATTCGCAAAATCCGTCTTGGACATTCGTTACTCCTGAACTGGTCAATGGATGGGCCGGTATAAGCGGACTACTTGTTGGGCGCGGCGCCGTGCACGATCAACACGGGCACGCTGCTGAGCCGCGAGATCCCTTCGGCCACGCTGCCGAGGAACAAGCGGCTGAGGCCTCGGTAGCCATGGCTGCCCACAACGAGCAGATCAGCCGACAGCGCCTTGGCCTGATCGGCGAGCAGCTCGGCGACCCGCTGCCCGACCGACTCGCTTTCCAGAAGCGTCGAGGTGGCAGGCAGTCCGGCCTGCGTGGCTTGGGCCAGGGACCGGTCCAGAATCGCCTGGCCTTGCTGCCGATAGATCGCCGGCATGTCCACCTCGACCGACTCGCCCAGATCGGCCCAGGGCATTCCCATGATGTCGACGACGTGAACGATGTGCAGATGGGCGCGCTGGTCCTGCGCCAAGGCGATGGCATGGCGCAGCGCGGCATCGGACACCGGACTGCCGTCAATGGCGATCAAAATGTTCTTGTACATAATTCACTGTGTTTGATCGATCGTCCAACGCGAGCTGTCGATGCCATGGGCATCGGTCGCACGCATCCATGAGCGCCACCGCACCGTCGCACGCCATGCAGCGGGTCCGGGCGCAAATCCCAGGATGCTGACGCGGGCATCGACGCAGCGTCGCGCCTATTTCTTCACTGGAGCCTTGCGCAAGCGCCTGGGCTCATGCCTGAACAGCCGGTCGGCGATGGCCTTTTGATTCGGGGAGAGCACGCCATACAAATCGCTGAACGAAGCCGAAAGCTTCTGGACGTTTTGCGCGTTCAGCGCGGCCATGTTGGCATACGACTTCATGACTTCATCGGCATTCATCGTCGGCATTTTGGTCATGCGCTCGCGAAACGCCTGCTCCATGGCATCGGCATTCTGGCGCATGGTCAGGGCAAAGGCGTTCCATTGCGGTGCCTCCTGCAGCGTGATCTCCAGCTGCTTGTGCAGCTCGACAATGCGCTGCTCCACGAGGTTTTCGCGCCGTTCGGCGCGTCGGGTCGTAGATGCGACCTTGGATGATGGTGCGCGCGCCTGGGTGGATGAGCTGCTCTGCGCGCCAGCCACGGGCGACAGGAATGCAAGCGCGAGCATTGCGGGCAACATGGCGATGCGGATCGGATGGTTCATGGTTGGGCTCTCGAATGGGTTCCAAGGGTGGGGCGGTCGCTGGCCCCTTTGGCGGGTTCAGCCGCAGGCGACGGTCGATACTGCCGCGCGCCTGGCTGCAAAGCCCGCGTCAATACGACGGAGGATAGTTGGAGGGCGGGTAGGGATAGGGGGCGTAATAGGTGCTCCCGGGCGGAGGCGGGGGCGCGGAGTAATACACGCCAGGCGGTGGCGGCGGCGGTGGCGCCGAATAAACCACGGGTGGCGGGGGCTGCATCGCCCCCAGTACGGCCGTGCCAATGACCGCGCCCAGCAGCGCACCGAAAATGAAATCGCCGTTGCCGCCGCCGCCACCGCCGCGACGATAGTCGTACTGCGGCTGACGCTGATTGCGGTAGTTTGGTTGCGGCCCGCGCTGACCATGCCAGTCGGGCCGCCCGCGGCCCTGGTCATGGGGGCCGTATTGCGCATAGACGCTGGCGGTGGGCAGCACGGCGGCGAGGGCGACGATCGCAGCTGCGACCCGGTGGCAGGCAAATCGTTGTGACGGCTGAGACATGGCAATGCTCCTTGAGGCTTCTTGTGGCCTTCGCACTGTTGACCGACACAACGCGCGGCTCCAAGCTCCTTATTCAGGATAGGCCGGTTGTGCGGATTTGGCTACTCTGCGGCATTGCAGGCAGAGCCAAGCCATGCGGCGATGCCCACGGGCATCCAGCGCGTGCCTTTTGGCGATGGCCATCCGCGGCGCGCCACGCGGGGTGATGACAGGCTACAGGTAACCGCCTGCGCACGACGGGCCATGCCCGTCGTGCGCAGGCGGTTACTCAGTGCGCGCCGCGGTGCTGGTCCGCCGTGGCGGATTCACGCGCGTGGCTGCCGCATTTTTCCATCGGGCTGGTGAGGATCTGGTCGACCACGTCCTGCGGCAGCACCTGGGCCTGGTACGGCAGTCCGGTGTCGGCGGTGATGACCTGCGCGAAACCCCGCAGGTGATTGCGCGAGCCGCACATCAGGGTTTCGTAAGTCTTGGTGATGTCCTCGTGCTGGGAGCGTCCAACCGCCGCGGTGATATCGATGATGTCCGTTTCTTCAATCAGGCCACCGACCTCCAGCGCATCGAGGCTGCTGAGCTCGCCCTTGGCAAGCAGCGTGTAGTAGAGGGTCTGGAGCTTGGGATTGGTGAACACCCCAACTGCATTGCCCGCCGCAGGGTCCGACAGGTTGTACTTGTCGAGCAATTTGAGAATGGCGTCCATATGGGACTGCTCGGCTTCGGCGATGTTGCTGAAGATTTGCAGATTCCAGAGACCGTACAGGGTCAGATAGCTGTCGCGTGCGACTTTTTCCTCTTCGCGGGTGTACAGCAGGTCGGCCTGCTCCTGCGACGTGAGGGCCAGCGCGGCATGCGTGACCGATGCATACGGCGTGGTGAAGGTGCACAAGACCATCGCCAGCGCGACGGCAACGATTCGGGTCAGCATGTTGACTCTCCTTTGAGACTCGTGGATTGGATTGCGCCGGCCAGCCTGATCGAAGTCTTTGGATTGCAGGCCCATCACGCTAAACATAGGAAGTGTTTCTCAACGTGTCAATGTCAAACATCAAGTAACTTGCTTGCGCAGCCGCCAACTCCAGTTGGCAGCACCGGGATCGCCACAATGGCATGCCGAACGCGTTTCCACACAGCCTCGGCCAAATGCGGGGCATTCTGCGGCCCTCACCAGCGCGGCCGTTGCTATCGTTAGGTGGCACGGCTTGCGGGGACGGCCGCTATGCCATAGCCAGCGGCCGCCGGCAGCATCGATATCCTGTGCGTCGGGCCGGCCAAGGAGGGGAATGCCCGGGCACGCGTTCGATGGCCTGCAAAATCAGTTAAGGCGTAACGTCACCCGCTATCGCTGACGGCAACAGGGCGACGCACTGCTGGGGCTGTTCAGCGTTGCCGTTACAGGAGACAAACCGATGGCTGCATTGCGGACCGATGCATTGGTGGTGGGGGGCGGCTTGGCGGGCATCGTCGCGGCTCTGGAGTTGCTGCGCGCTGGTCAGCGGGTCACTTTGATCGAACGCGACACAGCCGAGCGTTTTGGTGGGCTGGCCCTGTGGGCGTTTGGCGGCATGGCGCTGGTGGGCACGGCCTTGCAGGCGAAGATGAGAATCCCCGACACGCCCGAGCGCGCCCTGGCCGACTGGCAGCGCTTTGGCGAGCTGGCCGAGGACGACCTCTACCCCCAGCAGTGGGCGCGCTATTACGTCGAGCATTCGCGTAGCCACGTCTATGACTGGTTGCTGGGCGAGGGCCTGAAGTTCATGCCCGCCGTGAACTGGGTCGAGCGCGGCCTGCATGGCGACGGCAACAGCCTGCCCCGCTACCACGTGGTCTGGGGTACCGCGCGCGAGCTCACGCGGCGCATGATCGCCGCGCTGCGCCGGGCGAGCGGGGATGGCCGCCTGACGCTCTTGCACCGTCACCGCGTCACGCAGCTGGAGCAGAGCAGCGGCGGCCTCAGCGGTGCCGTGGCCATCGACGAAGACAGCGGCCAAGCGCTGCAGCTGCGCGCCCCCGTCGTGGTGCTGGCCATGGGCGGCATCAACGGTGGCCACGCCGAGACACGTGCCAACTGGCCCAGAAATCGCTTCATGCCAGCCGCCATGCTCAACGGTGCTCACCCCTTTGCCGACGGCCGCTTGCACCACCACGCTGCTGAACGCTTTGGCGCGCAGATCACCCACGCGGGCGAGATGTGGAACTACGCGGCGGGCATTCCGCACCCCTATCCACAGTTTGCCGGTCACGGGCTCTCCACCATTCCCTGCAAGTCGGCCCTGTGGCTCAATCACACCGGCAAGCGCATCGGCCCCGAGCCCTTGGTGACGGGATTTGACACGCACTGGCTGTGCCAGCGCGTGGCGCAGCAAGACAAACCCTGGACCTGGCATCTGCTCAACTGGCGCATTGCGGCCAAGGAATTCGCCATCTCCGGCGCTGAGCACAACCAGCGCATCCGCGACATGCAGTTCCCGGCGTTCATCAAGGAAACCCTGCTGGGTAACCATCGCCTGGTGCGGCAGATGCAAAGCGAGAGTCCGCATTTCCTGGTGGCCGACACCCTGGCCGAGCTGGCTGTAAAGATGAATGCGCTCACAGCATCGCACGACGTGCAGGCCGCCACCTTGCAGGCCACGGCCGACGCCTTCGACGCTAATTTCAGCAACGGCAACAAGCTGGAAAACGACGACCAGATCCGCCGCATCCTGCATGCACGCCAGTGGCGGCCCGACATGCTGCGCACATGTAAGCCCGCGCCGCTGCAGCAAAAGGGCGCCGGGCCGTTCATCGCCATTCACATGCAGCTCATCACACGCAAGAGCCTGGGCGGCCTGCGGACCGATCTGCAAAGCCGCGTGTTGGACAGCGCTGGGCAGCCGGTGGACGGCCTGTACTGCGTGGGCGAGGCCGCGGGCTTCGGCGGCGGCGGCGCCAGCGGCAAGCGATCATTGGAGGGCACCTTCCTGCCCGGCTGCATTCTCACGGCTCGCGCGGCTGCGCGCTCCATTACCAGCGGTGGCCCAAACACCTACTGGTAGCTATGAACACATGCCCGCGCATTCCCCTTCCTCGCCCGGCCCGACGCACAGCGTCGCTCAGGCGAAGCCGTCCGGGCAGGAGGGGGTCAAGCGGGCGGTTTTCGCTTGTTGTTCCTCGCCATGCTGGATAAAATACCAGCATGCAACGGCGCAAAGTCACGCTCAAGCTGTATCCCAATGCCGCGCAAGCTGCGCGGCTTGAGGCGTGGACGCGGCTGCACTGCGAGTTGTACAACGCGGCGCTGGAAGAACGCATCGACGCCTGGCGCAAGGCCAGGAAGTCCATCTCTTACTACGACCAGCAGAACGTCCTGCCGCAGATCAAGGCGAAGCGGCCTGAGTTCATGGAACTCGGTAGCCACGCGCTGCAGCAAACGCTGCGGCGGCTGGATCTCGCATTCCAGTCGTTCTTCCGCCGCGTCAAGGCGGGGCAGACGCCCGGATTCCCGCGATTCAAATCCAGCAAGCGGTTCTCGGGTTTTGCCTATCCCGATCCGGTTGGGTGGAAGCTGATGGAGCACGGCGGCCGTGGCGCAACCCTGCGCATCGGCAGCGGCGATGCCGCCCTGTCCATCCGGGCGCGTGGGCAGCATCGTTTTGGGATTGATGCCAAACCCAACGACATCGCCCTGACACGCCGCAACGGTCAGTGGTTTGTGTCGGTGACGCTGCGCGTGCCCGATGCGGCCTGTGCGCGCGAGCGCACCGCCGACATGCGGCGTGGCGTGGATTTCGGGATCAACGACTGGGCCACATTCGACGATGGCGACAGCATCGCGAACCCGCGCTGGGTGCGCGAGGCGCTGCCGCGCCTTGCAGTGCTGCAGCGCCAGCGTGCACGCAAACGCAAAGGCTCCGTGCGATACAAGCGATTGAGCCGCGGCATCGCGGTGCTGCATGATCGCATCGGCAACCTGCGCCGGGACTTCGTGCACAAGGAAACGACCAGGATGGTGCGGCAATGCGCGGTGCTGGCGACCGAAGAACTCGCACCCAAGACCATGAGTCGCAGCGCGAAGGGCACGGTGGAAGCGCCGGGCCGTCGTGTGCGGCAGAAAGCCGGACTCAACCGCGAGATGCTCTCGGCGGGGTTCGGCATGGCGCATCAGATGCTCACGTACAAAGCGAAAGAAGCTGGTACGCGACTGCATCTGAGCCATACGCGCCAGCTCAAACCGTCGCAGCGCTGCTCGGCGTGCTGGGAACTCGTTCCCAAGACGTTGGCGCAGCGTGTGCATGTGTGCCCGCACTGCGGGCATACGGCGCCGCGCGACCAGAACAGCGCAATGGTGGTTCTCATCGACGCGCACAACACGCAGGACGCGCCTGGGACGGGCGTGGCGGCGAGACCCAAACCTCTGACCCGGCAACGGGGCAAGTCCAGGTCCGTGACCCGCGAAACCCCCACTACAGCGCCGTCAGGCGCTTAGTGGCGGGAGAGTTCATCTTTCATAAGGACGGTCCCATGAACGGAGCCCAAGCCCTGCTGCAGACTCTGACCGATGCGGGCGTCGAAGTCTGCTTCACCAACCCCGGCACCAGCGAGATGCATTTCGTCGCCGCGCTCGACAGCGCGCCGCGCATGCGCGCCGTGCTGACCTTGTTCGAAGGCGTGGCCACGGGCGCTGCCGAAGGATACGCGCGCATGGCCGACAAACCCGCCGCCACGCTCTTGCACATGGGGTGCGGCCTGGGCAACGGGATGGCCAACCTGCACAACGCACGCAAGGGTAAGGTGCCTGTCGTCAACATCGTCGGTGACCATGCCACGTTCCACACCCAGTACGACGCGCAGCTGCAGTCCGACATCGAAACAGTGGCGAAGAATGTTTCGCCCAGCTTTGTGCGCACCAGCGCCAACACCGCCCAACTCAGCCAGGACGCCGTGGCCGCCGTACAGGCCGCACGCGGCCTGCCGGGCCAAGTGGCCACGCTCATCGTGCCCGCCGACGTGTCCTGGGGCGAGGGTGCTCAGCCTTGCCCCATGCCGACCCAAAGCCCGGCCCCAGCGGCCGATGACGCCGTGGTGCAAGCCATCGCCCGGGCCATCACCCAAGCTGTACGCGCGGGCGAAAAGGCGGCCCTTCTGCTTGGAGGCCAAGCGCTGCGCGAGCCGGGCTTGCTGGCAGCGGCGCGCATCGCGGCGCAGGCGAGGGTGGAGCTCTTGGCCGAGGTCTTCCCCACGCGCCTGACGCGCGGTGCGGGCCTGCCGACGGTCGAGCGCATCGCGTATCTGGCCGAGATGGCGGGCGTACAACTGGCGGGCGTCAAGCACCTGATCCTGGTCGATGCCAAGGCGCCGGTGTCCTTCTTTGCCTACCCCGGCAAGGCCAGCAACCTGGTGCCCGATGGCTGCACCGTGCACACCCTTGCCGCGCCCGAGCAAAACGCCCGGACCAGTCTGGAAAAGCTCGCCGCCGCCCTGGGCGCAGTGCAGACCCGGCCCCCGCTGCAGGCGCCCCAGCGCCCCGGCCGCCCGCGCGGCGCGCTCTCCGCGCCCAAGGTCTGCAAGGCCGTGGGCCATCTGCTGCCCGAGGGCGCCATCCTGATCGACGAGGCCATCACCAGCGGCCTGATGCTCGGCGCCATGACCGCCGGCTGCCCGCGCCACGACCTGATCACGCTGACCGGCGGCGCTATCGGCCAGGGCCTGCCCAATGCCGTGGGCGCGGCCATTGCCTGCCCCGATAGGCCGGTGATTGCGCTCATTGGCGACGGCGCCGCCATGTACACCATCCAGGCGCTGTGGAGCATGGCGCGCGAGAACC
Source organism: Thiomonas sp. FB-Cd (assembly GCF_000733775.1). NCBI lineage: Bacteria > Pseudomonadati > Pseudomonadota > Betaproteobacteria > Burkholderiales > Thiomonas > Thiomonas sp. FB-Cd. The sequence continues at coordinate 1,122,852 of NZ_JPOE01000002.1, read as the reverse complement.
TGCACGTGGTCAGCATCATTTTCAACAACGCCAGCTACTCGGTGCTGAACGTGGAGCTGGAACGCGTGGGCGCCGGCGACGGCGGCGCCAAGGCCAAAGCCCAGTTGGACTTAAATGGCCCGCGCCTGAACTTCGCCCAGCTGGCGCAGGGCATGGGCGTGCATGCGGTGCGCGCCAGCACGGCAGAGGACTTCACCAAGGCGCTGGAATACGCCCTGGCCTACCCCGGCCCGCACCTGATCGAAGCCCTGGTGCCGGAGTCGCTCAGCGGTGCCAAGCGCAAGGTCCTGCCCTGGCTGCTTCGGTCGATGCCCAATCTGCCCCGGCCGGTGGCGCTGGCGCTCAAGCGCAAGATCGCGCCGTAATTGAACGCTCCCGCCACTAAGCCGCCGTTGCGGCGACCCTCAGTTTGGCCCCATCTAAAATGGGCGGCACCATGGCGCAGCCCCCTGCGAGGCGCGCGAGGACGAGAGGGTGGTCGCTGAGTTGGTGACATTGGCTGCCACACGGCACCATCTCAACCAGGAAGCCGTGCGCACACGGGCGCAAACGGAGGAAATCGACCCATGCAGATCAGTGCCATCGTCACCGGCCATTCGCGGGGCCTGGGTGCGGCCATCGCCGCGAATTTACTTGGGCGCGGAATAGCCACGCTGGGGTTGGCGCGGCGCGTGCACCCGGATCTTGCTCAGCGCTATCCGACGCTGCTGCAGGAGGTCACGCTGGATTTGAGCGACCCCTCGGCGCTTGGTGCGTGGCTGGCTGGCCCCACACTGGCCAACTGGGGCCTGGGGCGCGATCAGATTGTGCTGATCAACAACGCCGGGACGGTCGAGCCGATCGGCTCGTTGCCGATGCAGGACGCGATGGCCGTTGCCAAAGCGGTGGCGCTGAATGTTGCCGCGCCCCTGATGCTCAGCAGCGCCCTGGTTTCAGCAACCGATGCAAAGCAGGACCGGCGCATCCTGCATGTCTCCAGCGGTGCGGCGCGCAATGCCTACGCGGGATGGAGCGTGTACTGCGCAACGAAGGCCGCGCTGGATCACCACGCGCGCGCCGTCGTGCTCGATGACACGGCGGGCGTGCGCATCTGCAGCCTGGCTCCGGGCGTCATCGACACCGCGATGCAGGCGGCGATTCGCGCCACGTCCCTTGAGGCCTTCCCGATGCGCGCGCGATTCGACGCGCTCAAGGCGCACGGCGAACTCGCCTCGCCACAGGATTGCGCCGAGCGGCTGATTGGGTATGCGCTCAGTGCGTCGTTCGGGCAGCAGCCGGTTGCCGATTTGCGCGACGTTGCGACCGAAGGCGATTGAGTCGGGCTCAGGCCGACGCGCGTGGAGGCCGCCATCGGCTCCGCCACGAACACCGAGCAAGAATTCCGCCGCGTACCAGGCTTGCGCGCGGAAAACTGGGCCAGCGAACTGGCCATAATGCCGCTGCGCTAGGGGTTGTGGCAGCGGCTTCGCAGCCGTCGGCCTCATCGTGGTTGATTGGCCACTTTTTTCTTGGCTGCTGGCGCCTTCAATGGCGTGGGGCGGGCCTTGGAGGAACTTGCCGCGGTATTGTTCCCATTGTCCTTCGGCGGGGACGGTTCTGCGCGCTTGCGACGCGAAGCTGCATGAGGCCTGCCCTTTGCAGGGGGCGCAGACACCTCGGATGGCCTGGCGTTTCCTTGAGGAATCGCCAGATCGATGCCGAAGACATCGGCAAGCGAGGCGTCGTCGAGCACCCTGTCCCGGGCAGGTGTCGTCCGGGTGCGCACGGATAGTCCGGCCGCCTGCGTCACGAGCTCACTCGGGTCCACCTGACGCAGCGTGAAAAGCAACTCCGGCTGCGCGTCCAGACGCGCGCCGACCCCGTAGAGCACGGCGGCGACATGCTTGCACATGGTCGCCCAGTCAGGGCAGGAGCAATGGAGCCGGATGTCTTTGGGCGCCGGGAACAGCCCTGTCTTCGGGGCACAGATGTGCTCCATCACGGACATGAACTCTCCCGCCACTAAGCGCCTGACGGCGCTGTAGTGGGGGTTTCGCGGGTCACGGACCTGGACTTGCCCCGTTGCCGGGGCAGAGGTTTGGGTCTCGCCGCCACGCCCGTCCCAGGCGCGTCCTGCGTGTTGTGCGCGTCGATGAGAACCACCATTGCGCTGTTCTGGTCGCGCGGCGCCGTATGCCCGCAGTGCGGGCACACATGCACACGCTGCGCCAACGTCTTGGGAACGAGTTCCCAGCACGCCGAGCAGCGCTGCGACGGTTTGAGCTGGCGCGTATGGCTCAGATGCAGTCGCGTACCAGCTTCTTTCGCTTTGTACGTGAGCATCTGATGCGCCATGCCGAACCCCGCCGAGAGCATCTCGCGGTTGAGTCCGGCTTTCTGCCGCACACGACGGCCCGGCGCTTCCACCGTGCCCTTCGCGCTGCGACTCATGGTCTTGGGTGCGAGTTCTTCGGTCGCCAGCACCGCGCATTGCCGCACCATCCTGGTCGTTTCCTTGTGCACGAAGTCCCGGCGCAGGTTGCCGATGCGATCATGCAGCACCGCGATGCCGCGGCTCAATCGCTTGTATCGCACGGAGCCTTTGCGTTTGCGTGCACGCTGGCGCTGCAGCACTGCAAGGCGCGGCAGCGCCTCGCGCACCCAGCGCGGGTTCGCGATGCTGTCGCCATCGTCGAATGTGGCCCAGTCGTTGATCCCGAAATCCACGCCACGCCGCATGTCGGCGGTGCGCTCGCGCGCACAGGCCGCATCGGGCACGCGCAGCGTCACCGACACAAACCACTGACCGTTGCGGCGTGTCAGGGCGATGTCGTTGGGTTTGGCATCAATCCCAAAACGATGCTGCCCACGCGCCCGGATGGACAGGGCGGCATCGCCGCTGCCGATGCGCAGGGTTGCGCCACGGCCGCCGTGCTCCATCAGCTTCCACCCAACCGGATCGGGATAGGCAAAACCCGAGAACCGCTTGCTGGATTTGAATCGCGGGAATCCGGGCGTCTGCCCCGCCTTGACGCGGCGGAAGAACGACTGGAATGCGAGATCCAGCCGCCGCAGCGTTTGCTGCAGCGCGTGGCTACCGAGTTCCATGAACTCAGGCCGCTTCGCCTTGATCTGCGGCAGGACGTTCTGCTGGTCGTAGTAAGAGATGGACTTCCTGGCCTTGCGCCAGGCGTCGATGCGTTCTTCCAGCGCCGCGTTGTACAACTCGCAGTGCAGCCGCGTCCACGCCTCAAGCCGCGCAGCTTGCGCGGCATTGGGATACAGCTTGAGCGTGACTTTGCGCCGTTGCATGCTGGTATTTTATCCAGCATGGCGAGGAACAACAAGCGAAAACCGCCCGCTTGACCCCCTCCTGCCCGGACGGCTTCGCCTATGCGACGCTGTGCGTCGGGCCGGGCGAGGAAGGGGAATGCGCGAGCATATGTTCAACGCCGATTCAATCTCGGACCAGAAAGCCAGAAGCGTGTCCGCCGACAGGTATTCGGCGCCCTTCATCGGAGGGGCATCGAGACACAGGGTTTCGAGGCTCACCGCGTCCGGTGCGGCAATCGCGATCGTGCCGCCTTCCGGTGTCGCCGTCAGCCCCGTGACGTAGCGCACAGCAAAGTCCCGCCAGAATGCCCAGAGCTGCGGCAACGCGGTCGTCGCTTCCGCAGCGCCCAGGTGAAGCAGGCCGCGTCCGGTGCCTTGTGCAAATGCGGCCGACAGTCGCTCGGATAGCGCTTCGGCCAAGGGCATTGCATCAGGCTCTTCAGCCCACTGCAGATGACCGTGAGGTGTGAGGTGCAGCGTGGGGTTCATATTTGAGTCCGTCGAGGTTCAGGGCGTCCACCTGATGCCAAGCGGAGGCACACTCCAACGGGACAGGCTCAACCGAAAACCTCACTATGCGAGCCAAGCCGCGCAAGCCTGAACATGCCGGCATCGGACTCGCGATAAATAAGCCGCGGGTCAACGCTGGCGAACTGTTTGCCGCGGCAATGATCAAGATTGCCGCGAATTGGCAAGCAAACGCTCTAAGGCGTGGGCGACAGCTTGGGCATCGCCGTCGTCCAGACGCCCCAAGCGCCCTCGCACGAGGCGATCATCCAAGCTAAATAGGTTGAAGCGCACCTTGGATGGTGCCGGCAAGCCTGCGGCCACAAGATTTCCTAAGGTTTGATCCAGCGGCCACGGGGCATTCGCTTCGGAGGTGATCATCGCCATCGCCATGACCGAGTGTCCCGCTGCATGATTGAAATCCTCCGCGCTTGACAACACCAGGGCCGGGCGGCTCTTCGTGCTTTGGCGGTCTGTGAACGGAAACGGCACACGAACCACGTCGAAGCGTTCAAAGCTCACGGTACGCGTCTTCGTCGGCCTGCGAACTCCACTCCTGCAATGTCTTCTCTAGGCCTTCCAGATAGTCGACGTCCAGTGCGACAGCCCTGCGGACACGGACGGTTTGGTCCGCGTCCAGTTCCCAGATCAAGGAATCACCGGCCTTGACCCCCAAGGCCTTGCGGACCGACGCAGGAACAGTCGTCTGTCCTTGCGAGGTGATTTTGGCAGTTGCGGTCATCTCCGGACTCTTCCCATGAGGTAATGAAACGTTATATTAAGGGCTCGGCAGTTCCGCGCGGAATTCCCCCGTGAACTCTCCCGCCGCTAACCGCGTGGCGCTGTAGCGGGGGTTTCGCGGGTCAAGGGCTCAAACTTGTCACGTTGCCGGGGCAGAGGTTTGGGTCTCGCCGCCACGCCCGTCTGGCGTGTTCGCGTCGTTGTCGGCGGCATCGATGCAACGTGTTGTCCTTGGCCGGGCTCAGCCGCCGGTGATCACCTGGCAACAGTCTCCGCAATCAGCACATCAGCCGGGATACCCAGGCTCTGGTGCAGCCTGCGAATCATGGCCAGCGTCAGCGGACGCTTGCGGTTCAGGACTTCGTAGACCCGGTTGCTCTTGCCAATGATCGGCTCAAGATCTTTGACCGACAGACCGCTTTGATCCATCCGGAATTTGATGGCCTCCACCGGATCGGGCGCAGTGATAGGTACGTGCTTGGCCTCGTAGGCCTGCACCAGCGTGGCGAGGATGTCCAGACGGTCACCCTCCGGCGTGCCCAGATCAGGGTCGGAATCCATCAAGGCCGAAATCTCTTTGAGAGTGGCCTTGTAGTCGGCTTCGGTGTGGATAGGGCGAATGTCCATTGTTTCTCCGTGGCCGGTCAGGCCATTTCAACGGTTTCTGCGTCCACTGCGCCGTACTCCTTGTGGGTGCCGACAAACTTCACGTAGACGATCTGCAACTTGTACGCAACAGCCACGATCAGCCGGTAGTCATTGCCTTTGATGTTGAAGACCACGCGACGGTTCTTCAGCACGCTGGCACTGCGGTACTGCGCCTTGATGTCAGCGGGCTGTGTCCAGGTCGCATTCGTGGCTTCTTCGTACCACGCCTTCAGCGGCTGCTCGGCGTCGGGATAGCGTTCCCAAAAGGCCCGAAGGGTCGACACAGCAATCACTCGCATGGGCTGAAGCATAGTCCCAAAATGGGACTATGGCAAGGGATCTGCCCTCCCTGTGTCACCAGATGCGCGACAAGCGCGATCCTTCAGGGCGGGGAAGGCTAGCTCGGATGCCACAGGCGCGACGCCACACGTCGTTAGGCGTCCGGGCCGAGCCGATGGTCCTGCCGATGCGCCTTGTGGTGGCGTTGTGCCAACGCCAATCACTGCACTTGCGCCGGGACGATCGGCATGGCCATCGCCATCGTGGTCGCGATGCAGAACTGCAATGGACACTGCACCGAGGGCGAGGCCTTGCCCTGGTATGGATGCGCACATCGCGTGAGTCGACTGTGGTGTTGCCGCTATGCCTCGGTGTTCACTTTCACGTTGACGTTCAACGCACACTGTACCGTGACTGACGCGAATTTGGACCCACTGCGAGCGTGCCAGTCGAGACATCGCAGTGGGTCACACGGCAACAGCACGACCTCTGTAGCCTTGATGGGGGCTTTAAGCAGCGTGGCGCGCAGCGGGCCGCCAGCAGCAACAATAGATGCTTTGCACGCAAAGGGAATTCTGTATGCACACCTGTCTGCTCGTCATCGACGCCCAGGAATCGTTCCGCCGTCGCCCGTATTTCGACGCCGCTCGGGCCGCAACCTATCTGGCTGCGCAAAATGCCCTGATCAAGGGATGCGAAGCCCGTGCGATCCCGATCGTGCGCATCCTGCACAGTGACGGTCCGGAGCGTGCAGACAACCCCTTTGCGCGAGCCTCCGGTTACGTGCGACCGATGGATGGGCTCGCCGGCGCGGAGCCGGCGGCCACATTCATCAAGTCGCGCCACAGCGCGCTGGTGGGCACGGGCCTGGATGTCTGGCTGATCCGCAATGGCGTGCGCAAGCTGATGGTCAGCGGCATCCGCACGGAGCAATGCTGCGAGACCACCACCCGTCATGCTTCGGATCTGGGATGGGACGTGGATTTCGTCAGCGAAGCCACGCTGACCTTTGACATGCAGCAGCCCGATGGGGCGGTCCTGCGCGCGGACGATATCGTGCAGCGCACGGCCACGGTTCTCATGGACCGGTTCGCAACGATCTGCACGGTCGAGCAGGCGCTGGCGCGCGCCACAGCGGCTCATCAGTAAGAAGCTCCGGCGCCCTCGGCGGCGGTGTGCCGCGCCTACTCCCCGGAAACCCCGGCGTGTCGGCCCAGCGCGGCGTCGCGCCCGCTCGGGTCCGCAGGCCACTGCCGCTGCGCCATCCAGTGGGCCAGCGCGTCGGGTGCGAAGGGCCGCGACAGCGCAAAGCCCTGACCGTATTCGGCCCCAAGGCCGCAGGCCATGTCCACCAGGATGGGGCTTTCCAGACCCTCGACCACGACGCTCAGGCCCAGGGTCTGGGCCATGCGCACAAGGGACCCGATGAAGGGCACCGTTTGCTTCGCATCGGCCTGCGCATGCTTGACCAGGTTCTGGTCGATCTTGACGGTGTGAAACGGCAACGTGCGCAGGCGCTGCAGACTGGAATAGCCGGCACCGAGATCGTCCATGACCAGACGCACACCCAGCGCCGCCAATTGCGTGACCGCGGCATCGCGCCGCTGCGTATCGAAGGCCTCCTCCTCGGTTTCCAGCAGCTCGAGGTACAAGCGCGATGGTGAAAGCCCGGTGGCCTTGAGTTCTTCCTCGATCCAGCGCGGGCAGTCGCGGGCCACCAAAACGCTGGGCGGCAGGTTGATGCTGGCGTCGATGTGCAGGCCCTGGGCATCCCACCGTACGAGCCATTCCAGGATTTGCCGCAAGCCCTTGTGGAACAGCACCTGGAGTTCCTGATGGCCGAACGCCGGCAGGAACTCGCCCGGGTTGAGCAGCCTGTTGCCATCGCGCAGGCGGGCGAGCGCCTCGACCTTGTCGACTGCGCCCGTGGCGAGGGTGACGATGGGCTGGACAACCATCTCGACGTTGTCTGCGAACAGCAGGTCATGGAGGTGCTGCCGCATCCCGGCATCGATGGGCGCGGCGTGGATGCCTCGCTCCAGGCGCTGGAAGACCGGGGTGGCCAGATGCTGCAGGGACTCGAGCCACATGCGCATCGATGGGGACTCGAACTGTCCCGGATAGGCACCGAGCAGCGTGATGAGCATCATGGGGCATGCCTGCGCGTCCACAATCGGAATGGCCGCTGAACTGCGGATGCCAAGGCGGGTTGCGATGGCCGCGACGATGTCCGATTCGGCCTCGAGAACTTCGCTGCTGCAGACCTGGATATGCCCGGTGAGCCAGGCGCGCTGGGGCGGGCCGCGCTTGCCGCGTTTGCCGTGGCCAGCCGGCTGCAAGCCCAACCGGATGCCATGCTTGCGCATCTCCTCCACGTACGGCGCAGCGTTTCCCGCAGCGAATTCCAGGACGTATTCGTCGCTTGCGTCGGGTCGTCCGATTGCCACGCCCGTGATGCACGGCAACGTGGTCAGATACTTCGCCAGGTGCTCGGCAAAATCGCCGGCCTGGATCCAGCCCTGCATGTGCGTTTCCAGATCCGCCAGATGGGCCAGGCGCCCCTGCTCGACCTGGTCGCGCCCGAGGCTCTGGGCCTGGAGCTCGCGAGCCAGGCGCGCTTGCAAGATGGTGTTCAGAGCCAGCCGGGCATCGGTGCGCCAGGGCAACTTCTGGGTCGCCGCATGCAGCAGCTCGCCATAGCGGCTCATGGCGGCAATGACGTCGGACGCATCCACCCCGATCGTGGCGTGCACCCGGCCCAGGTGCGTGCCCATGGCGTCGTGCTCGGCATCGCGCAAGTCTGCGGCGGTGATGTGTTGCAGGTGATGCGCCTGGCGCTCCTTGAGATCGACCAGCTCGCCTGGGGCCAGAAAGCCCAGGATGCGCGCCGCCCGCGGCTGCTGCGCAAGCCTGGCGTAGAAGGCCTCGATGAATGCGTCCCCCATGCCGAGCCAATGCTCATGCGCCTTGCGCAACAGCTCGCTGGCGACGCGCCCGTAGGGATCGATGGGGTCATCGTCGGCGTGCAGGGACACGTCCGAGGCAGCAAAGCGCCACCAGTGGCTGCGCGTAAACTTGTTGGATTTGGAGGCGTACATGGCCGCATCGGCTTGCCGCAGCAGCCCATCGCCATCCGTCGCATCGTGGGGGTAGGTGGCAATGCCCATGCTCATGCCCAGTTCAACCTGCACGCCGGGCGCCAGCTCAAAAGGTGTCTCGACCGCCTCATGCAGCCGTGCAAGCGCGCGCTCCAGGCTTTGCGGGCCGGCCGTCTCAGCCATGTCGTCGAACACCACGACGAGCTCGTCGCCACCGAGGCGCGCCAGCATGTCCGACGCCCGCAAGCGTGCTTGCAGGCGCTGCGCCAGCTGCTGAAGCAGCCGGTCGCCCATCGCGTGACCATGCACGTCGTTCAGCGGCTTGAAATCGTCCAGATCGAGCAGGCCCACCGCGATCTCGGTCCCGCCAAGGCGGGCGCGCTCGATGCAGTCGCGCAGATGCAGCTCAAGCGCATAGCGGTTGGGAAGGCCCGTGAGCGGATCATGCGTGGCTTGCCACTTCAGGCGCTTTTGGGCTTCGTATTTTTCCGTGATGTCCCGAAACACCAGCACGCATCCCTGGAGCGTGCCGTCCTGCGTCGAAATCGGGGCGGCCGAGTCTTCGATGTTGTACCGTGCGCCGTCGCGCGCGATGAGCACCGTGTGATTGGCAAGCTCGACGGTCTCGGCGGTTTGCAGCACCACGTCCACCGGGTTGACCACCGCATCCCCGGTGGTCTCATGCACGAGGCGAAGAATGTCCGTCGCCGCGCGCCCCACGGCGAGGCTCGATGGCCAGCCCGTGAGGCGCTCGGCAATCGGGTTGAGAAATGTCACGCGGCCTTGCACGTCGGTCGTGATCACCGCGTCCCCGATGGAGGCCAGTGTGATCTGGGCGAGCTCCTTTTCCTGGTAGAGCTGTTCGCTGAGCTGCTTCTGGGCCGCAGCCAGCTGCCGCTCGCGCGTGAGCAGATCAATGCGATCGAGGCCCCGCGAGATGTCCCGGGCAAGCTCCTCCAGCAGCGCCTGAAGCGGAGCATCGAAGATGTTGGCCTGCGCGTGGTAGACGTTGAGGACGGCCCAGATGGCGCCAGCCCGGAAGATGGGCTGGGCAGCGCTGGCCTGCAGGCCATACTCGCGTGCACGCGCGTGCCAAGGCGCCAGGAAGGCGGTCGTTGCAAACGCCGGGTTGTAGTAGGCACGTTCTTCGCGCCAGGCGCGGCCGCTTGAGCCCTGGCCTTCGGGACGATCGGGGTCGGCGCTGATGAGGACATCGTCCAGATAACCGCTGGCCGCGCCGGAGTAGGCGAGAAACGCAAAGCGCCCCGACGCATCGGGCTTGCCGATCCAGGCCAGCTCCAGGTGGGCGTTGCGCGCAGCCAGGTCGCAGATCGACTGCAGCAAGACGGTGGCGTCGTCGCAGGATGCGACGACCTGGTTGACGGCGGCGTGCAGGGCGTTGAACTGCGTCAGGCGGCGCAGCGCCGTGATGTCGGTTTCGACGCTGATGAACCCCTCCAGGCTGCCGTCGGCGCGATGCATGGGCGACAGGGCAATCTGTACCCAGTAGGGGTTGCCCGAGCGCGTGTAGTTCACGATCGCGCCGTCGAAACGCTGGCCGGTGCGAACCGCTTCACGCAGGGCCTCGGCCGTCTTGGGGTCGCTTTGCGGGCCCTGCAGGACTTCCGCCGGCGTGCGGCCCATGAGATCGTCCGCGGCATAGCCTGACAGGGCCTGAAAGCCCTGGTTCGCCCAAACGGTCGAGCCTTGCGGGTCCAGGATGAGCACGCCGTTGGTCGTCTGGCTGGCCACCAGGGCGAGGCGGCGCGTGTCGGCCTCCTGCGCCTGGCGCTCGACCTCCTCGCGCTGCTGCTGCAGCAGCAGGCCCAGCACCGAGGCGCCAAGCTCCAGGAGCTGGCGCTCAAAGGCCCGGGGCAGGCCATGCTCGAGACTGGTGAGTGCGAACGTGCCCACAATGCTGTGTTGCGCATCGCGAATCGGCGTCGACCAGCACGCCTTCAGCTGGTGATCCACGGCCAGCGGCCGCAGATCCTCCCAGCGCGGGTCCGACAGGGTGTCGCTGACAAAGACGGGCTCTTGCCGGTAGATCACGTTGCCGCACGAGCCCGCGCCGGGACCCGGGCTGAGGTCGTTGAGCTCGCGGACGATGGCCGGCGGAATGCTGGGGGCGCAAAAGACCTGCAGCAACCCGTCGGCATCGAGCAGCATGACGGAGGCGAGCGCACCGGGCACGGCCTGCTCGAAAAGCCGGCATGCGCGCTCGATGCGCACCTGTGCGGGCTCCAGGCCCGTGGCGGCGTCGAGCAGGGCTCGCTGCAGTTGCAGCATGCTTCGCAACTGTTCGGCCGTGATGTCGTCGTCCTCCTCCAGCAGGGCGACACTGTGAACCGGGCGTGACGTCATGGCGTCGTCCCCGCACAGCGGCGCATTGAGCGGGCCGGAGCCAACCGGTGGTCCACGGCGGTTGCAGAAGTGGCGCGCAGGGGCGCGCAGGGTGGGCGTTGTGCAAGACGCGGACGTCGCATCCTCGGGCTTCGGGAAGGTCTGCGCGCGGCCGCCCCGGGCGGCATGGATCCAGCAAGGCGGTGTCGCATCATGCGCCCGCGTGTGCGCTGGGCATGCGGCATGAAAGCGCCGGCGCATTCACGCATGCATCCAGGCATGTCAGGCGAGCTGCACCAGCGCGACAGCCATGGGCCGGCCACGATGGATGCCATCTCGCCTTGCGCCGCTTTGCCTTCAGCTCCCAACATAGGGGTTGCCCCTTGATGCCCCGCCGGATGCGCTGCGCACGGGTCGGGGTGAAAACGCCACAATCATGCACGCCAGCCTTGGCGCGCATGCGCCGCTGCGGGCCTTGAGACCGCGACCTTGCAGCGTGCTCACAGCGTATGCGGACGGGCCAACGCATTCTGTTAATTCGTTAACGAAAAAGCCGTTTTCATGGATGCGATCGGCAATGCCGTTGCAGGCACGCACGCCGCCGGGTTCGGGATGTCACAAAAAGATACCACTGCGCGTGACGGCCTCTGTCGCCGCATCCCGAAAAGACTCTATGCTTCACGCTGACAGCGACGCTGGATGCGAGCCTGACGCGCAGCGCTGCAACGGCTTGCGGCTTTCAAAACAACAACCAATTGCATGTTGGGTCACCATCAAGGTCAGGCGCCTGAATATCTCGCTCACGATGCTGCGAGTCCGGAGGGCATGGCGCTGACCTGGAGCGACGATCTGCGCACCGGTCTTGAGGTCATTGACGAGCAGCACAAGACGCTCGTGGGCATCTTCAATGCGCTTGCCGCAGCGCAGGCGCGGGGGCTTGAAGCGCAGACGATGGACGCGCTCTTCGAGGAGCTGGTGCGCTACACGCGTGATCACTTCCGCACCGAAGCCGAACTCATGCAGGCCTGGCCGCCGAGCGCCGCGCATCGGTCCATGCACCTGCGGGCGCACCAGAGCTTCATCGACTTTCTGCGACGGGCGCAGACCCTGGCTCAATCCAACCCGGCTGACGTGGCGGTGGATCTGCTCGCGTTCCTCGCCCAGTGGCTTCTCCATCACATCATGGGTGTGGACGCCCGCATGGCGCGCCAGATCCGCGCACTGCAGGACGCACCCGATTCCGCGGCGCTCGCGCAGCCGGGGCAGCTTGAGCAGCCCACGGCCGAAGATGTGCTCGTGGACTCGGTCAGCCGGCTCAATGACGCCCTGGGCCATCGCACATTCGCGCTGCTGGACCTGAACCGCAAACTGCAGGCCGAGATCGAGCAGCGCAACGGCATGGAGCACCGGCTCACGCGTCTGAAGGATTTCAACACGCTGCTGGCCCAGATCAACCAGGCCATCACCGTGCACGACGACGAGGATTCGCTGCTACAGGCCATCTGTGACCTGGCCGTGCATTACGGGGGCCTGAAGCTGGCGTGGATCGCCCGCCCCGATGCGCAGGGTCGCTTCCAGAAGGTGGCCGCCAGCGGCGAGGTCTCGTATCTGGAGGCCGTTGAGGTGTCGGCCGACCCCAACGTGCCGCAGGGCCAGGGCAGCATGGGCCGAGCCTGGCGCGATGGGGTGGCGTCGTTCAACCAGTCCTTCGCCGGCACGATGGCGCTCAAGCCCTGGCGGGCCTGGGCCCGAAACCTGGGTCTGCGGGCCAATGCCTCGCTGCCCCTGTACCGCGATGCGCGCATCTGGGCCGTGTTTACGGTGTATGACGAGCAGGAACAGGTGCTCGATGCGGAGCTCAAAGCCGTGCTGGAGGCGTTGGCGCTGGATGTCTCGCGCGGACTCGATCGGCTCGATCTCATTGCACGCGAGCGCCAGAGCTCGCTCGTGCGCGAAAGTCTCCTGAGCAATGCGCTGGCGGGCATCGTGATGACGCAAGGCCCCCGGATCGTGGATGCCAATGCCCATTTTGCGACGATGCTGGGCTACGCCCATCAGCGCGATCTGGTGGGGCAGCCCACCCGCAGTCTGTACCCCGACGAGCGCGCGTTTGCGCGGGTGAGGGCGCTGGACGCCGCATTGCGCGCCCTGGGCTCGGCGCAGCTCACCAGCGTGCGCCTGCTGCGCCGGGATGGTCGCGTCATCACCTGCGATCTGTCGGGAAGTGTGGCGGGCACGGTCGGGCAGGGCCTGGTGGTCTGGACGGCCATCGATGTGACCGAGCGCGATGGACTGCACGAAAAAATCCAGTTCGAGGCGCTGCACGACACGCTCACCGGGCTGCCCAATCGCCGCGCGCTGGACCACGACCTGCCCAAGGCGCTGGCCCGGGCGCGCCGCAGCGGCACGGCAGTGGCCGTGGGGATGATCGATCTCGATGACTTCAAACCCGTCAACGACGTGTTCGGGCACGCCAGTGGCGACCACCTGCTGCGCGAGCTGGCGCAGCGGCTGCAGGCGCGGCTGCGCGCCTCGGACATCCTGGCGCGCATCGGCGGCGATGAGTTCGTCGTCGTCATCGAGGACCTCGATTTCGAGCACGCCGCCGCGCAGCTCGGGCATGTGCTCAACCGTCTGCACGAGGCGGTCGAGTCGCCCTTTGCCGTGGGCCACGGGGCGCAGGCCGTCGTGGGCATGAGCATGGGCGTGGCCCTGTTTCCCATGGATGCGCAGGATGCCGACGCGCTCGTGCGCCACGCCGATGGCGCGATGTACCAGGTCAAGCTGCGCAAGCACGACCGGGCGCAGTGGTGGGGGCTGGATGCGGCGCGCATGCCCCACGCGGAAACGGAATTCGATGCCGATGCCTTCGGGCCGGCCGCGGTGGCGCTGCTGGGCAAGGTCCAGGGCCATTTCCACAGCGTGGCCGATGAATTCGTGGAGAAGTTTTATGCCGAACTCAGCCAGGATGGCGTGCCGCACGCCATCCTGGGCACGCTCAGCGCCGAGGAGCTGAGCGCACTCAAGGTGCGCCAGGCCGAACACCTGGGTTTTCTGCTGCACCCGGACACCACGCGCGAGGCGATTGTCGCGCGCGCCCGCCACCTGGGGCAGGTGCATGCGCTGGTGGGCGTCAGCGGGGCCTGGCTGTCCAAGTCCCAGAGCCTGTATCGCCAGCTGCTGGGCGAGCACCTCAATCATGCCTTGCTGCATGCGCGGGAGCGTTACCGCATCTTGCGCGCAGCCGAAAACCGCATTCAGGAGGACATTCAGGCCGAGCTGGAGATGGAGGCGCAGACCACGGCGGCCTATCTGAACGTGCTGGCCTCGGCCCTGCCACCGCAGGGCTCGCGCTGGGTGGACGCCAGCAGCGCAGGCGTGGAGGTGCTCGGCGCCTTGCCTGGCGTGCAGGCGGTGGCGCTGATGCGCTTGAAGCCCGACGGCGCGTTTGCCGTGGAGGCCAGCGCCGGTCCGCACGCCCATGACGTGGCGCTGGCTTTGCAGACGCCGGGCATGGAAGCGGTGCTCGATCCCGCATCGGCGCGCGGGCAGGGCATGACCGCCCAGGCGTGGCGAAGCTTGCAGATCATGTCCGCGCCCTCGTACGGCCAGGACGTGCGCTATGCGCCGTGGACTTCGCAGGCGAGGGGCCTGGGCATTCGCTCCACGCTGAGCATTCCCGTGCTCAACAGCGCCGGCCAGGTGGTGGTGGTGATCAGTTTTTTTGGCGCCTATCCCCATCAGTTCGAATCACCCGTGATGCGCCAGTTCGCGCGCGGCCTGCAGCACCGGTGGGAGCAGATCTGGGCCCTGTCGATGGTGCCCGCGCCCGTTGTGGAACAGGACCAGGCGCAGCTGTACCGGCAGACCATCCTCACCGATGGCCTGCGCATGTTCATGCAACCGGTGGTGGATTTGCGCAGCGGTGCGGTGACGTACGTGGAGGCGCTGGCCCGCCTGGTGATGCCCGGCGGCGAGATCATTGCGCCGAGCGTGTTTTTGCCCCTGCTCGGCACGGCCGAGCTCGACCGGCTGTTTCGCCTCGGCCTGGACCGCGCCCTGGCGCACGTGGCCGAATGGGACGCGCAGGGGCTGCGCATTGGGGTTTCGGTGAATCTGCCGCCGAGCACCCTGCTCGATCCGGGGTGCGCCCACTGGGTCGAGCGATCGCTGCACCACTATGGCCTGGCGCCCAGCCGGCTGACGCTCGAGTTGCTTGAGAGCCAGTCCGTGGACGCCTCCATCCAGGATCTGGCCATCGCGCGTCTGCGCACGCTTGGCGTCAAACTTGCCATGGACGACTTGGGCTCGGGCTACAGCAGTCTGCTGCGCCTGTCCACCTTGCCGTTCGACACGATCAAGATCGACCAGGGCCTGCTGCTGCACGTGCGCGACAACCCGGTGCGCACCTTGAGCCTGGTGAGCAATATCCTGCAGATGGGACGTGACTTCGGGCGCGACGTGGTGGTCGAAGGCCTGGAAGACGACGCGGTGATGGAAGCCGTGAGCATCCTCGGCGCATCCTTCGGCCAGGGCTATGGCATTGCGCGGCCGATGCCGGCATCCGATCTGCTGGCCTGGCATCAGGCCCGGCCACCTGCTGCGGATCGCTCGGCGATCCAGCACGAGCTGGGCGCGCTGGCCTACCACTGGCAGCGCATGCATGCGGGCGACCGGGCGCATGATTGCGCGGTCGACGACTGCCCGGTGACGCATTTTCTGAAGGACCGCATGGCGCCAAGCGGTGAGGAGGCCGCGGCGTGGCACGCGCAAGTGCACGACGGCACGGATCCGGCTGCAGCGTCCGACAATCTGACGCGGTGGCTGGTGGCACGCGTGCAGGAGGGCGCCGAGCCCTGAGGCGGTGCGCCGTGACGCCGGCGCCCGGGCACCGCGCGTCGTGCATCGTGCGTCGCCGCACGCCTGGTCACACCAATCGCACCAGGCCTGCCGACGTGCTGCCCCATGCCGGCAAAGGCCGGCACAAAGGCACCCTCTACACTGAGAGGCTCAACCTTGATTCGGGGCGCCGCTTGCCGTCTACCTCACCTCGTTTGTTCCGGCACATCGCTCGATGGCTAGCACCGCAAAGCCGCAGCCTTGGTGGCGGCTTTGCGCGTGCGCCGTGGCCTGAGCGCGAAGGCGGGCCCCACCCGGGGAGCAATCGCTCGCGCAGCGCGCAACACACCGGGCAGCCTGTGACGTCCCACACCAGAAGGGCCGAGCCATGAGCCGCCGCCTGGATCCGTGGGTGCTGGCCTTCCTGGCGGGGCTCGGACTGGTTCCCTTCGCCCCATTTGCGGTGCCGATCGTGGCTGGCATGGCCCTGGCCGCGGCAAGCCTGCCGCTGCAACGGCGCCTGGAGTCGCGCATGCCCGCGTGGATGGCCGCGTCCATCGTCACGGCGTTGTGGCTGGCGATGGCCGTGCTGCCGGTGGTGGCCATCGTCTCGCTGCTGGCGCCCCTGCTGCCGGCGCTCAAACAGGCAAGCCTCAATCCCGATGCGCTCATTCGCGCAGCCACGCAGGCGCCGTGGGTTGGCGCACTCGTGGCGAGCCACCAGGATGCAGTGCGCGCCTGGATTGCGCACAACCAGCCCGACACGGTGCTGACACAGCATCTTGCCGACCTTCGCGTGATCGGTGCGCGCCTGGCGACGCTGGCACTGCATGCCGCTCTTGCCCTGGCTGTGCTGTGGGCGGTCCTCACCCGGCGCGCGCAAGTGGCCGGCGCACTGCAGCACAGCTTGCGTCGCGTCGTCTCCAAGGATCTGGCCAGCCGCATCGAGGGCCATGCGCTGCGCTCCACGCAGGCCGTCATGCTGGGCATGGTGGCCCTGGCGCTGTGGGAAGGCCTGCTCACCATGCCGCTGTTTGCCCTGACCGGGCTTCCGTCCTGGTTTGCCTGGGGCGTGGCCATCGGGATGCTGTCGGCGGTGCCGGGCGGCACGGGCGCAGCCCTGGTCCTGGCCACCGCGCTGCTGGGCGCGCAGGGCCACATTGCTGCGGCTCTTGCCGTGCTGGTGCTGGGCCACGTCATCACGATGACGGGAGACTTCATCGTCAAGCCTGAAATCATCGGCGCCACCAGCCACGCTCCGTTCCTGCTGGTGCTGCTGGCGATCTTCGGTGGCGTGGAAGTGTTCGGCCTGGTGGGGCTGATTCTCGGACCCGTCCTGGTGTTGACCGCCCAGGCGCTGGTGTTCGACGACTGATTGCCGGCGCGGCCCAATGGACGCGTGACCGGTGGGGCGCGCGCAGCGCGGGTTTGGCACCCGCGTGTTCGACGCGGGGCAGGGCACGGGTCAAGTGGGGCCGTCCACAGGATCATGCTTTGGGGCAGCGGACGAGGGCAGTAGCGGCGCATGGTGCCTCGGGTCGCGACGTAAATGTGGACTTTTGTAACAAAAGGTGCACAATCGGCGCGTGCAAACCAACCCCTTGGAGGAGCACGCACATGAACACGATCCGCAACACCACCCTGGCCGCGGCGTTCGCGCTGGCGGCCACGATGCCCCTGTCCGCGCAGGCCGCCGAGGCCGCAACGTGGTCCCAGAAAATCATCACACCGGAGGTTGCCCTGAAAGCCGCGCTGGCGGCGAAAGACGCGTGCCAGAAGCAGAACTGGCAGGTGACGGTTGCCGTAACGGATCCCTCGGGACTGCCTCTGGTCTTGCTGCGCGACAGGTATGCCGGCTGGCACACGGTGGATGCGGCGATTGGCAAGGCGCGCACGGCTGCAAGCTGGCGGGAGTCGACGACAAGCATTGCCGAGCGCGCCATGAAGCCGGGTTCTGCCGACGAGGCGATCGTGCATCTGCCGGGGGTCGTGGTCATAGGCGGGGGCATGCCGATTGACGCGGGCGGCCAACGCGTCGGCGCCATCGGGGTGTCGGGTGCGCCAAACGGCGACAACAATGACACCTGCGCCAAGGCCGGCATCGCGGCCATCGATGGCGATCTGGCGTTTTGATGGTGCCGGGCCGTGGCGAGGGATGCGGCAAGTTGCGCGCAACACGCCTTCACCGATCGGGTCCCTCCGCGAACCGGCTTGCCGTTTCACCTGCGGCAAGCTCAATGATTTCCGCTGTGATCTCCTCCTGGCGAACCTGCCGCTGCGTCGCCTCCAGCGCTGTGAGCTGACGCTCGATCTGTCGGTGCGCCGCCGCCATGGCCTCCATGCGCGCTTCGTTTTCGGCGGCGAAGGCATGAAGGGCAGCATGGCAAAGCTGCGCGTGCAGGTCGCCTGCCGTGAGCTCGCGCAGCAGGGCCTCGGGATCAAGATTCAAGATGGGCAGGTTGGTCTCGGCCGGATGTGGATAGGCGGAAAGGTCCAGGGGCAGGATGCTGCGGCGTATGACCTGAATGCTTCGACCGGGCTGCCACAGGCTGAATACAACTTCAATGCTGTCGATCACGGTGCTGGCCATGCGGCGATAGAGCGCCTCGGTGATGTGCTCGGCAAGTCGGGGAACGCCGAGCGAATGCGACGGCATCATGTCCGTCCAAACCGGGTTGAGCCCGCGTTCGGCTGCAAGCGTACTGGCGCGGGTGCCGACGAGGAACAGCTCGCAGCCTCCGAGTTCAGCCCCGATGGTTTCAAACACCCGTTCGCTGAACGCGCCGGCAAACCCCTGCTCGGCGCCGAACACCACCAGCGCTTTGCCGGCGGCGTGGCGCGCGTCTGCCGGCTGTGCGGGCGGGGCGAGCGCCACAATGCGCCCGATCGCCGCAGCGAGGGTCGCCGCGTAACTGTCCACCGCAGCGAGCTGGTTGCGAGCCTGCTGCGCGCGGGCTGCGGCAATGCCGCGCATGGCGTTGACGATCACGCCGAGCTGGCGCATGTCTGCGATGCGCGCACTGATCTCGGCGAAGCGCTCGGTCATGATCGCGCCGGTGCAGGGGCAGGGGCAAGGGCAGGCGCCGGTGGCATGAGGCTCAGCGCAAGGCGCTGCAACGCGAGGCCAAGCACCTGCTTGTTGGCCTCGTCAAGCAGACCATGCTCCTGGATTTGCCGCACCGCCCCGGCGGCGTCGCGGTCGAGCACGTCGGCCAGCCCCTGACGGAACGTGGCGACCGCAGAAAGCGGCAACGCATCGAGAAAACCCGACTGCACGGCCAGCACCAAGGCGACCTCGTCGGCAAGTCGAAGCGGTGCGTGCTGGGGCTGCACAAGGATCGCCCGGATGCGCGCGCCGCGGGTGAGTTGCTGGCGCACGCGCGTGTCGGGCATGCCGCCAAAGCGCGTGAACACTTCCAGCTCCAGGAACTGGGCATAGTCCAGGCGCAAGGTCTGCGCCGCCTGGCGCAATGCCAGCGCCTGGGTCTTGCCCCCGACCCGGCTGACGCTGGTGCCGGCGTCCACCGCAGGTTTGTGGCCCTCGTGGAACAGCCTGGCATCGAGCACGATCTGCCCATCGGTGATTGAGATGAGGTTGGTGGGGATGTACGCGCTCAAGTTGCCAGCGTCGGTTTCGGCAATGGGCAGGGCGGTCAGGGAGCCGCCGCCCCTGGAGCGGGACAGCTTGGCGGCGCGTTCAAGCAGCCGCGCATGCACGTAGAACACATCGCCCGGGTATGCCTCGCGTCCCGGCGACTGGCGCGTCAGCAGCGCGATCTCGCGGTGGCTCGCTGCGTGCTTGCTCAGGTCATCAATGACGACCAGCGCGTGCTGGCCGCGGTCGCGGAAGTACTCCGCCATCGTGAAGCCGGCAAAGGGCGCGATCCATTGCAGACCCGGGGAGCTCGCGGCAGGGGCCACCACGAAGATGCACCGCTCGGGCGCGCCGTGCGCCTGGATGGCGTCGATGGCACGTCGCACGCTTGCGCTCTTTTGGCCAACCGCCACGTACACGCAATACAGGTCGCTGTGCTTCTGGTTGATGATCGTGTCGATGGCGATCGTGGTCTTGCCGATGGCGCGGTCGCCGATGATGAGCTCGCGCTGGCCGCGCCCCAGGGCGAACAGCGTGTCGACCACGACGAGGCCCGTCTGCACAGGCTCGGTCACCAGATCGCGTTCGATGATCGCAGGCGCCGGACGCTCGATGGGCTCGCGCGTGTCGGCCGCGATCGGCCCCTTGCCGTCAAGCGGGCGCCCGAGCGGATCCACGACCCGCCCCAGCAACGGCGTGCCCACGGGAACGCGGACCACATCGCCACTGCCCCGCACGGTGTCCCCGGCCTCGATGGCATCGGCCGCGTCGAGGATCACGCAGCCAATGCGATCACGCTCGAGCACTTGCGCGAAGCCAAACTGCCCCCTGTCAAAATGCAGCAGCTCATCAAGCCGCGCCTGGGGCAAGCCGGAGATGAGCGCGATGCCGTCGGCCACCTCCTCGACCCGCCCGACCGGCTCGGCCCGCGCGCCCAGTTCCGTGGCGCTGACTCTGGCGCGCGCGTCGTCCAGCCATGCGTGCATGGGGGATTCGAAGTCACTGCTCATGGGTGAGCTCCGCGAGAATGCGGTCCAGATCGGCACGCCAGCTGTTGGTGACGATGAAATGCGGGCCGCGCAGTTCCAGGCCGGCGATGAGCGCCGGATCGACCTTGAAGACGATGTCAGGATGGGCCCCCAGGGCCTCGCCGATGCGGGCACGGTAGCGCTCCTGCTCGGCCGCACTGAGCGGCGTGGCACAGATGGCGTCAAGCGCCACACCGCTGCTTGCCGCGGATTGCCGCTGCGCCTCGGGCAGGGCGCTGATGGCCCGGCGCAGCCAGTCAAGGAATGCCTCGCGCACGGCCGTGCTGTCGAGTCGAGCAGCCAGGCGCTGCGCAATCGTGATTGCAAGCTGGCTGGCCTCCTCGGCGCGCGCTCGCGCGGCGGCCTCCTGGGTCTTGGCGATCTCCGCCCGTGCCGCGGCGCGCAGCACATCCGTCTCCTGCGCCGTCTCCTGCAGGCGCGCCACGCGGGTGCGTTCGGCCTCGTCATGCGCGGCAGCGAGGATGGCTTCGCGTTCCTGGGCAAACCCGGCGCGCGTGGCCTCGATGGCCGCCAGCGCGCTTTGGGCCGCGTCAAGCTTGCCCTGCGCGTCGGCGAGCATCTGCTGCGCCGTGGCGCGGCGCTGCGCAATCACTTGCGCCACCGGGCGCCAGAAAAATCGGCCCAGCAACCAGACCAGGACCAGGACATTGATGGCCTGCAGGGCAAGCATCCACCAGTCGATGGTCACGGCGCTATTTCAGCAGAGGATTGGCAAAAAGCAGCAGCAGCGCGATCACCAGACAGTAGATCGCCATCGTCTCGATCATCGCCAGGCCCACGAACAGGGTTCGCGAGATCGTGTTGGCGGCGTCGGGTTGGCGCGCGATGGCATCCATGGCGGCGGCCACTGCGCGGCCTTCGGCAAGTGCGGGGCCGATGGCGCCGAACGATACCGCCACGGCGGCAGAGACAATGCTGAGGGCTGCAAGCCAGTTCATCCGTTGCTCCGAGAAACCCCGCCGTTTAGGGCGGGGAGGAAAGGAGCGCCGATCGAAGATCGGTGCTGTGTTGACAATTTACACGGAAAACGCATAGCATGTGAAGCATGCAGGTCAAGCGCGCCTATCGCTTTCGCTTCGACCCGACGCCCGAGCAAGTTGACGCACTGGCTCGAACCTTCGGGTGCGCACGCTTCGCTTACAACCACATGCTGCGACTGCGCAGCGACGCCTGGATGCTGCGGCGAGAGCGCGTGGGCTACCACGAAACCTCCGCGGCGCTGACTGCGCTGAAAAAGACGCCCGAGCATGCGTGGCTGAACGAAGTCAGCAGCGTGCCCGTGCAGCAGGCGCTGCGGCACCTGAACACCGCGTTCTCGAACTTCTTCGCCAAGCGAGCCCGGTACCCGTCCTTCAAGCGCAAGGACGGGCCGCAGGCGGCCGAGTACACCACCAGCGCATTCCGATGGGACGCGGGCCGGCGCGAGTTGCGTCTGGCGAAGATGGACACGCCGCTGGACATCCGCTGGTCGCGCACCTTGCCACAGGCGGCCAAGCTCACGACCGTGACCATCTCCAGGGATGCGGCCGGTCGGTACTTCGCCTCGATGCTGTGCGACGACGCCGTGGCGAGCAAGCCAGCCGTCGAGTCGCGGGTCGGCATCGACCTGGGGCTCACCCATTTCGCGGTCCTCTCGAATGGCGAGAAGATCGCATCCCCGAAAACCTTTCGCAAGAACGAATCTGGACTTGCGAAATGGCAGCGCCGCATGGCGCGAGCCAAGCTCGGATCGAAGAACCGGGCGAAGTTGAAGTTGAAAGTTGCTGCGCTGCATGCGCACATCACGGACGCGCGCAGGGACTTCCTGCACAAGCTCTCGACCCGACTGATCAGCGAAAACCAAGTGATCGCCGTCGAGACGCTGTCCGTGTCGAACATGCAGCGCAACCGCAGCCTGGCGAAATCCATCAGCGACGCCAGCTGGGCGGAATTCGTCAGGCAGCTCGAGTACAAGGCGCAGTGGTACGGGCGCACATTGATCGGCATCGATCGCTGGTATCCATCCAGCAAGCGATGCTCGGTGTGCGGCCACACCAAGACGACGATGCCGCTGTGCGTGCGCACCTGGGCTTGCCCAGAGTGTGGCACGACCCACGACCGCGACATCAACGCCGCGCGCAACGTATTGGCCGCAGGACTTGCGGTGTCAGCCCATGGAGAGGCTGTAAGTCCCGTCTCGCTGTAAAGCGGCATGGGCTGGACTCTGTGAAGTGGGAATCTTCTCCCTTTAGGGAGGGGAGCAGTCAAGGAGAGTCCTTTCCTTTGGGGGCCGAAGATGTCGGGTTGGATTGTCCTTCGCTGATCGCCCCGGCGATGAAGACCATGGCAAGGACGGCGAAGATGTAGGCCTGCACCGCGCCTGTGAGGAGATCGAGCGCCATCAGCGGAACCGGCACGAGAAGGCCGGCGAGTGAGAGCACGATGCCGATGACGAACATGCCGCTCATCACGTTTCCAAACAGCCGCACCAGCAGGGAAAAGGTTCGCGTCAGGCTTTCCACGAAATTGAGTGGGATCATGATGGGATTGGGCGAGGCGAAGGTGCCCAGATAGCCGCGGACCCCGCTGGCGCGGATGCCGAAATAAATCACCGCGACGAACACGAGCAACGCAAGCGCTGCGTCGGTTTCAAGGTGGGCCGTGGGCGGCTCCACGCCGGGCACCAGCGTTGACCAGTTGGCCACGAAGATGAAGACAAAGAGGGTGCCGATGAAGGCGCGGTAGGGCTCGGGCTGCGCGCGCATGGTGTCGCGGATCTGGCTGTCCATGGTGTCCACGATCAGCTCGAGCAGCGCCTGCATGGACGAGGGTACGAGCGCAAGCCGGCGCGTGGCCAGCACGCTGCCCAGGACGAGAACCGTCATGATTGCCCAGGTGACGACCACGGCTGAGGCAATCGGCACCGGGCCGAGATGAAACATGATGGTGCTGTGCAGAGGCGAGTTCATGCTGGAGCCCGCCGCAACCTGCGCACGACGAAGGCACGCCCTGCGAGCACGCCCAGGGCCATCAACAGCAAAGGCAGCGCGCCGTCACGACTGGCAAGGCCCAGCGCCCCGATCATCAGAGCCAGGCGGCCGATCATCAGACCGATGGCTGCCGCCGTGCGCCCGCCGTGCCCCATCAACTGCACGTTCCACCACAGGGCGCGGAAATACACGACGCCGAGCAGCACCCCGGCGAGCCCATGCGCGGCCAGCGCAAGCGGCATGGGCAAGGCGCTCAGCATGGTGATGGCCCCGAAGTTCATGCGCTGTGCATCCATTTCCAGGCTGACCAGCAACCCAACGCCAGTCCGAGCATGAGCAAGGGGGCCGTGAAAAACAGCCCGGAGCCGACGATCCGGTCAAGCCAGCGCCCGGCGAACAGGCCCAGCAGCGTGGGCACGACGATGATCCAGCCCAGGACGCCAATTTGCGCCAGGAGGTGCGCCACCGACGCTTCGCCTTGATCCTGGCCACGGCGGTGGCGCTCGCTGCGGCGTGCCGCCTCCTTGAGCAAGGCGTCCGGCTCCTCCGGCTTGGCCTGCCAGCGGGTCATGACGAGGCTCCCGGTGTTCTGGGACCGTCGGGCCGCAGATGACGCATGATCTGGCGGATGGCCTGCAACTGCAGGCGGGTGCTCTCGACGTGCTCGGTGCGCTGCGCGTCGAGTTCGGCGCGAAAGCGCTCCAGCACGCTCTGGTCCAAGGTGCCGAGATCCTCCGCGACGACCGCCTCGCGTGTGGCGATGGCGACGTCGTGGCCGCCAGTGACGGTGAGCACGCCGTGGCGCACGGCGCAAAAGCGCGCGCTGGCCTCGCCGCGGCGCCAGCTCACGACCGAAACGGACAGGCTGGTGAGGAAATCGGCATGATGGGGCAGGATGCCGAAGCTGCCGCTGGCGTCTTCGGCCTGCAATGCGGTCACGCCATCGTCATCGACGACCACCGACAGCGGGGTGACGATGCGCAGCCTCATGCCGCAACTCCGCGCGGGGCCGACGCCGAGCCTGCGGCGGCCTGCTCCTTCTGGCGCGCCTCCTCCAGCGTGCCCACCATGTACAGCGAGCTTTCCTGCCAGTCGTCCGCCTCGCCCTCGAGAATGGCTTGGCACCCGGCCAGGGTGTCCGCGCGGGCCACGCTGCGCCCCGGCGTGCCCGTAAAGGCTTCGGTCACGGCGAAGGGCTGGCTGAGAAAGCGCTGCAGCCGACGTGCCCGTTTGACGATCAGCCGGTCGCTGGCGCCGAGTTCTTCGACGCCGAGCAAGGCAATGATGTCCTGCAGCTCCTTGAACCGGGCAAGGGTCTCCCGCACCCGCTCGGCAATCCCGTAATGCGCCTCGCCCACCACGAGCGGATCGAGCAGGGCGGACGAGGACGTGAGCGGATCGACCGCCGGATAAAAGCCCTCGGCGGCCTGGGTGCGTGACAGCATGATGATGCTGTCCATGTGTGTGGAAATGGCCGTTACAGCCGGATCGGTGAAGTCGTCAGCGGGCACGTACACAGCCTGAATGGCGGTGACGGCGGTCCCGGCCACCGATGCGATGCGCTCCTGCAAAGCGGCCACTTCACTGGCCAGCGTGGGCTGGTAGCCCACGCGCGAGGGCAGGCGCCCGAGCAGACTGGAGACTTCGCTGCCGGCCTGGACGAAGCGAAACACGTTATCCATCAAAAGCAGCACGTTTTGATGCATCTGATCGCGAAAATATTCGGCCATGGTCAGCGCGGTCAGCGGCGCGCGCCAACGCGCACCGGGCGGCTCGTTCATCTGCCCATAGACCAGCACGGTGCGGGCAAGCACGCCGGAGTCCTGCATGTCGGTGAGCAGTTCGTGCCCCTCGCGCGAGCGCTCGCCCACGCCGGCAAAGACCGAAATCCCCTGGTATTTTTCGACCATGGCGTGGATCAATTCCATGACCAGGACGGTCTTGCCCACGCCGGCTCCACCAAACATCGCGGCCTTGCCGCCGCGGGCCAGCGGCGCCAGCAGATCGATCACCTTGATCCCGGTCTCGAAAATTTCGGTTGTCGACGTTTGGCTGTCCAGCGCCGGGGGCGGATTGTGGATGCCGCGCCGGGGAGTGTCGGCGGCGAGTGCCGGCCCCAGATCGCGCACGGTGCCGAGCACGTCGACCAGGCGGCCGAGCACCGCGTCGCCAACAGGCACCGAAATCTGGGATCCCGTTGCCCGCACCGCCACGCTGCGTGCAAGTCCGGCAGTCGATTGCATTGCAATGGCGCGCACGGTTTGCGCATCGACATGGCTGTGCACTTCCAGCACGAGCGGGTCAGGGCGATCCCATTCGACCATCAGCGCGGTATGGATCGGCGGCAACGCCTGCTCGGCGAAGCGCACGTCGACAACGGCTCCTCGAACCGACAGGACACTACCGGATTGCACAGGGGGAATCCACGGAATGGGGTGCTTGGCCGAAAGCCCGGTTGGGGCGTGATCCATCTGTCTTGCAAGGGCGTTGCGCATGAGGCGGCATCACGGTGCCGCCCGCATGTCCTGTGCAGAGTCTATATCTTTTATAGCCGAGTTGGCCCAACAAATCCACGTCGCGCCGGAGCGCATCGATTGCAGGTTAATGGCGCGCAGGGAACACGCCTGCCGGGATCCGCCGTTTGGAGCCGATGCAAATGGCCATACCGGCCCATAGGGACAAGGCGGTTTGCCCGGACGGGGTCGCCACAGCCCTTGCCTCGTCGATTGGCACGCCGGCGTTGGCAGTCATGGGTTCCATGGCGCCCTGCACCGCGGGCTTCACATGGCGGTTTGCAGGTCGGCGTACAGCGTGCCCTGGCGCGCGTACAGGCCGAGCTTGCCGCCGCCCCTGGGTTCGTTGTCGCCCACGAAGAATTCCTGCCAGCCCACTTGCAGCGCCATGCCCGGGCGCAGCGGCGCCGTGGGCGAGGCCGCCAGTGTGTCTTGCACACCTTGGATGCGGCCATTGGCAAGGCGCGCACGGCGGCAAGCTGGAGAGAGTCGACGACAAGCATTGCCGGGCGCGCCATGAAGCCGGGTTCTGCCGACGAGGCGATCGTGCATCTGCCGG
Organism: Thiomonas sp. FB-Cd; assembly: GCF_000733775.1. Lineage (NCBI taxonomy): Bacteria > Pseudomonadati > Pseudomonadota > Betaproteobacteria > Burkholderiales > Thiomonas > Thiomonas sp. FB-Cd. The sequence continues at coordinate 1,096,400 of NZ_JPOE01000002.1, read as the reverse complement.
GGGTCGTGGTCATTGGCGGCGGCATGCCCATTGATGCCGGCGGGCAGCGTGTTGGCGCCAACGGGGTGTCGGGGGCGCCAAATGGGGCCAAATGGCGCCAACAATGACACCTGCGCCAAGGCCGGCATCGCGGCCATGGAGGGCGACCTGGCATTTTGATGGCGAGGCGCCGTGCTGAGGCAGTGACCATGCCTGCCGAGTGGCGCTGGTGGGTTGCACTTTGGGCAAACAGATCCTTCTTCTTATATCATCGGCAGTATGAAAAAGCGCGTCGTGCTCGATACCAACGTCTTGGTCGCTGCATCACGCAGTCGCCTTGGCGCATCGTTCGCCGTACTGCGCGCGATGCGTGAGGGCCAATTGTTGGCGCTGGCATCGGTGCCCCTGGTGCTTGAGTATGAGGCCGTGCTCGCGCGCCCGGAGCAGCTCGCTGCGAGTCACAGGACGGCACCGATGGTGGAGGCTTTCCTGGACGCGTTCTGCCTGCTGGCCGAACCTGTGGAGTTGTTCTTTCTCTGGCGGCCGCAGCTCCGCGATGCCGCCGATGAGATGGTGTTGGAAACCGCGCTCAATGGCCGGGCCGATGCGCTGATCACACTCAATGGGCGCGATTTCGTGCCCGCTCATCGGTTTGGCCTTCCGGTCCTCGCGCCCGGAGCCTTTTTGCAAACCCTTCAACTGGAGAGATTCTGATGGCCAACTATGCCTTGCGCGTGCCGGATTCGCTCATGGAGTACGCCAAGAAAGTGGCGCTCGATGAGCATGTCTCGATGAACCAGTTTTTTGTGACGGCCATTGCCGAAAAGGTGTCAGCGCTCAAGACGAGCGCTTATTTCGCGCAGCGGCGTAGCCGTGGTGATCTCACGGCGTTCGACGCCTGGCTGGAGGCTAGCCCGGACGCTGAGCCGGTCGCAGGCGATACATGGCAGCCGCCAGGCGCAGCACGATAATGGCACCCGCTGATGAACTCTCCCGCCGCTAGCCGCGTAGCGCTGTAGCGGGGGTTTCGCGGGTCAAGGACCTGGACTTGCCGCGTTGCGGTGGCCGAGGTTCGGGTCTCGCCGCCACGCCCGTCCCAGGTGTGTCCCGAAAAGGGATTTCCTGCGCTGCATGGGCGTCGATGAGAACCACCAACGCGCTGTTGCGGTCGCGCGGCATGACGTGCCCGCAGTGCGGGCAGACATGCATGCGCTCGGCAAGGGTCTTGGGGACAAGTTCCCAACAGGCCGAGCATCGCTGCGACGGTTTGAGTTGGCGCGTATGGCTCAGGTGCAGTCGCGTACCCGCTTCTTCCGCTTTGTACGCGAGCATCGGATGCGCCATGCCGAACGCCGCCGAGAGGATTTCCCGGTTGAGTCCGGCCTTCTGCCGCACTCGCCGACCGGGCTCCTGCCTGGTGCCTCGGGCGCTGCGGCGCCGTGGGCGAGGCCGCCGGTGTGGCGCGCACACGGTGGACGCAGCAATTGGCAAGGCGCGCACGGCGGCAAGCTGGCGGGAGTCCACGACAAGCATTGCCGGGCGCGCCGTGAAGCCGGGTTCTGCCGACGAGGCGATCGTGCATCTGCCGGGGGTCGTGGTCATTGGTGGCGGCATGCCCATTGAAGCCGGCGGGCAGCGCGTTGGCGCCAACGGGATGTCCGGTGCGCCAAATGGCGCCAACAACGACACCTGCGCCAAGGCTGGCATCGCGGCCATCGAGGGCGGCCTGGCGTTTTGACGCAAGCGTGTGGTGAGGGGTGCGGCACGCTGCGCGGCCGGGGTGTCGAGCGGGGCACTGCGATCCGGGCACGGCAAGGGCGCGCACAAAGCCATGGGCGCGTGCGTGGCGTCGGCTGCATGGGCCTTCCCAAGGCGACGCCTCGCTGGGTCACGGACTCAACAGTCTGATCGAGCGCGTGCGAGGCGCCGTCGATATCACCGATTCGGTGCCCAATCGATGGACGGTGAGGGCGTTCGCCAGCCCCCGAGACCCGCCGCGCTTGCGGCAGGTCTGCCCCGTTGGGATGCGCGTGGCGCGATCAGAACTTCACGCTTACCCGTGCATAGACCGAGCGACCGGGGCCGGGCACGGCGATGCCCCATGGCAGGCCGTTGAGCGACATGGTCGTGCCCTGACCGACATAGGCGCCACCGGTGGGCAGCGCGTAGAGCTTGTCCAACAGGTTTTCCACCCCGAAGTCCACGCGCGCTTGCTTCCAGGCATAGCTGGCTCGGAGATTGAGCAGCCCATAGCCAGGCGTTGGGATCTCATTGCGCATGGCAGAAACCTGCGTCTTGGCTTTCACCAGCACCCACTCCAGCGCATTGTTCCAATCGCCCAGGTGCTGGGTGAGGGACAAGCGGGTGTTCAGCGGCATGATCGCGTAGAGGTTGTCGCCCGTGGTGGTGTTCTCCCCGCGCGTGTAATTGACCAAGCCCTGCAGCCCGAGCTGGCCAATGACGCTGGCCCCTAGCGGCATTTTTCCGGAGAGGTCCAGACCGTACAGCCGTGCGGTCTGGTTCACGTATTGGAGGATGACGAACTTGTCTTTGGTGAGTGTTGCCGCCGCAGCGTTGGTGGCCGGATTCCACTGTACCGCGTCGATGTGGTCGGTCACATGGGTGTAAAACGGCTGGGCGCTGAACGCCCAGGCGCGGTCAACGGCGTGCCAGTCGAATTTGGCGCTGAGCGTCGTGGCCTTCTCTGGCTTGAGGTTGAGGCTGCCGATGTAGCCGTTGCCGTCGCCGACAAAATTGTTCATCACCGCGGCCATGCTCCAGGTGCTCCAAACATAGCGCTGGTAGAGGTTGGGCGAACGCTCGCTGTGGCCCAGGCCGAGCTCGATGTCCTGCGTGGGGCCGAGCGTCCAGCGCGACAGCACCGAGGCGTCGACATTGGTGTCGGTGCGTGCGCGGCTGCTGGCGTTGAAGGCGTTGGCGTCGCGCAGTTGATTGTTCATCATGACGCCCATGCCGTTGCTGTTGGCGTAGCCATGCACCGGTCCGGCGTCGGTGCGCACTTGCTCCACGCGCAGGCCGCTGAGCACCTGCCACGACGTCGCCAGTTGCGTTTGCCATTCTGCCCAGAGGCCAACCCGATCACGCCGGCCATCATCGACGTTGAGGAAGGCGTTGGGGGCCATCACGCCGGTGCCTGACGGCGCCCACCAATCTTCCAGTCGGTAGCGCTGATAGTCCAGCCCGGTGCGCAGCACGTCCTGCGGCGACAGCTCAAGGCTGGCCTTGAGCTTGGCACCGGTGGTGTGGCTTTGGGTGGTCATCGGCATGCCGGGGGCGGTACCGTACAGGTACTGCTTGTCGTTGCCGAAATTCATGTGGTGATCGACCGACTCGTGATAGACCCGTGCGTCCAGACTGCCCCATGCGAAGTTGCGCAGCCAGTGCAAATTCACGCGCTTTTCGGTGTTGCCCAGCATGTCCATGCGCTGGTTGGGGTAGAGCTGATACGGCACCTCCTGATAGCCCAGACCGAGTTCGAGCAACTGCTCACTGCCCTTCCACGCGAACCCCAGGTTGTGATTGCGCACGTCGTAGGCCGTGGAGCCCACCACGTCGCGGCCCAGGCTCACGCCAGGACGTCCCGTGGCGGTGAGCGTCTTGAAGTTGCCGCCAGCGGCGTAGTCGTCGGCCTTGGTGATGGAGCCGTCGTAGCGGATGGAGAACGCGTGCGTGCCGTAGTAGGCGCCCAGCCCCAGACTGCGGGCGTTGCCGTTGCTGGCGTAACCGCCGCTGGCCTCACCGCCAGCGATGCTCGTCTGCCCCAGTGGGGCAAAGCGCGGCGGATTGGTCTTGACATCGATGGCCCCGCCGATGGCGTCTCCGCCCACCGACACCGGCACCACGCCCGGATAGACGGTGATGGACTCGACCTGGCTGGGCGAGGCGTAGGACAGCACGGGGTTCATGTGGTTGGGGCAACTGGCAATCAGCCCCATGCCGTCGAGCTGGATATTGAGGTTGTCATCCGACAGGCCGTCGAACTGCGGCAGGCCCGAGGCCCCGCCAGCGGCGTTGACGGACAGCCCCGGAATGCCCAGGAGCAGGCTCGCGGTGTCATTGGTGGCGGCGCGGCGGGCGGTCAAATCGCTGTCGCGCAGCCAGGTGCGCCAGGGCAGGCTGCTGGGCGTGCTGGTGACGGTGATGAGGGGGAGCTGCGCTGCGGTTTGCGCAAATGCGGTGGCAGGTAAGACGGCCAGCGCCAAGCATTGCATGGCAATTCGATGCATGATGGGTTTGCTCTCGGTCGAAGTCATGGTTTGCACACCGGGTCCGTTGGCGTGGCTTCATGCCGACGCTGGACGCGGGGGTGCGGGGTGTGGCGATGCGCAACACACGCCTGAGCGTGCATCGCGCTAGACGATCCGGCCAGAAGCCGCGCTTGGGTTGCGCGGGATCTGCCGGACGAACTTCAGACGCGAGAGGGCGGGGCCCGGCAAGGCGGCCGCAAGAGCGCGGACGATTGCCGTATCGGCCTCAATGTGGGCGCGCGAGCAGCGCGCTGGGCGTGGACGGGGGCCCACGTGTGCGGGACTGCGGGCGCAGGTCCCGCCGTGTGCAAACCTGTGTAGCTTAAAAGCGCCGCGCCGGACAGCGAGATGAAGCGGAGTTTGGTGTGGTCAGGCAGGCCCGGGCCTGCGTTCGGGCCCGCTTGCAGCGTGTGGCAATAGGGCACCTCCACCCCTTGGCTTTGCGCTGCGACCGCGGCTGGCGCCAGCGGCAACAACGTTTGCCAAAGCAAGGCCAGCCATGCCAAGCCCCAACCTGCACGCCAAGGTCGTCGTTGCGCGAAGGGGGACAGCTGTGGCCTGAAGGACCGCGGGTGCATCGGGTTTGCGTGGAGACGGTGGTCGAGGATGGTCGGCCGCAATAGTACTGTTGCGCCGGTGCTTGGGCAGAAAACCCACGCGCCCGTCGCTCAATACAGGGCGTTGTGATGGGGGCTTCGCGGGCCAGGAACCTGGACTTGCCACGTTGCCGGCGTGCCGGTTTGGGTCTGGCCGCCACGCATGCTGATTCGGCATCGCGGGCACACCCGGCTTCCACGATCGGCGCAAACAACCCCGGATCGTTCGTGCTCACACAGCTCCCCGAACGGCGTGCGCCTGGGCCTGGATGCGGGCGCGCGCATTGGCACCGACGCGGGCAAGGTTGAGGACCTGCTTGACCGTTCGCGGATTGGCGCCAAGGCGCCGTTCATGCCGCCGCAAAAAGGACCTATCGATCCTGCGCGACAAGATCGGGCCAGTCTTTGGTCGCGTCGACGCGGATGTACTGGCGGAGGCCGAGCGTTGCCTGGAGGTGTCCTTGGGGATGGCGAAGGCGACGCATAGCGCATGGCGTGCCCTGCGTCGGCGATCGCTGTCCGTCAACTCAAGTTTGCCGGGTCTTCTCCGACAACCTCCGTCGTTGCTCTCCTGCCCCTCTATCGCGTGGTCGCATCTTGCCAGTCCTGCAAACGATCGTTGATGCGAGCTGGCCCCCGTCCGTGGTGGTGCATGATTTTCGATTGCGGAGAGGCCTCCAATTGGATCGTGGATAGCCCATCTATCTTTCCAGCCAGTTCTGGACGCTGAGGCCACGGATGCGGCCGAATTCGCGCGTGTTGTCCGTGACAAGCGTGAGGCCCAGCGCACGGGCGTGCGCAGCGATCAGCAGATCATTCATGCCGATAGGCTGGCCAGCCGCTTCGAGCTCTGCGCGGATGCCGCCATATTCGGCGTCAGCCGGACGATCCAGCGGCAGCACCGGGATGGTATGAACTCTCCCGCCACTAAGCGCCTGACGGCGCTGTCGTGGGGGTTTCGCGGGTCACAGACCTGGACTTGCCCCGTTGCCGGGTCAGAGGTTTGGGTCTCGCCGCCACGCCCGTCCCAGGCGCGTCCTGCGTGTTGTGCGCGTCGATGAGAACCACCATTGCGCTGTTCTGGTCGCGCGGCGCCGTATGCCCGCAGTGCGGGCACACATGTGTCGCGCACGATTTTTGCTGCACCCGCGCAGCGCCAGGCGCACCACGCGGCGCGAGCCGCGGGTTGCAACCGTCACTCACCCGTTTTTACCAAGCAAGCATGCCGATCATCATTCCTGTTCTTCTCGCTGGCGGCTCCGGCACGCGGCTGTGGCCGTTGTCGCGCGAGCTGTATCCCAAGCAGTTCCTGTCGCTGGTGGACGCGCAAAGCCTGTTGCAGAACACGGCGCTGCGCGCCGCAACCCTGCCCGGCGCCGGGGCGCCCCTGGCGATTTGCGGGGAAACCCACCGTTTCATCGTGGCCGAGCAGCTGCGCGAAGCCGGCATCCAGGGCGGCAAGGTCATGCTGGAGCCACAGGCGCGTAACACGGCGCCCGCGGCAGCGTGCGCCGCGCAATGGGTGCAGGCGCAGCACGGGCCACAGGCCATCGTCTTGCTGCTTGCGGCGGATCAGGTCGTGGCCGACGTCGATGCCTTCGGGCTGGCCGTTGAAGCGGCCATCGACGCGGCGCAAGCCGGCTGCATCGTGAGCTTTGGCATCAAGCCCACACGGGCCGAGACGGGATTTGGCTATCTGCGCAAGGGCGACGCGCTGGAGCCCGCGCATGGGGATGCCCGCGCCTGGCGCATTGCAAGCTTCGTCGAAAAACCCGACGCAGCGCGCGCCCAGGCCTTCGTCGACAGTGGCGAGTATTTCTGGAACGGGGGCATGTTCGCGTTTCGCGCGGACGCGTTCCTGCAGGAGCTGGCGCGGCTGGAGCCGCAGATGGCCGACGCGTGCGCCCGCGCCGTGGCGCTCAGCACCGAAGACCTGGATTTCTGCCGGCTCGATGCAGCCGCGTTTGCCCAGGCGCGCAGCGAGTCGATCGATTACGCGGTGATGGAGCGCACCGACAAGGCGGCGCTCGTCCCCCTGGATGCGGGCTGGGACGACGTGGGCTCGTGGCGGTTTCTGCAGGAGATGTCCGCGGCGGATGCGCAGGGCAACGTGGCGCACGGCGACGTGATGCTGCAGGACTGCAAGGGCACGAGCGCCTATGCCGACAGTGGCCTGCTCACGCTGCTCGGCGTGGAGGATCTGGTCGTGGTCACCACGCGGGACGCCGTGCTCGTGGCCGACAAGGGGCGGCTGCAGGACGTGAAGGCCGTGGTGGAGCGCCTCAGAAGCGAGGGGCGCAAGGAGGCGCGCGAGCATACCCGGGTGTACCGCCCTTGGGGCTGGTACGAGACGGTGGCGCAGGGGCCGCGATTTCTGGTCAAGCACCTCTTCGTCAAACCCGGCGGACGGCTGTCGCTGCAAATGCATCACCACCGTGCCGAGCACTGGACGGTGGTCAAGGGCGTGGCGCGCGTCGTGTGTGGCGAGCGCGACACGCTTCTGGCCGAAGACGAGTCCACCTATATCCCTCTGGGTCACCGGCACCGCCTGGAAAACCCGGGGAAAATCGATCTCGAACTCATCGAGGTCCAGTCGGGCGGGTATCTGGGCGAGGACGACATCGTCCGGTTCGAGGATCACTACGGGCGCGGCAATGGGGACTGAGGCGTCAGGCGCGCTGCACGGGATGTCGCATGACGCAGCTTGACTGGCTGCGCCTGACCAATCTCGGCGATAGTGCGGTGCTGCTGCCGGTTGCAGCGCTGGTGGCGTTGTGGCTGGCGGCGCGGGCGCAGACCCGGGCGGTGGCCCTGGCTTGGCTTGCGGTCCTGGGTTTGGACATCGCCGTGGTGGCCGCAACCAAGGTGGCCTACATGGGGTGGGGCATCGGCCTGCCGGGGTTTGACTTCATCGGCCTGAGCGGTCATACCGCCTTGTCGTTCCTGGTGTGGCCGGTGCTGGGTTGCCTGGCGGCATCCAGGGCGCGCCCCGGCGTGCGTTTCGTGGCTACGGCCCTGGGGTTTGGCCTTGCCCTGGCGATCGCCATCTCCCGCGTCGCCGTGCATGCGCACACGCCGATCGAGGCCGTCCTCGGCGGCATGGTCGGCGTCAGTTTTGCGCTTGCTTTTTTGTGGCGCTTCGGGCGCCGTCTGCAGGCGCCGCTGCGCGGTGTGTTCGTCGTCATCAGTCTCGTGGTTCTGATGCTTCCGACCTACGGCGAGCGCTTTCCCTCGAACCCGGTCCTGGCGCGTCTAGCCTGCGCGCTCAGCGGGCGCGGACATTTTCAGGTGCGCCCAGGCCCTGACGGACAGCCGCGACAGCGGGTTTGTCCGTAGGGCCATGCGTCGCATCACCAACCGTCGAGCGGCAAGTGTGGCCGCGCCTGCGGGCGATCCGGGCTAACGGGAAGCGTCGACGACGGCAAAGCAGGATTCTGGAGCGTTTTCGGGGCTCCTGAGTGCTGGTGAGCCGTGGGCTCGGCGGCAGGCGGGCTTGGCGCAGGATCTCTGTCTTGATCCCCGAGTTCGCGCGCCAGCGTTTGGCGCAGCGCGGTGAGTACCCTGCGGCGCCGCGCCAGATCAAGAGCTGCATACCGTGCATACAAGTCCGAGGAGACTGCAAGGCCAATGGTGGGGTTTTTTGCCATGATTTGCCCTCAAAGATCCTGAGCAATCATCGCAAAGCCATTCGCCACGGCGTAGCGCCCGCCGGGTGCAGTGAGGCTTGGCAAATCGAGATCCAAGAGTGGCGCTCCTCCACCCGCCAAGAGCAGCACTTGAACATCCTGGCGCGCAGTCATCAATCGCTGGATTCCCGCACGGATCAGGGCGGTCATCGCAGCGACCGCTGCCTTCGCTTCGTCGTGGACATCATGGACTTTAAGGAGATGGGGCAAGCGTCCATCCCTCAGAGCACGTTCCAAAGCGTCGTGGGTTGGCGACCCGACCAGGCGTTCGCGCAGGGCGGCTGCAAGGTGCTGGACTGCGAACCGCACGCCTGGCAGGGAGACAAAGCTGCCGGCCATCGGCCGGCCCTGGGCGCTGATGACAAGGTCGCTTGAATATTGCCCAACGTCGGCCACGATCACGGTCTCCTCTAAAAGCCGCGGATGGTCAGATGCCGCGGCAATTAACGCCCCAGCCGGCTGGGCCACCACACGAAGTGCAGCGTGTGGGGCAATGCGACGCCATGTGGATTCGACGCGCGCGCGCTCGGTGTGCCCAGCCTCGCTCGGCACACCGACGACAATCCGTTTCGGCGCGACCCCGTCTGCCTCTGTGGCCCGGCGCAGTGCCGCTTCGGCCAGCGCGACGTATTGCGGGCTCGCCTCAAACCCGGCGTACGTGGAGTTTGTTGCACCTCCATGGATCTGGGCCGATTCCCCGACAAACCAGGCCTGTCCATCGACCTGCACGGTATCGTGCTCGGCGCGTTGTCGCTCGGGCCCCGGTTCCACGGCCACGGCGGGACACGCCAGGGCGGGAAAAATTGGCACGCGGGCACGAGGGCCTGCAATTTTGACGCCCGAGCGACCAATGTCGATTCCAACTGCTGTCATGAAAATCTCCAAAATTAAGAATTAAGAATTAAGAATTAAGAATTAAGAATTAAGAAATGGGCTAGCCCTTGGGCCTCCGTGAATCCTTCAGGGGTGCGGAGGTCGGTTTCGGTGTCCTTCCGGGGGAGTTACGGCGAACCCGCGCCATATCCGCCTGGTCCGGCTCCACGTCCACTTGGCCGCGGCCATAGCGCCGCCTCCCGTAATGTTCTTCGTGCGTGACCGTCACGGCATGCCCCATGAGAGCCGCGATGGCTTCGGCTGAGAGCCCAGCAGACTTCGCGTCGGCGCAAAACTGATGCCTGGCCGAGTACAGCGTGATGGGGCGTTTTCGCCTCGGCCAGAGCTTGAGTCCCACACGGTGGATGGTCAAGCGCACCCCGTCGTATACGCGGTCGAAATGGCCCTGTTGGGCAAACGCCCGCATCGCGAAGGCGAAATCCGCGAGTTCGCGCGTTTGCTGCAAGTCGAGGCCCGCAAAGGCGATCGTCCGCATCTCCCCATGGGCGCGTCCCTGGGTCGCCTTGGCGTTTTGAACTGCCATGACAACTCGGCCAGGTTGCTCCTGGGAGACCTGGCAGTGCCGCCACTCCGTGGGTCGAAGACCCGTCACAACGGTCCACCGGAGCCACGCATTCGCGAGGGCCGACCAGCGCGAAGGATGTTGCAAAAGCCGGTCCTGAAGCGCGCGAAGGTCATCGGGTGAGATGTGCTTCGCCTTCCCATGCGAGGTTCTGGATGGAAGGGTCGAGGGATCGGCGGGATTCGCTGCTCTGCGCAGTTCCTCGATCAGTCTGTGCCTGTCTGAGTGCGGGAGCTGGCCGAGGCACCAGCAGACTGCGGCGCGATACTGCCGCCATGTGGCCTTCGCCAAGGTGGGCCGGCGCGCGACGAGCCAGGCGATGAACCCCTCCATGCTGGGCTCGCCGGACAGGTGAGCCACCTCGGCCTTGTATAGGCGGTAAAGGTCGCCGCAGCGCTTGCTGTACTGCTTTTTCGTCTGCTCGGTAACGGGCTTAGGCATGCCCCCTCCCCACGTTACTGTTGAAACAGAAGCGCCTGTGCCGGGGTGCAGTCGCCTGCTTGCGATCTCCGCAATTCAGGCCCCCACTGCACAGCCAGACCCGGCCTGCGGAGCAGTCCTGCGTCGGCGCTGGCCAGACAAAAGCCAGCCAGACAGCGCGACGCAATGCGTTTGTGCAAATCATTCATCCTCCTGGATTTGAGCGTCCTCAATGCAGCTTGATCGACTGCAGCTGAGGAACAGTTGTTTAAAACAAGCATAAAGAGACTACGAAAGACGTCATAAGAAGAAATGTCTATCAACGTCAGTGAATAAAATACACTACAAACCCAATCTGTCAAGTCCGCTGCGTGGAAAATGTTCGATAATGAAAGGAATTCACTAGACAGGCGAAGCGGGCGATGAACAGCAGTCATGACGAATGTCCTCATCCTGAGGATGAGCCTTGGATCGAGGACCAGCGACTGCATCGCTTGGCAAATGCAGGGGCTGATGCCGAGGGGCCTCAGATGCCGCAGCCGGGTGAACTCCGCGTGTTGCGCAAGGCGCTTGGGCTTTCGCTGACCGAGGCGGCTGCGTTGTTGCGCACGACGCGCCGCGGGTACGCCTTTTGGGAAGCCGGCACACACCAAATGCCAGGAGCGGCGTGGGAGCTTTTTTGCATCAAATCCTTGGGGGGCTCGTGGGGTGAGCTGTCGTTCCAGGCGGGCTCCGAGGCCTATCGAAATGGCAAGAAGCGTGATGAGGTCCCCCGTGTCGCACATATGGGCCGGTGGCAGCGCGGATGGGACGACGCGCAAGACAACGAGCGGAACAGCGAGATCAATTCGCAAGCCATTTCAGAGTGGATTAAGAACCAGCAGCCACCTGCTCACAAGGGTTGAGCGTGGCCGGCAAGCCGTTTCCCAAGGGTGGGTTGCCGATACGAGGCCTGCATGCCGCGGGGGCTGATGGATCACCTTTGGGCATGCAAGCTGGTTGCGCAGTCAGGGCCTTCGCCTTGCTCGACCCGAATGCATGGTTGCGTCCAGCGCCACGACGAACGGTGTGCTCATGGGCATGACGCCCGATCGCGGCACCCGGCCTTGCTGGTGTCCCCGGCGCGAGGTCTGCTGAGCGATCGTCTCCCGGTCGTTGCGGCGCAGGCATGATTCACACCGCGCTGCACATCCACGCAGGATGTGTTGGTGCCGCGGTTGTCCGCAGCGCCGCCGCGCCCGTCGACGAAGCCGGCCTGGACACGCCCGCTGCGCTGGTGAGGCGGGCTTCGGCATCCGACGCCGGCGCGGTGTGAGGCGCCCGTGCGGACACACACAGAGCTTGCCACCGAAGGACATGCTGGCGCGGCACCCCCATCCGCGCCAATCCGCGTGGCCCATCGACAGCCCGCGAGCACCGCTCAACGTCCCAACGCAGAGGACGTCGTCAGAGGCGCGCTGCGCAGCGCATGCTCGCCCGACTTCTACGGGAAATCCCGAAAGGGGAATGTCCGCAAAGGGAATGTCCCCTCTTCATTTGGCATAGTTAGATCTACTCTGCATATGTCTGGATAACAAAGGCGTGTGGTACGCAGCAATTGCACGTCGGGCTCAGAGATGTGCTGCGAGACGAGCACCTAAGGAGACAAAGCATGAAAATTGGCACCAAGGAGATCTTGATTCCGACCAGCATGGTGGGCAACTACCCCAATCCTCGCTGGTGGGACGCAACCTTTTCACGATCATTCAGCGGCGATCAGCAGCCGCCGGATTCCATGTGGCAGGAGGCGCTTGAAGACGTCATCAATGCGGTGGTGGCTGATCAGGAAGCAGCAGGCTTGGACATCATCTCCGATGCGCGTGTGCACGGGGACAACTACGCGGACCAGGTGCTGTACTACTACATGAAGCGCCTGGGGTACGACCTCAAAGGCGGCCATCTTGGCTTCCCGATCTACAGCCGATTGCATGCGGGCACGCTGACCCAGCCCATCAAGCGCCATGGCGCCTTGATGGTCGAGCAGGCCAAGGCGTTGCGCAAGGCGACCCAAAAGCCGATCAAGGTGCAATACACGGGCATTCAGGTTCTGGCGCAATGCACCAACGATTTGCACTACAAATCCAGCCGTGACCGCGCCATGGCGATGGCCGCAGCCATCAATGAGGACCTCAAGGAGGTGGAGGCCATTGGTGCGGATTTCATTCAGATCGACGAATTCACGTGGCCGTACTTCTTCGAGGACTATGCGATCGAAGCCTTCAACCGCGCTGTCGAAGGCATCACCAAGGCCAAGATCATCGTGCATGTCTGCTGGGGAAATTGGGGTGGCACGCCGGCTTACATGCCGGACTCCACCGCACAGTCCGGCGAGATCTTTGACCTGACACAGCGCAAGGGCGAGCAGCCGGCCGCCACGGCCACCATCATTCCCAAGGCCTACGAGGCACACATCAATGTCCTCAATCTGGAGAACTGTGGGCGGCGCGCCGACGATCTGTCCGGCTTGGACGTGATCAAAAAGCATCCACTTCCACCCAACGTGGATTTCTGGGCCGGCGTCATCGACGTCAAAAGCACGATCACCGAAACCGCGGAAGAGGTGGCCTCGCGCATCCGCAAGCTGCTGGAGTACGTGCCGGCCGATCGCCTGGGCGTCACAACCGACTGCGGGCTCATTCTTTTGCAGCGCTACATCGCCAAGGACAAGCTGCATGCGCTGGTGGCGGGAACGCAGCTCGTGCGCAACGAGCTGGCCGCGCAGAAAAAAGCGGCCTAGGGCCGGCACATCCATCGGAGCGTCATCCGAAGGGGGCGCTCCCCGCTCGCAATGCAGCCCCAAGGAGACAGTGCCATGCCCGTTCTCGCGCTCGAGTGCCCAGACTGTGGGCACCAGTTCCTGAGTCTGGTCATGGCTGGCACCAAGCCGCCCGATGTCTGGGTGTGCTCGCAGTGCGCCAGCCAGGCGGTCATGCCAAAAGCAATGCCCATCACGCATGGCCATCCGTGGGACGGCTCGGGGACATACCGCAGCACGTGCCCTTGCTGCAGCTTTTAAATCTCATCGCAGTCTGCGCGCGTGCGCGCAAGGAATCCAACCATGACAGATATCCGTCACGAGCATGACACGATCAGCGCTTGGGGAAAGCGCATCGATGACTTGATTGAGGGGCGAGCCCACGGCGCGCTCTTCAACGTGAATGAAGACGACGACCGTGAGTACGACGCCATCTTTCTGGGCGGTGGCGCAGGCGGCCGATTTGGTTCCGCCTATCTGCGCGCCATGGGAGGGCGTCAGCTCATCATCGAGAAATGGCCCTTTCTTGGGGGATCCTGTCCCCACAATGCGTGCGTCCCGCACCATTTGCTTTCCGAATGCGCGGCACAGCTCATGCTCGAGCGCACGATGTCGGGCAAGCTGTGGTTCCAGGACATGACGGGAGTGCGAGCGCCCATCAAGGAGCTCATCGACATCTTCCGCAAGGGCCGCGTTGGTCCGCACGCGATCATGAATTACCAAAGCAAGGAGCAGCTCGATCTGGAGTACGTGCTCAACGCTGAGGGAACCATCCTGGATTCGCATACCGTGGAGGTGGCCGGGCGCCGCTTCCGTGCCAAGAATCTTGTTCTTGGCCTGGGAGCCAGACCCCAGCCCTTGGCATGCGACGGGGCTGATCTCAAGGGTGTCTACAACTACGTCAATCTCGTGGAGACGCTCGACTACGAACCCGGCAATACTGTGGTGGTGGTCGGCGGCTCCAAGACCGCGGTGGAATACGGCTGCTTCTTCAATGCAACCGGGCGACGCACCATCATGGTCGTGCGCAGCCAGCTTCTCAAACTGGTTGCGGACCAGGAGACCCGGCAATACGCGATTGACCGGATGACGGACCAGGGCATGGAGATCTGGGAGGGCTCGCAGATCGAACGCCTCGAATCCGATGCCCAAGGGCGCGTCTGCGCCGCCTTCATCCGGACGCCCCAGGGCGTCGAGAGGGTGGCGACGGATTTCGTGTTCGCCGGACTTGGGGAAATCCCGAACTCGGAAATGCCCGCCAAGGTGCTCGGCGTAAAGCTCGGCGCGAAAAACGAAATCATCGTCAACCACAAGCTGCGAACTTCCGTGCCGAACGTGTATGCCATCGGCGACCTCATTGGCAGCCCCATGGAGATGTTCAAGGCGCGCAAAAGCGGGACGTACGCGGCGCGCTGCATCATGGGTGAGGACGTGTCCTACAAGCCCGAGGACTGGCCTGATTTTCTGCATACCCACTACGAAGTGAGCTGGGCGGGCTTGAGCGAGGAGGAGGCCAAGGCGCGTTACAAGAACATCATCACCATCAAGATGCCACCCGACACGCCAGACGGCCTCAACGTGGCGCTACCGGCCAGCGATCGCACCATGCTGTATGCGTTTCTCGAGCCCAAGATGTCGGGATTTCAAAAGATCATCATCGACGAGGCCACGCGTCGCGTCGTGGGTGCGCATCACGTGGGCTACGGCGCCAAGGATGCCTTTCAGTACCTCAGCCACTTGATGAAGCAGGGGCTGACCATCGACCAGTTGGGCGATCTCGATGAGCTGTTTCTGAACCCGACCCACTTCATCCAACTGGCACGGCTGCGCGCTGGACAGCGCACGCTGAAAAACCTATGAGCCGCGTGGTCATCGTCACCGGTGCCGCATCCGGCATCGGGCATGCCATCGTCAACCGCTTCTTGAAGGATGGCGACACGGTGTTTGCGCTGGATGTCGATGGGCCTGCGCTGCAGGCCGCGCAGCTGCGGTCCTGGGCCCCTGCCGACATGCGAGTGCGTCCGGTGCAGGCTGACGTGGCCGAGCCCGCCGCGGTGGCGGCCGCTGTCGACCAGGTGATGCAAGTCCACGGAAGAATCGACGTTCTGGTCAACAACGCAGGCATCACCGGCGGGCCGCAGGCGCTGCGTCTGCACGAGACATCGGTTGCGGACTTCGACCACGTGTGGGGGGTGAACGTGCGGGGCATGTTTCTGATGTGCCGCCAGTGCCTTCCGGTCATGATCGCCCAGGGTGCGGGGGCGATCGTGAACATCGCCTCGGTTGCAGGACTCGTGGCCTTTCCGGCGCGAGCGGCCTATTCCGTCACGAAGGGCGCCGCGGTCATGCTCACGCGTTCGCTGGCCGTGGACTACGCGGCGTTGGGAATTCGCTGCAACGCCGTTTGCCCCGGGATGATCGATACGCCGATGACGCACTGGAGGTTGCAGCAACCCGAGCTGTTGGCGCAAGTCGTGGCGCGCATTCCGCAGGGGGCTGTGGGCGACGTTGACGACGTGGCCTCAGCCGTGGCGTTCCTGGCCAGCGCCGAGGCAAGCTACTGCAACGGTAGCGCGCTGGTGGTGGATGGCGGGTATTCCTCGGTGTGATGGATGGTCACACCGGGCATTGAACACAACAGACCAAAAGGAGATAACGATGCAAGGCACATTGACAGGACGCCATGTGGTGATCACGGGCGGCGGAGCAGGGATCGGCTTGCGCACGGCGCGCACGCTGGTGCGCGAAGGCGCGGCCGTGGCCCTTCTGGATCGGGACGGCGCCGTGGCGCAAAGCGCGGCTGGCGCATTGCGGGAGCAAGGAGCCAACGCGCATGGCTTCGTGTGCGATGTCACCGACCAGCAAAGCGTGAGCCGGGCAGTGCAGGCGGCGCACGAGGCGCTGGGCGCCATCGACGGGCTTTTCAACAACGCAGGGATCGCCGGATTCGGTGCCGTGCATGATTCCACGCTCGAGAGTTGGAAAAGCGTCTGGGACGTCAACGTCCTGGGCACATTCCTGGCATCCAAGGCCGTGCTGCCCGAGATGGTCTCTGCAAAGCGCGGCGCGATCGTGAACGTGGGCTCGGTCGCCGGACTTGTGGGCATCCCGAACATGGCCGCGTACTGCGCAGCCAAGGGCGCCATCGTCAATCTGACGCGCCAGATGGGCGCTGAATACGCCAAGCATGGGGTGCGCGTGAACTGCGTGTGCCCGGGCACCGTTGCCGAAACCGCCATGGGGCGCTCGCTGCTGGGCAGCGACACCAGCGAGGAGGCGATGAACAGGCGCCTGGCGAAATATCCCATCGGCCGCTTTGGCACGCCCGATGACATTGCCGAAGCCGTTGCCTTTTTGTTGTCCGATGCCGCTGGCTTCTGCGTGGGGTCCATCGTCGCGGTCGACGGAGGCATGACGGCCATATGAACGCAACCTATCCAGCGCTTGACAAGCGCGTCGATCTGGACGAGCTCGTGGCGCACATCAAGGACGGCGATTGGCTCGCCGTTGGTGGCGGCCTTTCGTCGCGCGAGCCCATGGCAGCCATCCGCGCGATCATTCGCGCCGGACGCAAAGGCCTCAAGGTGGTCGGGTCCGCGCACGGCATCGACATTGACATGCTCTGCGGCGGCGGCTGCGTGGCCACGAGCGCCGAGAGCTACGTGGGATTCGAGCAGGACTTTGGCCTGGCGCCCAATTTCCGGCGGGCGTGCGAATCGGGGGCCGTGGAAGTCGCCGATAGCTGCTGCTACACCGTGGTGCAGCAATTGCGGGCCGCCGCGTATGGGCTTCCCTTCCTGCCTGTACGCTCGGTGCGCGGCACAAGCTTCGAGGGCCTCCACCCCGAGTACGTCGCCATGCCATGCCCCTATACCGGCGACCCCCTGTTGCTCGTGCCGGCGCTGCAGCCCGACGTCGCCCTGATTCACGCCCAGTACGGGGATGCGCACGGCAATCTGCGCATCGAGGGGCCGCCCGTGGCCGATCTTCTGGCAAGCCGTGCGGCGAAGAAGGTCGTGGCCACGGTTGAGCGCATCGTCAGCAACGCCGAGCTGCGCGCGCTCGGCGGCGCCACCATCCCCTATTTCTACGTGGCCGCCCTTGCCGAGGTGCCCTTTGGCGCACATCCCACGGCGTGTTATCCGATGTATGCCTATGACCGGCCCCACACCGCGCTGTATTTCGCAGCGGCCAGTGCCGGCGCGCAGGCGTTTGCCACGCAGTACCTCGAACCCTATGTGCTCGATTGCCCGGATCACCAGGACTACCTGAAACGGGTGGGCGGCAAGGCGACCCAATCGCGGCTGGCGAGTTGGAGCCATAGCGATGCGGCATGGATGCGTTTGTACGGTGAGGAGTCGGCATGAGCAACACGTGCACTTTTGGCGAGGCAATGGTGTACAACCTCGCGCAAACGGTGGTCGACGGTACGGTCGTCTTTCATGGCTACGGCTCACCCTTGGTTCAGCTCGCGCTGCATCTGGCCAAGCACACGCACGCCCCCAATCTGGTGTTCGTTGCCGGTGCCACCTATGGCCTGAATCCCACCCCTCCCTTTCTCACCCCGACGTCCAACGACTGGGCGCTCGACCGGGGCGCCGAGTGTGCGCTGGACATTGAAGAGCTCTTCGATCTGGCCGCGTCCGGGCGGCTTGATCGCATGTTTCTGTCCGGGCTGCAGATCGACCCCTGGGGCAATGCGAACGTCACCCGCCTGGGCGCCGAGGCGCTCAAGCTCAAATTGCCCGGCGGCGGTGGCGGATGCAACCTGTCGTGCGATGTCGGCCATCTGACCCTGTGGACCACCGCGCACCGGGCGGCGGTGGGCAAGGATGGAAGCCGCCAGTTTCGTCTGGTGGAGCGCTGCGACTTCGTGACCAATCTGGGGCACCGATCGGTCGATGGGCGCACCCGCCAAGACCTGCGCCATCGCGGGGGAGGGCCCGATTGGCTGCTCACCGAGTTGGGGCTCTTTGACTTCGACGCCGAGGGGCATCTGCGCTTGTGTGGTCTGTACCCGGATGTCACGCCCGACGACGTCGCGCAAAACACCGGTTTTGCGCTGCGGCTGGCCGATGAGGTCAGAACCTTGCCCTTGCCCGACGCGCACAGCGTGGCCTTCCTGCGCAAGCTCGATCCGTTGAACGTGCACGTCAAGGAGTTGCGTGCCAGTGAGCGTCAACGGCATTTTGTGATCGGTCCCGCCTGAGAAAGGAAACGGCCATGGACAAAGCCCAAGGTTCCATCGCGGGATTGCGCAACCAACGCAACCTGGTGCCGCTTCCCTATCGGCAGGTGAGCGTGCAGCCCTATGCCGGAGCGATGACGCAGCAGGCCATCACGCAGCACCTGATGGGCCGCGAAGCCTACCGCCGTACCAACTTCATCGTGCTGCACGGCGGCAGCGTCGCCAGCGGCGCGCTCGCCGTGGTGGCCGTGGAGCGAAGGTCGGACGAGCCCCTGTTTTCGCCGATCATCGCGGTGGAGGTGCTCAGCCTGCCCGAGACCACGACGTTCGTGCACGATGCCGCCACCGACTGTGCAAACCGCTCGGCGCTTGCGCTGTGTGCGCGCCAAAACGGGGTGACGGGGCAGGGCACCGTGGTGGTGCAGGGCCGCTACGACCATATCAACTTCATTCATCACCCCGACCCACTGGTGCTGCGCATTGTGGAAGTGGCCCCGCCCGAGCCTCCCAAGCTTTTCGACCTGGTTCGCCACGTGCTGAGCTACGCCGATCTGCCGGCCATTGTCGTGGAGCTCGAGCGCATCGAGATTGCCGAATTGGCCCGCAAGACGCCGGCCGAGGAATATCTGGTGCCCTGCCGCTCGGGAGGGTTGGATCAGATCGGCGGGCATGTGAGCTTCCTCGACGAGCGCCCGGCCGAGCGCCGGGCCTGGACCCTGATCGGATGCGAGCGAAGCCTGCAGTTTCACCGCCACTACTACGGCGACGAGCCCCCGCGCATCGAGATGTGCCCGCGACGCATCGCAGGCAACCGCAGCGAGCTGACCATGCTCAAGTGCTGTTTGCTGGAGTTCGACATCGAGCGCGATGGCCAGACCATGGTGGTGCCATGGGGCACGGACCTGGCCATGGTGGAGCGGGCCTTGCGCCAACTCGTGGACGAGGTGGGCCATGACCGGTAGAGCATGGGAGGATCTGGCGGTCATTGCGAGTTTGCGACGGCAGCGCGCAACGGCTCCGCGTCAAAGCGGGCTGACGATGATCATCGACACGGGCCTTGGCCTGCGCGCCACCGAGGATGTGCTCGAGGTCGCCGGCGAGTTCATTGATCTGTGGAAGTTCAGCTTCGGCACCTCCGTGTTTCTCAAGCGTGAGGTGCTTCGGCAAAAGATTGCCCTCATCAATCGCCACGGGATCATGACGTGCCCTGGCGGAACCCTGTTCGAAGCGGCCATCTTGCAGCACCACTGTCGGGTGTACATGGATTGCGCGGTTGAAACCGGCTTCACCGCCGTGGAAATCTCCGATGGCACGATCGACTTGCCTGCTCACCGTCGGCAACGCGTGATCGAGTGTGCGCGTGATGTGGACCTGGTCGTCGTCTCCGAAGTCGGAAAAAAGGATCCCAAGGCGCAGCCGCCCCTCGCGGATCTTGCGCAACAGGCTCTCAGGGACTTGGACGACGGCGCGCAATGGGTCATCGTGGAAGGACGCGAGTCGGGCAAGGGCGTGGGGGTCTACGACGACGCGGGCCTCGTCGCTGGCGGAGCCTTCGACATATTCGAGTCCACCATGGGGCCGCGCGTGCAGCGCCTGATTTGGGAGGCGCCCCTGAAAAGCCAGCAGGCCGCGCTGGTCGAGCGCTTCGGGGTCAACGTGGGATTGGGGAACATTGCGCCAACCGATGTGCTGGCACTGGAGGCCTTGCGCGCCGGTTTGCGCTTTGAAACGCTCAAGCCCATCGCCGACGGGTTGGCCGCCTCCGGCGACTGGATTCCGGCACAGCTCGAGCCCAGCCCCGACGCCGTCCCGGCAGGGCTGACCCATGTATAAGCCGGAGCCGGGCGCCATGGCAACCGATCTTGCTCGCGACGTGCTCGAGGTGGGCGGGCGCATCGCAGCTCCCCCCTCAGCGGACCTGATCCAGCATGCCTTCGCTGACGAGCTGAACCACCAGCGCGGCCTGCAGCAGGCGATGGGCCTCGTGGACATGGCCCATGCAATTGCCGAGATTGCCGGCGGCGTCTTGCCGCGCGATGAAGGGCGCGAACTCATGGCCGCCCTGCTGACGCTCCATGCCCATCCCCAGCAGCTCGAGCCGGACGCCGCCCAGGGGGACCTTTACACCAATCGCGAGTCCTGGCTGCTCGCGCGCACACCCGCAGCCCGGTGGCTGGGATTGGGGCGGGCGCGGCGCGAGGCCACCACAACCGCCTTGCATCTGGTCGTCTGCGAACGCGTGCGCGCACTGATGCAAGCGCTGCTGCAAGCGGGCAATCAGATCGCGGACACGGCCGGTGAGCACCGCCACGCGCTGATGGCCGACTATACGTATTTGCAAGCGGGCCAGCCCACGACGCTGGCCCACTACCTGCTGGGCTTTGCAGGTCCGCTATTGCGGGATCTGGACCGGGCACGCAGCTTCCATGAGCGCTACAACCGCAGCCCGGCAGGGTGCGGCAGCACCAACGGATCGCGTCTCGCACCCGATCGCCAACGCCTGGCCGACCTGCTTGGCTTTGACGGTGTGGTCATGCACGCGCGTGATGCGATGTGGCAGGCCGACGGCCCCATCGAGGGACTCGCCCTCGTGGTCGCGGCGTTGATCAACTTGGATCGCTTGGCCGAGGATCTCATGATCTTCAACACCCAGGAATTCGGATTGGTCGAGCTGGGCGATGCGCTCACGCGCTCGAGCAAGATCATGCCGCAGAAGAAGAATCCGTACGCCCTGGCGTGGATCCGCTCGGCCGCCAACCAGTGCATCGGCATCCAGGCTTCGCTGGCTGCGTCGGGGCGCACACCTTCGGGGCAAATGGACAACCGCCTTCTGGCCTACGGCGAGCTGCCACGGGCGCTGAGCCTGGCCACGGGCGCGGCACAACTGATGCGTGCGAGCCTGGGCACGCTCACGTTCCGCCCCGAACGGGGTGAGCGCACGCTCGAGACCAGCTTTGTGCTCGCCACCGATGTGGCCGAGTTGCTCGTGCTGCACGCCGGCCTGGACCCGCGCAGCGCGCACCGTGTGGTGGGCTCGTTGGCGCGCATGCTGCACGACGCGGGCCGGCCCGCAACAGGCCTGACGCCTGCCGACTTGGAGCAGGCGCTGTTTGAAGTGACCGGGCACGCACACGCCATTGACCCGGGTTGGCTTGGGCAGGCGACCGACCCGCGCGCGGCGATCGCCTCGCGCCTGGGTGCAGGAGGCGCAGCCGACGTGCCAATGCAGGTCATGTTTGAGAGCATCCGGCAAAGCCTTGCCGAGATGAGCGCTTGGCTCACCGCGGCGCAGCAGGCCAGCGCCGGCGCGCAGGCCAATCTGCTGCGCTGGGCCCACGATTTCGCAAGGGAGGCGTGAGATGGCCGCAACCATGATGGACTCGATCGTCTATGCCGCGTTGTGGAGCAGTTCGCGTCTTCGGGCTGTCTTCGAAGAGATTCCCCGCACGCAGGCCTGGCTGCACATCATTGCGACGCTGGCCGAGGTGCAAGGCGAATTTGCGTTGATCCCGGGCGAGGCCGCGCAGGCCATTGCCGAAGTTTGCCGCAGCGTGCCTGTGGACACGGCCTTCCTGGAGGAGGTGCGCAAGGGTCGGCAGGCCAGCGGTCACTCGACGCAGGGGCTCATTGAGTGTGTGCAGCGCCGCTTGCCGGCGTCGGCGGCCCAGTGGGTCTACGCGGGAGCCACGGTGCAGGACGTGACGGACACCTGGCTGATGCTGGCGCTGCGAGCGGCACGCACGGGCATGCTGGAGGATCTGGACGCGGTCGACGCGGCACTGGTGGGACTGTCGCGTGCGCATCGCACCACCGTGATGGCCGGGCGCACGCATGGCCAGCTCGGGCTGCCCATCACGTTCGGATTCAAGACCGCGGGCTGGCTGGCCGAATTCCGGCGCCATCGCGAGCGCATGGTGCAGGCTGGCTCACGCATGGATGTCGTGCAACTCTGCGGGGGTGTGGGAAGCGTGGCGTCGATGGGACCCCGTGGTTTGGAGGTCCAGCGGCGGGTTGCCGAGCGGCTCGGGTTGGCTGCGCCGGGCATTTCCTGGACCAGCAGTCGCGATGTCCTTGGCGAATGGTGCGCCTTGCTCACGCTCGTCACCGGCACGGCCGATCGCATTGGGCACGAGATCTACAACCTCCAGCGCAGCGAAATCGCCGAAGTGCGCGAGGGGGCTGTGCGCGGCGTGGTTGGCAGCATCACGATGCCGCACAAGCGCAACCCCGAGATTGCCGAGCATCTGGGCACGCTGGCACGCCTGGTGCGCCATCTCGCAGCGGCCGTGGCCGAAAGCCAGGTTCAGGATCATGAGCGCGATGGGCGCGCGTGGAAAACGGAGTGGCACGCGATCCCGGAAGCCACAATGCTCGCCGGGCGCGCCATCGAGCTCGTTGGCGAGCTGCTGGCAAACGTCGAGGTGGATGCGGCACGCATGCGCGCCAATCTTGAGGCCAGTGGCGGCTTTGTGCTTTCCGAAGCGGTGATGCTGGAGCTGGCCCCCACCATCGGGCGCGACAGCGCACATCGGCTGCTCTACGCACTGTCCGCGCAAGCGCGCGAGCAAGGCACACAGCTCCTGGAGGTGCTGCGCCTGGATCCAACGGTGCGCAGTCATCTCGACGCCGCAACCCTGGAGCGGCTGAGCGACTATGCGCGTCATACCGGACATTGCGCTGCCATGGTCGATCGGGTCCTGGCGGCCGGGCCATCGCCCGCGGCGACGCCGGTGCGATCCCCTGCACGCTTGCCTGCGGAGCATTTCGCATGAATCCAGCCTTGACCCGGTTGTTGGCCATTGCGCGGCATCCCCTGGGCAGCCTGCCCACGCCGCTCACTCCAGCTCCCGTGCTCGGCCGCGCCGTGGGTGTCCCCGCGTTGTGGATCAAGCACGATGAGCTCATCGGCTTCGGATTTGGCGGCAACAAGGTCCGCGGCCTGGAGTTTCTGCTGGCAGACGCCTTGGGCAAGAACGCCGACGTCATGATCACCGGGGCCGGGGCCCAGTCGAACCACGTGCGGGCGACGGCGGCGTGCGCAGCCGCCTTCGGCATGCAGGCTGTCGCCGTGTATTGGGGGCAGGAGCCCGCTGCAGCGCAGGGCAACCTGCGCTTGACACGTCTTGTCGGGGCCCAGACCCGATTTACGGGTCATGCCGATCGTGGCCAGGTCGACGATGCAATGCGCATTGAAGCTCAACAGTGGCTTGCAGACGGCCATGTTCCCTACGTCATTCCCCGTGGGGGCGCCTGCGCGCTGGGGGTGCTGGGCCATGTGCTGGCGGCGCAGGAGCTGCTGCAGCAATGCATCGCCCGCGGCATCGCGCCACGCCATGTCGTGCTGGCCGTGGGTTCGGGAACCACGCTGGCGGGATGGATGCTTGGAACGGCGCTTTGGGGCGCGCCCTGGACGGTCGAGGGCGTGACGGTGAGCCGCCCGCCGTCCGAGGTGCGCGCGCGGGTGTCGAGCCTGATCGCGGAGGCGGCCGCGCTGCTGGGTGTGACGAATGCCGTGCCCGGCGATGAAATCATCGTGCACGACGGGTTCATTGGTTCTGATTACGGCGTCCCAAGCCCGGCGGGAAACGCGGCGATCGTTCTGGCAGCGCGCACACAGGGTGTGTTTCTGGACCCGACGTACACGGGCAAGGCGTTTGCGGGAGTGACCGAGTTGGCGCGTCGTGGACACTGGAGCACCACGGCGCCGACAGTCTTCATCCACACGGGCGGGGAGCCTGCGCTTTTCGCCCATGGGATGGTGTGACCCCATGACAAACTGGGCACAGGCCACGTTCTCACCACGGCGCATCGCGCTGATTGGCGCGTCAGCCGAGGCCGGCAAGGCAGGACGCCTGCTGTGGGACAACCTGTCCGCCGCCACGTCGGTCGAGGTCGTGCCCATTCACCCGCAAGTCGCGCACATCCTGGGCAGCCGTGCCTATCCCTGCGTCGCAGACGTGCCGGATCCGGTCGATCTGGCGGTGATCGTCACGCCCGCTGCCTCGGTGCCGGCAATTCTCGAGGATTGCGTGCGCGCAGGCGTGATCACGGCCCTGGTCCTCAGCGGCGGGTTTGCCGAGACGGGCCATGATGGCGCCACCCTGCAAGCGAAGGCGCTGGCCGTGGCGCAAGCCGGTGGAATGCGCCTGATCGGCCCCAATTGCTTTGGTCTGCTCAACACGCGGTGCGCGCTCAACGCCTCCCTGGCCATGGGCCTGCCAAAGACAGGCGGTGTGTCCCTTTTCACCCAAAGCGGCTCGTATGGCATGGCGGCGTTTTCGCGCTCCCAGGAGGGGGCTATCGGCTTTTCCAAGGTGCTCTCTGCAGGTAACAAGGCCGACATCAATGAGCTCGACGCCTTGGGCGTGTTCGGGGAGGATGTGCACACACGGGTCATCGCACTGGTGCTGGAGTCGATCGCCGATGGGCCGGGTTTGGTGCGGGCGCTTCGGGCCATTACGCCGTCCAAGCCGGTGGTCATCCTGAAAACCGGGCGCACTCCAGGCGGCGCGCGTGCCACGTCAAGCCACACCGCAGCGTTGGCGCAGAGCTATGGCGTGATCCACGCCGCCCTCACCCAGGCGGGGGCGATCATGGTGGATGACGGGATGACCCTGTTTGATGTGGCTGCGGCGCTTGACATGCAGCCGCCCTGGAAGGGCAACCGGGTCGCGATCGTGACGAACTCCGGAGGCACCGGAGCCGAGTTGACGGACTTGTGCGAGGCGCAGGGGTTGCAGGTGCCAGCGCTATCCCCATCGCTCCAGGCGGCTGTGGCCAAGCATCTTCCCCCGCATGGATCGGCGCTCAATCCGGTCGATGTCACCACGGCCTGGCCACGCTTTGCGCAGATGTATGGGCAAAGCCTGCGTGCACTGCTGGCCAGTGACGAAATCGATGCCGTTGTGCCGGTTCTGCTTCAACGCTCGGCGCTGGACATGGCCGTGGCCGATGCGATCATTGCCGAAACCCGCCAGGCACAGGCGCTGGGCACGTCCAAGCCGGTGCACGTGTGCTGGGTGGCGCCGGCCGAGGGTGCGGCGGTGCGCAGCAAGCTGCTTGCGGCCGGGATCCCGTGTCATGAATGGGCTGCGCGCGCAGCGCGCGTGCTGGCGCTATGCGGGGAGCGCACGGCGCCTATGGCGCCATCCTTGGAGGCAGGGGCGCTTGCTCAGCGCCATGCCCCGCAAGCCGATGGCTGGTTGGCGCCTGAGCATGCCTTCGGCGAATTGGAGCTCTGGGGCATGCCCGTGGCGGCGTGGCGCCTGGCTCATGACGCGGGGGACGCCGCAAGCGCGGCGCACGCGGTCGGGAT
This sequence comes from Thiomonas sp. FB-Cd, assembly GCF_000733775.1. Lineage (NCBI taxonomy): Bacteria > Pseudomonadati > Pseudomonadota > Betaproteobacteria > Burkholderiales > Thiomonas > Thiomonas sp. FB-Cd. Next base: position 1,070,698 of record NZ_JPOE01000002.1, on the reverse strand, counting down.
GCCCTGCGTGCTCAAAGCGATCCGGCCCGGTTTGCTCCACAAAAGCGAAGCGCATGCGGTGCACTTGGGTTTGCGCGATGCGAGCTCCGTGCAAGCCTGTTTCCAGGCTCTGGAGTCGCGCCTCGGCCCGGGCCCCATTCTGGTCCAGGCGCAGGCGCAGCCCGGTATCGAGATCATTCTTGGCGGGATTCGGGACGCCACATTCGGCCCGCTGGTGGTCATTGGGCTCGGGGGCGTGTGGACGGAGATCCTCGCGGACGTGCAGATGGCGCTTGCGCCCCTGAGTCCCGAAGCGGCGCACCAGGCGATTCAACGCTTGCGCGGGGCCAGGGCGCTGGAAGGCTACCGGGGGGCCAAGGCTGTGGACATCCAGGCGCTGGCGCGCCTGGTGAGCGCGTTTTCGCAAATGTTCGCGCGTGCCCCGTGGTGCCTTGAGGTGGATGTGAACCCGCTGCTGGCAAGCGGCGATCGTTTTCTTGTTGTCGACGCGCGCATGCGCACAAAAGGGATGGAGACATGAGTCAGACCGATACAACTGCAGCAAAAGCCGATTCTCAAGCGGAGATCGCCGCGTTCATGCAGCGCGCGCGTGCGGCGCAAGAGGCCATCAGTCAATACACGCAAGAGCAGGTTGATGCGCTCGTGCTTGCCGTTGGGTGGAACGTCGTCAAGAACAAGGAAGCGCTGGCCAGGGCCGCCGTGGACGAAGGCGGCTTTGGGAATTACGAATCCAAGGTCATGAAGATCCGCAACCGCGTGACCGGCACCATTCGGGACATGCAGGGGCAAAAAACGGTCGGGGTGTGCGAGGAGATTCCCGAGCGCGGCATCGTCAAGATCGCAAAACCCGTCGGCGTGATTGCCGCTCTCATTCCAACCACGGGCCCGGATGCCACGCCTCCGGTGAATGCGTTGGCAGCGCTCAAGGGCCGCAACGCCATCATCGTTGCGCCACACCCACGCACGGCGGGGACGTCCGCACTGGCCGTGCAGCTCATGCGCGACGGTTGCAAAAAAGTGGGGGCTCCCGAGGATTTGATCCAGATCGTCACGCGCCCATCGATTGGCAAGACGGCTGAGCTGATGCGGCAAGCGGACCTGGTGGTGGCGACCGGGGGCGAGGCGATGGTCAAGGCCGCCTACAGCTCGGGCACGCCAGCATACGGCGTTGGCGTCGGCAACGGCGTGCACGTGGTTGACGAGACGGGCGATCTCGATGACGCGGCCGCGATGATCGCGCGCGCCAAGGTGTTCGATTTCGCCACGAGTTGCCTGGCCGACAACGCGCTGGTTGCGCATGCATCTGTCTATGCCTCGCTGCTGACCAAATTGACGGCGCGCGGCGGGTACGTTCTCAACAGCAGCGAAAAGGCGAAGTTGCAACGGCTCATGTGGCCCACTCCAGGCCAAGCGATCCCGGTGCTGGATGTCATCGCAAAATCGGCCTCGCACATTGCCAAGCTTGCCGGGTTCGAGATTCCGCAGGGCGCCTCGTTCCTGATCGTCGAGGACGACGGCACCGGCCCCGAGCACCCCTTCTCCGGCGAAAAACTGTCCGTGGTTCTTGCTGCCTACCGCTATGCCGGCTCCATCGCGAAGGCCGTCGATCTGGTCAACGCCATCACCAGCTACCAAGGCCTCGGGCACACGTGCGGCATTCACACCACCAATGACGCCCACGTCGAGGCGCTCGCGATGGGCACGCGCACGGCGCGGGTGATGGTCAATCAAGACCTGAATGAAGGCGCTGGCAGCCCGCGCAATGGCATGCCCTACACCCTGTCCCTGTCCTGTGGAACCTGGGGGGCAACATCACCACGGAAAACGTCAATGTTCGGCACTTCTTGAACTACACGTGGGTCTCGCGCCTGGTGAACCCAACTGCCACGCCCATCACGGATGAAAGCCTGTTTGCCGGCCACTGGGCGGCGCATGGTCGTTGAGCACGCTTTCGGCGTGCTTCAACGCTTTCATCGCCATTTGCAACCGGGAGACATCTTGTCATGGCCAATCGGCTTTTGATCATCGGTGGTGTGGCTGCTGGCGCGAAAGCAGCAGCAGTCGCACGACGAAGGGATCCGTCTGCGCATATCGTGCTGGTCCAAGATGAGTTGAACATCTCGTACTCGGCCTGCGGGCTGCCTTATTGGTTGGCTCAGGATGAGGGCATTGATCGCCACAAACTCATCGCCCGCACGCCGGAGGCATTTGCGCGCGACCGCATTGAGGTGAGAACGTCGCAGCGTGTCGAGCAACTCGACGTGCATCGCGCCAGCGCACGTATTTGCGATCGGGCAACGGGCCGCACCTATGACGAGCCGTACGACAACGTGCTGCTGGCCACAGGCGCCCAAGCCATCGCGCTGGATATTCCACGAATCGGTTCCACGCCCGTGGTTGCGTACCTGCGCTCCATTGCCGATGCTGATCACCTTTCGCAGATCCTGCCCACCATGCAGCGCGCAGTGATCATTGGGGGCGGCTACATCGGACTGGAAATGGCAGAAACGCTGTTGCGGCGTGGGCTGCAGGTGTGCCTTGTGGAAATGATGCCGCGCCTGCTCCCAAACTTTGCCGAGGTCATTGGGGAGGCGGCGCGTGACGCCTTGGAGCAGCACGGCGCCGAGGTGCTCACCGGGCAGCGCGTTGTGGGTCTTGACGAGGGGCGGGTGGTGCTTGCGGACGGCACGGCGCTGGTGGCGGACGTCGTGCTGGCAGCCATGGGGGTGCGGCCCCGCACGCAGCTGGCCACAGCGGCGGGCGTGGCCCTTGGCCCGACCGGCGCCATCGTCGTCGACACCCGCATGGTCACCAATGTGGAGCATGTCTATGCAGCCGGCGACTGTGTCGAGTCAAGACATTGGCTGACGAATGCGCCCGTCTGGATGCCACTTGGCGATGTCGCCAATCGTCAGGGTCGGGTCGCCGGCATCAATATGACGGGGGGCGTCGCCGCTTTCCCCGGTGTGCTCGGCACGGCAATTTTCCGGGTCTTCGAACTCGCCGTGGCGCGCACCGGCCTCAACCATGCGCAGGCGCTGGCCGCGGGTTTCGATCCTGTCACGGAAGTCCTCGAGGCGCCCAGCCGTGCGCGGTACATGCGCGGATCCCGGACGCTGAAGATTGCCCTGACGGTGCAGCGCGGCACCGGCCTTGTGTTGGGGGGAGAAGTCAGCGGGGAGGATGCAGTCGACAAGACTGTGGATATTCTGGCAACCGCAATCTGGGGCAAGCTGCACGCCAACGATCTTGCCGATCTGGATTTGGCCTATGCCCCGCCGTTTTCTCCCGTACTGGCGCCCGTCCAACTCGCCGGAGATGTCCTGCACAAAATGGCCTGAATCCGCGGGCCGCGACACGCATGGCGTTGTCGCGGGGGTTTCCCACGTCACCAACCCGCAGGCAGCGGTGTGTTCCGTGTGGCCTCGATTCCTGTGGCGCCGTCCTGTCGCGTCAAAGATTCGAGGCCGGGTGCCTTACTTCCCGTAAAAGCCTTGCACGAATCGGTCCGCCATGTGGACATGGGTATGCGAGCAAATCGCCCCCAGGTTGATCTCGGCGGAAAGTCGATTGATGTCATATTGGCACACGATCGTGACATCGGGGTAGCGAAGAAGCATGTCGTTGAGCGCGTCCTCGTAGGGAATCATCTCCTGCACCCCTTCCGCGCCGCTCAGGTACCAGCTCATTTCCCCAGCGATCAGCATCTCACCAAAGCCGAGCCGGGCGTGCTCCTGGATTGCCGCGTCCATGAACTCAATCATGCGTTGCGCGGAGAACCGTCCGTCCCTGAGGTACGCCTGGGAGGGCTCAAGGAGCGTCAAGCGACCCTGCGCGATGAGTTCCTTCGCGTTATAGCCGAGGGCGGCCAACTCGGCGATCACCTCGTCGCCGCACCCCTCACGGTGGATGTAAAACATGGGAGCGCCGCGCTCCAGATGCTGCTTCACGTAGGGGAGAAACAAAGCCCAGAGTTCGCTGGGCGTGCGGTAATGCAGACAGACATGGCGCGGAATGCTCTGCGCCGCGGCTTCGTCGAGTGCGTCGAGCGGGGCCAAGCGCCCGGTGGCCGGCACCTTATGGGCCGGCGTGTGCACCGCCGGTGGCTCAAGCAGCAAAGACTGGAGATCCGACGTCTTGAAGCGTCGCTCCTGCCGCGCCCCAATTCGCACGCACGGCAACTGACCCAACTTGGTCCACCGGCGCAACGAGGTTTTACTCACGTTAAGAAACTTGGATGCTTCCTCAATGGTGAGCAGCGAATCTGGTGTCATGCAAATCGTCCTTTCAAACCCTCAATCCTGGGCGCCCGCTCCCTCTTGTTTAGCTGAGTTTCCGACCTTCAATCAACAAACTTGGGCCATGTCGCGATGGTAATGCAATCTCGGCCGTACGAGATCGGGGTCTGCATGGAGCAACCGCCGAGGCGGGTTATTAGACGACAGCGATCTTTGGCCCCGTGGCTGTCGAGATCGGGACGTGCTCCGGTTCGTCCACCCGGCGGCTGGACCGCAGACAGGCGCGGGCACTGCGGAGCGAGCTGTCGTGGGCCGTATCGGTTGCGACCATCATCGCCAGCGGCAGGAATCCGAAGGCAAATGTTCACCCAGACCTCAGCGGCGGAACAGCCGGTCGTACTCGAGCGACCGCCTGTTGGTCGCCGAGAGGCGCGGAGCGTCGGCATGCGCGGGGTTGATCAGCACGACAAACTCTTCGGGCACGATCACCGAGGGCACGAGCAGGATGAGACTTCGGGCAGAACGAATCCAGGCTGACCCGTGATCGACACTGGCCATGCCGCACGGGATCGCTGCCCATGCCGGGTTAAGTGTGTTGGGGTCGGTGACTTCGCGAGCGTCCCATAGCGCATCGGGGACCTCGATCTCAACAAGAAACCTGTTTAAGGGAAAGGCGCCGTCGTCCACATGCGCGGCGGTCTCGAGCACGGCAAGGGCGCGCGTTTGCGCCGCGTAGACAACAGCCTCACCGAACGCGTTCCACCGCCCGGGATTGGCCGCTGCGCCCAGGCCGCTGAGGTCATTGGCGCGATACCTGCGGGTTTCGGCCGCGACGCGCCAGCAGATCAAAGCGACGCTCCGCTCTGGATCGCGCCGAGCACCCGCATGACGGCATCGATTCCAGTCGGGGTATCGAGCAATTCTTCAGGTCGGCGGCCACCGAGGGCCGGTTGCGGCTTCCTGATCCACGCGCCGAGCCATCGCGAGGTGTCGAACGACGCCGCATCCGGGTGGGTGGAGTCTTCCGCCATCGCCTTGGCCTTCGCCAGCAGCCGCGTCACACCGAGCGCCGCCTGCCCGGCCACGCCGTCCATGCGCGCGCCTTGGCTCAGCTTTCGCAGCGCCGTAGAACGCGGCGCTCCGGTGAAACGCAGGACGTCCGCCAGTGGAACCTCCATCCGTTCGGAGAGGAACACGAAGAGTTCGGCAGGGACTCCCTGGCGCTCGATGTTCACCAGATCCATCGTCGTGGCATCGCGCAGCGCTTCGACGAAGTCAGCCTTCTTGAGCAAGGCATGCGAGGCGCCGGGGGAGAACACACTGAAGAGCGTGGAGCTCTGGATCCTGCCATTCACCTTCACGGGGACGGGTTTCTTCGCCGTCTTCGCAGGCGAACTTTTGGCCGCTGCGCGCCGTGCCGTGCGCACGTCGCTGTCCGTCGAGATTGCCGCAGTCATCGCCGTCTCCGTGGTGTCCATTCGAGACCCATGATAGTCCCGAATGGACAAGCTGTGCAGAACGGGGTGGGGGCATGCCCCCCACCCCGTTAGGCTGGCGCGGCCTTGCGCCTGCGCCAGACGATGTAGACGGCCAGCGCGACCAAGGCAAGTTCCATCAGTGCGACGAACGCAGAGCCTCCGAGCGCTTGCATCACGGCGCCGCCCACAAGCGGGCCCAGCGCCGAGCTCGCCGTATACGTCATCGTGATGCGGCTGAATGTGGTCGCCGGTTTGTCGTGGGCTGTATCGGTTGCGGCAATCATGGCCAGCGTGAGGAACGCGGGGAGAAAGCCGCCCAGGATGAACAGCGCCACGGCCAGCGGGCCCATCGCAGCAGGCAAGGCAAGCACCGCCAAGGCCAGGGCCGTGCCCACGGTGCACAGCATCGCCGTGAGGCGCAGTCCCCGGTGATCGGCCAGCCAGCCCAGCGGGTATTGGAACAGCAGGCCGCCGGCGCCGAAGATGGAGAGCAGCCAGGCGATTTGCGCCGCGCCCAATCCGCGCGCGGTGCCAAACAGCGGGAACAGACCCGCGAACGCGCCCTCGACGAGACCGCCGGCCATGGCAATGGCAAGGCCGAGCGCGAGTATGGCGCCGGGCAAGGAGGCAGGGCGCCCAGGAGCCAGCGCGGCGGTGGTCGGGACTGCAGCCAGGGGTTGTCGCGCCTGCGGCGGCCGGGCCAGGGCCAACGGCAGCGCAGCCAGCGCCGTGAAGGCCAGCCCGATGGTGAACACCGCGCTCTCGCCAGTTCCAAACCAGCCGACGAGGGAGGGCGCAATGATGGGCGCAAGCCCGATCAGCGTCTCATGCAAACCGACGACGCGGCCGCGGGCACGCGCCGGCACCAGCCCGTAGAGCCAGGGCTCGAGCGCGATCCAGCGCAGCCCGATGCCAAGCCCCGCCAGGGCTGAGGCAACCAGCCATGCCGCCCCGGCCGAACGCGGAATGACCGCGAAGGCGATGAGCGTGCAGGCCAGGCCCAGGGCGACCACCCGCCGCGCGCTGCTGCGCGCGATCCATCGCGGTCCCACCGCCAGCCCGGCCAGCATGCCCACCCACGGCAGCGCCGTGATGAGCCCCAGGCGCGAGGGGCCAAGCCCCTGTTGCGCAAACCACAGCGGCAGCACGATGAAACCGATGCCGTACTGTCCGACCTGGGAAAGCGTGGATACGGCATTGAGCGCGAGGATCGAACGGCGATCAACTGGCTGGCGTGTCGTCATGCGTCGCCCGATAACGCTGTTCTTGGCAGAAGCCAAGCCTCACGGCGCAACGCCTGCGGCGAACCGCCGCAGGCGTTGCCCCTCGGCGTGCGCCTCGGCCAGCAACTGGCTCCAGCCGTCTGGCGGACGACCGCTCTCCAGCATCTTGCGGAACACCCGATAGGCGTCGTCGCTGCTCTCGTAGGCGCGCTTGGTGTCGTCGTCATTCACCCAAGCGAACACGATCACCTTGCTGGGTGCGTGATAGCGGAAGAACAGCCGGTATTGCTGGAAGAACTTGCCCCGGAGCCAGTGCTTGTGATCTTCACCAAGCGTGTTGCCTTGGCGGTACTCTGGCCGTGTCGGGTCTTGCGGGATGACGTCGAACGCCAGTTTGGTGATCGCCGCCAGTCGCTTGCTGGCGTTTTTCTTCACATACCCGACGGGGTCCTTTTGCTTGAATGTCTCGACCTGCTGGGCCAAGGCTTCAAGTTGCGCGAGGAACAGTGGGTGGGCAAAAACCGTCCAGCCATGAATGACCAATGGCGCGGGCTTGCTCGCTCTCAATGAACTCTCCCGCCGCTAAACGCAGAGCGTTGTAGCGGGGGTTTCCTGGTTCTGCGTCAGCAGCGCGGCACCGTTTCCAGTGCCGTGACTTACGCGCGACTCCCCAGGCATAACTTCGGACCGCTCCGGCCCTAGTTGTTGCTTCGAGCGCAGGCGCATCGTGCGCTTGCGGTCTTTGTCCCTGTACTGGCCCGATCGAACCAGGTCGACTCCGCGCCGAGCAATGACCTTCGAGGCATTGGCGTCGGCGTTGTCTTGATGCCCGCAGCGTTGGCAAAGAAACAGGGCCTGTGTGGTCCTGTTCTCCGGATGACTATGGCCGCAAGCGGCGCATTCCTGCGAGGTGTGATGCGCGGACACGTCCAGGCACAGCTTGCCCGCACGCAGCGCCTTGTAGACGCTGAACTGTTTGATGTGGCCCCAGCTCGACGCCAGGATGGCGGCGTTGAGTCCGGACTTGGCTGCGGCGTTGTTGCGCATCCAGCGACCTGATGCATCCTGTTTGGGCTTGGCCCTGCGGGTCATGCGCTGCACGCCCAGGTCTTCGAACACGATCATCGCTGCGCGAGGATCGTTGACGATTGCGTGGCTGGCCTTGTGCGCGAAGTCCCGGCGCACGTCGCGCTCGTACTGGCGCAGCCGGTCAATGCGGCGCTTTGCCTTTTCCCGATTGGCGCTGCCCTTGGCGCGGCGCGAGAGCTTCCTCTGCCACCGCTTCGCCGCAGATTGCTTCTTGGCGATGCGCGCCTTTTGCACGTCGCTGATGTCGAAGGCGACGCCGTTGGACGCCATCGCCGGGATGGCAACGCCACGATCGACGCCGACCGTGCGCTGGAGCAGTTCGTCCTGCCCAAAGGTTTGCAGCCAGTCCGCCGTTTCTTCGAACGTCGGCTGGACCGTGGCATCGTCGCAGGTGCCAGAGACGAACCAGCGACCGGCCTTGATGCTCAGCGTGATCGAAGCTGGGATCTTGAAGTCGCGATCCGCAACGAAGCAGATCTCGCCCAGTGGGAATTTCTTCGTGCCGACCAACAGACGGTGCGTGATCTCGCCTGTCGCCGCATCGGTATGCGGCACGAACTGGAACAGCTCCGACGTGAGCCATACCGACGAAGAGCGATCGCGCTTCTTGATGGTCGGGCGCCCGCCCAGCTTGCTGAAATAGCGCGAATACGCCTGCTTCCAGCGCGTGGCGGCGTTGCGAAGCACAACACTAGGCACTTCGCGTAGCCACCGTGTGGACTCGGTGATGAAGTGGCTGTACTGCTGATCGATCGGAGCAAACTGGCCCGCATGCTGCAAGCTCTTGCGCGCGAACGTGCGGAAATAACGGTCTTCGCCGACCTTCGCGTTGTAGATGAAGCGTTGGCACCCGACCCAGCGCAGCAGCGTTTGCTCCTGTGTGGCGCTCGGGTAGCAGCGGAAGCGGAAGGCCGTTTGCATACTGGACATGCTACCAGTAACGACGTTAAGCTGCAATAATAAAAGACACCACTCAGTCTAGCTCGCACGCCGTTTACAGTATTAAGTTGCATATCGTCTTCGTGACGAAATACCGCCGCAAGACGCTCAACGCCGAACGACTCGACGACCTGCGCGGCGCGTTCGCGGATTGCCTGGCGGCGTGGCGGTGCACCCTGCTGGAGTTTGGCGGCGAAGCCGACCACGTCCATCTGCTCGTGGACATCCATCCGGCGCTGAACATCTCGGTGCTGATCAACAATCTCAAGACCGCGAGCGCTAGGAGTCTGTCGGACTTGAGTTCGAGCGAACCCGGATAATCAGTGCGGCGCGTTTTTTTGGACGGCGGCGCGCTGATCGAGTGTTCTGGAGGGTTCAGGCGGCGCAGTGAGGGGGCATGAGGCCGCCTGAGGACTCGGTTTTAGCGTGATTGGGGCGCATTTTCCCTCACGCCGCGCGCAGCACGTACATGCGCTTGATGTTCCAGGCCATGGTCACCAAGCTCCACTCGCCTTGCGCTTTGGCCAGCCCACGCAGGCTCATCTGGCGCCAGCCCATCACCCGCTTGATGATGCCGAACACCGGCTCCACCGTCTGCTTGCGCAAGCTGTAGAGGGCTCGCCCAGCCTGTGTGCGCAGCCGGTGCGCCATCCGCTCCACCGCATCCGTCGTCTGAGGGTCGGGCGCATCGGATGCGAAGCGCTCCATCACGGGCGTGTGATGCGACTGCCTCTTGAGCACCAGCAGCGGCTCGACCCCGGCATCGCCGCAGGCGATCACGTTGGCCTGGCTGCAGTAGCCGTTGTCCGCAATCAGGGACTGCACCTCGCCCAGCACCGCAGGCAACGCCACAATCTGCTCCAGCGTGGGCACGACTTCGCGCTTGTCGTTGGGCGCCTGGCTCACATGCCGGGTGATCACCATCATCGTCTGGGTGTCCACGCCGGCTTGGGCGTTGTAACTCTGCTCGAAGCTCCCGCCCGACACGGGCATGATGCGTGACTCCTCATCCGTGAGGTTGACTTGGTCGCTGTCCATGGGACCCGCCTGGGGCGGCTCGGGGTCCTTGCCGCGGGGTTTCTTGCCCGCGTCGCGCTGGGCCTGGCGCTTGGCCTGCTTGGCCTCGAACTCCTGCTGCTCCGTCTTGAAGCGTTCGGCTGCGCGCTGCGCGATCTTGGCCTTGGCCTGCGCAATGGCTCTGAGGCGATCCTCCCGCCGGGCGATCTCGGCGGGCACATCCATGCCGTCGGGCGCGCTGGCGCGATCGCTCGTCTCCGCCAGCGCCAGCAGGCCCTGGACTTCCTCGCGCAACTGCGCCTCAATCTTGTTGGCATGCGCCCACGACAGCGCCTTGTGCTTGCTGGCGTTGGCGTCGATCTTGGTGCCGTCCAGCGCAATGTGTCCGAGTTTGAGCAGCTTCATCTCGCGTGCGAGCACCAGCACCTGCACAAACAGGGACTCGACTTCCTTGAGGAAGCGGTGGCGGAACGTCGCCAGCGTGTCGTGATCGGGGTGGGTATTGGCGGCAACAAAGCGAAACGCCACCGAGTCGTAGGTCGCGCGCTCAATCTTGCGGCTCGAATGCACGCCGTTGGCGTAGCCGTAGATCAGCAGCCCCAGCAGCACGGCAGGGTGATGCGCCGCCGATCCGCGCCCCGCATACTGCTTGACCAGATCGTCCAGATCAAGGCGATCGATGACTTCCACAACGAACCGTGCCAAGTGATCCTGCGGCAACCACTCGTCCACCGATGGCGGCAGGAGGTAGGCAGTGTCTCGGTCAACGCTAACGAAGCGGCTCATCGCAAAAAACCCAGGAATGCACTGCCTCCATTGTCATGCATCGCCTTCAAATCCGAAAGCCTCGAAAGTCCGACAGGCTCCTAGGCGCACGCGTGCGCGATTCGCCGAGCACCTCAGCACCTTCTACGCCAAGCCCGTGTTCTGGCACCGCGCCTATTACGTGGGGAGCGTTGGCGGTGCGACGCTGGAGACGGTGCGCGCCTACGTCGATGCGCAAGGAACCGTGGAACATGCGCGCAAGTCCGAGGCGAAAAAGCGAAAACCGCCCGCTTGACCCCCTCCTGCCCGGTCGGCGTTGCCTAAGCAACGCTGCGCGTCGGGCCGGGCTAGGAAGGGGAATGCGCGGGCATGTGTTCATCGTCGGCCGACAGGGGGGCGTCGAGGTCAACTTCGATGCCACCGGTCAGCGAGTGGAGGCGCTGCACGAAGTTGGCGTCGATGGCCAGCAGGCGTTCGGGATGGCTGGCAATGTCGCGGGCTAGGAAGCCCAAGAACTGACCGAGCACCGGGTCGTCACCTTCGGATGCGTCGACGCGGGTCAGCACGACTTCGCCGCCGGGGCGGATTGTGTAGTGGATCTTGTCGCGCTTGCCGAGCCGAAGGGCGCGGCGTACCGTCTCCGGCACCGTGGTTTGGTATCGATCGGTGAGTGTGGATTCGACCTCAAGGGCGGCGGGCATGGCGGTCTCCAGGGGCAAAAGGCGAATGCTCTGCATGGTAATGCATCTGCATTGCCATGTCAATGCAGATGCATTGAAAACCCAATCATGCTGTCCAAAAGCGGCTAATCGTAAAAGCGTGTGGGTGCCAACAACGGATCCGGAAGTGACAGCGCGTTGAGCGCGAGGATCGAGCGGCGATCCACCCGCTGGGGTGTCATCATGCGTCAGATCCTCTTTGGGGTGAGGTGGCGTGTGTCGCGGGCCGGTCGACACATCGGCGCGGCGACAAGGGGCCCTGGTGGCCCGCAACCCGGGATCCAAGGGCAAGCGCAGCGGCGGCACGCCATGGAGGCCGCCCCAAGCTCAGGCGGGGGCGTGCGCAGCGGCGGCGCCATGAATTCGGGGCCGACCGGATGCAGGACGTGCTGCGCAAGCAGGGCATCGATGCGGGCCAGGTCGGCTGCAGCGATGCTCCACCCGAACACCTCGTCGATCGCCACCAGCTGATCGGCCCGGCGCGCCCCCCACAGTGCAATCGTCGGGCCTTGCTGCAGAACCCAGCGCACGGCCAGGGCCAGCACCGATTTGCCATAGGTGTCACGGGCGAGTTCGGCAAGCGCATCCACCGCGGCCAGGTATTCGCCAAAGCGCGGCTGCTGGAATTTGGGGTCGGCGCGGCGCAAGTCATCACCGCTGAAGGTGGTCGTGCCGCGCATGCGGCCCGACAGCAAGCCGCGGCACAGCGCCCCATAGGCCAGCACGACAAGGCCCTTGTCGCGCGCGTAGGGCAGCACGTCGGCTTCGATGGCGCGCTCGAACAGGTTGTACGGCGACTGCACGGCGACCAGCGGCGCCGCGCTGGCAAACGCGTCCATTTGCGCCGGCGCGTAATTGCTCACGCCGATGGCAAGGATCTTGCCTTGGCGCCGCAGCGTCTCCAGCGCGGCGGCGGTTTCCTCGAACGCAACGCTCGGGTCGGGCCAGTGGACCTGGTACAGATCGATGCGGTCGGTGCGCAGTCGGCGCAGCGAGTCCTCGACCTCCTGGCGGATCCGCGCCGCGCTGGAATTGCGCGTGATGCTGCCACCGTCCCATTGCAAGGCCACCTTGGTGGCGATGACCGCGCGGTCGCGGATGCCTTCGAGCGCGCGCCCGACGATCTCCTCCGAGTGCCCAAAACCGTAGACCGGCGCCGTGTCGATCAGGTTGACGCCGCGCTCGATGGCCCCTCGGATGGTGGCAATCGACGCCTGATCGTCGGCGCCACCCCACATCCACCCGCCGATGGCCCATGTGCCAAGCCCCACGCGCGACACGGGGATGGGGATTCCCTGGATGTGGATCGATTCGATGGTCATCATGTGCGGATGCCTGGGTTTGGGTTGGGCTCGAGCGCGAATGCAACAAGGGTGGTGCGTGCCCGCAGGGTCTTGCAGGCACGCCCGTCAGCGTACCAATTCGACGCCGCTAGGAGCCTGTCGGACTTTCGAGGCTTTCGGATTTGAAGGCGATGCATGACAATGGAGGCAGTGCATTCCTGGGTTTTTTGCGATGAGCCGCTTCGTTAGCGTTGACCGAGACACTGCCTACCTCCTGCCGCCATCGGTGGACGAGTGGTTGCCGCAGGATCACTTGGCACGGTTCGTTGTGGAAGTCATCGATCGCCTTGATCTGGACGATCTGGTCAAGCAGTATGCGGGGCGCGGATCGGCGGCGCATCACCCTGCCGTGCTGCTGGGGCTGCTGATCTACGGCTACGCCAACGGCGTGCATTCGAGCCGCAAGATTGAGCGCGCGACCTACGACTCGGTGGCGTTTCGCTTTGTTGCCGCCAATACCCACCCCGATCACGACACGCTGGCGACGTTCCGCCACCGCTTCCTCAAGGAAGTCGAGTCCCTGTTTGTGCAGGTGCTGGTGCTCGCACGCGAGATGAAGCTGCTCAAACTCGGACACATTGCGCTGGACGGCACCAAGATCGACGCCAACGCCAGCAAGCACAAGGCGCTGTCGTGGGCGCATGCCAACAAGATTGAGGCGCAGTTGCGCGAGGAAGTCCAGGGCCTGCTGGCGCTGGCGGAGACGAGCGATCGCGCCAGCGCGCCCGACGGCATGGATGTGCCCGCCGAGATCGCCCGGCGGGAGGATCGCCTCAGAGCCATTGCGCAGGCCAAGGCCAAGATCGCGCAGCGCGCAGCCGAACGCTTCAAGACGGAGCAGCAGGAGTTCGAGGCCAAGCAGGCCAAGCGCCAGGCCCAGCGCGACGCGGGCAAGAAACCCCGCGGCAAGGACCCCGAGCCGCCCCAGGCGGGTCCCATGGACAGCGACCAAGTCAACCTCACGGATGAGGAGTCACGCATCATGCCCGTGTCGGGCGGGAGCTTCGAGCAGAGTTACAACGCCCAAGCCGGCGTGGACACCCAGACGATGATGGTGATCACCCGGCATGTGAGCCAGGCGCCCAACGACAAGCGCGAAGTCGTGCCCACGCTGGAGCAGATTGTGGCGTTGCCTGCGGTGCTGGGCGAGGTGCAGTCCCTGATTGCGGACAACGGCTACTGCAGCCAGGCCAACGTGATCGCCTGCGGCGATGCCGGGGTCGAGCCGCTGCTGGTGCTCAAGAGGCAGTCGCATCACACGCCCGTGATGGAGCGCTTCGCATCCGATGCGCCCGACCCTCAGACGACGGATGCGGTGGAGCGGATGGCGCACCGGCTGCGCACACAGGCTGGGCGAGCCCTCTACAGCTTGCGCAAGCAGACGGTGGAGCCGGTGTTCGGCATCATCAAGCGGGTGATGGGCTGGCGCCAGATGAGCCTGCGTGGGCTGGCCAAAGCGCAAGGCGAGTGGAGCTTGGTGACCATGGCCTGGAACATCAAGCGCATGTACGTGCTGCGCGCGGCGTGAGGGAAAATGCGCCCCAATCACGCTAAAACCGAGTCCTCAGGCGGCCTCATGCCCCCTCACTGCGCCGCCTGAACCCTCCAGAACACTCGATCAGCGCGCCGCCGTCCAAAAAAACGCGCCGCACTGATTATCCGGGTTCGCTCGAACTCAAGTCCGACAGACTCCTAGAGGGCAAGATCGGTATACGCCTGCCGGATCTGCGACTCGGCCTGGGCGACGATGCTCGCAAGCAGGAAGGCTGCCGTTGGAACGTCATGGATCAGATCGATGGCTTCGCCCGCCCAGACCATGGCCGTGTCGCAGTCGCCCCGCGCTGCTGCGGAAAAGAACGGATCGCGCAGTGCATCCGCTTGGGCTTGCAGCTCAGGCTCGTGCCCGTGCCATCGCTGCAGGAAAGCATTGCGCAACGCCCGCCCCGTGTATGGGGACGGCCAGTCGTATCCCCGCACGATGTCGAACACGCGGGTGCGCACGGTCTCGTCGCCGTGGCCCGCTGCGATGCGGCGCTTGGCCTCGTCGCTTCCCAGCGCTTCGCGGCAGGCATAAAAGCGCGTGCCGATGAGCGCGGCCTGCGCGCCGAGCATGAGTGCGGCGGCCAGGCCGCGGCCGTCGGCAATGCCACCGGCGGCCACAACCGGGATGGGCGCGACGGCATCGACCACCGCGGGCACGAGCGGGAACGTGGCGCGCTGCCCGCCATGCCCGCCCGCCTCGGTGCCCTGGGCGACGATGATGTCGGCGCCGGCGTCGCGCGCCATCAGGGCGCCGGCCAGATCCTGGACCTGGCAGATGAGCGTGCAGCCCGCATCTTTGATCGCTTGCACGTAGGGCGTGGGGTCGCCGAACGACAACATGAACGCTGCAGGCGCATAGCGCAGGCACTGGTCGACGAGTTGCCGGTTTGCCCTCCATGTGATCAATCCGACCCCCCAGGGCGCCTGAGCCGCCTTGGCGGCGATTGCCAGCTCCGTGTCGAGCCACGCGGCGTCGCCATACCCGCCGCCGACCAGGCCCAACCCGCCCGCGTTGGAGACGGCTGCAGCCAATTGTCCGCCCGAAACCCCGCCCATGGGTGCGAGGATCACCGGATGGCGAATGCCCAAGGTCTTCATCAAGGTTGTGTGGATCATGCAAGTCTTTGCGTTGGTTGAGAACGTTGCGCCACGGCGTTGCGCCAAGCGCCCGTCACGTCATGATGTTCCGTGCAATTAAAGTCGAAAACAGCGATGGCGGTGGGCTGCTCCTTCCCAGGGGGTGCCAGCAAAGTCGCAAACGACCATCACGATGGGCTGTGGCGCGCGGGGCGGTGAGTTGGTTTTTCGGCGAGTGGAGATGCCTCGGGCGCACGAGAGCGGCGTCAGTGCGCTGGGTGCATCGGTTGCGCGACCAGGCGCACGCCCAAGGCTGCGCAAACACGGCTGATCGTCTCGAAGCGCGGCTCGCTGCCGGGTCGAAGGGCTTTGTACAGGGCTTCGCGTGCAATGCCGGAATCCTTCGCAACCTGGGACATACCGCGTGCGCGAGCAATGTCGCCGAGGGCAGCGGCCAGCAGCGCGGGATCGTTCTCATGAACTCTCCCGCCACTAAGCGCCTGACGGCGCTGTCGTGGGGGTTTCGCGGGTCACAGACTTGGACTTGCCCCGTTGCCGGGGCAGAGGTTTGGGTCTCGCCGCCACGCCCGTCCCAGGCGTGTCTTGCGTATTGAACGCGTCGATGAGCACCACCAACGCGCTGTTTTGGTCGCGCGGGGCCGTATGCCCGCAGTGCGGGCACACATGCACACGCTGCGCCAACGTCTTGGGAACGAGTTCCCAGCACGCCGAGCAGCGCTGCGACGGTTTGAGCTGGCGCGTATGGCTCAGATGCAGGCGCGTACCAGCTTCTTCCGCTTTGTACGCGAGCATCTGATGCGCCATGCCGAACCCCGCCGAGAGGATCTCGCGGTTGAGTCCGGCCTTCTGCTTGACGCGACGGCCCGGTGCTTCCACCGTGCCCTTCGCGCTGCGGCTCATGGTCTTCGGAGTCAGTTGCTCCGTGGCCAGGACGGCGCATTGCTGCACCATCGTGGTTGTTTCCTTGTGCACGAAATCCCGGCGCAGGTTGGCGATGCGGTCATGCAGCACCGCGATGCCGCGGCTCAATCGCTTGTATCGCACTGAGCCTTTGCGTTTGCGTGCACGCTCGCGCTGCAACGCAGCCAAGCGAGGCAGTTCGGTGCGCAGCCAGCGCGGGTTCGCGATGGGCGGACCCGCGTCGAATGTGGCCCAGTCGTTGATCCCGAAATCCACGCCACGCCGCATGTCGGCGGTGCGCGGCCGCGCACAGGCCGCATCGGGTACGCGCAGCGTCACCGACACAAACCACTGACCGTTGCGGCGTGTCAGGGTGATGTCGTTGGGCTTGGCATCCGGCCCGAAGCGGTGACGGCCGCGCGCCCGGATGGACAAGGCCGCGTCGCCGCTGCCGATGCGCAGGGTTGCGCCGCTGCCACCATGCTGCATGAGCTTCCAGCCAGCCGGATCGGGATAAGCAAAGCCCGAGAACCGCTTGCTGGATTTGAATCGCGGAAATCCGGGCGTCTGCCCCGCCTTGACGCGGCGAAAGAACGACTGGAATGCGAGATCGAGCCGCCGCAGCGTCTGCTGCAAGGCATGACTGCCAAGCGCGATGAACTCGGGCCGATCGGCCTTGATCTGAGGCAGGACGTTCTGCTGGTCGTAGTAGCTGATCGACTTGCCCGCCTTGCGCCAGGCGTCGATGCGCTCTTCCAGTGCCGCGTTGTACAACTCGCAGTGCAGTCGCGTCCAAGCCTCAAGCTTTTGGGCTTGCGCGGCATTTGGATACAGCTTGAGCGTGACTTTGCGCCGTTGCATACTGGTATTTTATCCAGACATCGACGGAACAACAAGCGAAACCCGCCCGCTTGATCCCCTCCTGCCCGGACGGCTTCGCCTAAGCGACGCTGTGCGTCGGGCCGGGCGAGGAAGGGGAATGCGCGGGCATGTGTTCAAGAACGGCCGTCAAGTATGCCGCCACATTTTCGTCGCCGTTCAGGTACTCGGATGCATCGAACTCGGCAAGTTCAGAAACCTTGATTCTCTTGGCCATGGTCAATCCTCCAAAAGTTTCGCCAGCGCAATCGCCCGGCGAATGTCGGCCTGCTGAGTGGACTTGTCACCGCCGGCGAGCATCACGATCAGCGTCTCGCCACGCTGGACGCAGTACGTGCGCCAGCCCGGCCCGAAGTGTTCGCGCATCTCGAACACGCCTTCACCTACCGGCTCCACGTCGCCAAGGTTGCCCATCTGGGCCTTGCGCAGCCGCTTGTTGAGGCGCTGCCGGGTCAGCGCGTCTTTCACCGTGTAGGTCATGCATGCGGTGTAATCGAGTGATTACACTCAGTCAATGTGAGGACATGTGCACGCAGCCTATGCAGGCGTGAAAAGGCCGGATGCTGTCGGGCTGGCCGCATCGCAAGCAGCTGTCGGCGCGAACGATCCACTTCCCGCTGAGCAGATCTATATCGGCGCGCACTCGCGTAATCTCGCGTGCGCTGCCCTCTATTCGCGCAAAAACTGACTCATTGCCCCCGTGCGCCGCGCCACGTCGTGAGCATTGTTTGCGACTTTGGGTGCACCCCTTGGGAAGGCGCAGCCCGCCATCGTCGCTGTTTTCGACTTTAATTGCGCGTCACCTCATCACGTAAGCAACACGGAGGCCTTGGAGAAGGAGAACACTGGCACGGATGTGCATGGCTCACGCCTGCATGAGGCAGACCTTCTGCAAGGCCAGCTCCTCGCGCAAGCTGTCGAGATCGCGGCCGACGCTGGCCACCGCGAGCACACGGCCCTGGCTGAGAAAGCGGCAGAGATAGTCGCCACGCAAGGGGTCACCGGATTCCTCCAGCGCGTCCCACGCATCGGCGTGGCCGACGTAGGACACGCTCATGTCGCCGTGCTGGCTCCAGAAAAACGGCACGTCCTGGTAGGCCCCATCGAAGCCAAGCATGTTGCGCGCCACAAGCCGTCCCTGCGCTTGCGCCACCGTCCAGTGCTCGATGCGGACCATGCCTGCGACGCCGAATGGATCGGGAAAGCGCGCGACGTCGCCTGCGGCGTACACGCCAGGCGCGCTGGTTTGCAGCCGCGCGTCCACGAGGATGCCGCGATCGACGGCAAGGCCTGCGGCGTGCGCGAGATCGTCGGCCGGCTGCACCCCCACGCCCATCACCACCAGGTCCGCGGGCACTCGGGTGCCGTCGTCGAGCTCGACCGCGTCCGCATGGATGGCCACCGGCTTGCGCCCGAGGTGCAACCGTGTGCCCATGGCGCGGTGGCGCGCGGCGATGGCCGCAGCCAGCCGCGGCCCGAACACCCGCGCCAGGGGCGCCTCCTCGGGGGCGATCACGTCCACCTCGGCACCGCGCTCGCGCAAGGCCGCAGCAACCTCCAGTCCGATGAAGCTTGCACCAATGACCGCGACGCGCCCGGCGCCGGCTTGCACGGCTTCGATGATGCTCTGGCAATGGTACAGGGTGCGCAGCAGGTGCACGTGGGCGGCGCGCGCACCGGGAATGTCCAGCCGCCGCGGCGTGGCACCGGTGGCCAGAAGCAGGGTGTCGAACGCGATGGTTTCGCCGTCGGCGCACACCACATGGCGCTGTGTCAGCTCCAGGCTCAAGACGCGGCGCTTGAGGCGCAGCTTGATGCGCTGCTGCGCCCAGTAGTCGTCCGGGCGCAGCCACAGCCAGCTCTCCTGCGCCTTGCCGGCAAGATAGTCCTTGGACAGATTGGGCCGGTCCACGGGTGGCGCGGAGTCCGCCGTGAGCAAGGTGACGGGCCCGTCATAGCCGAATTCGCGCAGGGCGCTGGCGGCTGCATCCCCGGCTGCGCCGCCGCCCACGATGACCACGCTTTGCGGGCTGTACAGCGGCTTGGGCGGGGCCGGGCGCTCGCGCCGCGCCCCCACGCGCAGCACGCCGCCTTCGTGCGTGACCTGCCAGCAGTCGAGCGGGGCCAGCGCCGGTGGCGCGAGCACGGCACCGGTGGCGAGGTCAAAACAGGCGTGATGCCAGGGGCAGCGCACCGTGCCGGCGGCCACCAGGCCTTCGCTCAGCGGCCCGCCGTAGTGGGTGCAGGTGGCCGCGATGGCATGCACCGCAGCGCCCTGGCGCACCAGCATCACCGCCTGCTCACCCACATGGCCGAGCAGCGGCTGGCCATCAGTGAGCTCGTCGGCTGCCACGCCCTGGGTCAGGTCGGGGCCCGGCGCACGATCGTCATGGTCCATGGCAGTGGTCTCCTGGTTCCGGGGGTGCGCAAGCCCGAGCAAAGCTGCCGCGCCCCGCGCATTCAGCGTAGCGCGTGATGATGCCTGGCGCGGCTTTTCACTACCTGCGGCATGGGTACTGGGCACGCCTGGTCGAGCTGCGCCATAAGTGGTAAATTGAAACCCACAATAAGTTCGGCCGCGCGACGGACCACACGCGATGCCGATTCACCTTCTTCACACCAAGGACACCATGACCACCATCCACTCCGCTCCAATCGAACGCGCTGCAGGCCACGATGCCCGCCTTGACCAGGCCTGCGAAGTCATGCACGCCGCCTATGCACGGGGCTGGATCACGCATCGCGACGGCAACATCTCGGTGCGTGCTGAAGGCGGCGATGGCATGTGGATTTCGCAAAGCGGGGTGGTGAAGGCGCGCCTGCAGCCCCACCAGATGCTGCACGTGGGCGCGGCCCGCATCGCGGAGGGGCCCGTGCCCGACGGGGCATCGGGCGAATACGCCCTGCATCGGCGGCTGCAGGCGATGCTCCATGCCGGGCACGACACGGTGCTGCACCTGCATCCCACGCATATCGTGGCGGCCATGTACGCCGGTCACGACCTGCGCGAGCTTTGCGAGGCGTTCCCGGAAGTCACGCGCTACAGCCGGGTCGGCAAGAACGTGGGCGCGCTGCCGGCCACCAGCGAGGAGCTTGCCGTGGCGTGCGCCGAAGCCTTCGAGCCGCGCCTGGGGCCCATGCCCCACATCGTCGGCCTGGACCGGCATGGCGTGGTGGCCGTGGGTCGCTCGCCCTGGGATGCGTATGAGCACGTGGAGCGTCTGGAGCATGTGTGCCAGATGGTTCTGGCCTCGGGCGTGAGGCACGCGGCGAGCGCCCGCACGCTGGCGCCAGGCACCAAAGCCGCGCAAGCCGCCTGAGGACAACCCCACGCCCTGCCAAGGAGAGACCCGATGAGCAAGAGCAATCCGTCCCTCGACACGTTTCTCGAACGCGATTACGCGGCAGGCTTCATCTCGCCCATTGAATCCGACCTCGCCCCCAAGGGGCTGAACGAGGCGATCATCCAGCTCATCTCGGCCAAGAAGAACGAGCCCGAATTCATGCTGGAGTGGCGCCTCAAGGCGTATCGCCACTGGCTGACCATGACCGAGCCGACTTGGGCCAAGATCCACCACCCGCCGATCGACTACCAGGCCATCCACTATTACGCTGCGCCCAAGCGCAGCGCTGGGCCCAAGAGCATCGACGATGTCGACCCGGAGCTGCTTCGCGTCTACGAAAAACTCGGCATCCCGCTGCACGAGCGTGCAGCCCTGGCCGGGGTGGCGGTCGATGCGGTGTTCGACTCCGTGTCCGTGGCCACCACCTTCAAGGACAAGCTGGCGCAGCACGGCATCATCTTCTGCTCGTTTTCCGAGGCGGTGCAGAACCACCCGGAACTGGTGCGCCAGTACCTTGGCAGCGTGGTGCCTGCGGGCGACAACTTCTTTGCCGCGCTCAACGCCGCGGTGTTCACCGACGGCAGCTTTGTCTACATCCCCCGCGGCGTGCGCTGCCCGATGGAGCTGTCCACGTACTTCCGCATCAACGCCAAGGACAGCGGCCAGTTCGAGCGCACCCTCATCATCGCCGACGTGGGCGCGCAGGTGTCGTACCTGGAAGGTTGCACCGCGCCGCGCCGCGACGAAAACCAGTTGCATGCTGCCGTGGTGGAGATCGTCGCCCTCGATGACGCGCGGGTGAAATATTCAACCGTGCAGAACTGGTATCCCGGGGACAAGGACGGCAAGGGCGGCATCTACAACTTCGTCACCAAGCGTGGCGAGTGCCGCGGCGCGCGCTCGCGCATCTCCTGGACCCAGGTCGAGACGGGCTCGGCCATCACCTGGAAGTATCCGAGCGTGCTGCTGCGCGGCGATGAGTCGGTGGGCGAGTTCTATTCGGTCGCCCTGACCAACCATTTCCAGCAGGCCGACACCGGAACCAAGATGATCCACATCGGACGCAACACCCGCAGCACCATCGTGTCCAAGGGCATTGCCGCCGGCCACGGCAGCAACACGTACCGCGGCCTGGTCAAGGTTCTGCCCAGGGCCGAAGGCGCGCGCAATTACACCCAGTGCGACTCGCTGCTGATCGGCAGCCACTGCGGCGCGCACACCTTTCCCTACATCGAGGTGCGCCATCCCGGCGCGCAGGTCGAGCACGAGGCCACGACTTCGCGCGTGGGCGAAGACCAGCTTTTCTACTGCATGCAGCGCGGCCTGTCGGCCGAGGACGCGGTGGCGATGATCGTCAACGGGTTTTCGCGTGAAGTGGTCAAGCAGTTGCCGATGGAGTTCGCCGTGGAGGCGCAAAAGCTTCTGGGCGTGAGCCTGGAAGGCAGCGTGGGCTGAACGCGGCCCCAGAAAATCCAAAGGACGATCATGGCAATCTCCATGCAAACACCCATACAAACCATGCCAGAGCCGCAGGCCACGCAAGTGCTTTTGCGCGTTGAGGGCCTGCAGGCGGACATCGACGGCAAGCCGGTGCTGGGCGGCGTCGATCTGGATATCGCCGAGGGCGAGGTCGTGGCCATCATGGGCCCCAACGGCTCGGGCAAGAGCACGCTTGCGCAAGTCCTTGCCGGGCGCGACCTCTACCACGTCAGCGCCGGCTCGGTGCGCTACGCCGGCATGGATCTGCTGGCCATGCCGCCCGAGGAGCGTGCGCGCGCCGGGCTGTTCCTGGCGTTCCAGTACCCGGTGGAGATTGCGGGCGTGTCCAATGTGTACCTGCTCAAGGCCGCGCTCAACGCGCAGCGCAGACACCTGGGCCTGCCCGAGCTCGACGCCATCGAGTTCCTGCACAAGATCAAGGCGCTGATGCGTGAGCTGGGCATGGACGAGACCTTCCTCCAGCGGGGCGTCAACGAGGGTTTTTCAGGCGGCGAGAAAAAGCGCAACGAAATGCTGCAAATGGCTTTGCTGCAGCCGCGGCTGGCGATCCTGGACGAAACCGACTCCGGGCTCGACGTGGACGCGCTCAAGGCGGTTGCGCAAGGGGTCAATGCCATGCGCGCGCCGCAGCGCGCCATCGTGCTGATCACCCACTACCAGCGCCTGCTGGAATACATCGTTCCCGACCGCGTGCATGTGCTGTGGCGCGGGCGCATCGTCGCCTCGGGCGGGCCGGAGCTGGCGCAGCGCATCGAGCGCGAGGGCTACGCCTGGCTGCAAGGTGGCGAGGCGCCGTCCCCCCTGTCCCCCCTGTCCCGTTCACCGGAGGCCTGAGCATGGGAGCGCTCGAGGCATTCGTCCAGGCCTTCGACGCCAGCGACGGCCACGCTGCGCCCCAACCGGCATGGCGCGCCCAGGCGCGCCGCCAGGCGCGGGAGGCCTTGCTGCGCAGCGGCTTGCCCACGCGCCACACCGAAGACTGGAAATACACCAGCCTGCGCGCGCTGGACGCCGTCGATGTCGCCATCACTGCGCCCACCGCGCCCACCGCACCTCTGGGCCTGGAGGCGCTGCGCGATGCCGGTGCCTTGCTCGTCGGTGCCGGCGCCCGTCTGGTGTTTGTCGATGGCACCTTTGACGCGGCACTTTCCCGTGTGAACGACCTGCCACCGGGGGTGAGCCTGGCGCCGTGGGGCGCAAGCCCATCGCACAGCTGCACAGGGTCGGGGGCAGTGCTGGATGCCGCCGCGCGCGGCGGCGCCTTCGACGCGATCAACCGCATGTTTGCGCGCGACGGCCTGGTGCTCGACCTGGCCGACGGCGCCTGCCTTGACGGGCCCGTCGTCATCATCACGCTGCAAACGCGCGCGGGCGCCGCGCATGTGCGCCATGCGCTGCGCCTGGGGCAGGGCGCCGCCGCACAGGTCATCGAGCAGCACATCGGTCTTGCGCGCGCCCCGGCGTATCTGGTGACGAGCGTGACCCGGGCGACACTGGAGCGTGGAGCGAAGCTGGCGCACGTGCGCTTGCAGGAAGACTCGGACGCCGCGATCCATGTGTCGCAGCTGCACGGGGCCCAGGGCGAAGACAGCCACCTCGACGCGCAGGCCTTGGTGCTGGGCGCGCGGCTGTCGCGCCAGGAGCTTCACATCGAACACGAAGGGCCGGGCTGCAGCACCGCGCTGCGCGGGCTCAGCATGCTGGCGGGCACGCAACATGGCGACGTGCATGTGCAGATCGACCATCGGCAGCCTCGCGGCACGAGCCGCACGCACGTGCGCGGCGTGTTCGACGACGCGGCGCACGGTGTGTTCACGGGCCGTGTGAATGTGCACGCGCGCGCGCAGAAGGCCGATGCCGGCATGGTCAACCGCAACCTGCTGCTGTCGCCGCAGGCCGAAGCCGACACCCGTCCGCAACTGCAGATCGACGCCGACGACGTGCTGTGCAGTCATGGCGCTGCCGTGGGGCCGCTCGACGGCGAAGCCCTTTTCTATTTGCTCTCGCGCGGGATCGCCGCGCAAGACGCGCGCGCCTTGCTCGTGCAGGCCTTCATGGCGGAGGCTTGGCCCGATATCGGCTGGGAGCCGTTGCATGCCCATGTGCAGGCGCAACTGGCGGCGCGCTGGAGCCTGGCGCCAGGCCTGGAAGGTGCAGCGTCATGAACGCACGCGAACAGGCCTCGGTGCCGCACGCGCTGCAGGCGGTGAGGGCGCAATTTCCCATTCTGGCGCAGACCGTGCGTGGCAAGCCGCTGGTGTATCTGGACAGCGCGGCATCGGCGCAAAAGCCCCTGGCGGTGCTTGACGCCATGCGCGCCTTCGAGCTTCACGACTACGCCAATGTGCACCGCGGCGTGCATGTTCTTGCGCAACGCGCCACCGACGCCTTCGAGGCGGCCCGCGCCAGGGTTGCGGCGTTCTTGCATGCGCACTCGCCCAAGGAGATCGTGTTCGTGCGCGGCGCCACCGAAGCGGTGAATCTGGTGGCGCAGAGTTTTCTGCGCCCGCGCCTGCGCGCCGGCGACGAGGTGCTGGTGACGGCCATGGAGCATCATGCCAACATCGTGCCCTGGCAGCTGGTGTGCGAGCCCGTGGGCGCCACGCTGCGCGTGCTGCCCATGAGCGACACGGGCGCGCTCGATCTCGATGCGTTGCCGGGCATGCTCGGGCCGCGCACGCGGCTGCTCGCCGTGGCGCACGCGTCCAACGTGCTTGGCACCGTCAATGACGTGGCGCGCATCACCCGACTGGCGCACGCGCACGGAGTGCCGGTGCTGGTCGACGGCGCGCAGGCCGTGGCGCACCTGCCGGTCGATGTACAGCTGCTCGGCTGTGATTTCTACGCCTTCTCCGGGCACAAGCTGTACGGGCCCACCGGCATCGGCGCGCTCTGGGGCCGCGCCGAGCTGCTGGACGCCATGCCGCCGTACCAGGGCGGCGGCGACATGATCCGCAGCGTGAGCTTCGAGCGCAGCACGTATGCCGATGCGCCCGCACGCTTCGAGGCCGGCACCCCCAACATCACCGGTGCGGTGGGCCTGGCGGCGGCGATTGACTTCGTGCAAGGCGTGGGCTGGGATGCGATTGCCGCGCATGAGCAGGCGCTGCTTGAACTCGCGCAGGGCGAGCTTGAGGCCATTGCAGGCCTGCGCATCTATGGCACCACGCCGGGAAAGATCGGTGTGATCGCCTTTAACGTCGAAGGCATGCACGCGCATGATCTGGGCACCATCGTCGATGCGCTCGGCGTGGCCATTCGCGCCGGCCACCATTGCGCCATGCCCTTGATGCAACGCTACGGCGTTGCGGCCATGGCCCGCGCGTCCCTGGGTGTGTACAACACCGCAGACGAGGTGCATGCCCTGGCGCGCGCGGTGCGCAAGGCGCAGGCGATGTTTGCCGGCTGAGGACTGAGCCATGGACGATTCCACGTTTGACTCCAGCCCCGAGCTGCGCGAGCTCTACCAGGAGGTGATTTTCGACCACTACCGCAGGCCGCGGCATTTCGGCCATCTGGCGCAGGCCAACCGCAGCGCCGAAGGCCACAATCCGTTGTGCGGCGATCGCATCGAACTTGATCTGCAGGTGGGCAGCGACGGCCGCATCGACGACGTGGCCTTCAGCGGCGAGGGCTGCGCCATATCCACCGCATCGGCCTCGCTGCTGACCGAGGCGGTGAAGGGGCGTCGCGTCGAGGAGGCGCTCGCCTTGTTCGAGCGCATGCACGGTGCCCTGGTCGCGGGCGACCCAAGCGCCGACGCCGCCTTGGGCAAGCTCGCCGTGCTCGAAGGCGTGAAGCAGTTTCCGGCGCGGGTGAAGTGTGCCATGCTGGCCTGGCACACCTTGCGCAATGCGCTGACCCAGACCGCGCATGTGGCCTCCACGGAAGACCCGTCTGAGCGGGGGAGCTGAGCATGGACAAAGCTGTCGATTCGGGCACCATCACCTTGCAGCGCGACGTTCCCGCGACCTTGGTGCCGCTGGGGAGCGCTGGGACATTGCTCCAAGGCACCGAGGTGCGCATCACCCAGCGGCTGGGAAGCCACGTCACCGTCGTGTCCGAAGGCGGTATGTACCGCATCGACGGGCGCTATGCCGACGCGCTCGGGCTGGACGGCGCCCAGCAGCGGGAGGTTCCCGCGCCAAAAACGCGCGAGGAAGCCGAAAACGCGGTGCTGGAACAACTCGCGACTTGCTACGACCCGGAAATCCCGATCAATATTGTGGAGTTGGGCCTGATCTATCGTCTGGACGTGCGTCCAGCCGGCGCTGGCTGGACGGTTGATATCGACATGACGCTGACCGCACCCGGCTGCGGCATGGGATCCATTCTGACTGACGAGGTGTACGACAAGGTCCGCCGCATTCCAGGCATCGAGCAGGTCAATGTCGAACTCGTCTGGGATCCGCCATGGAGCCTGGAGCGCATGAGCGAGGCCGCCCGGCTGCAGGCTGGGTTGTGGTAGCTGCGGGCCGGGGCTTGAATATCAGCCCGAGCATTTCCCTTCCTCGTCGGGTCGCCGTTGTCCATGATGGCGTGTGCATGGGTGCCCGCACTGCGGGCACACGGCACCGCGCGACCGCAACAGCGCGTTGGTGGTGCTCATCGACGCAAACACGCCTGGAACGGGCGTGGCGGCGAGACCCAAACCTCTGCCACGGCAACGTGGCAAGTCCAAGTCCTTGACCCGCGAAACCCCCGCGACAACGCCATGCGTTTAGCGGCGGGTGAGTTCATGTCCGAGCGGTCCTTTCCCAGCAGGTTGGCGGCGCGATCGATCAGGTCACGCTGTTCGGGCAGGGCACGCAGATTGATGGCGGCGTCACGCATTGGCTTCTCCGACTTTCGCATAGACAACAAATATACGAACGATCGCGCAACGTGTTGCTATTTTGACATCCTCGCCGCCCTTGGCTGTCGCCACCGCTTGCGCGGCAAAGGCAGAGATTCCTACGTCGCTCACCCCTGCATCGAGCCGGGATGAGTCGCTTCAGTGGGTTCCTGTTGCTGGCGGCATGGCTGCACCATGCACTTGGCAGGCGATCCGGGCGTGCCCCGCCGTTCATTGCAGGATCAATCGACAGCACAAGCGAACACCCCGCAAGCCCGACGAGGATGCCTGTGGCATCCGCGCGATCCTTCCCCGCCCCACGCGGCGGGCTTGTCGCGCACCGGGTCATCGAGCTCGGCGCAAATCGATGGGAGGAAGCGAAGCCTGCCCGCTTGGTGCCCTGCTGGCCGTCAGTCTGGCCAGGCACCGGCGCAAGGGCATCGGTTCAGGCGACGACGTGGAAGTCGATTTGCACGCCTTCGGGCGAGCGGCTGACGTATTCGATGCGCACCTTGTTGCCGAAATGCTGCTCGATCTGCGCGAGCAGGGGCAGGGGATCATGGTCGTTAAAGAATGCCATGGTCTCGCCAGGCTCGAGGGC
The DNA here is from genome assembly GCF_000733775.1 of Thiomonas sp. FB-Cd. Taxonomy (NCBI): domain Bacteria; kingdom Pseudomonadati; phylum Pseudomonadota; class Betaproteobacteria; order Burkholderiales; genus Thiomonas; species Thiomonas sp. FB-Cd. Next base: position 1,043,189 of record NZ_JPOE01000002.1, on the reverse strand, counting down.
GCTCAGCGCACCGAAGATAGCGGCGTGGCGAAAGCGCTTGGCGATGCCACTGGCATCGAAGGCGTAGCGCTGGTCGGCACGTTGGTGGGAATGGGGTTGGTTGATGACGTTGAGCGAGTCCATGGTCGGTTCCTTGGATTGATGTGAGTTGGGGTTCAAAGGCGGACAGCGCGGGGGCGGGCTTCACGCCCGCTCTTCGAACTGCGGGAACAGGATGTTGTTTTCCGTGTGCACGTGCTGCATGAAATCCGTGGTGAACTTGCCCACGCCGGCATACAGTGCGCGCCAGGTGTTGCACGCGTCGGCGGGAAGCGTCAGCTCGTGGGTGAGATCCTGAACGCGCTGCAGCATGCGGCCGTGCTCGTCATGCTCGGCACGCATGCGGTCGATCGGCGGGGTGAGAACACCACCGGGATTGCGGCGCATCATCGGAAACAGGATCTGTTCTTCCTTTTGCATGTGCCCTTGCAACTCGTCGAGCATGGTTTGCAGCAGCGCCGCCAGACCGGCCGGAACGTCGGCATGGTCCTTGTGCACGCGCTCGACCTTGGTGGCCAGGGTGATCAATTCCGGAAGCTCACGCCGGTGCACGTCGTGGAAGCGGCTGACGATGAGATCGATCAGGGCGTCGGGCTCGGTCGGTGTGTCGCGGGGTGCCTGCGGGTTCAGGGCCGAGAGCTCGCGCTCGATCGCGGCAACGTCAAGCTGGCGCTCATGCGCGGCCGCTTCCAGGGTGATGTTGCCGCCGCAACAGAAGTCCAGCCGGTGGCGCCGAAATACGGCGGTGGAACCGGGCAAATCACGCGCCAGCTGGCCCAGGGGGAGGGTGGCGAAAGGTGAGGACGAGCTTGCTGGGGTGTCGACGGTGGGCATGGCGAAAGGTCCTGTACGGATGATGCGAAGCAACGCTTAAAGAGGTAGAATAGATGCCACTATAAAATGCTTGAGTGGTATTTGCAATACCTTCTTAAACGGGATCTGCCATGCGACTGACATCCTTCTCCGATTTTGGCTTGCGAGCCCTGCTCGTGCTGGCCGGCAGCGACCGTGAGACCTGGTCGAGTGTCGAGCTTGCGACCAAGCTCGACATCTCGCGCGATCACCTCATCAAGGTGCTGCAGCGCCTTGCCGCTGGAGGCTACGTGCAGACCACGCGCGGCGCTGGCGGCGGCGTGAAGCTCGCCAGGCAGGCCACGGCGATACGCATCGGCGAGGCGCTGGAATGGCTGGAGGACGACTCCGCGCTGACGGAGTGCTTTCGCGGCGATGGCGGCCAGTGCCTGCTCACCGGCTTTTGCGCCTTGCGCCCGAAGCTCGAGCGGGCGCGCAAGGCGTTCTACGCCGAGCTCGACGCCACGACCCTGGCCGAGTGTCTGAATCCCGCGCTGCGCAAATTCGTCGCCCTGGAACGCCCCGCGGCCTGAGCACGCCGGACGCGTCGCACCAACTCAGGATGCCACGGGTGCGCCGAGCCTTACGCCGAGCGCTTGCGCAGCAGGTACGCGAGCAGAGCCGCCGCGTTGTTGTGCCGCTCGTCGCGCGCCGCATACAGCAGCGTCACGTGCTCGTGTTTGGCCAGATCAGCCTCGAAGGCGCCCAGCGCGTCGGCATTCGCCTGCAGCTCCGCGGCGTAGCGCTGCGCGAACTCGGGCCATTTCGCCGGATCGTGGTCGAACCAATGGCGCAGCGCGTCGCTGGGCGCAAGGTCTTTCACCCACAGGTCGATACGGGCTTTGTCTCTGCCCATGCCCCGCGGCCACAGTCGGTCGACGAGCACGCGAAAACCGTCGCTTGCATCCGCGCCGTCATAGACGCGCTTGATGGCCAGACGCGGAGGCAACGCCCCACCATGCCCCGCATCGACCGCGCTCCTTGCCATGCGCGCTCTCCAGAAATTCGCCAAGCCCAGCATCGCCATTTTGCCCAAACCCGGGATGGAAGGCGGGCCTTGCGCCATCGCTTGTCGTCGTCTTGGACTCCCCCGTTGCGCGCTTGTGCCGGCGCCAGGCACGACGCTCGGTGCGCCGGGCTTCAAAAGACTGCGGCGCGGATGCGCGCCCACGCCCACCTCCACCCCTTTCTTGCCAAGGATTGCCATGGATAACAGCCTTCTTCCCGGATCAGGCGCCTCTGCCGGATTCGACGCCCCTTTGGACATGCTTTCGGCCTGTCACGAACGCATCGAAAAGCAGTGCGCGACGCTGCGGCGCCTGCCAGCTCACCTGGCCGCGCACGGAGCCGACGCGGACGCCAGACAGGCCGCGGCCAACGTGATGCGCTATTTCGACACCGCGGGGCGCAACCACCACGCGGACGAGGAATCTGACCTCTTCCCGGCGCTGCTGGAGTCGATGGCCGGGTCCGACGCCGTGTGCTTGCGCGACATCACCACAGCGTTGACGCGCGAGCATCGCGAACTCGATCGCGCATGGGGCACGTTGCGTGTGCAACTGGAGAGCGTGACCCGGGGCGATGCAAGCGCGCTGGATGCTGCAGCGGTGGACGACTTGATCAGCCGCCACGCGCGCCACATCGCGCGCGAAGAAGACGAGCTGCTGCCCATGGCGCGACGGCTCCTGAGCGATGAGCAGCTCCAGGAGATCGCGCGCGCCATGCAGGCGCGGCGCGGCGTGTGAGCACGATGGCGTGCAGGGCCGAGGGCCGTGCACGCGCGCATACCAATCGGGCGGGTGTAAGTCGATCATTTCCGGTTCACGGAGCTATGCGGCAGTGCGCCCCCGCCAACCGCCAGAAGAACGAAGGCCCCGACTAGAACGACTACGCGCAGCGCATCGCGCGCTATGCCTACAGCGCCGCAGGCGACCGGCGAGCCGCCGAACTGGTGAAGGACCGGCAACAGTGGGGAAAGCTGGAAGGCCGGGAGCCGCAGCGGCAGCAGGAGCGGGCCAAGGCGCAGAAGATCGAGTGCGACAAATCGCCGGGGACGAGCCTCTAGATAAGTGTTGCATGTAACAGGTGACCGGTGTACGATGTTGCATGTAACTTGATAGAGGGTTAAACGATGGCAACGACACACGTTAATCAGCGCGTACAGAAGCACCGCGACGCCCTGCGCATGGCAGGACTTCGCCCGGTGCAAATCTGGGTGCCGGATACGCGCCGCCCGGACTTCGCGCAGGAGTGCCGCCGCCAATGCCTGCTTGTGGCTCAGGCCGACAGCGCCGACATGGCCATGCAGCAGTTCATGGATGAAGCCTTGGCAGACGTGGACGGCTGGACGGAATAATGCGCGGCGACCTTGTGATCATTGCCATGCAAGGAGACTTCGGCAAGCCGCGCCCCGCGTTGGTGATTCAAGCCAACCAGTTCGGCGAGCACGCGAGCGTCACCGTGCTTCCCATCACCAGTACGATTGTTGCCGCGCCATTGCTGCGCGTCACTATTCAGCCGAGCGCAGAGAACGGCTTGCAGAAATCATCACAGGTGATGGTGGACAAGGCCATGACGGTGAAGCGCGACAAGGTAGGGCGAGCTTTCGGACACCTCGACGCGGATGCACTGGTGGAGGTTGAGCGTTGTTTGGCTGTGTTCTTGGGGATTGCAAAATGAGCGGCACCAACAAGCAGCAGCTTGAGAGTCGGCGGTGAAGGCGAAGATACATGCCTTGCCATTTGGCATTGGCAGCCATATACTTTGATATATGGCAACATACCCAACCCCGAAGCCGACCGCTCGTGTCGGCTGGAACAACCGCTCGCAGACGGTCACGATGCCGCTCGAATTCCGCTTTCCAGACTCCGTGCGCGAAGTCTTCATCCGTCGCGAGGGTGAGAGCGTCGTGCTCACGCCACGGCCAACCGATTGGTCGGACTTCTTCGCGTCTGGTCAAACGGTCTCTGCCGATTTCATGGCTGACGCTGAGCGTATGCCGATTCAGGAGCGCGCGTTTTGATTGCACCGCTGTTCATGCTGGACACCGACACCTGCATCTTCCTCATGCGCGGAGCGTCGCCCACGCTGGCGGCCAAAGTGCAGTCGATTCCGCTGCAGCAGCAGGTGATGTCGGCCGTGACGTTTGCCGAACTGACCTATGGCGTGCAGGCTTCGGCCACCGCAAAGCGCAAACAGAACCAGGCCGTGCTGGATCGCCTCGCACTGCACTTGGCGGTTTTGGATTGGCCGCGGGAGGCGGCGCAGCACCACGGCGAAATCCGTGTGGATCTCAAGCGCAAGGGAGCGCAGCTCGGGGCGGCTGATCTGATGATCGCGGCGCACGCGCGTGTCATGGCCGCCATCGTGGTCACCAACAACACGAAGGACTTCGGGCGCGTAAAGGGCCTGCGGGTCGAGAACTGGACCAAGTGAGGCTGGCCACATAAAGCCGAATCTGGATCCCCTTTTTTAAGACGCTATACAAGCATGTCGCGATGAAGAGCAAGCGCGGCCGGCTCAATGCGGGCTGCGTTGTCGCGCTCCATCTGCACAAGGCGATGACCAAGTCGCGGCAAGGGCTTGGAGCCGCGCTTGGGTGCCCGGGAGCGTGGCCTCGCCCCCGGGCGGCCGCTGGACACGCGGCCGCGCGTTGCCTCACGCCATTGACAGCGCGGCCGAAGCCGGCTCCTGCGTTGCACGGAACGTGGCTGCCGAGGTCGCAGGTCCAGCCATTGCGCACCGGTCTTCGCTGGGTGATGGCAGCGGGCGCAGGCGCGCGGTGAAATGACGCAAGAGCGGCGGCTCGTATTCGAATTCCAGGCCGCGCACCGTTCCTGCGCGGCCCTGGATTTCGATCAGGCACTCGGCGACATAGTCCATATGGTCGTTGGTGTACACGCGCCGCGGAATGGTCAGGCGCAGGAGCTCGAATGGCGACGGCTCCTGGCGTCCGGACACCGGATCGCGCCCGAGTAGAAGCGAGCCGATCTCCACGGCGCGCACGCCGCCTTCCAGATACAGCTCACACGCGAGCGCATGGGCTGGAAACTGCTCCGGCGCAAGATGCGGCAGCATGCGGCGGGCGTCGACAAACACGGCGTGCCCGCCGGTTGGCGTCTGGATCGGCACGCCGGCCGCGCTCAGCCTGTGTCCGAGATACGCGACCTGGGCGATGCGGTAGGCGAGGTAGTCGGGATCCAGGCCTTCGCGCAGACCGATCGCCAGCGCCTCCATATCCCGGCCGGCCAGGCCTCCATACGTGATGAATCCTTCCATGGGCACGCAGCGCACCTGCACCGCGCGCGCCAGTGCCTCATCGTCCCGGATGCAGCACAGCCCACCGATGTTGACCAGCGCGTCCTTTTTTGCCGACATCGTGAAGATGTCGCCATAGCTGAACATCTCCCGTGCGATCTGCTCCAGGGGGACCTTCGCATAGGCGGGGTCGCGCTGCTGGATGAACCAGGCGTTTTCGGCAAAGCGCGCGGCATCGATCACGATGGGCACGCCGCGTTCGCGCGCCATGGCGGATGCGGCGCGCAGATTGTCCATGCTCACCGGCTGCCCGCCGGCGCTGTTGCAGGTGACGGTGGCAATCAGGCCCGCCACGCTGCCAGGCGCAAGCGCATCGAGCGTCTCGCGCAGCGCGCGCAGATCGAAATTGCCCTTCCACGCGGTGGGTGTGGCGGTGTCGAGCGCATCGGCGGTCAACAGGTTGATCGCGCGTGCTCCGGCCAGCTCCACATGGGCCTTGGTGGTGTCGAAGTGATAGTTCGAGATGAAAACTGGCTGTGTGCTGCCGCAGCGCCGCACCAGCTCAGGAAACAGAATCTGCTCGGCGCCGCGTCCCTGGTGGGTTGGGATGGTGTGGGCGTAACCGAACAATTCGCGCACGGTGGTCTCCAGCCGCCGAAAACTGCGGCTGCCGGCGTAGGACTCGTCCCCGCGCATGAGTCCTGCCCATTGGGTATCGGACATCGCGCCCGTTCCGCTGTCGGTGAGCAGGTCGATGTAAACATCTTCGGCCCACAGCAGGAAGGGATTCCAGCCGGCGGCGGCCAAAGCGGCGCGGCGGTGTTCGGGGGAGGGAAGGTGGATGGGCTCGACCATCTTGATGCGAAACGGCTCGGGAAGGCGACGTGCCATGACAGGCTCCTTTGGGTGCCGCGTGCGGCCCGCGCGTAGCGGCGGGCACCGCTGGTGCGGCGGTAGTTCGAAGAAATCAGGAACAAAGGAAATGGCGCGCGCAGGAGGCGCGCCGGGTGTCACGGCCGCGGAAAATCGTCGGCCAGCACGGCGTCGAGGGTGACCCAGTATGGGCGCAGCAATGCGGCCCCGGGAAATCGCATGACGAAACTCCAGAAATGCCGGCGCATTGCCGCGCCGGACGGTGGGCAATTTAGGCTTCCGCGTGCGACGCGTCAAGGGTCGGGCGTTTGTGCCGATCCGCGCGGCCCCAAACGAGGCAACGATGCAAACGCAACGCCCGTCGTCGATGGGCCGTCAGAGCGCAGGTGCCAGGGCCGCGGCAAGCGCGGTTGCCCATTGCCTTGAAAGCGCGCCTGGCGCCGGCGCCCCGGCATGGGCGAGGGTCCATGCCTCAGCCAGGGTGGTCAGCGCATCGCCACGGTACCGCCGGTTGCTTCCAGCAGCCGCCTCGAACGCGTTGGCGCGCGCCGTCAGCGCCTGTGTATCGCAATCGATCAAGATGACGGCGTGCGCCAGAACCACCGGGGTGTGCCCCATGCGGCGCCACGACTGCGCGGTGCCCACGAGCTTGCATCCCTCAAACGCGAGGTTGAAGCGACCGTCGCAAAAGGATCCCTCCACCCCTTGCGGCACCACATGAACGCCGCAGTGGGCAAAGGCCGCGGCGAGCCGATCGCACAAGGCGCGATAGATGGCATCGGTGTCTTGCGGCGTCGCACTCGCGCTGGGCCACGTGAGGCTCAGGTTGAGCACGCCGGGGCCTTGCGGCACGACGCCACCGCCCGAGCTTCGCACCTGCACGGGCCATCCGGCTGCCGCCGAGGCTGTGCATGCCTCGGCCCAGCGCGCAAGCTGTTCGTAGCTGCGCGGTACAACCAGCGAAGCGGGTGCGCTCCACAGGTGGGCCTGCGCATGCCCGCTGGCGGCCGTATCCGCCATCCATTGCGCTTCGCTGGCCACGCCCTGGAGCAGCGGCGCGTCGTGCACCGTGAAGGCGCCGGGGCTCAGCAGGGGCAGGGCCGTGCCGAGCTCCGGCGCCTGCGCATCGGCCGCGGCGGCACCAGGCGCAGGTGGGCCGCACAGGCTGGGCTCCGCGCCGTGGTCACCCGGTGATGTGGCGTTTGAGCAGCGCATTGATCTCGTTGGCCCGCTCCATCATGGTCATGTGGCCGGCGCCTTCCAACACCTCCACGGTGGCGCCCGCCGGCGCGTGCTCGGCGTGGGCGGCGGGGATGATCCGATCCTCGCGGCCCCAGACCACGAGCACGGGTTTGCCGATGCCACCCAGGCGCAAACCGGGCTGCTCGGCCTGCTGACCTGCGCCGAACTGAGCCGCGCTCAAGGCCCGCAGCAGCTCGGGCACGCCGTCCAGCCGCTTGTATTTGAGCAGGTTCTCCAGCAACGTGCGGCTGACCAGTTCGGGGTTGGCAAACAGCTGCTCGACCACGGGCTTGAGCTCGCGGCGCGAGGCCGCGGCAACGAAGCCTTCGGTGTAGCCCGCGTTGATCTCGGTGCCAAGTCCGGCGCCGTTGATGAGCGCCAGCGATGCCACCCGCCCGGGATGGTCCAGGGTCATCTGCGAGGCGATCGCACCGCCCATCGAATGCCCGACCACGTGCACGCGCTCGACGTCCAGCTCATCGAGAAAATCCACGACAAAGCTGGCAAGATCGGCAAGTGCGGTGCCTGGCAGTCTCGGCGTGGACTGTCCGTGCCCGGGCAGGTCCAGCGCGATGACTGGGGCCACTTCGGCAAGCGCGTCGAGATTGAACAGCCAGTTGTCGAGATCGCCGCCGAAGCCGTGCAGGAACAGCACCGGAACGCCGTCGCCCAAACCCCGTCGCGCATAGCGCACGCGCAAGCCATCGACGTCGGCGAAACTGTAAGGCGGCGGGTCGTCGTCTTCGTTCGTTGCGGCAGCGGGCACCACGTAGTTGGCGATGTAGGCATCGATCTCGGCCTCGCTGACAGCGGCATCGGCCATGACGCCCAGCAGCGCCTTGACGGGCAGGGTCTGCCCCTCCTGCGCCACCTTGCGGCGCAGGACGCCGGGATCGGGCGCCTCCACGGCGTTGGAGATCTTGTCGGTCTCGACTTCCATCAGCGGCGTGCCCACCGCGATGACCGCTCCGACATCGACCAGCCACGCCGTGATGGTGCCTTCCTTCATTTCCAAGCCCCACTTGGGCATGATGATGGGAGTGAGGGTTGCGCTCATCAGTTGTGCCCTCCGGCAAGCGTGCGTTTCACGGCATCGGCAATCTGGGCCACGCTCGGGACGTACAGATCCTCCAGCACGGGCGAGAATGGCACCGGCACATGCGGTGGCGTGACCATCTCGATGGGCCCCTTCAGGGCCTTGAAGGCATGCTGCACCACTTGCGCGGAAACGTCGGCTGCGATGCTGCAACGCGGTGAAGCCTCGTCCACGCACACCAGATGGCCGGTTTTCTCGACGCTTTCGAGGACGGTGTCGAGATCCAGGGGACTGAGCGTGCGCAAGTCGATGACCTCGCATTCGATGCCGTTTTGGGCCAGCGTGGCCGCTGCATCGAGGGCGCGCTGGACCATCTGGCCGTACGTGACGATGCTGGCATGCTTGCCCTCGCGCACGACGTTGGCCTCGCCAAAGGGAATGACATAGCTGGCTTCGGGCACCTCGCCCAGCACGCCGTAGAGATTCTTGTGCTCGCAGAAGATCACGGGATCGTTGTCGCGGATGGACTGAATGAGCAAACCCTTGGTGTCATACGGCGTGCTGGGACACACCACCTTGAGTCCCGGAATGTGGGTGAACAGCGGGGTGAGCATTTGCGAGTGCTGCGCCGCTGCGCGCATGCCCGCGCCCACCATCGCGCGGATGACCACCGGAGTCTGCGCCTTGCCCCCGAACATGTATTTGAACTTGGCGGCCTGGTTGTAGATCTGGTCGAAGCACACGCCCATGAAGTCAATGAACATGAGCTCCGCCACAGGGCGCATGCCGCACGCAGCGGCACCAATGGCGGCGCCCACATAGGCGCTTTCCGAAAGGGGCGTGTCCATGAGGCGGTCGCCATGCTTGGCGTAAAGGCCCTTGGTCACACCGAGCACGCCGCCCCAGGCGTCGCGCTCGCCGTCCGCGCCGGCGGCGCCCACGATGTCCTCACCCAACACGATCACCGAGGGGTCGCGCGTCATCTCCTGGTCGAGTGCTTCGTTGATGGCTTGTTTCATGCTGATCTTGCGTGCCATGGTGGCTCTCCTTAATAGGCAACGTAAACGTCGGTGGTCAGATCGGCCAGGGTGGGCAGCGGTGCCGCCTTTGCCTCCACCACGGAGCGCTCGATGAGCGCGGCAATCTCGCGATCCATGGCCTTGAGTTCCTCCGCGGTGCTCACCCCGCCGCTGATGAGGGCCGCCGAGAATTTCTTGAGGCAGTCCTGGTTGGCACGGATGTCATCGAGCTCGCCGGGGCCCCGGTAGGTCTGTGCGTCGCCTTCGAAGTGTCCGAAGAAGCGCACCATCTTGCATTCCAGCAGCGCCGGTCCGCCGCCCGTGCGCGCCCGTTGGATGATCTCGCCCGCAGCCTCGTGCACGGCGAAGAAATCCGTGCCGTCGACCGTCACCCCCGGGAGCCCGAAGCCGGCCGCGCGGTCCACATAGCTGTCCACCGCCACCGCGTAGTCGCGCGAGGTGGTCTCGGCATAGCCGTTGTTCTCGACCACGAAGACCACCGGCAGGTTCCACACCGCGGCCAGGTTCAGGCTTTCGAGAAAGGTGCCCTGGTTGGAGGCGCCATCGCCCACGAAACTCACGGCCACCTCGGACTTGCCGCGGAACTTCGCAGCCAGTGCCGCCCCGCACGCCAGGGGGGCGCCGGCGCCCACAATGCCATTGGCCCCCATCATGCCCTTGTCGAGATCGGCAATGTGCATCGAGCCGCCTTTGCCATTGCAGGCACCTCCTTGCTTGCCATAGATCTCTTTCATCATCGCCATCACGTCCACGCCCTTGGCGATGCAGTGCCCGTGGCCGCGGTGCGTGCTGGCAATGCGGTCGCCGTCGCCAAGATGCATCATGATGCCGGTGGCAGCCGCCTCTTCACCGGCGTACAGGTGCACGAAACCGGGAATGTCGCCCCGACTGAAGTCCACATGCAGACGGTCCTCGAACTCGCGAATCGTGCGCATCGTGCGGTAGGCCTGAAGCAGCTGCTCCCGGGATTGGGGAAACGGATTGCCTGCCATGGTTGATCTCCTTTCAGTGGTTGAGCGAAGAGGTGAAGCGCAGCAACCGGGCATTGGCGGCAAAGCCCATGCACCGGGCGACGTCCACGGTGAAAAATGCGTTCTCGCGCAGGGTCATCTGCACACGCTGGCCGCGCTCGAAGCCGAGTTCGCGTTCGCCATCGAGGGCGACGGTGCCGGCTTGAGCCAGCACCGGCAGCGCCTCGCCGGCGACCATGCGCTGCCAGCTGGCGATGTCCACGGGGCGCACCATGCCCGGCGCAATCGGCGCGTGCAGGGTGAGCAGGGCTTCGCGCCCGCCGTGCGCGAGCTGCACGGCCAGGCCTCCGGACTCCAGCCGCCCCACGGGCTGCAACAGGCCGCCGATTGCCGACAGGCCAATGGCCTGCGGATCGGCAAACGCCAGATACACCGCATCCAGCGAGTGGATCTTCCACAGCGCGCGCGCACCCACGCTGCGATCGTGGGTGATGGCCGCGTCGACGATGGCGATGTCGCGCCGGGTGCCTGCGTGCGCGTCATCGATGCGCACCTCGATCATCTTGTTGGGGGCCAGCGCCTGGGCGCGCGCGATGCGCCCGCTGGCAAAAAGACCGACCGCCATCCCGGTGATCGTGGGCTCGCGCATCTCGGGAAAGGCGTTGTTGGTGCCCGTCGACAACCCGGCAATCGGCACGGCACTGTTGTCGTCGGCAAGCTGGCGCGCCACTGCGCGATGGGTGCCGTCGCCGCCCAGAACGACGATCGCCGACACGCCCATGCGCTGCAAAAGCCTGGTCGCGGTGAACGTGTCCTCGACCGTGGACGTGGGCTGCATATCCAGGAACTCGATGGCCGGCAGCGAGTGATCCGTGCCGCGCCTGAGATGGCGCTCCAGAAGGGAGCGGATGCCACCGCGGTCGGGCATGATCCAGGCCCGCTTGACGCCACAGGACGCGGCGGCGCTGAGCAGTCGAAGCACGATGTTCACCCGATCGGTGATCTGCAGGTTTCCGGCGTTGGCCACGATGCGCCGGATGTCGCGCGCCGACACGGGGTTGGCGACAACACCAATGCTGGCTTCCGGGGCGTGGGCCACGCGTGTCATACCGAAGTTCCAAGAGCGTAAGGATGGTTCCTCTTACGCAACTCGCGTGCCATTGGTTCTTGGCCCCGGCGCTGAGGGGGGACCAGGGGCGCGAAGCGCCGGTGTGCGCCCTGGCCGGACTGTCACTTCGCGACAGCTGTCACACGCTCGGGTGTGACAGCTGTCACACTCAGGATGCGGCCGAAGGCGTGTGTTTGGGTGAGCGGATGCCCCAGCGTTTCATGTGCCGGTACAGCGTCATGCGGGATTTGCCCATCTGCTGGGCAACGGCGCTGACATTCCACTGCGCGGCACGAAGCGACTCAAGCAGTTGCTGGGCTGCGGGCGGGTGCTGCGTTGCGTCGGGGAGGGCGCGCACCGATGGCGCGGCTGCGCCCGGCAACGCGCCCAGCAAGGTATCGGGCAAATCCTCAATCCGGATCACGCCGTCGCTGCACACGGCACGGGCAAAGGCCAGCGTGTTGTGCAATTCGCGCAAATTCCCCGGCCAGCTGTAGCTGCGCAGCGCCGCCTCGGCCTCGCGCGACAGGGCCACGGCAGGTTCCTCCTCGTGCAGCAGCTTGTACAGCAGCCATGGCAGATCGCGCCGCTGGCGTAGCGCTGGAAGTTTCACATGGGCGCCGGCCAGCCGGTAGTACAGATCGTCCCGGAAGCGACCGGCTTTCACCAGCGTTTCCAGGTCGCAATGCGTGGCTGCGATCACACGAATGTCCACGGCCACGGGGCGCGTGGCGCCAATGGCGAGCACTTCGCGCTCGGCCAGCACGCGCAGCAGGCGCCCCTGCAGGTCACGCGGCATGTCACCGATCTCGTCCAGGAACAGCGTGCCACCGTCGGCTTCGTGGATCAGGCCGCGCTTTCCCTTGCTGCTCGCGCCGGAAAAGCTCCCGGGCAAGTAGCCAAACAGCTCACTCTCGATCAGCGTCTCGGGGATGGCCGCGCAATTGACCGCGACGAACGGTTGGTTGCGGCGTTTGCTTGCCTTGTGCAGGCCTTTGGCAAGGTACTCCTTGCCGCTGCCGGTTTCCCCCGTGATGAGAATGCTGATGGGCGAGTCGACTAGCTTTGCCGCACGCACGATCTGGCCGTCCAGCACCGGATCCCCGCCCGAGAGCTGGGCCAGCGGCGCCGGCAGCGCCGGCGCCGCCATGGCGTCCGTCGGCGTGGCGCGGCGAGGAGGCGGCGGCACCGCATGCAGAAACAGCACCGGCCCGCGGCCTGCCAGGGTCACCGCGCGCCGCTCGTCGGGCATGGCCCGCATGAACTGGCCCAGATCATCGAATCGCATGTTGAACACGCTCTCGAAGGCCTGGCCCAGCACGGGGCCGCCGCTTGCGGCTTGAAGGAGCAGCTGCGCCTGCCGGTTGTGCCCGATGATGCGTCCGCCCGCATCGAGCGCCAGCAGGTAGTCAGGGCTGATCTCCACAAACTCCGGCGAGGGGTGCAGCTTGAGCACCCAGTCATTGCGGAACCAGCGCAGGAAGTTGGCGTTTTCCACGCGGCTGGCATAGACCTTGACGAGCTGCAGCGCCAGATGTTGGCTCGATTTCATTTGGGGCGACGTCAGCGTCGAGATATCCAGGACGGCGTTGAGCTGGCCGAGCGGGTCGTAGATCGGGGCAGCTGTGCAGGTCAGCGGAATATGGGTGGCATCGAAGTGGTCGTCCTGATGGACCGTGAGCGCCTCGCCCGTCATCAGCGCCGTGCCCACGCCACAGGTGCCCGCGTGGTACTCACTCCAGTCCGCGCCAAGGGACAGGCCGGCGTGGCGCAGGGTGTGATCGAGCTGGATGTCCCCGATGAAATCCACCGTGATGCCGCGCGAGTCCGTGAGCAAAACGCAGTAGCCCATGCCGGCGACCTGCTGGTACAGGGACTCCAGGCCGTAGCGCGCCATGTGCAGGAATTCGTCGATGCGCTCCTGGTGTTCGCGCAGCTGCTGCTGAGGCAGGACCACAGCGGGGCGCATGCAGGTGGGGTCCAGGCGGTGCTCGTGCACGCAGCGCGCCCATGACTCGCGAATCACCCCATCGGGGGCGAGGGCCGTGCGAAGGGGGTGGCCCTCACCGGCCAGGGTCATGACCGTTTGGATGTGTTCACGCGCGCGCAAGTCCATGGCTGTCTCCAGGATCGGGCGCATGCCCAGCGCCTCTGTGTCTAGAGGGGAACTGTACTCCGTCGCCGAGGCCTCAGGAATCAGGGGCGGCGCGATGGATGGCACGATGGCCGCGTGCGGCGCTCACGCGCCGGGCGCCGGGCTGCGGCGGTGTCGCCTTTCGCATGCACGTCGGGCCGGGGCAGGGCGTTGGTCCGAAGCGAAACGCGCGGGGCAAGCGGCCGGGCCCGGTGTCCAGCGCGCCCGGCTCCGTAGCTTGTGCGCGAGCAGCGCACGGCCTTGACGCTGCGCGCCAAACCGCGTGGCCAGGTGGCCAGGCAGGCGTGCAATCTCCGTTGCCGCGCTCTCAACCCGGCCTTGTCGCGGACGCCATCATGGCGGTCCCGGTGCGCCGGGGGCGAGGCGCTGCAAGACCGGATGCCGGGTTTGCGACCCGGGTTGCCAAACGCCGGAAATCCCGTTCGGTGCAAGCCGCAGCCGGTCCCTCAGGACGCCGACCAGACCTTGCGAATGAGTGAGTTGACCGACTGCAGAACCAGGTCCATGCTTGGGGTCTGGGGCAGGTCCGCCGAGGCAATGTAGGTTCCCTGCACAGCCAGGGTCGGCACGCCATCGATGTGATAGTCGTTCATCATCTGCGTTGCGCGCCGGGCCTGCATTTGCACGCCGAACGAGTTGTAGGCATTCATGAACTGCGGCTTTGGCACGCCCTGGGTCTGGAGCCATGTTGCCATTTGCTCCGGCGTCTCAAGCTTGATGTGCTGCTCATGGATGGCTCGGAAAATCGAATCCTGCAACGCGTCGACCTTGCCCAGCGCCTTCAGCGCGTAGTACAGCCTTTGCTGGGGCGCGAAGCGCGGCTCGAACGCCACTGGAACGCGTTCAAGCACCACGCGTGATGGCTGCGCGCGAGCCCAGCGCTCAAGCATGGGCTCAAACTCGGCGCAGTGGGGACAGTCGTACCAGAAGAACTCCGTGACGACGATCTTGCCGGCCGGGCTCACCCGTTGCGGCACGGGCAGTCGCGTGTAGCCCTGGCCTTCGGTGAAGGTCAGTCCGGCGGCGCCAGCGGCCATGCTGAAGCCGAGCAGCACAGCGGCGGCTGCGCGGGAGAACCAGCGATTCATCATGTTTCCTTTCGCGTTGGATGGATGAGCGCGCCGCCAACCGCTGGCGGTGGGTCCCGTTTCGATCTTCGGGACTTCGGCAGTCTAGGCAGAGTTGGCCCACAAACCCATGACGCCAAAATGACATTTGCGTCATGCAGGGGCGAAGATGAACTCTCCCGCCGCGAAACGCATGGCGTTGTAGCGGGGGTTTCGCGGGTCACAGACCTGGACTTGCCCCGTTGCCGGGGCAGAGGTTTGGGTCTCGCCGCCACGCCCGTCCCAGGCGTGTCCTGCGTGTTGTGCGCGTCGATGAGAACCACCAACGCGCTGTTTTGGTCGCGTGGCATGACATGCCCGCAGTGCGGGCACACATGCATGCGCTCGGCAAGCGTCTTGGGCACAATCTCCCAGCACGCCGCGCAGCGTTGCGACGGTTTGAGCTGGCGCGTATTGCTCAGGTGCATCCGCGTACCATCTTCTTCCGCTTTGTACGCGAGCATCCGATGCGCCATGCCGAACCCTGCCGAGAGGATCTCCCGGTTGAGTCCGGCCTTTTGCCGTACGCGACGGCCCGGTGCCTCCACCGTGCCCTTCGCGCTGCGGCTCATGGTCTTCGGAGCAAGCTGCTCGGTCGCCAGGACGGCGCATTGCTGCACCAGCTTGGTTGTTTCCTTGTGCACGAAGTCCCGGCGCAGATTGGAAATCCGGTCGTGCAGTTGTGAGTTGTGCAATGCGACGCCCGAGCCGTTTGAAGCGCAACGATCCCTTCTTCTTCCTGGCGCGCTGCCGCTGCAGCGCGGCAAGGCGCGGCAGTTCCTCGCGCACCCAGCGCGGGTTATCGATGGTCCGTCCATCGTCGAATGTCGCCCAGTGGGTGACACCGAAGTCCACGCCACGGCGCTGATCATCCGCGCGCTGCCGCGCGCAGGCCGACTCTGGCACGCGCAGTGTCACCGACACGAACCACCCACCACCTTTGCGCGTGAGGGTGATGTCGTTGGGCTTGGCATCCGCCCCGAAGCGGTGCCGCCCGCGCGCCCGGATCGACATCGCCGCATCGCCGCTTCCCAACCGAAGCGTGGCATCACGGCCGCCGTGCTGCATGAGCTTCCATCCAGCTTCTCAGCAAAGATCGGTTCGAGGTCGTTATAGCACACGCATATCTGTGTGACACATGAACATGTGGTAGACTTGTCAAGGTCGTAAAAGGAGCAACTCATGGCAAACATCACATTTGTTATAGACGACGAACTGCTTCGCCAAATGAAGATTATCGCGGCAACGCATCAAACGTCGATCAATGCCATCGTTCGCGATTACTTTTCGCATTTGACCTCAAGCGGTCTTGCGGAAGTGGGGGTCATGAATGGAAATTTGCAGGCGTTATTCGATTATTCCATTGGAAAAATTGGCCGTCACAGAGTGAAAACACTCCTTGGCGTTGATGATCTCACTTTGGCGAACATGCTGCGGCAGGCTGGATTTCCTCCTCCCAGAGCAACGCTAGAAGAAGAGGATCGCATGCTGAAAGAGATCAAGGACATTCATTTCGCATGAACGCTCCGGTGAAGATCATCCTTCCTGACGCCGGCCCGATCAATACCTTGGCTGCGGCTGGTTTGCTCGGCCTCTTACTCGCTCCGCCTAACACTCAAATCATCGTCATTAAAAGTGTTCTTGATGAGATCATCATTCGTGCGCCAGAATTCCGGCAGTTCATTGATCAGAATAGATCTCGAATCGAGATCATTCGTACAAGCGTATGCGAGGACGATGCCAGAAGGATCTCGAATGGCGAGGCCCTAGGGAAAGGTCGTGGAGACCTTGCTATTGCCGATTTCATTTTGAATTTCATTGATGACGCCGTGGGCAATTCGCCTGCCCTGGTCATCTTTGAAGACAAGAAACTTGGGCGGTTGCGTGATTTGGAGCAATTTTCCGAAAATGCTCACTTCATCACAACGGCCGCTTATCTTCGGAAGCTTGAGCAGGAAGGCGTCATCGCTTCATTTGATGAGACTTGGCGGCAAGTGGTGGCCAGGAACAGTTCCGCAGACCCGCAAAAACATCGCGACCGAACCCAATAGAAATCGACGCCCCAGCACGATCTGGAAGTCGGATTTTCCGGATGCGGTGATTTGCTCGCGCAGCATCGGGTCATCCGCGCGGGCGCTGCGTGGATTTCTGGGGCGAGCTCAGGCTGGCCCAGAGCTCATCGATCGCCGCGGCGATGCGTTGCGTATGGGTGTATGCGAACGGTTTTGGCGCGCCGAAAAAACTTGCTCAAGCAGCGTCGGCCGGCTTGGTGTGTTGGCGCCGACGCCATATTGCGCCAGTTCAGGTCAATGTGCCGACTGGGCCATGAGCCGCCAGAATAGCGAGGGATCCACGCCGTCTCTTACCGGGTTGATGTTGCAGCCAGTTCAGCACTAGATCGGCAAGGTGGCTCAAGCTAGGCTCAGGTGCCCACAGCCATAGCTCAGTCGCCGATCGGCATGTGGCTCAAATTGGCATCTGCCCCCACCCAGTCATACCGCCTGGGGTCGCAGATCGACGATCGCTCTCAGCGAAACAGATCTTTCAGTTTGGTGAGAAACGAACCCGAGCGCATGCGCTGCATCGTACGACTCCATTGGTATTCTGCACGCACGCTCCGTTCATAACCACGCTCTTCGTCCTTCATAAGCTCCAGCACGCGTGCATCTGCGTCTGCCTCCAGCCAATAGCCGTGCTGATTGGGGCAAAAGTCCATTTCCAGAGCGTACGCGTGATAATTGAAGCGCTGCAGCGTTGCTGCGCACAGTGGGCATTTCTGAGTTGTCGGTGCGGCATCGAAAACTAGCGTGCCCTTTTCATCCTCGCCAAGATCAAACGCCTCGTTTTCGAGTTGGTCGAGTTCCTGCGCATCCAGCCACATACCTTTGCAGGACGGGCACAAGTTCATGTCCACCCCGTGTCGTACTTCGGGGACCAAGTCCACATTGCATTTGGGGCATTTCATCGTCATCTCCGCTCGAGTAGCCACCTTCTCGTCTCTGCACTCTTGACGCGGCCACCACCTCGTCTAGCCAGTGAGCGGCCTATCGGGATTCCCTTCCGAGGGAACTTGCGCATGCGCCTGAGCATAACGCAGGAGTCGCTTGCCGGCGTCGACCCTACCGCCGGCGTTCGTCCCCCGGCACCAGCCATGCTTCAGCGTGAAAGGTTAGCTAACGACCGATTGCAGCCGGTCGCGGGGTCGAGATCGGCTGCCCGAAAGCTGTCCATCATCCCATCGACCGTCGACGCGCCGGCCGCACCACCGGTGGGGAAATTCGATGCGTTGCGCCCGTAACTCAAACGCAATACCCTACCGGCATGAAGTCTGCCGTCATCCCCCAGATCCGAGTCGAGCCCGAGCTCCGAGCCGAGCTTGAGTCTGTGCTCAAAAAAGGCGAGACCCTGACCGACTTCGTTGAAGCGACAGTGCGAAGTGCAATCGGGTTCAGGCGTGTTCAAACTGCCTTCCATGAGCGGGCGCGGGCCGCGTCGGAGGAGTACCACCGCTCTGGCGTCGCGGCGCCCGTCGAGGCGGTCCTCGACCGGCTGCAAGCCAAGCTCGATGCGAAACGGAAGAAGCTCGGTCGATGAGCTTTGACGTTCAGCTGACGCCGACAGCCGAATCAGACCTGGAACGTCTCGTTGATTGTCTGCTCGACCGGGCGGAGACCACCGAAGATCTTGACCGCGCACAAGCGGCGATCGATGCGATCAGGGCGGTAATGCAGCAGCAACTTGCGCTTACGCCCTACAGCTTTCGCAAGGCAGCCCAGAGTCCCGCCCAGCGGGAGCTGATCATCCCGTTCGGAGGTACCGGTTACGTCGCGCTGTACGAGATCGTCAGTCCGTCGAAAGTCGCGGTATTGGCGGTGCGCCATCAGCGCGAAGAGGACTATTACTGATCCGACAGTGATAGTCCCTTGGGGCTGCGCTTGCAAGACTGGTTGGGCGCCATCTTTAGTCCGGGATTACGGGCTCAACCAGGTTGGCGAGCTGCGCAAGCGATTCCTGCCAGCCGAGATAGCACATTTCAACCGGGATGACCTCCGGAATTCCTTCCTGGGTGACACTCACGTCGGTCCCACATGAGACCTGCCGCAGCAGGACAGTCGTTTCCATTTCACCGGGCATGTTCGGGTCGTCGAACTTGTCGGAGTAGCGGATGCGCTCCTGCGGCACCAGTTCGCGATACTCGCCGCCAAAGGAGTGGCCGTGGCCGGTCGTGAAGTTCGTGAAGGACATCTTGAACGTTCCGCCGATCTTGGCATCCATGTGATGGACCTTGCAGGTGAAGCCATACGGTGGAAGCCACTTGGCCATCGCGTGCGCGTCAAGAAATGCACGGTAAATGCGCTCCGGCGTTGCCCGGAGTACACGGTGAAGTCGGACGGTGTTTGTAGACATGATCGATGTTGAAATCCAAGGATGACCCTATGAATGTACGACGACCAAACATCAGAGCCGATGCCTGCCGAGCATAATCTTGGTATCGCTTAGAAATTCATAGTCAGGGATGATCATGTTGGCGGGCGCGGGCATGTTTTTAAATACACGTGCTGCCATGTCGTAGAGCGAGGCATGGCACGGGCACAACCAGCCCCCCAGCCAGTCATTCGGCAAGCCCGGCTGTGGGCCAGGCGTAAATCGTCCAATAGGCGCGCAACCCAGATGGGTACAGATGTCGATGAAAACGAAATACTCGGGCTTGGTTGAGCGCCACGCATTCTGCGCCCGCGCGGGCGTCGGGTCTTGGGGATTGCGCGACAACGGGCCAGCGACTTGGTCCTGTGTGAGCTTGAGTCTCCTCAACATTTGAGGTGTGCGGCGCACGACCCAGATCGGTTGGCCGCGCCACAACAACACGATGTGGTGGCCGGGCTGCAATCGGCTGCGACCCACCGGGATCGGCACGCCATTGGCCTGGGCCTCGTTCGAGGGCTCCATCGACTCCAGGAAGGCCGTCGCAGTCGCTGCTGTGCCCACACAGGACGCCACACTTGTGGCAATCATCCAAGTTCTGCGCGTTGCATCCATCATGCCCCTCCGCTGCGGCGCGGAACATCCGATCAGGCGCGTCGTAGGGCTATGTTGGAACGGGTCGCGCCCGCTGGGCCAAGCATCGTAAAGACGCGCCGCTCATCACGCCTTGCGTCCCTGCTCACTGAAACGCACCGTCCGGTCAGCGGCAAGCACCGCCGTTGCCCTCGTCGTGACGCCGAGTTTGCCGTAGATTGACTTCAGGTACCACTTTACCGTGTCAACGCCGATGTCCAGGCTGCGCGCGATTTCCTTATTCGATTGGCCTCGAGCCAGCAAATGCAGGATCTCGGTCTCGCGGCGCTTCAAAGTCCCAACGGCCGTACCCAACGCAGCAGCCCTTTTCTCGGGCGCAGGGGCTTCGGGTCGGGCATCGGGGGCTCTAGCGGATCGCCCCAGCAATTCGACGTCGCCGAGCGCGGGCAAGGTGCTCCCCCAGGGTGCGCGCGGCAACTGATTGGCTAGCACGCGCTCGTGAACCATTTGCGTGATCTCGATGAAACGGCTGCCTTCATCGAGAAAGCTGCGCCGCAACCCCATAGCGAGCCCGACGCGTAAGGCCATCGCCGCCATATCCAGGGCCAGATCGAGGCGGCCGGCACCATCCAGCGCCAGGGCCATCAAGATGCGCACCCGAACCTCTAACAGCAACCGCCGACCTTCGATGGCGGCACTCAGGACCGGTTCGAGGACGGTCTGGGCCTTGGCTGCCCGGCCGGATGCCAGGAATACCCGACTGTGCGACAGCGCGAGCCATTCGATCGCCTGACTCGACGGGGCCGCGCGGGACGCCTGCACCTCTTCAACGCCCGCATCGATGGGAGCCTCCATCAGCAAGCGCTGGGCCGTGTCGAGGTCCCGGCGCAGCAGCGCATGGCGCACGCGCTCACCAACGACCGCTGCGCGCAGCCGTTCGAAACCGAGGTGCCTAAACGCGTGTTCGCCTTCGTCCAGCGCATCATTCGACGCTGCGGAATCGCCGTACTGTGCGAGCAAACGGCTCGAACCAACGTAGGTGGCGATCGAAAAATCGGCCACGCCGCCTTCGACACCCAGCTTGCGGCTGTCCTGCAGCAGGCGGGCGGCCTCATCGAGCTGGTTCATCTCCACCAGCAACTCGCCCAATAGGGCCTCTGCCAGGCGGGCTGCGTGGGAGTGGCGACCTATGCCGGTGACGGCGAGCGCGTGGGCACTACGGAAGGTCGATGCAGCTTCGTCCAGTCGGCCCAGCTCGCGCGACGCAATCCCGGCAAAGCAGCGCCCGTACACGCCGCTGAAGGGGCCTTCCGTGCGCTCATGGAAGGGCCGCGTCAGCGCCTGCAGGGTGATGGCATCGTCGTACGCATGGCGATGCAGCAGCACGTAGGTGAAAATGTTCGACGCGACCGCTACGAGCCAGGGACGGTACGGCGCATCCGGCGCGATGCAGGGGCGCACGAGTTCCTCCACACCGTCGACCTCGTCTTGGTAGATGCGAACGCAGGCCTCGAGCACGCGTACCTCTGCCAGGGCTTCGGTCGTCTCTTTGTCCGGGTCGAGCACGTCATTGCGCAAGGACCGCCGGGTCAATTCGGCTTCGGCCAAGGCCAGCGACTCACGCGCTTGCACCGGTCGGTGCGTTAGGCAGTGTGCCCATGCAATCGCCAGTTGAAGGGCCGGTCGGTCGCGCAGCTGATTTGGCGGCAGGCGCAGCACCAGCTCGCGCAGGGTGCTCATGGCGCTGTGCTGCACCAGCCACATCGCGTCGCGCTGGACCAGCTCGATCGCGCGCTCGGCTTCCCCGGCCGCCAATGCATGGGTGACAGCTTCATCGGTGTGGGCATTGGCGCCGAACCACGCTGAAGCGGCCCGGTGCAGCTGCGCCTTGCGCTCCGAAGACTGGCGCTCGAGCCGCCCCTGCAGGTGCGCTGCAAACAGGTGGTGATAGCGGTACCACGCCCTGTGCTCGTCCAGCGGCTGGATGAAGAGGTCTTGCTTCTCCAGCAACTCCAGCATGCGCTGGCTGTCATTGCATCCGCTGACGGCAGCACACAAGTCGGCGCACAGCCGGTCCAGAATGGACGTGGCGAGCAGGAAGTCCAGCACGTCGGCGGGAAGGAGATCCAACACGTTCTCGACCAGGTACTCACCGAGCGCATGGTGATCGCCGCCGAAGCTGGTGGCCACCCCGTCGTGCAGATCGCTGGAAAGGCGTTCGACCGATCCGGGTGCGTCGGCCACGTTGCGCAAGGACAGCGAGGCAAGCTGCAGCGCGGCCACCCAGCCTTCGGTGCTGCTCCACAGCGAATGGACAGCGGCAGCGTCCAACTTCAATTCATTGAGATCGCATAGGAACGCCTGCGATTCCGAAACCGTGAAGCGCAGATCGGAAGCGTCGACCTCGGACAGTTCGCCGGATACGCGAAGCCGCGCCAGGGGCATCGACGGACGCTCGCGGCTCGTAATGACGACGTGGAATCCTGGCGGTGCGTGCTCAAGCAAGGAATTCATCATGTCGCGCACTTGCCGCTCGACGATCAGATGCCAGTCGTCCAGAATGAGGTAGAAGTCGCGCTCGGCGTCTTCGAAGGCGTTGATCAACTCCGTGACAACGATCGAAGCCGCCTGCTCGGGATGCGCCTCCAATTGCGCGGCTACATCGACGTCCAGTGTCGGGTCGCCCACGCGCACCGCCTCGACCAGATAGGTGAGGAAGCGGTCCAGGGGATTGTCCTCTCTTGACAGGCTGAGCCACGCCACGTTGACGCCTGCATCCTGCAACCGCTGGCGCCACTGCAACGACAGCGTTGTCTTGCCAAATCCCGCCGGCCCATGAATCAGCGTCAGACGCCTTTGCCGCTGGGCGTGCAGGCGCTGCAGCAGGCGCTCCCTTGTGACCAGTGAACAGGCGCCGGAAGGGGCACGGAACTTGGTCGTGATCAACAGCGGGCGGTCGAATCGGTTCGGGTCGTGCGGCATGATAGGCGGCCTCGTCTCGTCCGGTTCTCGATGCGCCGCCTCAGGTCGATACCTGTGCGTCCCACTCCCGCAGGGTGGTCTTCAAAACCTTGCCGTAATTGTTCTTCGGCAGCGTGGCGACGAAGCGGTAGTGCTTGGGTCGCTTGAAGCGCGCAATGTGCGCCAGGCAGTGGGCGTCGAGCGCCATGGCATCGACGCCGCGCGAGCTCACGATGTACGCTACGACCTGCTCGCCCCATTCGGGATCCGGCCGGCCGATGACGGCCACCTCGACCACATCGTCGTGCGTCAGTAACGCCTCTTCCACTTCTCGCGGATAGATGTTCGTTCCACCGCTGATGATCACGTCCTTGCTGCGGTCAAGCAGCGTGAGAAATCCGTGTTCGTCCATGCGACCGACATCGCCAGTACGCAGCCAGCCATCGACGATTGTGGCTGCAGTAGCCTCGGGCTGCCGCCAATAGCCGTTCATCACTACGTCACCTCGCACGCACACCTCGCCCGTTTCGCCGGCGGCGACCACATCGCCTTGGGCATCGCAGACGCTGACCTCCACCATGGACTGCGCGACGCCCACTGAAGCAAGCTGTTCACGCCACCCTTCGGGCCTCGTCTCGTACAGGTGATTGATCATCGTGCGAGGCAGCGCGGTGATCATCATCGGACTCTCGCCCTGGCCGTAGATCTGCCCGAAGTGGGGGCCGATGTATTGCAACGCATCATCCAGGTCGGCCAAGTACATCGGCCCGCCACCATAGCAGACAGTGGCCAGACCTGGCGGCCTTTGGCCAGCCGTCTTGACGGCGTCCACAAGGCGCCTGACCATCGTAGGCGCCGCGAAGAACGATGCGTTGTGCCAATGTGCCGCCAGCGCCAAGCACTCGGCGGCGTCAAAGCCACCCGATTCAGGTACGACATTGATTCCGCCCTGCAGCACATAGGGCAGGTGCAGCATGCCGCTGGCATGAGAGATCGGGGCGGGATGCAGAGCGACGTCACCGGGCTCCACGGCTTGCACGGCCGTGAGCATGCCCATGCTCGTCCAACGCAGCTGCCGAGCGCCGAGATCCACGCCCTTTGGGCGACCGGTAGTGCCACTGGTGTAGAACAGCCAAGCTGGGTCGTGCTCCTCGCGAGGGGCAAGGGCGGCCTCGGGCAGCATGGCATCGAACACGCGGCGCATGTCGGTCTCCACAGTCGCCGAACAGCCCTCGTCGCGCAGCGCTGCGCCCAGCTCCTCGGCGAGGTCGGCGCTGGTGAAGACCACGCTGCTGCCGCTGTGCGATGAGATCCAAGCTGCCTCCTTCGGATGAAGCTTGGCGTTGATCGGGACCGCGGCCGCGCCGCTCCACCAGACGGCCCACAGGGCTGGCAGGTACTCCGGCCTGTTGGTCATGAAGAGCGCGACGCGATCGCCCGGCCTGACCCCACGGTGGCCCAACCAAGTAGCCCCCCGGGCGGCCATCGCCGCGAATTCGCTGTAAGTGCACCATGCCTGGGTGCCATGTCCGATGGCAGTCTGATTGCCGTACCGCCACGCCGTGCGTTGCAACCACTGAGCAATGTTCATTATGTGTCCCCTTCTGTCAATGCACGCGCTCGAGAAGCGAGGCGAAGTTGGTCACTGCAGTACCCCCCATGTTCAGCACGCCAGCCAGCTGTGCGCGACCTGTTAGCGCGCCGGGCCGGAATCGCCCGAGAAGCAACCAAGCAGCTAGCACATGCATTGACACGCCCGTTGCGCCCACCGGGTGTCCCTTGGACTTGAGCCCGCCCGACAGATTCACCGGCAGCCGACCACCAGCCTGAACCCACCCATTGTCCAACGCCGTATGTCCTTGCCCAGGTGGGGTGAGTCCGATGGATTCATAGAGCATCAGCTCAGCAATGGTGAAACAGTCGTGCACTTCCGCACAGGCGAGGTCGTCCAGCGTGACCTTCCCCGCTGCGAGCATTTGCTGCCAAGCCTGGCGCGCTCCGCGCAACTCGCTCATGTCGCGCTGGGCCACGGGCATGACGTCGTTGACCTGCGTCATCGCACGCAAGCGAACGCGCGGCGCACTGGCGGGCGCGGCCGATGCAGCGCACATCACGATGGCCGCTGCCCCATCCGAGATCGGCGAGCAGTCGCTGCGCAACAGCATGCCGGCCACGCGCGGATTCTTGTCGGAAGCCGTACTGCAAAGCGCCAGATCCAGTGGCTGGCGATATTGCGCGTATGGGTTGTGCGCTCCGTTGGCATGCGCCTTGACGGCGATGCGGGCCATAGCGTCGTGCGGATCACCGAAGCGCTGCGCGTACCTCTCAGCGATCTGCGCGAACATGCCAGCGAAGCCGCCGTCAAGCTGGCTCTCATCCTTGACGTAGGACGCCTTCAGCAGCGCCTGACCGACGTCACGAGTGGGCAGCGCCGACATGACCTCCACGCCAAGCACCAGCACTCGTTGCGCTTCACCGGCGCGAATGCGCAAGGCTGCCAGGTGCACTGCGGCACTGCCTGAAGCGCAAGCACTTTCCACGCGCATTGAGGGCTTCCCGCGCAGCCCCGGTGCGAGCCCTGAACTAAGTCCGGCGACGAAACCTTGCGCAGACAACCCATGGCCGAAGTGGCCGATGACGACAGCATCGATGTCATTGGCCTCGAGCCCCGCGTCGGCGAGCGCGTCCCTCGCGACCTGCGCCAGCAAGGTTTCGACCTGCGCTGTGGGTGCCCGGGTAAACGGCGTGTGAGCGAATCCGATCAGGTCGATCATGATGTGTCCTTGCAATGTGTTGAGGATTGGAACTAGAGTATTCGGAAATGAAAGCCGCCGACAGTCGCAAAACTACACCGGGGTTTTCCCGCGATCCGGTCGAACCCGACTCGCCGCTGAGCGACGTGGCCGCCTCCCTGTGCCCGCTGGGCTTGCTACTGTCGGCCGAGCGCAAGGTGCAGTGGTGCAACACCACATTTGCTGCGATGTTCGGTTACGACTTCGGCGAATTGGTGGGTCGCAACCTGCTCATGCTCTACCCGAGCCCATCCGACTACGAACGCATAGGCGAACGCGGCATGCATGTCCTCGTCGAGCGCGGCACATACGATGACGAAAGGCTGATGCGGCTGCGTGACGGCAGCCTGCGCTGGTTCCGGGTTCACGGTCAGTCGCAGGACTTCGCCGATCCCTTCCGCTTGGCGAGCTGGGTGTTCGAGGCCTTGCCCTCCGGCGCGGACGTGGCCAAGCTCAGCCCGCGGGAGCGCGACGTGCTCGCGGACATGAAGCGGGGCCTGACGGCCAAGGAATGCGCGCGCGAGCTGGGTCTGAGCCCCCGCACCGTGGAGAAGCTGCGCGCCAAGTTGCGCCAACGCTATGGCGCTCACAACGCCGCAACGCTGATTAGCCGCGTCGCCGGCCTGCCTGGCTAAGGAACGCGGGTTAACGAGTGCGGGTTTTCACCACTACCCACCGCGCCTACCTGTTTATTGCACCGCACGCTACCCGTTTGGGAGGTGATTTACTGGCTGCGGCTTCCTACGCTTGCCTCTGTCCATATCAGGACATTGAAGGAGACAAGTAATGGGTTTGCTAGTGAACATCGACAACGGAGGCACGTTCACCGACGTCTGCGTCCATTCTGACACCGAGGTGTTGCACGCCAAGTCACCCACCACGCCGCACGACTTGACACAGTGCTTCGTTGCGGCGCTCGCCCGCGTTTCGCGCGACCTGTACGGTGGCGAAGACCTGTCGCGCTTGGTGGGCGACATCGACTACATCCGCTATTCGACCACCTCCGGCACAAACGCTGTCGTGGAACGCAAGGGTACGCCGGTGGCGCTGCTGGTGGAAAAGGGAGAGGAGGGCCAGGTCTACGGGCTGGCGAAGACACTGCAGGGCGACAGCCTGTGGAATTCGATGATGCCCATCCCGCCAGCGGGCATCACCGTTCACGACGGCAACCGCATTGATGCGGCCGAGCTCACGAGCGTCGTGAACGATCTGCTGGCCAAGGGAGCGCAGCGTCTGGTGGTGGCCTTGCGCAGCCCCGAGGCCGAGGCGCAGGTCAAGGACGGATTGCTCGACCGCTATCCGCGCCACCTGCTGGGCGCCGTGCCTTTCCTTCTCTCGCACGAGTTGGTGAGCGACAGCGACCACGCGCGCCGTGTCTTCTCGGCACTGCTCAATTCCTATCTGCATCCCGGCATGGAGCACTTTCTCTACGGAGCCGAGAACGTGTGCAAGCAGCACCATCTGGCCAGCCCGCTACTCATCTACCGCAACGATGGCAACTCGGCCCGGGTGGCCAAGACCACCGCGATCAAGACCTGGGGCTCCGGGCCGCGAGGCGGGCTCGAGGGTGCGTTGGCCTATGCCAGGCTGTATGGTGTGCCCACGCTGCTGGCGATGGACATCGGCGGCACGACGACCGACGTGGCCGTCGTGGCTGACGGAAAAGTCCGCCTAAACGCCTACGGCCGTGTCGAGGCTGGACAAACCTCGTTTGCCATGCCCGAGTTGCAGAGCTTCGGGTTGGGCGGCAGTTCCATCATGCGCGTCGAAGGCGGTCGCCTGGAGATCGGCCCGCAGAGCGTGGGCTCTGTGCCCGGACCCGCTTGCTTTGGCCGCGGCGGCACGAGTGCAACGTTGACCGATGCCCTGCTGCTTGCCGGCGTGCTCGACGGCGAGAACTACCTCGGCGGCGAGCTCAGACTCGACCGTGGCCGCGCGGCTGCCGCGATCCAGAAGAACATTGCTGACCCGCTCAAACTGTCGCTCGCCGACGCCACCGAACGCGCAATACGTGCCTTCGAAGCCGAGGTGGCGGCGGTGCTGGTACAGGCACTGGCAGCGGCGGGCCGAAGCGCGTCGAACGCCACGCTACTGGCCTTCGGCGGCGGCGGACCGATGATCGCCTCAGGCATTGCACGCGATGCCGGGATACGACAAATCATCGTGCCACAGATGGCGGCAGTGTTCAGCGCCTATGGCATCGGCTTCTCGTCGCTGGCGCACCAATACCAGACGTCGCTGGACGGACTGTCGGCGGCTGATATCGCCGAGGCTTGCAAGAGCATGCTCCAACGCGCCCGGCGCGACATGTCGGGGGAGGGGGTCGACGCCGCAAAGTGCCGCTATGACTTCGCGCTCTGGGAGGACTCCGCCGCCGGAGTGACGCAGTTGCCGCTGGACGATGCGGCGCTCAAGGCGCTGAAGGCCAGCAACGACATGCGGCTCGTTCTGACCGCATCGCATGAACTGCCGGCGTTCCAGCTCTCGAGCGACCGCGCCGCGCGCTCCGCCACGGCGCCGATCGCCGGCTCGACCCAGGTGCTTTACGGCAGCGGCGCGGGCGATGCCACTCCCGTCGTCGATGTAGCGGCGCTCGAGCCCGGCCACTACGCCGATGGGCCCGCATTGCTGCGCAGCAGCTACCTAACCTGTCTATTGGACCGCGGCTGGTCGATGCGCGTTTCCGACAACCACGACCTGATCATCGAGGAGGCTTGACATGAGCACGCGAGTTGCCATTACCGAATACCTGGAAATCGAGCTTAACTCAGAGCGTTGGCACTGCCGCTCATGCGGGCACGACATCGCCTCGGCGCGGGAGAACTACAAGACCGGCCTGCTGGTCTACGACCGCGATCCGCGCGAAATCCACGCCCCTATCCTCGACGAGACGAAGTACGAGTTCACCTATGCGCCCGACCCCACGTGGTGCCGCATCGTCGAGTTCTATTGCCCATCGTGCGGCACGCAGATCGAGAACGAGTACTTGCCTCCGGGTCACCCGCTGACCCACGACATTGAGCTCGACATCGACAAATTGAAGCAACGCCATCTCGCCAAGGAGGGCCAGTAATATGAAGCGCGTCAGTGTTGATATCGGGGGCACTTTCACAGACTGCTTTCTGGCCTACGACGACCGCTACGTCGAATCCAAGGCCTTGACGACCCACAACAATCTGGCCACGGGCTTCATGGAGGCGCTGGAGGGCGCCTGCCGCGAAATCGGCAAGGACGTCGGCGAGGTGCTAGCCAACGTGGACGCGGTGCGATATGCCACGACCCTGGGCACCAATGCGCTGATCGAGCGCAAGGGCCTTAAGGTGGCGCTGCTCACCACCACAGGGTTCGAGTCGACTGCGGTGCTGATGCGCGCGCGCGGCTATGGCGATGGCTTGTCCGAAGCGAAGCAGGCGGATCTACCTGGCGCCGCACGGCCCCCCATGCTGGTGCCGGTCTCGCGCATCGTCGGCATCGACGAACGCGTGGACTACAAGGGCGACGTGTTGCTAACCATCGACGAAGACAACGTACGCCAGCAGGTTCGCAAGCTAGTCGACGAAGGGGCGCAGTCGTTCGTGGTCTGCCTCGCCAATGCGGTCGTCAATCCGGCCAACGAGAAGGCGGTCGAGAAGATCATCCTCTCCGAATACCCGACGCACCAATTGGGCGCTATGCCTATTGTGCTCTCGCACCGCGTTGCGGGACGCAAAGGCGAGTACACGCGGACCATGTCGTCGATCATCGACGCCTTCCTGCACGAGCAGATGTACCACGGCATGGCGACGCTGGAGATCGCACTTCGTCGAGCCGGCTACAAAAAGCCGATGCTGCTCGTGCACAACACTTCGGGCATGGCGCAGATGAACTCGACTTCCTCACTGCAAACCATCCACTCCGGGCCCGTGGCGGGCTTGGAGGCCACCAACTACCTTTCGAAGAAATTCGATCAACCCAACCTGATCGCCACTGACATGGGAGGCACCAGCTTTGACATCGGTCTTGTCACCGCGGACGGCGTGAAGTTCTACGACTTCAACCCGGTCATCGACCGCTGGCTGGTCAGTACGCCAATGACCTACCTCCACACGCTAGGTGCCGGCGGGGGCTCGATCGCGCGCTACGACCGCATGTGGAACGCGATCGAGGTCGGCCCGCAGAGTGCCGGCTCCGACCCCGGCCCGGCGTGCTATGGCCGTGGCGGCAAGTTGCCGACCACCACCGACGCCAACCTGGTGCTCGGCTATCTGGACGAAAAGAACTATGCGGGCGGCTCAATCGAACTCAGCCGCAGGCGGGCCGAGCGCGCCATCGAGGAGTACATCTGCAAACCGTCGGGCCTCAGCCTGATCGACGCGGCCAAGGCCATCAAGCGCAAGGTCGACGCCAACATGGCCGCAGCGATCTTCAAGGAAGTGGCCGTCAAGGGCTACAACCCGAAGAATTTCGTGCTGCTGGCCTACGGCGGTGGCGGCCCGATGCACGCTTGCGGCTTTTCCAGCGAGATCGGCATCGACCGCGTGCTGATTCCGCCGTTCAGTTGCGTGTTCTCGGCACTCGGCGCCGGCAACATGGATCAGTTGCACATCCACGAAAGCTCGGTCTACCAAATGCTCTTCGACGCCAACGCGCGCAAGATTCTGGGCGACTTCGCTTCGTTCAATGACACCGTGACCGAACTGGAGGCACGCGGACGCGAAGACCTGATGCGCCAGGGCGCAACGCCGGACAAAATCAAGGTGCGCGTCGAACTGGATCTGCGCTATGGCAACCAGTTGGCGCAGACCGCCGTGGTCAGCCCCTTCCACCGCCTGGAAAACTCCACGCAGGTGATCAAACTGCTGGACATCTTCAGCCGCAGTTACGCACAACGCTTTGGCGAGGGCAGCCAGGCGCCGGAAGCCGGCGTGCGCATCAACGTCATTCGTGTGATCTCTTACGTGGAGCACGACCGCCTCGATTTGAAGCCCAGCAGCAGGCGCGGCGGCAAGCCGCCCAAACCGCGCAGTGAGCGCATCTGCCACTTTGTGCAGCAATCTGCAGGTGTGATGACTCGTGTGTACGACGCCCATGCGTTCGAAGAGGGTGCCGTCGTGGAGGGGCCTGCCTTGATTGAATCGCCGCGCACCAGTTTCCTCGTCGAGCCAGGCTGGAGGCTAACGATGGGCACTTCGGGCGCCGCGTGGCTGGAACGACATGAGCCCGAGGTCAGCAAGGCGCGCACCCCATCCACCGCGGCCCTGGCCGCCTGAGGAGAAACACATGGCTGAAAACCTGAACGATCAAGAAAAGTCCATCCTGCAGAAGTTCCTGGACGAGAACGTGCTCTTCCTCGGGCCCGATCCCGAGATCATGGACAACCATAAGCTGGCCCCCGAGTCGGCCGCCGAGACGCGTGCACTGGCCGTGTTTAACGACGCCGACCAGATGAACCTGGTTCGGCACAAACTGCAGACTGCCTGCAACGAATCATTTGACATGGTCGAGCAGATGGGCGCCGCGCCGGGCGCCAAATGGGGTGACCTGATCTCCGGAGTGTGGACGGCCTCGGGCGACCTGGCGCTGTCCAGCGCCGGCGGTGTACTGCTGTTCTCCGTGCTGACCCAGCACCCGGTGAAATTCATCATCAAGTACTGGATGAAGGAGCCTACCGTCGGCGTGCGCCCGGGCGACATCTTCATGCACAACGATGCGCGCTACGGGAACATCCACAACACCGACCAGAGCGTCATCATCCCCGTCTTTCACGAAGGCGAGCTGATCTGCTTCACCGGCGCGATGGTGCATGAGGGCGAGAACGGCGCCACCGAACCAGGTGGCATGCCCTCCAAGGCCGAGTCGCCGTTCGATGAAGGGCTCAAGATGCCTCCGTTCAAGGTCGGCGAGAATTACACCTTCCGCAAGGACTTGATGACCTTCCTGCAGAATTCGGTGCGCGAGCCAAAACTGCAGCTCGAGGGCATGAAGTCCAAGCTCTACGCGGCTATGCGCATGGAGTCGCGCATCAAGGAGGCGATTGGCGAGTACGGGCTCGAAGCCGTGCTGGCCACCTTGCGGCGAACCCTGACCAGCACTGCCGAGGAAGTGCGCCGCCGGCTGCGCGACTGGCCAGATGGCACCATCCGGCAGAACGTGTTCCCCGACGGCACGCTGCGCGAAAACGTGCTGCTTCGCCTGCGCCTGGCCATGACCAAGCGCGACGATGAACTGATCCTGGACTTCCGCGGCTCAGCGCCGGAGTTCGTCAACCGCGCGAACAATACCGTCCTGGCCTCCTGCAAGGGAATGCTGGCACAGGAATTCCTCACTTTCGTGTGGCCCGATCTGCCGCGCAACCAGGCGGTGTTCGAGCCCATGACGGTGATCACCGACGCCAACTCGGCGCTCAACTGTTCGGCCAATGCACCGAACGCGCAGAGCATGATGACCTTCTTCCCCAGCTTCACGGCGGCGCAGCTCGCCGTGCCCAAGCTGCTGTACTCATCAAAGTTCAAGGCCACTGACGTGGTCTCGGGCTGGTACAACATGATCGTCACCTTCATCTATGGCGGCCTGACTCAGCACCAGGAACTGGTGGGCAACCTTTGTGCGGACCTCAACGGCATGGGGGGTGGGGCACGGGCCACGCGCGACGGCGAGCATTCCATCGCTCCGATCTTCGCGCCCATGGCGGACATCGGCGAACAGGAACTGATCGAAGAAGAAACGCCGATCATGAAGATCGTGCCCAACCGGGTGATGCGCGATAACCAGGGCTTCGGCAAGTTCCGCGGTGGCCATGGCTACCAGCAGATCGCCACCGTCAAGGACTCTGCCCTGTGGGGTTTCATGTGCTGTTCAATTGGCTCCAAGTTCCCCAGCACGCACGGCATCTTCGGCGGCTATGGTGCTGGCACCTACCCGCTGTGCAAGGTCAAGGACGTCAACGTCTTCGACGAGATGAAGGACCGCCGCGAGTTGCTGCGCTTCTCGGTCGAGGAAATCATGAACGAACGCCCCTTCAAGGACGCCAGCTACTCCACGCACCACATGGGCATGCAGTTGGAGTGGGTCACCTCCGGCGAACTGTACATGCTGACGCAGGGCACCGGCGGCGGTTACGGCGATGTGCTTGAGCGCGACCCGTCCATGGTGGTCGACGACTACCGCGATGGCTTGATCAGCAAACGCACCGTGGAACAGATCTATCACGTGCGGATCGACGAGGCGCGCAAGGCAGCCAATCTGGAGGCCACTGCCGCGGCGCGCGAAGCCGAGCGTGGCAAGCGTAAGAAGCTAGGCAAGCCCTACGCCGAGTTCGTCAAGGGCTGGGAGACCAAGCACCCGCCGGCGCACCTGCCGTTCTATGGTTCATGGAATGACCCAAAGCTGATCTACCGCGGCACACCGACGGATACCTGTCCAGCCGACGCTATGGCGGGAGTGATGATGCCCGATCCGAAGGATGTGCGAATCGCCCAGCTTGAAGCCAAACTGGCACAGCAGGAGAAGGTCTGACGGTCGCAGCCGCTCGCAGGGCTCTTCGACCGCAGGTATGCAGCCTGGGGTACGAAGGGGCCCAGCAGCAACATCCATTCCAACTGCCATGAACAACGTCTTTGCCCAGATTGCCGAGCGGCTGCAGCGCCCGCCCTTGTGGATCGACTTCGAGGCCTATGCCGCTCGCGTATTCGCGGGTGCGCCGGCCGATTGGCTGGTGAATGCTCACCGCTACGCCGATGCCATGGCTCAGGCACAGAAGCTGGTGCGCAGTGACGTGATCGCGCTCGACCTGACGCAGGCTGCGCTGGCGAAATCAGGACCGGGCGCAGACTTGCCCTTGGCCGAGAGGCTCGGCACTTGGGCGTCGGACCCGGCGTCCCACCGATTCAACACCGATGTGCTCGATGAAGCATTTCACCGCCTGGCTGCTCAAGCGGCCCTGGTGATGGCATTGCCTTCCCCCAGCAGGCTTCTCCGAGCGTGGGGTGTGGAGCCGCCCTTCGACTTTGACGACTTGGACGACGTGGCAAGCGCGCTGGTTGCCTTGCTGCGCCAGCACGCCGATCGGCGCTTCACGGCCCTGATGATTGACTGCGACGAGGCTGGGGGCCCTTCGGCCGGCGAGCTGGAGGCGTGTGCACCCTTGCAGAAGTCGGCCAATTACTACGGCTGGGGCGTGGCGTGGCGCCTCGACGCCGCGCCCCAGGGCGAAGCGCCGGCCGAACTTCTTGCGGCCTCTAGCGTCGACGTAGTGCTGCTTGGCGGCTGGTCGGATGCCGCCTTGACTGTGCAGGGTGAAGAACGTCTGGCAGGTGGCTTGAACGATGTGTTCTGGTGCGACGAGGCCGCTTGCGCACCCAGCTGGCCTGGCATGCGCTTCGGTTCCATCCCGGCCCAGGCATTGCCCGAGCGGATCGCCAGCCGCTTGGATCTTCTCCGTTGCTAGGGCTACACGTGCCTACGCTATCGACGCCGGTAACGATACTCGCCGGGCATCTGGGCAGCGGCAAGACCACCTTGCTGCAGCACTGCCTCGAGCACCCGGCATTGCAGCGCACTGCGCTCATCATCAATGAGTTTGGCGATGTCAGCATCGACCACCTGATGGTGGCTCAGCTGGCCGAGAACGTCGTCGAGCTCCGTGGCGGGTGCATCTGCTGCGCCGTGCGCGTCGATTTCGCAATGACGCTGCGCGACCTTTACGAGAAGCGGCAACTGGGTGAAGTTCCAATGTTCGACCACGTGATCCTCGAAACCTCGGGCTTGGCCGACCCGGTACCCATTCTTCACACGCTGATGGCCAATCCGCTCATGCACACACGCTTCGTTCCCGACGCGGTAGTGACTTGTGTCGACCAGGTCAACTATGAGCGGACGGTATCGGAAGACCCTGTAGCGATGAGCCAGGTGCAGCTCGCCGACGTAGTGATTCTGACCAAGGGCGACCTTGCCACTCCCGAGCAGCGCGCACGCACCGAGGCGCTGGTGCGCGCCGCTAATGGCCAAGCCCAGCTAATGCAAGTCACACTGGGCTTGGCCGATGCCGCCACCATCTTTCTCCGTGGGGTGTTCGAGGCAGGACGCTCGCTACCCGGCCTCGGTGGCTGGCTGCTGGCCGGCAAGCCGATGGCGCAATTGAGCGGAAACCCAAGCGGTGGCGCGCATCGCGGCCCCCGTCCCACGACCCACGTGATCCGGACGGAGCAACCGGTCGACATGGCAGGGCTCGGCGTGTTTCTCAATCGCGTCACCAACTCGATGCGCGAGCAACTGCTGCGGATCAAAGGCGTGGCGAACGTCAAATCACGGCCGCGCCACATTAGGTCACAAGGCCCACTCGTGGTGCATGCCGTTCGAGAGAAGTTCTACCCGCTTCAATGGCTGGATGCGTGGCCAGACGATGACCGAAGCACGCGCTTGGTCTTCATCGGACGCGAGTTGGACGGTGCCAGGCTGGACCGTCTGTTTGAGCAACTGTGTCTTTGATTGATGGTCAGGGACGTGAGGGCTGGTTGGGGAGGGGCCTTAGTCGCAAGCGTGTGCCCCAAGATTGCCGTCTCGGAAGGTATGGATTGCTGGCGCAACACGTTGCTCACAGTCGTGAAGACACGTATCAGTCCGCTCATGGCCGACAACCGAAGCTCAGGGCGTATGCTCCTTTGCGGCCATGGTGCCGAGCGGGCAAGATTGGCGCCGCGTCCACGAGTTCCCTGCGCGTCCATACGGGGCAGCGAAATACCATCTTTGCGCGCAACAGGACGCGAGCCGCAACAGGAGGAATGCGAAGATGCCGACTGTACTGATCACGGGAGCCAGCCGCGGCATCGGCCGCGAGCTGGCTCGTATGCTCGTGTCCCAAGGCTGGCAGGTGCTGGCGGGAGTTCGTGACCCGATGGCGGCGCCTCCTGGCACGCGGGGCGAGCGCCTCGACATGGCGGATTGCGGCTCCATCAACGCGTTGGCACAGCGGCTTCGCGCGAGCGAACAGCGACTGGACGCCCTGGTGAACAACGCCGGCATCTATGACGGACCGGCACGTCGCATCTGGGATGTCAACGTCCTGGGGCCATTGCTCCTGACGCGCGCCCTTGAAGCGCTGCTGGCGCCGGGCTCGCGCGTCGTGATGGTCACGAGCGGTCTCGGCAGGCTGTCTTCGCAGCCTCAAGAACTCGTGAAGCGCCTTTCCGCACCGAACCTGTCTCTCGAGGACATCGAGAGCCTGGCGCATGAAGCGCCAGGCGGGTATGGAGCGAGCAAGGCCGCGCTCACGGCGATGGCGCGCATCTTTGCCAATCGGATGAAGGATCGCGGGATTCTGGTGAATGCCATCAGCCCTGGTTGGGTTCGCACCGACATGGGTGGCGCCGGAGCGCCGCGCTCGGTGCAACAAGGCGCAGCAAGCCTGCTCTGGGGTGTTCAATTGCCATCCGACGGACCATCAGGCGGGGTGTTTGAGGACGGCAAACCGATCGAGTAAGTCCGTCGCTCGGCCAGAGCGCGCACCTGAGCTGGCGTCGCGGCACGCGACAGATCGCGTTTAGTGCGTCATAGGCCGGATCGGCTTGGCGATGCAGTCAGCTCTCGACTGCTTTAAGGCCCCATCAATAGTGGTTGAGCCCGCGCGTGCTATAGCTTCACAATATCGACCGAGATCTCTACGGCCGGAGTCGTTCCTCTGTTCTCAAGCCAGTGGGTCGTGTTCCTATCCTCGGGCCAGCCCACTCCTGGCCCATAGTCCGTGGCCCTTCCATCTCGATGGTCAGTGATCGTTCCTTGCAAGATGTAGACAGTGCCCGGTCTGTCCTTATGATCATGAATCGGGCCGAAAACGCCCCCGGGTTCGAAGGTCACCATGCGCATTCGAAGTTGGCGCCCCTGCATGCCCTCGATCTCGGGGCCAAGGTCAACCGCTGCGAGTAACTTCACCGTAATGCCTTTTGTTTCAGGTTGCGCCTGTTCATTGCTCATGATGCTCTCCTCTGTGTCGCTCTTTAGTCCCCGGGGCCTAACCGGGATATGCGAACAGTAGCATTTCGAAACGCAAATGGCATGCGAATTTTTTGTAGACGGGTATATCGTGATTCAGCGATTCAGCTCAGGCTGCGGCCCGTCAGGGCCGTCGTGCCTGCAGCGAACGGTTAGCTCCCACGCGCACGACGCAAGATGAAGAAGAACGGCTTCTTCATGCCTTTTCGATCCATGATGCCAAATACGCAGTTTTCGTCGACTTGGCGGAATACGTCGTTGATCGGGAGCTGGTCGTAGATCATGGTTGCACTGGACTTTCCTCGATAAGCCGTCATGCGCAGCCTGGCGCGGCTCTTTGAGGTCGTGAATAGCGGCATGGTGACCTGGAATAGGCGGCCCGCTACAGGCGACTTTGGCATGAGCATGCGATCCGCCAGCCCGAGCAATGGCCCCATGAACACGGGGTTAACGCTGGCGACACCACCCCGAAGTGTCGAGAAAACCAACGGATGGACGTCTTCTGGACTTTCAAATCGCTTGCCGTACCAGTGATACGCCTCAAGCAGCCCATCCATGGGGTGATCGGTGTTGAAGCCTTCTCCCGTCCAATTGCCGATCATGAAATCGACTTCAACCGGCGCCAGTGAATCATAGATTTCCAACGCTGCCTCAGTCGTCGCGCTACCTGCGCTTAACCTTTCAGTGATGCTCATCATGGTGCAACCTCCACGAGATTTGGGGGCCAACAACAAGAGTAAAGCGCGCTGCGGCCGGCACGTGAGGAAACCGCAGCGCTTTCCGGCGTCGCTTCAAGCGCCTCGTTGGGCACTGGTGCGGTAGCCTATACCCATGACGCGCGAAGCCAAGTGACTCATCGTAGTCGTGCGCGTCCTCGCGGGAGACATTGGACGAACGCATAGCCTTGTAGCAGTCCTTCTCTCGCGCCAACTGGAGGGCATACGCCATCATTTGCTTCCCCACTCTTGACCGGCGACTGCGCCGCCTGGAAGGCCGCATCGGCATTTCTGGGCACGGGACCGTGACAATGCGGCACGCGAAGACCCTCAATCCAGCTTGCCCATCCACTGTGACAGGTCATGCAGGGTTTCGCGCAGTTCATTGAAGCGCTGTTCGCCCAGATGCGCTGCCCACTCCTTCTCGATTGCTGTGACGCAGCTTCGGATCTGGCGCACTGCCTGCCAGCCCTTGTCGGTGAGGCGTAGCGCCGTGGCCGCCGGACTGGGTCCGGCATGCCGCTTAACGTAGCCACGATGCTCGAGACCCGAGATCACGTAGTTCATTGCCTGACGACTCATGTTGCACTGCCGGGCCAAGTCAATCGGACGGCGCCCGTCGGGCCCTGGATACAAGAACACTCTCAGCTCCGTGGGCGTGATATCAAAGCCGTTGGCGTGAAGTGCGCCCAGCATGCGGGCCGCGACCGCCTCATGCGGCAGGCGCAGCAACGCGCCGATGAGGGGCGTGATCGCCAGCCCGGGTGGTTTGCGGGAGGGGTTGGTCTTGCTCGTTGACATTGACGTAAAGTTTTTGTACGTTAGAGTACAGATTTTTTACGGAAGGAGTATGACATGAACGAGACGAAGGTGCCAGCCACTCGGGAGGTCATCCACGTCGGGCAGTTGGAGATCAGGTACGTGAAGGAGGCGGACGAAGCCGGCCAGCTGGGCTGCTTCGAGCTGCGCGTGCCCCCGAACTCCAATGTGCCGCCGCCGCACAGCCATTCGGCCAGCGAAGAGCTGGTGTATGTCCTGGAGGGGACACTGCGCTACAGCGTGGGCGGCGAGATGCGCGATCTACGGCCGGGGGAGGCCATGGCCACGCCTCGAGGCGTGGTCCATGCATTCAGTAACCCGCACGCGGCCATGGCGCGGGCGCTCGTGATCAACACGCCGGACATCGGATCGGAATATTTTCATCAAGTCGGAGCGATCATCAATGCAGGCGGACCGCCTGACCGGGCTGCGCTCCTGGCAACGATGCGGCGCTTTGGATTGGAGCCCGTCGCGCCGCCGGAGACACCACAGCGTTGATGGCTCCAAATCAGGGTTCACCCGCTTGGCGTTTCTTCGACTGCGGCTCGGCCACGGGGCGCGTTCGGACTGGACCAGCGTCCATCTTCGCTGCCCAATTCGACCCCCGCCTGATGTCGATTGGGTCAGTTCGGCAGTGCAGGGAGAAGACTTTGGCCGCCCGATGCGGCCAAAGTCAGCAACGTGTCGCATTGCCAATGTGCCTCGGAACCGGCTCAACGACAGCAACGGCCGATCAAGGCCCGTCGTCGCCTCCAGGGTCCTCGTGTGCGCCGCCGCCTTAATCCCGGACGCCGCGAATGGTGTCGCGTGAAAGCCCATAGCGCTGCATCTTGGCATACAGCGTGCTTTTCGCAATGTTTAGCTGGCGTGCAGCCAGCGTCAGGTTTCCGCCCGTGGCTGCTACCGTGCGCTGGATCAATGCGCGTTCGCCTTGGGCGATGC
This sequence comes from Thiomonas sp. FB-Cd, assembly GCF_000733775.1. Lineage (NCBI taxonomy): Bacteria > Pseudomonadati > Pseudomonadota > Betaproteobacteria > Burkholderiales > Thiomonas > Thiomonas sp. FB-Cd. Next base: position 1,004,299 of record NZ_JPOE01000002.1, on the reverse strand, counting down.
TTGGAATGTCGCTTTCAGGAGCATGCGCGGGTGGTGGCGCCACCAGCGCTTCGGCATGGGCCATCTCGGCCGGCAGGTCAGCACAGGTCACGGCGCCGCCATCGCTGACGAGCACCGCGCTTTCGATGACGTTGCGCAACTCGCGCACATTGCCTTCCCAGGCGTTGCACTCGAGTTGGCGGATCACAGCCGGACTCAGGACGGCAGGCTTGAGGCCTTGCTTGGCGCGGAAATGGTCGAGGAAGTATTGCGCCAGCGTTGCAATGTCACCCTTGCGCTCCCGCAGCGGAGGGATGCGCAAGCTGGTGACGGCGATGCGGTAATACAGATCCATGCGAAACCGCCCCCCGGCCACTTCCTGGCGCAAGTCGCGATGGGTTGCCGCGATCAGGTGAAAATTCACCTTGCGCGGCGTCGTTTCCCCCAGGCGGCACACCTCGCCTTGCTCCAACACGCGCAGCAGGTGCGGTTGCATGTCCAGCGGCATTTCCCCGATTTCATCGAGAAACAGCGTGCCGCCGTCCGCGGCCTCGATCTTGCCCGCCATTCCGCCTTTTCGCGCGCCCGTGAAGGCGCCATCGGCATATCCGAACAACTCGCTGGCGAGAAGCTCGCGCGACAGGCCGCCGCAGTTCAGGACGACGAACGGTGCGGCCGCGCTTGCATGGATGCCGCGGGCGAACTCTTCCTTGCCCACGCCGGTCTCGCCCAGCAGCAGCACGGAGGCCTTGGCGCGCGCGATCTGCCGGGCTTTGGCGATGATGGCCTGCATGGCCGGGTCCGACGTGATGATGCCGGCGAATGCGTCGACCTCGCGGCCTTCGCCTGCACCGTCTCCCGATGTTTGCGCAGCGCGAACCGGGGGGCGCAGCGCGCCAGAGCGCGTGCCGGGGGACGGGATGACGACAAGGGTGCCCAGGTTCTCACCGCGTTCGATGATGGGCTCAATCCATTGCGGCTGGATCCAGGACGGGATGGTGCCTCGCGCAAGGTTGCGGCGTAGTGTGCCGGCGGCGAGCTCCGGGATGCGGCGCGACGTGGGCCATTCGAGGGTGCCGCCTGCGGCGTGGATCGCCGCATGCGCGTGCTCATTGATCTGGATGGGCAAGCCACGCCTGTCGAACAGCACGGCGCCCTGGTTGCCGACGGACGCGCCATGCTGGGCCCAATGGTTGAGCAGGCGGTAGCGCCGCTCCATCTCGCCAATGGTGAGGCGACTCTCGATCCGGTTCGCCGTGGCCACGACCAGCGCAAGGCTCTGCCGGCTGAAGGTCTGCGACAGGCCTGAAATATCCAGCACCCCAATGATCTCCCCATCGGTGGGGTGGCGGATGACGGTGGCCGAGCAGGTCCAGCGTTTGATCCCCGCGCAGTAATGCTCGGCGGAATGGATTTGTACGGGTTGGCCCACGGCCAAGGCCGTGCCGATCGCATTGGTGCCACAGAACCGTTCGCTCCACGTCACGCCTGGCACCAGGCAGATCGACTCGGCCGAGTCCTTGGCAGGGGTGTCGCCCTCCATGGTCAGGATCGTGCAGTTCGTGTCGGCCAACACCATCATGGTGCCGGTCTCGGCCAGGAAATCGCGCGCGCTCGCCATCATGGGTGCACTGACTTCCAGCAACTCCCGCTGGCGCTCGCGCAAAAGAAAGAAATCCTGCTCGGACACCGGGTGCGGACCGGCATGCTGCGTCGGGTCCACATTGGCGTCCTGGCAGCGCTGCCAGGACGCATTGACGAGGTCGCGCAGGGCGTTGGTCGCACTGCCATCGCCGCTGAGGAAACGCTCCCACGAATACATGACGCTCGCATCCTTGCCGGGATCCGAGAACATCTGGTGGGGGTCCAGAATTTCCATGGGTTTTCTCCTGATTCGGATGATCCCCGGGGGCGCCAAAGGCTGCTGCGGGGCATGCCGTCCGATCGGTCGTGGCCTGCTGATGCCGAACGTAAACATCGGCGGCATTGCGCCACGCGTTCCGCACCTCCAAACGCTGACTTATACGCCCATTTGCAGTGGCCGTCCACATGGTGCTAACCCGTGCCATGGGGCCGCTGCGCCTCGCGCCAGCGTCGAGATCCGGGCGCGTGCGGCGCACGCGCCCATGCCTGCGCCCCTGGCCTCGGACGCGATTGCGCGGGCTTCCTTGCATGCGCGCGCGATGGCCGAAGGGGCAGGGCGTGATGCCTCAATGGCAGATGACCAGGTCCTCCGCAATGGTGAATCCGCACCCTGTTTTGGCCTTGATCTCCGGGACTGTCACACCCGGATGCAACTCGGTGAGAATCAGCGTGCCACCCGGGTTGACGACGAAGACGCACAGGTCCGTGATGATCATGTCGACCACGCCTTGGCCCGTCAAGGGCAGGGCGCAGCGCTTGAGAATTTTCGGGGAACCATCCTTCGCGGTGTGTTCCATGAGGACGATCACGCGTTGCACACCGCAGACCAGATCCATGGCGCCCCCGGGACCCTTGACCATCTTGCCGGGAATCATCCAGTTGGCAAGGTCACCGTTCTCGGAAACTTCAAGACCCCCGAGGATGGACAGGTCCACATGGCCGCCACGAATCATGGCGAACGATTCGGCGCTCGAAAAGAAGCTGCTACCGCGCTGGCTGGTGATGGTCTGCTTGCCGGCATTGATCAGATCGGGATCGATGGTGTCGGCGGTCGGAAACGGGCCAATGCCCAGCAGCCCGTTTTCGGATTGCAGGGTGACATGGATCCCGGCAGGGATGTGGTTGGCCACCAGCGTTGGAATGCCAATGCCCAGGTTGACATAGTCGCCATCGCGCAACTCGCCTGCGGCGCGCCGGGCCATGCGCTCGCGCACGGGATCTGGTGGCGCGCCGTTTGCGGCGCCATGGATGGTCGGAAATTCGATGCGCTTCTGGTAACGGTCCCCCGCAATGATGCGGTCGACATAAATGCCCGGCGTGTGGATCTCGTCCGGGTCGAGTGCGCCGGGCTCCACGAGTTCCTCAACCTCGGCCACCGTGGTGCGCGCACAGGCGGCGATCATCGGGTTGAAGTTGCGCGCGGTCTTGCGAAAGACCAGGTTTCCGGAGGTGTCGCCTTTCCACGCCTTGACAAAGGCCACATCGGCCCGAATGGCTGGCTCCAGCACGTACTCCAGCCCGTCAAAGGCTCTGGTTTCCTTGTCCTTGGCCAGCAGCGTGCCCAGGGCGGTGCGGGTATAAAACCCAGGAATGCCCGCGCCGCCGGCACGCAGGCGCTCGGCCAGCGTGCCCTGCGGCACCAGTTCCAGCTCCAGTTCGCCAGCGAGAACCTGGCGCTCGAATTCCTTGTTCTCGCCGACGTAGGAGGCGACAACCTTCCTGACCTGGCGCGCATTGAGCAGCAATCCCATGCCGAACCCGTCGACACCGGCGTTGTTCCCGATGATGGTGAGGTCCTTGGCGCCGACCTCTAAAAGGGCATCGATCAGATGCTCGGGAATTCCGCACAGGCCAAAGCCACCGGCGGCGAGGGTCATGCCGTCAAACACGATGCCGTCGAGCGCTGACGGCGCATTTGCATAAACCTTGCTTCGCTTTCTGCCATCTTGCATGATCATCTTCCGTCGATGCTGCTTGCTTCAAAAACCGGAACCCGAATCACCACGATTGTGGGCATCCCAGGCCGCGGGGTTGCCCTCGCGGCCGGTGATCGGGACCATCCACTCAAGCCGCGCGTTCGGGCAGCGGCAGGCCAAGCCATTCCTTGTAAAAAACATCGATGTCCGGCTCGAAGTCGTGGAGGACCGGATACCACGGCGTGGGTGACTCGATGTCGTGCATGATTCCGCAGGTGGGGCAGTAATACTCGCGATAGACCTGCCACTGCACGTCGGGGGCCATGAGCTTTGGATAAACCTCGGTCATCGCCTCTTCGGTGTCACGCACGTAGATATTGGCGTGCAGCTTCCAGTTGTCCCGGTAATCGCAGAACTCATGGCCGCAGTCGCACTTGACGTTCCACTGCTTGGTCGTGGGCGACTGCGTGATGTACAGGTGCGGACCCAGTGGAAGGACGATCTTGTCCTTCCACGCGACCTTGGCCTGCAGCGCGTGCACGAAGAGCTCGAAGCGCTCCTTGTCCTTGGGCATGGACAACATGCGCATTGTGGTGTCCCAGTCGAGCTTTCCGTCGACGAGATTCTTGACCTGTTCCTGAGTGTAGGCAGACATGTGATTGCTCCTTGATTCTTTGGGGTGGGGTGCACGGGGAACCGGGTCCCCGTGCAGGTGAGGCCTGGTCAGCTCACTCTTCGACCAGCACCACGGTGTGGACATCAGGCATCTTCGACAGGTCCATGCGATAGACCGAGCCGTAGGAGGGCACGCCAAGCTCGGCCTCGGTCAGTTCCCAATCCGCAGGCAAGTCCCAGAACGCCTTGAATTGATCGCGGAATTTCGCCGAAAGATCGAAGCTGGTGGCGAACATGTGCCGAACCTGAACCGATGCATGCTTGGTGAGAACACGCTCGCGCTCTTCCTTCATCCAGTCCCGGGTCGGGACCGAGCGGGCGAGACGCTCCTTGCGGATTTCGGCGCGCCGCGCGGTGGTCTTTCCTGCATCGACCGACCACACACCTTTGGCGTCCTGGGTCAGCACGGCACCGTAGACCTTGCGCGCGTACTCGGGCAGCAAGGCGTTGTTGTTGAGATCCAGGGCGATCGCCTCGGTCTCCCGATCCAGGGGATCGCCAAACCCGGGGCCGCCACGCAGGTAGTTCAGGTACAGGTCATAGTTGTCGTAGCAGTCCTCGGTGGTCATGCACTGGTGATCGCGCTTGACGGTGGCGGTTGCGTCGATGTGACGCTCGTAGTCGGGCTGATCCGGATTGAGGTCAGCGCCAAGCGGTAGGGAGTCGCCCCGCGCGATGCGCTCCTTCAACCCCGTTTGATGCGCCTCGAACCGGTAACCGGTGGCTGAGGGGTAGCCACCCATCATTCCCCAGTCGCTGTTCATGTAGCCGTTGCCCATGAAGAACATCGTCCAGTCGTGCGCCTTCCACACCATGCGCAGCGTCTCGAAGCCGCATCCACCACGGTACTTCCCGTAACCGCCGGAATTGGCCTTGACGTTGCGGCCGAGGTAAAGGAGTGGCTCGGCCATTTCCCAGATCTCGATGTCGCCCATGTCACCTTCCGGGTTCCAGATCGCCGCAGCGTGGTTCAGCCCGTCCTTGATGGCCGACGCCCCTGTGCCGCAGGCCGAGGCCTCGAAGCTGTTGACGGCGTGAATCTCGCCATCCTGGTTGATGCCTCCGCCTTGCAGCCAGTTGGAGGTGTTGGCATTGCCCGCATTGACTTCTTCCAGGTAGCCGCGGCTGTAGTACGCCTGGCCCAATCCCCGCCACATCGTGGTCCAGGCCGAGACCAGAAAATGCCACGCGTAGGCGTGCCCGGTGCGGCGGTCGTCGGGGTTCATCCAGCAGCCCTTGGGCAGGTGGAACTCCGTGCCGAAGTACGCACCATCGTTGATCCGCTGCGTGGGCACGAGCGTCTGGGTCATCATGACCCAGATCCCGCTGGTGAAGGCCACCTGGTGGGCGTTGTAGGAGTGCCATCCCCAGCGGCTCGCACCTTCAAAGTCCAGGCGCCAGGACCCGTCCCCGCGGATTTCCATCTCCACCGGCGCATGCATGATGGAGTCGAGTTTGGCAAAGGCGTTGGAGGTCTGCACGTCCTCGTGCTTGTAGGGCACGTCGACAAAAGCCACCTTGCGGTATTTGCCGGGGATCGTCATGGCCTTGATGCGTGTTTGCAGGCCCCGGCGACCTTCCTCGATGACCTCGAAGCCGAACTTCTGGTACGCCTCCAGACCTTCTTCGGCGATCACTTCCTCGACCAGGTCGCGGATCATGTGGCAGCCTGCAATGCGGGTGCGCTCGTCGAGGATCCAGTACTTCGGCGTGCGCACCGAGCGCTGCGATTCGTGCAGCCAGTCACGAAGCGGTTCGTCGTTGACGCCGGTCTTGCGGCAGGTGATCATGTAGCCGTCGCCAAAACGCTGGGTCTGGCCCGTGGACATGGAGCCGGGAGTGACTGCGCCGGTGTCGATCACGTGGGTTACGCCACCGACCCAGCCAATGAGTTTGCCCGCCCAGAAGATGGGCACGATGGTGGCGATGTCGCAGGGATGGACGTTGCCGATCTGACAGTCGTTGTTGGTGAACATGTCCCCGGGGTTGATCCCGGGGTTGCCTTCCCAGTTGTTCTCGATCATGTACTTGATCGCGGCGCCCATGGTGCCCACGTGAATGATGATCCCGGTGGAGGTCAGCACGCAGTCGCCAGCCGGGTTGTACAGGGTGAAGCACAGCTCGCCTTCTTGCTCCACGATGGGGCTGGCGGCAATCTTCTTGGCCGTTTCCCGTGCGTGCACCAGGCCGCCGCGCAGCTTGGAGAAAAGCTTCTCATAACGGATCGGATCGGCCTCCCGGAACTCCAGTCGCTTGAGCCCGTTGTAATGGCCCGTGCTTGCGGTGCGCTCCAGGATGGCATCGCGAAATTGCTTGAGGGTCTCGCCGGTGCCTAGCAGGTCGGCGCAGCCCACTTCTTTCATGCTCATCATGTTCATGCTGATCTCCTCAGAGGATTTCTTTCAGGTGGAAAAGGCGATGCTTGTCGAGCCGCGACTCGAACCCGTCGGGGACCACAAACGTGGTGGCGTCGGATTCGATGATGGCCGGGCCCACAATGCGGTTTCCAGGTTTGAGCGACTCCATCTTCCAGATCGTCGCCTCGATCCATTTCTTGTGGCGATAGAACGGACGGGTGCCGACGCGCGCCTCAGGCGGCGGCGCCTCCCCGCCATCGGGGTCCTCGGGCAGCACAGGCTTTTGGGTGATGACCAGGCCGCGCATGATGGCGCCCGTGACGGAAAAGCCAAGCTCCGGCGAGCGTGCCGAGTTGGAATACACGCGACCGTAGGTGGTTTCGAAGGCATTGACGATGCTGTCCCAGTCGGCCGCCGTGGCAGCGCCTGACACCGGGGAATTGACCTCCAGGTCATTGAGCTGGCCCATGTACTGCATGCGATAACCGGGGCGCAGGATGACGTCCTCGGGCTTGAAGCCGTTGATGACGAATTCCTCGACCACCTTGTTGGCGAGTTCGCCCCAGGCCGCTTGGATCACCTCGCAGGCCTGCACCTTGTCCTCATCGGAAGCGAGCTGGGGCAGGGCGATGTCCACGCTCTTGTCGTAGCGATATTCGAAATCGGCGCACGCGCAGCCAAAGGCCGAGAACCCGGCGGCCCAGGCCGGCACCACGACGTCCTTGAACCCCAGGCCTTCCGTATAGCCATACGTGTGGACGGGGCCGGCACCACCATAGGAAAAGCAGACGAAATCCGTCGGGTTGTAGCCCTTGGCACTGATGTTGGCACGCAGATACTCGCGCAGATTCAGGTCGAGCAGCTCAATGACCCCGGCTGCGGCGTCCTCCACCGACAGGTGCAGCGGATCGGCGATCTGGGCCTTGATGTGCTGGCGGGCGCGCTCGACATTGAGCTTGATGGCGCCGCCGAGGAAATTGTCCGGGTTGAGGTAGCCCAGGATGACGTGGCAATCGGATACGGAAACCGTGTCGAGACCGCTTTTTTCCCAACAGGTGCCGACCCTGTAGCCGGCACTGTCGGGTCCGAGCTTGATGGATCCGCTGTAGGGGTCCAGCCGAACGAAACTGCCGGCACCGGCGCCCACCGAGTCCATGGCCACGAGCGGCAACGAAAGCACCAGGCGCGCCATGTCGGGATCGGAGGCGATGGCAAAATTGCCCTTCGTGATCAGGGCCATGTCGAAGCTCGTGCCGCCGATATCGCTGCAGGCGATGTTCTCGTAGCCGAGCTTCTCGCCCAGAAGCTTGGAGCCGATCACGCCGCCGATTGGTCCCGAGACAATCGTGCGGGCCAGCTCCTTGGCCTTCCAGCTGATGGTGCCACCATGGGTGGCCATGACGCGCAGGTCAAAGCGCGCGCCGTGTTTCTTGAACCGGTCGCTGACCTTCTTCAGGGTCTGGCGCGAGGGCTCGGCGGCGTAAGCCTCGAGCACCGTGGTGTTCATGCGATGGCTTTCCTTGCGCGAGGGGTAGTAATCCACCGAGGCGAAGACCGGGATGTCCATGCCGAGGGCCTTGAGCTCCTGGCGACAAATGTCGCGGGCACGCAATTCGTTGCGTTCGTTTTTGTGCGATTGCAGCAGGCAGATGACGATCGCCTTGGACCCCGCGTCCACCAATTGGCGGGTTGCCTGACGGACTTCGTCTTCGCGCAGCGGGATGACGATCTGGCCCTGCACGTCGGTGCGCTCGGTCACGCCCCGGGTGCGCGACAGCGGCACCAGGGGTTCGTCGTAGCGGTGCGTGTTGAGGTGGATGCGGTCCTCGAGCGCATAGCCGAGGTAGCTCTGGATTGCGCGCCCCATGGAATGGACCTGCTCGAAGCCGCGGTTCACGAGCAGCCCGACGTCAAGCCCCTTGCGCTGGACCACCCGGTTGAGCATGGCGGTGCCCGAATACACGCAGGTGACGAGCTCCGGGTACACCTCGTCCACGTCGCGCTCCCAGTGGGCGAGTGCATCCTTGGACGACTCCAGAATGGCCAGGGATTCATCCCCCGGATTGCTCTGGGCCTTGCCGACGACGAATCGCCCATCGGCGCGAACAAAGAAGGTATCGGTCATCGTGCCGCCGGCATCGATGCCCAGTACCTGGACTTGTGAGTGCACTTCCATTGCATGTCTCCATTTCTGGTCTAAAGCCGTTGGGCGCCAGGCTTTGCTGCCACCCGCATGAGCGCGTTTTGACTTGCGCCCCACTGTTCTTGCAGGCTTCATGCCAACCGGATGAGGCCTTCGCAGGCGGCGCTGCAATGCCTTGATTTGTATGGACGTGATCCGGGTTTACGCGGAGATGCGACGCGCCATGGGCCGGGCTGATGCGACGTTCGAAAATCGAACGTTCGGCCGAGTCCCGGTCGGTTGATCCACGGCTGCGGCGAGAAAAGGGCGCATCGCCGCCGCGAGCCGGGCCTCTGGCGTGCAGTTGGTGCGTGGCGGGGCCTGCAGCCGGGCTCCTACGCCTCGCGCGAGTGTCACCGTGAGTCTTGGCGCGTACAGTGTCGCGTTCCCTGTCAGCCTTGGAGCGCGAGCGCCTTCAAGCGCCGCAAGACACCAACCGGCCGATATCCGGCTGGATCAAAGCGATCGTTGGGGCAGGGCGCGGTCAGATTGCGCGTGCGCCAGGGCGAGAAGGCGGAGCGAGGGTCATCGCATCGGCGTCGGGCCAGACCGCGCGCCCAGACAGCGGCACGGTGCAGGACGGCCGTCGCGCGATGCGCTCGGCGTTCGCCTGGGCGGCAAACAACGTCGCGGATGGACGGCGCCGGACTGAGCAGCGCGACGCATGGGTGAAACCCATCGCAGCCCCGACTGGCAAGCGGGTCGTGCCCGGTCTCGGCTGCAGGAGCAATCCCCGATGTCGCCAGGCGGGCGGCATCTCGTATGGTGGGGCACAACGTCGAGATCATCGTGGCGCGGATGGCCACGATGATCTCGATGCAACGCTACGCGCTCAACGCCGCATAGTCCGTATAGCCGGTGGGGCCGGGCGTATAGAACGTTGTCATGTCCGGCTGGTTCAGCGCCGAACCGGATTTCCAGCGCGCCACGAGATCGGGGTTTGCAAGAATTGGCCGCCCCACTGCAACGAGGTCGCATTTGCCCGCTGCCAGATCACTCTCGGCGCGCCCGGCGTCGTAGCCACCCGAGAGGATCAGGGTGCGCTTGAAGGTCTTGCGGAACATGGTCTTGATGGCATCGGGAACAGCCGGCGCGCCCATTGGCGAGTGGTCCACCAGATGCACGTAGACCAGGCCGCGCTCGTTAAGCTGCTGGGCCAGATACGTGTAGTCGGCTTCCATGGCCTCATAAATGGGCATGTCGTTGAAGACACCGTACGGTGACAGGCGGATGCCCACGCGGTCCTTGCCGATGGCGGCGATGGTTGCGTCCACGACTTCCAGCACGAAGCGTGCGCGATTCTCGATCGAGCCGCCGTAGGCATCGGTGCGCTGATTCGAGTTCGGGCGGATGAACTGCTCCAGCAGATATCCGTTTGCGCCATGCAACTCAACGCCGTCAAGGCCCGCTGCGATTGCATTGCGCGCGGCTGTGACATATTCCTCGATGGTCGCCTTGATGTCGGCTTGCGTCATCGCTTGTGGCACCGGGTGCGGCTTCAAGCCCTCGGCGTCCGTGTACATCTCACCGGCCGCCGGCACCGCCGAAGGCGCGAGCATGTGCGCTCCCGCAGGAAGATTGAGGGGATGCGCGATGCGCCCGCAGTGCATGAGCTGCATGAAGATCTTCGCCCCCTTGGCATGCACGGCATCGGCCACAATCTTCCACCCAGCGGTCTGCTCCGGGGAGAACGCACCCGGAATGCGCGGGTAGCCCAGGCCATTCGGGGATGGCGAGGTGCCTTCGGTGATGATCAGGCCCACCGTTGCGCGCTGCGCGTAATACTCTGCCATCAGGGCGTTGGGAACGTTGCCCGTGGCGCGGTTGCGCGTCAGCGGTGACATCACGAGGTGGTTTTGCAGTTTCAGCGGGCCAAGTGTGGTTTCGGAAAACAAAAGAGACATTGCGGATCCTTGATCAGGGTTCAGGTGGGGAAATGGGGAATGAGGAAAGGTTGAAGCGTGTGCGCTTCCCTCGGCATGTCCTTGTCCAAGGGGCAGGCGCATGCTAACTGCTGAGGCGATTTTTCCGACGGTGTTCTTGTCTTTCCGCAATTTTCCGCTGGGACATTCAACGCTGACGCACGCATCGGGAGCATTTCGATGTAGGTTAACCGGCTGCCGGGACGACGCCACCACCTTTGCACTGTCATAAAGTCCAGTGCTTCATGTCGCTGGCAACCGTCGGCAACGCTGGTGGGTGCATGGGCCCCACTATGATGCACCGCGGTACATTTGTGACCTCGCGCTGCACCCGCACAAGGGCGAAAGCCGGTCCGACGAGCGCGAGGCCACCCAGGGCGTGCTCGCCAGTCTGTCCCTGCCCGTCATCGTCTGCGATGCAGCCGGGCTTGGGATTGCAGGGCGGGCCTCGGTGGGACCTGTTCTCAAGACGACTCATCAATCAGGAATGCAATGTCCGCATCGCAAGAGACCACCCAATCGATATTGGATGTGACCCGGGGCGCTCGACGGGCTGAAATCCATGGCGTCGGCGGCGGGGAGCTGCGCACACGCGCCCACGGCGCGTTCTGGATCATGGTGCGCCGCGTGGTCGTGTTGGCGGCATGCGTGGATTTCGCGTTTTTGGCGTTTTTCCTGGCGATCGGCGCGCCGCGACAGGCCTGGCCCAACGTGCTCAGCATCGCGATGTACGCGGCCTCCTACGCCCTGCTGACCAAACGCCGGAACGCTCTTGCCCTGTTTCTGGTCTGGACGGAGGTTGTCGGCCACGCAGCCCTGGGAACCCTGTTTTTGGGCTGGGATAGCGGATTTCATTACTACCTGTTGATGTTCATCCCGGCCATCATCGTGAGTGGCGGCTGGCGCGTCACAGTTTTTCCGTTGCTGTTCCTCTTTGCGTTTTATCTGGGTCTGCATGCGGCGTCGTCTGCGCTGGGGGCCCTGGCACCGATCGGTCGCGCTGAGCTCTGGGCCCTCAACGTCTTCAATGTCGCGATCTTCTTCGTGATGGCCAGCTACACAGCGCGCTTTTACTCGGAAAACGTGCGCAAGTCCGAACGCAAACTGCGCCAGAGCGCCACGACCGACGCGCTCACGGGATTGGCCAACCGCGGGCATTTGCTGGACCTGGCCAAGCAGTGCATCGCACAGACAGGGCGTCGCGGCGAGAGCATGTCGGTGGTCCTCGCGGATATTGACCATTTCAAGCAGATCAACGATCGGTTTGGGCATGAAGCCGGCGACCAGGTTCTCAGACACGCGGGAAAAATGTTTGGCAGCATGTGCCGCAACCGGGATATCGTTGCACGGTGGGGCGGCGAAGAGTTTCTCTTTCTGTTGCCAGGCACGGACTCGGAGGATGCGCGCCAGCTGGCCGAGCGCATTCGCGTGGCCTGCGAAGCCGCCGGGGTCGAATGGCGTCAAGCCGACATCCGCTTCACGCTGTCAGCTGGCGTGTCCACGCTGGCGCCCGCCGAAGACATCAACGCGGCGATCGGAAGGGCCGACAAGGCCCTTTATCAAAGCAAATTTGCGGGGCGCAATCTTGTCAGCGTGGCCGAGTGATCCATGCGGGCCAAAGGGGTTCGGCGTCGGCGCCCGGCCCTTGGCCATTGCGAGTAGCCGATCGCCGTCACCAGCTCGCGCTGTTGTATGGTGTGACACGGTGGCAGCCCCAAGCGGTGCCACCACCATTGCTTCCAAACGAGGGTGGCAACGCCGCTCCTTGATGGCCGAGCCCGGCAACGACGGTTTCTTTCGATCATGATTCGTGTGAACAAACGTTTGCGCCCCTTCTTCGCCGGCACCCTTGCGGCCGCCCTGGTCGCGCCCGTCTTCGCGGCGCAAGCCCCGGCGCCTGAGACCATCCAGGCTGTCGTCGAAGCGGCCGTGCAGGCGGGCCACTTTGCCCAAGCGGACCGGGCCATTGCGCAGGTTCTCGCTGCGCATCCGGATTCGGCCGCAGTGCACTATGTCGATGCCCGCTTGCTGGCCGATGAAGGCAAGTGGCCCCTGGCGCAAGCCGAGCTGCAACGGGCCGAGCGCCTCGATCCTGGCGCGGGTTTCGAGCATGCGCAGGCGCTCAAGGCATTCACGGCGCAGGTTCAGGAACATGTGCAAGCCGGCCCGGTGAGGTCGTCGAGCACAGGTTTGATCGTGCTGGCATCGGCGTTCATCCTGACCTTTGTCTACCTCATGATCGGGATCTTCCGGGCGCGCAAACGCGAAGTGGGACCTGATCGGGATTTGTCCGGGTAGGGCCGTGTAGGCCATGAAGCGCGCCAACGATGGGAGAATGCCATGAATGAGGGCCAAATCAATAACGTCTAACGTGGGGTCTCAGGCGCGAGCAGCAACACGCGTACTCACACCCAACTGCCTTTGTATCGATCTCGAGGTCGGCGTCAAGGATGGACGCATTCACCGTTTTGCGGCACAGCGCGGCCGTGACCGCACGGAGTTTGTGTTCCACAGGGGAGACGTGGAGCGGGGGCTTGCTGAGCTCGATGCATTTGCCGAAGGCTGCGAGTTTTTGCTTGGGCACAACATCCTTGCATTCGACAGGCCGCACCTCGCGGCTGTCGCGCCCGGCCTTGCATTGCTGAGCCTGCCCGTGCTTGACACGCTGTGGCTCAACCCCCTGGCATTTCCGCGCAACCCCTACCACCACCTGGTCAAACATTATCAAGATGGCCAGTTGCAGCGTGCGCGCTTCAATGACCCACTGCTCGACACGGCGCTGACCCTCGATCTCTTTGATGATCAATACCGGGTGCTGCAAGGCATGCGCGAGACGGCAGCTGATCTGCTGCTTGCCTGGCACGGCCTGTGCGCGCGTGGGTCTCGCAAAGAGGCCGGTTTCGGGCGCTACTTTCGTTCCTTGCGCGCTGCTCTGGATCCCACGCCGGAACAACTCGGCATGGCGATTGGGCGGCTACTGGCCGGAAGCGCCTGCCTGACCCAGGCGCGCGACATTCTGAGCCAGGCTCAGAATGGAGGTTGGCCCCTTGCCTATGCCTTGGCGTGGCTGTCCGTCGCGGGCGACAATTCGGTGATGCCGCCCTGGGTCCGGTATCAGTTCCCACAAGCATGCTCACTGATTCAAAGGTTGCGCGACCGAGCCTGCACCGACCCCACATGCGCATGGTGTCGCGAGCGCCACGATGCGACAAGGGAGTTGCGCAAATGGTTCGGATTCTCGGCCTTTCGCCCCGAGCCGGCCGACAAGGACGGTCGCCCATTGCAGCAGGCGATCGTCGAGGCAGCCATGCACGGCGATCACGCCCTTGGCATCCTGCCAACCGGGACCGGGAAATCGCTCTGCTACCAAATTCCCGCGCTGTCGCGCTTCGACAAGACCGGATCGTTGACGGTTGTCATCTCACCGCTGGTTGCACTGATGGCAGATCAGGTCACGGGTCTGCAGGGGCGAGGCATCGATAGCTGTGTGGCGATCAGCGGACTGTTGTCGATGCCCGAACGCGGGGAGGCGCTCGATCGCATTCGCCTCGGCGACGCGGGCATTGTCATCGTCGCGCCCGAGCAGTTGCGCAGCAAAACGTTTCGGCGCGTTCTCGGGCAGCGCGAGATCGGTGCCTGGGTGCTCGATGAGGCGCATTGTCTGTCGAAATGGGGCCACGACTTCCGCCCTGACTACCGCTACGTAGGCCGATTCATTCGCGAGAGGGCCTGCGATGGGCCGATTCCGCCCATACTCTGCCTCACGGCAACGGCCAAACCCGACGTCGTGCAAGACATCGTTGCCCACTTCCAAGGCGAACTTGGCGTCGTGCTCAAGGTCTTCGACGGTGGTGCACGGCGCGATAACCTGGACTTCGCGGTTGTTCCGACGTCGCCGGCCGAGAAGTTTCCCCATGTGGCCAAGCTTCTGCTGGATCATCTCCCCGAAGGGGCAGAAGGTGGAGCGATCATGTACTGCGCAAGCCGCCGGCGGACCGAGGATCTCGCCGCTTTTTTGCGCGAGGCTGGGATCCACGCAAAGCATTTCCACGCCGGATTGTCGGGCGAAGCGAAGACCGACACGCAGCGCCAGTTCATCGAGGGCGCGCTGCGCGTCATGGTCGCGACCAATGCCTTTGGCATGGGCATCGACAAGCCTAATGTGCGGCTGGTCGTCCATGCGGACGTTCCGGGTTCCCTGGAAAACTATCTCCAGGAGGCCGGGCGCGCCGGGCGCGATCGTCTGGCGGCAACCTGCATCCTTCTGTACACGCCTGAGGACATCGAGCGCCAGTTCGGACTGTCAGCCCGCGCACGCCTCACCCAGGCTGAGATTCAGTCCATTCTGCGTGCATTGCGGTCCCTGGAGCGGCGGAAAAAGGCGCGGCCCGATGAGTCCGTCGAGGTCATCGTGACGACGGGTGAGATTCTCCTGGAGGATGAGGCCCGAGATTTCGAGCGCGACACGGCCACTGACGATACACGGGTGCGCACGGCTGTGGCTTGGCTCGAAGAGTCCCGGCTGCTGATGCGCGAGGAAAACCATGTACAGGTCTTTCCGTCTTCACTTCGCATCGCCTCTTTGGACGAGGCCGCAGCAAAGCTGCAGGGGCGCATCCCCCAAGGCGAATACCAAAGGCAGCTTCTGAGCCTGGTTGAGGTGCTCATGAATGCGGATGCCGACGAAGGGGTCTCGACCGATGAACTGATGGCAGCAACTGGACTTGCATCCTCGGGTGTACGCAAGGCGCTTTTCGATCTGGAGGCACTCGGCATTGCGCGCAACGATACGGCCCTGACCGCGTTTGTCCACGCAGGCGTCGAGCGGTCCTCGAAGAGGCGCCTGGAGCGCATCGTTGCTCTGGAAGGCGTGCTGATCGAGCGCTTGCGCGAGTCGGCGCCGGATCTTGCCAAGGGCGAGCCCAGCGTGTTGCACATCCGTCATCTGACACAGCGACTCAAGGATGACGGGCATCCGGATGCGCTACCGGAGATCGTGGCGCGCTGTCTTCGCGGCATTGCTTTGGGCGGGCGCGACGACGATGGTGGCACGGCCAACATGACCCTCAAGCGGCTCGATGCCGAGGCCATTGAGCTGCGCCTGAATCGTGAGTGGGGACGCATCATTGAGGGCGTGGAGGTGCGACGCAATGCCGCAGGGTTGCTGCTCGACCACCTTCTGCAGACGCTGCCGAGTGGGGCAAGGGGGATTGATCTGCTTGCTCAGACCACATTGGGCGAGCTGACCCAGGTGCTACGCACCGATGTCACCGTGGGCGCGTCGGTGAGGCCGGACAAGCTGGGCAAGCTGCTGGATCGGGGCTTGCTTTGGTTGCATGAGCTGGAAGTCATTCGCCTCAACAAGGGCCTGGCCGTTTTCCGCCCTGCAATGACCATCCGTCTGCAGCGAGAGCGCCGCGCCTTCGGCAAGGTCGAGTTTCAGCCCTTGCAGATCCATTACCAGGAACAGGTGCTGCAGATCCACGTCATGGCGGAGTATGTTCAGCGGGGTCTGAACGCCATGGCCGACGCCTTGCGCCTGGCGATGGACTACTTCCAGCTGCCGCAGCAGGAGTTCCTGGTGCGTTGGCTTCCCGGGCGTGATAAGGAGCTCGAACGCCAGACCACGCCGGAATCGTGGCAGGCCATCGTCGGCTCGCTTCGCAATCCGGTGCAGCAGCGCATCGTTGCCGATGACCGCGAGCAAAGCAACGTTCTGGTCCTCGCGGGGCCCGGATCGGGAAAGACGCGCGCGCTGGTCCATCGCATCGCCTATCTGGTTCGTGTCCGTCGGGAAAATTCCCACGGCATCCTCGCGCTGACCTACAACCGCAGCGCGGCGGGTGAGATCCGCAGGCGTCTGAACACGTTGATTGGCGACGATGCCAAGGGGGTGCTGGTGATGACAGGCCATGCGCTAGCCATGCGCCTGGTGGGCGCAAGCTTTGAGGGCCGAGCCCTGCGCGCCGGCGATGACGAGCGCGATTTCGACGCAATCCTCGATGAAGCTGTTGCGCTTCTGCAAGGGCGGGGACTCCCACAGGATGAGGCTGATGCCCAACGCGATCGGTTGCTGCGCGGATTTCGGTGGATCCTGGTTGACGAGTACCAGGATATTGATGAACGCCTTTACGCGCTGATTGGAGCGCTCGCCGGTCGCACACTGCAGGATGCCGAACAAAAGCTAAGCCTCTTTGCGGTGGGTGATGACGATCAGAATATCTATGCGTTTCGCGGCGCCCGCGTCGAGTTCATCCGGCGTTTCGAGATGGACTACGCGGCGCGCCCGATTTACTTGGTGGAGAACTATCGCTCGACCAAACACATCATCGCCGCGGCGAACGCAGTCATCGCTGCGGCGCCGGACCGCATGAAGGTCGATCATCCGATCACAATTGTTGACCGGGCGCGCGCGAAGCGTCCGCCCGGTGGCGAATGGGCCACTCTGGATCTTGTGGTACAGGGGCGCGTGCAGGTGCTGCGCTGCTCGCATGACCCCAAGGAACAGGCCCTTGCAGTCATTGCCGAATGGCAGCGCATGCAGGCGCTCGCGCCCGGGTGGGATTGGGCGCGCTGCGCTTTGCTTGCGCGCAATTGGAACGCGCTGAATCCGGCTCTGGCCTTGTGCACCCGTCTTGGCATCCCAGCTCAGAAGGCGGACGCGAAGCCGATTCCATTCTGGCGTTTGCGTGAAGTCCAGTCCATGCTCGAAGCGTTTCCTAATCAAGGATTGATTACGGCGGAGATGCTGCAGGCCTGGGTTGCGCACCAACCCGCATCCCCCTGGATCGATATGCTGCGACTGGCAGTCACTGAGTTTGGCTTGGAGGCGGGCGAACTGCCGATCTCAACGGCCTTTTTCCGGGAATGGCTAGCGGAATGGGGGCGAGGTCAGCGCCAAGTCCAGAAGGGGGTTTTGTTGACAACCGCGCATGGTGCCAAGGGGCTTGAGTTTGATCATGTCGCGGTTCTGGATGGCGGGTGGGAGGGTGCGCTCGACGACGACGCTGATGCCGCGCGGAGGCTGTTCTACGTGGCGATGACACGCGCCATTGAGACCTTGACCTTGGTGTGTGCCGCGGGGCACCCCTTTTTGGGCCGGCTGGACGGTGACGATTCGGTACTTTGGCGTCAGGCGCCAATTCCAACGCACGTTTTGGGCGGCATGGATCGGATCATCGATCCTCTGAGTCTGAGCGACGTCGACCTTAGCTTCGCCGGCCGTAAGCCAGCAAGCGATCGGATTCACGGCGCACTGGCGCACTTGCGGGTGGGGGACGTCATCGAGCTTGTGTGGAGGGGCGAGGCCGGGGAGCTCATTGATAGGCATGGCAATCGCGTGGGCAAGCTTGCGCGGGCCTATCTCGCCCATCCCGGGCACCAATGTGTGCACGCTACAGTGCGCGCCGTCGTTCGTTGGACAGCAGAAGACTCGGAGCCTGAGTACAGGTCGCGGCTTCGCGTCGACGCGTGGGAAGTGATCGTTCCGGAGCTCGTGTTCGAGCCCAGCAAGGGCTGATTCGGCTGGCCGCGATTCGCAACCTCGCCTCACACTTGTTGCAGGGCCACCCCCTTCATGGAAAGCTTCCGAGCGTGGTTGCTCGTTAACCTGGCTTATGAATGTCCAGCACATGTGCCGGCGTCAGAGAAAAACCAGGGCCCGGCAGCCGACATCGCTGGGCACTGGCTTGGCCAACTCAAAGATCCGTCGCCGGATCCACGCCGTCGTTATAGCACCTTCGCGAGAAAATTCTTCGTACGCTCGGCCTGCGGGTTTGCAAACACGTCTTTCGGCGGCCCTTCCTCGACGATATAGCCGTTGTCCATGAAGATGAGCCGGTGTCCGACCTCGCGGGCAAAACCCATCTCGTGCGTGACGACCACCATCGTCATCCCTTCCTTTGCCAGATCCTTCATGACTTGCAGGACCTCGCCGACCATTTCCGGATCGAGCGCGGAGGTGGGTTCGTCGAACAACATGACGTCGGGCTGCATCGCCAGCGCCCGGGCGATCGCCACCCGCTGCTGCTGGCCGCCTGACAGCTGATCGGGGTAGCTGCTTTCCTTGCCGGCCAGGCCAACCTTCGCGAGCAGCTCGCGCGCGATCCGGGTGCTCTCCTCGACACCCATCTTCTTGACCTTGCGCGGGCCAATCGTGATGTTCTCCAGGATGGTCAGGTGTTTGAACAGGTTGAACTGCTGAAACACCATGCCGACGTGCTGGCGCAGCTTGTGGATGTCGACCTTGGGATTGGTCAGGTTCATGCCGGCGATTTCGATCTCACCGCTCGTCACCGTCTCCAGCCCGTTCAGGCATCGCAGAAACGTGCTCTTGCCGCTGCCGGACGGACCAATGACGACGACCACTTCATTGTTGTCGACATGATTCGAGATGCCCTTGAGAATCTCGTGATGGCCGAAGGATTTGTGCAGATTCTTAACGCTTATCAACTTGAAGCCTCCTCTCCAGATACGATGCGCACTTCGACACCGAGAAGATGATGATGAAGTACAGGGTGGCAATGAGGCCCCAGATCTTGAATGATTCAAATGTGGCCGCAATCACGACCTCGCCCTTGTAGACGAGTTCGACGATGCCCACCGGCGCGAGCAGTGACGTGTCCTTGATCGTCTGCGCCGCCTGATTGACCAGCGGCGGGATCATTCGCTTGAACGCTTGCGGCAGGACGATGTAGCGCATCGTCTGGATCCCCGTCATCCCGATGCTCTCTGCGGCTTCCTTCTGGCCGCGGTCGACGCCGAGAATCCCAGCGCGGATGATTTCCGTCACGTACGCGCCTTCATTCAGACTGAGCGTGATCGCCGCGGCCAGGACCGGATACAGCAGTTGTCCGAACCATTCGTTAACCGGCAGAATCGCCGGCAACCCCAGTACGATGAAGAACAGCTGGACCAGCAGCGGCGTCGAGCGGAATAGCTCGACGTATGCGGTCGCGATCCATTGGAGCACCTTGAAACGGGACAGGCGCATGAGCGCCGCGACGAGTCCGATGATCACCATCAGGATGATCGCGGCGATCGAATACTGAATCGTCAAGCGCAAGCCGTCGAGAATGACGGGAAGGTTTTGCCAGATTACGTGCATGAGCGTTGCGTTGCTGGTTTGACCGAAGCGATCAGTTGCGTGTACAGCCGTAACGAAAACGCGCAGTGCATCGCACCGCGCGTATCCGTTTCATCCGGCAGATGAATTGAAGCTCTTCAGTCAGCGACGGCAACTGCAGCGGGCTTCATGACGGCCATCACCTGGCCGCTCACATCACCGCCGAAGTACTTCACGAACAGTTGATGGTATTCGCCGTTTTTCTTGATCTTGGCCAGACCGGCGTTGATCTTCGCGACCAGTTGAGGCTTCGATTTGCTGATCGCAACGCCGTAGTATTCGCCCGTGAGCAGCGGGCCCACGATCTTGACGTTCGGGTGGCTGGTCTTGAAATTGACGTTCACGGGGTTATCGAAAACCACCGCGTCGGCGCCGCCCGTTTCCAGCGCCTCATACGCGCTGTCGATATCCTGGAACTGTTTGATGTAGCTCGGGTTGAAGCCGTGGCTGGTCATGTAGTCCACCGACGACGTGGCCTGCTTGGTGGCGACGACGTGGCCCTTGAGTCCAGCAAAGTTCGTGATCTTCGAATCGTTCTTCACGAGCACGGACAAACCCGACTTGTAGTACGCATCGCTGAAATCGACGCTCTTCAAGCGGCCCGTCTTGATCGTGATGCCAGCCACGGCGGCATCGATTCTGCCGGCCTGCAGGCTTGGGATGATCCCATCGAAGGGCATCGTCTCCACGGTCACCGTCATGTCTTCAGCCTTGGCGATGGCCTTGATCAGATCGATGTCGAACCCCGTGACCTTGCCGTTGACCTCGGTTTCGAACGGGGGGAATGTTGTATCGGCACCCACGACAATATTGGTCGGGGCCGTCGATGCGCCGGCAGCCATTGCGGTGGTCGAGCCGAGGGTGAATGCCAATCCGGCAATCATCGGAACGATGAGCGTGGCGAGTGTTTTGTTCTTCAACGCATTTCTCCTTTTGAAAGAATTATCGGAATCGGAGCGATTGACGCAACGCCATGCTCGACAGTCCTCCGATTGGTCGTTTGCCGCACTCGGATCCAATGATCAAATTGATCCGCGACAAATTTATGCACGGCAATGGGTAGCGCCGCGCGAACGATTCTAAGCCGAACACAACTCCGGATTGCCGACGCCGATCGAATCCGCTGAGTGTGCGCGACGTCGAGCCGGGCTTCGCCAGCTATAAGCCAGCACGCGATCCGACGCACGGCGCACTGGCGCGCTGGTGGGTGGGGGACGTCCTCGAACGTGGAGCGAGGGGCGAGGCCTGGGTGCTCACGCATGGGCATGGGACTCGCATGGGCAAGCTGGCACGGTCTGATCGCGTGCCTTCGGGACACGCATGCGCGCACGCCACAGTGCGGGCCGTCGCTGGCCGGACACCAGAAGACCCGGAGCCTGTATACAGATCGCGGCTTTGCGCCGCGATCGCCCAGGCTCGGGCCGCGCTTGGCAATGTTTCCTCACACTTGTTGCAGGGCCACCTTCCTCATGGAGCGTCTAAGCGCATGGTTGCTCATGTGCACTTTTTTTGCAAATTTCCAGCACATGTGCCGGCGTCCGACCGGGCTAACCAACGTTTCAGGGGGATCACCATGAAGTTCAGGGCATCATTCATCGGCGCATTCGGCGTCAGCGCGCTGTTGGCCGGGTGCGGCGGCGGTGGCGGTGGTGGAACGACCACGTCGACAACAGCGACCACGACAGCCGCCACCGCGACTGCGGAAGGCGTCTACACCGGAAGCACATCGAGCGGGTCGGTCTTCGACACCGTGGTGCTTGAGGACGGGACTTACTACACCATCTACGGGACGAGCTCGAGTACGGGGCTCACGGTCAAGGGCTTTGTCCAGGGGCAGGGGACATCAAGTGGAACCACATTCACGAGCTCGAACCTGCGTGATTACACCTCCAGCGGGCAACCGCTCTCAGGCACGCTATCAGCCACGTACACGCCAGGGGTCAGCATAAATGGAACCGTCAACGAGACCAGCGCGTCAAACACCAGCGTCTCAAACACGTTTACCGGCACGGTGCCTCAAAGCAGCTCCTACACGTACAGCGCGCCAGCCGATATCAACACGGTGAGCGGACCCTGGACGGCCTACACGCTGCAAGGCGCGCCCGCTGCTGTCACGATCAATCCGAATGGAACCTTCTCGGGCTCGTCGCAAGGCTGCACCTTCAGCGGCACGCTGACGCCGCGTGCCTCGGGCAAGAACGTCTTCGATGTGGCAGTCACTTTTGGCTCCTATCCCTGCGTGCTCGCCAATGGCACGGCCAGTGGAATCGGACTGAGCTACCTGACCGCAAACTCGACGACCCGACAGCTGCTCGTCGGCGTCGTCGACCCGACTCGGCAATTCGGAACGCTTCTCTTCGGGCAACGCTGATTGAAGGCGCCGGCACTCCAATGGGTGAGTGCCGGACCCGACCACGCACACGCTTGCGCCAGGCTCGATCGCCTGCACCTGCTGCTCGCTGGGAAGACCCGCGCAGGCTTTTCGGACGCGACGTGCCAAGGCTGCACGGCCCAGGCCCGGCACGCATCACTGCTGCCGCAGCGCCGGCTGCGAGCCTTGTCGACTCTGCACAAAATGAGGTCCGTGCGCTGTGCGCTGGACACTGCGCGCACTGCCGTGCAGGGACATGTAATACGATGCGTTGAGGGTTCTTCATCAGGGCAACGAGGACATTTGCATGCCTTCAACGGGTCTTGAGTTTCGCGTGGCGGTCGTCACTGGTGGCGCACGGGGAATCGGTCTTGCGATCGGACGCTGGTTCCTCGCCCACGGTTACCACGTGGCGCTTGTGGATATCGATGCCGAGACACTGGGGCGCACGGAAAAGGCGCTGGCGCGTGCCGACGACGTGCTTGCCGTGCATTGCGACGTGTCGGACCCCGAGCAAGTCGCGCGCGCTGCCGCAGCGGTGGAGCGCCGGTTCGGGCGTGTGGATGCGCTGGTCAACAACGCCGGTGTGGCGGTCTTCAAGCCGATTGCGCAAACGTCCTATGCCGAGTGGCGCCATGTGCTCGGCACCAACCTCGATGGCGCCTTCCTGTGCACGCAGGCCTTCACGCCCCTGATGCGACAAGGCAGCGCGGTGGTCAACATCGCCTCGATTTCCGGACTGCGCGCCAGCACGCTGCGCGTGGCCTATGGCACGAGCAAGGCCGCCTTGATTCACCTGACCAAGCAGCAGGCGGTGGAGTTGGGCACGATCGGCATCCGCGCCAACGTGATTGCGCCCGGGCCGGTCGAAACCGACATGGCCAAGCTCGTGCACAGTGTTGCGGTGCGCTCGGACTATTACGACGCCATTCCGCTGGGCCGGTACGGCACGGCCGAAGAGATGGCCGCGACCGTCGGCTTCCTGTGCAGTGCGGATGCCAGTTTCATCAACGGCCAGGTGCTTGCCGTCGATGGCGGGTTCGAGGCAGCCGGCGTTGGCCTGCCCACGCTGCGCCGCAATGCCGCGTAGTTGCCCGGCAACGATCTTCAGCGCATGCACGACGATGCGTCGCCACGGCTTGCCAGGGCCGTATGGGGAACCTGAGCGCACAGATTTGAACCGCCGCGGCCCAGGCCAGGTCGCGGCGCCTTGAAGTGGAGGTTTTGGCCGCATCATCCACAACAATCTCAGGAGGCATAACAATGACCATCACCCGACGCGATTTCCTTGCAACTGCCGGCAGCGGCGCGCTCATGCTCGGACTGCCGCAGACGCGCGCCAACGCGGCGCCGGAGGTTTTCAACCTCAAGTACGCCAACAACCTGCCTGTCACGCATCCGATGAACGTGCGTGCGAAGGAGATGGTCGACGCCATCCGCGCCGCGACCAAAGGGCGGGTCAACATTACGATTTTTCCGAACAACCAGCTCGGCTCGGATACCGACATGCTGACGCAGCTGCGCGCTGGGGGCATTGACTTCTTCACGCTGTCGGGCCTGATTCTGGCCACACTCGTGCCGGCAGCGGCGATCACCGGCATTGGCTTTGCGTTTGCGGACTACGACGCCGTGTGGAAGGCGCTTGATGGCAAGCTTGGGGCCTACGTGCGCGGCCAGATCGCCAAGGCCAACCTGGTGGCCATGGACAAAATCTGGGACAACGGGTTTCGCGAGATCACCTCGTCCACCAAGCCGATCCGCACAGCGGCCGATCTGAAAGACTTCAAGATCCGGGTCCCGGTCTCACCGCTGTGGACGTCGATGTTCCAGGCCTTTGGCGCCGCGCCGACTTCGATCAATTTCTCCGAGGTGTACTCGGCGCTGCAGACCAAGCTGGTCGATGGCGAGGAGAATCCGCTGGCGATCATCTCGACCGCCAAGCTGTACGAGGTGCAAAAGTACTGCTCGCTCACCAACCACATGTGGGACGGGTTCTGGTTCCTCTCGAACCGCAGCTTGTGGGATCGCCTGCCTGCCGATTTGCGCACCATCGTTGCCAAGCACGTCAATGCGGCAGCCATGAAGGAGCGCGTGGACGTGGCGGCGCTCAACGCGACGCTGCAGACGCAGCTCACCGCCAAGGGCATGCAATTCAACGCCACGAAACCCGACAGCTTCCGCGACCAGCTGCGCCGTGCAGGGTTCTATGCGCAGTGGAAGGCCAAGTTTGGCGATGAGGCATGGGGCATCCTGGAGGCCAGCTCCGGGAGACTTGCATGAGCGATGAAGGACGGCGCCCGCCAGGTGCCGTCATGGGCCAGCCTTCGGGGCAGGGGACGGGGCAAGCAGGCGCCGCAGGCTTGCCGCCCCCCACTTGGCTGGGCGGGTTGGATCGCGTTTTGGGCTGGGCCATCGAGATCCCGGCCGGCCTGCTCGTGCTGGTCGAGATTGGCGTGTTGCTGTCGGGCATTGTTGCGCGCACGGTGTTTCGCCACCCCCTGGTGTGGTCGGACGAACTGGCCTCGATTCTCTTCCTTTGGCTTGCGATGATGGGCTCGGTTGTTGCGCTGCGGCGCGGCGACCATATGCGGATGACGGCGCTCGTCAACAGGCTCCGGCCGCAGGCCCGGGCGCTCGCCGAGGCGGTGGCGATCGCCGCCAGCCTGGCGTTTCTTGTCCTGGTGGTCTGGCCCGCAACCCTGTTCGCGCATGATCAGGCTGCGATCACCACGCCGGCGCTCGGTCTGCCCGATGTATGGCGCGCGGCGGCGATGCCGGTGGGCATCGTGTTGATGGGGCTGGTTGCCACGCTTCGCCTGGCGCGCGTGGCCAAGCCCAGGCATGCGCTGATGGCGTGCGCGCTGGTTGCGCTCCTCGTTGCTGCGTTCTGGGCCGCCGCACCGCTGTTCAGTCCGTTGGGCAGACTCAACCTGCTGATCTTCATTGTCGGCGTGGGCGGAGCCTGCGTGTTCGCCGGCATCCCGATCGCCTTCGCGTTCGGTCTGGCTGCATTCAGCTATCTTGCCCTGTCCACGCAGACGCCTCTGCTCATCATGGTGGGACGCATGGACGAAGGCATGTCCCACCTGATCTTGCTTGCCGTGCCCCTCTTCGTATTTCTTGGACTGTTGATCGAGATGACCGGTATGGCGCGCGCGATGGTTGCGTTTCTCGCCAGCCTTTTGGGGCATGTTCGCGGCGGCCTGTCGTACGTGCTGGTGGGGGCGATGTACCTGGTCTCGGGCATTTCCGGCTCGAAAGCCGCGGACATGGCGGCCATCGCACCGGCCCTGTTCCCCGAGATGCAAAGGCGCGGTGAACAGCCCGGCGAACTGGTCGCGCTGCTTGCAGCCACGGGCGCGCAGACCGAGACCATCCCGCCAAGCCTTGTGCTCATCACGATCGGATCGGTCACCGGCGTGTCGATTTCGGCGCTGTTTACCGGAGGCATGCTTCCGGCTTTGGTCACCGGCCTCATTCTGTGCGTGGTGGTGTGGATGCGCCATCGCCATGAGGACCTGAGTCAGGTCAGGCGCGCACCGCTGCGGGAGATCGGGCGCCTGTTCGCCGTCGCCGTCCCCGCACTCGTGCTGCCGTTTGTCATCCGCGGGGCCGTGGTGGACGGTGTTGCAACAGCCACCGAGGTTTCCGCGCTGGGCATCGTCTACGCGGTGTTTGCCGGTTTGCTGTTCTACCGCCAGTTCGAGTGGCGTCGCATCGTGCCGATGCTCATCGACACCGCCAGCCTGTCGGGCGCCATCCTGCTCATCATCGGCACGGCCACGGCCATTGCCTGGGGCCTGACCCAGTCGGGGTTCTCGGGCGATCTGGCCAGCGCCATGGCAAGCATGCCCGGTGGCGCGATCGCCTTTCTTGCCGTATCGATCGTGCTCTTCATCGCACTGGGATCGGTGCTCGAGGGCATTCCCGCGATGGTGCTGTTCGGGCCACTGCTGTTTCCGATTGCGCAGCAGCTCGGTCTCAACGAGGTGCACTACGCGATGGTGGCGGTCCTGGCCATGGGGCTTGGCCTGTTCACGCCACCCATTGGGGTCGGCTACTACGCGGCGTGCGCCATTGGGCGCGTGAATCCCGACGCCGGGATCCGCCCGATGCTGGGCTACATGGTGGCATTGCTCGTTGGGATCCTCATCGTCGCCGCGGTGCCGTGGCTGTCGACGTGTTTTCTTGGATGAGACCCAGGAGCCGCAGTCACCGCCCCAGATGGCCACACGGCCGGGGGGCGTGTCGTGCCCTCAGGCCCAGCCGGGTGGCATCCAGCTTTCCATCATCTTGAGGCGCGCTGCATCCAGCCGTTGCGACATCAGCGCGGCGAAGACTTTCATCAGCGCGTAGCCCAGGGCCGGATCCTTCTCGCATTCCTGCAGGATCGCCTTGCCGTCAAACGCCACCAGGGACGCATCCGATTGCGCCTTGGCCTCGAAACTCCACCGATACGGTGGAATGAGCCACGACCAGCCGATCACGGCGTCCGCGCCTAGCGCCTGCACTTCGAGTGCCGGGCCGTTGATCGCCGGCACACCGATCTGCACGGCACCCTCGCGCAGGACATAAAAGTGCCGGGCTGCGTCGCCCTGACTGAAGAGCACCTCGCCGGGCGACAGATGCTGTTCCTTGGCATGGGCCACCAGCGGCGCCAATTGCTGCGCACTGAGCGCGGAGAGAATGGTGTGCGTTTGCAGGTACTTCGCGAGATTGGCAGCTTGCATGACGGACTTCCCGGTGGGCCGTGAATGGATTGCATTGCAGCGCGGCTGGGCGAGGCACGCTTTGTCCGAAGTCAAACAAACGGGGAAATGCGCGAGGCTGTGCCATGGTCGAACCGGCAAAAGCCGACTTGTTCCAAATCAAACAAAGTCGGGAAATGGCCGCTTGCATGGAAACGCTGGGGCGCCCGAGGTTCTACACTGATTTCCACCCAAATCGCAGAAAAGGGGCCATGGGCGCTGGAAGGCAATGGGGTGCTCGGATGGCCGCACTTTGCACCCTGGCCGGCAAAGCGCGCGCGGTTTGGGGCGGCTTCAGACGATGGCGCTGGCTTGACGGTCGCCGTCGGAGTTGTTCAGCACGCCTTGCAGGAGACCGAGTTGAAACCCACGGACACAGCCGATCCAGACTACTTCCACAAAGTCGTTGATTGTCAGTGGGCCTGCCCGGCCCACACTCCGGTGCCGGAGTACATCCGTCTGATTGCGCAAGGCCGCAACGCCGACGCCTACATGGTGAACTGGGTCTCCAACGTGTTCCCCGGCGTGCTCGGGCGCACCTGCGACCGGCCCTGCGAGCCCGCCTGCCGCCGCGGCCGTGTCGAGCAGAACAACCGCGCACAGCCCGAGCCCGTGGCCATCTGCCGCCTCAAGCGTGTCGCGGCCGACCACAAGGGCGACGTCAGGAGCCGCATGCCGGCCATCGGCCCCAGCAACGGAAAGCGCGTCGCCTGCGTCGGCGCCGGACCTGCGTCCCTCACCGTGGCGCGTGATCTTGCGCCACTGGGCTACGCGGTGACGATCTTTGATGGGGAAGCCAAGGCCGGGGGGTTCATCCGCTCGCAGATTCCGCGGTTTCGCCTGCCCGAGGCCGTGATCGATGAGGAAACCGGCTACATCCTGGACATGGGTGTGGAGTTCAGGAGTGGGCAGCGCGTGCAGTCCATGCGCAGTCTGCTGAACGAGGGCTACGACGCAATCTTCGTCGGCTGCGGCGCGCCCCGTGGGCGCGATCTGGATCTTCCCGGACGCCGTGAGGCGGCGGACCTCGTGCACATCGGCATCGACTGGCTGGCCTCGGTGTCGTTTGGCCATATCACGAGCAGCGCAAAGCGCGTGATCGTGCTGGGTGGTGGCAATACGGCCATGGATTGCTGCCGCTCGGCCCGACGGCTGGGCAGCACCGACGTGAAGGTGATCGTGCGCAGCGGCTTTGCGGAAATGAAGGCGTCGCCGTGGGAGAAGGAAGACGCGCTGCACGAGGGCATTCCGATCCTCAACTTTCATGTGCCGAAAGCGTTCGTGCACGAAAACGGCAAGCTCACCGGCATGCGCTTTGATGTCGTCGAGGCGGTCTACGATGGCAACGGCAAGCGCACCCTCGTGTCCACGGGCGAGCCCGAGGTGTTTGTCGAGTGCGATGCCGTGCTGATCGCCGTGGGCCAGGAGAACGCCTTTCCCTGGATCGAGAGCGATGTGGGCATTGCGTTCGACAAATGGGGCTTGCCCGTGCTGCATGGCAGCACGTTCCAGTCCACGCTCGAGCGCGTTTTTTTCGGTGGGGATGCGGCCTACGGCCCGAAGAACATCATCACGGCGGTGGCGCATGGCCACGAGGCGGCCATTTCCATCGACCGCTTCGTGCACGCACAGGACGTGCGCGTGCGCCCGGCTCCGACCACCAACCTGATGTCCACCAAGATGGGGATCCACGAGTGGACCTATCACAATGACGTGTCCCCCGACACGCGATTTCGGGTGCCCTGGGCCGCCGCCGAGGTGGCTCTGGCGAGCATCCGAGTCGAGGTGGAAATGGGGTTCGACGCCGCCACGGCTTTCAAGGAGGCCAGCCGGTGCCTGAACTGTGACGTGCAAACCGTCTTCAATCGGCAGGCCTGCATCGAGTGCGACGCCTGCACGGATGTCTGTCCGATGGACTGCATCACGTTTACCCACAACGGCGAGGAGGCGGAGTTGCGCACGCGACTGAAGGCGCCGGCTCGCAACCTGACCCAGGCGCTGTACGTGTCGGCGCCGCTCAAGACCGGGCGCGTCATGGTCAAGGACGAAGATGTCTGCCTGCACTGCGGACTGTGTGCCGAGCGCTGCCCCACGGGGGCCTGGGACATGCAGAAATTTCAGCTCACGACCGTTCAGGCCGGCCCGTATAGCCGCGCCGCTCAACCCATTCCCAGCACCCTGGAGGTCGCATGAAACGCATCGAGGCGGTCAACGACTTCGTCATCAAGTTTGCCAACGTCAACGGCTCGGGCTCGGCCTCGGCCAACGAGCTGTTTGCCAAGGCGATCCTGCGCATGGGCGTGCCCGTGAGTCCGCGCAACATTTTCCCCAGCAACATCCAGGGGATGCCGACGTGGTACGAAGCGCGCGTGTGCGAAAAGGGCTATCTCGGCCGGCGCGGCGGGGTGGACATGATGGTGGCCATGAACCCGCAAACCTGGGCCGCGGACGTGGCCGAAGTTCAAAGCGGCGGCTACCTCTTTTATGACAGCACGCGCCCGGTGGCGGAGTCGGCGCTGCGCAAGGACATCGAGGTCATCGGCGTTCCGTTGACCGAGATCTGCAATGCGGCCTATGCGGACCCGCGTCAGCGGCAGTTGTTCAAGAACATCATTTATGTGGGCGCACTGTCGGTGCTCCTGGATGTGGACGCCGCGGTCTTCGAGACGCTCTTTGCCGAACAGTACCGGGGCAAGGAGTTGCTGCTCGAATCGAACGTGCGGGCCTTGCACCTTGGGCGTGATTACGTCAAAAACCATCTCCAGGCGCCGCTGGGCATCCGGGTGCAGCGCGCCGACAAGGTGGGCAACCAGATTTTCACCGACGGCAATAGCGCGGCGGCACTTGGCTGCGTCTACGGAGGGGCGACGGTTGCAGCCTGGTATCCGATCACCCCGTCATCGTCGGTGGCGGAAACCTTCCAGAAGTTCTGCGACAAATTCCGCGTCGAACCCCAAAGCGGCAAGAACAGGGTGGCGATCGTCCAGGCCGAGGATGAGTTGGCATCCATCGGCGTGGTGGTCGGCGCAGGCTGGAACGGCGCGCGGGCCTTCACGGCCACATCCGGCCCCGGCATCTCGCTGATGACGGAGTTCATCGGCCTGGCGTACTTTGCCGAGATCCCCATCACGATCATCGATGTGCAGCGCGGCGGACCGTCGACGGGCATGCCCACGCGCACCCAGCAATCCGATCTGCTCGCCTGCGCCTATGCGTCCCACGGCGACACCAAGCATGTCTTGCTGTTCCCGGAAGACCCGCATGAATGTTTCGAGCATGCAGCGGCCGCACTGGACCTTGCTGAGCGGCTGCAGACACCGATCTTCGTCATGAGTGACCTGGACATCGGGATGAACCAGCGCCTGTGCAAGCCGTTCACATGGGACGACGCGCGCGCCTATGACCGGGGCAAGGTGATGACCGCGGAGGAGCTCGAGGCCGGCAAGGACTTTGGTCGATACAAGGATGTGGATGGGGACGGAATTCCCTGGCGCACATTGCCTGGCACGCACCCCACGCTCGGCAGCTATTTCACGCGCGGCACGACCCGTGATCCGTACGCGCGCTATTCGGAGCGGGGGTCCGACTACGTGTACAACATGGAACGGCTGCTGAAGAAGTTCAAGACGGCGGCCGCGCTTGCGCCGCAGCCCGAGCTGCGCCGCGCCGAGCGTGCAACGCGGCTTGGCGTGCTGTACTTCGGCTCGACCAGTCCGGCCATGCGCGAAGCGCTCGATGTGCTAACGCAGCAAGGCTACGAGCTCGATGCCTTGCGGCTGCGCGCATTCCCGTTTGCCGAGTCGGTGAGCCAGTTCATGGCGGAACACGACAAGGTGTTCGTGGTCGAACAGAACCGCGACGCCCAGATGCACACGCTGTTGGTCAACGAGCTGTCGATCGATCCGGCGCGTCTGGTGAAGGTGCTGCATTATGACGGCACGCCCATCACGGCGCGCTTCATCAGCGAAGCGATTGCCCAAAACCTGACCCCGGTGCAGACGGAGACCCCGCTGCAAAAGGAGGCGGCATGACGTACCTTGCGAAGCCGAAACTGCATCACCCAACCCTCACCACCAATGCGGTCGGGTACACGCGCCGCGACTACGAGGGCCGCGTGTCCACCCTGTGCGCCGGTTGCGGCCATGACTCGATCTCGGCAGCCATCGTGCAGGCCTGCTGGGAGCTCAATATCGAGCCCCATCGGGTCGCCAAGCTCTCCGGTATTGGATGCAGCTCAAAGACACCGGACTATTTTCTCGGCGCCTCGCACGGCTTCAACACCGTGCACGGGCGCATGCCCTCGGTGCTCACGGGCGCCAACCTGGCCAACCGGGATCTGCTGTACCTCGGGGTCTCCGGCGATGGCGATTCGGCCTCCATCGGTCTGGGGCAGTTTGCCAACGCCATGCGCCGTGGCGTGCGCATGGCTTACATCGTCGAGAACAACGGTGTTTACGGACTGACCAAGGGACAGTTCTCTGCCACGGCCGATCGCGGCTCCAAGAGCAAGAAGGGGGCGGTCAACCGGGACAATCCGGTGGATCTGGTCGGTCTGGCCCTGCAACTGGGCGCCACGTACGTCGCGCGCAGTTTTTCAGGTGACAAGGAGCAGCTTGTGCCCCTCATCAAGGGCGCACTGGAACATGGCGGCGCAGCATTCATCGACGTCATCAGCCCGTGCGTGACCTTCAACAACCATAGCGGCAGCACCAAGAGCTACGACTACGTGCGCTGGCACGACGAGGCCGTGAGCCGCATCGACTTTCTGCCGGCGCACAGCGAGATCACGGTGGACTATGCTGCCGGCTCGACGATCGACGTGCTGCAGCACGACGGCTCCACGTTGCGCTTGAGCAAGCTGCACGCGGACTATGATCCAACCGATCGTTACGCAGCGCTGAGCTACATGCACGAGCGCCAGGCGCGCGGAGAAATCGTCACAGGCTTGCTGTATCTGGATCCGGTTGCGGTGGATCTGCACGTGTCGCTCAATACGAGCGACACGCCGCTCAATACACTGCAGGCGAGCGAGCTTTGCCCCGGCGCGCAGGCGCTTGAGAAGATCAATGCATCGCTGCGCTGAAGGCGTCTTGCCAGGGTTCGGGTTGCCGCAGTAGGGTCGGGAGGTTGATCATGACTGAACGCACGGTTTTCCAATCGATGTCGCACCGCCACGTCATTAGCCTGGCCCCGCAGGCCAGCGTGTGGGATGCGGCCTGTGTCATGACCAAGGCCAATTGCGGCAGCGTCCTGGTCATTGACCCCTCGGGGCGCATGGTGGGCATCGTGACCGAGCGCGATTTGATGACGCGCGTGCTGGCCAAGGCCCTCAATCCGCAAACGACCAAGCTGTCGGAGGTCATGACGCATGATCCGCAGTGCGTCGGGCCCGACACGAAAGTCTCCGAAGCCGTGCTGATCATGATCGAGCGCGGCTTCCGGCATCTACCGGTCGTGGCGCCCACGTCGAAGATCCTTGGGGTGTTCTCGGTGCGGGACGCGCTGCCACGCGAGATCGGCGCTGCGATCAACCTGGCGGAGTTTCACGACCAGGTCAACGACGCGCTGGGCTGAGCCCCGTCGCCGGCCCTCCTTGGGGCCGCACGGCGGCTCTGGCCCAGCCGGGCGCACACCCCCGAGCCCGCCCCGGCACGGGGACGAGGTTCCCGCCGCCGCAATGCGTGCGCAACGCACGCCTGCTTGGCATCTTGCCGCCCTGCACTTTGGCACTACCCGTGTCCGGATCGTCGCCTGACGCGGGTGCATAGGGGGCGGCAAGGGCGCCTGGGGGCAGAAAAGGGGCGAATGTGTGCATTTATTCACCGCGTGGGCGGTGGGGCGTTCCTAAACTTCGAGGCATCCAAACGGGACTGGGTGAGGGAGGCGATCATGGACGAGGAGCGGATGCAGGAGGTGGCATCGGGGCAGGCGTGGAGGCGCGGGCGCTGGCTGGCGTCGGATGCGGAGCCGGTGGTGCTGCAATCGGCGGCGCACCCGCAGGGGCATGCGGCGATGCTGGTGGGGGTGCGCGACGGCGAGCGGATCGTGGTGCTGGTGGCGCAGGCGCTGGCGGCGGAGCATGCGTACCGGGTGACGGGGTGGACGGCGGCGGCGGGGCATCGGGACGCGATGGGAGAGATGGATGCGGTGGGGACGTGGTTCGAGCTGGAGAGCTGCATGCCGGGGCGGCGCGCCGGGGAGCAGCGGCTGGG
Organism: Thiomonas sp. FB-Cd; assembly: GCF_000733775.1. Classification (NCBI taxonomy): domain Bacteria; kingdom Pseudomonadati; phylum Pseudomonadota; class Betaproteobacteria; order Burkholderiales; genus Thiomonas; species Thiomonas sp. FB-Cd. The sequence continues at coordinate 971,169 of NZ_JPOE01000002.1, read as the reverse complement.
GCATTACGTGGGGGTGCTGCGGCGCGTGGGGCGCAAGGCTGAGGGCGGCCGCGGGCGATCATGACGCAGGCGCCAATCTTCATGGGGCACCCGCACGGGGTGCAAGCGCAGCTGGCGTGGCTGGAGCGGTTGCCGGCGAGCGTGGTGGTGATCGTGGGCGACCGCTTCCGGTATGCGAATGCGGCGGCGCTGGAGCTGATGGAGGCGGGGCAGGGCGAGGCGTTTGTGGGGCGCGCGGTGGTGGATTTCATCCATCCGCTGGATCTGCACCGGGTGCTGGCGCGCATCCGGCGCGCCGAGCGCGAGGCGGTGTCGAACCCGCCCACGGAGTTTCGGGCGTTGACGTGCAGCGGGCGCCAGCGGGTGGTGGCGATGACGAGCAACCACGTGGAGCACGAGGGGCAGGGCGGGGTGCTGGCGGCGTTCCTGGACATGAGCGAGCGCGCGGCGATGGAGCAGCGGCTGCGGGAGACGGACGAGAATTTCCAGCGCATCATGCACACGATGCAGGATGTGTTTTACCGCACGGATGCGCAGGGGATCACGCGCTATGTGTGCCCGGCGGTGAAGAACGTGCTGGGGTACGAGGCGCAGGAGATCATCGGCTTGCCGGCGGCGGCGTTTTACCCGGACATGCGCGAGCGCGATGCGCTGATTGCGGCGATTCGCGAGCAGGGGTTCGTGCACGATTTTCCGGGGCGCATGCGGCGCAAGGACGGGGTGATCATCGACATATCGATCAGCACGCAGGCGCTGCGCGACGAGCAGGGGCAGTACGCTGGGGTGGAGGGGATCTGGCGCGACATCACGCAGCGCAAGGCGATGGAGCGCGAGCTCGAGCGCATGGCCACGCACGACGATCTGACGGGGCTGGCGAACCGGCGCGAGATACTGGAGCAGCTGGAGCAGGCGCTGCAGCGGCGGCGGGACCGGCGCGCGCAGTCGCCGCTGTCGGTGCTGATTCTGGATCTGGACCATTTCAAGCGCATCAACGACGGGCATGGGCATGCGGTGGGGGACCGGGTGCTGCGCCAGGTGGTGGATGCGGTGGAGGGCAGGCGGCGCAGCGTGGACCGGCTGGGGCGGCTGGGCGGGGAGGAGTTCCTGCTGATTCTGGAGGGGGCTGACGCGGACGAGGCATACCGCGCGGCCGAGCGCATCCGCCAGGGGGTGGAGGAGGCGCCGGTGGATCTGGGCGAGGGGCAGGTGACGCACCTCACGGTGAGCATCGGGTATGCGCAGGCGCTGGCTGAAGACCGGCGCGCCAGCGACCTGCTGGAGCGCGCCGACCGCGCGCTGTATCACGCCAAGCACCTGGGGCGCAATCGGGTCTCGGCTTGAGCATGGACACCGCACATCCCCGACTACAGCGCCACAAGGCGCTTAGTCGTGGGAGCATTCACATCCTCGTGCTTGTCCAAATAAATGCTGTAAGGGTCGCCGCAAGCCACTGTTTCAGAGAAGCAGTGCCGTGCCACAACCCGCCAACAACAATGGCATGCCGATGATGACGACGATAAGTAGCAGTCGAGACATAATGAACCCCTTTCATATGAGACGCGGAATGGAGTGGAACTTGCCATTTCAACAGTCAAGTGATAACTTGACGACACGAAGATTAAGCAGATGGCAAGGTGAGCTCTATCCGATATCAGTCATCGCGGCGTTTTTCGCTCGATGCGCCGCCCACGCATTCAGGGGGGATCAACTGCCTGGATCCCTCATCGCGCTGTTCACCGCGAGCCCGCCTGCTCTGGTTTGGATCGCTCCACGACTGACGTGGAGCTGGCTGGATCCATGCAGTACAAATGGCGCCGTCGATGCAATCCACCCAGATCGAATCCGGCGCCTTTACTGGGCAATACCAACAACTCGAACTGCCGAGCGGATTCGTGAGAGTCGAACGGCAGAGTCGCCTCGTGCTCAGGCGGCAGCACGTCCCGGTCGAGTGCTGCACGCTGAGCGCGATCTGCGAGGTTTCCCTTCCGGAGGGTGGGGGCGGGCCGGACTTGCTGTCCAGGGGCGCCATCGCGTATGTGCCAGGTCGCAAAGACCATGAAATCCTCTTGCCTGCCAGCGAGATTTTTTCCTGCCGATTGAGTCAATCCGCGTTCCTGCGAGAAGCCGATACGCTGGGCCACCTTGTCCCGGGGCGTTGGCGTCAACCGCTGCTTTTTGTCGGCGTCGCACCGGGCGATTTGAACGCGGTGGCCAATACGCTGCTCTGTCTCCAACATTTGAGCGCATTGTCGTCATCGGTCGCACTCGACCATGACCTGCTTGCGTCATTGATGATGGCTCGCTTGGTTGGCCTTCTGTTTGCACCAGCGCGTCGCCCCGAGCAAATGCTACGCATCGATGCCTATTGCCTCGCACAGCGTGCGCGCGCCATGATGAGGAACACGGCCATACCGTTGACCGTGATCGACCTGTGCAGCGCGTTGGGGGTCAGTCGCTCCACTTTGCAGCGCTGCTTCTTGCAAGCCTTTGGAATTCCGCCGCGCTTGTATCTTCGTACTCTGCGATTCAACGAAGTGCGGCGCGCCTTGCAAGCGCCAAACGCCGAAGACGTTTCCGTGACATCGACCGCCATGCGCTGGGGCTGCTTCCACTTGGCGCGGTTCGCGCACGATTACTACACACAGTTTGGCGAACTTCCCTCTAAAACGCTCAAAGGCGCACGTCCCCGTCGAACCCATCCCAGATCTCTGCGCCGTCAAAGATGAGCGTCTTTTGCCAGATGGCGCGGCACACGGCGCCCTGGAGCCACGATCACGCACGGGCGTGCCGTCTTGAAGTGACTTCGAAACGCAGGACTCCGAGTCACCAGGCAAATTTCCCCGCGATTCGCCAGTCCAACTTCTCATCGGTGTCGCCATCAAACGCGCCGATGATGCGACGATCGCGCCATCCCCGAGGGTCATGGCGACGCTCAGCGATGGGTTGTTGACGTTCCGCAGTTCCACCCCGGTCTGCGAATAGCATTGCTTTTCGAGCCTCGGCTGGATCTCCACAATCTCCACAACGGCCGGGCCCAATCTCCACAATCTCCACAAGGAGCAACCGCGGCGTCCAGGCAAACGCGCGCGCGGGAACGGTCGCAACGCCAAGCGCACCGCCGCGCGCAGCGGCTCAGGCGAGGGCGCAGACGGTGGTTGACGCCTCCCACCGAACCAACGGCTGGCTCAAGTCGACGCCGCGGCGCATCGCGGTCATTTCGGCCACAATGCTCATGGCGATCTCCGGCGGCGTCAGCGCACCCAGGCGCAATCCAACCGGCCCGCGCAGGCGAGCGGCCTCCTCGGCGCTGACGTCAAACTGCAGCAACCGCTCACGGCGCTTGGCGTTGTTGTGCATGGATCCCAACGCGCCCACATAGAACGCGGGCGTGCGCAGCGCCTCCATGAGCGCCAGGTCGTCGAGCTTGGGGTCATGTGTCACCGCCACCACCGCACTGTTGTGGTCCAGGTTCATGGCCAGCACCAGGTCGTCGGGCATCAATGTGGACAGGGTGACGCCGGGCAGTTCGCTCCAGCCTTCGTGATATTCGGTGCGCGGCTCGCACACCGTGACCTGATAGTCGATCATCACCGCCATCGATGCCAGGTAACGCGAGAGCTGTCCGCCACCGATGATGAGCAGGCGCAGGCGCGGGCCGTGCACGGTCACGAGATGGGTGCCATCGAACGTCACGCGGTCGCCGTCAAGTGCCGGCTCCAGGCGGACGAGGCCCGTTTTCAGGTCCATGCGCCGCTGCACGCGATGGCGGCGCTCAATGTCCACCAGCAGCTCGCGCAGCTGCGAGTGCGGCGCCAGCGGCTCCAGCACGATCTGCACCGTGCCGCCACAAGGCAGGCCGAAGCGGCGCACCTCCTCGGCGGTTTGTCCGTAGGTGGTGACCTCCGGCTTGCGCAAGGCCAGCTCCCCGCGGGCCACACGCTCGATGAGGTCATCCTCGATGCAGCCGCCCGACACGGAACCGGCTACCTGCCCGTCGTCACGGATGATCATGAGCGAGCCCGGTGGACGCGGCGCCGAACCCCAGGTGCGCACCACGGTGCCGAGCGTGACCCGGTGTCCCTTGTCCAACCATTGCAGCGCGGTGCGCATGACTTCGATGTCGACGCTATTCATGATCCACTCCAGAACGTGAGAGCGGGGCGTGCGGGGACTCTTCCGGCGCATCGCCGCCAACCGAAAAACCCGGTGCAAGTGCTTGCCGAGGACAGCCGCACAGACGAGGCACTGCGCCCCAGGCCCGGCACCGGCCGAGCGATGGCAACGGCGCTGCACGGCCGGCGTACGGCTGGCACAGGCATGGGCTCACGCATCGGCATAGGCGTGCAGCTGATCGGAGCCCGAACTCGCGTGCACGCTGGCGTTGAAGGACACAATGATGCGCTCGGCTTCGCCCGCATAGGGCATGGCCTGGTGTGCAAGCCAGGACGGGAACACAACCAGCTGCCCTGGCAAGGGCGGCACATCGAGATGGGGTGAGAGCAGGTAGGCGTTGCCGAAATCCATGTGGGCGCCGCCCAAATGGTTGAAGTGGGGGCCGTAAAAGCGCGTGACGCCGTTGCCTGCGCCCAGAACCGGATGCGCTGCGCGTTGCGCCTCGGGGTCTACCTGCAGGCAATACACGCCCGACCACGAGCAGTTGCCATGGGTATGCACGTCGTGGTGGCTGCCCTGGCTGGCGATCTGGAACCACATCCCGCGCAGGGCGATCTGCAGGCCGGGCGTGGCCACGGGCCAGGCGCCCTGGTTGGCCAGCACGACGGTCTGGCGCATGCTGTCGACGATGAAGCCAACGAGCGCGTCCCACTCGGGCAGGCGGATGCGCTCAAGCAGGTCGTCGCCACTGGCGTAGAACGCTCGCCTGTCGTGCGGCGCATTCGGATCGGTCGCGCGCATGGCCTGGAACACCCGCGCCAGCAGGCTGTTGACGGAGTCGGCCTGCGCAAAACGGTGCAAGCCCAGGGGCGTCGGCCACAGCGCAAGCAATGGAGTGGGCGTGAGCATGTCGCGATGGGTCACGCCGAGCGCACGAGGTCTGCCGGCCAGCGCAGCTGGTGGCCTGTGCGCGCGGCCAAGGCCTCGATGTCCTCCGGGGTGTCCACGTCGATGCGGTAGCGCTGGTTGGGCGTTGCCCAGTGCTGCACCTCATCGGGGTGCGCGGCTTGCCACTGGCGGCAGCCGATGCGGGCGTCGCCGTTCAGAATCTGCTCGCGCACGGCGGCGCTGAACATCACCGGGTTCCCCGGCTGGCCATCCACCGTGGGCTGCACGACCTGCGCGGGGGCCGCGCGTTTCTTGTATGCGCCAATCAGATCGGTAATGTCCTGCGCATGAATCAGCGGCTGGTCGGCCAACGCCACCAGCACGGCGTCGATTTTTGAGGACAGCGCCTGCAGACCCAGGCGCAGCGACGACACCTGCCCCGCATCGGGCTGCGGGTTGTGCACCACAGTGACGGGAAACTCCTGCACGGCTTGCTCGATCCGCTGCGCATGGTGGCCCAGCACCACCACCAACTCGTCCACACCGGCGCCCGACAGCGCAATGATCTGGCGCCGGATCAGCGGGACGCCGCCGAGCTCCAGCAGGCTTTTCGGGCGATGGCCCATGCGCGAGCCCGAACCCGCGGCCAGCAGCACCGCACCAACGGCGAGCCGGCTGTACAGCCCGCCGCCTCCTTTGAGAATGCAACCCATGGTGCTTCAGCCCCCGCAGCAGGATTTTTTGGGGGCCGCTGCAGGCGCTTCGGCCACAGCCGCCGCCTCAGCGGTTTGCGCCACGGCCGCGGCGGCCATTTTCGCCGCACCGCCACAGCAGGAATGGGCTGGCGCCGCAGGCTCTTGCGCCGTGACGGTCGTGGCCGGCAGCGGCTCGGCCGCCGTGTCCGCGGTGGCGTGCGCGGGTGCACGGCGTGCGGCCACCACTGCTGCCAGCACCGACAGCGCGATCTCCTCGGGGGTTTGCGCGCCGATATGTTCGCCCGCAGGCGCCACGATGGCCGCGACCTGCTGCCCATCTTCACCGCTGGCGACGAGGCTTTGCTTGAGCACCGCGGCCTTGCGGGCGCTTGCCACGAACCACAGTCGCGTGGGCCGCAGGCCGAGCGCAGCCTTCAGCGCCTGCAGGTCGCGTCGGCCCTGGGTGGCCACGACGGCAAAGGCTGGCGTCGGAAGCGCTTCGCGCACGCTGGCCGCGTCGTCGGTGGCCAGAACCTGTTCGGCATCGGGGAAGTCCGCTTCGGTCGCGCCCTCGGCCGCCACCGATACCGAAAACCCCACGCGCGGCGCCAGCGCCGCCAGCGCACGCGCCACAGGCGAGTCCCCAAGCACCATCAGGCGGGGCGCGGGCAGCACCGGATCGATGAAGAGCTCGAGCGTGCCGCCCGAATGGCAGGCCATGCCGAACTCGAGCACGTCGCCCAAGGTGCGCTCGGCGGTGGTATCGGTGGGGGTGATGCGGATCGTGCGCGGCCGTCCGTCGGCCAGCGCCTGGCGCACGGTTTTGATGACGGCCGGCTGGGCGCAGCCGCCGCCGATCCAGCCGTGAATGGCGCCGTCAGCGGTGACCAGGGCCTTGTCGCCGGCTCGGGCCGACGCGGGGGCTGCACGCGCAGCACGGAGACAAGGGCAAAGGGCTGCTGCTGGGCCTGCAGCCGGGCTGCGGCGTTGATCCATGCGGAGGTGTTCATGGCATGCTCCTGGTGAAAGCGAAAAACCGGTCAGTGCAGCAAGGGGCGCGCGGCTGCGAGGTCGCTCAGGCGCGCCAGGGGAATGAAGCGGTCCACGCAGATGCGCGAGCGCTGCAGCGCAGCCGCCGCCGGCACTTCACGCGTGGGGTGAAACCAGGTGATGCGCGCGCCGTGGGCGCGCACCGCGCGCAGCGCTGCGGGCAGCGCGTCAGGCTCGGCGGTGTCGAAACCGTCGGAAAAAATCCAGACACGGGAGCCGCGGTTGAGCTGGGCGCGCGCGTGCACGCGCACGAAGTCCTGCAGGCTGTGCGCAATGCGCGTGCCGGCGCCAAAACCCGCGGTCACGGCATTGATCTTTTCCTGGATCGCCGCCGAGTCGCGCTGCATCAGGGGGGTGATCTCGGCCAGTCGCACATGGAAGACGAACACGCGCGCCTGGGCGGCCACGGCGAAGGCGCGCGCAATGCGCAGGAACAGCGGCGCGTGCGACTCCATGGAGCGGCTCACATCGGCCAGGATGAACAGACGCGGCGTTTCGCGCCGCTGCACTTGCCAGGCCGGGCGAAGCGGCTGCCCGCCCCACGCCACGCTTCGGCGCAGCGTCTGACGCAGGTCCAGACGCTGACCCGGCTGCGCCGTGCGCCAGCGCCGGGTCAGACGCGGCCGCAGTTGCGCCGTGATCCGGCGAGCCAGCTGCTGCAACGCGCCAAGCTCCTGCGGAAGCCACATCTGTCCATCGCGCTGGTGCAGCGCTTCGGTGCTGCTGGCGCCTCCCATGGCGCGCGGGCTGCCAGCGTCGTCGGTGGGTGTGCTGGTGGCGCCAGCCTCGCTGGCGGACAGCGGCGCAGCTTTGCCCGGCGCGCTGCCGGGCTCTGAACGCTGCATCTGCTCATGCAGGCTTTGCACCGCCTGGCGCAGGTCGCGCGAGGCGCGCGTGTGGCCGCTGACGCGGATCTGGCCCTTGAGACGGTGCGCATACCAGTAGCGCTCGAAGAGTTCGGGCCATTGGCGCCAGTCCCGCGCTGCGTGGCACGCAATGGCGCGCCACGCAGCGCGCAGCTGATCACCCTTCAAGGCGCCGAGGGCGAGGGCGGCCTGCAGCATGGCCTGCTGCTCGGCCACACCAACCTTCAGGCCGTGGTCGCGCAGCATGCTGGCAAAACCCGCCAGGCTTTGGCCAGGTGGTACCGCGTGCTGCGTGCGCGTTGAATTCATGGTCCCGCGATCACCGTATCGGCCTTTTCGGCAACACCCACCGTGCGCCGTCCCTCCACCAGCTGCGACGCACGTTCGCCCGTCAGCAAGAACCGATCCTCGCGGGTCTTGAGCAGACATCCCAGCGTGGTCAGCAGCACGGCGGTGTCGTCGGGCAGGGTGTGCTGGTTGAGCTGGTGCAGCGCGCGCACCCAGTCCAGGGTCTCGGCGATGCCTGGTGTCTTGGCCAGGTCTTCATGGCGCAGGCGCTGCACGAACTGCACGCACTCCTCCACCAGCCGGGTGTCGGCCTCGGGAACGGCGGTCTTGACGATCGCCACTTCACGCGCCACCGTGGGGTAGTCCAGATAGTGGTACAGGCAGCGGCGGCGCAGCGCGTCGGAGAGCTCGCGGGTGCCGTTGCTGGTGAGGATGACCTGCGGGATATGCTGTGCGCGGATGGTGCCGATCTCAGGCACCGTGATCTGGTAGTCCGCCAGAACCTCCAGCAAGAAGGCCTCAAACGCTTCGTCGGCCCGGTCGATCTCGTCGATCAGCAGCACGCAGGGGCCTGTCTGGCTGATGGCCTTGAGCAAGGGGCGCTCGAGGAGGAAGTCGCGCGCAAACACGTCGGATTCCCGCACGGCGTCGCCTCGCCCTTCATGCAGGCGGATGGCCATGAGCTGGCGCCCGTAGTTCCACTCATAGGCGGCCTGCGCCAGGTCAAGCCCCTCGAAACACTGCAGCCGCACCAGCTCGGCCCCCTGGGCGGCCGCCAGCGCCGTGGCCAGCGCCGTCTTGCCCACGCCGGCATCGCCTTCGATCAGGAGCGGGCGTTGAAGCCTCTGGGCCAACCAGACCGTGGTGGCCAGATCGGTATCGGCCAGGTAGCCCACGCGCTGCAACTGCTCGCGCAGCGCGCGCTCATCCAGGGGTGGGGTTGGGCTGGCCATGGCTTGAGGCCGTTCAGGTGCGTTTGGCAAACAGGCCAAGCCACCAGTTCCGGATCAGAGCCCAGACGATGGCCAGCCCGTTGATCTCACGCGCCACCTTGGGCGCCGCTGCGGGCGCAGGGGCCTGGGACGCGGCGCCGGGCGTGGCCGCGCCCGGGGCGGCGGGCAAGGCGAGGGCGGCCTGGCGGAAATTTTCCACGAACTGGGCCAGGAGCATCTCGGAGACCGAGACCATCATGCGCCCGCCGAATTGGGCGAATTTGCCGTTGACGATGACGGTGGAGTCGCCATGCAGCACGGCGTGCGCCGGGTTGGCGGGGTCGGGCTCGATGGCGGCTGCAAGGTCCATCGACGCCGAGGAGCCGCCCTTGTCGGCACCCTTGCCGCGCAGCACCATCTTGTGGGCGTTGTCGTCTTTGTCCACCACGTCCACCGTGCCCCCGAACTGGGCCACGGCCGGCCCCACCTTCACCCGCACGCCACCCTTGTAGGACGTGTCGGAGAGTTGTTCGGTGAGTTCGGCACCGGGCATGCACGCAGCCACGGCCCTGAGGTCGCTCAGGATCGCCCAGGCGCGCCCCGGATCCACATCCAGCGGGTACCGTTTATCGAGTTTGACTTCCATGAATGCCTTGTTGGGGTGGGATCGGAATCAGAGATTGGCACCGTGGGCCTTGAGTTCTTTCCAGACGCGAAACGCGTTGTGGGGCATGTCCATGTGGGTCATGCCCAAATGGGAGAACGCATCCACCACCGCTGAGGTGAAGGTGGGGATGGAGCCCACATGCGGCGACTCGGCCACGCCCTTGGCGCCGATCGGATGGTGCGGCGAGGGCGTGACGGTGTGGTCGGTGTCCCAATGCGGCGTCTCCACGAACGTGGGCAGGAAGTAGTCCATGAGCGTATTGCCCAACAAATTGCCCTGCGCGTCGAAGGGCATCTGCTGACCCATGGCCACGGCGAAGCCCTCGGTCAGGCCACCGTGGATCTGGCCTTCGATGATCATCGGGTTGATGCGCGTGCCGCAGTCGTCCAGGGCATAGAAACGGCGGATCTTGGTCTCGCCCGTGCCGCGATCAATGTCCAGGACGCAGAGGTAGATGCCGAAGGGAAACGTGAAATTCGGCGGGTCGTAGTAGTGCACCGCTTCCAGGCCGGGTTCCAAGCCCTCGGGCGGCTGGTGGTAGGCCTGCCAGGCCACATCGGCCATGGTCTTGAACTTGCTGCCGTCCCCCTTGACCTTGAAGCGATCGACTTCCCAGTCCAGGTCGTTTTCGTTGACTTCCAGCATGTGCGCGGCAATCTTCCTGGCCTTTGCATGGATCTTGCGCGCGGCCATGGCAATGGCAGCACCCGCCACGGGCGTGGACCGCGAGCCGTAGGTGCCAAGACCATAGGGCGCCGTGCTCGTATCGCCTTCCTCGACCTGGATCACCTCGCTGGGGATTCCAAGCTCGGTGGCGATGATCTGCGCGTAGGTGGTCTGGTGCCCCTGACCCTGCGTGATCGTGCCCATGCGTGCAATCGCGCTTCCGGTGGGGTGGACGCGGATTTCGCAGGAGTCGAACATGCCCACGCCCAGAATGTCGCACATCTTGCTCGGGCCGGCGCCCACCACCTCGGTGAAGGTGACCAGACCGATGCCCATGAGCGTGGGGCTGTTGGGGTCGGCGCGCTTGGCGGCCTGCTCGGCGCGCAGCGCCGGGTAGTCAACCGCGTCGAGCACCTTCTTCAGCGCGGTGTGATAGTCGCCGGAGTCGTATTCAAAACCGAAGGCACTGGTGTAGGGGAACTGTTCCTTGCGGATGAAGTTCTTGGCGCGAATCTCGGCCTTGTCCATGCCCAGTTTCTGCGCCAGCACGTCGACCATGCGCTCGACCAGATAGACGGCTTCGGTGACGCGGAAGCTGCAGCGGTAGGCCACGCCACCCGGCGCCTTGTTGGTGTACACGCCCTTGACGCTGGCATAGGCCGCCGGGATGTCGTAGCTGCCCGAGCAGATGTGGAACATGCCGGCCGGAAACTTCGTGGGATCGGCGCAAGCGTCAAACGCGCCATGGTCGGCCACCACGTTCACGCGCAAGCCGGTGATCTTGCCGTCGGCCGTGGCGGCGATCTCCCCATCCATGTGGTAGTCACGGGCAAAGGCGGTGGAGGAAATGTTCTCGATGCGATCCTCCACCCACTTCACCGGGCGTCCCAGCACGATGGAGGCGACGATGGCGCACACGTAACCGGGATAGATGCCGACCTTGTTGCCGAATCCCCCACCGATGTCGGGGCTGACGATGCGCACCTTGGACTCGGGAATGCCCGAGAGCATGGACACCACGGTGCGCACCACATGGGGCGCCTGGGAAGTCATGTAGGTGGTCAGCTCGCCGCGGATTGGATCGAAGCTGGCCACGCAGCCGCAGGTTTCCAGCGGGCAGGGGTGCACGCGGGGGTAATACATGTGCTGCGAGACCTTCACCGCCGCGGCGTCGAAAGCCGCGTCGGCAGCAGCCTTGTCGCCGGCGTCCCACGTGAAAATGTGATTCGGGTGCTCGCGCTTGCCATGCGCGCCTTCGGTCTTGCCCGCCAGGTCTTCGCGCAGCACCGGCGCGTCGGGCGCCAGCGCGGCGTAGGGATCGAGCACCACGGGCAGTTCGTCGTATTCAATCTCGACGGCTTCCACGGCATCGGCTGCGATGTAGCGGTCGTCGGCGATCACGATCGCCACTTCCTGCATCTGGAAATGCACCTTTTCATCGGCAAGCACGGCTGCCACATCGCCCGCCAGGGTCGGCATCCAGTGCAGCTTCAGGGGCTTGAGATCATCGGCGGTCAGCACCGCGTGCACGCCGGGGATCGCCAGCGCCGCTTCCTTGTTGATCTTCTTGATGCGAGCGTGGGCCACGGGCGAGCGCACGATGTCCATGTGCAGCATGCCGGGCATCTTGATGTCGTCGACGTAATTGCCCTTGCCCTGGATGAATCGGGCATCTTCCTTGCGCAGGCGTGAGGCGCCCATGCCGGCCAGCGCGAGTTCGCGGGCTTCGGCGGTTGGTACTGGTGCATTCATGTGTGTGTCTCCGGCGGGTTGCTCTGGGCGATCCGTGTGTATCAGGCCGTGGCGGTCTGGCTTTCCTGCAGCTTCCTGGCGGCGTACTGCACGGCCTTGACGATGTTCTGGTAGCCGGTGCAGCGGCACAGGTTGCCGCTCATGCCCGTGCGGATCTCGGCCTCCGTGGGGTTGGGGTTTTCCTGCAGGAACCGGTAGGCGCGCATCAGCATGCCCGGTGTGCAAAAGCCGCACTGCAGGCCGTGTTCCTTGTAGAAACCCTCCTGCACGGCGTGCAGCACACCCTTGTTCGCCAGGCCCTCGACGGTCAGCACCTCGGAGCCGTCGCACTGCACGGCCAGGTGGGTGCACGACTTGACCGATTGGCCGTCGATATCGACCGTGCAGGCCCCGCAGTGGCTGGTCTCGCAGCCGATGTGGGCGCCGGTGAGGTTGAGTTCCTCGCGCAGGAAGTGAATCAGCAGGGTGCGGGGTTCGACCGCCTTTTCCACGTTGCGGCCATTGACGTTGACAGTGATCAGTTTTTTGCTCATGGGGTTGCTCCGGCAGCGGGTTCAGGCACAACGGGACCAGGCTTTGGACAGGGCGCGCTTGACCATCTGGCCGGCCATCGCGGTCTTGTATTCCACGTCGCCCCGCAGGTCCTCGGCAGGCTCGCAGATGGCGGCGGCAGCGTCGGCGGCCGCCTGCAGCGTGGCGGCGTTCAGCGGCTGGTTCAGCAGCGCGCCCTCGGCGGCCTCGGCACGCAGCGCGGTCGGCGCCACATTGGTCAGCGCGATGCGCACATGGCTGATCGTGTCGCCGCTCTTGCGCATGACCACTGCGCAGCCGGCCGTGGCCCAGTCACCGGTTTTGCGCTTGAGTTTCTCGTAGGCCCAGCCCGTGCCGTGTGCGAAGGCAGGCACGCGGATTTCACACAGGACTTCGTTTTCCTGCATTTGCGTCATGTAGGGGCCGAGAAAGAACCCGTCGGCGGCCACCGTGCGGCGCCCGTCAGGGCCTTCGAGCACGAAGGACGCCTCGAGTGCAATGGACAGGGCCGGGTGGTCGTTGCCCGGGTCGCCATGGGCGATATCGCCGCCGATCGTGCCGCGGTTGCGCACCTGGGGATCCGCAATCTGCGTGGCGGCTTCGGCCAGCAGCGGCACTTTGGCCTGCACGATCGGCGAGGTGATCAAGGCGTGTTCGACGGTCATGGCGCCGATCACCACCGTCGCCCCGTCTTCGCGGATGCCGCGCAGCTCGGGGATGCGGTTGATGTCGATCAAGTGCGCGGGCTCGGCAAAGCGCAACTTCATCATGGGCAACAGGCTGTGGCCGCCTGCAAGCAGCTTGGCTTCCGAGCCGAGCTGGCCCAGCAGGGCCACGGCTTCGCTCAGGGAGCGAGGCGCGTGGTACTCGAAACGCGGTGGGATCATGCTTGTCTCCAGCAGTTGTCGTTGTCGTCATTGATTTCCGTCAATGACATATTCACGAAACGAGTTTAGAGAACTTTGCATTTCGGCGTAAGGGCCCACCATTGCAGGGCACTTTGCACCAAATCCGCGTTTTCTTCACGGAATGCGCATCGCGCTGCACGAACTGCTGAGAACGCGTTTTGCCGCGAGCGCAATACAGGAATGTCCCTAGATCGCGACCGGCGCGGCGCTGGATACGGCGCCTCGGGCCCGCTTCAGGAGCCCGAGCGCGGCGCGCAGCTGCGCCACCTCGCCACGCGCCACCGGGATGGGGGGTCCGGCGTGCTTGCCGCGCAGCACGATGTGCGTCTTGCTGCCCTCGCGACCGAGTTCGGCCACGGCCTGCAAGTTGACGATGAAACAGCGGTGCACGCGCATGAAGTGTGCCGGGTCGAGTCGGGCCGCCAGGTCGCCGATGCTGAGGTTGCAGAAATGGAAGCCGTCCCGGGTGAGCACGCGGGTGTAGTGCGCCTGCGATTCCAGGCACAGCACATCGGCCGTATCGACAAACGCCACCTTGTGGTTCGCCACCATGGGAATGCGGGAGAGGCGGCGGTGGGCCTGCAGCGACTCGGGTGCCGTGTCGTCGTTCGTCACAATCTGTGTGACGTCATAGAAGACCAGGGCAAATCCCGTTGTGGTGCCGAGATGATCGGCCAGCCGGGTCACCTTGATCAGCAAGACCTGTTCGGGAATGTTGATGATCATCGTCATGGGCGTGGCATTGGCCACCGGGCATCGCGAGGCCTCGTCCAGGAGGAAATTGACTTTCGGCTTGGAGCGCTCGGGGTGAAAAGACGCCACCAGCTTGTCGAATGGCTGTTTTTCACCCACAGGAAGGACCTTGCGTGCGAAGTCGTTCATGGCCAGCACGGTGCGCCGCTCGTCGAGGTGAACCACGCCCACCTCGAATTTCTCGAACAGGTACAAAGCCGAACTCGGTGTTGCTCGTGCATCCATGTCTTGTCTCCACCCGGCTTGGAGTGTCCTTTTGGTCGCCGTTTTTTGCAAGATTAACCGACGCAGCCCACGGGCCTGCCGCGGGATCCCGGCCGATGCACCGGTCCGCTGCCGCCGACGGCCGTCAATCCACGCGGAGTCCTGGAGGCATTCGCCTGGAAAGGTCTTGATCCGTTGGCTTCGTGCGCACACAATGCCGCATGGCGGGCCGGGAGTGTTCCAATCCCCGGCTGCGCATGGCGCTGCAAGCGCCCGCGCCATGCGGGCCAGACCTCGCCACCATCCTCGGAAGCGCCCACGATGATTGACCCTGTCAGCGCGATTCGCGCCTTCAACGCCGGGCGTGATCCGGAGCGCCTGGCGCTGAAGTACCGCGCCATGCGGCAAAACAGTTTCGCCTTCCTGCGTGGAAGCTGCCACCTCTTCTACGACCGGCTGCCGACAACCAAGCTTTTCACCAAGGCGCCGGCCGCCTGGTTGTGCGGCGATCTGCACCTGGAAAACTTCGGCAGCTACAAGGGCGACAACCGCCTGGTGTATTTCGATCTCAATGATTTTGATGAGGCCCTGCTGGGGCCCGTCACCCTTGATCTCGTGCGCATCATCACCAGCATTCTGGTCGGCGCCGAAACCCTGCATGCCAGCGCGAACGACGCGCTGCATCTGTGCCGGGGTTTCGTGGACGCCTATAGCCAGGCCATCCTCGACGGCAAGGCCCGCTGGGTGGAGCGCGAAACGGCGCATGGGCCTGTGCGGCGGTTGCTCGATGACCTGCAGCGCCGCGCGCGCCCGGCGCATCTGGACACGCGCACCGTGCGCAGGGGAAAACGCCGGTTGCTGCGGCTGGATGGCAAGAAGGCCCTTCCCGCTGACGCCGAACAGCGCTCAAGCGTGTCTGCCTTGCTGGAGGCGTTCGCGGCGAGCCAGCCGCATCCGGAGTTCTATACGGTCCTGGATGTGGCCAGGCGCATCGCAGGCACGGGAAGTCTGGGCGTCAACCGTTACGTCATCCTGGTGCAGGGCAAGGGGTCGCCCGATGCGAACTATCTGCTCGACCTCAAGCAGGCATTGCCGTCAGCGCTCAGCGGGCATGTCGCCACGCGCCAGCCCGAGTGGGCCACGCATGCGCATCGCGTTGTCGGCGTGCAGCGGCGCATGCAGGCGGTGTCGATGGCTTTCCTGCAGCCGCTGAAGTGGAAAAGGCAGTCGTATGTCCTGCGCGGCCTGCAGCCTTCGGAAGACCGGGTTGTGCTGGACCGCTCGAGTCAGTCGCTGGGCGAGCTCGAAGGGATCATGCACACGATGGGGCAATTGACCCGATGCGCGACAAGCCTCGCCGTTCGGGGTGGGGAAGTAAAGCGCGGATGCCACAGGCATCCTTGTTGGTCTTGAAGTGGCGCCGCATAAGCTGTACATTAACCCAGTCATGAAGCGACTCCAGGCGTTCAAGTTCGAACTTCGTCCAAACGGTCAGCAGCAGCGCCAGATGCGCCGCTTCGCGGGCGCGTGCCGGGTCGTGTTTAATGAGGCGTTGGCGTTGCAAAAGGCCCGCCACGAGCGGGGTGAGCAAAAGCTCGGCTACGCCGGGCTGTGCAAGGAACTCACGGCATGGCGTAACGGCGCGCCGCTGCCGTCAGGGCGCCGGGCACCCTGGCTGGCCGAGGCGCCCGTGCATCCGTTGCAACAGGCGCTCAAGGATCTGGAACGCGCCTACACCAACTTCTTCGCCAGGCGCGCGGACTTTCCGCGATTCAAGAAGAAGGGCCAGCACGACAGCTTGCGCTACCCGGACCCGAAACAGATCAAGTTCGATCAGGCCAACAGCCGCATCGCTCTGCCCAAGCTGGGGTGGCTGCGCTACCGCAACAGCCGGGACGTGCTCGGTGCGGTGCGCAACGCCACGGTGAGTTTCAGCGCAGGCAAATGGTTTGTGTCGATCCAGACCGAACGTGAGGTCGAGCAGCCGATGCCGAAGGGCGATGCCGTGGGCATCGACGTGGGCGTGGCCCGCTTTGCCACGTTCAGCAACGGCACATTCCTGGCGCCGCTGGGCAGTTTCGGGAAGCACGCGGTGCGGCTTGCGCGGTACCAGCGAGCGATGCGCCGCAAGGTGAAGTTCAGCAAGAACTGGAGGAAAGCGAAGGCCAAAGTCACAAAACTCCACCAGAGGATCGGCAATGCCCGGCGCGACTTCCTGCACAAGGCCACGACCACGATCAGCCAAAACCACGCGATGGTGTGTATCGAGGACTTGCAGGTGAGGAACATGTCCAAGTCCGCAGCAGGCACAACCGAGAAGCCGGGGACGAATGTTCGGGCCAAGTCCGGACTCAACAAATCCATCCTCGATCAAGGCTGGTTCGAGTTCCGCCGCCAACTGGACTACAAGGTCCAGTGGAGCGGCGGTTATCTCATGGCCGTGCCACCGCACAACACGAGCCGCACCTGCCCATGCTGCGGCCACATCGCGGCCGATAATCGCCGCACCCAGGCGCAGTTCAAGTGCGTCGCGTGTGGCTACGCGAATCATGCTGACCTTGTCGGCGCGATCAATATCCTTTCTCGCGGGATGCAAAAACTGCGAGACGAAGGGCAGGACATGGCGCACGCTTGCGCTGGGTGGGAAACCGCAGCCCGGATCGCCTGTGAAGTGAGTGGTGCAGTCAGGCCGCCAGCAGCAGGAACCCACCGAAGCGACTCAGGGACGGTTCAATGCCGCACCTGAGCGCCGTAGGAATCTCCGTCCTTCCCGCGCAAGCGGTGGCCAAAGGCCAAGGGCGGGGAGGAGGTCAAGGCGTGGGCGCAGTTGCGCAGCAGTGGCCGGGGCGGATCGGCGACTGCAGACGCATTGCAGGATTTTGCGATTGGGCGCAAATGGAGTCGGAACCTGATCGCCGCGGCACACGACTGCGCGCAGGCGTGCGTGGCGGACTGGAAGGCCTTTGCCGCGGCATACGACGACGGCGGCTTGCGGGTCTAGGTCCAATACTGTTCAGATACGGAGGATCGGTTGCGGCTGATGGCGTTGATGGAGGGTTTCGCCGCGACGGCGCAAGGGGTAGTTGCTCATCTTGCGCTTGACGCCTCGCGGATTGGTTCGTCCTCGGCTGCTCACGCAGCGGCCGCGGGCGATTTCCTCCAGCAGCGCGTCGCGCCAGTGGGGCAGGCGCTCAGGGGGGAATGGCCGCAGCTTGCGGCATCTTTCGCTTGATCACACGCACCGCATGGGTGAAGCTCAGGCGATCCGGATCGAGCCCGCGCGGCCAGGCGGCCTGCGCCATGAGCTGGCGAATCGCGAAATGCGCCAGAAGCAGTCCCCACAGTTCCTGCTTGACCAGCTCCGGCGTCTTGCTGCGCAAAACGGTGCTGTTGGCGCGCAGGTGCGTCTTGAATTCGGCGAAGACGCTCTCCACTTCCCAGCGCTCGTGGTAGAGCGCGGCCAGTTCGAGCGCGGGAGCCTCCTCGGGATCAAGGATGTTGGTGACCAGTCGGTAGCGGTCCTGCGTGGGCGTGGCCGAGCCGCTCAACGCATAGTCGACGACCCGCACGGTTTGCCCGGTGCGCGCGCGCGTTGGGTCGCCGCTGTCGAACACCGTGCTGAGATAGGAGCCGTCGGGCAGCGTCTTTTCAAGCGGCAGTTTGATCGTGGATCGCACTCTCCAGGCCAGCTTGGCGCCGGTGGCGCACGCCAGGCTCCAGAGCTTGAATCCGTAGAAGCCGCGGTCGGCCAGCACCAGCATGTCTGGCGTCAACTTCCCAGGCAGTAGTTGGCTGGCCATGGCACGTTCGCTCTGGTGATAGGGCGCAATGTCGGCGGCCACCACCGCGTGGGTTCCACACTCCACCAGGCCCAGCAGCCGCGCCTGTGGAAAGGCGCTCTGGCCGCGGGCAGCACCGGGATAGCCGAAATAGTCGGCGTTGGCCGCCTCGTCGGCCACATCCATGCAGCTTCCGTCCAAGGCCATCACGCGCAGTCCGCGATACCAGGCGCCCGGCGCCCCGGGCTGAGCGAGCGGTCGCAACACCCGCTGGGCCAACCGATGCAGGACTTCGGCGCCCAGCCGCGTGCGCGCCTGCGAAATCGCCGATTTGCTGGCTTGGACCGCACCGGCTCGACCCCACCCAGCCATTGCAGGCCCTCGCAGACCACCCGCAGCACTTCCTCCAAAGGCGCTTCGCGCCACAGCGCCAAGGCCATCACGTAGTACACCACCGCCGGTGCAGGTAATAGACGCTCACGCTGACTGGCTCGGCCTGTCTCGCTCAGCACTTCCTCAATCAGCGCCCGCGGACACACGCTGGCGAGCACGCCTGCGCTGATCAGGTGCGCCACATCCACCTGCGCTGCAAGCGTCTTGCGTGTTCTAGCCATGCCCCGCCATCATCCAAGTCTCAATGAGGACGAATTATCGCTGATTACACTCTATCTGAACAGTATTGGGTCTAGGTCAAAGGCCCGCAAGGGTTGGTCGAGAGGCCCGGAACCGGCGCAGTGCGCACCCATGTTGGCAAGACAAGGCAGTCTGGCGGGCTGGCGGATGTCCGAGCCCTGCGGTCGTCGCACGGCGACGAGACGGACTCGAGGCGTGCCGGGTCGCCGTCAAACCAGGCGCAAGTCCAGCGCCGTGCTGCCCGGGAATACGGCTTGCACCTGTTGGGCGCTCAAGCCCCAAAGGCGAGCGAACAGGCCCCCGAGCGCGTTGCGGTCTTCGGTGAGCACCGGGGCATCGCGGTTCTGGTTGAGGGTGCCGGGAGACAGCGTGACTTGCTCGCCGACGATGCGCCCGCCGCGCACGGCACCGCCCAGCACCCAGTAGACCGTGCCGTGGCCGTGGTCGGTGCCGCGATTGCCATTTTCCCGAAACGTGCGCCCGAACTCGCTCAGCACCACGACCACCGTGTCGCGCCAGGCCGGGCCCATGGCATGAGCCAGGGCAGCCAGACCCTGGCCCAGATCACCGAGCTTCGCGGCGAGTTGACCCTTGGCGCCGTTGGCAGCGGCTTCGTTCACATGCGTATCCCAGCCGCCGACGTCGATGAAACCCATGTCGAAGCTTGCGCGCATGAGGCCGCCCACCCGCGCGGCCTCGGCGACGAAACCGCGCGGATCAATGGCCCCGCGACTGGCAGCCATCATCTCGGCTTCCCAGTCCGAGGCCTGCATGTCGCGCATCACCGTGGCGTGCACGGCAAAGCCCTCACGAACCGAGGCGGCTTGCGGGGTGCGGCCCCACATGTGCTCCAGCAGCGTTTGCTCGTGCGTGTCGATGCCGCTGCGGGCAATCTGGCCCATGGCCATGTTGGGCACGCGCTCGGCCCCGCGCAGCGACAGCGGCAGTTGCGCGGTGAAGGCCATGGGCCTCGTGCGGTTTCCGAGCTGCTGCACGAGTCGGTTGAGAAAACCGCTGTTGAAGTCGCGGGTCTGCGGTCCCTGCCCGAGCTCGATGTGATCCTGCGTCTCGAAGTGGCTGCGCGTCATGTCGCGCGTGCCGGCAAACGGCACGAACGCCAGCTGGCCCGCCTGCCACAGCGGCAGCATGCTCGCTTGCAGCGCCGGGTGCAGCGCCCAGTCGGCATCGAGCCGGATTGCGCCGTCGGGGCCGGTGCCCGGGCGCGGTACGGCAATGTGCGGGCGTGCCTCGTAATAGAAGTCGCTGGCGTAAGGCACCAGGACATTGGTCGCGTCGTAGGCGCCGCGCAGGAACACCAGGATGAACTTGGGCCCACCGGGCACGGGCGCGGCCCAGAGCCGGGCCGTGGGCGCCGCCAGCGACAGCGCAGCAGCTTGCAGAAGATGTCGACGTTGCATGGTGATCTCCCAGGGAGTCAGTCGTTCATGAACTCGGGTGATGACAGCCACAGCGCGTTCCAGCGCATGCGCTGGTTGGTCTGAGCCAGGGCCTCCAGCGTGCTCCGTCCCAGATCGGGCTCAGCTGCGAGAAAGACCGTGCTGCGAGCCAGATCAGGCGGAGGGCGTCGCGGCAGTTTGGGCGGCACGCTGCGCTGCGCCGCACCTTGCGTGAGCATGGCCCCCGCCCCGGCCATGGCCGAGCCCGGCTCACCGATGGTGCCGGCGGCGTTCGCGGGGTCGGCTACGGAGCGCGTGCGCAGGAAGGGCGGTGGCGGGCCGAACAACGCCGGGGCGCCAGCGCCGATTTGCTGTGCCACTTCAAAGCGCGTGGTCAGCTGGCCCGGGCTGTCCCAGGTGGCTCCACTCAGTGCAAAGCCGTCGGGTGTTTGCCGTCCGTACAGGGGTTCGCCGAGCCTGTACAGCATGCCGATGAGTGGCTGAGTGTTGGTGATGATGCGCCCGCTGAAGCTGGCGCGCGCGGCCGATACGACATAGCGCATCGGGTCCTTGAACTGGGGCGCGCTCAGGCTTGCAGCAAATTGCGGACTGGTCAGCATGGTGCGCATGACGGCGGCCATGTTGCCCCGCGTGCGCGCCCAGGTTTGCACCATCGCGTTCACCATCGCCGGGTCGGGGCGGTCGCCGACAAAATACTGGGCGAGCTCCATGCTCACATGCCGCGCCGTAGCCGGATCGTCGGCGAGCAGGGTGATGACCTGTTCGATCTCCTCAAGCCCACGTCCCTGCAGCACGTGGCCGAGCACGACCTTGGGGTCGGGATCGTGGCGCGCCGGATTGAAGACGACCAGGCCGTGTTGCCACAGTTCATTGCGCAGGGCGGGGCGCACGTGCACCGGGCGCTCACCGAGGTCCACGCCCAGGCCGGTGAGGGCGCGCGCCAGATTGGTCACATCCGTTTGCGTGTAACCGCCGCCCACGCCCAGCGTATGCAACTCCATGACCTCGCGCGCGTAGTTTTCGTTGACGTGGCCGCGAGCGTTTTGCGCGTTGTTCAGATAAAGCAGCATCTGCGGCGAAAACATGGTCGCCTGCAGCAGATCGCGGAAAGGGCCCAGCGCCCGCGGCGCGATGACGTGCTGGGTGTAGTCAGCCATCATGGGGCCGATGTTGCCGCCGCGGAACACGTTGAAATGGTTCAGCCAGAACCAGGTCAGGCGCTGTTGCAACTGATTGGGGGCGTACACCGCCAGCAGCAGTTGCTGGGTCATCGCTTCCTGAGTGAGCTGGTTCTTGCGCTGATTCAGCGCCTGAAGCGCGGCCTGTGCCTGCTGGGCGTTGATGGCCTGGCCTTCATGCCTGGCTTGCTGAATGGCTTGCATCTGCCGCACGAGCGGGGGAATGAGCTGATTCAGGGGCTGCGTGCACTGCAGGGCGGCGATTTGCTGACGCACCTCGGCTGGAAGGACCGGGCCGGGGTCGGGGCGCAGCTGCGCGTCCAGAAAGCGGGTGGCTCCGACGCGGGAAAGCTCCTGCAATTGCGCAGCGCTTGCCCCCCAGCCAATGCGGTCAAGAAAGGCGACGGGATGAAGGCGCGCGGCCGTATTCAAGACGGCAGCGTCGTGCTGAGCCGACGTCACACCCGGTGCGGAACCCAGGGGTGCGGCCTGCGCCGCACAGCCGGCAAGGACCAATGCCCCCGACGCGGCCAGTGCCCACAAGGAGCCCGCAAGGCGACCAGTGCGTTGCGGGTGGATGGAAGATTTTCTCATCAGTTCATTCCCGGAAAGCCCGGCGGTCAGGCCGGGGCGCAAAAACGTGCCAATGGGTGATCGCGTGTCTCTGCGAGGTGGCGTCCTGCACCGTGGAAAGTCAGGCGCGTCAATCGACGGATGCGTGAGGCCATCGGCGATGCACTGGCCGCGGACACTGATGCAGGGATCGCCTACGGACGGATGCTGCGGCGGATGGCGTTCTCCTGCTGGTTCAGGCCCGCTTGCTGGGACTTGGTGATGAAGCCGCCATTGGCACGCGACATGGCGGCCTGCTCCAGTCGCGTCTGGCGGACTTCGCCGTGCAGGGCGTGCGCCTGCCCTGGCGTCAGTTCGCGTTCCCGGCGCTCGCGGGCGATTCGCTGGTTGAGATGTTGGGTGCGGTCCAGCACCTGGTCGCGCCGCGGGTGGGCGCGTTCCCAGGCGGTTTCGGCATGCGCACTGGCGGCGGCGAGGATTGCAGCGAGCGTCAGCAAGCCAAGCAGGATTGTGTTCAATCGGGTCGAAAAGGGGGTCATGATGCGGTTCCTTGGTTGCCTTTGTGGTGAAGACATGCAGCATGCTGTGCGGGCCATAACGGGTTCGGCGGTGCATCTGGCGACAGGGAACTGAACGCAGTTGTATGCGAATGTGTATGACGCCGGGCGTTGCAGCCCCATCAACGAAGCCGCGCGCGGCCGGAGTGAGCACCCGGCAAATTCACCAGCGGTCTCGAGCGCTGTTCCGAAGGTCCCGATCCTCGGCAGGCAGGCCGCTGTTGAGAGCGAATGCGTGGCAGCGGCGTCCAAACGCGAAAGTCGCCGTGCTGGCGACCCAGGGCGCAACATCGCGAGCGGCGTCGCGTCGGATGGTGCTTTACCCGCGCCGGCTCGATGCAGTGAAGACGCGAGCCCATTGCCTGAGCCACCCGTATCCGCTGACAAGGACGATGCCGGGCAAAATCAGCAATGTCCCGGTCAGAAACCCGGGACTGATCGGCTCACCCAATAGCCATGCTCCCAGCACGATGCCAAACAGCGGAGTCATGAACGAGAGGACGCCCAGCCGAGACGCCAGATAGTGGCGCAGCAGCCAGAACCACGCCAGGAAGTTGGCAAACGACACAATCACCGATTGGAACGCCAGGGCGCCCAAAGCCAGCGGTGTTGGATGGAATGTTGTTTGACCCAGCAAGAAGGCACCGGCCAGCAGGAGCACGAATGCCCCGGCCAATTGGTACAGCAGGGTCTGCGCCGCCGCCAGCCGGGATAAGCCGGTCGCACGCACGACCACCGTCGTGGTGCCCCAGGCGGCACCAGCCAGCAGTGCAAGGAAGTCGCCCAGCAGCACCTGGCCATGTGCGGCCTCGACTTGACGCTGGTGCCCACTCAGGAAAGCCACCGCAATGCCGGCAAACGCCAACGTGATGCCGAGCCACTGCAGTGGGGCCAGCCGCTCGGAGGGCAGCTTCCAGTGAAGGCCCAGCGCGGCAAACACGGGTGCCGTGTAGAGGAAGACCACCAGATGCGCCGCGGAGGTGTGACGCAACGACTCGCTCACGAGCAGGAACTCCAGGGCAAACAACCCTCCCACCGCCAGTCCCGCTCGCCACGAGCCGTCGACGAACGACAGGCGTGTTCCCCGCACGGCCATGAGCACGCTCACCAGGACTGCGGCGAATCCCGAGCGCAGGGCAATTTGCAGGATCGGCGCGATGTCTGCAGCGGTTGCCTTGAGTGCAATTTGCTGCATGGCCCAGACCAGGCAAAGCACAAGCATGAGGCCAATCGCCAGTGCATCGAGCGGTCGACGTGAATCCATGGTGCATTTCGCATCCGTGTGATGATCCCCGCATTGTCCAGCCGGCGCCTACGCTTCATATAGTGAAATTGCGACAATGCATAGCATCAATCGGCCAATGACACGTCATGGACACGCCTTCGATTCATGTGCATCGCCCTCCGTTCAGCGAGGCACTGCCCAGTCCGATTTACTTTCGCGCGGCATCGATGCCCGCTCACGGAACCTATCCTCGGCATCGACATGCCTGGGGCGAGTTCGTCTATGCCTTCACCGGCGTGATGGAGGTCAAGCTTGCCGACCGCCATTACCTTGCTCCTCCCCAATATGGCATCTGGCTGCCACCGCATGTGGAGCATCGGGGCCTGAACAGGCAGGAGGCAAGCCACTGCTCGCTGTATGTCGCACCGGAATTGAGCGGCGCCTTGCCCACGACAAGCTGCGCGCTGATGGTCAATCCACTGCTGCGGGCGCTTCTGGAACATTTGCGCCACCAACCCCCGCGGCTTCCGCCATCGGACGAGGACTCTCGGCTGCTGCAGGTCACGGTCGACCAATTGGCCAGGGCCGAGTGTGCGGGCAGCTTCTTGCCCATGTCAGAAGACGCGCTCTTGCGCCCCATTTTGCAGGCGCTTCAGGCCGAGCCGGGAGCGACACGATCGCTTGCCGAGTGGGCTGGATTCGCGCACACCACGCAGCGAACCCTGATGCGGCGCTGCCGGCGCGAACTGGGCATGTCGCTTGCGGAATGGCGCCAGCGCCTTCGTGCCGTCAAATCCCTGCCGCTGTTGGAGGCGGGGGAGACGGTTGAGCACATCGCGCACGACCTTGGATACGGCTCATCGTCGGCATTCATCGCGATGTTCCGCCGCCTGATGGGGCTGCCCCCCGACGAATACCGCAAGGGATCGGCCCGCGCTCCCGGGGGGTCGTGACCCCAGGCGCTCAGCGCCAGCCACGCACGACGCTGAGCCGACGCGTCCCGGGCATGGGTTTGCCCTGGAAGCCGGCACATCAGGCTGGCATTGCCGTGGGCCCAAGCGGCACACCCGGGCCCTTGCAGGTTTGGCGATCACGTCCGTTGAGCGTTCGCCCTCGCGCGTCATTGGGCGCAGCCGATCCCGCGGATTGGGACGCGGTGTCACGCCGAGGGCGCTGGGGCATCGGGTGCAAAGCGTGGCTGCACGGCGAGCAGCGCCTCGTCCGTCGTTGCCACCAGCCAGCGACGCGCGCTCTGAACCTGGTGCTGGTTGTGATCACGGAACGGTCCCATGACGGGGGCCTCCTTCCACAGCACCGGCGCGGTGCGGCTGGTGCGGGCCGAAGGGGTGCCCACCAGCAGGCTATGCGGTCCAAGCGGCAGCGAGACGAAGGGCAGGGCGGGCTTGGCGCGCACGCGCCAGTCGGTGAACGGCGCGTCGCTGATCAGCAATGCCTGCGGGAGGCTGTAAAAGATGGTGAAGTCGTAGCGCAACAGTTGCTCGCGCACGCCGACCCAGAGTCGCCGCACATCCTCGATGACCGCAGCGCGGATTTCATCGTCAAACAGCGGCTCGAGGGCATAACGCGCGCGAGCCTGCTCGGCATCGCGCTGGTAGGCGCTGATGAGGCCCAGTTCCATGCAGTCCTGGACTGCGCGCTGCACCTCGGCCGCGGAGCCGGCCTCGGCCGGGCGTCCTTGCTGGGCGGCGCGCAAGAGCCGGGCCAGGCCACCTTCGTGAATCGACGGCGCCGTTTTGGCAACCGGCTCGGCGTCCTTGAGCAGCGAGACATACTGGTGGGTCTCGCTTGCGTAATGCGCCTTCTTGCCTTCGTCAAACCGGAGCTCGCCACAGGTGCAGTCCAGGTAACGGGTTCCGACGCGTCCGTGCTCCCAGACCCAGTTGCGCAGAAACGGACGCAGGGCATGCAGGGGTTCGGTCTCAGTCATGGACGGATCCGATCCGCAAGGCGAGCGTGTGACGGGCGAGCATGGCGGATCTCCTGAAGTGGGCGGGGGCCGTGGGCAACATACCGCCGAGCGTACACGCCTTGCCCCGGCAGCGCAGCGATGGCGCAAACCTCCAGGCACCGCAACGCGCCGTCCTGATCCTCCAGACGCGCTGTGTGTCCTGCGCAATGGGCACGGGCAAGACGCCGTGCAGCAGCCCCTCCTCGCCAGGGGCGGGCTGGCGCGGCGAAAGACGCGCGTCGCAGCCGCCACACACTGGATTGCGTCCGAGGCAGCCCGTGCCGCAGTCCGACTTAAGGTTGCAGCGTGGCGTGTTCGACGAGCACAGGGTAGGCGTAGCCCGCGCCGAAGTCGGCATTCGTGCGCACGCTGCCACGTGCCGTCACGACATCACCGAGTTTCGTCGCGCTGCTCGTTGTCACGAGGATCTCATCGGGCTGCGCACTGGCAGCAGCCGATCCGTCGCGCAGGTGAACCCAATTCCTGCCCATGATCTGGGGGTTGTATTTGACGACCCGTCCCCGAATGACAACCGTTTTGCCCTGAAGCTGATTTCTCTGCGCAATGACCTGCGCAATCGTGTAAGCGTTGGGCCCCCGGGCCTTGGCAACCCGAGGATCCGGGCCACCGTCAGCTTGTGCACCTGCAGTGGGTGCAGCCAGCGCGACGGCACCGGTGGCCGGCTCCAGCATGCCCAGGTAGATCGCCGGGAACGTGCGTTTCAACGTCTTGCTTTCGAAGTTCTTCATCAGCACGACGTGATCCACGCTGACATCTTGGCCGACCTTGACCGGGGCCTTGTACACCGCAGCCCAGACATCGCCTGAAGCGGCCTGCAGGTGCAGGTAGGTATAGGCGCCGGCGTCCATGGTCTGGAGCACCTTGCCATGAATGGCATCCGGCACGCCAGGCATGGCCGTCGGACGTTCACTGGCCCACGTCGGTGAGCAAGTCGCAAGAAGAACGCAGATCGTGAGCAAAAACTTCATCATGGTCATCCATCCTCATCAAAGGCCCCATCCCGAGACGGCTCGCTCGGCCCAGGACGCTGCCCGGCATTTGGCTGCGAACCGGCAGGGTCGTGGAGAGCCGTCGCTCAGTTTTCGGCGCGGGGGCAGGGGCGGTCGTGCCAAAGCCGGGATTGGGCGCGGTGTCATGCCTTGCGTCGCACTGCATTGAACCACCACTCGTGCCTGTGCCCCGGCCTGCAAGCGCCGCAAAGCCCGTCGATACCGATGGGCGAAAGTGTCGCCGCAAATGACCGCGTGTGAGCTCAAACATGCCTCTAAATCGACTTTGCATGACCTGGATCAAAGGATGCTCGTCAGGGCCTATTCAAAATACCCCGACCAGTATTACAACGAGCCCAATACACAAACAGGCGGACAACGATCCGCCTAATCTGAGGAGGCGTTTATGAAACTGGCCACACAGCGCAGCGCATCGGGCTTGCATCGCTCGTTCCTGGCGCGCAAGGCACGCATCGCAATGGGGTGGCTGGCGGCGTGGCTGCTCGCTTTGAGCGTGCCGGCGTTTGGCGCCGAGTCAGCCCAGCAATTCGTCAACGCCAATGCGGCGGGCCCGGCGGACGCGCCAACCTGGCACGTCGTGCCCAAGGAAGTGGACGGCCCGGTGGGGCCCGAGACGCCGCAAGACCACAGCAAATTCAAACAACTTCAGGGCCCGTTCACATCGCCCGAACAGGTCACCCGCGCGTGCCTGAGCTGCCACACGCAGGCAGCCAAGCAGGTCATGTCCACCATCCACTGGACCTGGAAGGCGTGGAACCCGAAGACCAAGCAAATGGTGGGCAAGAACGAGATCTACAACACGTTCTGCGTCAGCCCCATCAGCAATGAACAGTTCTGCACGGTGTGTCATGCCGGTTACGGCAGCCAGGATCCAGACAAGTTCATCCCGTTCAGTCAGCGCACCGAGGACCATGTGGATTGCCTGGTGTGCCATGACAAGACGAAGACCTACCGCAAGATTCCGTTCATCGGTGGCAATCCGGCGCTGGCCAAGATCGCGGTGCGGCCCGGCTGCAACGAGGTCTACGGCACGGACAAGGCCTATGTGGAGCCCGAGGATCTGGCCGCGGTGGCCAAGCGCGTGGGGGCGCCCACGCGCTACACATGCGGCATCTGCCACTTTTATGGAGGCGGGGGCGACGGCGTCAAGCATGGCGATCTCGACAGCTCGCTGAATGACCCGCCGCGTGCGCTTGACGTGCACATGGACGCCAAGGGCCTGAATTTCTCGTGCCAGGAGTGTCACAAAACGACGGACCACAACGTCAGCGGCGAGCATTACGCGATCGATGCCGATCCCAAGCAGGGCGCGTACATGCGCGGCGCGGCGCACAACGGCAACGCCGTGACCTGCCAGTCCTGCCACGGTCAGGCGCCGCACGTGGGCGACAACGTGCAGTCCAGCCTGGTGGCGTCGACGCTGAACATGCACACCCGCGATATAGCGTGCGAGACCTGCCACATTCCGCAGTTCGCGCGCGGCGGGCTGCCAACGAAGATGGACTGGAACTACGCCACCGCAGGCAAGCTCGCGCCCAACGGTTCACCGCTGGTCATCATGAATGCGCGCGGCTGGAACACCTACTGGGGGGTGAAGGGCAGCTTCCGCTGGGCCGAAAACGTGGTGCCGCAGTACCGCTGGTTCAATGGCACGGAAACGTGGATGCACATTGGGGAGAAAATCCAGAACCACGAGAAGAACGGCGTCGTGCAGGTCAACGCCATCGAGGGCAGCCCCACCGATGGCCAGTCCAAGATCTGGCCATTCAAGATCCATCACAACAACCAGCCGTATGACACGCGCACAGGCATCCTGGCCATCTTCCATTCGTTTGGATTCGACGAGGATTCCTACACGATGAACTACAACTGGAACACGTCGATTGCCACGGGCATGAAGGCTGCGCACCTGCCGTATTCGGGTCATTACGGGTTTGTGAAGACCGAGATGTATTGGCCGATTGCCCACATGGTGGCGCCGAAGGAAAACGCGCTGCGGTGCGTGCAATGCCACGCAGATCAGGGCCGGCTGCAAAACATCGACGGGGTGTACATGCCGGGACGGCCGCGTGACCATCAGCCGCTGATCGAGCGCCTGGGCCTGCTCGTTGCGGCGCTTGCCCTGGCAGGCGTCGTGATCCACGCGCTCATCCGCATCGGCCTTTGGCTGCGCCGGCGCTGAAACTCACCCGTCAAGGAGACATGATCATGGCTGAGCATCGTCTGTATCTATTCAAACGCTTCGAACGCTTCTGGCATTGGAGCCAGGCCCTTCTCGTCATCACCATGCTGTACACCGGTTTTGCCATCCACGGCTATCTGGGCGGACTGAGGTTCCGAAATGCGCTGCTCATTCATGAGTACGCCGCATGGCTGCTGGTCACCCTGTGGACCTTTGCCATCTTCTGGCACTTCACCACGGGAGAGTGGAAACAATACATCCCGACCTTTCAAAGGATGGCCCAGGTTGCCCGGTATTACGCCTGGGGCATGTTCCGCGGCGAGCGCCACCCGTACGAGCCGACGCTGCTGCACAAGCACAACCCGCTGCAGCGCCTGGCGTATCTGTGGCTCAAGCTGATGATCAACCCGCTGATCTGGGCCAGCGGCGTACTGCTGCTGATTTTCGCCTACGACTGGACACGCGTCATGCCGTTGGGGCTGAGCTTGACCGCAGTCGCCTGGACGCACACCGCAGCGGCCTACATGATGCTTCTGTTCTTCATCGCCCACGTGTATCTGGCGACCACCGGGAAAACGCCCACCGCTTACATTCAGGCCATGATCACGGGCTGGGAAAGCGGCAGCGACGAAGCCCAGGGTTCCTCCTCGACAGGCGCATGAGATTCGCGCGCGACAAAGGTGACCACCATCATGCTCTCCACTTCGAAGCAGTTTCCCCGTTGCGAGCGCCCCCGGCGCCGTGCAGTTGCACACGCGGCCACAGCGCTGGTGATTGCCGGCGCCATGGCGCTGCCCGGCCTGTGCACGCTTGCTGTTGGCGCGCCATCTGAAACCAACCAGAGCCTTCCCGGCCTGGCCGACACGCCAGGCACGAAGCCGTCGCTGCCGGCCATGGATCGCGCCTTGAACGGTGGTGTGCTCAAGATCGAGCATGGTCTGGCGGTGCTCGATTCCGACGTGTTGCTGAAAATCTATGTCTACGCCTACTCGGGCTTGCCGGTTGACGACAGCGCCATCCTGACCGAAAACACCGAGAACATCGTCCCACCGGTGCCCGTGCAGGCCAGCGCCGCGCAGGCGCAGGCCATCGAGCGCCTGATTCAGGCGGCCAAGGCGCATCCGGATGTGCTGATCAAGGTCAACGACATTGCCCTGGACGCGTATGACAAGGCAGCCCAGGCGTATCCACTTGACAACCGCCTGTTCATCAAGGGGGTTGGCTATTACTTCGACAACTCGCCTTATCACTACGTCTATACGGATGCGCAATCCTTCCGCAAACTGCATTGCACGGATCCCAAGACCATCGCCATTCTCGATCCGGCGATCGGGAACTTCGAGCACTTTTCCATGGATATCGTCGCCCATGTGCAGGGCGCCCAGGGCAAGAGCCATCGCCTGGAGCTCGATTTGCGCTCCATCACGCTCAGGGATACCGTGGGCGGCGCGCTGATCACGCAGGCGAAGGGGTCCTGAGCCGCGGCGGGAGCGTTCCTGTTCAGACCGCTCCCGGGTCATGCACCCCATTTGTCCCGGTGCGTCAGCCCATTGGCGCACCGCTCAGCAACGGCGTGACGACGCGCTCGAGCCGAGCCTCGGTCCAGCCCGGGTCCCGGTCCTGCCAGCCGTCATCGGCGAGACGTCCCCGGCGGTCAATCGTGAAGCTCACGGGAATGCGCCAGATGCGTCCATACGCTCCGGCGTAGGCGCTGCCCAGCAGACCGACCGGAAAGCTCAGAGTGGCCGCCATCGATCGAACA
Organism: Thiomonas sp. FB-Cd; assembly: GCF_000733775.1. NCBI lineage: Bacteria > Pseudomonadati > Pseudomonadota > Betaproteobacteria > Burkholderiales > Thiomonas > Thiomonas sp. FB-Cd. The sequence continues at coordinate 940,549 of NZ_JPOE01000002.1, read as the reverse complement.
GCGGGCAGGGTGTCCGGTGCGTCCAGGCTGAACCCCAGCACCGCCAGGCCTTGCGCGCGATGCCGCTGCGCATAGGCAGACAGAAGCGGCAGCTCGGCAAGGCAGGGACCGCACCAGCTCGCCCAGAAGGTCACGATGACGATCTGGCCGAGAAGATCGCGGGTTGCAATCGAATCCCCGGCCAGCGTGTGCAGCACCAGCGGCGGCGCCGGCGCGCCAACGCGCAAGTCGTCGGCGCGCGCCGATTGGGTCAAGCCGCTGGCGGCCGCACCCATACCAAGGGAAAGGATGTCGCGCAGCAAGGCGCGACGTCCGTGATCACTTGGTCTGGCCATCACCCATGCCCGGCATGCTGTGCATGTTCACGCCGCCAGCGGCCCCCGGCCCGGTGGCGTCGGCCTTGCGCACCTGAAACTCCACGCGCAGGGTGCTGCCACCGGAGAACTCCAGCGTGATCGGCACCTGGTCTCCGGGCTGCACCGCCTTTTTCGGTTGCATCAGCATGATGTGATACCCGCCTGGCTGGAACGCAACGCTGCCATGCGCCGGGATGGTCACGCGTGAGACGGGCAGCATTTCCATCGTATTGCCCTTTTTGACGGTGTGATGCAGCATCGTGTTGCCATAGTCGGCGCTGGTTGCGCCGACCAGATCCACAGGCTTGTCGGAGAGATTGCGCAATTGCATGTAGCCGCCGGCTGGCAGCCCGGCTGGCAGCCACCGGATCCAGGCGTTGCTGGCCTGAACCGGCGCGCTGTCCGCGGCAAATGCGGGCGAAGCGGCCAGTGCGGCGGCGGCCAGTACGAAGGTCAGCGCAACGCGGCGCGGCAGGCGATGGGCGTGAGAGTTCAGGGTCTTGATCATGGTCGTGGCTTCCTTGGTTGAAAAATCGGCGCGAGCGCCGCGGTTAAAAGACATAGCTCAGCCCAGCGGTTGCGGTCCAACGCGGCAGCAACTGGTACCCGTCCAGCCGGCTGTAAACCGGACGCTGGATGAATCCATAGAGCTGTGCGCCCTTGGCGACCCTGAGGCTGACCCCAGGGCTGAGGTAGGCGATGGTGCCGGCGGTGTCGAGCGTGTCGGCCAGCGCGCCTTGATCGGCACTCTTGCGGGTGAGATTGACCTGCAGTTGCGGCACCACGTCCGGATTGGCTTCATCGCGCAGGCCGAAACTCATCGTTGTCAGGTTGCCAGGACGGTAGTCCTGGCCAGCCTGATCAAGCCGGTGGGCCAACGCGGCCTGAAACTGCGCATTCACAAATGCGTCGAAGTCCTGGCTGACCGCCTGATAGTAAAAGGCACCAATGATCAGGTCGGTGCTTCCGGTGCCGGCCTGCAGGCTGGTGTCGAGCAGGTTGCCTGGCGAGGGCACCAGTGAGGTCGGGCCACTGTCGAAGGCGGCGGGGTGATGTCCGATCGCCGCGGTGCCGGCAGCGTTTGCACCGCCGTAGTCGCCCGTGGGCAGTTTCACGCCAAGCTGAAGGCCCAGATTGTGGGTTGGCAGCAGGCCCTGCCACGCGGTGATGAACTTGATGTCTCCGAGTCCCGACACCTGCGCCGTGCTGAGATGGGAAGGCGCAAGCTGGGCGTTGTCGAACGGCGCCGACGTCTGGTCCGTGTAGCTGCTGTGGCTGCGGTCGATGTAGGGAATGAGAAGACTGAAGTTCCAGTCGGCATTGGGGCTATAGGCAAGCCCGAGTGTGACGTACCGGTTGACGGTCTGGTGTTCCAACTCGCCGGTGGTCGGCTCGTTGACCACCTGCGCAGGGCTCGCGGCATGACTTCCGGTGCGCAACTCATTCTGGTTGATGGCGTCGTACTGCAGGCTCAGGCGCCAGCCAGGGCTGGCTGCATAGCCCATGGCAGCGTCCGTGGACAGCGAACAGCCGCAACTGGCGCAGGCGAACGCCGGCAGGGGCGCCGCCGTGACGAGAAGACCCGCAAGCGCGGCGCGCTGCAGGGGGGGTAACCACTGATGCATCTTGAAGACTCCCAAGCGGCCCCGCCGCCATCGCCTCAAGAGGTGGCGATGCGGATACCGGGGCTTGAACGATGAAGGCGGGCAGCGGCTGCTGGAGCGGCCGTGCCAATCAACGGTCAGACTGCTTGGAGAAGGGTCGGCGGAGCGCGCGGGCGAGGGCGCACGGATCCGAGGTTTCCGGATCGCGGTGAAGGCGATGCGGCCAGGAGGGGCGCCTGGCGCCGCGGCACGGCAGGTTGCAGCTGTGGATTGCGCCCGAATGCCGCTTGCAGTGACTGCACTGCGCAGCCGCCGTCGAGGGCAAAGATCAGCCATGCGTGCGCCTGGCCATGCGTGGCCGGTGTGCCCGACGTCGGTACATGGCTGGCGGATTGAGACTGTGCGAGTCCCGCTGCGCAATAGGGGATCTCAATCGATTGCGCAAGCGGCTGCAGCGCCTGCGCCCACGGCGTGCAGGCGTAGGCCAGCAGCAGCCAGATCAGACTGGCGCGGCAACCGGCCCAACGGCGCAAGCGTGAGAAGGCAGACATGCGGAGGCGAGAGTGTTCGAGCAAAGCGCCGATAGTAGCGGAGGTGGCAACGCCGACCGGCAGGCGCAGCGAGCAGTCTCAGGCGCGGGCGACGGGCGCTTGCGCGTCACGTACATGCGGTCAAGCATCTGGGCATGCGCGTCAAGGCGGCACGCTGGCGGGGCCACGCCAGCCAAGCTCCGACCGATTGCGTTACCGATCGGGCACCAAATCGAATGCGCGCAGCCAGATGAACGTCAAGGTATCGGCCACCGCGTCAATGTCGCCTGCCACCGGGGCGAGATTCGGATCCTGGTAAAGGTAAATTGCGTTGAGGTATTGGTCGACCATGCCGCCGAGCGCGTAGGCGCGGCGTCGCAGATCTCGCGGGGATGTTGCGGCGCGGCCGGTGCGGCGCTGCCAGCGTCGCACGGAACGCACGATGGTCTCGATCCAGACCCCGTTCCAGGCGTCCACCACCGCGCGCGCCTTCGCAAAAGTCTCGTAATGGTGGAGCAAGCACCGCATCAGACCCCTGTTCGCTTCAAAGTAGCGACAGTAGCTCAGCGTGGCCAATCGCACGGAGTTTTCAGGGGACGGGCTTTGGCGCGTGGACGCAGCCATTCCCTTGTGCAGGAATGCGACGAACTCCTGCAAAAGGGTGGCCAGAAGGTCATCGCGGTCGGCGAAGTACAGGTACAGGGTGCCCTGGGACACCCCGACGCGCTCGCACAGATCGTGAATTTTCAGCCTGTCGGGCCCGGTGCTCTCCAGCAGTTGGCAGGCCGCAACGCGAATGCGCAGACCGGTGCGCAGCCCCTTGCGCAGCCCGGGTATGGCCGACCGAGCCTGCAGGTGCGTGCGGAACGACAGATCGCCGGCTTCGTCCTGGCGCGCGGCGCAGGATGCAGGGGTGTGGGGGGATGCGGAGATCATGAATGGCCTGAGGATGCTCCACTTGATGGTTGCCGAAAACAAAACATGAGGTCATAATCATATTTGTTTTTGGGAGAATGTATGTCGAGCCTGTCCCAATTCCGCCCGGGCCTTTTTGCGGGCAAGGTTTTCATCGTCACCGGCGGCGGCTCAGGCATTGGCCTTCGCACCGCGGAGGAGTTGGCGTGGCTGGGTGCCAACCTTGTTCTTGTCGGACAATCGGCGGACAAGCTCGCCAGCGCAAGGCAACGCGTTGCCGCGCATGGGACCGAGGTCCGCTGGCATGCCTGTGACATTCGCGATGAGGCACGCGTCAAGGCCGTGGTGTCCGACGCCGTGGCCGAGATGGGCGCGATCGACGGATTGGTGAACAACGCCGGTGGCCAGTTCTTCAGTCCTGCCGAGTGCATCTCGGCCAACGGTTTCGATGCGGTAGTGCGCAACAATCTTCTCGGTGGCTTCCTGTTCGCGCGCGAGGTTTACCTGCAATCGATGAAGGCGCGGGGCGGCGGCGCCATTGTCAACATGCTGGCGGATATGTGGGGTGGCATGCCCGGCATGGCGCATTCGGGTGCTGCGCGTGCGGGCATGCTCAATCTCTCCGAGACGCTCGCGTATGAATGGGCCCCGGTGCGGGTCAACGCGGTGGCGCCCGGGTGGATCGCATCATCGGGCCTGGAGAGCTACCCCGATGCATACCGCCCCGTGATCGAACGATTCGCCGAGCTGGTGCCCGCCGGGCGCCTTGGCACCGAGGCCGAAGTGGCTGCGGGGATCATCTTCCTGCTGTCACCGGCAGCAGCCTTCATCTCGGGCTCGGTCTTGCGCATCGACGGCGCCGTGCCCAATCGGCGCGAGCACTGGCCGGTCGCGCCGCATGGCCAGACAATCCCGTTCACGGGGGACGCATGAGCAGCTTCACCCAGACCCTGACCGACGAACTGCGGCAGGCCGCAGCCGAGGCCCCGGCGAAACCCTTCATTCGCTTTATGCATGGCGAATGGACGTTCGGGGAGGTGCAGCGCCAGTCCGAAGCACTCGCCGCGGGTCTGTACGCCCAGGGTGTGCGTGCTGGGGCCAATGTAAGCCTGCTGCTGCCCAATTGCGTCGAACTGGCGCTGTGCTGGTTCGGGCTTGCCCGGCTGGGTGCGGTGGCCGCACCCGTCAACACCGAGTTCAAGGGTGCGGTTCTGGCCCAGGCACTCAATCTCGTGCAAAGCGAGCTGCTCGTGGTGCACGACATGCTATGGCCACAGTTTGAAGCCGTGCGCGCGCAGCTGAACACGATCAGACGGGTGGTCGTGGTGGGAGGCGCCGAAAGGGTGAGGCCGGCGCTGGCCTGGGAATCGCTGATCGTGGCCGGCACCGAGCCTGCGCCATGCGCGGCGCCCCGGTTTTCCGATTTGGCGCTTTTGCTTTACACGTCGGGCACAACCGGCAGTTCGAAAGCGGTGAAGATCTCGCACCGTTTCGTCCTGCGCCAGGCCCAAGGCGTGATCGAGGGTCTTGGCCTGCGCAGCGAGGATGTGCTGTACTGCCCCTATCCGATGTTCCACCTGGATGCAACCGTGATGACCCTGGCGCCGGCGCTGCTGCTGCGCGCCGTGGCAGCCATCGGCGAGCGCTTCAGTGTGTCGCGCTACTGGGATGAGATGCGGGCGCTGAAGGGCACTGTGTTCGACTTCATGGGCGCCACGCTGACCATGCTGTGGAAACAGCCGGCCTCGCCGCGAGACCGCGAGCACGCCGCGCGGCTGGGTTGGGGTGTGCCCCTGCCGGAATGGGCGCCCGCGTTCGAGGCGCGCTTTGGCTGCCGGCTGGTCGAACTGTACGGTGCGACCGAGGTGGGTGCCATCCTCTATACGCCCCAGCACGAACCGCGACGTACGGGCAGTTGTGGCAAGCCGCTGGGGCCATGGCAGGTACGGCTGGTGGATGAGGACGGTTTCGAGGTGCCTCCGGGGACCCCAGGCGAATTGTTGGTGCGCTCCGAGGAGCCTTCGGTGCTGATGGACGGGTATTGGGGCATGCCCGAGGCAACGCTTTGCACCTTTCGCGACCAGTGGCTTCACACCGGGGACCTGCTCACGCGCGATGCCGACGGCTGGTTCTATTTCGTCGGCCGGCGCAAGGACATCGTGCGTCGCCGCGGTGAGAATATCGCCGCGATGGAAGTGGAGATCGGCCTGGAGATGCACCCCGAAGTTCTTGCCTGCGCTGTGGTGGGTGTGCCCAGTGATCTGACCGAGGAGGATGTGCTGGCCTGTGTGGTCCTGCGCCCGGGCAGCACGCTCACGCCGCAGGCGCTCACCCACTGGTGCATGCAGCGCATGCCACGGTTCATGGTGCCTCGCTACCTGCGCTTCATGGATGCGCTGCCCATGACGCCAACCGACAAGGTGGAGAAGTTCCGTCTGCGTGAGCTGGGCACAAGCGGTGCCTGGGACCGCGAGGCCGATGTCGCGCAGCGGCACACGCATCCACCAATCAAGCATCAGGAGAGGCAATGACCCCCACAACCCAGTACGCCCGGCTGCACACTGAGGGCCCGGTGAGCATCGTCACGCTCGACCGTCCGCAACGCCTCAATGCAATTGGCGCCGACCTTCTGGCGCATCTGCACCAGGCGTTAACGGACGCCCAGTCCGACCCCGACACGCGCGCCATCGTCCTGACGGCAGCAGGGCGCGCGTTTTGCGCTGGCGACGACCTCAAGGAGTTCGGCATGCAAGCGGCCTCAGCCGCCTGCGTAGCCGAGACTTGCGAGCGCATCCAGCAGATCACGCGCGACATCATGTTTGGACCGAAGCTGGTGATCGGCGCCATGCACGGGTATGCCGTTGGTGGCGGGTTCGAATGGATGCTCAACTGCGACATGGTGGTGGCCGCCGACAACCTCGTGGCGTTTTTCCCCGAGATGGCGCTTGGGCATTTCGTCACCGGTGGGGTCACGCATCTGTTGCCCCAGGCTGTGGGTTACCAGAAGGCAATGGAACTGATCGTCTTGGGCGAGCGGCTTGATGCCCAGGCGCTGCAGCGCCTGGGCCTGGTCAACCGGGTTGTGGCGCACGACGCAATGCTCAGCACGGCCATCCAATGGGCCACCGAGGTCGCAGCGCGATCGCAGCGGGCCACCACGCAACTCAAGCGCGTCATGGCCACGGGCCTCGGTGCCCAGCTCATCTGTGCGCTGGAGTATGAGCGGCAGGCAGCCATGGCATGCTTCGCGGATCCCGATACCGCGCGCCGCGTGGATGCATTTGCACGCTCGAGGCTTTGATGGTGCGATGCGCGATTGCGTCTGCGTCGACAAGTGCAAACTCCGCGTCTGGGCAGGCGCCGCTCAGGAATCGGCTGCCGGCCTCGTTGCGTCGACCGCTCGGCGCGGCACTGGCTTGAGCGCGAGCGCCACTTAACCGTGCAGAGCGTGCCCCAGCGCGATCCCGCCCAGCACAATGAACAAAACGGCTGCCGTCGCTTGGATCCATCGGGCAGGGAGTCGATGTGCGAAGCGATCTCCGAAGATGATCGCAGGAACGTTGGCGAGCATCATGCCCAGGGTTGTGCCGGCAACGACCGGGAGCCATTCGGCAAATCGCGCAGCCAAGGCGACCGTCGCGATCTGGGTCTTGTCGCCCATTTCCGCCACAAAGAACGACAGCAGCGTTGTGGCAAAAACACCCGAGGCGGTTCGCTGCGGCAGTTCATCCTGATTGAGCTTGTCCGGCACCAGAATCCACAGACCCATGGCGACGAACGACAGGACCACCGCCCAGTTCAGGATTGATGGTGTCAGGACCCGGGCCAGCACGTCCCCAAGGGCCGCCGCCATGCCATGGTTAAGCGCGGTCGCAACGAGCACGCCAAGAATGATCGGCACAGGCCGTCTGTAGCGGGCGGCGAGAACAAGCGAGAGAAGCTGCGTCTTGTCGCCCATTTCGGCCAGTGCGACGAGGCCGGTGGCTACGAGAAACGGATGCATGAAGGCTTATGGGTGCGATGGCACAGGCGATTTGGGGTCGCGGGCATTTTGATGCTCAGGACGCCCGTGCGAGCCATCGATGGGGTTTGACTGCTATGGGGCTTTGCTGGAAAGGGTTCGATGGCTGATCCTGAGTGCCGGCGAGCGCACAAGAGTCTGATAGACGACGCAGTAGCGTTCGGTCAGTCGAAGCAGCGTTTCCAATTGTTCCTCCGAGGCATCGGTGTCGAGGTCGAACGTGAGGCGAATGTCCTGGAAGCCTACGGGTATAGCCTTCGATACGCCGAGGGTGCCGCGAAAATCCAGGTCACCTTCAGCGCGAAGCGTGGCGCCTCGAAGTTCGATGCCGAGCGCCTTGCCCGTTTCGATCTTGCAGCTGATGCCTTCGGCGAGGTTGCCCTCGGCCTTCAAGGTCACGAGCGCCGCCGCCGGCGTATCGCGATAGAGCTCCATGAACTCTCCCGCCACTAAGCGCCTGACGGCGCTGTAGTGGGGGTTTCGCGGGTCACAGACTTGGACTTGCCCGGTTGCCGGGGCAGAGGTTTGGGTCTCGCCGCCACGCCCGTCCCAGGCGCGTCCTGCGTGTTGAATGCGTCGATGAGAACCACCAACGCGCTGTTTTGGTCGCGCTGCATGATGTGCCCGCAATGCGGGCAGACATGCATGCGGTCTGCGAGCGTCTTGGGAACGAGTTCCCAACAGGCCGAGCAGCGCTGCGACGGTTTGAGTTGGCGCGTGTTGCTCAGATGCAGTCGCGTACCAGCTTCTTCCGCTTTGTACGCCAGCATCTGATGCGCCATGCCGAACCCCGCCGAGAGGATCTCGCGGTTGAGTCCGGCCTTCTGCCGCACGCGACGGCCCGGCGCATCCACCGTGCCCTTCGCGCTGCGGCTCATGGTCTTCGGAGCCAGTTGCTCCGTCGCCAGAACGGCGCATTGCTGCACCATCTTGGTCGTTTCCTTGTGCACGAAGTCCCGGCGCAGATTGCCGATGCGATCATGCAGCACCGCGATGCCGCGGCTCAATCGCTTGTATCGCACGGAGCCTTTGCGTTTGCGTGCACGCTGGCGCTGCAGCGCTGCAAGGCGGGGCAGTTCCTCGCGCACCCAGCGCGGGTTCGCGATGGGCGGACCCGCGTCGAATGTGGCCCAGTCGTTGATCCCGAAATCCACGCCACGCCGCATGTCAGCGGTGCGCTCGCGCGCACAGGCGTCGTCGGGCACGCGCAGCGTCACCGACACGAACCACTGGCCGTTGCGGCGCGTCAGCGTGATGTCATTGGGCTTGGCATCCGGCCCGAAGCGGTGCCGTCCGCGCGCCCGGATGGACAGGGCGGCCTCGCCACTGCCGATGCGCAGGGTTGCGCCGCTGCCGCCATGCTGCATGAGCTTCCACCCCGCCGGATCGGGATAGGCGAAGCCGGAGAACCGCATGCTGGATTTGAATCGCGGAAAGCCGGGCGTCTGCCCCGCCTTGACGCGGCGAAAGAACGACTGGAATGCGAGATCGAGCCGCCGCAGCGTCTGCTGCAAGGCGTGGCTGCCGAGTTCGTTGAGCTCGGGTCGATCGGCCTTGATCTGCGGCAGGACGTTTTGCTGGTCGTAGTAGGAGATCGACTTGCCCGCCTTGCGCCAGGCGTCGATGCGCTCTTCGAGCGCCGCGTTGTACAACTCGCAGTGCAGCCGCGTCCACGCATCCAGCTGCGCCATCTGCGCGGCATTGGGATAAAGTTTGAGCGTGACTTTGCGCCGTTGCATGCTGGTATTTTATCCAGCCATCGACGGAACAACAAGCGAAACCCGCCCGCTTGACCCCCTCCTGCCCGGACGGCTTCGCCTAAGCGACGCTGTGCGTCGGGCCGGGCTAGGAAGGGGAATGCGCGAGCATATGTTCAAGGTCAAGTCTCCGTCATCATCCGCGCGAAAGCCCAACTGTACTGGCAACGACTTGAACATGAGGTGCGGCGATGCGGCCGCGCTTGCCTTCGGGCTATGCTGTTGCGCCAGATGCCGTGCCCGGCGCAGCGCGATGGTCGGCAAAGGTCGCGCATCGCGTGATGAACGTCGGTTTGCCCGCTTGGCGCGCAAACATGCGCCCATGCCGCCTACAGAGCTGAGAGTCCATGTCCCGTTTCCAATCCTTCGCTTGCGCCCTCAGGGGTCTGAGGGTTCTGTTCCAAAGCCAGGTGAACGCGCGCATTCACCTGGTGGCGGCGGCGCTTGTTCTGGGCCTCGGTGCGGCGTTGGGTTTGAGCGCGGGCGAGTGGATCGGAGTGGTTGTCGCCATCACGCTCGTGATGATGGCAGAAGCCCTCAACACGGCTTTGGAGTTTGTCGTGGACTTGGCTTCGCCCCAATGGCGCGCGCTGGCGCGCGATGCCAAGGACGTGGCTGCAGCTTCAGTCTTGCTGGCGTCGATCGGGGCGCTTGCCATTGGCGCCATCATTGTCCTGCCGAAAATCTGGAGGCTGTTGGGCCATGCATGAAAGCGGCTGCGCCCCGCGCGCGAGACGTCCCCAGTGCAGCCGTGGCGCGGGGTTCCGGGCTCACATGGCTCCGGTTTGCTGGTAGCGCAAGTGCCAGCTGAATGCCTCCTCGAGCAAATGGGGCGTCTGCTTTCCCGGCGAATGCGCGAGAGCGCGCTTGAAATAATCCATCAAGGCAGGCCTGAAGTTGGGATGCGCGCAGTTCTGGATGATGGTGCGTGCGCGCTGCTTGGGCGACAGGCCGCGCAGGTCGGCAAGTCCCTGCTCGGTGACGAAGATTTGCACGTCGTGCTCGGTGTGGTCCACGTGGGAAGCCATCGGTACGATGCAGGAGATGGCTCCATCCTTCGCCTGTGAGGGGGTCATGAAGATGGACAAGTAGGCGTTGCGTGCAAAGTCACCCGAGCCACCAATTCCGTTCATGATCTGCGTGCCCATGACATGCGTGGAGTTCATGTTGCCGTAGATGTCGCCTTCGATCACGCCGTTCATGGCAATGACGCCGAGGCGGCGGATCAGCTCGGGGTGGTTGGAGATTTCCTGGGGCCGCAAAATGATGCGCTCGCGATAGCGCGCAAGCTCACTGTTGAGCTCGACGAGCGCCGCCGAGCTGAGCGAAAACGCCGTGGCCGACGCGCAGGCGAGTTTTCCGGACTTGAGCATTTGGAGCATGCCGTCCTGAAGCACCTCCGTATACGCGGTCAGGTTCTCGAAAGGCCCCTCATCGAGCTCGGCCATCACCGCGTTGGCGATGTTGCCGACCCCGGACTGCAGCGGCAGCAGCTCGGGCGGCAGGCGCCCCTTTTTCACCTCGTGCTCGAAGAACTCGAGGATGAACCCAGCGATCTTTCGGGAGTTCTCATCGGGCTCTGAGAACGCCGAGTTGCGGTCCGGGCTGGACGTCTCCACGATGCCCACGATCTTCGACGGATCGCAGCGCAAGTAGGGGTCGCCGATCCGGTCTTGAACGCGCACCAGCGGGATGGGGCGCCGGTGGGGTGGCAACTGGGTTCCGTAATAGATGTCATGCATGCCCTCAAGTTGCGGGTTTTGCCAGGCATTGACCTCGAGGATGACTTTGTCGGCCTGCTCAAGCCAGGTCTTGTTGTTGCCCACCGACGAGGAGGGCACCAGGCGCCCGTCGTCCAGAATGCCAGCCACTTCGACGACGGCGAAGTCGAGTTTGCCGAGGAAACCCGACCACACGAACTGTGCAACGTGCGACAGGTGGATGTCGATGTATTCCATCTCCCCGGCATTGATGCGTTTGCGGCACGTCGGGTCCGACTGGTACGGCAGCCGCAATTCGACGCCGTCGACCATGGCCAGTGCGCCGTCCAGATCCGGTGCGGTGGACGCGCCGGTCCACACGCCAATTTTGAACTTCTTGCCGTACAGATTCGCGTCCATGATGCGCTTGGCTAGCGCTGAAGGCACGGCTTTGGGATAGCCCGAGCCGGTAAATCCGCTCATGCCCACATTGACCCCTGAGGGAATCAGGGCGGCGGCATCTTCGGCCGACATGATCTTGCTGCGCAAGGCGGTGCACTGTATCCGAGACGCTTCGCTCATGGACTGAATGACTCCAATGGCTGCATGCAATGGAAAGGAAAAACCATCCTGAATGTGGCGTCTCCCCGCCGGTGCCGGCAGAAATGGGGCCGAAAAAAAGCCCGCAGATCGCGGGCTCGGAACCAGACGAACCGGGCTCGGTTCGCACTGGAGGAGACAGTTCGCACTCTACCGAACGGAATTTGAGGCGACAAACGATCATTTATCAGGTCTCGGATTAGAAATTCTTAAGCCATCTCTTTCTTCGCCGGGAAGAATCGCTCACAATGACCGTTTTCTGCCGTCCTTCCTGGCGTATTGCATTCCCTCAGGGCCGCATTGCCCAACACAACACCGCTCCGGCCGTGAGTTATCGTCTTCCTCCCTTGGGCCCGCTCAGAGCCTTCGAGTCGGCCTGCCGACACTTGAGTTTCAAGAAAGCGGCAGAAGAATTGAGCGTCACGCCTGCCGCCGTGAGCCAGCAAATCAAGGCGCTCGAGCGTTACCTGGGATTCAAGCTCTTTCGCCGCCTGGCGCGAGCCCTGGAAGTCACGCCCGAGGGACTGGCCATGTTGCCCAAGATCCATGAGGCGTTCGAGTGCCTCGCGGCGGCGGTTGAGCGTACCCGTCACACAGGCGACGGCCCGCTGATCGTCGACGCGCCCCCGTCATTTGCCTCGCATTGGCTCATCCCGCGCCTGGCGCATTTCACCGACGCGAACCCTGACGTTGAGGTGCATCTGTCCAGCAGTTCGCATTCCGTGGACGGGCCCGACGGCTCGCGTCTGGCCGGGCTCGGCTTGTTCGACCCGCGCGAGGCCACCGCCGCAGTGGCCATACGCTATGGGGCCGGTTCCTACCCCGGCCTGCATGTGGAGCAGCTATTTGCACCCGTCTACGTCCCTGTGTGCAGTGTGAATCTGCCCACGGCGCAGCGGCCCCTTGGCCGCTTGGCTGACCTTGGGCGCCATACGCTGATTCATGACGACACGCTCGGGGATGAGCGGCATGAAGCTGGTTGGAAACAATGGTTGGCCGCCGCTGGTGTGACCGGTGTCGATGCGACGCGGGGGCCGCGGTTTGCCAATGCCGCTTTGGCTCTCGAGGCCGCGCTTGCCGGGCAGGGTGTGACGCTGGCTCTAAGGCCCGTGGTCGAGCTTGAAGTGGCCGCCGGGCGCCTCATGATCCCCTTTGAGTTCGCCGTACGCTCGCCCTATGCATACTTCTTCGTCACACCCGAATCCATCGCGCAGCGGTGGCCTGTGATGGCGTTTCGGCAGTGGCTGCTCGCCGAGTGTGCCAAGCATTGAGGATGGCGCGCCGGCGCTTCTGCGCATCAAATTTGCGGGGGAAAACCGGCAAGGCAGAGGCGCGCGGTCGACGCGCCAGTGGCTGACCGGGGGCCGCACGGTGTGCAACCGTGCATCGGGTCGTGCGGCAGTCTCCCCGCCGTGGACCCCGCAGCGGGCCCAGCGGGCCTTCAACGCCCCTTTTTGCGCCGACGCGCCCCGCGCAACGTCAGCAGGGCAACCACGACGATTGCAATACCGGCGTAAACGGCCAGGAGCCGGTCGACGTGTGCGGTCATCCAGCGAAGCAGGTCCATGGGCGATGATTCAGTGTGCATGCTCGGGTATCGGCGTGGTCATGTCCCGGGCTTGCGGTGTCAATTGGCCAGCGAGTAGGGTCCTCCGCGCTCGATGGCGCGCCGGTAGGCCGGTCGTTGCTGAAAGCGCCGGATCCAGGCATCCATGTGCGGGTAGCCAGCGCGAAGCTCGCGCGCGGCTTCGCCGACAAAGCTCATCTGAATGTCCGCGCCGCTGAGTTCATCGCCAACGAGCCATTGGCGGCCTTCAAGGCACCGGTCCACATACCCCAGGTGATTGGCCAGTTCACTGTCGATACGCGGTGCAAGCGGCGCACCGGCCTCGCCCAATCGCGAGACATAAAGCTTGAGCAGCAGGGGCAGCATGGCCGATCCTTCGGCGTAGTGCAGCCACTGGGTATACAGCTCGAAGTTCCGCGATGGCTGTGGCGGGCTCAAACGCCCGTGCCCGTAGTGCCGAATCAGGTAATCGACAATGGCGCCGGACTCCATCACGGTTTCGCCCTGGTCTTCGATCACCGGGGATTTGCCAAGAGGATGCACCTGCTTGAGGGCGGGTGGGGCCAAACGCGTCTTGGCATCGCGTTCGTAATGGCGGATTTCGTAGGGAAGCCCCAGCTCCTCCAGCAGCCACAGGACGCGCTGCGAGCGCGATTCATTGAGGTGATGCACGACGATCATGGCAGGCGCTTGAAATGGCTTGAAGCCCACTATAGCGTGCACCTGCCGATTGCGCGTGGCCCGGCTTTTCGCGCCGCCCCCACGACGCTTGCCCTTGATCCCGATCAACCCCGCTCGTGCGCCGGGGCATTACAAACAAACCATGCGCTTCGTCCTCAGCCCGAGCACCAAACTCGCCGACCAGCGACGAAGCCGCGCTGGCGCGTTCCTGCCCGGCGAAGCCGGCAGGCTGGGGCGTGGCGCCCTCGGTTCAGATGCGATGGCTGTCGCGCCTTGGCGAGTGCGCATTGCTGCGCGCTGTCGAGTGTTTGGTCCCGACGGCAATGGATCGGATGCCGCCTTGCGCGGCACGATGTGCCGGGCGAAAGGCCGCCCATGCATGAAGTCCTGCGTGGGCCGTGCGCGGGTTCAGCACCACACACCAAGAGGGTTCACGTGATGCAGCAAAGTGACATGGCCTCGGCCCCCATCGATTGGTTCAAGCAGCGCGAGAGCCTGCGGCGGTCGCATTTCAGCGAGATCTGGTCAAAAAGCGTTCCACAGGTCTTCCGGGACGTCCCCACCTACTACCGAAAGGGCAACATTGTTGCAAGCTTCGGGATCTGGGAGTTATGGGTCTGGCAGTTTGTCCGATCGATCAACCTCAAGCCCGGCGATCACGTCCTCGATGTCGCTGCCGGCACGAATGACGTGGGCATGCGGCTTCTGCACAAACAACCCGACATCCGGGTCACGGCGGTGGATCGCAGCAGCGAAATGCAGCGGCACGGCCAGGTTCTTGCCAAGCGCAATCAGGTGCAGATCGAAAGCGTGATCCATGATGTGCATGAGCTTCCGTTTGCCGACAACACCTTCGATGTCGTCACTCTTCAGGCTGCATCGCGCCATTTGCAGCTCGACAAGGTCTTTCCCGAAATCTGCCGCGTGCTCAAACCCAATGGCCGCTTTTACCACTGCGACATGCTCAGGCCCGCGCACCGCATGGTGGAGTGGTCCTATCTGCGCTTTCTCCGCATGGCCGTGGCATTGACAGCCTCGATCTTCGGCTCCTCCGAAGCATCGCGAAACTGTGGCGCCTATTTCAGCGACGCCATCCATCACTTTTATACGCCCGAAGAGCTGTCAACCGTGCTCGGCCTGTGCGGATTTTCCGACGTCCGATGCAAGACTAGTGTCTGGGCCGGCATGGTGGGGTTTCATTCGGCAACAAAGATCGTTTCCGAATAAGGATGGGCCGCCGGCGGCTGGCCCCCGATGCCGGGACAACAGGATGTCGGGCGCGACATCAAAATCCGCTGCATATCCTGCCGCCAAGGCCGACCGTTGCTGAGCATCGACGGCGCAGCCAGGCGCACGTGTCAAGCATGGGGCATGGGTCTGGATGCGCGACAAGCCTCGTGCTTGGGGGCGGGAAAGGGTTGCGGGGGTGCGCAAGGCATCCCTTTGGGGGCTTGCGCTCCACTTTGTTAATACTGTATATTTAAACATATCAAGGGCGAGACACGCCCGGATCGCCTGTGAAGTGAGTGGTGCCGCCTTGCTGCCAGCAGCAGCAACCCAACAACGCGGCTGGGCAGGAGGCCACTCATGCGCGGCGCCGCAGGAATCCCCGCCGTTGCCGCGCAAGCGGTGGCCGCAAGCCGAGGATGGGGAGATGTCAACAGGAGCCTTCCATGACCACGCGCACCCAAGAGACCCAACAGACCCAAACTGGCGCTTCACCGACACACATCGGCCGCAGCGTCGGGGCGCTCGTGCGCGCGTGGCGCTCCTGCATGCCCGGTTGTGACGCTTTGTAGTCCGGCGCCGGTCATCTCCAAGCCACTTCGGTTTCACCGGATTGAAACCCGCAGCACATGCGGGATGGCGGAGCGGTTGCCGCCGTGCAGTGCCCCAACTCGACATGAGCCCCCTATGGCCCTTTCCTCCAACCCCAAAGCTGACCAGGGCGCCCCTGGCAGCCAGGCGTCCAACGAGCCTGGCGACAGCGCGCATCTGTCGCCAGGCGTCAACGCCGGCATGCCATCATTTGCCGGATTCCCGGATCCGACACTCGATGGCCTGCTTTATCTCATCCTTGCCGCTGGCGAGCACGGCGCCGAGCGTTTGCCCGGTTCCAATGGCGAGCATGGATCGACGGTGAAAATCTGGAAGGCCCTGGCCGAAATCACGTCCAGCGATCCGGCGCTCACCCCTCAGGCGCGTGCCCGCAAAGCCCTTGTGTTGAGCCGGGAGCGATTCGAACTGCATGTGACGGACGCCGGCACGGCTCGCCGGATGCGCAAGCGCCTGCTTCACTTCGCTGCCACGCACGGCAACCTTCGGGCGCTGGTGGATTTGGCAGCCACCATCATCGCCGAGCGCGACGAGAAAAGCCGCTCGGCGGCAAGCAAGGGCGAAGGGCCTCCGACCTTTGATTTACGCGTTCAGCGCATCCGTGCCACCTTGCTTGCGCCGTTGTTGAAGGATGCCAAAGGCCGGGAGCACATGAATCTGGCCGCAGTGGAGCTGGGCGCTGTTGTGGTGGGGCACGATCCGCTACCGGGCCTTCTCGCGGCGGCCTTGCGCCACATCATCGCCGCAGATCGCGACCTGCAAGCCGCCTCGACCGGTAACCGGTCGAAGGGCCCTTCCGACTTTGACGAGGATGTGGAGGCTGCCATGCTGATTTTGGCGTGGGCCGGGGTTTATGGGCTCGCGCTGGCATGGCAGCGTGGCGCGTCGTTCAACCCAAAGGGGCACGCCGGAGGGGATCACGCGGATGGCGGGCATTCGCGCAGCCACCGCCTGCGTGCCGAGGCGGTTCTTGGACCATGCTTTGTTCGCCTGGGCCTGTTGCGTCATGGTGCTGCCAACGGGGACGAGCAATTCCAGGCGAATGCTGACGAGGAGGCTGGCGCGCGGCAGGACCTCCAGGCTGCCTGGACTGAAGTGCTGAGCCTGCTGGCCGCCGGCCTGGGCAGTGCTGGGGTCGCCACGCCCACTGTTGAGCGCCAGCTCCAGGATCAGCTGGCGCAAACGGTGCTCACCGCAGGAGAGCCGGAGCCGACGATCGTCATCATCTCCCAGCCAATCCCCGGGATGGCCCAGAGCCAGAAGGACTCTGAAGAGTCACAAACGCTCCAGGACTATGTCGTGCTCACACGTCCCCTGCCGGCGACCGCGTTGCCGGATTTGCCCCAACTGCAGTTGATCCAGGACAGGCTCATGGCCGAGTTTGCGTGGACGCCACGCACCGTCGAGCACCTGCTGGCGCCGCTCATGTTGAGCAGGCGAGCCGGCGCGCGCATCCTGCGCTTGCAGCCCACGCTTCTCGTGGGTCATCCTGGCAGTGGCAAGACCCGCCTGGCGCGGCGTCTGGCGCAGGAGCTCGGATTGCCGATGGTGTCGCTGATGATTGGCGGCAGCAGTGACGAAAAGCTGCTCTTGGGGACCGCGCGCGGTTGGGCCAGCGCCCAACCCAGTCCCATCGTGGACGAGCTCGCCGCGCGCAAGCGTGCCACTGCTCTCGTGTTGCTCGATGAGATCGACAAGATCAGTGAGCGTGGGTACGGGCCAAAAGGATCGCTTGAGTCCATCCTTCTGGGGTTGCTGGAGCCGGAGACGGCGCGACAGTGGAGAGATGTGTTCCTGCGCGCGCCGTGCGACCTCTCGCAGCTGTCATGGGTGGCCACCAGCAACAGTCTCCAAGCTCTTTCCAAGCCGCTGCGGTCGCGACTGGATCTGCAGTTTGTCACCGAGCCCAGACCTGAGCATTTTGCCCAGCTCGTGCCCTTCATCGTGCGCGATATCGAGGACGGCATGCAGATTCCCCACGGTGTGCTGCCCGTGCCGAGCGCGCGCGAGGTGCAGGCCTGGGGTGATGTCACCAGTGTGCGCGCCTTGCAGCAGCGTGTGCGGCTGTGGCTTCACGAAGCCCTGGGATCGACGCAGGCCATGCGGCATTGAGCATGTGCGCGTAAGCAGAGCCGAACATGGAGATTTTGGAGCCGAGTCATCGCGGAGGTGCACAGCATGGATTTTGAAGCCTTGATGCACCGCCATCCGTACGTGTTGCAGATTCTTCCCGGCGCCTTCATGCTGAGTTTCGACCTTGGTTGGATGGCGATCTACGACCGCCTGTTCACGGGTTTCGAGGTTGAGCTCCTGCAGGATCCCGCATCGTTGCGGCGATTCCGCCTGCGGCAGATCAAGGAAAAGTTTGGCTGCATGCGTGTGTACTACGGATTTGAGCAACTCACCGCGCATCCCCCGACTACAGCGCGCAAGCGCTTAGTCGCGGGTCAAGCGGTGAGCCGCCGATGGCGGCTGTTCTTGATCCTGGATGTACGCGAGCAGCTGTTCGATGCCCGCGTGTCCGCCCGCGCTGACCACTGCGTAGGCGTTGTTCCAGAACTGAACCTTCCAGAAAAACTTGCGCAAGTGCTGCGCAAATTCCTTGCGGATGTAGCGCGAACTCACAGTCTTCAAATTTCCGACGAATCGCGCAAGATCCATCGAGGGCTGCCCCTCGATCAGTAGATGTACATGATCCGCCTCGCCGCCGAATTCGATCAGCCGGCAGCGCCAGGACGCACTGACGTTGGTGAAGATTTCGCGCAGTCGGTCGAGCATCTCCACGGTCAGGCACCTGTTCCTGTATTTAATTGTGAGGATGATGTGATAGTACAGGCTGTAAGCCGCATGATTGCTTGTCTTGAATCCGTCAGACATGGTCATGTCACTTGAATAGTTAAGTTGATGATCGTACCATCAAGCGCATGGCTCCAGTCATTTTTCGCTCCGAAGGACATGCGCTTGGCGTTTCACCAGCAGTGCGCGAGGATGTCGAGCGCACGGTCGCCGCGTTTCGTCGTGTCGTGCGTGGACTGTGCGGCGTCATGCTGGTGCATTGGGCAGACATCTCGCACGGCAAGGTCAAGTGCGCCAGCATCGAAGACTTGTTCCACAAGACCGCGCAGCGCCCGGAGGTCCAATACCCGGTGCTGGGTCGCATGTTCGGCAAGATGCCGAGTTACCTGCGCCGCGCAGCCATTGAACAAGCCCACGGCGCGGTGTCATCATTCCTGTCGAACTGGAACAACTTCCTCGACGGGCAGATCGGCGGGCGCGACCGCGAAGAAGGCGCCCGGCCCCCGCGGCTCGGGCTGAACAACGTCTACCCGTCGCTGTACGGCGGCAACATGATCCTCTACGGCAAGGACATGCGCACCGTGCAGGTCAAGCTGCTGGGCGCAGACGGTCAGTGGCGGTTCAGCGAACCGCTGCGCGTCAAGGGCCGGTTCGTGCGCGTGCTGCCGAAGGCGGCCAAGCTCGACCAAAGCCCCTCGCTCATCGTGCGCGGCGCCAAGGTCGCGCTGTCCTGCCCGGTCGCGCTGCGCCCGAGAAACTACGTGACCAACAAAGACTTCGTCCACGGCAAGCACCGCATCTGCAGCGTGGACGTCGGCATCAACACCGCGGCGACGGCCGCAATCGTCGACTCCACTGGCACGGTGATCGCCCGCACGTTTCTGACGTGCGGCAGGCACAACGACCAGCGCGACGCTCTTGCATCCGTCATCGCCGCCAAGCAGCGCCAATCCGGCCCCCACGTGCGCGGCCAGAAGCATTGCTCGGCGATTCACCGCCGTATCGAGGGACTGAGCCTCGACGCGGCGCGCACCCTGGCGTCGCGCTTGGCGGCATTCGCCGCCCAGCATGGCGCCAAAGCCTTTGCCGTCGAAGATCTCAAGGGCTGGAAGCCCAAGGGGCCGTCGAAGCAGCAGCGCAAGCGCTTCCATCGCTTCCAGCATCGCGCGCTGATCCAGGCCCTTGCGCTCAAGGCGCAGGAGATGGGTCTGCGCGTGCTGGAGGTCTACGCCCGTGGCACCAGTCGATGGGCGTATGACGGCTCAGGCAAGGTCATTCGTTCGAAGCGAAATGCCCAACTGGCGACCTTCGCCTCGGGCAAGCAGTACAACGCCGATCTCAACGGCGCATTGAACATCGCGGCCCGTGGGCTGGCGATGCTCCTGGGGCTCAAGCCCAAAGAAATGCAAGGCGCGGCAACCGGCAAAAGCTCCGGGGCCGTGGAGAGAATGCCTCTGGTTCTCGCCGACATCTGGGCGCATGCCCGTCTGTTGCGTGGGGCCTCTAACCGCCAAGTTTCATCGGACGGGCATCAAGGACTCGGGCGCTGGCCTGGCCTTTGATGCCCCGACTACAGCGCCACAAGGCGCTTAGTCGCGGGAGCATTCACGAGCCAGGGCGAGTTCCCGAGGAGCTGCGCTCCCGCCTGCGTGATCTGACCCGGCAGGCAGAGCAGCAGAGCATGACGACCTGCCAGCGTTGCGGACAGCCAGGCGAGCTGCGCACGTTCGGGGGGTGGGTCGCCACCTTGTGCGCGCGCCATGCAAAGCAGGTGAGCATCGAGGTTTGACTCGCGTGCATTCCTGGCTGCCGGCGACGTGCATGGCTGGCTGGAGCACCTGGATGATCCAGTCGGCGTGGGGATATCTCGCATTTGCGGCGAGGGCGGCCTACAGTTGCGCAATAGGCGGCGAGCGCAGTGCGTCGGCCAATCGACCCTGCACCGCCGCGTCCAGGGCGCGGCGGGAAATGCGCAGGGGTGGAGGGCGAGAGCATGGCGAACAACGCGCAGGAAACGGCTGATGGCACGTCCAAGCCAATGGACGAAGTCCCCAAGCTTGAAGACGTACCGATCGTGCTCGTCGTCAACGGGCGTTCACGGCCGCTTCGGGTGCAGCCGCGTACGACGCTGGCAGAGGCCCTGCGCACATCGCTGGATTTGACCGGGACGAAGGTGGCATGCAATCACGGAGCGTGTTCCGCGTGCACCGTCTGGCTCGACGATCTGCCCGTTGCTGCATGCACGATCCTGGCGATTGAAGTCGACTCGCGCCACATCACCACAATTGAGGGACTGGCGCCGGCCAACGATCTGCACCCGGTGCAAAAGGCGTTCATCGAGCACGATGCCGTGCAATGCGGTTTTTGCACGCCGGGTCTCGTCATGAGCTGTGCTGCCCTTTTGGCACGCAATCGGCACCCGAGTGTTGAAGACGTCGAGACCGCGATCAGTGGTCATCTTTGTCGCTGTGGAACCTATCCGCACGTCATGCGGGCGATGCTGGCGTTGGCCGCTGTCGAGGCAGAACAAAAATGACGAACGATTCCTTGCCACGCGAAGAGCGGCTTGCGGTGGGCATGGCCCACCTTGGCGTCCAGCATGTCGCACGCGCGCTATCCGGGGACGAACCACCGGCGCTGGCGCCCAATGCCGAGCTCAGGCATGTGGGTCGCAGCGAGCCGCGCTGGGATGCCGTTGACAAAGTCACCGGCGCAGCGATCTATACCGTGGACGTTCAGTTGCCAGGCATGCTCTTCGCGGCCGTGCTGCGATCGCCGCTTGCGCATGCGCGCATCCGTGTCTTGGACCTTGCTCCTGCGCGGGAGGAGCCAGGTGTGCGGGCTGTCGTGGCCATGGTGGACCGGCCAGCGCACGGCCACATGGCCACGGTGCGCTATGTGGGCCAACCCCTTGCGGCCGTGGCAGCGCAAACGCCCGAATCGGCGCAGGCGGCGCTCGATCGGATCCGGATCGAGCTTGAGCCGCTGCCATCGGTCCTGGATCTGGACTCCGCCATGAAGCCCGAGGCTGCAGCGCTTTACCGGCAGGACGAGGCGGCGGGCATTCCATCCGTGGGGTTTCCCTTCGTCCCGGATCTGCCGCTCGCGGGCAACGTCAGAGGCCCCGTCCGGCAGGCGCACGGGGATCTGAACGACGGGTTTGCCGCTGCGCAATGCGTGGTGGAAGGGACGTTTTTCACCCAGGTCCAGACCCACTGCTGCCTGGAGCCGCACGCCATTGTGGCCGCCTGGGGCGATGACGGGGTCGAGGTCTGGATGTCCACGCAGTTCACGGCTGGCGTGCGCGCGCAGATTGCCGAGGCGTTCGAGTTGCCACTGTCGCGTGTGCGGGTCCGCGCCAAAGCCGTCGGTGGCGGCTTTGGCTCCAAATCGCAGCTTGGCCTTTATGGCAAGACGGCCGTGGCCCTGTCGCGCCTGGCCAGGGCACCGGTGCGCCTTGTGTATCGGCGAGACGAGGAACTGATGGACAGTGGAAACCGCCCCTCAAGCAAGCAGCACCTGCGGATCGGGGCGCGCCTTGATGGCAAGCTCACCGCCATCGCACTGCAGGCGTGGGGCAGTGCGGGTGTTGCCCAGGGCGCGGGCGTTGGCGGGATCGCCATGGCGCTCTACGATTGCCCCAACCGGGAATCGCTGCAGTTTGATGTCTTCACCAATACGTCGCCGAGCACGGCGATGCGAGGGCCCGGAAACACGCAAGGCGCGTTTGCGTTGGAGCAGTCAATCGATGCGCTGGCCGAGAAACTGGCCATGGATCCCGTGGCGCTGCGCGACGTGATCGACCTCAGCGCGGTGCGGCGCGAGGAACGCCGGCTTGGCGCGCAGAAAGTCGGATGGGAACACCGAAGGTCACCGGGCTCCGATCAGGGCCTCATCAAGCGCGGCATCGGAATGGCGCAGTCACTATGGCCTGCCAATGTCCAGATCAACTCGGCTTGCGAGTTGCGCCTGTGGCGAGACGGAAGCGTCGAACTCCTCTCCAGCGTGCAAGAGATCGGCACGGGGATTGGCACGCTGCTCAAGCAGGTCGTTGCCGAAGAGCTGGGCTTGCAGCCCAGTGCCATTGACGTGCGCCTTGGAGACACCGAGTTTCCCTCGGGTCCGCCGTCGTATGGCAGCCGAACCTCGGCGTCCATCACGCCCCCGGCACGCACGGCCGCATGGCAGATCAAGCGATCATTATTGAACGCGGTGGCGTCACACTGGGGTGTGGATCCGCAGGCCTTGACGCTGCAAGACGGCTGGGTGCACTGCACCGATGGATCGCGGCCGCGCATGGCCTGGAGCGAGGCGGCTGCAACGCTACGCACGGACCGCATCAGTGCGGTGGCAAGCCGCAGCGACGACTATGCCGGTTTTCGAACCTGCCACGGCGACGCTGCCATCGCGCTGAACGATCTCGGCGGCGTGCAGTTTGCGCAGGTTTGCGTTGACACGCAAACCGGCATCATCCAGGTCGAGCGCGTCGTGGCCGTGCACGACTGTGGGCGGCCCATCAACCCCCTGCAGATTGAAAGTCAGATCCACGGCGGCGTCTTGATGGGCATTTCCTACGCCTTGCTTGAGGAGCGGATTCTCGACCCCCACACAGGCTGGATGATGAATGCGAATTTCGTCGACTACAAATGCATCGGCGCGGGCGCACTGCCTGACATCGAGGTCGTGGTGCTCGAAAACTATCAAGGATTGAGTGCAACGGACGCCTATGGCGTGGCCGAGCCGGCGAACATTGCAACGGCCGCAGCCGTCGCCAATGCCGTGTATAACGCAACCGGGGTGCGCATGCATGCGCTGCCCATGACCCCGGCCCTTGTCCTTCAGGCGCTGCACGATGCCGGCAGGAGCGTGCCTTGATGAATGCCTTCGAATGGCAACGGGCTACGTCGCCCCAGGAGGCAGCGTCGCGGGCCACGCACACCACCGCCGAGGCCATGGTCCACAGGCCAGGCCAATTGGCGAAGTCCCAGGCGACGCTTGTCAAAGCGGCCGGCGTGGATGTTGTCGACCTGATGAAAGATGGCCTGGTCAGCCCCAGGCGTCTCATCGACATCAGCGGCCTGTCCGAACTGCAGGGGATTCGCGAAGAGGCCGATGGCGGGTTCACGATCGGCGCCTTGACGACACTAGCACAGCTTGCCGCGCATCCGGCCTTGCAACGGCGCTGTGCAGCACTTGCCCAGGCCGCAGCGTTGGCCGCAAGCCCGCAGATCCGCAATCGAGCAACGCTTGGAGGCAACCTGCTGCAGCGCCCCCGGTGCTGGTACCTGCGCTCGGCCGCGCATCACTGCGTGCGCAAGGGGGGTGAGCACTGCTTCGCATATGGGGGGGACAACCGCTACCACGCGATCTTTGCCAATCAGGATGGCTGCGCCATTGTTCATCCCTCCACGCCCGCCACGGCGTTGCTGGCGTTGCAGGCCCAGGTGGAGTGCGTCCGCGGCAACGGTGAGCGGCGGGTCGTCGCGCTGGACGAATTCTTCGTGCTGCCCAGCCGGGACCCGCACCGCGAGACTGTCCTTGGTGCCGATGAGTTGGTCACCGCCATCAGACTTCCCGCCTTGGCCCGTTCAGCCAGCTCGGCCTATGTGCAACTCAGCGAGAAGGCGTCCTTTGATTGGCCTTTGGCCGCAGTGGCAGCAGTCCTGGTCATGGGCGACGACGGTGTGTGCCGTCAGGCACGCGTTGTGCTGGGCGCTGCAGCACCCGTCGCCTGGAGGGCGCCACAAGCCGAAGCGATTCTTGAGGGCTCCACGATCAGCGACGACGTGGCAAAAACCGCAGCCGATGCAGCCCTTGCTCCTGCCACACCGCTGTCGGGAAACGGCTACAAGGTGCCGCTCTTTCGCGCGCTGATCGTTCGCGCCATCCAACAAGCCGCGACGCCTGCAGCGCGCGCGCCAGCCTAGACGGCGTTTGCTTGCCGCACGGCGGGCTGGCTGTAGCGCAGGCGCAAGCCGCCAGTGGGTCGATTCTGAAGCTGAATGCGCCCACCCAGGTTTTCCGCGATATTGCGCATGATGGCCAGGCCGAGTCCACTGCCCATGGAGTCGGCCGCGTGCCACAGGCGCTCGAACGGTTCGAAGGCGCGTTCCAGATCATCGGGGGCGATGCCGGGGCCCGTGTCCGATATGTCGATGTGGACCCTCGCAGGGTCACCGTCGGTGCGGTCCGTCGAGATCGCCAAATCCACGCGCCCCCCGGGGGGTGTGTAACGCAGCGCGTTGTCCAGGCCGTTGCGCAAAAGGGTATAGAGCTGTGTCGAATCCGCCAGGATCGGCGCACCTTCGTTGCGTTCCATGCCCAGATCGATACCCTTTTCAGCTGCCAGCGGCATGAGATCGGCGATGACCTGCTGCAGAACCTGCGTCGGGTCCAGGGGCCGCAGGGTGAGGCCGCGTCCGGACTGCACGCGCGCAAGGCTCAGGAGCTGCTCCACCACGGTGCGCGTTCTGGCCAACCCTTGCTGCAGGCTGCGAAGACGGGTGCGCGTGTTTTCCGGCATGTCCGCGTGCGCAAGGTTCTCGGCTTGCAGGCTCAGCGCCGCAATGGGCGTGCGCAACTCATGGGCCGCGTCGGCCACGAACCGGCGTTCACGCTCGAGCATGGTGGCCACGCGCGACAAAAGCCGATTGATGGATGCGATGAAAGGCAGCACTTCCTGCGGGACGTGCTCGACGGGGAGCGCGTCAAGTCGGCTGTCATCGCGCGCATCGACCTCACGTGCCAGATCGCGCACGGGGCGCAAGGCGCGCTGCACGACCCAGGCGGCAAGCAGTGCGAGCAGCGGAATGAGGGCCAGCAACGGGAAGAGGGTGCGCTGGGCACTGTCGATCGCGGCGTCCGAGCGCACATCCGTGCGTTGCGCAACCGCGATGCGTCCCATGGGACCGTCGCGCACGAATACCCTCCAGGAATGCCCGCCGGATTGCACGACATGCATGCCCACGCCGAGCTGCCCTGGCAAGGCCAGTCCGCGCGGAGACGCCGGCCGGTCAAGGCGCTCGACGATGATGCGAGCGTCTTTGTCGACTTCGGCGCCCTGCGGCTCAAGGACGGCTTGGGGGAGATCGCCCCAGCGATGCACAAGACTGGCGATCTGGCGCAATTGCGCATCCTGCAGTTCGTTGGCTTCCTGGTAGCCAAACACGTAGGACACGGCAGCGGTACACACGCCCACCACGGCGACGATCACCGTCATCCACAGCCAGAGTCGGCGCAGCAGCGATTGCGCCGCCCATTGGCGCAGCACGGCGCGCGGGTTCATGGCGCCGTGTGCTGCGCTTGCCCGGCCTCGCGGTCGACCATCCAGCCCACGCCGCGCACGTTCTTGATGGCGGACTGGCCGAGTTTTTTGCGGATGCCGTGGATCAAAAACTCCACGGCATTGCTTTCCACTTCCTCGTTCCAGCCATAGATGCGGTCCTCCAGTTCCTTGCGCGAGAGGATTGCGCCCGGTCGCAGGAGCAAGGCATGGAGCAGCGCGTGCTCCCGGGCTGAAAGTCGGACCGTGTTTCCTTCGTAGCTGGCCTCGCGCGTGGTCGGATCCAGCGTCAGCGCGCCATTGCTCAAAAGGGGTTGGCCCTGGCCGCCCTTGCGCCGCGCCACGGCGCGCAGCCGCGCCAGCAATTCACCAGCTTCGAACGGCTTGACCAGGTAGTCGTCTGCCCCAAGGTCCAGCCCCCGTATGCAGTCCTCCACGGCGTCGCGCGCGGTGACAATCAGCACGGGCAGGTTGTTTGCGCCATGGCGAATCGCCTGGAGCACGGACAGGCCGTCGCGTTTGGGCAGACCCAGGTCAAGCAGCATCGCCTCGTAGGCCGTGGTTCGCACGGCAGCCAGCGCGGACTCGCCATCGGTCACCCAGTCCACCGCGTGGGCGGCGTCGCGCAGGGCCTCCTGCGTGGCCGCGCCCAGCATCTGATCATCCTCAACCAGCAAAATGCGCATCGTCATTGACCTCGTCTTGCGCGGCGCCCTCGTCGACCTCACTGACCAGGCTGCCACCCATCAGCTTAAAGAGCGCGGGCATAAGCAGCAGCACCAGCGGAAGTTGCACGGCCAGCCCCGCAATAATCGCCACCGCCAGCGGCTGCTGCATGGCCGAGCCCTGACCCATGCCAAACGCCAGCGGGGCAAGGGTGAGCATTGCCGCAAGCGTGGTCATGGCGATCGGGCGCATCCGGTTGATGCCCGCTTGCACCAGCGCCGTGTCCGCAGGCATGGTCGGCATCGTACGGTGCAGATCCTGCACTTCGCTGAAATAGAAGATCGCAACTTCCGTGACGATGCCCACGATCATGGTCATGCCCATCATCGCCGAGATGTTGAGCTCAATCCCCGCCATCCACAAGCCGACGAATACGGCCGGCAAGGCCGCCAGTGGCATGGCCAGGATGGCCAGTGCCACCTTGAAGCGCTCGTAAAGGAACAGAAGCAGGAAAAACACCAGCAGCACTGCGGCCACCAGAACCTCGACCAGGCCCCTGAATGCAATCTGCTGCTGCTTGTACAGGCCGC
The DNA here is from genome assembly GCF_000733775.1 of Thiomonas sp. FB-Cd. Classification (NCBI taxonomy): domain Bacteria; kingdom Pseudomonadati; phylum Pseudomonadota; class Betaproteobacteria; order Burkholderiales; genus Thiomonas; species Thiomonas sp. FB-Cd. The sequence goes on along the minus strand of NZ_JPOE01000002.1, from coordinate 913,648 downwards.
CGAGCTTGAAGTACACATCCGAGGGGTAATAGCCCGGGGCGTCGAGCACCCGTTTGACCGCAGCAATGGTGGTGCCAAGGTCGCGCCCGCTGATGCGAGCCGTGACGGCGGCCATGCGCTTGAGGTTCTCCCGCGTGATTTCCGGCTGCCCGGTCAGCACGCTGGCATGGGCGACTTGGCCGAGCTCAAACACATGGCCGTCAGGCGCCCGCAGCGGCAGCTTGTCGATGGCAGCGGGCGTACGCCACAGATCCGGCGCATCCCAGATGCGCACGCCCACCATCTTCGGTCCTTGTTCGATCTGCGTGGCCACCGTGCCACCAATGAGTGTGGCAAGCTGCGTCTGCACCTGCTGCGCGTCGACGCCTTGAAGCGCCATGCGCGTTGGGTCAAGACGCAGATTCAGGGCATCGCCGGCGGGTTTGATGCCGCTCTTGATGTCGACGATGCCGGGGATCGTGGCGATGTCCGCGGCGGTCTTGTGCGCGAGCCTCGCCAGTTGGCTCGGGTTGTCGTCGTAGATCTTGATCTCGACCGGCTGCGGCACCGCGGTCAGGTCCCCAATCAGGTCTTCCATCAGCTGCGCCATCTCGATCTGCACGCCCGGGACCTGCGTCTCGATTTTCTGGCGGACCGATTCCATCACCAGATCGATCGACTTGCGCGGCGGCGGCTTGAGGCGCACGAAAAAGTCGCCCTCGTTGGCTTCGGTGATCCCGCCACCCAGTTGGGCGCCGGTGCGCCGCGACCAGGTCTGCACCTCGGGCGTGGCGCGCAGAATGGTCTCGATCTGCTTGAGCAAGCGGTTGGTTTCGCTCAGCGAGGTGCCGGGTGGCGTACGGTAGTCCAGAATGAAGCCACCTTCGTCCATGTGCGGCATGAAGCCGCTGCCGACCTGGCGGTAGGCCAAGGCGCCCGCCAGCAGCAGCGGGACAAGGCCGAGCAGGAGCAGGGCCGGGCGGCGCAGCAGGGCAGGCAGCAGGCGGGCGTAGGCGCGATGCACGGCAGCCGTCAGCGGGCCATGGCCGCGATCTCGCTCCCGCTCGGCGTCACGCACGGTGATGAACTTGTCAGCCAGCAACGGCACGGCCAGCCAGGACACGAAAAAGGAAATGATCAGGGCTGCCGCCATCGTCAGCGACAGCGCCTGGAAAAATGCCCCAGTCACCCCGGAGAGGAAAGCCAGCGGCACGAAAATGATGACCGTCGACGCGCTGGACCCCGCAAGCGGCCGGAAAAATTCCATCGCCGCATGCAGCACACGGCTGTGGCGCGCTGCAACGTCGGGACTTTGTGCGCCCGATTCGCCCAGACGCCGCACGATGTGCTCGCTCATGACGATGGCGTCGTCAATGACCAGGCCCACAGCAGCTGCCATGCCCCCGAGGGTCATGATGTTGAAGCTCATGCCCAGGGCGTAAAGAAGCACCACGGCGGACGCCAGGACCGCAGGCACCGTGACCATGGCAATCAGCGTGATCTTGATGCTGCGCAGGAACACGAGAAGGACCAGCCCTGCGAGCACCACGCCGATGAGGATGGCGTCGCGCACGCTGGATGCCGAGGCGACGACCAGCTGGCTTTGGTCGTACCAGTTCGCCAGCTTCACCCCGGGCGGCGTCTTGTAGGTGGCCAGGGCCTGGCGCACGGCACGCGCGATCTGCACGCTGTTGCCGCCGGGCTGCTGGTAAATGTTGAGCAGCACGGCGTCATGGCCGTCGGCCGTGACCTTGATCCATTGGGGAACGGTGCTTCGGGTGACCACGGCGACGTCGCGCACGCGCACGACGCCCGTGGGTGTGGCCTTGATCACGAGGTCACCGATCTGCGAGGCGTCGTGCAGCCGCGAGTCGGCCAGCGCCAGGAGCAGCTTGTAGCGATCCTCCAGTTTGCCCACGGCCTGGACGCCGTTACCACTGGACAGCGCGTGCTGCACATCGCCCAGGCTCAGGCCGTCGGCCTGCAGCTTGGCTGGATCGATGATGACGTGGTATTCCTCCTGAGCGCCGCCTTGCACCTGCACCCGGCCGACCCCGTCGATGCTGGACAGAAGCGGGCGCAACTGGAATTGCGCGAGGTCATAGAGCCGCGTGAGCGGCACGTTGTTCGAAGTCAGGCTGTAGGCGATGATGGGGTCGACTGTCGGATCCATCCGCTTGCTCGACAAGACCGTTCCAGGCGGAAGTTCCGGCAGCTTCTGGGTTATGGCTTCGTTGACCTGGACCGCGGCCAGGTTCATATCCGTGCCCCAATGGAAGTTCACCGAGATGTCGGCCGCGCCGCGGCTGGTTGTCGAGCGCACGTCGACGACGCCCGGGACGCGGCGCACCGCCTGCTCCAGGGGATAGGTGACCTGCAGCATCATCTGGCGCGATGGCCGGTCGCCGGCATCGGCGCTGACCATGACCCGTGGAAAGTTGACATTGGGAAACAGTCCCACGGGCAACTTGAAGGCGGCCAGGAGGCCGCCGGCCGCCAGCAGCGCCAACAGGAAAAGCACCGAGCGGCGGTGCCGCTGCAGCCATTGCGAAACGTTCATTTCGCCACCCGCAGCGTCATGCCGCTGCTGAGCTCGTAGTTGCCCAGCACGACCAGCGGCCGGTTGGCGAGCAAATCGCCGGCAATGCCGCTGTGTTTAGCCTGATCGATTTCCACCGTGACGTTCACGCGCCGGGCCTTGCCCTGGTCGTCCTGAAAGACATAGGCCTGGCCCGAAGCGTCACGCAGCACCGCCTGGCGCGGGACGATCCAGCCATGCCACGGGTGCAATTGCATGCTGGCTTGCACGGCCAGCCCCGGCATCCAGCCCGACGCTTGCCCCGGCAGGGCAAGCGTGACATTGACCAGATGGCTCTGGGCATCCACGACGCCACCCACGGCCAACACGGTTGCCGATGTGCTCTGATCCGCGTCGAACACGGCGCTCACGCGCACGGCTTGACCCGCGTGCAAGGCACTGGCGACATCGGGTGTGACGCCAACGACGGCTTGAAGGCCCCCGGCAGGGGCCAGCATCAACGCGTCGCTTCCGGCGTTGATCCGGGCGCCCGGTGAGGTGTGCACGGCCAGGACAATGCCGTCAAACGGCGCGGTGGTCGTCTGCACGCCGCCTCCCAGCCCCTGGGCGCGCGCTGCAGCCAGTTGCGCCTGGGCATCCGCCAGTGTCTTGCGCGCAGCGTTGACCTGGGCCTGCGTTGCCAGTTGCTGCCCAGCGAGTTGTTGAACGCGCTGCAGGTCCGCCGTGGCAAAGCGCACTCCGGTCAAAGCCTGAACGTAGGCGAGCTCACTGCCCGGCGCGCCCTGCACGGTGATCAATGCCTGCCCGCGCCGGACCTTCTCGCCCGCGCGCACCCGCACCTGCAGCACCTGCACGTTGCGCTGAAACGCCACGGCAAGCGCCTTGTCGGTCGCCGTGATCACCTGGCCCAGCGCCGTCTCGGTCTGCGCCAGGGTTCCCTGGCGCAGCGGAGCCTCCTGCACAAGGGCCGAGACCTCGGGCGTGGCCCGCGAGGAGGGTTTAGCGCCGGCTGGCATGGGCCCGATGATGGCCAGCGCAATGCTCAGCAACGCGGGCAGGGCCGCCTGGCGGATGCGGTGCCTGAAGACGGTGGGAGCCGGAGGGAAAAACGTCATGGGGTGATGCTCCGATGAGCCGATTGCGAACTCGCAGGGGGTTGTGCTGAACTTGCTGTCTGGCGATAGATTCCCGCGCCAGTCAGCAGATCGAGCGCGACGGCCTGCTCCGCCATTTGTTGCGCATTGGCCTGCAAAGCCATGCGTTGATCCAGCAAGGCCATGCGCTGGGCCTGCGCCTGGGGCAGGGTAATGGCGCCTTGGCTCAGCGCCGTGTCGGCCGCTGCACTGGCGCTTTGCAGCGCGGGCAGCGCAAACCGCAAGCTTTGACGCTGGCGCTCAAGCAACGCCAGATTGGCGAGCGCCTGTTCGACATCGGCATGCGTCTGGTTCAGGCGCATTTGATAGACGTCATACAGTTCCTGGCGCGTGGCACGCTGCACGACGATGGCGCCGCGGCTGCCGTTGAAGATGGGCAGCGTAAAGCTCACGCCGAACCCCAGCGTATTCACGTTGCTCGTGTCGCGCGCACGCGTCAAGCCAACGCTGAACGATGGAAATTGCGCCAGGACCGCCTCGCGCAGGCGCTGTTCCTGGCTTGTGTAGCCGGCCCGCAAAGCCATCAGGTCCGGACGGATGTCGGCAATCTTCGTCAGCGCGACGCGGGCGCTTTGCGCGTCCTGGGTCGTGATGACCGGCAGCTCAGCCAAGCGCAAGCGGACCTGAGGATCCAGTCCAAGGAGGGCATGCAGATTGGCCTGCAGCGTGACGCGCTGGCGCGCGTCGCGTGCCAGGCCTTCATTGAGGCGTTGCAGTTCCACAAGGTCGGCATCGGCGTCGGTGCGGGGCAGGTTGCCCGCACTTGCCGCATCGCGAGCCCGATGCAGGCGCTCCAGCACGAGGTTGCGCTCAGACAGCAGCAACGCGTCGCGATCACGCAGGCCGACCAATTGCACGAACAGTAGCTGCGCCTGCGACGCGGATTGCCATTCCTGCCAGAGCAGCTGCAGGTTCACCGAGCGAACATGCGCGCGGGCGGCCGCCTGGGCCGCCGGGCGCGTGATCAGGCTGCCTAGATCAAAGCTCAGGGTATCGTTGTATGCGGAGCTCGTCGCATGCGCGCTGTGACCGGGGTTGTCGTACGACGCGCTGAACTGAGGGTCGGGTAGCAACCCCGCCGCGAAGGCTTGTGCCCTGGCCACGCCAAGACGGTCGCGCGCCTGCTGCAGTTGCGGGTTGTGCAGGACGGCCAGGGTGGCGACTGCGTCCATGGTCAGCGGGGCGTGCAGGTCGATCGGCTGAGCAGCAAGCCGCGGCAGCGCGATGCGCTCGCGATCGATCTGCAAAGCGCCCAGATGCTCCTGCAGGCGAGCCTGCGGCGGCAAGGGCTTGGGCACGTAAGTGGCGCAGCCTGCGAGAACCAGCGCCAGGGCGGCCGCTGTCTGGCACAGCAGCATGCGGCGGGCGCGGCGGCGTTGCCTGCGCTCGCCGAGGACAAAAAGGCCCAGCCGGCTGCTGTGCGGTCGCTGCATGGTCGGGCCTGAAGGCTTGACGCGCCGAGGCTGCGCGGTGGAGTTCATGCGCGGATCCAATGTCTGGAAATGAATGGCCGGCCCAGCATGCGGTAGGCCCGGTGCATCACGCCTGTGATGCGAGTCACGGGCTCGTGCCCAGCCCACAGGAGCAAGAGCGCGCTGGCCAGGCTCACCAAGGCGGCGCCCGCCATGTCCACGGGCCAGTGCACGCCAAGATACACGCGCGCCCAAGCCACGGGAAGCCCGAGCAGCGCAAGGCCAGCGCCAGCGATGCGCCACCCGCGCGAGGCACACAACGCGAAGGCCGCACTCCAGATCACCGTGAGGTGGTCACTCGGAAAGCTGCTGTCTGCGGCGTGTGCGAGAAACTGATGCCCGACTGCGAGCGCAAAGGGGCGCGGTTCAAACCACAATAAGCCGATGACCTGGTTGATCGCCAAGCCCGTGAGCGCGGCAAGCGCAGCGCGCACGAGTGCCGTGCGCGGCGCTTGCGATCGCCACAACCAACCTGCGACGAGGAGCAGGGGCACCAGCAGGATCAAGTCCTGGGCGGCGAACCGCGCGAGCACGAGCAGGCCGGCCGGTGGGTTTGAACTTGCGTTGATCCAGGCAAAAAGCTGCGCGTTGAGGGTTTGCATGCGAGGGGTACGCTCCTGGTGGGCGGGTCATATCGACCGAGATCCACAGCCTAGGAGCGGAAAATTAGACTCAACTTAGCATTCGCCGGGGCGGCATGCCGTGCCCAGGTGCCCGATTGGCGCAACGCAGCCCCAAGCCTGCCTGGAGCCGGGCCGCGCGACGTGGCTGTTAACGGCGGCGCTCGCCGAAGGGATCGGCACCCGGTGGTGCATTTTGCAGCGTGGTGAGCGTTGTGCTGATGTGATCTTCCAAAGCCAGTGCCGCGCGCGAATCGGCGCGGCGCATGGCTGCATCAAAGATCTCCGCGTGCTCGCGGTGCACGTCGCGTTTGCTGTCTTCCAGACCGATGCAAAGGCGCCGGTACCGCTCGCCGTGCTGGGACAGGATGCGCAGCACGAGGTAAGTCCACGGCGATGCGGCCGCGGAGATCAGCTCTTCGTGGAAGCGGCGGTTGCAGACTTCCCAGTCGGCGCGTCGCTGCATCGAGATGGGCTGCTCGTAGGCTGTGAGTTGCTCATAGCTCTGGCGCACGCGCTGCTCCCAGTCCTGGTCGCCATGACGCACGGATTCGCGCAGGGCGTCCACTTCAATGTGAATGCGCAGGCGCGTGATGGCCTCCAGATCGGCAAGGGACATCGGCGTGACGCGAAAGCCGCGCTGGCCTTCGGCAATGACCAGTGCGTCGCTGACCAACCTGGTCAGCGCCTCGCGCAGCGTGCCGGCGCCCACGGCGTAATCGTCTTTCAGGTGTTCCACCCGCAGCTTGGCACCTGGCGGATAGTGGCCTTCAATGATGTGCTGGCGCAATTGCAAATAGGCCTGCTCGGTGAGCGTGCGCGCAGGGCCCTTGGGTTGGGGCGCGGCGGGGGTGACGTGCTCCTGGGCGGGCGCCGGTTGCGCCGGTGCCTGGGACGCGAAATTCGTGAGCAACGCAGACAGCGGATGCGGGTGAGCGGTGTCGTTCATGATGAGCCTAGCTGGCTTGGTTGCGTGCGAGGCGATAGCTGAGTTGGGCCCGGGTCAAGCCGAGCATGCGTGCAGCTGCGGAGAGATTGCCCTTGGCCTTGTCCACAGCTTCATGGAGCAAGGAGCGTTCCAGACCCTCCAGGCCTTCGCCGCAATCCTGGAGCTGCTCCAGCAGAGAGCCGCAATTCATCGCGCTTGGGCGGTGGTGGGCCAGTTGCCCCTTGGGATCGATGGACACGCCCTGCGGAAAACTCATGCCAGGGAAGAGATCCTGGGCATCGACGGCGCGGTGCGGCTTGGACAGGATCACGGCGCGTTCGACGAGGTTTTCCAGCTCGCGCACATTGCCTGGCCAGTCATGGTTACGCATGGCCTCGTAGGCGTGGTCGGTCAGCATGGGCACGGGTTTGCCATGGAGCACGGCAAAGCGATCAAGCATGGCTTGGGCAAGCGGCTCGATGTCGTCGCGGCGCTGCCGTAGCGGGGGAATCAGCACCGGATAGACGTTGATGCGGTAATACAGATCGGCGCGAAAGCGCCCATGCTTCACGGCAGCCTCCAAGTCCTGGTTGGTGGCTGCCACCAGCCGCACGTCGACCTTGCGGCCTTGCGTGGATCCCAGCCGCTCCACTTCGCCTTCCTGAATGACGCGCAGCAGCTTGGCCTGGGCTTGCAGGGGCAGCTCGCCGATTTCATCCAGGAAGAGGGTGCCGCCATGGGCGCGCTCAAACCGGCCCGAGCGCGCGGCCTGTGCACCGGTGTAGGCACCCTTTTCCGCGCCGAACAACTCCGACTCGATCAGGTCATGGGGAATGGCCGCGCAGTTGATCGCCACGAACGGCTTGTCGGCGCGTGTGCTCAAGGCATGCAGCGCACGGGCGAAACGCTCCTTGCCCACGCCCGTCTCGCCGGTCAAAAGAACCGTGACTTGTGTGGACGCGGCGGTGTGCAGCAGCGCGTAGGCGTTCTTGAAGGCGTCCGACTGCCCGATCAGCTGGGTCTTGTTCGCTTCAGGCGAGATCTCCAGCCGCAGCGACTCCACCTGGGTCTGCAGCTCCTGGATCGTGCTGAGCATGGATCCGCCCTTGAAGTAGGAGGCCAGCACCTCGGCGTCCTCCCACTCGTGCTGCGGCTTGCCCACGATGTGGCAGTGCGCATCGCCGCAGCCCACGCACGATGTTTCCTTGTAAAGGATGGGCTGCCCCATGAAGGCACTGGTGTAACCGGAGGCATAGCCGATGAGCATCCAGCACACCGGGTGCTCCTGCACGCCGAAGTCGCGTTTGTGGATCTCCGCCTCCCAGGAGTGGATCCACTCGAACTCGCCGTAAAACGCTCCGGTCGTTGCATCGGCCTCGAAGCGCAGGGGCGTGACCTGCACGGCGCCCTCAAGCATGTGCAGCTGAGGGCCGACGACAAACATGTCATACAGCGAGGCGCTGCCCCGGATTTGCCGTGCCAGCGCCGCATCGCGCTCGCCGGCGGCGAAGCCCGCGCGCGTGAAGCACCGGCGCGTTTGCTCCGCGCCCACGCTGTGCATGAGTTCCACGCGCAGCGCCCCCAGTGCCGCCGTATGGATCAGCACCATGCGTTGGCCGGCCAGCCAGATGCGCCCGTCGCCTGCGGAAAAGTGAATCAGCCGCCGCAGGTCGGCGTCCGACGGCAGGGGTGGAAGCTTCGCCTTCGCCATGGTGTCTCCATCGAGATTATTCAAACTCGCCATTTGTCAAACAAAGATAGGACAGATTTCATCATTTCGTCAAATGAGGAGAAAAGAGCCTCATGAAATGATAAAAAGTTCAGCAAATCAAGATGTTGCATCGCACCAATCACCCATCAATAGACCCGTGTTTACCCTGATTTGGGGAGTATTGATGGATTCAGCATGTCGGTGTTTTCCCCTAATTCTCGAGATTATCGGCTGCATTTCCCGGATCTGGCACGGTTGCTGCTCCCAATGGAGCCAAGGAGATCGATGCGATGCACAGGCAAGCCGTGGAAACCACATCCGTCAAAGGCCGCGATGACTTCAACCCGCAACACCGGTTTGTCAAGGTCACCGGCATCAACGCCCAGGGCTTTGTCGAATTTGAATTTGCCGTCGGCTCTCCCGAGCTCTGTGTCGAGTTGATGCTGCCTCCCGCGGCGTTCGAGGAGTTCTGTCTGACACAAAAGGCCGTGCGCCTGGACGCTCTCGGGCTCATGACCCGCCACTGAACGCACGACCCGGTCTGGCGCGCGAGGCGGCGTTTTGGGGCTCGCCTGGATGTGCCGCCTGGGTCGCACCGAAGTCCCTATTTGATCTGTTGACCTGACCACGTCCCCCAGGGGACTCAAGACCACGAGGAGCAATCGATGACCATAGACCTGAAGACGGTGGATATCAAACCGCTGCGCCATACCTACGCCCATGTGGCGCAGTACATCGGCGCCGACAAGGCCGCTTCGCGCTACCTGGAAGGCACCATGGGGGCGCAGTCCGAGACCAATTTTCATTACCGTCCCACCTGGGATCCGGAACATGCGCTCTTTGACGCCTCGCGCACCGCCATCGTGATGAGCAACTGGTACGCCTTGAAGGATCCCCGCCAGTTCTATTACGCCTCATGGACGATGACCCGCGCCCGGCAGCAAGATGCCATGGAGTCCAATTTCGAGTTCGTCGAATCGCGCGGCATGATCGACCTCATCCCCCAGGAGGTGCGCGACCAGGCGCTTGCGGTGCTCATTCCATTGCGCCATGCCGCGTGGGGGGCGAACATGAACAACTCGCAAATCTGCGCCACCGGCTATGGAACGGCCTTCACCGCCCCGGCCATGTTCCACGCGATGGACAACCTTGGAGTTGCCCAGTACCTCACGCGGCTGGCGCTCGCCATGGAGGGTCCTGATCGCCTGGATGCGGCCAAGGAGGCCTGGCTCGTCGACCCGGCGTGGCAGCCCCTGCGGCGCTACGTCGAAGACACGCTGGTCGTGCAGGATCCCGTGGAATTGTTCGTGGCCCAGAACGTGGCCCTCGACGGGCTGCTGTATCCGCTCATCTACGGCACTTTCGTGGACGACCGCATTGCGCTTCAGGGCGGCAGCGCCGTGGCCATGCTCACAGCGTTCATGCCCGAGTGGCATGACGAAGCCAACCGCTGGGTCGATGCCGTGACAAAGATCATGGCCGCTGAGTCGGAGGACAACAAGGCCCTGCTGACCCGGTGGATCCGCAACTGGGAAGAACAGGCGGCCAGTGCCCTGTTGCCGGTGGCGGAGATGGCGCTTCCTGGCACGGGGCGCGCCGCGCTGGACGAGGCACGCCAGCAGCTTCGTGCGCGTCTGGGTAAAACAGGCCTTGCCCTGTGAGCCCCACAGCCATCCCTCTGCACCCAGCCTTTCGACGAGGAAACTTCATGTCCAACGTATTTATCGCCTTTCAGGCCAACGAGGAGTCCCGCCCGGTGGTGGAGGCCATCATGGCCGACAACCCCAACGCCACTGCGGTGGAATCACCAGGCATGGTCAAGATCGATGCCCCAGGGCATCTGACCATCCGGCGCGAGAGCATCGAGGAGCGCACAGGCTCGCGCTACGACCTGCAACAACTGCACATCAACCTCATCACCTTGTCGGGGCACATCGACGAGGACGACGACCAGCTCACGCTGAGCTGGAAGCACTAAGCACCCCCAAGGAGACCCTAGATGGACACGCGTGTACCGAAAAAAAAGCTTGGACTGAAGGACCGCTACGCCGCGATGACCCGCGGCCTGGGCTGGGAGACCACCTATCAGCCCATGGACAAGGTGTTCCCCTACGACAGGTATGAGGGCATCAAGATCCATGACTGGGACAAATGGGAAGACCCGTTCCGTCTGACGATGGACGCCTACTGGAAGTACCAGGGCGAGAAGGAAAAGAAGCTGTACGCCGTTATCGACGCCTTCAACCAGAACAACGCGTTTCTGGGGATCACCGATGCCCGCTACGTCAACGCGCTGAAGCTCTTCATCCAGGGCGTCACGCCGCTGGAGTACTACGCACACAGGGGCTTTGCCCATGTGGGACGGCACTTCACGGGGGAGGGCGCCCGCGTGGCCTGCCAGATGCAGTCGGTTGATGAACTGCGCCACTACCAGACCGAAACGCACGCGCTTTCGACCTACAACAAGTTCTTCAATGGCATGCACCACTCGAACCATTGGTTCGACCGGGTCTGGTATCTGTCGGTGCCCAAGTCGTTCTTCGAGGACGCCAACACCGCCGGGCCTTTCGAGTTTCTCACGGCAGTGAGTTTCTCGTTCGAATACGTGCTGACGAACCTGCTTTTCGTGCCCTTCATGTCGGGTGCGGCCTACAACGGTGACATGTCCACCGTGACCTTCGGCTTTTCCGCGCAGTCCGACGAGTCGCGCCACATGACGCTGGGCATCGAGTGCATCAAGTTCATGCTGGAGCAGGATCCGGGCAACGTGCCGATCATCCAGCGCTGGATCGACAAGTGGTTCTGGCGCGGGTACCGCGTGCTGACCCTCGTGGCCATGATGATGGACTACATGCTGCCCAAGCGCGTGATGAGCTGGAAGGAAGCGTGGGAAATCTACGCCGAGCAAAACGGCGGCGCCCTGTTCAAGGATCTCGCACGCTACGGCATCCGCGAGCCCAAGGGGTGGAAAGACGCGTGCGAAGGCAAGGACCACATCAGCCACCAGGCCTGGGCGACGTTCTACAACTACACCGCCGCAACACCGATGCACACCTGGATCCCCACGGACGAGGAAATGACGTGGCTTGCGGCGAAATATCCGAACACGTTCGACAAGCTCTACCGGCCGCGCCTGGAGTACTGGCGCGAGCAGGCACAGCAAGGCAATCGCTTCTCCAACAAGACGCTGCCGATGCTGTGCACGACCTGCCAGATTCCGCTGCTGTTCACCGAGCCGGGAGACGCAACCAAGATCTGCTATCGCGAATCGGATTACCTCGGCGACAAGTACCACTTCTGCAGTGACCACTGCAAGGAAATCTTCGACCACGAGCCGGAGAAATACTCCCAGTCCTGGCTGCCCGTGCACCAGATCTATCAAGGCAACTGCTTCAAGCCTGGAACCGATCCGACCCGCGAAGGATTCGATCCACTGCTCGCCGTGCTCGATTACTACGAGATGAACGTTGGGCGGGACAACTTCGATTTCGAGGGCTCGGAAGACCAGAAGAACTTCGCCGCCTGGCGAGGCCAGGCCCAGAGCAACTGATGCAAGGAGACACCCATCATGACCGTTGCTGCCACCAAGCCCTACGCCTTTCCTGCGCGCGACGCGGTGGGGAAGTTCCCCGCGCCGCTGTTGTACATCGGATGGGAGGACCATCTGATGTTCTGTGCGCCGTTTTGCCTGCCGCTGCCGCCGAGCACCCCCTTCGGCGCCCTGGCCCAGCAGATTCTCCCCGGTATCTATGGCTATCACCCGGATTTCGCCAAGATCGACTGGAACGCCGCCGAGTGGTTCAAGTCCGGAAAGCCATTCAAGCCCGATCCGGCCAAGAGCCTGGCCGACAACGGCCTTGGGCACAAGGACGTGATTCGCTTCCGGACCCCGGGCCTTGCCGGGATCAAGGGCTCCTGCAGTTGAACCTTTTGCCATGGCCAGTCGGGGTGGCTGCGTCTGCCCCGGCGCTTGGCTTGCCATCATGAGCTATCAACTCACCATCGAACCCCTGGGTGCCACGATCGAGGTGCAAGAGGGGCAGACCATGCTGGATGCCGCGTTGCGCCACGGCATTTACCTGCCCCACGCCTGCTGCCACGGCCTGTGTGGAACCTGCAAGGTGCAGATCGCCGAGGGCGAAGCAGACCTCGGCGACGCCAATCCGTTTGCCTTGATGGATTTCGAGCGCGAAGAGGGCAAAGCGCTGGCCTGCTGCGCCACCTTGCAGGCCGACACGGTGATCGAGGCCGACATCGATGAGGAGCCGGACGCCGAGGTCATTCCGGTGAAGGACTTCAGCGCCGAGGTGTCCCGCATCGAGCAGCTCACGCCGACGATCAAGGCCATTTACCTGCGCCTTGATCAGCCGATGCACTTTCAGGCTGGGCAGTATGTGCAGTTGGGCATTCCAGGTCTGCACCAAAGCCGGGCTTTTTCCATTGCCAACTCCCCAGCCGACGTCGCTGCCTCGGGCGAAATCGAACTCAACGTGCGCCGGGTGCCGGGGGGCCTGGGGACGGGCTACATCCACGAGCAGATGCAGGTCGGTGACACGGTGCACCTGTCGGGCCCCTATGGGCGGTTCTTCGTGCGCAAGTCGGCCCGCTTGCCCATGGTGTTCCTGGCCGGCGGCTCCGGTCTGTCGAGCCCACGCTCGATGATCCTGGACCTGCTGCAAAGCGGCAGCGAGCTTCCGATCACGCTCGTCTATGGCCAACGCAGCGCGGCTGAGCTGTACTACGACAAGGCCTTTCGCGATCTGGCCAGCCTGCACCCCAACTTCACCTACGTGCCGGCGCTCTCGGAACTGGACAACCAGGCACCCGAGGGCGTGGCCAGGGGCTTTGTGCACGAGGTGGCCAAGGCCCATTTTTCGAACAATTTTTCGGGGCAAAAGGCCTATTTGTGCGGGCCTCCGGCCATGATCGACGCGGGCATCACCACGCTCATGCAGGGGCGGCTGTTCGAGCGCGACATCTATCACGAGAAATTCATCTCGGCCGCCGATGCCCAGCAGGTGCGAAGCCCGCTGTTCAAGAGGGTCTAGCCATGACCGAGGCCGAGCGCAAGGTGCAGGTCCGGATCCGGCAGACGGGCGAATCGTTTCCGTGTTCCCCGGCCGAGTCCCTGCTTGCCGGGATGGCCCGCCTGGGCCGGCGGGGGATCCCCGTGGGCTGTCTGGGCGGGGGCTGCGGCGTCTGCAAGGTGCGCCTGCTCAGCGGGTTGATCCACAAGCTCGGCCCCATCAGCCGGGCGCACGTCAGCGCCCAGGAGGAGCAGGACGGTTACTGCCTGGCTTGCCGGGTGGCGCCCCAATGCGAGGTTGAACTGGAAGTGGCTGGAAAGCTGCAAAAACCGTTTTTCAAGGGGTTCGCCTGTTCGGCGAACCAGGATTCCACCAAGTAAACACAGGAGATGCACCATGGGTGTGATGCGAATCGGACATGCCAGCGTGCGGGTGATGGACATGCCCGCAGCGGTCAAGCACTACGAGAGCGTGCTGGGCATGAAGAAAACCATGGAAGACAAACATGGCAACGTCTACATGAAGTGCTGGGATGAATGGGACAAGTATTCCCTCATCCTCACCCCGTCAGACCAGGCCGGTCTGAACCACGTGGCGTACAAGGTCGAGAAGGACGAGGATCTCGATGCCCTGCAAAAGCGCGTCGAAGCCTATGGCATCAAGACCGAGATGCTGCCCGAAGGCACGCTGCCATCCACCGGTCGCATGCTCAAGTTCAACCTGCCCAGCACCCACGAGATGCGGCTGTATGCGATGAAGGAATACGTCGGCACCGAGGTGGGCACCACCAATCCGGACCCCTGGCCCGACAACATCAAGGGGGCCGGCGCGCATTGGCTCGATCACTGCCTGCTTATGTGCGAGCTCAATCCCGAGACGGGCGTCAACCGTGTGGCCGAGAACACGCAGTTCATGCGGGACTGCCTGGACTTCTATCTCGTCGAGCAGGTCATGGTCGGCCCGGGCGGCGCCATTCAGGCCGCCACCTGGCTCACGCGCACCAGCACACCCCATGACCTTGCCTTCGTCGGCGGGCCCCGCAATGGGTTGCACCACATCGCGTACTTCCTCGATTCCTGGCACGACGTGCTCAAGGCCGCCGATGTGATGGCGAAGACAAAGACGAAGATCGACGTTGCACCCACGCGCCACGGCATCACCCGCGGTGAGACGATCTATTTCTTCGACCCGAGCGGCAACCGCAATGAGACTTTCGCGGGGCTGGGCTATCTGGCACAGCCCGATCGGCCGGTGACAACCTGGACCGAAGAGCACCTGGGCGCGGGAATTTTCTATCACACCGGCGAGCTGGTTGCCTCATTCACCGACGTGTACACCTGAAGCGCGATGCAAAGTCCCGAGATGGCTCCAAGCCCCGCACGGCACAGCGTCGAGGCCCGTCTGATCGACTGGCCGGCGGCGCATGCGATGACCCAGGCTGCAGCGCTGCATGCGCAGCAGCTGGGCGTACGCGTCAACATCGCCGTCGTGGATTGCGCAGGCAACCTGGCGGCATTTCTGCGCATGCCAGGCGCTCCACTGCACTCGATTGACATTGCCATCGACAAGGCCTACACGGCGGCCAGCTTCGGGCTGGCCACAAGTGGCTGGAGCACGGCGCTGCGTACGCATTCCGAGGCCGTGCGCCAGGGCCTGGTTCTGCGCGCGCGCTTTGTCGCCTTCGGCGGAGGGTTGCCGATCGTCGAGGGCGGGCAGCGTGTGGGCGCAATCGGGGTCTCGGGCGGCAGCGAGAGCGAGGATGAAGACTGTGCCCGGGCGGCGCTGAACGCCCTCGGGCTTGGGCCCCCTTGATGGCCAATTCACCTCTGCTTTCGCAGCGCCTTGTCATGCCGGCGTTGCGCCCCCGGTCGCGCTTGCCCCAGGGTCTGCGCGGCGCAGGGTCCATCCCTTCCATTTCACGATCCATCCATCCATCATGCTGATCACCGAGCCCCAAGCGACGGCGCGCGCGGCGCAAGCCACGCAGATCGCGCCCAAATCCATTCATCACTTCATCAACGGCCAGTACGTACCCGGCGAGCGCTGGTTCGACAAGCGCTCGCCGCTCAACAATGCGCTGGTGGCGCGTGTGGCGGAGGCCGGGCGCGAGCAGGTGGACGCCGCCGTGCGCGCGGCGCGCGCAGCGCTCAAGGGTCCGTGGGGTGGCCTGAGCGTGGCCCAGCGCGTGGATCTGCTGTATGCCGTCGCCGACGGGATCAACCGCCGCTTCGATGACTTTCTCGCCGCCGAGGTGGAAGACACCGGCAAGCCGATGAGCCTCGCCCGGCACGTGGACATCCCCCGCGGCGCGGCCAATTTCAAGGTCTTTGCCGACATGATCAAGAATGTCCCGACCGAGTTTTTCGAGATGGCCACGCCCGATGGGCAGGGCGCGATCAATTACAGCATGCGACGCCCCGTGGGCGTGGTGGGCGTCATTTGCCCGTGGAACCTCCCTCTGCTGCTGATGACCTGGAAGGTTGGCCCGGCATTGGCGTGCGGCAACACCGTGGTGGTCAAACCCTCCGAGGAGACGCCGCAGACGGCGGCGCTTCTGGGCGAGGTGATGAACGCTGCAGGCGTGCCCCCTGGCGTGTACAACGTGGTGCATGGGTTCGGACCCGATTCGGCTGGTGAATTCCTCACCACCCACCGCGGCGTCAATGCCATCACCTTCACCGGCGAGACGCGCACGGGCGCGGCCATCATGAAGGCTGCGGCCGATGGGGCGCGCCCGGTGAGCCTGGAGATGGGCGGCAAGAATGCGGCCATCGTGTTTGCCGACTGTGACTTCGAGGCAGCCATCGAGGGTACGCTGCGCTCGTGCTTTGCCAACTGTGGTCAGGTTTGCCTGGGCACCGAGCGCGTGTATGTGGAGCGGCCGATTTTCGAGCGCTTTGTGGCAGCGCTCAAGCACGGCGCCGAACATATGCAGTTGGGCCCGCCCGAGGATCCCGCAACCGGCATGGGTCCGCTCATCAGCCAGGAGCACCGTGGCAAGGTGCTGTCGTATTACCAGAAGGCGGCGGCCCTGGGCGCCACCGTGATCACTGGCGGCGGCGTGCCGGACATGTCCGCGGAGCTTCAGGATGGCGCCTGGGTGCAGCCCACGATCTGGACCGGGCTGGGCGACGAATCGGCCATTGCCCGCGAGGAAATCTTCGGCCCCTGTGCCTTGGTCATGCCGTTCGACCGTGAAGACGAAGTCATCAGGCGTGTGAACGACAACGCGTACGGCTTGGCCACCGCCATCTGGACGACCAATCTCTCGCGTGCCCACCGCGTGGCAGCCGCCATCGAGGTCGGCATTGCCTGGGTCAACTCCTGGTTCCTGCGTGACCTGCGCACACCGTTTGGCGGCGCCAAACAGTCGGGTATCGGGCGCGAAGGTGGCGTGCACTCGCTGGAGTTCTACACGGAACTCAAGAACGTTTGCATCAAACTCTGAACGGAGCCCGACCATGGATTCAAGGACCAACCCCGAAGTTGCGCATTCGATCGTTGCAGCGGGCATTCGCACCAACTACCACGACCTGGGACACGGACACCCGGTTTTGCTCATCCACGGCTCCGGCCCCGGGGTTTCGGCCTGGGCCAACTGGCGGCTGATCATGCCCGACCTGGCCAGGCAGGCCCGGGTGGTCGCACCCGACATGGTGGGCTTTGGCTACACGGACCGGCCCCCGGGGCAGCGCTACGCGATGGAGACGTGGGTGGAGCAGGCTGTGGGCTTGCTCGACGCGCTGGGGATCGACAAGACCGATCTGGTGGGGAATTCGTTCGGCGGCGGCTTGGCACTCGCGCTGGCCATCCGCCATCCCCAGCGCGTGCGTCGCCTGGTGCTCATGGGCAGCGTGGGCGTGCATTTTCCGATCACGCCGGGGCTGGACGCGGTGTGGGGCTACACGCCATCGCTGCAGACCATGCGCAAGCTGCTCGACATCTTCGCGTTTGACCCGAAGCTGGCGACGGACGAACTGGCTCAGCTGCGCTATGACGCCAGTATCCGTCCGGGTTTCCAGGAGTCCTTTGCCGCCATGTTCCCCGCTCCTCGCCAGCGCTGGGTCGATGCGATGGCGAGCACGGAGGCGGATATCCGCAGTTTGCCGCATCAAACCCTGGTTGTGCACGGGCGCGAAGACCAGGTGATCCCGCTGGCCAACTCGCTCACGCTGGCAACCTGGATTCCCCGCGCCCAGTTGCATGTGTATGGCCAATGCGGTCACTGGACGCAAATTGAGCATGCCGCGCGATTCGCCCAGCTGGTGGGCAATTTTCTGGCTGAAGCCGGCAGCGCCGAACCCCAACCCCTCCATTCCTGATCCACCCATGTCCCCACAACAGATCATCAGCCTCGGCGACGAGCTGTACGCGGCGCTGTGCGCCTGCAGCACCATCGAGCCGTTGACGAGCCGCTTCGCGGACATCACGATTGACGATGCCTATCACGTGCAGCAACGCATGCTGGAGCGCCGGCAGCAGGCGGGCGAGACCGTGGTTGGCAAGAAGATCGGCGTGACCTCCAAGGCCGTGATGGACATGCTCGGGGTGTACCAGCCCGACTTCGGCTATCTGCTCTCGGGCATGGTGTACGGGGAGGGTCAAAGCATTGCCGTGTCGAGTCTCATCCAGCCCAAGGCCGAAGGCGAGATTGCCTTCATCCTGAAGAAGGACTTGCTGGGCCCCGGCGTGACCAATGCCGATGTCCTGGCCGCCACCGAATGCGTGATGCCGTGCTTCGAGATCGTGGATTCGCGCATTCGCGACTGGAAAATCAAGATCCAGGATACGGTGGCCGACAACGCTTCATGCGGTGTCTTCGTGCTCGGCGATCGCGCCGTGAGCCCGTGCGAGGTGGATCTGTCCACGTGCGGCATGGTGCTGGAGAAAAACGGCGAGGTCATCGGCACCGGCGCGGGCGCCGCCGCGCTCGGCTCCCCGGTCAATGCCGTGGCCTGGCTGGCCAACACGCTCGGCCGCCTGGGGATTGCGCTGAAGGCCGGCGAGGTCATTCTCTCCGGCGCGCTGGCGGCGATGGCACCCGTCCACGCCGGCGACAACTTCCGCGTATCGATCGGCGGCATCGGCTCCTGCGCCGTGCGCTTCGTGTAAAGGAGCGCAATCGTGGACCTGCAACTGCGCGGCAAAACAGCGCTCGTCACCGGATCGACCGCGGGCATCGGCTACGCCATCGCCCAGGCTCTCGCCGCAGAAGGGGCAAGGGTGATCGTGAATGGGCGTGGCGCTGCCACGGTGGAGGGCGTCGTGCAGCGCCTGCGGGCCACGCTTGGTGCGCAAGCCCAGCTTGTCGGTTGCGCGGCCGATCTCGGCACACCCGAGGGGTGCGCGGCGCTCACCGCACAGCATCCCACGCTGGACATCCTCGTCAACAACCTTGGCATCTTCGAGCCCAAGGCCTTCGAAGCCATTGGCGACGAGGACTGGCTGCGCTTTTTCGAGGTCAACGTGATGAGCGGGGTGCGGCTTTCGCGCCACTATCTGCCGCGCATGAAGGGGGCAGGGTGGGGACGCATCGTGTTCATCTCCAGCGAATCCGCGCTGTGCCCGCCAGCCGAGATGGTGCACTACGGCATGACCAAGACGGCGCAACTGGCCGTGGCGCGCGGGATGGCCGAGACGACGACCGGAACGGGCGTGACCGTCAACAGCGTGCTGCCCGGGCCGACCCGCACCGAGGGCGTCGAGGCATTTTTCGCCACGCTTGCTGCCGAGCACGGGCAAAGCCCGGAGGCGTTCACCCAACATTTCTTTGCCCAGGCCCGTCCGACCTCCATTCTCAAGCGCCTGATCGACCCCGCGGAGGTGGCCGCCGTGGTGGCATTCGTCTGCAGCCCGCAGGCCGCAGCCATGAACGGCGCGGCCGTGCGCGCCGAAGGCGGCGTGGTGCGCTGCATCGGGTAGGGCGCCGCGCCTGCCTTGCCACGACGGATCCGCCCCAACCTGCAACCTGATTTCTATCGCCATTTGAAAGGAGTACCCCATGACCAAGAAGATTCGCTGTGCCCTCATCGGCCCTGGCAACATCGGCACCGACCTGCTGGCCAAACTCATGCGCAGCCCCGTTCTGGAGCCGGTCTGGATGGTGGGCATCGACCCCAGCTCAGACGGTCTGAATAGAGCCCGCGAGCTCGGTCTCAAGACCACGGCTGAAGGCGTGGACGGCCTGCTTCCGCATGTCAAGGCCGACAACATCCAGATTGCCTTCGACGCCACAAGCGCTTATGTACACAAGGCCAATTCCGACAAGCTCAATGCACTTGGCGTGATGATGATTGACCTCACGCCCGCGGCGATAGGCCCCTACTGTGTGCCGCCCGTGAATCTGAAGGAACATATCGGCAAGCGTGAGATGAATGTCAACATGGTCACCTGCGGCGGCCAGGCCACCATTCCCATGGTGTATGCCGTGTCGCGCGTGCAGCCCCTGCAATACGCCGAGATCGTCGCCACCGTCTCGTCCAGGTCCGCCGGCCCCGGCACGCGCAAGAACATCGACGAGTTCACCCGCACCACGTCGGCTGCCGTGGCCAAGGTGGGCGGAGCCAGGCAGGGCAAGGCCATCATCATCATCAACCCGGCTGACCCGCCGCTGATCATGCGCGACACCGTGCATTGCCTGACCGAGTCCAAGCCGGACCAGGCCAAGATTGCCGAGTCCATCGAGGCCATGGTGAAGGAGGTCCAGAAATATGTGCCGGGCTACAAGGTGGTCAACGGCCCTGTATTCGATGGCAACCGGGTCTCGGTGTTCCTGGAGGTCGAAGGCCTGGGCGACTATCTGCCCAAGTACGCCGGCAATCTCGACATCATGACCGCAGCAGCAGCGCGCACGGCCGAAATGTTTGCTGAGGAGCTGCTGAGCGGACGCATCCAGCTCGCGCCGGTGGAACCCGTGGCCGCCTGAGTGGCCACCTTCGGCTGCACCACACCGCCACCGAATCGATTGACAACCCGAATCAAGGAACACAGGCCATGAATCTCCAAGGCACGACCATTACCGTTCACGACATGACGCTGCGCGACGGCATGCACCCCAAGCGCCACCAGATGACCCTCGAGCAGATGCGATCCATCGCAAAGGGCCTCGATGAGGCCGGTGTGCCGCTGATCGAAGTCACGCACGGCGATGGCCTGGGTGGCGCCTCGGTCAACTACGGCTTTCCAGCCCACACGGACGAGGAGTACCTCGGCGCCGTCATCCCCCTGCTCAAGCAGGCGAAGGTCTCGGCACTGCTGCTGCCGGGCATTGGGACTGTGGACCACCTGCGCATGGCGCACGCGCTGGGTGTGCACACCATCCGCGTGGCCACCCATTGCACCGAAGCCGACGTCTCCGAGCAGCACATCACCCTGGCGCGCAAGCTCGAGATGGACACCGTGGGCTTTTTGATGATGAGCCACATGAACAGCCCGGAAGGACTGGTCAAACAGGCCAAGCTGATGGAAAGCTATGGCGCCAACTGCATCTACATCACCGACTCGGCCGGCTACATGCTTCCCGACGACGTCAAGGCGCGCCTGACGGCGGTGCGCGAGGCGCTGCGGCCGGAAACGGAGCTCGGCTTTCACGGCCACCACAATCTGGCGATGGGTGTGGCCAATTCCCTGGTCGCGGTGGAATGTGGGGCACGTCGCATTGATGCGGCCTCGGCCGGCCTGGGTGCGGGGGCAGGCAATACCCCCATGGAGGTGTTTATTGCCGTATGCGATCGCATGGGCATTCAGACCGGGGTCGATGTGTGGAAAATCGAGGACGTGGCCGAAGACCTGGTCGTGCCCATGATGGACTTTCCCATCCGCATCGATCGCGATTCGCTCACGCTGGGCTATGCCGGGGTCTACGGCTCGTTCCTGCTGTTTGCCAAGCGCGCCGAGAAGAAATACGGGGTGCCGGCACGGGACATCCTGGTGGAGCTGGGCCGCCGTGGCATGGTGGGCGGCCAGGAAGACATGATTGAAGACACGGCATTGACGCTTCAGCGCCAGCGCCAGCAAGGCGCGCAAAAGGTGGCCGCATGAAGCTGTCTTCGCAGACCATCGAGGCGCTTGCGCAGCTTCTGGACGACTGCGCAATGCAAGCGCACGACACCCTGAAGATCACGGATGCCCACCCGGATATGGACTGGGATGACGCCTATGCCGTGCAGCATGCCATGCGGCGCCGCCAGTTGCAGCGCGGGGCGCGCATGGTCGGATTCAAGGCCGGACTGACGTCCCATGCCAAGATGCGGCAAATGGGCGTGGACACCCCGGTGTTCGGTTATCTGCTCGACAGCTTCTCCGTGCCGGACGGCGGTACCTGCAAGGTCGGGGAGCTCATCCACCCCAAGGTCGAGCCCGAGATCGCATTTGTGACGAAGCATGAACTCAAGGGTCCTGGATGCCATCTGGGCAGTGTCCTGGCGGCAACGGACTTCGTCATTCCCGCCATCGAGGTGATCGACAGCCGCTACCGCGACTTCAAGTTTGACCTCAAGAGTGTCGTGGCCGACAACACGTCAGCTGCGCGTTTTGTCGTCGGTGGCCAGCCGATGGCCGCAAGCGGCGTGGATCTGCGCACCGTGGGTGTCGTGCTGGAGAAAAATGGCGAACCGGTGGCTTTTGGGGCGGGCGCGGCGGTGTTGAGCCATCCGGCCGCCGCGGTGGCCATGCTGGCCAATCACCTGAGCGCGCGCGGCGAGACCATCCCGGCGGGCAGCCTCATCCTGTCGGGCGGCATCACCGAAGCGGTGGCTGTCAAGGCCGGCGACAACGTGACGCTGCGGGTGCAGGGCATGGGGTCGACCGGGATGCGTTTTATCTGACTGGAGACGTTCATGCCCATTGCTCATCTGTACATCCTGGAAGGCCGCGACGCGGAGAAAAAGGAGCGGCTGATCGCCGAGGTCAGCGAAGCGATTCATCGCGCCATCGACGCACCCATGGAGTCTGTGCGGGTGCTGATCATCGAAATGCCCAAGGAGCATTTTGGAATCGCCGGGCAGAGCGCGAAAAAACGGGGGCGCTGAGGCTGGCAGGCCCCGTGCTTTGGGGGCTCGGCGCTAAACTGAGCGCCATGCGGAACCCTCCATTGACGATCGAAGGCCTCTGGGGCGATGTGCTGGCCGTGCGCGAGCGCGCCCCCCTCATTCACAACGTGACCAACTTCGTGGTGATGAATTTCAATGCCAACGTGCTCCTGGCGCTGGGTGCATCACCGGTCATGGCCCATGCCGAGGAGGAGGTCCAGGACATGGCCGGGATCGCCCAGGCCCTCGTTCTGAACATCGGCACGCTGGAGCCCGCATGGGTGCGCGCGATGAAGCTGGCCATGAGCAAGGCGCTCGGGCGCCGGATTCCCGTGGTTCTTGACCCCGTGGGCGCCGGGGCCACCGCCTATCGCAATCGATCCCTGGCCGAGCTGGTCGAGGCCGGCCCGCCCACCATCGTGCGCGGCAATGCCTCGGAGATCATGAGCGTGGCGGGGTTGTCGGGAGCGACACGCGGCGTCGATAGCGCGGCGTCGTCGCATGAGGCCGTCCAGGCCGCGCGCGACCTTGCCCAGGCCACGGGTGCGGTGGTCTGCGTCTCAGGGGCGGATGATCACGTGGTGGATTCAACAGGGCGTTGGGCCACGTTGTCCAATGGCCATCCCTGGATGACCAAAGTCACCGGGGTGGGCTGTTCGGCCACTGCAATGATTGGAGCGTTCGCTGCGGTTCAACCGGATTCCTGGCGAGCCACCATCGCGGCGATGGCGTATTTGGGGGTGGTGGGCGAATGGGCGGCGGAGCGGGTGCAGGCCGTCGGAGGCGGCGTGGGGTCGTACCAGATCGCGCTGTTGGACGGCTTGCAGCTGCTTGAAGAAGAAACCTTCGCCGCCCGGCTGCGCATGATGCTGCACGCATGACTGGTGTTGACCCACGGATCTTCAGGCTTTACCTCGTCACCGATTCAGCGTCCTGCGGGAATCGCCATATGGCTGACGTGGTGCGCGCTGCGGTGCAAGGCGGTGTGACTTGCGTGCAGTTGCGCGAGAAGTCGTTGGGCACACGCGCGTTTCTGGCGCGTGCCCACTTGCTCAAGGAAGTCCTGACGGAGGCTCCGAGTCCGGTGCCTCTGATCATCAATGACCGCCTCGACATTGCGCTGGCGTGCGGGGCCGACGGTGTGCATGTCGGCCAGTCGGACATGCCGCCCGAAGTGATCCGGGAGCACATGCCCCGCGCACTGATTGGGCTTTCCGTGGAGTCGGTGGCCGATGCCAGGCGCGTTGGGGAGCGCGCCGTGCCCGTTGACTATCTGGGCGTGAGCCCCGTGTTTCCCACACGAACCAAAGTCGATACAGCCACTCCGTTGGGCTTGCATGGACTTGTGGCAATTCGCGCACTGACATCCCTGCCGCTTGTTGCCATTGGGGGCATCGCGCTGGCCAATGCAGCGGCAGCCCTGTCGTCGGGTGCTGACGGATTGGCTGTGGTGAGCGCGATTCTCGCCGCGCCCGACCCGCGAAAGGCATCGCAGCAGTTGATGGCGGTGATCGAGGAACACGGGCGCATGCACCCGTCGTGACCCGGCGTCGACGCGCTCGGGCCTGCTGCATCAGCGGGTGGCGCCACACGGTGGCAAGTCAAGCGGTTGCGCCTGCAAACCCCCGTCAGGAAATCTGCACAGCGGCTTGCGAGACCGGGATGACGATGCCGCGCAGGCGAAACGTCTCGACGACGGCCTTGGTGATTTCGCCGTGGGCCTGGCCGTAGTCCGGCACCGCCACCCAGGGTTTGACCGCGATGGAAATCGAGGAAGGCGCGAGCATGTTGGCAGTCACGACAGGCCGAGGATCTTGCAGTACGCGTGAATTTGCGCGCAGCACCTCGTCGACTGCGGCCAGCACCTTGTCCAGATCCGTGTCGTAGGCGACGCCCACGTGGATGTCGAGTTGGCGGATCGTTCCATAGTTGTGAAGGATTTCGCCCACGATTTTGCGATTGGGGATCACGACCTGTGAGTGATCCGTGTGGCTGAGCACCGTGTTGACATCCTCCCCGCCCTTGGCCTTCGGCCACCGCTTGCGCGGGAAGGGCGGAGATTCCTACGGCGCTCAGGCGAGGCATTGAGCCGCTCCTGAGTCGCTTCGGTGGGTTCCTGCTGCTGGCGGCCTTGCTGCACCGCTCACTTCACAGGCGATCCGGGCTGTGCTCACGCACCCGGCGCAAGCGTGCGCCGTGTCCTGCCCTTCGTCTCGCAGCATTTGAATCCCGCGAGAAAGGATGTTGATCGCGCCAACGAGATCGGCGTGTTCCTCGAAGCCGCACGCAACGCACGCAAACCGCGCTTGCGTCTTGCGATTGTCGGCGCTGAGGTGGCCGCAATGCGGACAGGTGCGGCTGGTGTATTGCGGTGGAACTGCAATGAGATACCCGCCGCTCCACTGGAGCTTGTAGTCCAGTTGACGGCGGAACTCGGCCCAGCCCTGATCGAGGATCGATTTGTTCAGGCCAGACTTGGCCCGAACGCTTCGTCCCGGCTTTTCAGCAGTCCCCGCCGCAGACCTGGACATGTTGCGTACCTGCAAGTCCTCGATACACACCATCGCGTGGTTTTGGCTGATCGTGGTCGTGGCCTTGTGCAGGAAGTCGCGGCGGGCGTTGCCGATGCGGGATTGAATGCGCGAAACACGCGCCTTGGCTTTGCTCCAGTTCTTTGAGAATTTGACCTTGCGGCTCATTGCCCGCTGGTAGCGGCGCAGCCGCGCTTCGTGCTTCCTGAAGCTGTTCAGCGGCGCAATGAACGCCCCGTCCGAGAACGTCGCAAAGCGCGCGATGCCCATGTCGATGCCAACGGCGCTTGTTGAAATTGGCGCTGGTTGCTCGACTTCGCGTTCGGTCTGGATACTGATGAACCACGCACTCCCCGAGAGGCTGACGGTGACGTTGCGCAATGCGCCGAGCGCGTCTCGGCTCTTGCGGTAGCGCAGCCACCCGAGCTTGGGCAGGAAGACGCGGGCATTGGCCTGGTCGAGCTTGACGCCTTGCGGATAGCGCAAGCTGTCCGACTGGCCTTTTTTCTTGAGGCGCGGGAAGTCGGCGCGTTTCTCGAAGAAGTTTTTGTACGCGCGTTCCAGATTCTTGAGCGCCTGTTGCAAGGCTTGACTTGGTGTTTCGTTCAGCCAGAGCGTTTTCGGCACCGCCTTCCACTCGGTGAGCAGCTTGCACATCCCGGCGTAGCCCAGCTTCTTCTCGCCGCGATCAAAGCGTTCCTTCTGCAACGCCAGCGCCTTGTTGAACACGAACCGGCACGAGCCCGCGAAGCGGCGCATCTGGCGCTGCTGTTCGCCGGTCGGCATGAGTTCGTATTTGAAGGCTTGGAGGCGCTGCATGTGTTGCATTATACTTTTGGTCTATGAGCGATGACAACGATATTCGACACGGCCGGCACTGTGTTTTCAAGATGCATGTGCATTTGGTCTTTGTGGCGAAATATCGCCGCAAGGTGTTCGATGGCGACGCCATCGAACGGCTAC
This sequence comes from Thiomonas sp. FB-Cd, assembly GCF_000733775.1. NCBI lineage: Bacteria > Pseudomonadati > Pseudomonadota > Betaproteobacteria > Burkholderiales > Thiomonas > Thiomonas sp. FB-Cd. Next base: position 887,695 of record NZ_JPOE01000002.1, on the reverse strand, counting down.
GCATCATCTTCGCCAAGACCTGCGCCGATTTCGAGGCGCAACTCATCGAGATGGACGGCGAAGACGATCATGTGCATCTGCTGGTCGAGTACCCGCCCAAGGTCGCCGTCTCCAATCTCGTGAACAGCCTCAAGGGCGTGTCCAGTCGCCTGCTGCGCAAGGAAAGACCCGACATCGAAAAACGCTACTGGAGGGGCGTGTTGTGGTCGCCGTCCTACTTTGCCTCAAGCTGTGGCGGCGCACCCATCTCCATCGTGCGCCAGTACATCGAGCAACAGTCGACTCCGACTTAACGGCAGGAAAGGAGTCCTTCGGACTCCGCGCTATCCATCCCCGGCCTGAACGTCGGGGCTTTTCGCGCCAATCGGTAAACAGGCTGATGTTCGCCACCGTGCCCTCGTTGCCCACGATCGAAATGTAATCGCCCACGTGGAACGGCCTGGTAAAGATGATGGTTAGTCCAGCCATGACATTGCCGAGCACGCCCTGCATTGCGAGCGCGACACCCGCACCGGCCACCCCGAGGCCTGCGATCAGCGGCAGGAGTTCCACCCCCAGATTTTCCAGTGCCATGATCGTGAAGAGTGCGAGCACGCTGGCGCGCACGATTCTCACGATTAGCTGGTTCAGCGGTGGCTCAAGATGAAACCTGTGTAGGCTGCGCTGCGCGATCCGGCCGACCCACCCGCCGGCAAAATAGCCGAACACGATGATGATGATCGCAACCAGCACTTTCGGGCCGAATTCGATCGCCAGGTCGATGACCACGCTTTGCACATGGCCCACGTTTTGGAGTTGATCAATCATCAGCGCTGCCCCGATCACGGCTTCGGCTGCAACTCGGCTTGCGCCAGCGCACGGTCATATATTGCGCGGCGCAACCGGTGGCGTCGAATCCTCTTTTGAACGGCACCTCCAACTCTCTTTGGCAGTTGAGCTCATCGGACTGATCGAAGCGATGCATGCCAGCCAGCATAGTCGATGACGCAGACGGCACGCCAGCGCTCACGACCAGTGGTTACACGCGGCGCAACGAAGCGCTGGGACGCTTGGCGCTCGCGCGAGGCTTTGGGTGTCCGCGTGGCGCGTCTTCGCCGATCGCACTCACGAGTTCGTCGATGAACACCCTGACTTTGTTCGAAAGGTGACGACGGCTGAGGTATACGGCAAACAGACTCAGCTCGAGTGTTTGGTACTCCGCCAGAATCGGCACGAGCGTGCCGCGCTCCAGTTCGGATGCGACGATGAACGTCGGCTGCATGATGATTCCGCCGCCAGCCACGGCAAGTTCGCGCAGGAGGTCCCCGTTGGTCGCGTGCACCGCGGGACTGACCTTGACGCGGGTGAGATCGCCGTTTGCATCCGTGAATGGCCACTCGTCGCCCGCCCACAGGTAACTGAAACTCAGCGTGGCGTGATCGACAAGCTCGGCTGGGACCTTGGGGGTGCCGCGGCGCTTCAGGTAATCCGGTGAGGCGCAGACCACCATGCTCACCGGGGCGATGCGGCGGGCGACGAGATTGTCGTCGAGCTTGCTGGCAATGCGCAGCGCCACGTCAACGCCCTCGTTGGCCAAGTCGACGACGCGGTCCGACAGATCGATATCAAGGCGCAACTGCGGGTGGCGCGCGCGAAAACCCGGAAGGAATCGGGCCAGTTGCATCAGGCCGAACGATAGGGGCGCGGAAATTCGCAAAAGTCCGAACGGCTGGGCCGAGCCCTCGCCCGCCACCGCCTCGGCCTCGGCGATTTCTTCCAGAATCACCCGACTGCGCGCACAGAACTCGGCACCCGCGTCCGTCAGGGAAAGGCGGCGCGTCGTGCGATGGAGCAGCCGCGCGCCCAAGTGCGATTCAAGGGATGCGATCTGGCGCGTGACCGCGGCGTTGGACATACCCAAGGCGTCGGCTGCGCGCACGAAACTGCCCGAATCGACGACCTGGACCAGAACGCGCATCGCGTGGGAAATATCCATAAAGTTTGATTGATTGTTACGGTTATCGTAATGATAAATTGCGCCGCGCCATCTGTTTCCTTGGATTCCTGCCGCCTACAGTCCTTTCCATGGTGTGCATTGTTTGGACTTGCCAGCGCAAGTCAGGCCGGTGCCACCGATGGAAACTTCACAAAGGAAACGTCATGAAAATCACAGTTATTGGATCGGGCAACATGGGCTCGGCCTTCGTTCAACAACTCACCAAAGCCGGCCATCAGGTCATCGTCACGGGACGCGACGCCGCCAAGGCGAGCCAGCTTGCGGCCCGTTATGGCGCGCGCGCTGCCGCTGCTGCAGACGCGGCAACGGGCAGCGAACTCATCGTTCTGGCAACGGCTTACCCCGACGCGGTGAGCGCCTTGCGTGCGGTTGCCCCGGGCGCGGGACAAGTCGTCGTGGACATTACGAACCCGTTGACGGATGACTATATGGGTCTGACACTGGGACACACGACATCGGCTGCCGAGGAAATTGCGCGCGCTGTGCCGAACGTGCAGATCGTCAAGGCCTTCAATACGGTGTTCGCGCAGGTGCTTGCCGCGGGTGCCGATTTTGGCGATGGCAAGAAGGTTGCGACGTTCATCGCCGGCGATGACGCCAAGGCCAAGGAAACGGTGGAGACGATGGCGCGCTCCATGGGGTTCGATGTCATCGATGCCGGGGCACTGAAGAACGCACGCTACCTGGAGCCGCTTGCGGGCCTGAACATTTACCTGGGCTACGGCGCCGGCCTTGGCACCAGCATTGCACCCACATGGTTACGCAAGGCTTGACCTACCGCCCGCTGGTCGACCGACTCGCAGCCCCAAGTCGGTCGATACGCATTCCATCTACGCATTCCATCTACGCATTTTTTGACGCAAAGGATCATCATGATCAAGACATCCACGTCCCCTTACGCCGCATTGCTTTTGCGCGTAAGCCTCGGCATCATGTTCCTGGCCCATGTCGGGCTGAAGATTTTTGTCTTTACCGTGCCCGGCTTCGTTGGCTATTTCGCCTCGCTCGGCTTGCCTGCAATCGCGGCCTACGCCGTCATCGCGCTTGAGTTCTTCGGCGGGTTGGCGCTGATTTTGGGTATTTATGCCCCCTGGGTGGCGCTGCCGTTAGCCCTTGAGATGCTCGGCACGATCGTGCTCGTGCACGGCGGCAACGGCTGGCTGTTTACGAACAAGGGCGGCGGCTGGGAGTACCCCGCCTTCTGGACCGTTGGCCTGATCGTGCTGTACCTGCTTGGCGATGGTGCCATGGCGCTCAAGCCGACACAGCGCGGTGCCAACTGAGGGGACCTTGCCTCCCGAAAGCCGCCCGGGCGAGCAGCTGCAGACATCCACAGCCCCGGCCCTGCCGGGCCGCGCTTGAGGGCCGAGGGCCGCGCCGGGCACCGGCGATCAGCTCGACTGGCTTGGGTGACGTGCCGGGCGGGGGCAACGGGGCGATGCCGAAACGGTGCTGTCCACATCGGTGGTCCAGTCCTTGACAGGATCGGCCAGCGCCTTATGCTCAGTGAGGTCCCGGTGGCCTACGGACACGCGCCCAGCCGGGCTGGCCGGCTTCCTGGCCACTGAGGCGCGTTGGCATGCTGCCTTCGTCCAGGTTATCCCTCGGCATGGTCTGGGCGGCATGGAGAATTGTCGCTGTGGCGCTTTGCGGCAGCGCGTGACTCGAACCAGGAGATCAGGCCCATGAAAACCAGTGCTCGCAATCAATTCCAGGCTACCGTTCGTGCTGTGCACGACGGTGCGGTCAACAGCGAAGTCATCCTCGATCTCCAGGCCGGGGGAAAACTCGTTGCCATCGTGACCAAGGAAAGCGCGCGCGCCTTGGGCTTGAGTCCCGGGCAAAGGGTGCTCGCGCTCGTGAAAGCGTCGTGGCCGATCCTCGTGGTCGGGCCGCTGCCCAAGACCTCGGCACGCAATCACCTCGCTGGAACGGTCAAATCCGTCGTCACCGGCGCCGTCGAGACCGAAGTGGTGGTGCAGGTGGCCGGTGGCCCCGAACTCGTCGTCATGATCACCAAGGGCAGTGAGAAAGACCTGGCCCTGAAGGTCGGCGACGCGGTGGGCGTTCTGATCAAGGCCAGCCATGTGATTCTCGCGGTGGATTGATCTTTTCCCTTGTGGGATCATTGCCGACCATGGGCTGGATCCGCAGTGGCAACCGGCGACCCCGCAGCCGGCCGCACCGTTCAATCGATGAGGCCGCCGGGCCGCGCCGGCTGGGGGACGACCAGGCACTGTGCGCCGCATTGCATTTCGAACCAGGATGGCGATGATGAGAAAAGTCGACTCTGTGGAAATCGTGGCGATGATCGTAGTCGTGACGGCGATCGTCCTTGCGCTCCTGAACTGGGAGCGTGTGGTTCACTTCACCGAATATGCCATCCAGCGCACGGCAGGCACCCCACCTGCGGCCTCCGCACCAGCCATGCCCGTGGTCCCCGTCACGCGTGGCGCGTCGAACGCCGTTTCGGCTGCGCAGCCTCAACTGCAAGTGCCAGCAACAAGCGCGTCATTGCCCACACTCGAACACAGTGACTCGGCGATCGGCAAGGCCATCGAATCCATCATTGGCAGGTCGGCCTTCGCGCAATGGGTCGTGCCGCACAGGCTGATCGTGCACATCGTGTCAACCCTCGATAACCTGCCGCGACAGCAGGCCCCGGTCCAGGCCTGGCCTGTCAAACCCGTGCCGGGAAGCTTCCAGGTTTCGGGCCATGGCGCCACACTGGCGATCGCGCAAGGCAACGCCGCGCGCTATGCGCCGTATCTGCAAATCTTGCAAAGCCTCGGCGCGCAGCGGTTGGTTTCGGTCTATCTTGATTTTTACCCGCTTTTTGAGCAGGCATACAAGGAATTGGGCTACCCGAGCGGAAACTTCAACGCGCGACTCCTCGTGGTGATCGATAATTTGCTCGCAGCCCCCGAGCCCCAAGCGCCGATCCTGCTGGCGCAGCCGCATGTGCTGTACACCTATGCTGACTCCACCCTTGAGTCGGCTTCAGCCGGACAAAAGATCCTCATGCGCATGGGCTTGCGTAACGAGCAGGCCGTGAAATCCTGGCTTCGGCAGATCAAGGCGGAGCTTATGCAGCACCTGCAGGCCACGCCGGCCTCATCGCCTCGCACTGAGCCCTGAACGGCCGGCTTGACGCGGGCCCTGAGAAGCGCGCCGTGCAATGCGTGGATCCATCCGCGCATCCCCACGTTGTGCATGCGCCGTGCCGGCTGCCGAGCCTGTGCCCCTGCGTACGGGCCACGGAGCGCCCGGTTCGACCGGTGCCACAAGTGGTGGCGTGACGGTTGCCGCACCCGCACTCAGGCACCGAGCAGTGCGGCAATGGGGCAGGTCCAGCCGACGATTCCCCCCTGCGCCACAATCATCGCAAGCGTGGCTTGCTTGAATTGGGGAAAATAGCTGGCCGTGGCTTCCTCCACCAACAGGCACTCATAGCCACGGTCGTTCGCCTCGCGCATGCTCGATTGCACGCAAACCTCCGTGGTCACCCCGCCGAAAAGCAAGTGGGTGATGCCGCGCGCGCCAAGGAGCGCGTGCAGCGTGGTGCCATAGAAAGCGCCTTTGCCCGGCTTGTCGATCACGATCTCGCCGGGCGCGGGGCTGAGCGCGGCGACGATCGCATTGCCGGGCTCTCCCCGGACCAAGACACGACCCATTGGGCCCACGTCCCCAATGCGCAGGACGGGTTCGCCGCGCAGGCGCTTGGACGCAGGGCAATCGGAAAGGTCGGCAGCGTGCGATTCGCGCGTATGCACCACCATCAGCCCCAGGCCGCGCGCCCATTGCAGGAGCTGCACGGCAGCATCCACCGCACTGGCCAGCTGCGAAACGTCGTTGCCGAGGGCTTCGCCGAAGCCGCCGGGTTCGATGAAATCGCGCTGCATGTCGATGAGAATGAGCGCAGTACGCGACAACGGTGCGCGAAACGTGCCAGGCTTCGCAGGCACGCTCAGCGTTGGGGCGTTTGGTGCGGGTGGGGTCATGGGCACTCCAGTGATTGAAGCAGCGCGCTGGAATCGGCCACGGCACCGAACACCCCGCCTTGCATGGTGACCATCTTGAGCGCGGCCCGATGGTTGCCCGCATCGGTGGCGCCGCAGCAGTCACCCAGCACGAGGCATTCAAAGCCACGATCGTTGGCTTCACGCATGGTGGTGTGCACACACACATCGGTGGTGATGCCGGTCAGGATGATGTTGCGGATTTGCCGCTGGCGCAGGATGAACTCCAGATCGGTGGCGCAAAACGAACCCTTACCCGGCTTGTCGATCACGATCTCACCCGGGTTGGGCGAGAGCTCGGGGATGATTTCCCACCCCGGCTCCCCCCGCACCAGGATCTTGCCGCATGGGCCTGGATCCCCGATTCCGGCGCCCATGCGCTGACTGCGCCAACGCTTGTTGGCTGGCAGATCGGATAGGTCTGGCCTGTGGCCTTCCCGGGTATGGATGATGGTGGCGCCAAAGGCGCGAAGCGCGGCCAGGGTGGCGGCGATGGGCTTGATGGGTGCACGCGTGAGGGACAAGTCGTAGCCCATGCGGTCGACGTATCCCCCGACGCCACAGAAGTCGGTCTGCATGTCGATCACCATCAAGGCCGTGTTGTCCGGGCGCAGGTCCCCGTCATAGGGCCAGGCATAGGGGTCGGCGGCAATGGGCTGCGCCGTCGTCTCGGAGCGATTCATTTGAGGGTACCGACCACGCCTTTGACAAAGAAATTCATCGCGTCCACCTTGGGTCGTGGCAGGACGTGACCCGCAGCGACCACAAGTTTTCCGTCCTGGCCATAGATCGGGCCTGCCCAGACGTTGAGCGTGCCGGCTTCGATCTCCTTTTGCTTGTCGAGGACCAGCTTGCGGGTGGACGCGTCCACGGAGGGGCCGAACGGTGCGAGTTTGGCAGCGCCGGATGCAAGGTTGCCGTAGATGGCCTGCGATTTCCACGTTCCGGCTTCCACCTGCTTGACCACGCTTGCCATGATCGGGCCCCAGTTCCAGTAGCCACCGGTGAGCCAGCCCTGCGGATCGAACTTCATGTCGTCAAAGTGATACCCGATGACCTTGACACCGCGTTTTTTCGCAGCCTCGATCACGGGGATTGGCGAATCGACGTGCATGCCGATGACCTTCACACCCTGGTCGACGAGCGTGTTGACGGCAGCCACATCCTTGGCTGGGTCGTTCCAGGCGCCGGTGTACACCACCGTCACGGTGGCCTTGGGATTGACGGACTGCGCACCAAGCTCGATGGCATTGATGTCTTGCAGGATCTGCGGAATCGGATGCGCAGCCACGAAGCCGATCTTTCCATCAACACTGGCCTTTCCGGCCGCAATGCCCGATAGATACATCGCCTCGAACATGTCGGCGAAATAGGTTCCAAGGTTCGGCGCGAGTTTTGCGCCTCCGCAATGCATGAATGTGACGGCGGGGTACTTCTTGGCGAGCTCAAGCGCATAGGGCAAATAACCGTAACTGGTGGCGAAGATCACCTTGTCACCCGCGCCAATCATGCGCTCCATGCCCTGGACGACCTGATTGTTCTCCGGAATGTTTTCCAGCTCGTTTGTCTTTACGCCGGGGACTTGCGCCTGCACGTACAGGCGGCCGGCATCTTGCGCCTGGTTGTAGCCGCCATCGGTTTTGGCTCCGACATACACATAGCCCACCGCAATATCGGCAAGGGCAGGGCGGCTCGCCAGCGCCAGTCCCAGGCCAATCAATGTGCCCAACACAACGATTCGATGTTTCATTCGGTTCTCCGGGGAAGTCAACTGTGGACGATCAGGCCATGCCGCGGAAGACACCCGCAAGTTCTTGCGGCATGGCGTTGGCGCGCTGGCTTCCCCTGTAGGTCAGCAGCAGCACGATCAGCGGCACCAGATAAGGCAGAGTGCCGAGCAGATACGGGGAGAGGTCAGCGCCAGCGGACTGCAAGCGCAGGGAGAGGGCCTCGGCCAGGCCGTAGATCAGCGCGACAGGCAGGGCCAGCCAGGGGTTCCAGCGCGCCACGATGACGAGGCCTACCGCCAGCAGTCCGCGGCCTGCGGTCATCTGTTCGACCCAGGTGCGTGTGTAATCGACCGACAGCGCCGCACCAGCCAAACCCGTGAGCAGGCCGCCCACGAGGACGCCGGCCAGGCGCAACGCCACTGGCCTCTTGCCCAGCATGCGCAGGGCATCGGCGGACTCGCCAGCGGCACGCCAGACCAGGCCCCATTGTGTTCGGTACAGGAAGATGCCGCTGGCAATCAGCAAAAACGCCGCCAGATAGACCGTAGGCGTGAGCTGGCCGAGGAAGGGCCCGATTCCGGGCAGCAGCGCCAGCCACCCATGCGCCATACTGTGGAAGCCATCGATTTGTTGGCCCACCAGGGAGGTGCCGTAAAAGGATGACAGTCCGTTGCCCAAAAAAAGGATGGCAAGGCCGCTGGCGATCTGATTGACCCCAAGCGCTAGGCACAGCAGGGCATGGATCGAGGACAGCAGCGTGCCGGCAAGCGCTCCCACGAGCAAGCCAAGCCAGGGATTGCCGCTGGCGTGGGTTGCGGCAAAGCCCGCTGCTGCACCAACCAGCATTTGACCTTCCACGCCCAGATTGATGACGCCGGTGCGCTCGGTCAGCGTCTCGCCGAGCATGGCCAGCAGCACCGGCGTGGACGTCAGCAGGGCAATGGAGAGCAGATTCGACACCAGCGTTGCCGTCATGTCGCGCTCCGTCGCTTTTCACGCCAAGCGCCCACGCCCAGCACGCTGATGAACAGGAGCGCCTGCATGACGACCGTATTGGCAAATGGCAGCTGGGCGAACAGCTGAAGGGCGTCACCGGCTGACAAGAGTCCGCCCATGAGCAGCGCCAATGGGATGATGCGCAGGAAATTTTGCCCGGCCAGCCACGCGACAAGAAACCCGACATAGCCGTAGCCCGACGAGATATCGGGCTGGAGGTGGTTTTGCACATTGGCGGTTTGCACCAGGCCGGCCAGACCTGCGAACGATCCCGCCAAGGCCATGACTGCAATGGCATGAGTCACGTATGACAGCCCGGCCATGCGCGCCACGCGCGGGTTGCTGCGCAGTAAAGCAAGTGCGGTACCCCAGCGGCTGCGCTCCACAAGCAGGTGCAGGCCGAGGGCCAGGACGACAGCGAGCACCAGCGCCCAGTTGCTGGAGAAGGCACCGACGGCGATCGTCGGGAACTTTGCGGCTTGGGGAAAGGCGATGGTAGCGGGCCAACCCAGATTTCCAGCGTCTTTCCACGGCCCATAGACGGCATATTCCACAAGTTGGATGCCGATGTAGTTCATGAGGATGGTGACGATGGTTTCGTTAACCCCCAGTCCCGCGCGCAGAATGCCAGGAATCGCACCCCACAAGGCGCCGCCCATGAGTGTGAGCGCCAAGGTGGCTGGAAAAAGTTGCCAGAACGGTGCTGTCGTCAGCGACAGCACGGCCGCAGTGCCGGCAAGGGCGCCAAAATAGAGTTGCCCTTCGGCACCGACGGACACCAGCCCCATGCGTGCCGGCAGTGCTGTGGCCAGGGCGCAGAACAAGATCGGAATCGATTTCGCCAGCGTCGTGTTTGTGGAGAAGGCGTTGCCGAAGGCGCCTAGCGCGATCTGCCGAAAGATTTCAAGCGGTGCATAGCCGTTGAAATAAAAAAAGCAGATGCAAGGAGCAGGAAGACGGCTGTCCCTACCACCGGCACGAACAGGTGCTGCACCCGGCTTGCGCCCCAACGATCGACTGCCAGGCGTGCCATCTTCATTGCAGCGTTCCGCCCGTCATCAGGTGGCCAACGCGCACCCGGTCTGCCTGCGCTGCGGGCAGCACGCCGGCGATGCGCCCGTGATAAAGGACCGCGATGCGATGGGCATAGCGCAACAAATCGTCCAGATCCTCGGAGATCCAAAGAATCGCTGCGCCTGCGCGTGCCTGGCGGAACAGCTCCTCGTACACGACCTGTGTGGCCTGCAGGTCAAGGCCCATCGTGGGATAACAGGCAACGACAAAGGCCCGCGGCTGTGAGAGTTCGCGCGCAATGACAAGTTTTTGCAGGTTCCCCCCGGATAGACGACCCGAGGCGAGACGGCCCTGGCGCGGGCGCACGTCGTAGCGTTCCATCAAGGCGCTGGCCTGCACTTCCTGCGCACGCCAGTCCGGGAACAGGGGCAATCTCAAAAGGTGGCGCAAGGCGAGATTGATGTTGTTGCTCATCTCGGGCGCAACGGCGTTCTTCAGTGGATATTCCGGGATATAGCCCTGCCTTGCATCGTGCGGCTGTCGCTGTCCCCGACTGTGCAACACCTCGCCATCCAGGAGGACCTCGCCTGCGCTAAGTGCAGCCATGCCTGTAACAGCATCAGCCAGCAGATCCTGACCGTTTCCCGAAACGCCTGCGATCCCCAGCACCTCACCCGGAGCGATATCGAGGTCGATGTCGTCGAGCGCAAGCGTTTCGCTGTGGCATCGGAGATGGCGGATCGCGACCCGCGCCGGGCGGTTCGCAACCGGCACCGTGCTTGCCACGGGTTTGAGTTTGGCCTCACCCACCATCAGGGCCACCAGCGCCTGCGCATCGATCCCGCAGGCCTCAGATTGCGCCACGAGGCGGCCTGCGCGCATCACCGAAACCCGATGGGCACATGCGCGCACGTCTTCAAGCTTGTGGGTGATGAGCACGACACTGCGCCCGGAGTCAGCCAGCTTGCGCACGACGCCATGCAGGCGCTGCGCCTCCTCGGGCGCAAGCACCGAGGTCGGTTCGTCAAGGATGACGAGTCGTGCTTCGAGATTGAGAACCTTGACCAGCTCAACCTGCTGCTTTTGGCCCACCGACAGGTCACTCACACGGCGACGTGCCTCAACGCCTGGCGCGAACTCCTCAAGCAGGCCCAGAACCTTTTCGACGTTGCGCGATGCGTGCCACCAAGGCGCGGCTGGATACGCCAGCAAGAGGTTTTCCAGCACGCTTAGCGCCGGGATCAAGCTGAACTGCTGAAACACCATGCCGATGCCCAAAGCCATCGCATCGCGGGGTGACGCAATGGCCGCCTCGCGTCCATCAATCAAGATCTGTCCGGCGTCGGCGCGGTAATAGCCGTACAGGACTTTCATCAGCGTGCTTTTGCCCGCTCCATTTTCTCCGAGAAGCGCCAGAACCTCGCCTTCGGCAATATCCAGCGAGACGGCATCGTTAGCGACAACGGTGCCAAAGCGCTTGGTGATGTCAAGAAGCTGGATATGCATGGCGCGCGGTTGGATTCAAACTTGCATACATGATGGATAGCCGTCAGCATGCAAGCTGCGTGCCAGACAAAGGCCTGACGATCGCTGCAATTTGGTGCGCAGGTGAGGGCGAATCCGCTGCGTGGCCTCAGCGCCTCAGGCCAGCGATTGCGGTGCGGATGCGCGGGCTGGCACATCCCTTGCATGAGATCATGCATACAAGATCGGAGCCCTGTGCCATGCAAACTTCATCGAGGCAAGCGCGAATCGCATCCTCGCCGTGGACGTCACGCCCCCACGCTGCATGGCATGTCGATGGGCGCACGCAGAGCAACGTCTGTCCTCCACGAGGAGCGCGCAGCGCACAAGTGCGGTGCCGTCGTCGCGCAATCCTGGTGCAGGATGCTCGGGCGCATCGGGGCCGCGGCGCATGCACAGAACTGACCAACATGACTTCCATCCCCTGACCATGAACACCACTGATGTTTCCAACGCCGATGCGGACATGGACCTGCACTGCGTGCGCGTCCATGCCTCCTTGTTGCGCCTCGCCATGAATGACGAAGCCTTGTGCAGAATTTCCGCGCAATGGCGGCGCTTGCGCGACATGGCCGACCGTCTGGATGAGCAGGTCCTCACCGAACTGGATGAGCCGGCTCCTGTTTTCCGGCCTTGAGACCACGTCGGCGCGGGTTTCTCCCGGCGCCAGATGCTGACAGATCCAATCCCGGACTGCCTATAACCAACGCCTGCTCACCCATGCCCAAACAACTCACCGCTTATCCGATGGCTTCGGTTTTGGATGTATCGCATGCCGTGGCCGGAGCCGAGATCTCGGCCTCAAAGCTGATCGAGGAGGCGATCGCACGACTGGATGTGCTGGACGCCGGGATTCGGGCCTTCACTCACAAAACGACTGACCGCGCGCGGGCCCAGGCTGCGCGCATCGACAGACTGCGTGCGCAAGGGCATGCACTGCCGCCACTTGCGGGGGTCCCCTATGCGGTGAAGAATCTTTTTGATATCGAGGGCCTGCCGACGCTGGCGGGTTCGCGCCTGCTGGCCGGCGCGGCCCCTGCGAAAGGCGATGCTGCCCTTGTGCAACGCATGGATGCTGCCGGGGCAGTGTTGCTCGGGGCGCTCAACATGGACGAATTTGCCTATGGGTTTACCACGGAAAACACGCATTACGGCGCCACCTGCAATCCGCACGATTTAACGCGCAGCGCTGGAGGCTCGTCGGGTGGCAGCGCTGCAGCGGTGGCCTCGGGCATGGTTCCCCTGGCGTTAGGGTCGGATACAAACGGCTCCATTCGCGTGCCAGCGTCGCTATGCGGCATCTTCGGCATCAAGCCGACCTTTGGGCGTTTGCCGCGGGAGGGCAGCTACCCGTTTGTCTACAGCCTTGACCATTTGGGCGCCTTCGCACGCAGCGCAGAAGATCTGGCGCTTTGCTACAGCATGCTGTGTCGGGATGCCAGAGACGAAGCTGAGGCAATTGGCAGCGCGATCACGGCAGGCCCGGATGACAAACCGTTGCGCGTGGCGTGGCTTGGGGGGTACTTTGAGCGCAACGCCGGGCCCGAGGCAAAGCGCGCAGCGCGTGCAGCCGCGCAGGCGCTAGGGGCGCAGGATGAGCTGGAGTTGCCAGGAGTGGAGGCTGCGCGTGCTGCGGCCTTCGTGATCACGGCGGCCGAGGGTGGGCAGCTTCACATCGAGCATCTGCGGGAGAACTACGAGCAGATGGAGCCGCTTTCGCGCGATCGCCTAGCCGCTGGGGCCATGGTGCCTGCGGCTTGGTACACGAAGGCGCAAAGAGTTCGCGCGCGCTTTCATGCGCAAGTGTGTCGTCTTTTCGAGGAATTCGATTTGTTCATTGCGCCCGCCACACCCGTGCCCGCCCAGCCACTCGGGAGCGCGTTCTTCGATTTGAATGGATGCGCGCTGGCCACACGCCCGAACATGGGCCTGCTGACGCAGCCCATCTCGTGTATTGGCCTGCCCGTCGTGGCAGTCCCGATGCGTGTCGCGCCTGAAGCCTTGCCCATCGGAGTCCAATTGATTGCACCGCCATGGCGCGAGGACATCGCACTGCGGGCTGCGCTGCAGCTCGAGCGCTGCGGCGCAGCGCAGTGCAAGCCGCTTGCAACTGCACTGCAGGCACGCACCGGGTACATCGAATGATCGCTCAGGTCAATCTTCCCGATGTGCTGGCGGAACTCGAAGCCATCTTCGATCGTTATGAATGCGCCCTCGTGAATAATGATGTGGATCGCCTCAATGCCCTGTTCTGGCGCTCGACCATCACCTTGCGCTATGGCGTGGGCGAAAATCTCTACGGCTTCGATGCCATTGCCGACTTTCGTGCCCGGCGACGTCCGCAAGGGCTGGAGCGCACCATTCGACGCCGGCTCGTCACCACCTTTGGACGGGACGTCGCTGTAACAAACATCGAATTCGAGCGCGATGGGGTGGATCGCATCGGGCGGCAGAGCCAGACCTGGGTACGCTTTCCCGAGGGCTGGCGAATCGTGGCTGCACATGTCAGCTGGATGGACACGCCATGAGTGAATCAACGGCCGGGCGTGCCATGCGGGGTGGTGGGCATCCACCCCTCGCCAAGCCAGCCTCGCGTGCCACCGAGGTCTACGCGCACCTGCGCGAGGACGTCTTCGAGTTCCGCCTGCTGCCGGGACAGCGCTTTACTGAAACCGAACTGGCTGAGCTCTACGGCGTGTCGCGCACGCCGGTGCGTGAGGCGTTGCTTCGGTTGCAAAGCGAAGGACTTGTGCGCGGCTACTTCCGCAGTGGATGGGAGGTGGTCCCCATCGACTTTTCCCGCTTCGATCAGCTGTATGAACTGCGCAAGCTCATCGAGGTGTTTGCGGTGCGGCGGCTGGCATCTGCCGAATTTGGGCCCGAATTGCGGCAGCGGCTCGACGCGCTGGTGGCTATTTGGCTCGTCGACAAATCCGAGCGCCTGAGCGACGCGCGCCAGATCTCCGTGCTTGACGAAGCCTTCCACGGGGAATTGGTGGCTGCGGCTGGAAACACGGAGATGCTGCGCGTGCATGCCGATGTCACGGACCGTATCCGCGTCATCCGGCGGCTGGATTTCACCTATCCCCAGCGTATCGGCACAACCTACGATGAACATGCAGCCATGCTGCGGGCGATTCGGCGCCACCGCCCCGACGAGGCGGAGATGCTTGTCCGTGCACACATCGACCGCAGCCAGCTCGAGACGCGAAAGATCACGCTGCACCGGTTGCAAACCGTACGCAGCGACAACGAGCAACGTGGATTGACCTGAGGCAAGCCGGTGCCATGGCTGTGTGACGTCATATGCGTGGGCATGCTGCACCAATTCGTGGCTTGACGCGCACAACAACGGATGGTGCCCTCGTGCTGCCAGGCGTGCGAGGGCCACGGCAAAGCTGGCACGAGGCTTGCATGGCCCTTTGGGCACGGAATTGGTGGTTGATCGCCAATTGTTGTTTTGCGTTTGACAGGGCAGCTAGGGTTCCGGCTTCTTCGCGAAGCGCCTGGTCCAAGAGCGGCCCGGCCTCCTCTGGAGGCTCCACGGAGGGATAAAAGCCCGGGAGAAAAGCGTCGTCACCGCTTTCTTCCGTGCTCGTTTTCAACCCTCAGCAATGGAGCCTCGCCCATGAAGATCGCCACCACCATGCCGCAGCACGCGCACTTCACCAGCACCTACCAGCGGGACAAGCCCGCAGTTTGAGGGCTGCTGCGCGCAATCCTCGTAAGCACCATCCCATTGCATGCACTAACGGGCGGCGTTCGCCCGTTGGCCACGGTCGCAAAGACCCAGTCAAGGAGTCGTCCATGTCCACAATGCTTGATTCCCCGCAAGGCCTCGCCTTGCCGATGACGAATTTCAAGGGCCGATGGGGCCAGCTTGCCCTCGGCCTGCTGTGCATGATGGCCATCTCGAGCCCGCAGTATGTCTGGGCCCTCTTTACCAAGCCGCTACTCGGGCAGGTTGGCGCAAGCCTGGCTCAGCTGCAGGTCACTTTTTCGATTCTCATCGTCCTGCAGACATTTTTCTCACCCTTCCAGGGCTTCCTCGTGGATCGCTTCGGCCCGAGGATGTTGCTGTCTGTCGGCGCCGCACTGACCGGGGCGAGCTGGGTGCTTTCAGCCTCGGCGCACAGCGTGGTGCAGCTGTACCTGACCTACGGCTTGCTTGGGGGTATCGGAACCGGCGTGATCTACGTCGGCGTGGTTGGCCTTATGGTGCGCTGGTTTCCGCGCAAGCGTGGCTTTGCTGTGGGCATGGTCGCTGCCGGCTACGGCTTTGGCGCCATTTTGACCACCTTCCCGATTTCATCGAGTCTGGCAACGTTTGGGTACTCGCAGACCATCACAGTCTTCGGCTACATCATCGCCGCAGTGGGGTTGATTGCTGCGCAGGGGATCAAGCGTCCACCCGTTGAAGTGATGGCGGAGTCCGTCAAGGTGGAGTCGCATGCCAGCGGCGTCAAGCCAGCAATGATGCTTAAGCAGCCGGTCTTTTGGCTCATGTTCGTCATGATGGGCATGATGTCCACCTCAGGACTCATGGTGATTTCGCAGATGGGCGCGTTCGCCAAGGATTTTGGCGTTGCCACAACGCTGGTCTGGGGTATGGCGGCCTTACCCCTTGCGCTGACGATCGATCGCTTCACGAACGGCCTGACACGCCCGTTCTTTGGATGGTTGTCGGACCGCATCGGTCGCGAAAACACAATGGCGATCGCGTTTGGCATGGAGGGGCTGGCCATGCTGGCCTGGTTGGGGCTGCAAAGCGACCCTTTGTGGTTCGTGCTGCTTTCGGGGATCGTCTTCTTTGGCTGGGGTGAGATTTTTTCCCTGTTTCCTTCGACTCTCACAGACACGTTTGGCACCCGCTACGCGACCACAAACTACGGTTTCCTCTACATGGCTCAGGGCATTGGCTCGATTCTGGGTGGTCCTATCGCCGCACTCATTCACCAGTCAAGCGGCAGTTGGGTTCCCGTCTTTGTCCTCATGGTCGTCTTGGATCTGAGCGCGGCATTGCTTGCTCTCTTGGTGCTCAAGGGCATGCGTGCCCGTTACATGGCACGCGCTGCAAGCGCGAACTGAGCCGTCGATCAAGCAACCACAAAGACATGAGCCGATGTTGCGCTGCGCGGGGGTGGGCCGGGTCAACTGCTGCAGTTCGCGGCGATTCACCCGCTCATTGCCTTGGCACGCTCGCCTGCCGGCGTGGCATTCTGCGCAGCGCGTTTCGTCCGCGGCGAACGTCACAGAACTGATGCGGGTGCTGGTGGCGCCACGCTCCTTTCTTGCGCTGTCCTTCGAGCTTTGCAATGGGGTGGAATGACTCATCGAGGGCGCTGGCCTGGCCACCCTGACCGCGTGCTCCGGGATCCGCATGCGTTCGCAAAACAGGTCGCTGCCCTGCGCAAGGGCAGTCTCGATGGCGTTGCCACCGCTTTCTTCACAAGGACCATGCTGATATTCAGGCACGCCAGGATGCGTGGCGGGAGCTTCTGGGTTTCATCGCCACGCGCCAGTGGCTGGCCCTCGCCCTTGATGCAGGCGGCCCCGCCATCAAGGCAGAAGTGCGTTGGCGCGAGATCCATGCCTGCACCAACATTGGGTTACTCCGCGTGGAGCAGCCTTTTGCGACGCAACTGCTGGGCGCTCACGCC
The DNA here is from genome assembly GCF_000733775.1 of Thiomonas sp. FB-Cd. NCBI lineage: Bacteria > Pseudomonadati > Pseudomonadota > Betaproteobacteria > Burkholderiales > Thiomonas > Thiomonas sp. FB-Cd. The sequence continues at coordinate 870,756 of NZ_JPOE01000002.1, read as the reverse complement.
CGGAGTGGCGAACACGCACAATGACAGGAAAAGTCGTTGGGGCGCAGCCCTGATATGAGTCTCACGAATCGCCGACGCACTGGAACCGCGCATGCATCACACCCATACTGCACTCGGGGGCATGGTTGTCGCCCCGCACCATTTGGCCGCCCAGGCAGGCCGTGACGTCTTGCTCGACGGCGGCAACGCCATTGAGGCGATGGTGGCGGCAGCCGCCGCCATCGCCGTCGTCTACCCGCATATGACGTCAATTGGCGGGGATGGCTTTTGGCTCATTCACACGCCCGGGCAAGCGCCACTTGCAATCGATGCCAGCGGCTTCGCTGCCGAGCGCGCCACGGTGCGACGGTATCAGGGGCTCAACGCGATTCCGTCACGTGGGCCGGACGCCGCACTGACGGTGGCTGGCACGGTCGGCGGCTGGTCCAAGGCGTTGACGATTGCCCAGACTTGGGGCGGCCCCCGGCTTGCGCTGACGCGTCTTCTGCGCGATGCCATTCGCCATGCGCGCGACGGCATTGTCGTCACGTCCAGCCAGGCAGCGCTCACCCAAAGCAAGCTCGAGGGATTGAGGGACGTGCATGGGTTTGCCGAGACCTTTCTGCTCGATGCAAACCCGCCTGCGTGTGGCCAGATGCTGCGTCAGCCTGTCCTGGGCGAGACCTTGCAGACATTGGCCGAGCGTGGCCTCGATGATTTTTATCGCGGTAGCCTTGCAGCGCGCATGGGCGCTGAGCTCGAGCGCATCGGCAGTCCAATACGCGCGTCCGATCTTGCCGCCTATGAGGCGCAGAGCGTCGCACCGCTTGCCGTGCGCTTGACCGATTGCACCGTCTACAACCTGCCGCCGCCCACGCAGGGGCTGGCTTCGCTCATGATTCTGGGCATTTACGAGCGGCTTGGCATTACCGAGGGGGAGGGGTTCGCCCACGTGCATGGCCTGGTCGAGGCGACCAAGCGGGCCTTTCGCGTGCGCAACCGCATGGTGACGGACCCGCGCAGGGTGCCGGGCGACCCAGCCGATTACCTCAAGGCCGAGACACTCGACGCGCTGGCCTCAGAGATCGACATGCGCCATGCCTTGCCATGGCCTGAATCGGCGTCACCCGGCGACACCATCTGGATGGGCGCGATCGACCGCGAAGGCCGCGCCGTCAGTTTCATCCAGAGCCTCTACTGGGAGTTTGGCTCTGGGGTCGTGCTGCGCGACACCGGTGTCACCTGGCAGAACCGCGGCATCAGCTTCGCCCTTGATCCGACTGATCTCAACGCCCTTGAACCGGGGCGCAAACCCTTTCACACGCTCAATCCAGCCCTTGCCGTGTTTGATGATGGGCGCATCATGCCCTATGGGACGATGGGCGGCGAGGGCCAGCCCCAAACGCAAGCGGCTGTGTTCACCCGCTATGCCCGCTACGGCGAGTCGCTGCAGCAGGCAATCAGCGCCCCCCGCTGGCTGCTGGGCCGTACCTGGGGTGACGCCAGCACAACCCTGAAATTGGAAGACAGGTTTGACCCCGCACTCGTGCGCTCATTGCGTGATGCAGGCCACCAGGTCGAAGTCCTCAGCGAAGCGTTCAGCGACACCATGGGGCACGCTGGTGCCCTGGTTCTGCATGGTGACGGGCGCATGGAAGGCGCATCAGACCCGCGAAGCGACGGCGGTGCAGCCGGCGTGTGACCTTGCTGGGGCGCCCGAGCTCGGCTGTGTGGCGTGTACTCGGGATGGGTGTACGACCCGGGGCGCCGCGCAGCCTGGCCGAGAAGATGGGGCCGGCGACGGCCGCAACGCATCAGGCACAGGACAAGGCGCCCGCATTCAAGGGATGATTTTCCACCGCGCGTGAGGGTCGGATGGGGCGGCCAAGGGGGATCCAGCAAAAGCGCGTTCAAGTAGCGCGCAGTGTGGATCTTGTCCTGCGCGTTGCCGGCACCCCCGATCAAGGCGGGGCGGGGCTCCCGTTTTCTTGACACATATCAACCATGCGTAGAGGTTCAGCGCCTATATTTGAAAAAAACGTTTGATTACACTTGTTTCTGTTTCATACCTCTTGAGCAGTCCACATTGGAGATTCATCATGCCTCGCCATTCACGAATGAGAAGGGCCATGTTTTCGGCCGGCGTCTTGGCGCTGCTGGCCGGATGCGGCGGCGGAAGTTCATCGACCAGCACGCTCACAGCACTTAATCCCTACAACCCGAGCAACCCGGATGCCAACGCGGTAGCGTGCGTCCCGGGAACCGATGTCATTGGCGCGTGGAAGACCGTGGCCAACAACAACACCGTGATGCCGGATTCGCCCAATTTGAACTTCTTCAGTTACAACCAGCCGTCCATCAACGACTATGGTTTGGTCGTGTTCCGCGGCCGTGCCAAGAGTGCGACGACGGGATCAGGTGGTCAACCGCAGCGCGGCGTGTACACCGTGGATGTCTGTCCGGCGAAACCCGCCGTGTACACGGTGGCTGACACGGCCAACACGTTGGTTCCGCAGCCGAACAACACGGGCGCGATGTTCAATGAATTTCCGTCGATTCCGCGCATCGACATGAGTTCGGGCGTTCTGGCCACGCGCGGGCAGACCGAGCCGCAGTGGACCTATACCGACCCGACGACCTTGCTGGAAACGAAGGTCGGAACGGCGGGGCTGTACGTCACCCTGCCGGACGGGCTGACCACAGGCATGAATATTCTTGGCGCCGTGCCTGAGTTCTCCTCGGTCATGCGCGTGCCCAATACAGTCAGCACGACACCCGTCAAGTTCGATCAGTTTCCCGGCTCGCCAAGCGTCACTGGCGGAAAGTACGTGGTCACGAAGGGCAACTACACCGATACGGAAATCGTGACAGATCCGACAACCGGTGCGTCGAGCCCGGTGAGTGTGAGCAAGACCGGCGTGTATTTCCGGGATGTCAGCTCGGGCACCTCCCCCATCCAGGTGATTGCCGACAGCAACACGCTGATTCCTGGGACGACGGTGAAGTTTGGCTCCACGGCCCCGCCGAGTGCTGCGAATGGCCATGTGGTATTCACCGGGCTCGATAACGAGGATGCGCCATCTGCCGGGGGGATCTATCTCGCTCCCATCGCCAGCCTGCCCACGTTGACGCCTCTGGTGCATATCGGGGTGACTCCTGTGCCCAACCAAAGTGGTGCACCGCTTCCGGCGCCAAGCGCCAGCGCTGCTGCGCCGACCTTCACGCAAGTTGGGGAAGGCCTTGCATTTGACGGCCGCTACATGGCCTTCTGGGGTGCTTGGGGAACCAATCCTAAGGTGGCCAACAGCGCCGATCCGGGCATGCACGGGGTCACACTGACCTGTGCCACGGACGGCAACAAGGATCTCCAGGCAGCATGTATGGCTCAGTATCCGAGCGGCCAGACAACGAAATACGTTCCGAACAACCAAGGCATCTTCATCGCCGACACGACCCAGCCCGGAAAGATCTGGATGGTGGCGGACGCCGAACAGGGCTCAGCCACACCAGCGCAGTTTGCAGATTTCCTCTACTGGGTGTTCTCGGGTGCACCAACGACCACTGGCAGTTCGGGTTCCGGTTCGGGCGCTCCAAGCTCGTCGGCGTCCGGTGCTGCCGGCGGTTCGGGCTCATCCGGGCCAACCGATGCTGAGCCCCCTCGGTGGCGCGCATCATCTTTCGCTGCGGTCGACGGCAAGCTGGGTGTGATTTTCAAGGGATCGCTGAACCCCGCCTTTTTTGCACCAGCGTCGACGGCCAGTGCGCCGGCCTCATCGGCGAGTTCTTCGACCTCCACAACCGCTGCTTCCACGCCCGCTTCAGGGATCTACGGGGCGAATTTCAAGGCTGGTACTGGGGTCGGGGCCGTATTCAAGGTGATCGCCTTGGGTGATGACATGTCCATCCTGGATCCAGCGGCACCAGCGGGTTCGTATGTCAGCTCGTTGGGTATCGAGCGCGAAGCCCTACGCGGCGGCTGGCTGACCTTGACGGCGTCTTCGCTCAACGCGCTCAGTGAAGGGTGGGCTGGTATCTATGCCACGGACTTCCCGGGCACGGCCTTCAAGGTCGACTCGGCCACGCCGATGCCGAACCTGATTCTCGGCCAGTAGGACGAGCGCACTGCAAACAACGTCAGCCTCCTGCTGCCTGGATCTTTACTGGAACAGCAGGAGCTGCCCTCAGCAATCCAGGCGTGGCGCTGTGCAGGCAGCGCCACGCTTTTTTTATGGCCGGCCACCTATGCATCGGCAGCATCTTCCTCGCGGCTGCCTGGGGATGATCGAACAACACGGGTGCAGTTGGCTTGGGCAGCCATGGGGGCTTATGAGCCCGGATCGGAGCGGACCGCTGATGTTCCACGCCTCCTGATGGCACCCGTTCTTTGTTGAGCAATGTCAAGGACGAAGCAGCCATGCTGGCCTAGATTGGCCTAAGGGCTGTCAGCTTGGCATGCAGGCGAGGCGCAGTTGTTGCGTGGCTGCGTGTCCGTTCTTTGCACGTCACAAGGGCCTGCCCAGGGCCACGCGAGATGGGGCCGCCGGGCCGCCGGGCCGCCTGGCGCTGCGTCGCAAGGACGAAGGCGGATTGAGGATTGGGGATCGCAGGTGCGCCGCGACAGCGTGGTTTCCACACGGAAGGGTTGCGCCAGGCGCACGGACGATGAAAATCCAAGAGCAAAATGTTGAGGAGTGCCTGACGAGTTTGCGCAGTGGCGTCAATGGCCTTCAAGCCAGTGAGGCACAGCGGCGACTTCTGGAATTCGGGCCCAACCGCATTCGTGAAGAGCGCAAAAGGCCCTGGGCGCTGCTGCTGTTGCGGGAATTTAGCCAGTTATTTTCCATCGTGCTGTGGCTCGCGGCAGGACTGGCTTTCGTTCTGAGCCTGATGGCTCCTGGCCAGGGCATGGCCCGTCTGGGCATTGCGCTCATCGTGGTCATCCTCATCAGTGGATTCTTTTCCTTTTGGCAGGAGTTCCGCGTCGAGAAGGCGCTGGCCGCGCTTCGGCAGTTTCTTCCGCACCGCGTGCAAGTGCAGCGCGATGGGCACGCCCTGGAAATCGATGCCCAGGCCCTGGTGCCGGGGGATGTGGTGCTGCTTGAGCAGGGCGCCAATATTCCAGCGGACTGTCGGCTGATCGAAGCGTATGCCGTGCGCGTCAACAACGCCAACCTGACGGGGGAGGCCATCCCACAGCCGCGCAACTGCGAGCCCTCTGACGCGGAGTTGCTGATTCGCGCAGGCAACATTCTGCTTGCGGGCACGTCGCTCGTCGCCGGGCGAGGCAAGGCTGTGGTGTTTGCCACCGGCATGCACACCGAGTTCGGCCGCATTGCCCATCTGACGCAAACAGCTGGGGAGGGCGTGTCGCCCTTGCGCCGGGAAGTCTCACACATCAGCCGCCTGATCATGATCCTGGCCGTCTCGCTTGGCGCGCTATTTTGGGCAGCCGGGTGGTGGATCGGTCTTTCGCCGCAGAAAAATTTCGTCTTCGCCCTTGGGATCATCGTGGCCATGGTTCCCGAGGGGTTGCTGCCAACCCTCACCCTGGCGCTGGTGCTGGCCACGCAGAGCATGGCCCGGCGCAGGGTCCTCATCCGGCATTTGCCGGCGGTTGAAGCGCTCGGCGCAGCCACCGTCATTTGCACCGACAAGACCGGCACGCTGACCCAAAACCGCATGCGCGCGATGACTGTGCTGCCCGGTGCCGCGGCCCTTCCCGTGCCGGCGGGTGCCAGCGTGGCCCTCGCTGCGCACTACGCTCCCATGTTTCTGGCGGCGGGCCTGTGCCATGACTTGACGGAAATCGAACAAGGCGGCCGCAGGAGCTGGCAGGGCGATCCGATGGAGCTGGCCCTCGTCGATCTTGCCCAACAAGCAAACGTGCCGCTGCCGCACTGGAAGCGCATTGACGAGTTGCCGTTTGATGGGCAGCGCATGCGACTGTCCACGATCTATGCAGGCCCGCAAGGGCCCACGCTGTACTGCAAGGGGGCGGCCGAACCGGTGTTGCAGTTGTGCACACGCGCCCTCGCCGATGCGGGTGAGCAACCTTTGACCCAGACCATGCGTGACGCGGTTCTGGGCGCCCAGGAACGCATGGCTGATACGGGATTGCGTGTCATCGCCTTGGCGTACCGCCCGGTCGACGCTGGAGTGGCGATCGAGGACGGCGAACACGACTTGATCTTTGCCGGACTTGTCGGAATGGAAGACCCTCCACGCCAGGAAGTCCCCGCCGCGATCGAGCAGTGCCACCACGCCGGCATCAAGGTCATCATGCTCACCGGCGACCATCCGCGCACGGCGCTTGCCGTTGCCCGCAACATCGGCCTTGTGCGTTCCGCCAATGCCCGGGTCATCAGCGGTGAGCAGTTGCGGCGCTTGTCTGATACGCAGCTGCAGCTCGCCCTCGATGAACCCGAGGTGCACTTTGCGCGACTTGGAGCCGAGCAGAAAACGCGGATCGTCGAAGCCCTCAAGCGCAAGGGCCACATCGTGGCCGTCACGGGCGACGGCGTCAACGATGCGCCCGCGCTCAAAAGCGCCCACGTGGGCGTGGCCATGGGGCGCAGCGGCACGGACGTGGCCAAGGAAGCGGCCGATGTCGTCATCCTCGATGACAACTTTGCAAGCATCGTCGCAGGCATCGAGGAGGGGCGCGCCGTGTTCGACAACATCCGCAAGTTTCTCACCTACATCCTGGCGCACAATGTTCCGGAACTCGTGCCCTACTTGGCGTTCGTTTTCTTTCCCATTCCCTTGGCATTGACTCCCATTCAGATGCTTGCCGTGGATATGGGAACCGATTCGCTGACAGCGCTCGGTCTGGGGGTGGAACCTCCCGAGCCCGACGTCATGCGCCGTGCGCCGCGCTCACCGCGTGAACGACTGCTCGACTGGCGCCTGGCGGTGCGCGCCTATCTCTTCCTGGGCCTGCTCGAAGCGGCTGCTGTGATGAGCGTGTTCCTGGTGACGCTGCGCGCAGCAGGCTGGCACTACGGGGACGCCCTTGCTGCAACGGCGCCCCTGTACCTGCACGTCACGACAGTAGCCCTGGGCGCCATCGTCTTGCTGCAAGTGGTCAACGTGTTCCTGTGTCGCAGCCCAACCCGATCGGTGTGGGGCACGGGACTGCTTGGCAACCGGCTGATTCTCGCAGGCGTCGGCGTTGAAGTCGGTGCACTGGCGCTCATCGCCTATACGCCCCTGGGCAATGCGATATTTGGCACCGCACCGATTGCGCCCGTGCACTGGGCCGCCATCGGGCCATTCGCGGTCGCATTGCTCGTGCTCGAGGAAGGTCGCAAATGGTGGGTGCGGCGCATCTGGCGGCAAAACCTGCACGCGGCGGAGGCATCGTGACGCCCGATCACCGCACTTTCGCGCTGGTCCGCGCGGGCCAGCGGCCGCGCCGCGTGGGCCCACAAGTGCTCAGGGCGCGGGGTTCGGGAACGCGAGGTGAATGTCCTCGATGCCGGCCTGCACGGCGGGCGACAGGGAAACCTGCCATGCAGCAATGTTCTCCTGCAATTGTGACAGGGTGGTCGCCCCAATGATGGTGCTGCCCACGCACCAGTGTCGGTACACGAAACCCAAGGCGAGTTGCGTCAGGCTCAGGCCGTGCTCCTGCGCCAGCTCCGCGTAGGCAGCCACCGCTTTGGGCGTATTGGGCTTGTTGTAACGCTGGTTGAATCCGCCGAACAAATTGACGCGTCCCGGCGCCTTGGGATCCTGCAGGTACTTCCCCGACAGCACACCGAATGCCAGTGGCGAGTAGGCCAGGAGGCTGACCCGCTCGCGAAAACCGATTTCGGACATCCCGTTTTCCCACGTCCGGTTGAGCAGGTTGTACGCATTTTGAACGGATACCGGGCGCGGCAGCGCGTGTTCTTCGGCAATGCGCAGACAGCTCATCAGCCCCCAAGGCGTTTCGTTGGACAGGCCCCAGTGACGGATCTTGCCGGCCTTGATCAGGTCGGCGAGCGCCTCCATCGTTTGTCGAAGCGGCACGGTTTCACGCTCCTGGCTCGGTTGATAGTGGTACTGGCCGAAGAGTGGAACGTTGCGGTCGGGCCAATGCAACTGGTACAAATCGACGTAATCCGTTTGCAGTCTTTGCAAGGATCCCTCCAGAGCTCGTTGGAGGTTGTCGCGGGTGAACGTGAGGTCGCCACCCCGGATCCAGTCCAGGGCGCGCCCGGGTCCCGTTGCCTTGGTGGCCAGGACGATGCGGTCCCTGGGTTGACGCTTGAGCCAGGTGCCGACGTAGCGTTCGGTCCTTCCCGCGGTCTCGCTGCGGGTGGGCACGGGGTACATCTCGGCGGTGTCGAAGAAATTGATGCCGCGGGCGAGGGCATAGTCCAGTTGTGCATGGGCCTCGGCTTCGCTGTTTTGCTGGCCAAAAGTCATCGTGCCCAGGCCAATGCGGGAGACATGCAGGGCGCTATTTCCAAGGTCAATCGTGTTCATGGGGATCGGTACTCGGGTTGGTCAAGACTGAGGTATCGTGGAGCCACAACAGCATGCAGGCGCTGGCGCACCGTGTGCGCGACATCGCCCCACAGCGCGTCAATTAGCGCTCAGGCACGCAGCGGCTCGCCAATCTGCGGCTGAAACTGGGCCAGCGCCGCCATCAGGTCGCCAAAGCGCTCGCCCTGGACAAGCACATGATCCCGAAGGGCCTGCGCGGCTTGGTCCCCATCACCGCTCGCAATGGCGTCCACGATGGCCTGGTGCTCGTTGAAGGATGCAGCCAGGCGTCCCTTGACGCGTAGTTGAAGGCGCCGATACGGGCGCAGGCGGCGATGCAGCGCAGAGGCCTGCGCAGCCAGAAACTCATTGTGACTTCCGGCGTACACCAGATGATGGAAATGCTCATTGAGGCGGTAATAGCCGTCGGCGTCCCCTGCGCTGCGTGCGGCCTCGCACGCGCGGTGGGCCGCCTCAAGCTCCGCGCGTTCGGCGTCGGACATGCGGCGGGCCGCGTGCCGCCCGCACATCGCCTCAAGCTCCGCCATGACTTCGAACATCTCGATGAGGCGCTGCGCGCTGAGTTGGGTAACGGTGGCGCCGCGTCGATGGCGAATGTCAACCATTCCAGCCGCACAAAGCTGCAGCAGCGCCTCTCGCACGGGCGTGCGCGAAACACCGAATTGCCGTGTGAGTTCCGCCTCGTCCAGCGGTGCGCCGGGTGGCAGTTTGCCGGTGGCAATGGCGTCTTCAATGCTCTCGCGGAGCTGGTCAGCGAGTGAAAGATTTTTGTCCACTGTGCGTATGTTACCTCCTCGTCCTGCATGGCCCGGGGCAATCTCGTCCCCATGAAAACCCTATTGTTTGCATGCAAAAAGCTTTGATAAAAATACAAAAATGCAATTTACGTATTTTATTGAGGTGCTGCTTTGACATCCAGCAGCCCCTCCCGAACCGAAGCGCTGGCGGGAAGTGCCAGCCCGTGGAGTCGACGACGCGACGAAAAGCTCGGGCGCCTTGGCATGGTGGCGCACTTGGCCGATGGCTGCCAGTTACCCACGCAGCGCCTGGTGGATGCCCTCGAGCTGCTGTTGAAGCCCGGAGACCGGGTGGCCCTGGAAGGCAACAATCAGAAGCAGGCCGATTTCCTGTCGCGCAGCCTGGCGCGCGTCGATCCGCGCCGGGTGCACGATCTGCATCTGCTGATTTCCAGCGTCAGCAGGCCCGAGCACCTGGACCTGTTCGAGAGCGGGATTGCGCGCCGCCTTGACTTCTCCTTTGCCGGTCCCCAGAGCCTTCGCGTGGCGCAATTGCTGGAGGACGGCAAGCTGGAGATCGGCGCCATCCATACGTATGTGGAGCTCTACGCGCGCATGCTCATCGAGCTCACACCACATGTGGCGCTTGTGTGCGCGGAAAAGGCTGACGCGGCCGGCAACCTGTACACCGGCCCCAACACAGAGGACACCCCCACGATCGTGGAGGCCACGGCATTCCGGCAAGGTATTGTGATTGCGCAGGTCAATGAAATGACCGATGCCTTGCCGCGTGTGGACATCCCCGGCTCCTGGGTGGATTTTGTCGTGGTGGCTGATCGGCCCTATGCGATTGAGCCTCTTTTCACACGCGACCCTCGCCACATCACCGATTTGCAGGTGCTCATGGGAATGATGGCGATTCGCGGCATCTACGAGCGCTACGAAGTCACTTCGCTGAACCACGGGATCGGATTTGATACGGCTGCCATCGAGCTGCTGCTGCCGACCTATGGCGAATCGCTCGGGCTGAAGGGCAAGATCTGCCGCAACTGGGCGTTGAACCCTCACCCGACCCTCATTCCCGCGATCGAAAGCGGATGGGTCGAAAGCGTGCACTGCTTTGGCAGTGAAGTGGGCATGGAGGCCTATGTCGCTGCGCGCTCGGACGTCTTCTTCGTGGGGCGTGACGGCAGCTTGCGCTCAAACCGCGTGCTGTGCCAATTAGCCGGGCAGTACGGCGTGGACATGTTCATCGGCTCCACACTGCAAATGGATGCGAACGCAAATTCCTCGACCGTGACCCTCGGCAGGCTCACGGGCTTCGGCGGCGCACCCAACATGGGGCATGATCCGCATGGCAGGCGCCACGCAAGCCCGCCGTGGCTGGCGCTCATCACGGCTGACAGTGCGGTTGTGCGCGGCCGAAAACTCGTCGTGCAGCTCGTCGAGACCTTCCAAAAGGGTGGGGTTCCCGCGCTGGTGGAGTCGCTCGACGCCGTCGCCGTCGGACAGAAGAGTGGCATGCCCATCGCACCGGTCATGATCTACGGCGACGACGTCACCCATGTCGTGACCGAGGAAGGCATCGCCTACCTGTACAAGGCACAGGGCGAACAGGAGCGGCGCGAGGCGCTTGCGGCCGTGGCCGGTGTGACGCCGATTGGACAAGGCGTTGACACGCAGCGTGCCCGCAGCCTGCGTCAAAGGGGGATCGTGGCCTACGCTGCCGATCTGGGCGTCAGTCCGCTGCAAGCCAAACGTTCGATGCTGGCCGCGCGAAGCATCGAAGATCTTGTTGCGTGGTCGGGTGGCTTGTACGCGCCACCAGCACGCTTTCGCAGTTGGTGAGCGCGAGCATGCCGCCTGCCAACGCGTGCATGCCCTGTGCGCGGGTCGTGCGGAGGCCCGAGGACTGGGCCGATCGTGCGGTTCGTGCCCTGCGCGACGAAGCAAGCCTCACACCAAAGCCGGCGCTGGTCGATGCGCGCGGCAGCGGGGCGCATCAGGACCTCGATCTGCCCCGCATGCTGCGGTCCGCTGAAGCCCTGCGACGCCCCTTCGCCGAAATGGCGCGTGCCGCAGACTGTGCCGCACCCTCTGCGCAACTGCGCGGCGAGCTTGCGGCAATTGGGCGCGTGGCCGAGCAGCGCATGATGATGGCCACCGATGGCAGCAACGCGCATCGAGGCGCAATCTGGGCGCTCGGATTGCTGGTTGCGGCGGGCGCAATGTGCGCGCCCGATGCGGATGCTGCCGTGCTCTGCGCGACCGCTGGAGCCATTGCACGTTGTCCCGACCCGCAGCACGTGCCGCCTGAGGACACCCACGGCGCCCGTGTCGGCAGGACGTTTGGCGTTGGCGGTGCCCGTGCTGAGGCTTGTGGCGGCTTCCCGCACGTGGTGCGTCATGGGCTTCCGGGATTGCACGCTGCGCGAGTTGCTGGCTGGGCAGAGCGCAACGCCCGGATTGACGCGCTGCTTTGCATCATGGCTCATCTCGATGACACCTGTTTGCTGCACCGCGGCGGGCGAAAGGCGCTTGGGATCGCCCAGTGCGGGGCCCAAAGAGTGCTGGATCTGGGCGGCAGTGCCACCGCGTCTGGCCATGCGGCGCTGCTGAGGCTCGATGCCGAGCTTCTCGCGCACAACGCGTCGCCCGGTGGAAGTGCAGACCTTCTGGCCGCGACGTTGTTTCTCGACGCGGGCGGCGTCGGCGACACGCAATCCTGGATCAATGACGATGGAAACTCTCGAATTTGAATTTGCCGCCGACGCGCCTATTGCCCAACGCGCGCATATCGGGGTCGTGGGCTCGGGCGACCTGGAGATCCTGATGGAGCCGGCCGACGCTCCAGAGCAGGGTGCGCAGGTGCGTGTCTGCACGAGCGTCACGGGCTATGGGGAGGTCTGGCGGCAGGTCCTGCAGCGATTCTTCGAGCGGCACCGTCTTGCCGCTCGTTTGCAGATCAATGACTTCGGCGCCACTCCCGGAGTCGTGTCCCTGCGCCTGGAACAGGCTGTGGAGGCCAGCCAATCATGACCGCTCCGATGATCCGCAGCAGTTTTATCGAAATGGGTGCACGGGAGAGGGCCCAGTGCATCCTTGATCAGGACTGCCAACGCGAGCTACTCGGCCCGTTTGATCAGATGATGTCTCCCTGGTTGGCGCGCCAGGGAATCGTGCCCCAGTCCGACGACGGGGTCGTCGCGATGAAGGGGCAGATCGGGGGCCACAGCGCCGTGGCGCTCGCAGTCGAAGGCCGATTTCAGGGCGGCAGCATCGGCGAAGTCTCGGGGGCGAAAATTGCAGGCGCATTGGAATTGGCACTGCGCGACTGTGAGGCAGGCCACACGGTTTGCGCCGTGCTCATTCTGGAGACTGGCGGGGTGCGATTGCAGGAAGCCAATCTGGGCCTTGCCGCCATTGCGGAGATTCAGGCTGCCGTGATTGCCCTGCGCCGCCACGTACCTGTCATTGCGGTTATCGCGGGCATGGTCGGCTGTTTCGGCGGCATGTCCCTGGTTGCTGCATTGTGCAGCCACATTGTCGTCACGCGCCAGGCGCGGCTTGGCATGAATGGCCCGGAGGTGATCGAACAGGAGGCAGGGATCGAGGAGCTCGATGCGGGCGATCGCAAGCTGGTGTGGAGCTTGATCGGTGGTGAGCAGCGCTGGGCCACGGGTTTGGCCGACGCGCTGGTCGAGGACGATGCACAGCAGATTCGGGACGAGGTCCTGGCCGCGGTGCGCGTGGCGCCTTCGGCACCGGCACGAAGCGAGCAGGTTGCGCGTTTTCGCCAGCGCATCGAGCAGGCTGCCGCGCTCGATATGGATGCCGCTGCGTTACGCACCCTCTGGAGCGACCAGCCATGAGCGGGGCGCCGGCGGTGCCAACGCGCGGTCAACTCTGGTTTGGGCACCTCGATGGGCAGGCACCGCGTGTGCCAGGGCTGCCGCCCTCGGTGCTTGCCGCGGACGCCATGATCGCGCATCGAAGCGTCAGATATTTGGCTGTTGTGCCCGATTCTTCCAGTCCATTCGTCCGGGCGCGCCGTGGCGAGGTGGGTTTGCGCGAAGGTTGGGCCCTGGCGCACGCTGTGCGCGATGCGGTGGAGTTGGATCGCGATGGCGTCAAGCGTGCGCTGGTGGCCATCGTCGATGTGCCCAGCCAGGCGTACGGCCGTCGCGAGGAAATGTTGGGCATTCACCTCGCCTGCGCAGCTGCCGTGGACGCTTATGCATCGGCGCGCATGGCTGGGCATCCCGTTGTGGCCCTTCTCGTCGGCGCCGCAATGTCTGGCGCCTTTCTGGCGCACGGGTTTCAGGCTCACCGCCTCGTCGCGCTTGACGATCCCGGAGTCGTCGTGCACGCGATGGGGCGCGAGGCTGCCGCACGCGTTACGCGTCGCACACTCGCCGAATTGGAAGAACTCGGCCGCGCAAATCCACCGATGTCCTACCGCATTGCAGACTTCGACAAGCTGGGCCTGCTCCACCGCTTGATTGCTGGCGTGCAGGCTGATGCCCCGACACCCGCGGACGTGGAGGTGGTGCGCGGGACGCTTGCGGAGTCCATTGCTGATATCGCGCCATGGGAAGCCAGCCTGAGCCGGCGGCTGTCAGCGTCGGCGTCAAGTTCGGGTCGGAGCGCCTCGGCCGCTGTGCGCGAGCGACTGGCCGCCCAGTGGTAGGGGCGTAGAAGCCCATGGCATCCATACGTCTCGGTCCCGTGGAGCGGAGCGGAAGCGTGTCCAGCCCTTTGCCGGCGCATCCCCTGCTCGTGCGGCCGCGGGTGCACGACCTGTTGCGCATCGACGGCGCGGCTTCGCTCCAGTTCGACGCGGCGCCGCCGAACTGGGTCGCGCCCGCCCTCATGCGCGCACCATGGGTGGTGGTGCGACGCGCTCCTGACCGATCGGGCTTGGTGGCCGTGGGCGTGCGCGGCGCGCTTCGCAGTGAACGCGTTGCCGCATGGTTGGATCCTGGTCGCGTCGCGTGTTGCGTGCAGCCCCAGGAAGCACGCACAAGAGCGCCTCAGCTGGACGCGCCGCGCGCACGATTGCCAGCCATGCAAGCGCTGGCGCTTGTTGAAGGTGTCTGGCGGCGATGGCCTGAACTGCACTGGGGGCCTGGCGGCAGTGCGGGCTTCGAGCTTGCCACGGCGTGCCCGGCGGTCACTCCATCCAGCGACCTGGACATCGTCATCCGCAGTTCTCACCCCGTCAGTCGAGCCCAAGCCACGGCTCTTCTGGCGAGTCTTCCCATCGCGGCACCGGCTCGCATCGATGTGCTGCTCGAAACACCGGCCGGTGGCATTGCGCTCAGTGAATACGCGCGAGCCGAAGGTCGCGTGATGCTGCGCACGCATCATGGCCCGGTGCTCACCCCTGACCCCTGGATCAACTGGGGTGGCGAGGCAGCGGCGTGAGGATTGCGTTTCTGTGCCCCGGCCAGGGGTCCCAGACAGAGGGCTATTTGCACCGGCTGGTTGCCCACGCACGGGTGCAGGAAACCCTTGAGGAAGCCAGCACTGCGGTGCAGATGGATCTCTGTCAAGCCGATCACCCCGAAGCGTTGCGATCCACCGTGGCTGTGCAACTTGGCATCGTCACAGCAGGCGTGGCCATGGCAAGGGCACTGCAGGCCGAGGGCGTTGTTCCCGACGTGGTCGCAGGCCTTTCCGTGGGGGCATTCACCGCTGCCGTGGTCGCTGGATGCCTGCGATTTGACGATGCCTTGCGCGTGGTGTTCCTGCGCGCGCATGCGATGGCTGCGGGGTTTCCACGGGGTTATGGCATGGTGGCCATTTCAGGGTTGAGTCAACCCGCTGTCGAGGCCCTGATCGCCGAGCTGAATGCATCGCGCGCTGCCGCCGACGATCATGCGTACCTGGCGAATCTGAACTCTCCGTGGCAGTTTGTCGTTGCCGGGTGCGACTTGGCGCTCGAGGACGTCATCGAGCGCGCCCGAGCCGGCGGGGCGCGCATGGTCGAGCGGTTGCCTGTGTCCGTGCCATCGCACTGCGTCCTGCTTGCCGGCGTCGCGGAAACCTTGCGTGGAGCCTTGTCGCAATGCGCGCTGCAGGCGCCGGTGATCCCCTATGTGGCGAACGGCTCGGCACGATTGCTCAGGACAGCACAAGAGGTGGCGCAGGATCTCGCGCAAAGCGTCATGCAGCCGGTGCGGTGGCACGAATGCAACGTCACCATGCTCGAGCATGGCGTGCAGCTCTTCATCGAAATGCCGCCGAACCAGGTGTTGACACAGCTTGTGAAGAATCTGACGTGTTCGGTGGAGGCCGTTGCTGCCGACACCACCAATCTCCGCTCGATGGTCTTCCGTGCCCAGCGAGCCCAGCAGGGGAGGGACTCATGATGATGCCCTGACCGCTGCACCCATCCCGACACGGGCATCCGACCCATCGGATTGCCTTGCCAGAACCACCAGATCAATGCGCCGGACCAAGCATCCGGATCAAGGAGACAATCAATGGAAAACACCACAACCGCTGGCGTCCTGGCGCCGGTGCGCACGCCGCTCAATCGGGACCAGGTCCGCGGATTTTGGGCAGCGTGGTTCGGCTGGACTTTGGACGGCATGGACTCGGTCATCTATGCGCTCGTTCTCGTGCCTGCGCTCACCGAGTTGCTGCCCAAAAGTGGCTACGCGGTCACCCCGGGGAACATCGGCCTTGCAGGCTCGGTGTTGTTTGCGCTTTTTCTCGTTGGATGGGGACTGTCCTTCATTTGGGGCCCCATCGCGGATCGCTTCGGCCGCACCAAGGTACTCGCAGCAACGATCTTCGGCTACGCGTTGTTCACAGGGCTGGCGGCGCTGTCGCAGAATGTCTGGGAGTTGGCCATCTTCCGCCTCCTTGCCGGGGTGGGGATTGGCGGCGAGTGGGCGCTTGCCGGAACGTATGTGGCTGAGTCGTGGCCGGAGGACCGTCGCAAGATGGGCGCGGGCTACCTGCAGACGGGCTACTACACGGGCTTTTTCATCGCCGCAGCCCTGAATTTCACCGTCGGTGCGCGTTTTGGCTGGCGTGCCATGTTCCTCTGTGGTCTGTTCCCGGTCATTGTTTCTCTTTACACCATGCTGAAGGTCCACGAGCCCGCAAAATGGGAGGTGGCTGGAAAGCGGACCGTCGCGCGCAGTCCATTACGGGAAATTTTCAGTGCCCAGTATCGTCGCCGCACGATCGTCAACTCGGTTTTGCTGACGGTGGCCATCATCGGTCTTTGGGCCGGCGCGGTGTACGAACCCGCTGCCATCATCTTCTTGGCGAAGAAGCAAGGGATGCTTCAGATCGAGGCGGTCCACATGGCTTCGATCGGCACAGGCATCTTGTCCATCGGGACCATTCTCGGGTGTCTGGCGCTTCCCCCGCTGGCCGAACGCATGGGGCGAAAGCGGACCCTGATGGTGTATTTCCTGGGCATGGCGGTGGCCATCACGCTCAGCTTTGGTTGGGCCTTCTATCTTCCCGACGGATTGACGACGTTCATCGCCACCTTGTTCATCCTGGGCTTTTTTGGCGGGAATTTCGCGATGTTCAGTCTTTGGCTTCCTGAGCAGTATGAGACGCGGGTGCGGGCCACCGCATTCGCTTTCAATACGTCCGTGGGCCGCTTCGTTGGTGCCATCGTCAACTTCATGCTTGCGGCGGCGGTCAGCAGCATGGGCACGCTGGGTATTCCGGTGGCTTACACGGCCCTGGTCTTCGTCGCCGGAATTGCGGTCATTCCCTTTGCTCTTGAAACGCGGGGACAAACCTTGCCGGCGTGAATGCAGCACCCATGCGGCAGGGCATGACCCGCTTATTTTTGGCGATCAGGTTCGGACGCGGGAACGGCGGCCGCGCGCGGCGGCTCGTTTGCAACGTCCGCCCGATTGAGCAGCAATCCCGCTTGAAGCCGCAGCGATGCGGCCGATTCGGCTGCGTCGAAACGCGCCTGCAGTGCCTGGCGCACGGCGTCCAAAGCGCTGCGCCGCGCGACAAGCCAATCGGAGACGCCCGCCTCGCCCAGCTGGTAGGCGCGCAGCATGCGCGCACTGGCCTGGTTCTGAACCTGCGAGGCACGCGCCAACGCCAGCGCACCGCTGGCTTGCGATCGTGCAAGGGCATACAGCCTTGCGAAAGCTGCAAGCGTTTGTGCCCGCGCATCCTGCAGCCGCCACTGGGCCGCGTCGACCTCGGCCAACGCGCTTCGCTCGCGCGCCACCCGCGCCGCACCGCCGAACGGCATGGAAAACTGGAGGCCCACGATGTGCTCGCGCCCTCCGCGGTCCGAGCCGAGATAGGCGCCAACCGTGGGCTGCGGGGTGCGGGCAGCGTGCGCCTGTTCGGCTGCAGCCTGCGCCTCTTGCAGCCGAGCACGATCTTGCGCCAGTCTTGCGCTGTGCTGCTCAACGAGTGTGCGCAGGGCATCGACAGGAAGCGCTGGCAGACTCAGTTGCGCGGCACTGCCGGGTTGCCCGACGAGTTGCGAGTCGTCGGCAAATGCCGGATAGCGGGTTGTCAATGCGTTGCGCGTACTCTCGGCGAGTCCCTGAGCGAGCACCAGCGCAGACTGGGCCCGCGCCTCCTCGGCCTGCAGTTGCTCCAACTCCAGCACACTGGCGTCCCCCAAAGCGTTGCGGCGGTGCAGTGCCTGGACCTGCGCATGCAGCAGCGCGAGGTTGTCCTTGACGAGCACCACATCGGCCTGGGTCAGTTGCGCCTGGAACCAGGCGGTGAGCGCGCCTTGCAGCAGCGTTTGGCGGACATCGATCAACGTGGCATCCGCCGCATGGGTGAGAGCGCCGGCCATGCGAACGTCGGCTTGTGTTTGCGATGGCAGCCGGATTGGCCGACTGAGAAGCAGTTGCCACTCCGCGTAGGTTCCCGCGTCGGGCGCCGTGTCGATGCGGCGCTGCTGCACCTGCGCCTGGCCGGTGAACTCTTGCGTGCCCGAGCGCAGCACCTGCCCGTTTTGTGCGGCAGCCTCTTTCAAGGACTGGGCCTCGCGCAGCATGGGTGCGTCGCTCAGCAGCGCGTCAAGCACCTGTGGCTGCGGCAGCGAGGGATCGGGAAGAGCCGCCAGGGATACAAGGGACTCACGCCCTGCAAGACCGGGTTGCAGGGCGGCCGCGGCCGGGGGAGCCTGAGTAGGCGCTTGCTGCTGGCCTGGAGCGGATTGCGCCAAAGTTGGCACGCAGACCCATGCAACGGCCACGGCGAGCAAGCCGCTGGCTAGGACAGAGCGCATCGGGCGCATCAGGCATTCTCCGCTGGGTGGGCTTCAGCCTCGCGTGCGCGGCGCGGCAGACCAAAGCGTGCGAAAAGAAGCGGCAAGAGGACGAGGGTCAAGGCTGTGGAGCTCACAAGGCCCCCGACCACGACAATGGCAAGAGGCTTTTGGATTTCCGAGCCCGGCCCCGTGGCCGAAAGCAGCGGAACGAGGCCAAGGCCGGTGATGCACGCCGTCATCATCACGGGGCGCAGGCGCCGGATCGCGCCGTCGTGCACGGCCTGAGCCAATGGCACACCGCGCTGCATCAATTCATTGAAGTGGCTGACCAGCACGACGCCGTTAAGCACGGCAATGCCCAGCAACGCGATGAAGCCAACCGAGGCCGGCACCGACAGATATTGACCACTTGCCCACAGCGCCAAAATGCCACCGACCAACGCGAAGGGGATGTTGGCAAACACCAGCACGGATTGGCGTACCGAACCGAAGGTCGTCATCAGCAGGACGAAAATGAGCGCCAACGCCAGGGGCACGACCAGGCCCAGGCGGGCGGCCGCGCGTTGCTGGTTCTCGAACTGGCCGCCCCACTGCAGGCGCACACCTTCGGGCAGCTTGATTTTCTCGGCCACGGCGCGCTTGGCATCGTCCACATAGCTCACCAGATCGCGTCCGCTCACATTGGCCTGAACCGCCGCAAAGCGGCTGCCGTCCTCATGGGTCACCAATACGGGTCCAGCCGTCGACACCAATTGTGCCAAGTGGGACAGCGGCAAGCTCGTGCCGTCTGACGCCGTGAGCATCGCACTCGCGAATGTCTGCGGGTTTCGGCGCAGATCGGGGTTGCCGCGCAGCAACACCGGGGTGCGGCGTATGCCCTGGAGCACGGTACCCACGGGCTGACCCTCGACCAAGGCGCGCAGGTCCTGCTGCAGGGTGTCGATGTCGAATCCTGCCCGGCCCGCAGCGAGGCGATTGATCCGCACGGTCAGGTA
Source organism: Thiomonas sp. FB-Cd (assembly GCF_000733775.1). NCBI lineage: Bacteria > Pseudomonadati > Pseudomonadota > Betaproteobacteria > Burkholderiales > Thiomonas > Thiomonas sp. FB-Cd. Next base: position 851,320 of record NZ_JPOE01000002.1, on the reverse strand, counting down.
CTGGACCCCCTCGGGTCGCGCGGCCAGAACCTCCTGCGCTCCGGGCAGGCCGCGCAGGACTTGCGCCACTTCTTGCGCCAACTGGCCGAGCTGCCCGATGTCCGGACCAAAGATCTTCACCACGAGGTCGCCGCGGGAGCCGGTGAGCATCTCCGACACGCGCATCTCGATGGGCTGGGTGAAGCTGTAATCCAAGCCGGGAAAGTTCTCCAGGACCTTTCGGATGGACGCGACCACAGAGTCCTTGTTGCCTCGCCATTCGGCGGCAGGTTTGAGCACGAGGAACATGTCGGTTTCGTTCAAGCCCATCGGGTCGAGCCCGAGGTCGTCCGAGCCACTGCGTGCCACAATGGACTTGACCTCGGGAACCGTCTTGAGCACGGCGCGTTCCACCCGCAGATCCAGCGCGGCGGTCGCGCCAAGGCTCACTGACGGGAGCTTTTGCAACTGCACGATCAGGTCGCCCTCGTCAAGGGTCGGCATGAACGCCTTGCCCACCCGCGTATAGGCAAATCCTGCGGCCAGCAAGGATGCGAGCGCAACCGCTACCACGATGCGGCTATGGGCAAAGCTCCACTGCAGCAACCAGCGGTACCCGGCCGAGAGTTGGCGCACGAGCCACGGGTCGCGGTGAGGCATTGTCTTGAGGAGCAGCGAGGCCATCACCGGCACGATGGTCAGGGCGATGAGCAGCGAGGCGCCCAAGGCGAACACGATGGTCAATGCAACAGGGCGAAACAGCTTGCCCTCCAAGCCCTCGAGGGAAAGCAGCGGCAGGAAAACGATGGCAATGATGGCCACGCCCGAGAGCACCGGGCCTGCCACTTCGCTCACGCCGCGCAGAATGCGGGTGAGGCGATCGCTGGTGGCCGAGCCGGGGTCGGGGTCCACTGCGCGTTGGGGATCATGGCTCATGTGGTTCACCAGATTCTCGACCACGACCACGGCCGCATCGACCAGCATGCCCAGCGCGATGGCCAATCCCCCCAGACTCATCAAATTGGCGGAGAGGCCAGCCACGCGCATGAGCAAAAAGGTAGCCAGGGCTGAAAGCGGCAGGGTGATGGCCACCACGAGTGCGGCACGCCAGTTGCCGAGAAAAGCCAGGAGCATCACCACCACCAGCACAACGGCTTCCATCAGCGCGCGCATCACCGTGCCCACGGCACGCTCCACGAGCTGGCTGCGATCGTAGAAGACACGCAATTTCATGTTCTGGGGCAGCCTGGGCTCGAGATCGGCCAAGCGCGCCTTCACTCCCGCGATGACTTGCGACGCGTTGGCACCGCGTAAACCGAGCACGATTCCCTCGACGGTCTCACCCGTGCCGTCCGAGGTGACGATACCGTAAGGCGTGCTTCTTGCGATGTCGACCTGCGCCACGTCGGCGACGCGAACCGGTGTGCCGCGCACGGTGGCAATGACCGTGTTGCGGATGTCCTCTGCATTGGCAAAGGCGCCCTGGACACGCACGATGCGTGTTTCCTCGCCTTCATCGAGACGTCCAGCGCCGTCATTGCCGTTGTTTGACGAAAGTGCCATGCGCAGTTGGCTGAGCGAGAGGCCCCATGCCGCAAGCTTGGCCAATTCCGGCTGGACCTCGAAGACGCGCACATCGCCACCAAGCATGTTCACATCCGCGACGCCGGGAACCGTCCGCAGGGCAGGGCGGATGACCCATTGCAGGGTGCTGCGCTTTTGCTCGAGGGTGGCATTGCCCTGAATGGTGAACATGTAAAGATCGGACAGCGGCGTGGTGATTGGCGCGAGACCGCCTTGTGCCGAGACGGGAAGCTCGCCCCGTGCATTGGCGAGCGCCTCAGCAACTTGTTGGCGCGCCCAGTACACGTCGGTTCCCTCGTTGAAGTCCACCGTGATGTCGGCGATCCCGTATTTTGAAATGGAGCGCACCATGCGTTTGCCTGCAATGCCCAGCATTTCCTGCTCAATAGGCAGCACGATGCGGGTTTCCACCTCCTCGGGGGTCATGCCCGGCGCCTTCATGATGACCTTCACCTGCGGCGAGGACACATCGGGGAAGGCGTCCACAGGCAACGATCGCCATGCAATGATTCCGCCAATGACTAGCGCCAGCATGGCGCCAATGGCAATGAGCCGTTGGCGCAGGGCTGCCTGGGTGAGCGTGTGCAGAATCACGGTGCAGCCTCCGCCGCTGCCGCTTTGATGGCAACGACTGAACTTGCGGCGACCTGATCACCGGTCCGGAGCGGACCAGCCACGATCACAGCGTCATTCAAGCGTGATGCAACGCGCACGGGCACGATGCGAAAGCCACCCTGCACAGCCACCAAAACCGCATCATGTCCAGCCATTTGCGTCACGGAAGCTGGCGGTACCCGCCACAGCCCGCGCTGGGCCGGAAGACTCAAATTCGCTTGGACGAGGGCTCCGGCCTGCAGGCTTCCCGATTTCGTGAGGTGCACGCGCAGCAGCACCATTTGCCCGGCGCTCAGCACTGGAGCCTTGGCTTGCAGCACACCCTCAGCACCAGCCTCGGGCACTTCCACCGCAGCGCCTGGCGCCACTGACGCTGCCTGATCAGGGGTGGCCTCGATTTCAAGACCGAGTTGTCCTGGGGTGGCAATGTGGAACAAAGGCGCGGACATGTCCAGGCGTTGGCCAGGCAGGGCCAAACTCTGAACGATGACGCCATCCATGGGCGCGTGCACATGGGCCTTGCCGTCGAGCCCAGCATCCCCTGCGGCCAAACGCAGCGCCAGGGCTCGCTCGGCCATCATGGCGTCCGCTTCACGTTGGCGCGCCTGGGCTTGCTGCAAGCGCGCTGCAGGGATGATGCCCTCATGGACCAGCTGAGCGTCGCGCTGGACTTGGGCACGTGCAAGACCCTGCTGCGTTGCCGCGTCAGCGCGCTCGCGCTGCAATTGCGCGATCTGCGGACTGCTCAATTCCGCCAGAAGCTGGCCACGTTTGACCGAATCCCCAGCATTGACAAGGATCGTGACCACAAGACCTGAGACTGGAGCGGCGACAACCGCTTGGTGGGCGATGGGGACCACCACCCGTGCCGGCAGTGTCAAATGTGCCGCGGCCGTGGGTTGCACTGTCGCGAGGCGCACACCAAGCGCCACCTGCTGTTCCGAGCTGATCGGGATGATTGCCGAACTGGATCGATTCGGCGTTTTCTGTGCCTGTGCCTGTGCCTGTGCCTGTGCCTGTGCCTGTGCCTGTGCCTGTGCCTGTGCCTGTGCCTGTGCCGGGCCCGCGGCCAAGGCGAGGGTCGAGGTGCAGCCGATCGCGATGGCGAGGCGCCAAAGAAACATCAGTGTGGCGCGCATGGCCGCTCTCCATGATTGGTTGGTGCGAATGGACGGCGAAGCGCCTGGAGAAGCGCACCCCACCCGCCAATGGTCTCCGGGTTCAACGTGGCGAACTGATCGCAGCGTCTGCGGACTAGCCGCGTTGCGACACCCTCGACCAGCTCGCTCTGATCCCGACGCCTCGCATCAATTGATCCTATTTCTGCAATTGATCCTGGGTCTGGTCGCGTGTCTGGTCGCGTGTCTGGTCACGTGTCTGGTCGCGTGTCTGGTCCGGTGTCTGGTTTTGGTTTTGGTTTTGGTTTTGGTTTTGGTTTTGGTTCCGATTCTGGTACTGGTTTTGGTTTTGATTCTGGTTCTGAATCTGATTCTGGTTCTGGTTCTGGTTCTGGCCTTGTGGACCAGCGCCCATCCCCCCGCCATATCCGCCACCCATCCCGCCACCCATCCCGCCACCCATGCCGCCACCCATGCCACCTCCGCCTGCTCCACCACCGGCAGCAAAGGCTGAGCCAACAAGCAACGCGCAGGCTGAAAGAACAAGACTTCTACGCAAAGACGAGGATTTCATGACAAACTCCTATGGGTAAAAGATACCGGCTATTAACTATTGAAGGTTACACTACGAAACGTTTGATCGGATTGCGTTACATCAACAAAACCCGGAATGCCGCGAAAAGCCCTGTCCTGTGGCCGGGCGGTCCATCGCTGCGCAGCCACCCCGTCAGGTTCAGGCGTCGCCCACAGGATGGGCACCACGCTGCTGCCTTTGCCACGGCAAGCGAAAATGTCGGGATCGAACACCCGTGTGGCACCCGCACACCGCCGCTGCGGTGTGCGCGGCAGCCACACCGTACTCGCGGCAGCCACACCGTACTCATTCATGCAAACGCCCAACATTTCCCTGGCATCCAGCAGTGCATCACCGGCGCGCCCGCACCAGGCGACGAACGATCGGCCGCTTCCTGGTCCATCCAGTGCCTGGACGCTGGCGGTGGCCCCAATGCTCGACTGGACCGATCGCCATTGCCGCTATTTCCATCGGCAGCTGAGCCGCCACGCGCGCCTGTACACCGAGATGGTGACCACGGGCGCGCTGTTGCATGGCGATCAATCCCGGCATCTGGATTTCAGTGCCGAGGAGCAGCCTCTAGCCTTGCAGCTGGGCGGCAGTGAACCCGCGGACCTCGCCGCTTGCGCCACCCTGGCGCACCGGTGGGGCTATGCCGAGGTGAATCTGAACTGCGGATGCCCCAGCGAGAGGGTGCAGCGGGGTGCCTTTGGCGCCTGCCTGATGGCTGAGCCGGCGTTGGTCCGGGACGGCGTAGCGGCGATGCGCGACGCTGTGGGCGACGCATTGCCGATCACCGTCAAGCACCGCATCGGCATCGACCAAGTGGAAAGCTTTGGGTTCGTGCAGGATTTCGTGGGCACCGTGGCCGAAGCCGGCTGTTCAGTGTTCATCGTCCACGCGCGCAACGCCTGGCTCCAAGGCTTGAGTCCGAAAGACAACCGCGAGATCCCGCCCCTGCGGCACGAGTTCGTGTATCGACTCAAGCGCGAGTTCCCCCATCTGACCATCGTGATCAATGGCGGGGTGAAGACCGATTCGCAGGTGGCGGAGCACCTTCGCCATGTCGATGGCGTCATGATCGGCCGCGAGGCGTATCAGCGCCCTTGGTGGCTGGCAAGTTGGGATGCGCTGTACTTCGGCGTGCAACCGCCACGGGCAACGCCTGATGAGGTTGAGGACGCAATGCTCGGTTACGCCGAGCGCATGGCCGGGAAGGGGACTCCCCCATTTGCCGTGACGCGCCACATGCTTAACCTCTGGAAAGGAGCACCTGGCGCCCGGCTGTGGCGCCAGGTGCTCAGCGATCCGGCCTTGCGAGGCCTTCCCCCGGCTGATTTGTTTCGGCAGGCGAAACGCGCTCGACTCGCGCACAACGCGCCCCTCGCGGCCTAAACGCGTCGGGGTCCGACGAAACGGGCGCACCCAGCGCCCTGCCAAGGCAGCGGTTGAGCCCCTGCTCAGCGCTTGAGCGCGTCGTCCACCGATTCGCCCGGCTTCAATGGGCGACCGAGCTGCGCTTCGATGTAGTCACGGATCAGACGCCGCACGACTTGCGACGGCGTCTGATCTTCGCGTGCGCAAAGATGCTCGAACACCGCTTTTTTCTGCGGGTCGATCAAAAGCGTCAATCGTGTGGTCCGTCGTTCCATTTGAAGGTATTTTGGATTAGCATTGCATGCACATCGTATGTGATTTTGATCCTCACGCAAGCCCCCCCCTCATGGATCCACTCGGACTTTTGCCTGCCGCCTTGGGCGTGGTCGCAGCTTGGGTGACGATCGGACTGGCTGGCATGCTGGCGCCGCGCTCGACGCGCTGGGTCGCGCACGGATTGTTTCCGCTGGGCGCCGTTGGCAGCGCACTGATGGCTGGCGTGGGCTTGGCGGCGCTGCTGATGCCGGCGACGTCCATGGTTCTGCCCGTGGGCCTGCCGGGTCTGCCCATGCATCTGCGGCTCGACGCGTTGTCAGGTTTCTTTTTATTTCTGCTTGGCGCCTCCAGCGTGGGGATCTCCGTTTTCGCCGCAGGCTACTTTCGCTCCGGTGAAGGCACGGCTCCCGGGCTTCTGGGGCTGCAATATCACGTCTTTCTCGCTGCCATGTGCATGGTGATGCTGGCGGCTGACGCCTATACGTTCATGGTTGCCTGGGAGGTGATGGCGCTTGCCTCGTATTTCCTCGTTGTCAGCCAGCATCGCATTGCCGAGATTCGCAGCGCCGGGTTCACCTACCTGCTGCTTGCCCACCTTGGCGCGATTGCGTTGCTCCTGTGTTTCGGCGTGATGATGCAGGGCGGTGGCAATGGCCTGACTTTCGCGGCCATGCGCTTGGACCATCTGTCGCTTGCGTGGTCTAGCTTGGCCTTTGGCCTGGCCACCGTTGGCTTTGGCGCCAAGGCGGGCTTGGTGCCGCTGCATATCTGGTTGCCCGAGGCGCACCCGGCTGCCCCCTCTCCAGTATCGGCGCTCATGAGCGGCGTGATGCTCAAGACTGCGCTGTACGGATTGCTGCGGGTGAGCTTTGATCTCCTGCACGCACCGGTGTGGTGGTGGGGCGTTCCGCTGCTGGTTCTGGGGCTGTTCGGCGGGCTGTTTGGTGTCTTGTTCGCCGCGGTGCAAAGCGATATGAAGCGGCTTCTGGCCTATTCGTCGATTGAGAACATTGCCATCGCCTTTGCGGCCATGGGCCTGGCGCTTGTCTTTCATGGCGTGGGCATGCCCGTGCTTGCAGCGCTGGCCTTGGCGGCCATGCTGTACCACCTGCTCAACCATGCGTTTTTCAAAAGCCTGTTGTTCCTCGCCACGGGATCCGTCCTGCACGCCACGCGCCAGCGCAGTTTGGGACATTTGGGTGGCTTGCTCCGGCGCATGCCCTGGGTGGGCTGGACGGCTCTGGTCGGCACTCTGGCGATTGCGGGACTGCCGCCACTCAACGGATTCGTCGCCGAATGGCTGCTCTTGCAAGCCTTTCTCTTCACACCGAGGATCCCTGAGCCATTTTTCAACATGCTCATTCCGCTGGGAGCTGCCGTGCTGGTGCTGACCGCCGCGCTGGCTGCGTACGTGATGGTGAAGTTTTACGGCGTGATCTTTCTGGGCAACCACCGGGAGGCGCAGTTGGAGCACGCCCATGACGCAGGCTGGCTGGAGCGCTTTGGCCTCGTGTGGCTGGCTGCAGGTTGCGTGCTGCTCGGGATCCTGCCGGGCCTCGTGCTGCAGATGATTGATCACGTCAATGTGTCGCTGCTTGGGCAGGCGCTTGCGCAGAGCGGCAATTGGGCTTGGCTTGTCCCCATGTCAGCACAGCGCGCCGCTTACAACCCCATCGTGGTGCTGGCGGCAGGCCTGCTGGTGATTGCAATCACGGTCTGGGGCACGCATCGCCTGTACACCGGGCGCACGCGTCGTGCCGACCCATGGGATTGCGGCTCACCCGACCAAACGGCACGCATGCAGGATACGGCGGAGGGGTTCGGGCAGCCGATCCGGCGCTTGTTTGAGCCGTTCTTTCAGACCCATGTCGAGTTGCCCGCGCCGTCGGACATCGCGCCGCGGTACCGCGTGGCGGTGGTGGATCGCTTCTGGGCACAGGTGTACACCCCTCTGGGCAATGCGGTTTTGTGGCTCGCGCAACAGGTTGGCCGCATTCAGCAGGGGCGCATCGCCATTTACCTCCTCTACAGCTTCATGACCCTGCTGGTGTTGCTCATGGTGGTGGTGCGATGAATCCTTCCGGGCTCTTCACCCAGTTGTTCGCGGTGACGGTTTCGGTGCTTATCGCACCGCTGTTTTCCGGTTGGGTCATGCAGTGCCGCGCGTGGCTTTCCAACCGCACTGCGCCGCCAATCTGGCTGCCGTACTGGCGCCTGCGCAAGCTGTTTCATAAGGATGCGGTGCTGGCGCACACCGCCACGCCGCTGTTTCGCGCCGTGCCCTACATCCTGTTCGGGGTGATGGTGGCCGCAGCGGCGATCATTCCCTCGCTGTCCACCGACCTGCCGTTTGCGTCGGCTGCCGATGCCATCGCGCTCGTCGGCCTGTTCGCGCTGGGACGCGTGTTCATTGCGCTGGCCGGCATGGATATCGGCACCGCGTTTGGCAGCATGGGATCGCGCCGCGAAATGATGGTTGGTTTCTTGGCCGAACCTGCGCTCTTGATGGTTCTGTTCACCTCGTCGCTCATCACCGGCAGCACGCTTTTGCCCACCATCGCCGAAGCCCTGCAGTCGCGTGCCCTGGGCATTCACGCCAGTCTGGCCTTTGCCGGGGTGGCCTTCGTCATGGTCCTTCTGGCGGAGAACGCGCGGATTCCCGTCGACAACCCAACCACGCACCTGGAGCTCACCATGATCCACGAGGCCATGGTGCTCGAATATTCCGCGCGTCATTTGGCGCTGATTGAATGGGCCAGCAGCCTCAAGCTCTTCAACTATGCCTGCATCGGCTTTGCACTGTTCCTGCCTTGGGGCATGGCCAACCGAGCCGATGGCGTGCTGTGGCTGCTGCCCGCGCTGCCGCCGCTCGTGCTCAAACTTGCCGTTGCCGGGTTTGCCGTTGGATTGATCGAAACCCTGAGCGCGAAGCTGCGCATTTTCCGCGCGCCGGAATTTCTCGCTACAGCCTTCTTGCTCGCCGTGCTCGGCTTGCTCGTGCGGCTGATGCTGGGGGATTGAGGCATGACGACGTCAATCGCACTGTCGAACTCCATCGCTGCGGCCTCCCCGGTCGGGATCCAGCTCATCCACCTGTTTGCCGCCTTGCTCCTGCTGCTGTCCTTCGCCATGCTTGCGCAGCGACGGGTGGTCAATCTCGTCAATCTCTTTGCCGCCCAGGGCGCGACGCTCGTGGCATGCGCCGTCGTGGTCGGGTGGTCGACCAACCAGCCCGACCTGTATGAATCGGCTGCGCTGACGCTACTGCTCAAAGTGCTTGTGCTGCCCTATGTGCTGCACAAACTCATTGGCAAGCTGCACGCGGAATGGGACACGGAAACCCTGGTGAACATTCCCACCATGCAAATCATTGGCATTCTTCTCGTGATCTTCGCGTTTGTGCTGGCGCAACCGATTTCGCAATTCGCCGGGGCTGCGACGCGCAGCACGCTTGGGATCGCCATCGCGGTGGTGTTCATCGCCTTCCTGATGATGATCGTGCGGCGCAAGGCTATCGCCCAGGTTGTGGGCTTCCTGGCCATGGAAAACGGCCTGCTGTTCGCCGCCACCAGTGCCACGTATGGCATGCCCATGGTGGTGGAGCTGGGCATTGGACTGGATGTGCTCGTGGGGGTCTTCATCCTGGGCATCTTTTTCTTCCAGATCCGCGAACAGTTCGACAGCCTGGACCTGCACCATATGGAAACACTCAAAGAGGACTAACGGGTGCTCCTGATCCTGCTTGCACTGCCGCTGGCCGGCGCCGCACTGTTGGCGCTGGTTGGCCATCGTCCGTGGGCCCCGTGGCTGAACCTGGCGGCGAGCACGGCAACCTTCGTGGCTGCGTGTGTGCTCACCGTGGAGGTCATCGCTCAAGGGCCGATGCAGGTGCTTGCCGAGCAGTTTTTCATCGACCCCTTTAATGTGTTCCTGGTCACCCTCACGGCCTTCATCGGGATGACCACGGCGGCTTTCTCACGCCCCTACATGCGCATCGAGCACGAGCACGGCAAACTGAGCCCCGCGCGGCTTCGTCTGTACCACAGCATGTACCAACTCTTCATGTTCACCATGTTGTTGGCGCTGTCCACCAACAACATGGGGATTCTCTGGGTGGCGATGGAGGCTGCCACGCTGTCCACAGTGCTTCTGGTTTCGCTTTACCGGACCAAGGCGAGCCTGGAGGCAGCGTGGAAATACTTCATCCTCTGCGGCGTGGGCATTGCGCTGGCGCTCTTCGGGACCGTTCTGCTGTACTTCGCCGCCGAGAGAGTGCTCGGCTCCGAGGGCATGCGCGCCTTGCTGTGGACCCATCTCAACGCCGTGAAGGGCAGGCTCGAACCCAGCGTCATCGGCATCGCCTTCGTTTTTCTGCTGGTGGGTTACGGCACCAAGGTCGGGCTTGCGCCCCTGCACAGTTGGTTGCCTGACGCGCACGCCGAAGGTCCGACGCCCGTGTCGGCAGTGCTCTCGGGTCTGCTGCTCAATGTGGCTTTGTATGCGGTGATGCGCTGCAAGGTGCTGGTCGAAGGCAGCCTGCACGCGGCGTGGCCTGGGCAGATGCTGATGGGATTTGGACTGCTGTCCGTGCTCGTGGGTGCTTTTTTGCTCTGGCGGCAAAAGGATGTCAAACGCATGTTCGCCTATTCGTCCATCGAGCATATGGGCATCATCACCTTCGCCTTTGGCATGGGCGGACCAGTCGCCAACTTTGCCGCCTTGCTCCATATGACGGGTCATGCGTTGACCAAGAGCGCGATCTTTTTTACCACTGGGCACGCCACGCAAAAAGCGGGGACGCAACGCATGGATGCCATTCAGGGCTTGCGCGAGCAGTCCCCGGCGCTGGGCTGGGGGCTGATGATGGGCGCCTTGGCCATCGTGGGGCTGCCGCCCTTCGGCATCTTCGCAAGCGAATTCCTGATCCTGACCACGGCAATGCAGGCCCAACCCTGGGCCACGCCAATTTTGCTGCTGGCTCTCGGTGTGGCCTTCGGGGCGATTTTTCTGCGCGTGCAGGGCATGGTCTTTGGCGCCAGCACCCTGCGCAAGCTGCCGCACCATCCCGACATGATTCCGGTTTTCGTCCATCTCGGCCTCGTCTTGCTCCTGGGCCTGTGGATCCCCGCTTTTCTCGTGTCCTGGTGGCATTTGGCCGCCAGCATGATCGGAGGATGAAGCGATGGCAGCGCTGTGCTCTGTGATGCCGGTGGATCATCATTGCGTGGATGCCCAGGCGTGGGCTGCGCTGGCCCGGGGCATGCACGCACAAGGGGCACGGCTACTCACGCTGTGGGGCGATGACGCGCGAGCGCTGCATGGTGGATTCACGGTCCATGCGTGCTGGTTGCACGGCCAGGTTCTGACTTTGGCCACACTCCAGCTTCCCCCCGGCGTGACGCACTATCCCGCGTTGCACGATCTGTTTCCGGTGGCTGAGCGCCTGCAACGTGCGATGCGCGATTTGCTTGGCCTTCAGGCACTGGGCATGGACGCACGGCCGTGGCTGCGCCACGCGGCCTGGCCCGATGACGTGTTTCCCCTGCGGCATGATGCGCCTGCTGCGGCTGCGTGTGGGGATCCAGCCCTGGAGCGCTATGCCTTCATTGGCGTGGACGGCGAGGGCGTTCATGAAATCGCCGTGGGCCCGGTCCATGCGGGGGTGATCGAACCAGGCCAATTCCGGTTTTCCGTGGTTGGAGAGAAAGTGTTGCGTCTGGAACAACGCCTGGGGTTTACCCATAAAGGCGTGGAAAAGCGCTTTGAGCAACTGTCGCTGGTCGAGGGGGTTCGCTTGGCTGCGCGGCTGAGTGGCGACAGCGCGACCGCCTATGCCTGGGCCTATTGCATGGCCCTGGAAGCCTTGGCCGGCGTGCAGCCGCCTCCCCGCGCCCTGCATTGGCGCGCCATCGTGCTCGAGCGCGAGCGCCTGGCGAACCACCTGGGGGACATTGGCGCCATCGGCAACGACGGTGGCTTCGGTTTCGCGCTCGCGCAGTTCTCACGGCTCAAGGAAGACGTCCTGCGCATGAATGCACGCGTTTTCGGCGCACGCTACCCGATGGATGCTGTGCAGCCCGGAGGGGTGGCCGTGGATCCCGATCCTGATGCGTGCGAGTCGTTGCGGGCACAGTGCGACAGCCTGCAGGTGCAGGTACAAAGACTCAAGGCAATTCTTGATCAGCACGAAGGACTGCAGGACCGGTTCAAGACCACTGGGCGTGTGTCGCCCGAGCTGGCGCGCAATTTGGGTCTCTTGGGCCTGGCGGCCCGCGCAAGCGGCCAGGACTTGGATTTGCGCTGTCTGCCCGGCTTCGCGCCCTATGACCGCCTTGGGGTGAAGGTCGCGGTTGAGATTGGCGGCGACGTGGCGGCCCGCGTGGCCGTGCGCTTCGCCGAACTGTTCGAAAGCCTGCGCCTGTGTGGCGAGTTGCTCGCCACACTTCCCGATGGCATGGTGGCGACGCCCATGCCGGCCACCATCGCTCCGGGTCTCGCACTCGGCGTGGTGGAAGGCTGGCGCGGCCCGGCCTTCATTGCTCTGCAAGCCGGCCCGGGCGCAAGCATCGCACGTTGCCATCCGCACGATCCATCCTGGCAAAACTGGCCGGCCTTGGAATGGGCGGTCATCAAGGATATCGTGCCCGACTTCCCGCTGATCAACAAATCGTTCAACCTGTCCTATTCGGGGCACGACGGCTGAGGGGCGGACCATGTGGCAGACCTTACGACAAATCGCGCGCGTCGGGCGTATCACCGAGACCCCTGCAACCGACGACCATGGAGGAGCCGCGGAGCCCGGAGCCGAGCAGAAGGTTCGGAGCGAACTGTTGCGCGTTCTCGGGCGCGCCCTGACGGTGCGTGTCGTCGACGCCGGCTCATGCAACGGCTGTGAACTGGAGGTCAACGCGCTGTCCAACCCGTACTACAACATCGAGGGGCTGGGCATCCAGTTCGTTGCCAGTCCGCGCCATGCGGACCTGCTGCTGGTGACGGGCCCCGTATCGCGCCATATGCACGGGGCGCTGCGCCGAACCTTTGATGCCATGCCCGATCCGAAGCTGGTGGTGGCCGCTGGGGACTGCGCATGTTCGGGCGGCATCTTCGGGGAAAGCTACGCGAGCTGCGGGCGCGTCGCCAACGTGTTGCCGGTGGACGTGACGGTGCCGGGCTGCCCGCCCAGCCCCGAAGCCCTGTTGCAGGGCATCTTGCGCGCCGTGCGCCGAGGCGCCTGAGCCGCCGCGTTGGCAGGGACGCGCCGTGTGCTGCGCAGCCTCAACAGGCTGCTTGCAGGATCTCGCGCGCCAAAGTATCGAACGCACCCGCATCGGCCGACTCGACCGGCCACGCCCGGCAGGACCCAAAGCCCGCGTAGTTGCGTGCCATCGATTGGGCGTAGCTGGGGTCGTAATGCTGCGCCAACAGATCCTCGACCAACGTGGCAAACGTCCCCGCATCGACCAGGCTGTGCCAGCGAGCAATGGTTACCTTGCCGCGCAGCTCGGTGAGCGCGTCCAGCCGGAGGTTGAGTTCCTGTGGGCTGCGCGTGAGCGCGGCATAGTCCTGCAGGAGCAGTTGCACGCGCACCGGCAAGCTTGCCTGCAGTCGCATGCACGCGCTAGCGTGCATGCATGCGAGCAAGGTGACCGGAAGCTGAAGGCGCCCGATTTTTCGGCTCTCACTTTCGACAAACACCGTTTGCGAGGGGTCAAATTTGCGCAAGGTGTTCCAGATCCGGGTTTCGAACTGCTTCTGCGTGGGCTGTGCCTCGTCCTCCATGGCACCAAGCACGGAGCCGCGATGGGCGGCGAGCTGCTCCAGATCCAGAACCTGGGCCCCTTGGCGAGCCAGGGCCTGCAGCAGCCGGCTCTTGCCGCTGCCCGTCGGTCCGCATACGACACGCAGGCGCAGGCTGCCAACCTGTCGCTCGAGCTGCTTGACGAGCGCAGCGCGCAGCGCCTTGTAGCCACCTTGCACGAGATGCACACGCCAGCCGACCTGGCCCAGCACGTGGGCCATCGCCGCCGATCGGTTGCCGCCGCGCCAGCAGTACACCAGCGGCTCGTGGCTCTTGGGCCAGTCCCGCGCATGGCTCTCCATGTGTCGCGCGATGTTGCGTGCCACGAGCACGGCACCGAGCCGCTTCGCCTCGAAGGCCCCAGCTTGCACGTACAGCGTGCCCACACGCTCACGCTCGGCGTCATCCAGCACCGGCCAGTTGACAGCTCCGGGCAGGCAGTCCAGGGCGTACTCGCCGGGGCTGCGCACGTCCAGCACAGCGCTGTACGCGTCCAGTCGCATCAGCGCCTCATCGGCCGCAATGATGTGCACGCTCATCGTGCCGGGCCTGGCGCGCGCAGCAGGGGCAGGAGCTGCCGCCAGACGTTATCGAGCATGACTGGCTGCGCCCGTGCAGTGGGGTGAATGTTGTCGGGCTGGAACCAGTCGGGATGATTGGCCACGCCGGCCAGAAAAAAGGGAACCAGCGCGGCATGCTCGACCCGTGCAACGGCTGGATAGATCGCTGCAAAACGCTCGGTGTAAACCGGCCCGTAATTCGGAGGAATCTGCATGCCCAACAGCAAGACGCGCGCACCAGCCGCTTTGGACTGTTTCGCCATCGCGGCGAGATTGGCCCGGGTGTTGGACAAGGACAGGCCGCGCAGGGCATCGTTTCCGCCGAGCTCGATGATGACCACGCGCGGCTTGTCACGGGCGAGCAGGGCTGGCAGGCGGGCCAGGCCGCCTGCCGTAGTGTCGCCACTGACGCTGGCATTGACCACCGTCCAGCGCGGGAACTCGCGGGCCATGCGCGCGGCCATCAGGCTGACCCATCCCTGACCTGTTTCCAACCCATAGCCGGCGGACAGGCTGTCGCCCACGACCAGCGTGACCGGCATGACAGCAGGCGTTTTCACAGCGGCTAGCGCCGGATGCAGCAAAGCCGTACTGCCCACCAATGCCAGCACAGTTCCTAGAATGGCCTTCAACACTCGCATCAACGCCCCCATGGATTCCATCGACCCGCAAGCTGCCATTGTCGCCCAGCACCTGAGCAAGCACGTGTCCGACGCCCAAGGCACGTTGACGTTGCTGGAGGATGTCAACCTCAGTGTTGCGCGGGCTTCGAGCCTTGCCATCGTGGGCCCGTCGGGTTCGGGCAAGTCCACCCTGCTAGGCCTGCTGGCCGGTTTGGATCTGCCGAGCTCCGGGCGGGTGTGGATCGATGGCGTTGATCTTTTCGCGCTGGATGAGGACGGGCGTGCCGCCTTACGAGCCAGCAAGCTTGGTTTCGTGTTCCAAAATTTCCAGCTCATCGGACACCTCAACGCACTGGAAAATGTGATGCTGGCCCTGGATATTGCAGAGCGCGCGGGTAATACGCGAGCCGAGGCTCAAGCCATGCTCGAACGCGTTGGACTCGGCCAGCGACTGCGGCACGTTCCTGCCGTACTCTCCGGAGGCGAACAGCAACGCGTGGCGCTGGCGCGGGCGTTCGTGACGCGCCCGAGCTTGCTTCTGGCTGACGAACCCACTGGCAACCTCGACGCCGCCACGGGCCAGCGCATCATCGATCTGCTGTTTGGGCTCCAGCGTGAACAGGGCACAACGCTGGTTTTGGTCACGCACGATATGGAGCTTGCCTCGCGCTGCGAGGTCGTGGTGAGCCTCCACGGTGGCCGTGTGCACACGCGCGAGGCGAATGCGATGGTCGCTCAAGACCTTTCCGAGGTGGCAGCTTGAGTCTGAAGCTTCTCTACGGCTTTCACGCGGTCAGCGCGCGTCTGCGCGCGGCCCCCCAAAGCGTGCATGAGCTGCTGGTCGATACGACACGCCACGACGCACGCATGCAGCAGTTTGTGGCGCGCGCCCAAGAGTCTGGCCGAGCGATCATTGCCACCGACGGGGC
This sequence comes from Thiomonas sp. FB-Cd, assembly GCF_000733775.1. Lineage (NCBI taxonomy): Bacteria > Pseudomonadati > Pseudomonadota > Betaproteobacteria > Burkholderiales > Thiomonas > Thiomonas sp. FB-Cd. Next base: position 835,887 of record NZ_JPOE01000002.1, on the reverse strand, counting down.
GCGACTGGACGCGCTGGCCGGCACCCGCCGACACCAAGGCGTGGTCGCACGCGTGGAACCATTGGACAAACTGTCGACGCTCGATGCCGTGCTCGACGCCATCGTGGACGTGCCCTTGGTGCTTGGTCTTGACGGGGTGACGGATCCACACAACCTTGGCGCCATCCTGCGCACGGCCGATGCGGCGGGGGTGCATGCGGTGTTCGCGCCGAAGGATCGCGCCGTGGGGCTGACGCCTGTCGTGGCAAAGGTCGCCAGTGGCGCGGCCGACACGATGCAATACATCATGGTGACAAACATGGCCCGCACGTTGGCCGCACTGCGGGAGCGAAGTGTCTGGGTGGTCGGTACCGCAGGCGAAACCCCCGAGAGCCTGTATGCGGCGGACCTGCGCGGACCCACGGCGCTGGTGTTGGGTGCGGAGGGCAGCGGAATGCGGCGCCTGGTGCGCGAGGGCTGCGACCAGCTCGTGCACATTCCCATGGCAGGCAGCGTGGAAAGCCTCAATGTTTCCGTGGCGGCTGGCGTGTGTCTGTTCGAGGCCGTTCGGCAGCGACTCGGCCCCTGCGCCGGCTAAGCGCCGTGCGCAACAGGCGGCAAGTGTCGTGCCGCCGCGCCACTACGCGCCCGAATGCGGCCGGACGATTGAGAACTGTGCGCGTCGGCCCTATAGTGGGCGAGGCACGCGAATCGGGCACGTCCTATGTCCCGGTGATTGCAAGCGAATCCGGCAAAACTTTCTCACGCTACTGCCATGGCGCAAATCGACGTCTACCAAAAATGCATTGATGCCGCGCGCAACGACTCAGATGGATTGTTCCGCGGAGTCACGAGGCAGGTTTTGGAGACGTTTCAAGCCCATGCCGAATCGGCCTTGAGCAGCCGCGACAGGAAGCGCTACGCAGATTATTTGACGGTCCTGCGCCGGGTTGAGGTCGATCTGGTGCGGGCTTGCGTCCAAAGCTTCGACACGCTTCTGCAGCCGAGCATGCTGGGCAAGCCGGCTGGACAAGCCGATTCGGCCGGATTGCAGCTCGAGGATGACGATACGCTGTGGGAGGACGTGGAGGTCTCGCAGCTCATGCTCATGATCGAGTCGGGCACCGAGTGGGAGCTTCGCGAGCTTGACTCACGCATGGAGTCGCTGTTGCCCCAGGGATCCACGGTCGATCGTGGCGCGACGCCTGCCAATCCCTTGCGTCCCGAGCTCTTTGCGCGCACGTTGCACCAGGCGTTGAAGAGCCTGGATGTGGACCTTGAAACCCGGGAGGCGCTGCTGGGTGCCTTCGGTGTGGCCATGGCCGATGCGCTGAAGGTGATGTACGGTGCCTACAACGAACGCCTTGAAGCAGCCAGGGAGAGCCTGCGTGGCAATCCTCCAGGCGCGGCGGCCGCCGACACCGCGGGGCGCGCCGACGCCGCGCAGGCGCCGGGGCCGGGCGCAATACCGGACCAGCAGCAAGGGTTAGCCAACCCGGCGTCGCTGCCCGGGCCAGCCTCCGACCTCAAGGCGCCGGCCACGCAAACCGGCCAAACGACCTCGTTGCGAGCTGTCCTTGATCGGATGACTCAAGCCAGCCGCCAGGATGCGGGCGATGCCTTCTTGTCTACCGGCTCGGAGGGCGGCGTGAAGGCCCCGCCGCTCAACATCATCCAGGCCCACCGCCAGGAATTGCAGGACGCAACCAGTGGACTGCTGGACCGCTTGATCATCGACGCAGTGGCATTGATGTTTGACCATACGCTGGCCGATCCGCGGCTGCACCCGCAGGTGCGCATCGCGCTGGGACGCCTGCAAGTGCCTGTGCTGCGGCTGGCTCTTTTGGATGCGGGCGTGCTCAGCTCACCCGAACATGCCGCGCGTCGCCTCATGAACCGGATCGCGAGCGTCAGCGCCGACTACGCCACGGCCGATGAGGCTGCAGCCAGTGGCTTCCTCGACTGGCTGAATGCTCAGGTGGCCGTCATCGTTCGCTCCAGTCGTGAAAGCGAAGACGTCTACGCGCAAGCGCTTGAACGTCTGCACGAATGGGTCGCCCGAGGCCGGGCGGCCAGCCCGAAAGCCGCCGACAAGGCGCAGGAATTGGCCCAACGTGCGGCACTGCGCGACGCGCTGGGGCGCGAGACCTTGCGCCAGCTCGAACATCGGGATATCGACCCGTATTTGGTGGATTTCATGCGTGGGCCCTGGACTGCAGTTCTGGTTGAGTCGACCCTTTGCAACGGCGAAGAAGGGCACGCGACGCGCGCCTACCGACAGTGCGGCCAGGATTTGCTGGAAAGCGTGCAGGCGAAGGCTTCCGAGACAGAGCGCAAGGCGTTGCTGGAGCAGCTTCCGGGCCTCGTGCGACAGCTGCATGCGGGACTATCGTTGATCGAGTGGCCGCAGGCACAGTGCGCTTCCTTCTTCTCAAACCTGATGCGTACCCACGCGCAAGCCATTCGCGGTGCGGGTGGCGTGCCATCAATCGAGCCACTGGATGATCTGGTGCTGCAAGACGCCGGCGATCTGCCGCCTTCGATGGGCCACGTGCCGGCGCCAGAGGCTATCGGCACGTCTGCAAACGCTCCAGCCCCGAACAACAATCAGGGAGATCCGGGCCGCCCCGAAGCGCTGCGGCCGCCCGAGGATCCTTTGCCATCCGGTGCCACCCCTTCAGGCTCGGCGGGGCCGGCGCAATCGCGCGCCATGGACGATCCGCAGGCATTCATCGACGCCCTGCATGAAAGCGACTGGGTGCTCTGGAATCTGCAGGGCCAGTGGACGTCGGCGCAATTGACCTGGCGAAGCCCGCAGGGATTGCTGTTCATGTTCACGAGCCGCGTGGGCGGGCAGGCGCATTCTCTGACACGGCGCGCATTTGAGCGATTGCTCAGGAGCGAGCAGATCCTGCCGATGCAACCTCAGGCGTTCATCGACGGCGCGGTTCAAGACATCGGCAAGGCTACGCACCACCGTTCGCGCAGCTTGACTTGACGGGAACGGGCGCAACGGCGGGGCGTTCAACGATCGAGCTTGGCCAAACGCTGATGGGCTCGCCGCAACCCCAGCCAAACGCCCAGGGCGATCAGGGGTATCGACCAGCCTTGGGCAATGCCGGCGTCGATATGCAACCACGCATGCGCAGCCTCGAACATGTGACCGACCAGTGACGAGGCGTAATACGTGATGGCGGCAACTGACAGCCCCTCGACCGTTTGTTGCAAACGCAATTGCAGGTATTGGCGCCGATTCATGGACGCAAGCAATTCGCGATTTTGCTGCTGCACCTGAACCTCGACGCGTGTACGCAGGAGGTTGCTGCAGCGCGAGATGCGTTCAGACAAGCCCTGCATGCGCCGGACGGCGTGGGCGCACGTCTGCATCGCAGGGGCCAAGCGTCGGTCCATGAACTGTCCGATCGTCTGCAGCCCGCCAAACTGCTGCTCGTGCAGATCGGCGATCCGGCGGTTCACAAGGTCGTAATACGCGCTCGATGCGTTAAAGCGCGCATGGTGTTGGGCGTAGCGGCTCTCCACGATGGAGGCAAGTTGTGACAGCCGATCCAGCGTCGGGCGGTCACGCTCGGATTGGCTGGCGTGAATCGCATCCATGACCTGCGCCAACTCCACTTCATACTGGGCCAGCAGCGGCGTCATCTCCCGCGCTGCCGGCAGCGCGAGCAGCGACAACATGCGGTAGGTCTCGATCTCGAGCAGACGCTGGGTCAGCCGTCCCCGCCGCCGGGGCGACATGGCGCGGCTGAGGACGACAAACCGCGCAAAACCGTCGGCGTGGATGCGCAAATCGGTGTACACCCGCGCCTGGCCATCAGCCACCTCGGACGCCACCAGCGCCTCCGCATCCAACGCGGCATCAAGCTCCGGTTGCGGCCAATGCGCCTCGGTATGATCCGGCAACAACGCGATATGGTTGGCACTGAGGAGCTCGCCCGGAATGCTCTGGCGCCATGCGCTCGAGATTGCCGAGCAGGCGCACTGATCGAACCATGACGGCACAGCCTCCGGCAGACCCTGGCGCATGAACGTGTAGGACGTGAATTCGCCATGCCGCTCCCAGCGCAGGCGCACGGCGCCAATGTCCGCGACGTAAAAGCCACTATCCTGCGAGGGCAGCGGCAACTGCTGGTCGCTCAGAAGCTTGCACAGGTGCGCATGCGCCTGCGCCTGTTGCTGGGCATCGGCCAAGAAGGCCATGTGACTGATTTGCAGGGGCGTGACCAGGCGCTCATAGGGTCGCGCGTGGATTTCGTTGTGCAACTGCTGGCGCAGCGCGTATTCGTGCATGGCTGAGTGGGCTTGAGGTTCGGAACCAGGATCTGGGCCGAAAGCATAGCGGGGCGCGGACGGGGAAGGGGAACGGTGCGGGGTATGGGACGCGCCGCGCGCTGTCGATATAATGAGCGGGTTTCGCTTTACCGCAGGACGCCCGAGGGCGGTCTGCGCGGTGGAAACAATCGCAAACTGGCCTTACCAGGTGCTCGAAGGAGCCAACGGTTCGATGTGCGCCCCCGCGCGTACTAGACCGGCTCCCCAGGGTTCTGGCCAGATTTCAGACCCAACCTAGGACGAACCATGTCAGTCTCAATGCGTGAAATGCTGGAAGCGGGGGTGCACTTCGGTCACCAAACCCGTTTCTGGAACCCCAAGATGGCACCGTATATTTTTGGCCATCGCAACAAGATTCACATTGTCAACCTCGAAAAGACGTTGCCAATGTTCCAGGACGCATGCAAGTATGCCCGCCAGATGGCAGCGCGTCGCGGCACCATCCTGTTTGTCGGAACCAAGCGTCAGGCCGGGGAAATCGTCCAGGCCGAAGCCGACCGCTGCGGCATGCCTTATGTCAATGAGCGCTGGCTCGGCGGCATGTTGACGAATTTCAAGACCGTCAAGGGGTCCATCAAGAAGCTCAAGGACATGCAGGCGCAGGCCGCCGAAGGTGCGCTGGAGCACATGACCAAGAAGGAACAGCTCATGTTCCAGCGCGAACTGGACAAGTTGGAGAAATCCATTGGCGGCATCCAGGACATGGCCGCCTTGCCCGACGCGTTGTTCATCATCGACGTGGGCTACCACAAGATCGCCGTTGCCGAGGCGCACATGCTGGGCATTCCCATCATTGGCGTGGTCGATACCAACCATTCGCCCATCGGCATTGATCACGTGATCCCGGGCAATGATGACTCGGGCAAGGCCGTGACGCTGTACTGCCGCGACATGGCGGATGCCATCCTCGAAGGCAAGAACGATGCGTTGCACGAGGTCGTGCAGACGTCTGGCGAGGAATCCAGCGAATTTGTCGAAGTGCAAGATGAGACGCACGCCGCCTGAGCAGGTCCCAGTTTTTTTCTGACATACCGAGGGGGCTGTTCACAGCCCCCTTCTTCAATCCAGGAGAGCAATATGGCGGCAATCACCGCATCCATGGTCGCTGAACTACGCGCGAAGACCGACGCGCCCATGATGGAATGCAAAAAAGCGCTGACCGAGGCGGAAGGCGATATGGCACGCGCCGAGGAACTCTTGCGCGTCAAGTTGGGCAGCAAGGCGAGCAAGGCCGCCTCGCGCGTCACCGCAGAAGGCATCATCGCCATCGACATCCAGGGCACCACTGGCGCCATGGTCGAGATCAACTGCGAGACCGACTTTGTCGCCAAGAACGACGATTTCCTTGCCTTTGGCAAAGCGCTGGCGCAACTGGTGGCGCAGCGCAACCCCGCCGACGTCGCCGCATTGTCGGCGCTGGACATGGATGGCACGACCGTCGAGGCGCGTCGCGCCGTGCTTATCGGCAAGATCGGCGAAAACATGTCCATTCGACGCTTCAAGCGCTTCGAAGGCACCTCCAAACTTGCCAGCTATCTGCACGGCACGCGTATTGGTGTCGTGGTGGAGTACACCGGGGACGACGTGGCAGCCAAAGACGTAGCCATGCACGTCGCCGCGATGAAGCCCGTTGCACTGTCGTCGGCCGACGTGCCCGCGGCGCTGATTGAGACGGAGCGATCCATTGCCGCACAGAAAGCAGCCGAAGACGCTGAGAAGGCTCGCGCCGAGGGCAAACCGACCCAGCCTCCCGAAATCGTAGCCAAGCGCGTCGAGGGTTCCGTGCAGAAGTACCTCAAGGAGGTCTCGTTGTTCAACCAGGCATTCGTGAAGAATGACAAGCAGACGGTTGAGCAGATGCTCAAGGCGGCGAATACCACCGTCAGCGGCTTCACGCTGTACGTCGTCGGTGAAGGCATTGAGAAAAAGTCGGAGAATTTCGCCGACGAGGTGGCTGCGCAAATGGCCGCGGCCCGCGCGAACTGAGCTGCTTCATCCGACTCAACTCACCAACACAAGCGGGGCACCACGCATGAGCGGCTATAAGCGGGTTTTACTCAAACTCTCGGGTGAAGCTCTGATGGGCGATGATGCCTATGGCATCAACCGCGCCACCATCGTGAAGATGGTCGAGGACATCGCCCAGGTCGTGCACAGCGGGGTGCAAGTCGCCATCGTTATCGGCGGCGGCAACATATTCAGGGGCGTGGCCGGGGGCGCGGTCGGCATGGACCGCGCCACAGCCGATTACATGGGCATGTTGGCCACGGTCATGAATTCCCTGGCCTTGGCCGACGCCATGCGCCATGCCGGGCTTGTCGCGCGCGTGATGTCCGCCATCAGCATCGACCAGGTGGTTGAATCCTATGTCCGCCCGAAGGCGCTGCAATATCTGGAAGAGGGCAAGCTGGTGATTTTCGCGGGTGGAACGGGTAACCCATTCTTCACCACCGACACAGCGGCTGCCCTGCGCGCAGCGGAAATCGGCGCCGAGGTGATGCTGAAGGCCACGAAGGTGGATGGCATTTACTCCGCCGACCCCGCCCGCAACCCGGAGGCCACACGCTATCCGAGCATCACGTTCGACGAGGCCATCGTCAAGCGCCTGCAGGTGATGGACGCGACGGCTTTCGCGCTGTGCCGCGACCAGGGCTTGCCCATTCGCGTGTTCAGCATTTTCAAACCTGGCGCTTTGCTGCGTGTCGTGCAAGGCGAGCCTGAAGGCACCCTCGTGCACCTGTAAATTCAAGCCCCGGAGTCCCGAACGATCATGTCGATTGCCGAGATCAAGAAATCCTGTGAGCAAAAGATGCTCAAATCCATGGAAGCCCTGCGCGCGGACCTGACAAAGGTCCGCACCGGTCGCGCACACACGGGACTTCTGGATCACGTCATGGTGGACTATTACGGCACCATGATGCCCATCAATCAGGTGGCCAACGTCAATTTGCTCGATGCGCGCACCATTAGTGTGCAGCCTTGGGAAAAGAAAATGGCCCAGGCCGTGGAAAAGGCCATTCGCGAATCGGATCTGGGGCTCAACCCCCAAAGCCAGGGTGATCTCATCCGCGTGCCCATGCCCGCCCTCACCGAGGAGCGCAGGCGCGATCTGGTCAAATTGATCAAACACGAAGGTGAGGGCGCCAAGGTTGCCGTACGCAATTTGCGACGGGACGCGAACCAGCAGCTCAAGGATCTGGTCAAAGCAAAAGAGGCATCCGAGGATGATGAGCGTCGCGCGCAAGACGACATTCAAAAGATGACCGATCGCTTCATCGTGGAGATCGACAAGCATGTCAGCCAGAAGGAAGTCGAGATCATGGCGGTCTGACAAGCCTGTGGCTTGTCAGCGGATGGTCCGTGGTGCGTGCAGGCGCAACGCGGGCTGGCGTGGCATGGCGCGCGTTGCGAACGTGTGACCAAGGAGGGATAGTGGCGTCAAAACGAACAGTGACCAAACGTGAGCTGGCTCCGGCCGGACTGCGCCACATCGCAGTGGTCATGGATGGGAATGGCCGCTGGGCGACTCGCCGGCTGCTTCCGCGTACGGCCGGGCACAAATATGGAGTCGACGCGCTGAAAAGCACGGTGCGAGGCTGCATCGCCCAGGGCGTGCCTTACCTCACCGTCTTTGCCTTTTCGTCGGAAAACTGGAACCGGCCTGCCGATGAGGTGCGCGCCCTGATGGATCTGTTCGTGCAGGCGCTGCGGCGTGAAACCCGGGAGCTGGCTGCACAAGGCGTGCGGCTGCGTTTCGTGGGTGACCGCGAGGCGTTCGAGCCTCCCATGCGCGAACTCATGCAGCAAGCGCAGGATCTCACTGCCGCCAATACGACGTTGGTGCTCAACGTCGCGCTGAACTATGGTGGCCGGTGGGACATCGTGCAGGCCATGCGGGCGCTGCAGGCCAGTGGGGGCCCCATCACCGAGCAAACCCTGGCGCAGCACCTGTGCCTGGCCGACATGCCGGCTCCGGATCTGTTGATTCGCACCGGTGGTGAGCGGCGCATCAGCAATTTTCTGCTTTGGCAAATTGCCTACACGGAGTTCTATTTCACCGACGCACTCTGGCCGGACTTCGACGAGAAGGCACTTGCTCTGGCCATTGCCGACTACGCCCAGCGCGAGAGGCGGTTCGGCTCGGTGCCGCCACAGCCCGAGGCGCAAGCCACGGGGCTGCGCGTGGCCTGAAGAGGCCGGCGGCGCCATCCATCGTTCATGCTGCGCACACGCGTCATTACCGCGCTGATTCTTCTGGCGGTTCTGCTTCCTACGCTATTTCTGGCGCCAGCAGCAGTCTTCGCGGCGGTGGCGGGCCTGTTCGCCTGCGCTGCCATGTGGGAGTGGGCCCGCTTGGCAGGGCACAAGCCCCTTGCGTGCCTGCTATGGGCAGCGTTGTGGCTGGTGGCCGCCGCAGCGCTGCTCTTCGGCGCGTCCATCATCTCCCCGTCATCGCGCCTGCTGACGGGAGCGCTGACGCTCTCGGCCTTCGCCTGGGCTGCGCTGCTGGCCTCAAGCCTTCCAAGGGCCGCATTGCCGCGCGCTCTGTCAGCTCCGCCCGTCCTGAGCGCGCTCGGCTTCGTGGTGATGTTCGCCGCCTGGCTGGCCTTGATCCGGGCACGCCACTTCGGAGCGGGTTTCCTGCTTTCGATTTTGCTCGTGGCCTGGGTTGCCGACGTGGCCGCCTATTTTGGCGGGCGTGCCTTTGGCGGCGCGAAATTGGCCCCGCACATCAGCCCGGGAAAGACCTGGGCTGGAGTGTGGTCTGCCGCCGTGGCTGTCGTGCTTTACGCCCTTGTCTGTACCCTTTGGCCTGTACTGTCGGACTCGTTGTTCTCGCGTATCGGTCATCACTGGGGTCTGCCGATCCTCCTGGTTTGCGCCCTGGCATTGCTTGCCTTGACCGTGATGGGTGACTTGTTCGAGTCGCTGCTCAAGCGTCACGCAGGCGTGAAGGACAGCAGCGGACTGCTGCCCGGTCACGGTGGTGTGCTTGACCGCATCGATGCCTTGCTGCCTCTGCTGCCCATTGCCCTTCTTCTTTTGATTGCATGAAACGCGTCACCATCCTGGGTTCCACCGGCTCCATCGGCTCCAGCACGCTGGAGGTGCTGTCCTTGCACCCCCAGCAGTTCGAGGTCTTCGCGCTTGGCGCCTATCAGCGCGACGACCTCCTTCTGGCACAGTGTCTGCGCTTCAAGCCGCGTTATGCCGTGCTGAGCGATGCGACTGCGGCGAACCGGCTGCGCCTGGCCCTGCGCACGCACGGCAGCGCGACCGAAGTGCTGCAGGGCGAGGCAGCCCAGGTTGCCATTGCCGCGGCTCCTGAGACCGACATCGTCATGGCCTCCATCGTGGGCGCCGCAGGGCTGCCATCGGGCTTGGCTGCCGCGCGCGCGGGCAAGCGTGTTCTGCTGGCCAACAAGGAATCTCTCGTGGTGGCGGGCGAGCTGTTCATGCAGGCCATGCGCGAGGGCGGCGGAAAGCTCATTCCCATTGACAGTGAACATAGCGCAATCCTCCAGAGTCTTCCGGATGACTGTGCGCAGTGGGCCCACAGCGTGCGCGAAATCACACTCACCGCCTCCGGCGGCCCGTTCCGTCAGGCAGACCCTGCGAGGCTGCCCGATGTCACTCCGGATGCGGCGTGTGCCCATCCCAACTGGAGCATGGGGCGCAAGATCTCGGTGGACTCCGCCACGATGATGAACAAAGCGCTGGAGGTCATCGAGGCCCACCACCTGTTCGGACTGCGACCGCAGCAGATCCGGGTGCTCATCCATCCGCAAAGCATTGTGCACTCGATGGTTTGCTATCACGACGGTTCGGTGGTTGCGCAAATGGGGGTGCCCGACATGCGCACACCCATTGCCTACGGCCTGTCGTATCCACAGCGCATGGCATCTGGCGTATCGTGGCTGGATCTGGCCCGCGTGGGGCGGCTGGATTTCGAACAGCCCGATCCCGTGCGTTTCCCGGGGCTTCAACTCGCTTACCAGGCGCTGTCGATGCCAATGGGCGCTTGCGCCGTGTTGAACGCCGCCAACGAAGTGGCCGTCGGCGCCTTCTTGCAGCGGCGCATGCGCTTTACCGATATCCACCAGGTGAATGCGGCAACGCTCGACGCAGTCAACGTCGATGCGGTCCGCAATCTCGACGACATCCTCGAGGCAGACCGGCGTGCACGCGCGCGGGCCATGGCTCTGGTTGACGGCCTCAAGCATTGATCGGGGCACAATGCACGCTGACGTCGGCGGTGGTTGCGCCCCGAGAGGAGTTTTTCCATGATCACTGTGCTTGCGTTTGTTTTCGCACTCGGCCTGCTTATCACCATCCATGAGTATGGCCACTACCGCGTCGCGGTAGCCGCCGGTGTGAAAGTCCTGCGCTTTTCGATTGGATTCGGCAAGCCGCTGGTCAAATGGACACGGGGCAAGGATCGCACCGAATTCGTGATTGCGGCCGTGCCGCTCGGGGGGTTCGTGCGCATGCTCGACGAGCGTGAAGGTGAAGTGGCCGAACCCGAACTTTCCCGCGCCTTTAACCGCCAGCCATTGCCCAAACGCGCTGCCATTGTGGCCGCTGGCCCGTTGGCCAATCTGTTGCTGGCAGTCGTGCTGTTTGCAGTGGTTGCCTTCGTCGGGGTGCGGCAGCCGGTGGCGATTCTCGGCACACCGGCGGCAGGCAGCCCCGCCGCCATGGCTGGAGTGCGTGCCGGCGACCAAGTGCTTGCGACGAGCACCGGTGGCAGCAGTGAGCCCGTGCAGTCGTGGGCCGACCTTCAGTTGCAGTTGCTGACTGCGGCCCTGGATGGCCGTGCCGTGCGACTCCAGCTGCGCTCGGCAACGGGGGCGCTGTCGAGCGCGACCCTGCAATTCGCCGGCATGCAAGACGCGGCCGGCCAACCCCACTTTCTTGCCGAACAGGGCCTGCGCTTGCAAAGCCCGCCTGCCTTGATTCGGCAAGTGCTGCCGGGGGATCCCGCCGCCAAGGCGGGCATGCGCGCCGGCGATCTGGTGAAAGAAGTCAATGGCCGAGCCATCAGTGGCTCTGACGCCTTGTTGCAGGCGATTGCCGCCAGCGGGGGCCAACCGCTGCGCGTCCTGGTGCGGCGCGGTGAGGCAGATGTCGCGCTGATCGTGCACCCCCAGCGCCAGCATGCGGCAAACGGCGCCGGCGATGTCTGGCGCATTGGCGCCCTGTTGGGCGGAGACATCCCGAGCGTGGTGGTCAAGCGCGGGCCCGCGGGTGCAGTGGCCGAGGGTTTTGCCCGGACCTGGCAGCTCAGCGCGCTGACGCTCAAGACGCTGGGCAAGATTGTGGTTGGGCAGGCGTCGCTGAGCAACCTGAGTGGTCCGGTGACGATCGCCGACTACGCGGGGCGCAGCGCCGAGATGGGGTGGCTGCCTTACGTCAGCTTTCTCGCGATCATCAGCGTCAGCCTGGGGGTCCTCAACCTTCTGCCCGTGCCCGTCTTGGACGGGGGGCATCTCTTGTATTATGCGATCGAAGGCGTCACCCATCGCAGTATTCCCCAGCGCTTGCAGGAAAGACTGCAACAAGGCGGTCTCGCTGTCATTGCACTGATGATGGCCATTGCGCTGTACAACGACTTCGCCCGGTTGATCGGGCCCTTGCATTGATCCCATCCACCGATCGCTCTCGAGGTTAATTTGAGGTTCCGTCACGCATTGCAGGGTACTGCCATGGCCGTGCTGGCCGTGGCCTGCGCCCAGGTCTACGCCGCCGACTCATTCGTCATCAAGGACATCCGCGTCGATGGCCTGCAACGGACCGAACCAGGCACCGTCTTCAGCTATCTGCCGTTCCGCGTGGGGGATACCTACACGCCGGAAAATGGGGCGGCAGCCATTCGCGCGTTGTTCGCCACCGGGTTGTTCAAAAACGTGAGCATCCGCACTGCGGCCGACGTGGTCACCGTCGTGGTCGAGGAGCGCCCGGTGATCGCCAGCGTGGATTTCACCGGCACCAAGGAGTTCCCCAAAAAGACGCTGATTGATGCCCTCAATCAGGTCGGACTGGGCGAAGCCCGGCCCTACGACCAGGCCCTGATGGACCGTGCCGTGCAGGAGCTCAAGCAACAGTACCTTGCCAAGGGCTACTACGCTGCCGAGGTCAGCACCACGGTCACCCCAATCGAACGCAATCGCGTCAACGTGCTGTTCAATGTGACCGAGGGCTCCATTGCCAAGATTCGCTCCATTCGCATTGTGGGCAACAAGGTGTACAGCGAAGGCCGGCTGCGCGACCTGTTCTCGCTGTCCACGCCAGGGTGGTTTACCTGGTACACCAAGTCTGACCAGTACTCGCGCGCCAAGCTCAATGCCGACTTGGAAACCCTGCGCTCGTACTACGTGGACCGTGGCTATCTCGACTTTCGAATCGAGTCCACCCAGGTGTCGCTGTCACCGGACAAGGACAGCATGTTCATTACGGTCAACATCTACGAAGGGCCGAAATATACGGTGTCGGGCTTCAAGCTCGAGGGCAACTATCTGGGCTTGACTGACGAATTCCGTCCATTGGTCAAGCTCGAGCCGGGCGACACCTACAGTGCGAAGGTTCTCAACGACAGCGTGAAGGCCATCGTCGACAAATTCGGGATCTACGGCTATGCCTTTGCCCGCGTCCAGCCCAAGCCCGATATCAACCGGCAAACCCATGAGGTGTTTTTCACAATCGACGCGGATCCCGGGCGCCGCATCTACGTGCGCCGGATCGACATTTCCGGCAACACCCGGACCCGCGACGAAGTGATTCGGCGCGAGTTCCGTCAATTCGAGGATGCCTGGTACGACGTGGACCGCATCAAGTTGTCACGCGACCGGGTCGATCGCCTTGGGTATTTCAAGGATGTTCAGTTGGGCACGCGCGAGGTCCCAGGCACCAGCGACCAGGTTGATTTGGACATGAAGGTCACCGAAAAACCAACTGGCATGCTGGGCCTGGGGGTTGGGTTTTCAAGCGCGGATCGGCTTTCGTTCAATGCGTCCGTGAGCCAGGACAATATCTTCGGAAGTGGCAACAACCTGAGTGTCGACTTCAACACGTCAAGCTACTACCGCACTTTGGCGGTCTCCAGCACCAACCCCTACTTCACCGAAGACGGGATCAGCCGCACGGTCAATGCGTATTACCGCACGATTCGGCCGTACTCCAGCCAGGGGAACAACTACACGATCAAGACCCCGGGTTTCAACCTCCAGTTCGGCGTGCCCTTCACCGAACTCGATCGGGTGTACTTCGGCGCGGGTTTCGAGCAATACACGCTGGATCTGGCGCCAGGCGCGCCGGCCTCCTACATCTCGTATGTGAACCAGTTCGGCAAAACCTCATCGGGCATTCCGCTGACATTGGGTTGGCAGCGCGACAGCCGTAACAGTGCATTGGTGCCCACAGACGGTCGTTATCAGCGCCTGAGCGCGGAGTACAGCCCGTTCAGCACCTTGCGCTACATTCGCGCCACGTACCAATACGAGCAATTCATGCCGGTGTCGCGCCAGACCAATCTGGCATTCAACGGACTGGTCGGCTATGCCCATGGCCTGAACGGCCAACCGCTGCCGATTTTCAAGAACCTCTACGCCGGCGGCATCGGCACCGTGCGCGGTTTTCAGCAAAGCTCACTCGGTCCGCTGGACGCACAGGGCAATGCCCTCGGTGGTGCCAAACTGCTTGTTGCCGATTTTGAATACCAGTTTCCATTTCCTGGCACGGGGGCGGACAAGAGCCTGCGCATGTCCACCTTTCTCGACAGCGGCTACGTCTGGGGTGAAAACCAGAAGGTCGCTCTGACGGATATGCGTGCGGCGGTGGGTATCGCCGTCTCGTGGATTTCACCCATCGGACCGCTGAAATTCAGCATCGCCAAGCCCATACGTTCGCAGCCCAGCGACAAGCTGCAATCGTTCCAATTCACTGTCGGCACTGCTTTCTGATCTCTCACACCATGAAGTCGATGACACGCTTGATTCGCCAATCCGTTATTGCCGGTTTTTGCGCTGCGGCCCTTGTGGTGCCGGTCACACCGGCGTTTGCCCAGGCTACCGGAGCCAAGGCGTCAGCCGTAGCCGGGACCACGGCCAAGATCGGGTTCATCAATACCGAGCGCATCCTGAAAGATTCCACGCTGGCCAAGAATGCCCAGCAAAAACTCGAAAGTGAGTTTGCCAAGCGCGACAAGGATCTTCAGGACATGGCTGCAAAGATCAAGGGGCTCAATCAGAAGCTGGAAAAAGACGGGCCCGTGATGTCGGATACGGATCGCATCAACACCCAGCAGCAATTGGCGGAGATGAACCGCGATTTTCAGCGCAAGCAGCGTGAATTCGGCGAGGACCTCAATGCGAAGCGCAATGCAGCGCTCGCGATCGTTCTGGACAAGGCCAACAAGGTGGTCAAGGAAATTGCAGAACAGGGGAATTACGACATCATCTTCCAGGATGCCGTTTACGTCAATCCGCGCATCGACATCACCGACAAAGTCCTCAAAGCGTTGGATGCTTCCTCCAGCAAATAACCATGAACGATCTCCCCTCGGGCGCAAGACAGGGCCTGCGGGTTCGTGACATTGCCCGCAAGCTGGGCGGTGCGCTTCTGGGGAATGGCGACATCACCGTAGCACGCGTCGCGTCACTGAATCAGGCTGGCCCCGGCGACGTCGCCTTTTTAAGCCAGCGCGGCAATGCGCATCTGCTGCGGCAAAGCAAGGCGGATTGCGTCATCGTCCCCACGGGCCTTGATGACCAGGTCAGCGCGTTTCCGGCCGCCATCGTCACGCCAGATCCTTATCTTTACTACGCGCGTCTTGCGCAATGGTTTGCCGCTTTGCAGGAAAGGCCGCCCGCGCCGGGCGTGCATCCCACCGCCGTCGTGCATCCCCAGTCCCTGGTAGCCCCATCCGCCATCATCGAGGCGTGTGCGGTGATTGAGCGCGGGGCGTTCATTGGCGAGGGCGCGAGGGTGGGAGCTGGATGCTTCGTCGGCCATGACGCCGTCATTGGTGCGGCGACCCGGCTGCATCCACGCTGCGTGGTTCTGCACAGTTGCACACTGGGGTCGCGCTGCATCGTCCATTCGGGCGCGGTGATCGGCGCCGACGGCTTTGGCTTTGCGCGTGACGAGCAAGGCGCCGGGGTGAAGATTCCGCAAACGGGCAGGGTGGTGATCGGTGACGATGTGGAAATCGGCGCCAACACCACCATCGATCGGGGCGCCCTGGACGACACGCGCATTGGCGATGGCGTGAAGATCGACAATTTGGTTCAAGTGGCCCATAACGTGCAGATCGGTGCACATACCGCAGTGGCCGGATGCGTGGGTATCTCAGGCAGCGCCAGCATCGGGTCGTACTGTTTCATCGGGGGCGGCGTGGGCATCGCCGGGCATCTGGAGATTGCCGACCACGTGGTGGTGGGCGGGATGTCGCTCGTCTCCCGATCGATTCGCCAGCCCGGGCATTACACGGGCGCCTTCCCGCTCGATAGCCATGAAAACTGGACAGAAAATGCCGCCAGTCTCCGGCACTTGGCTCAACTGCGTGACCGCGTACGCCAGATCGAAAACATGCTGAACGCTCCCAAACTTTCCCCTAAAAGCAAGCCATGACCGTTTTTGACATCAACCAGATCCAGAAGCTCCTGCCCCACCGTTACCCGTTCCTGTTGGTGGATCGGGTCGTGGAGCTCGAAAAGGGCAAGAGCATCCGGGCCTACAAGAACGTGTCGTTCAATGAACCCTATTTCACGGGTCACTTTCCGCAAAAGCCGATCATGCCCGGGGTGCTGATCCTGGAGGCACTTGCGCAGGCTGCGGGCATTCTCGCGTTTGGCACGCTGGACGTCGAAGCTGACGACAACTCGGTCTATTACCTCGTGGGTATCGACGGCGCCCGGTTCAAACGCCCGGTGGAGCCCGGGGACCAGCTCACGCTCGAAGTGGAGCTGGTGCGCCAGATGCGCAACATCTACAAATTTAACGCTGTGGCCCGGGTTGGCGATGAGATGGTCGCCGAGGCGGAGCTCATGTGCACCGAGCGCGTCATTGACTGACGGGGTTGCCTTGAGCACGATTCACCCCACAGCCCTCGTCGACCCGAAAGCGCAAATTGCCTCGGATGCAAGCATCGGTCCCTTTTGTGTCATCGGGCCCGATGTGCAGATTGGCGCCGGCACGCGCATCGGATCGCATGTCAGCATCCAGGGTCGCACGCGCATTGGGCGCGACAATCAGATCCACGCATTTTCATCGCTGGGCGGGATCCCGCAAGACAAGAAATATGCGGGCGAGCCCACCGAGCTGCACATCGGGGATCGCAACACCATTCGCGAATATTGCACGTTGAACCTGGGCACCGCGCAGGACGCTGGGGTGACCCGCTTGGGCAACGACAACTGGATCATGGCGTATGTGCACCTCGCGCACGACTGCCAAGTTGGTAACCACACGGTATTGGCCAACAGCGCACAACTGGCCGGCCATGTGCACGTCGGTGATTGGGCCATCCTCGGTGGGTACACCGGCGTGCATCAGTTTGTGCACATCGGCGCGCACGTGATGACGGGCATCAGCTCCGTGGTGACACAGGATATCCCGCCCTATGTGCTTCTTGCGGGTCATCCTGCCAAGCCCCACGGCATCAATGCCGAGGGGCTTCGCCGACGCGGCTTCAACCCGGAGCGCATCGGCGTGTTGCGTGAGGCTTATCGCAAGTTGTACCGGCAAGGGCTCACGCTGAACGACGCCACGCACGCACTTGCCGCGATGCAGTCCGAGCATGCTGGAAGTCGCAATGATTTGTCCCTCCTGCTGAATTTCATCGCCGCGAGCGCGCGCGGCATCGTGCGCCCCTAATCCATGCAGTCCATGACGGCCGGCAGCATTGCCATGGTCGCAGGCGAAGCCTCGGGCGACCTGCTCGCATCCACGGTCGTGGCCGCCCTGAGGCGGGTGCGGCCCGATGTTCCCTGCATGGGCATCGGTGGTGCGCGCATGCGCGCACAGGGATTCACGGCCTGGTGGCCGGAAGAGCGGCTGGCAGTCAACGGTTTCGCCGCAGTCTTGCCGCGGTTGCCAGAGCTGTTATGGATGCGCAGGCAACTGCGCCTGCGCTTGCTGCGGCAACGCCCCTCGGTATTCGTCGGGGTCGATGCCCCCGACTTCAATCTCGGCCTGGAGCGTCGGTTGCGCGCCGCAGGCATTCCCACCGTGCACCTGGTCAGCCCGTCGATCTGGGCATGGCGACGCGAGCGCCTGCAGGGCATCGTGCAAGCGGTTGACCATCTGCTGTGCGTGTTCCCCTTCGAGCCTGAGCTGTATGCCGGCACAACGGTGCGAGCCACGTACATTGGCCACCCACTGGCTGAGTTGATTCCAGAGCAGGTTGATCAGGTCGCCGCCCGCAAGGCCCTGGGCATCGCAGCGACGTCGCCAGTCATTGCTGTGCTGCCGGGAAGCCGCGCGGGCGAGGTGCGGCAAATCGGCCCAAGCTTTTTTGGCGCTGCCGCTCTCTTGCAGCAAAGGCATGGGGCGCGTGTGCTGCTTCCGGTGGCACAACCAGGGCTCGAGCGTGTGCTGCGGCGGCAATGCGCGGCCCACCCCGGCCTTGAGGTGCAATGGCTATCGGGGCAATCGCATCGCGCCATGGCAGCCTGTGACTTGGCGCTGGTTGCCAGCGGCACCGCCACCCTCGAATGCGCGCTGTTCAAACGCCCGATGGTGATTGGCTACCGGCTTCCGGCGTTGTCGTGGCACCTGATGAAAAACAAAGGCTACCTGCCGTGGGTCGGCCTTCCGAACATTCTTGCGCGCAGCTTTCTGGTGCCTGAACTCTTGCAGCACGAGTGCACGCCGCAGGCGCTGGCCGATGCAGCCGACGCCTTGCTGAACGACGAGCCAAGGCAGGCGCGCTTGCGCATGCGCTTCGCCGAACTGCACGCTGCTTTGCGGCGGCCGACGGCAAGCCTTGCCGCGCAGGCCATCCTGGAGAGCGCCAATCTGGCGGATTGAGGCATGCAAAGTCCTGGTGCATGGGCCGATGAGCAGTCGTCGCTGTTGCCGATTGCGGGCTGCGACGAAGTGGGGCGGGGAACCTGGGCAGGTCCCGTGGTGGCCGCCGCAGTCATCCTGGATCCCCAGCGACCGCTGGCGGGTTTGGCCGATTCGAAGACTTTGTCCCCCAAGCGCCGGGTGGTGCTCGATGCGCTGATCCGAGAACAGGCCCTTGCTGTGAGCATCGGACAGGCCAGTGCTGCCGAAATTGACCGCATCAACATCCTGCAAGCCACTTTGCTGGCCATGCAGCGCGCCGTTGCGGGCCTGAGTCTGACGCCTGTGCACGTGCTCGTGGACGGCAACCAGTTGCCGGACCTGTCCATGCCTTGCCGCGCCATCGTGCGCGGCGACGCCACACAGCCGGCCATCAGCGCTGCGTCGATCGTGGCCAAGGTCTGGCGCGATCGCCTTATGCAGGAACTTGCGGCATGCCACCCTGTTTACGGGTTTGAGCGGCACTTCGGCTACGGCACAATGCAGCATTGGCAGGCTTTACAGGAGCATGGGCCTTGTGCGGAGCACCGGCGCAGCTTTGCCCCAATTCGACGACTTCTGGATCACCCCAATCATTCCGAGCAAAGGCATCTGTGAAACGCATCATCTCCGCCGAAAATCCTCTGGTCAAAACGTTGCGCGTGCTCGGCAGCGATCCAGGAGCGATCAAACGTCTGGGCCAGGTCTGGCTCGAAGGCGTGCATCTGGTCCAGGCCGCGCTCGACAGCGGACACCACGCCGACACACTCGTCACGACGGATGACGGTCTGCTTTTGCCCGAGGTTGCCGCCCTGGTCGAGCGCGTCGGAAGCACCAATGCGGTCATCCTGCACCGCGCCCTTTTCAGCTGGATTTCCACCCTGGAAAACGGCCCGCAAGTGGGCATGCTGATCGCCAAACCCAAGGGCGTCAAGCCCAAGCCCGGCACGGCTGTGGTCCTCGATCGCATCCAGGACGCGGGCAACGTGGGAACCATCCTGCGCACCGCAGCAGCGGCCGATTGTGGAGCGGTGTACCTGCTGCGTGGCACCGCAGGGGCCTGGACCCCCAAGGTGCTGCGCGCTGGGATGGGCGCGCACTTTTACGTGCCCATCTTCGAGGACGCGCCGTGGGAGCAGGTAGCTTCGATCGTACCCCGCCCCATCTATGCCACGGCGGCCATGGCGGACATGGGTCTCTATGACCTGCAGCTGAAGAAGCCGGTCACCTGGGTATTCGGCAATGAGGGCCAGGGGATTTCCGAGCACCTGATGGCCAAAGCCTCTGCGGCGGTACGCATTCCCCAGGCCAGCACGGTGGAATCGCTCAACGTGGCGTCCGCTGCGGCCATATGCCTGTTTGAAGGTGTGCGTCAGCGTCAGGGCAACGGGAAGTGAGCGGGTGACTCCGCCACGCGTCCCATCCGCCCCGTGCGTGCGGCCAAGCGCCGTGTTTGCCCGCGTTTAAACAGGCGCCTGACCCTCGCGGATCGAAGGTTGCAGCAAGGCGAGACTGATGGAGCCCGTGGAGGCCCAGATGCGCCCGGCCAAACTCATGTGCGTGACGTGAAGGCGCACCTGCATGCTGTCGGCCCGCTCACGCAGCTGGGCAAATTCAGGCCACGCCTGCAGCTCACGGATACTTCCGTCGTAGCTGATTTGCAGCTGTGTGCCCTGAACGCCGCCGTCCTGGATGGCTTGTTCGGCGATCGAGAACACCTCGGCCACGGCGCTACGCCAGCGCTTGGCGCGGAAGCCGCAGAACAATCCATTGGCATCGCTGACCAGGACGGGGTAGGGGTTCAGCAGCTGATTAAGTCCCAGGGAAGCCGCTTGGACCCAGGGCTCCAGAGCCGGATTGGACAGTTTGGACAGCGCGCTTGCCAAGTCGCCGGGATGGCGCGGGATGAGCCACTGACGGGTCATGACCGAGAGTTGTGTGGCGACGTGCGCCACCTCCGCGGCCGGTTCTCCCGCATCGAGTTTCTTCACGAGCACGCGGGCCTGCAGGGCCGGGCCCGCCAGCATCGAGCCCCCATCGAGACAGAGCACCTGCAGGTCAGGCGGAAGACCACGACTGCGCCGCAGCTCGCGAATCTCTTCGCGATGCTGCAACAGCAGGGTCTGCAGCGCATCAGCCGGGTTGCTGAGCGCTCGCATCGAGCCCATATAGATCAGCCAGTCGGCGTTGAGGGCGATGTTCGGGTACAGCCGGTATTCCAGCCCTTCGACACTGGGCGGCACGATCTGGGCGGCGCGCAAGTGCTCACGGCCGAGCTCGCGCAACTCACCGCGCTTTTCATGCAAGCCCTTGTCCAGGATTGTGCGGCCCTGCAACTGGATGGTCAGCGGCAGCACACGCATGCGTGGGTGCTGGGCCATGGCGCTGGAGATGTCGGCAGCGGCGTCCACCATGATCACCCCATAGGGGTTATGGTGCCGCAATGGGTTGACGGGCAACGCCTGTTCTTGCTCGGACCGGACCTGCTGCGTGGAAGCAAAACCCAGCAAATAGTCGTTCTTCTTGTCTTCGTAGGACATGACGGGCATGGTGTCAGAGTGTGGGCTTGTGCGTCGCGTAGGAGATGCTCAGTACTCCAGCCGATCCGGGCGGATGAGTTGGAGAATGGTAGTGGCGATTTCCTCAATGGATTTGTGGGTGGACGACAGCCAGCGGATGCCCTCGCGTCGCATGAGCCGTTCTGCCTCGGTCACCTCTTCGATGCAATTGGCCAGCGATGCATACACGCTGCCGCGCTTGCGCTCGCGGCGGATTTCACTCAGGCGCTCGGGTGCAATGCTCAAACCGAACAACTTGCTGCGATGGGCAGCAAGCGCCGAGGGCAGGCACATGCGTGCGAAATCCTCGGGAATTAGCGGATAGTTTGCCGCGCGCACGCCATGCTGCATCGCAAGGTAGAGCGACGTGGGCGTCTTGCCGCTGCGCGACACACCGACCAAGATGACGTCAGCCAGCGCCAGGTTTCGCGACGATTGGCCATCGTCATGCATCAGTGCAAAGTTGATTGCATCCATGCGGCTGTTGTAGCGCGCGCTCTTGGTTGCATCGGAAAATTGACCAATGCGATGGTTCGATTTGATCCCGAAGGCAATTTCCAGCGGCTCCACGAATGTCGTGAACATGTCCATCACCAGACCGTTGCAACCACGGATGACTTGCAACACATCGGGATTCACGAGCGTGATGAACACAATCGGCGGGCGCCCCTCGTTGCGCGCGGCCTGGTCGATACGTTCCACGGCCTGGAGCGCCTTCTGGACCGTGTCAACGAAAGGCAGGCGGATGCGATGGTGCTGGGCGTCAAACTGGGCGAGGATGGAATTGCCAAACGTTTCGGCAGTGATGCCGGTTCCATCGGAGACAAAAAACACGGATCGGTTAGGCATGTCGCATCGCATCAAAAAGGGAGTCAGGGCCTAGAATCTTCGGTATCGACTCGCCTGCAGAGGTTTCGCTTCCACGCGCACGGACCAACACAGAACATGATGTCTGCATTAGAACCACATCAACAACGCATGCAGCCTCGGTGTTTGTCCCGCCTTGACAGGATGTCCCCAGATTTCTTTCATTCTATTGAGGGTTGTTCATGTCAAATCAAAACCAAACGCCGAAACACGCCACGGCCTGGGTGGTACCGTTCGAGCAGCTGAGAATGCATGATGTCGAGGTGGTTGGCGGCAAGAACGCCTCCCTCGGCGAGATGATCAGTCAACTCACCGCCAGCGGGGTGCGCGTTCCCGGAGGCTTCGCGACGACCGCCCACGCGTTTCGCCAGTTCTTGCAGCAGGGCGGGCTCGATGCGCGCATCGCGCAGGCGCTGAATGCGCTGAACGTCGATGACGTGCGCGCTTTGGCAACAACGGGTGCGGCGATCCGGCAGTGGATGCTTGAGACACCGCTGCCACCCGAACTGGAGGCAGCCATTCGTGAGCACTTCGCCCAACTTTCGGCCGCGCAGCCCGATGCAAGTTTTGCGGTGCGCTCTTCGGCCACCGCCGAGGACCTTCCGGAAGCATCCTTTGCCGGGCAACAGGAGACGTTCCTGAACGTGACGGGCATCGTGTCGGTGCTCGACAAGGTGCGCCATGTGTTCGCCTCCATGTTCAACGATCGCGCCATCTCGTACCGGGTGCACCAGGGTTTTGATCATCATCAGGTGGCCCTCTCGGCCGGCATCCAGCGCATGGTGCGCAGTGATCTGGGCGCTGCGGGCGTGATGTTCACGATGGATACGGAGTCAGGCTTTAACGACGTGGTGTTCATCACATCGTCGTATGGCCTGGGTGAAACCGTGGTGCAAGGCGCCGTCAACCCGGACGAGTTCTACGTCTTCAAGCCCACATTGCGTGCGGGCAAGGCCGCCGTGATCCGTCGCAACCTCGGCTCCAAGCTGCTGCGCATGGAGTTCGCTCCACCGGGGTCAGCCCATCTCGTGCAGACCGTCGACACACCGGTCGAACTGCGCAACCGCTACAGCTTGAGCGATGCCGAGGCCACGGAGCTGGCGC
Source organism: Thiomonas sp. FB-Cd (assembly GCF_000733775.1). NCBI lineage: Bacteria > Pseudomonadati > Pseudomonadota > Betaproteobacteria > Burkholderiales > Thiomonas > Thiomonas sp. FB-Cd. The sequence continues at coordinate 812,983 of NZ_JPOE01000002.1, read as the reverse complement.
AATTCGCGCTGACGATCGAACAGCACTATGGCCGCCCCATGGACATCGAATGGGGCAAGGATGGCAAGGACGGAAAAATCTACATCCTGCAAGCCAGACCCGAGACCGTGAAGTCGCGCGCCCACGGGCGTGTCGAGCAACGCTACACGCTGATGCAAAAGAGCGCCGCGCTCGTGAGCGGGCGCGCCATCGGCCAGAAGATCGGAGCCGGCCCGGTGCGCCTGGTGCAATCCGTGTCGGAGATGGACCAAGTGCAAGCCGGCGACATCCTGGTCACCGACATGACCGACCCGAACTGGGAGCCGGTGATGAAAAAGGCTGCCGCGATCGTCACCAACCGGGGAGGGCGCACCTGCCACGCCGCCATCATCGCGCGCGAACTCGGCATCCCCGCTGTCGTGGGTTGTGGAAACGCCACGGAATTGCTCAAGGACGGCATGCTGGTCACCGTCTCGTGTGCCGAGGGCGACACCGGGATCGTCTACGAGGGCCTGCTGGAGACCTCGGTCACCGAGGTCAAGCGGGGCGAGATGCCGGACATCCCGGTCAAGATCATGATGAACGTCGGGAATCCGCAGCTGGCGTTTGATTTTTCACAGATTCCGAACGCCGGAGTGGGCTTGGCCCGTCTGGAATTCATCATCAACAACAACATCGCCATCCATCCCCGCGCGGTGCTCGAGTATCCGAACGTGGACCCGGATTTGAAGAAGGCGGTGGAAAGCGTTGCGCGGGGCCATGCAAGTCCGCGCGCCTTCTATATCGACAAGCTCACTGAAGGGATCGCCACGATTGGCGCGGCGTTCTATCCCAAACCGGTGATCGTGCGCCTGTCAGACTTCAAGTCCAACGAGTACAAGAAGCTCATCGGCGGCTCACGGTATGAGCCCGACGAGGAAAACCCCATGCTGGGCTTCCGCGGTGCCTCGCGCTACGTCTCGCGGGACTTTGCCCAGAGTTTCGAGATGGAATGCGTGGCGCTCAAGCGCGTGCGCGAGGACATGGGCCTGACCAACGTGGAAATCATGGTGCCTTTCGTGCGAACCCTCGCCGAGGCTCGCGGGGTGGTCGAGCTACTCGGGCGCAACGGGCTCAAGCGCGGCGAAAACGGCCTTCGCCTCATCATGATGTGCGAAGTCCCGTCCAACGCGGTGCTGGCATCCGATTTTCTGGAGTTTTTCGACGGATTCTCCATCGGCTCCAACGACCTGACCCAGCTCACCCTTGGCCTGGACCGCGATTCGGGATTGGTCGCCGAAGCCTTCGACGAGCGCGATCCCGCGGTGCTGGCCCTGATCAAGCAGGCAATCAGCACCTGTCGTGCCAAGGGCAAGTATGTGGGAATCTGCGGCCAGGGGCCTTCGGATCACCCCGATCTGGCGCGTTGGCTGATGGAGCAGGGCATCGGATCCATTTCGCTCAATCCGGACACGGTGGTGGCGACGTGGCAGGCTCTGGCCATCCATGCAACGTAGTCGTCTATAATCGAACGTTTTCTTTGCCACACCGGGTTTGACGCCCCGGGTGGCTTTATCCGCAAAGAAGCCCCCTGTGGGTCATAAGGAGTCTCCATGCGTCATTATGAAATCATTCTCATCATTCACCCCGACCAGAGCGAGCAGGTTCCCGCGATGGTCGAACGGTACAAGAGCGTCGTCACCAGCAAGGGTGGCGTGGTGCACCGCTTCGAAGACTGGGGTCGCCGCCAGATGGCTTACCAGATTCAGAAACTGGCCAAGGCGCACTACCTGTGTCTCAACATCGAGGCCAACCAAGATGTGCTGCAGGAGTTGGAGCATGGCTTCAAGTTCAGCGATGCCGTCTTGCGTCACCTGATCGTCAAGATGGACAAGGCCGAGACTGAGCCCTCCGTGATGATGCGATCGGTGGAGCGCGAAGAGGCCCGCAAGGCACAGCCGGAGCAGGTGGCCTGAGCATTAACCGCATCGAGATTGTCGCTGCGGTTGCTGAGCGTGGGGGTCTGCGTTATACGCCGGCCGGAGTTGAGGCGCTGGATCTACGTGTCAGCCACGCATCCACCCAGCACATCGGCAGCCACGCGCAGCACATCGAACTGGACCTGCAGTGTGTGGCCTATGGTGAATTGGCGCGCCAACTCCAGCATGTGCAAGCCGGCCAAATGCTACGGATCTCCGGGTTTTTGATGCCCAGCCGCCGCGGATCTCGAACACTCAAGCTGAACATTACCGAATGGATTGAGGAGCCTGAACATGGCCTATTTCAAGAAAACCGACCGTAAGAACAAACCCAAGCGCAACCAGCAATCTTCCCTGTTCAAGCGCAAGCGCTTCTGCCGCTTCACCGTGGCTGGGGTCAAGCAGATTGACTACAAGGATCTGGACACCCTGCGTGAATTCCTGGCCGAAAATGCCAAGATCATTCCCGCCCGCCTGACCGGAACGCGCGCAATCTTCCAGCGTCAGCTCAACACGGCCATCAAACGTGCCCGCTTTCTGGCCCTCATGCCGTTCTCCGACCAGCACAAGAGCTGAATAGCAAAGGACATCTCATGCAAGTCATCCTGCTCGAAAAAGTGGCCAACCTCGGCAATCTCGGGGATGTGGTCAAGGTCAAGGACGGTTACGGCCGCAACTACCTGATCCCTCAGCGCAAGGCGCGTACCGCCACGGCCCAGGCCATGCGCGAATTCGAACTCAAGCGTGCCGAACTCGAAAAGCTGGCTGCGGAAAAACTCGCAGCCGCCCAAGCCATGGCCCTGAAAATGGAAGGCCTGACCGTGCAACTCGTGCAAAAGGCCGGTGTTGATGGCCGCCTGTTCGGTTCGGTCACCAACCATGACATCGCTCAGGCATTGGTTAAACTCGGCTTCGACGTGCCCAAGTCCGCTGTGCGCATGCCCACAGGCCCGCTCAAGACTGTGGGCGACCACAACCTGGACGTGGCGCTGACCACCGACGTGACAGTGCCCATCACGGTGTCGGTGCTCGGTGAGCACGTCTGAGCGCGGTCAGCCTCTTTGACGAAAGCCGCGCTCATGCGCGGCTTTTTCATCTCGGCAACTCGTTGCCGGTTTTCGACAACATGGTCTCGCTGCTAAGCTCATTCTCATGTCTGCTTTGATGGATCCTGTAATCGAGGGTTTGCGCACCCCGCCGCACTCTGCGGAGGCAGAGCAATCGGTACTCGGCGGTCTGCTGCTCGACAACCAGGCGTTTGATCGCATCGCTGACATCCTGCATGTCAATTTCTTCTACCGGCACGAACACCGCCTGATCTATCAGGCCATCAGCGACCTCATCCAGGGCACCAAGCCGGCCGACGTCATCACGGTGCTCGAGGCTTTGCAGCTGCACGGGCAGGCTGAAGCCTGTGGCGGACTGGTCTATCTGAATGCGTTGGCCCAGAGTGTGCCCAGCGCTGCCAACATCCGGCGGTACGCCGAAATCGTCCGCGAGCGTGCCATTTTGCGCAACCTTGTGACGGTCAGCGACGAAATTGCGCAAAGTGCCCTCAGTCCCCAGGGCAGGGCTGTGCAGCAAATCCTGGACGAGGCCGAGTCCCGCATCTTCGCCATTTCCGAGGATGGCGCGCGCGGGAAGGCGGGCTTTCAACCCATGAAGCAGCTGCTGGGTGAGTTGCTTGTACGCGTCGAAGAACTTTCCGAGCACGGCGGCTCCGAGATCACCGGAGTGGCTACCGGCTTTGCCGACCTTGACCGCATGACCGCCGGCATGCAGGCGGGGGATCTGGTCATCATCGCAGGGCGCCCATCAATGGGCAAGACGTCCTTTGCGATCAACATCGCCGAGCATGTGGCCGTAAACGAGCAGCTGCCGGTGGCTGTATTCAGTATGGAAATGGGGGCCTCGCAGCTCGTGCTCCGAATCGTGGGGTCGCTGGGGCGCATCGATCAGTCGCATCTGCGCACGGGCCAACTCACCGAGGATGAGTGGTCGCGCCTTCCCGAGACCATCGAGCGGCTCGATGACGTGCAAATTCATATTGACGAATCGCCCGCGCTCAACCCGCTTGAGGTACGAGCACGCTCGCGGCGTTTGGCACGTCAGTGTGGCAAGCTTGGCCTGATCGTGGTGGATTACCTTCAGCTCATGAGCTCATCGCGCGACGGCGAGAACCGGGCCACGGAAATCTCCGAAATCTCGCGCTCGCTCAAAGCGCTGGCCAAGGAACTGCAGTGTCCCGTCATCGCCCTGTCACAGCTCAACCGGGACCTGGAAAAACGCACCGACCGTCGTCCGGTGATGAGTGATCTACGGGAGTCGGGAGCCATCGAACAGGACGCCGACGTCATCCTGTTCATCTACCGCGACGAGGTCTACAACAAGGACTCCAAAGACCAGGGCGTGGCGGAAATCATCATCGGCAAGCAGCGGAACGGGCCCATTGGCACCGTCAATCTGGCTTTCCTGCGTCAGCTCACCCGCTTCGAGAATCTGGCGCGCGAGTTCTGAACCCGGCTCGGCGCCGTGGTCGCGCGCGAGCCAGCTTCCGATCAGAGAATTTCCGTGGCGTAGTCCGCCAAGCGGCTGCGCTCCCCGCGCGCCAAGCTGATGTGGCCCGCGTGCTTCCAACCCTTGAAGCGGTCGACCACATAGGTCAGACCTGAGCTGCCTTCGGTGAGATAGGGCGTGTCGATCTGCGCAAGATTGCCCATGCAGATAATCTTGGTACCCGGGCCTGCGCGCGTGACCAGGGTTTTCATCTGTTTGGGCGTAAGGTTCTGCGCTTCGTCGATGATGAGGAACTTGTTCAGAAACGTGCGCCCCCGCATGAAATTCAGGCTCTTGATCTTGATCTTCGAGCGAATCAGTTCCTGCGTTGCAGCACGCCCCCATTCGCCACCCTGCGAAGCGCCGCCGGACTGGTTGAGAACCTCAAGGTTGTCGTCCAGCGCCCCCATCCACGGCGACATTTTTTCTTCTTCCGTGCCCGGCAGATAGCCGATGTCCTCGCCCACGGGCACCGTCACCCGTGTGATGATGATCTCGTTGTACCGCCGATCTTCCAGCACCTGGTGCAGGCCCGCTGCCAACGCCAGCAGGGTCTTGCCTGTCCCGGCCTGGCCGGTCAGGGTGACGAAATCGACTTCCGGATCCAGAAGCAGGTTGAGCGCGAAATTCTGCTCGCGATTGCGCGCCGTCACGCCCCAAACCCCGTTCTTGGGGTGGGTGAAATCGCGCACCACCTGCAACACGGCGGTTGACGCCCGGATTTCCTTGACGCGTGCGTACAGCGGCGTCGCGCTGGGCGACTCCCAATACACGGCCTGGTTGACCAGCATGGCCGACACCAGGGGACCCTGCAGGCGGTAAAACGGCTGCCCGCCTTGCTGCCAGCTTTCCACGGATTGCGCCTGCTGCTCCCAGAAGTCCGCGGGCAGGGGCAAGAGCCCCGTGTACAGCAGGTCAGCATCGTCGAGGGTCTTGTCGTTTGCATAGTCTTCGGCATGCAAACCCAGCGCGCGGGCTTTCACCCGCATGTTGATGTCTTTGGACACCAGCACCACGGGTCGCTCCGGATGCAGCGAGGTCAGCGCCTGCAGAACGGCAAGAATCTGGTTGTCGGCCTTGCCTTGGGGCAGGGCCTCGGGCAGCCGCACGTCGTGCGCCTTGGTTTGGAAAAACAAACGCCCGCGTGCCTCTCGATGCCCGCTGTGATCGAGCCGGATCCCGAGTTCGATCCCGCCCTCGACCCCAGCGACCAGCGCGTCAAGTTCCCGGCTGGCCTGGCGTGCATTGCGGGCGACCTCGGACATGCCCTTTTTGTGGCCGTCCAACTCCTCGAGCGTGATCATCGGCAAATACACGTCGTGTTCGTCGAAACGGAACAGCGACGTCGGGTCGTGCATCAGCACATTCGTGTCGAGCACAAAGAGCTTCGCCACAGCGTGTGCCGGGGCGGTTGCGCGTTTTGCCGATTTGCGCGGCACCGTTGGCTTTTGAGCCGGGGCGGACACAACGGCCTCGGATGCCGATGCAGCAGCGGGCCTTTGCTCGGGTTGCGCAGGGGACACAGCCATTGCTCGCGCCGGGCGAGCGTGCTGAGGCTTGACGGTGGGCGTGGCAGGACCCACGGCGGCGCGCCTTGCTTGTGGCCGCTCGCGCGAACCCTGCGGTTCGGCAGGCGTCACGCCGGCCTTCAGCAGGGAGCCAAGCTTGGAAGGAGGTTTGGGCAGGGGCATGAGGTTAGGCGTGGGGAGGGTGCCGGGCGCAGGCCAGGAGTTTCAGCGCGATCGGGAATGCCAAATGGACAACTTCCGCCGCTCGGGCGAGGCTGGCGAGCGGTTGGCGCAGGGGTGAGAGGCGAATCGAGGCAGGCCCCCGTGCTCCGCGCCAAGCGCAGCACGGTCAGAGCGGGGGCATGCCGCGTTCAAAGCGTGCGAACGGCTTCGAGCACGTCTTCCACATGGCCGGCGACCTTCACGCCGCGCCACTCCTGACGCAACACGCCGTCGGCATCGACCAGGAACGTGCTGCGCTCGATCCCCTTGACCTTCTTACCGTACATGATCTTGTTTTTTACCACACCAAACATGTGGCAAAGCTTTTCTTCCGTATCCGCAATGAGGTCGAAGGGCAGCTCGAGATGGGCCCGGAAACGGTCGTGCGACACGAGATTGTCCCGCGACACACCGAAAATGACCGCACCCGCCTTCTCAAACTCTGCGTAGAGGTCTCGAAACTGCATGGCTTCTGTCGTGCATCCCGGGGTCAGATCCTTGGGGTAGAAGTACAGAATGAGTTTCTTACCCAGATAATTTTTCGGGCTGAATTTGATTTCGCTCGTGGCCGTAGCCTCGAAATCCGGAACAACCTTATTAAGCACCAAAGCCATGAAGTCTCCTGATAGCGGGCCGTACATGTGGACAACAGTTGGCTTGGAGGCCAAGAGTTGTCGCGCACAGGGCAAGGCGCCCTGGCTTGCCGAGACACCCGTCAAACACCACCGAGCATTTTAGCAACTCAAGTTACAAATCCGCGTTGACGGTGGCATCTCGGGGGTCAACAACCAGGGCAGCGACCACCCGCCGGCCTTCACCTGCAAGAATGTTGTAGGTGCGACACGCGGCAGCCGTGTTCATCGATTCAAAGCCCACACCCTGCGATATGAGCGCCTGCAACAGCGATGGATGGGGAAAACGTTGACGGTGGCCTGTGCCAATGATGACGATTTCGGGTTGCAGCGCGAGCAGACGTTCGAAATCGGCCGCGGTGAGGGCGCCGAATCCGTCGCAGCCCCAGGGCTCCGGTGCCGTGTCCGATGCCAGACAGACCCCCTGGAGATAGCGCACCCGGTTGACTTCCACGAAACCGGGCCCCTGCGCAGAGATGGTGAACAGGGCCTGGTTGGAGTCGGGTTGGAGCTTCATGGAAGGCGGGGTCGGCCTGGATAGCGGTTGCGCGGGTTGCCATGCACAAACGCGGTAAATTATAGGGTTCGTCCCTCCGGTCGCCAGGCGGGGCGTTCGGATGCGGTGCGGTCTTGCAGGCATGGTGCCACTGGAGGCAAGTGTGCGGGAATTTCGGAAATCGAACAAATTGGCCGATGTCTGTTATGACATCCGCGGGCCTGTGCTGGATAAAGCGCGGCAGATGGAGGAAGACGGCCAGCGGATCATCAAACTCAATATTGGCAATCTGGCCGTGTTTGGGTTCGATCCACCCGACGAGATCGTGCAAGACATGATCCGCAATCTGCCGCAAGCCGCCGGCTACACCGACTCCAAGGGCCTCTTTGCTCCGCGCAAGGCCATCGTGCATTACACGCAGGAAAAGGGCATTGCTGGCGTGAGCATTGACGACGTGTTCATTGGCAACGGCGCCTCCGAGCTCATCAACATGAGCATGAATGCCCTGCTCAATGACGGGGACGAAGTGCTGATTCCCGCACCCGACTACCCGCTGTACACCGCAGCCGTCTCACTCTCGGGCGGGCGGCCTGTGCATTACATCTGTGACGAACAATCGGACTGGTACCCCGACATCGCCGACATCCGCAAAAAGATCACGCCCAACACCAAGGCGCTGGTGGTCATCAACCCCAACAACCCTACCGGCGCCCTCTACCCGCCCGAGCTGCTGCTCGAACTGGTGGAGGTCGCGCGCCAGCACGATCTCATCATCTTCGCCGACGAAATCTACGACAAGACCCTGTACGACGGCAATACGCACACGAGCATTGCGTCACTGGCCGATGACGTGCTGTTCATCACCTTCAACGGCCTGTCCAAGAACTACCGCTCTTGCGGTTATCGCTCGGGGTGGATGGTGGTCTCAGGACACAAGCGCCACGCACGCGACTACATCGAGGGCTTGTCCATGCTGGCTTCGATGCGCCTTTGTGCCAACACACCCGGTCAGCTCGCCATCCAGACCGCGCTTGGCGGCTACCAAAGCATCAAGGATCTTGTGGCGCCGCATGGGCGTTTGACCAAACAGCGCGATTTGGCCTATGACTTGCTGACCCAAATTCCCGGCCTGAGCGTGGTCAAGCCCAAGGCCGCGCTGTACATGTTTCCCCGGTTGGATCCGAAGTTCTACCCCATCACCGACGACCAGCAGTTCGCCTATGACTTGCTGGCGGAGGAAAAGGTCCTGATTGTGCAAGGCACAGGCTTCAACTGGCCGAAGCCGGACCACTTCCGTCTGGTCTTCTTGCCCAATGCCGACGATTTGACCGAGGCCATTGGACGCATCGCCCGCTTTCTCGACCATCAGCGCAAACGCGTCTTGGTGGCGGCCTGACCGCCTGCGTGCGCCCCGCGCCGCAGGTTTTTCCCTACTCAATCAGACGAATGAATCCCATACGAATCGCCCTGCTGGGCGCTGGCACGGTTGCTTCGGGCGTCGTCAAGGTGCTCGAGCGCAATCAGGAGGAACTGCGCCGTCGCGCCGGACGCGGCATGGAGGTGGTGGCCGTAGCTGCGCGCGATCCCGAGAAGGCACGTAAGGCCCTGGGCAACCGCTCGCCCATTACGCAGGATTTCATGGCCCTGGCCACGCGCCCCGACATCGACATCGTGGTTGAGCTGATGGGTGGCATCGAGCCGGCGCGTCAGCTCGTGCTTGCTGCGATCGCCGCGGGCAAACATGTGGTCACCGCGAACAAGGCCTTGCTTGCGCTGCACGGCAACGCCATCTTTGCTGCTGCCCAGGAACATGGCGTGATGGTCGCGTTCGAAGCCGCAGTGGCCGGTGGCATTCCGATCATCAAGGCCTTGCGCGAGGGCCTGGCTGCGAATCGCATCGAGTGGGTGGCCGGCATCATCAATGGCACAACCAACTTCATCCTGTCGGAGATGCGCAGCAAGGGCCTGGATTTCGACACCGTGTTGCGCGAGGCGCAGCGTCTGGGCTATGCCGAGGCCGACCCGACCTTTGATATCGAGGGCATCGACGCGGCGCACAAGATCACGCTCCTGTGCGCCATTGCCTTCGGTGTGCCGGTCCAGTTTGACAAGGTCTATATCGAGGGCATCACCAAGCTGCAGGGCGCCGATATCCGCTACGCGGAGCAGCTGGGCTATCGCATCAAGTTGCTGGGCATCACACGCCGCACGCCTGCAGGCATCGAGCTGCGTGTGCACCCCACGCTGATCCCGGCCACGCGCTTGCTGGCCAACGTGGAAGGGGCGATGAACGCCGTCGTGGTACAAGGCGACGCGGTAGGCGCCACGCTGTACTACGGCAAGGGCGCGGGTGCCGAGCCCACTGCGTCGAGTGTCATTGCCGATCTGGTCGATGTCACGCGCCTCCACACCGCAGACCCGGAGCACCGCGTTCCGCATCTTGCGTTTCAGCCTGGTGCCTTGGCCGATACGCCCATTTTGCCCATGGACAGCATCCACACAGCCTACTACCTTCGGATCCACGTCCGCGATGAGGCGGGCGTGCTGGCGGAGATCACCCATATTTTGGCCGAGAACCAAATGTCCATCGATGCGCTGCTGCAGCGCCCCTCGGGCGAGAACGACCAGCACACCGACGTGATCTTGCTCACGCACGAAACCGAGGAGTCCCGCATGAACAACGCCCAGGACCGCATCCAGGCCTTGGATAGTGTGCTGGCGCCCATCGTGCGCCTGCGCAAGGAGGAGTTGCGCTGATGCACTACCTCAGCACACGCGGCGAGTCCGCGCAACGCAGCTTCGATGAGATTCTGCTCGAGGGCCTGGCGCCCGATGGCGGCCTATATCTGCCCGCGCATTACCCGCGATTGGGGAGCGACGAGCTGCGGCGCCTTCAGGCCATGCCCTACGCGGATCTCGCATTCGAGATCCTGAGGCCCTATACGCATCCCCTGGATGCCGCCACCCTGCGCGCCCTTGTGCATGCAACGTACACGGCGCAGGCGTTTGGCAGCGCCGATATCGTGCGCATCAAGCCGATCGATGCGCACATCAGCTTGCTTGGCGTGTCCGAGGGACCGACGCTGGCGTTCAAGGACATGGCCATGCAACTGCTCGGGCGGCTGTTCGAACACGCATTGGCACAAAGCGGACATGAGCTCAACATTCTGGGCGCGACCTCGGGTGACACCGGCAGTGCTGCCGAATATGCCATGCGTGGGCGCCGTGGGATCCGGGTATTCATGCTCTCGCCATTTGGCAAGATGAGCGCATTCCAGACCGCGCAGATGTACAGCCTGAACGACGCCAATATTCACAACATTGCCGTGCAGGATGTGTTCGACACCTGCCAGGACATGGTCAAGGCCGTGTCGGGGGACCTGGACTTCAAGCGCCGTCATCACATCGGCACCATCAACTCGATCAACTGGGCGCGAGTCGTCGCCCAGGTGGTGTACTACTTTGCCGGCTACCTGCGCACAGTGCAGCGCATCGGCGAGCCGGTGAGCTTTGCCGTGCCGTCGGGAAATTTCGGGAATATCCTGGCAGCGCACGTGGCGAAGCAAATGGGGCTACCCATTCACAAGCTGGTGCTGGCGACGAACGAGAACAACGTGCTCGACGAGTTCTTCCGCACGGGCGTGTACCGCCCGCGCAGCCCGGCGCAGACCCACCACACGTCCAGCCCGTCGATGGACATTTCCAAAGCGTCCAACTTCGAGCGCTATGTGTTCGACCTGCTGGGGCGCGACGCCGCGCGCACGCGCGCCTTGTTCACCCGGGATCTGGGCGAAAAAGGCTACTTCGACCTGTCGCAGGACCCCGCGTTTGCGCGCATGCAGGCCGAGATTGTTTCCGGAAGCAGCGACCACGCCTTGCGGCTGAAAACGATCCGTGCGGTCTGGGATCACAGCGGGGTGATGATTGATCCGCACACGGCCGATGGCGTGGCCGTGGCACGCGACCATCTGGAACACGACGTGCCGATGCTGGTGGTGGAAACCGCATTGCCGGCCAAGTTCTCCGACACCATCCAGGAGGCCATCGGCCAGACGCCGCCGCGTCCGCCAGCCACGCAGGATCTGGAGCAAAGACCCCAGCGCTTCGTCGTGATGCCTGCGGATGTGGAAGCGCTCAAGGACTACATCGCCGAACACACCATGGGCCATGGCTGAGGAGCAGCGGCCCACGGCGCATGTGGTCGGTTTCGCTGGCTACTCCGGGAGCGGCAAGACCACTCTGGTGGAGCAGCTCGTTGGCCATCTGCGCATTGCAGGCAAGACGGTCTCCGTGATCAAACACGCGCATCACCAGTTCGACATTGACTACCCGGGCAAGGATTCCTGGCGTCACCGCAAGGCTGGGGCGCACGAGGTGTTGGTGGCATCGGCCCATCTGGTCGCCTTGCAACGTGAATCCCTCGAACCGGTCGAGCACACGGTGTCCGGGCTTCTTCCCATGCTGCAAGCGGTGGATTGGGTTCTTGTCGAAGGGTTCAAGGACGCGCAGATCCCTAAAATCGAAGTCTGGCGCCCGGCTGCCGGCAAACCGGTGCGCTACCCTGCTGATCCCCAGATTCTGGCCATTGCCACCGACGAACCCACCCAACTGCCCGTACCCACAGCAGCCGCGCTGCTGGACATCAATCGCCCGGATACCGTGGCGGATTGGCTGCTGTCCAACGAGTCCCTCTTTGCCTTTGCTCATGAACAAGCCCGTTGAGTTGATGGATGTGGATGCAGTCCTGCGCGTGCTCCTGCAGGCCGCCACTGGCCGTGGACCGGAGGAGTCGGTCCCGACCATGCACGCGCTCGGGCGGGTTCTGGCTGAACCGGTGCAAAGCCCGATCGACGTACCGCCTGCCGCCAACACGCAGATGGATGGCTACGCCGTACGCTGCGCCGACATCGGATCGCCGGGTGCGCGTCTGAAGGTCGCCCAGCGCATTGCCGCCGGACACGTGGGCAAGCCGCTCAAACCAGGTGAAGCGGCGCGTATCTTCACCGGGGCACTCATCCCTGACGGTGCCGATGCCGTGGTGATGCAGGAGCAGTGCGTGGCCGATGGGGATCACGTTCTGATTCAGCACGTGCCCGCACCAGGCGAGTGGGTGCGCCCACAGGGTTGCGACGTGCAGCGTGGAAGCACCGTTTTGCACGCCGGCCACCGGCTACGCCCCCAGGATCTGGGCCAGGCCGCATCCGTGGGCGTGAGCGACCTTCGCGTGGCGCGCCATCCGCGCGTGGCCCTGCTTTCGACCGGTGACGAGCTCACCATGCCGGGCACGCCGCTGCGGCCCGGCGCGATCTATAACAGCAACCGGTTTTTGCTGACTGGTCTTCTGCAAGGCCTGGGCTGCAAGATCACCGACCTGGGCCAGATACCCGACCGACTGGACGCCACCTGCGAAGCCATCCAAAGCGCGGCACACGAGCATGATCTTGTGCTGACGTCAGGCGGGGTTTCGGTCGGCGGGGAAGACCACGTCAAGCCTGCTGTGCAGGCGCTTGGCGAGCTCAATCTGTGGCAAATTGCCATGAAGCCTGGCAAGCCGCTGGCGTTTGGCTCGGTGCGGCGCAAGACCACGGGAAGTGCGCACTTTATCGGATTGCCAGGCAACCCGGTGTCGAGCTTCGTCACCTTTGTCGTGTTCGTGCGGCCATTCCTGCTTGCTCTACAGGGCGCGACCCGCCTCGCCCCCCCAGTGCTGCACCTGCCCAGTGCCTCCAATTGGCTACGCGCCGATCGTCGCCGCGAGTTTCTCCGCGCCCGGCTGACGGATGACGCACGCGTGGAGCTGTTTGCCAATCAAAATTCCGCCGTACTCACCTCCACGGTGTGGGGCGACGGGCTTGTGGATAACCCCCCTGACCGGGCCTTCCAAGCCGGCGACACGGTATCCTTTATCCCATTCTCCAGCCTCTTGAGCTGAATCCATGCAAACGACGATCCGCTACTTTGCCAGCGTGCGCGAAGCCCTCGGCCAGGGCAACGAAACAGTCGAATTGCCCGAGCATTTGCGCACTCTGGGCGAGGTGCGGGTCTGGCTGGCCCAGCGCAGTTCGCGGCACGCAGTGGCGCTTGCCGGCGACAAGCCGCTGCGCATGGCCTGCGATCACATGATGGGTGAGGCGGAAACACCGATTGTGCCTGGGCGCGAAGTGGCCTTCTTTCCGCCGGTCACGGGCGGCTGATCCGCTACCGAAGCACACGAACCGTATCCGCCATGCAAGCCTTTGAGCCCACGATCCGTATTCAACACGAGGTGTTCGATACCTGTGAGGAGCTGCGCAAGATGCGTGCCGGGCGCACGGATATCGGGGCCCTTGCCAGTTTTGAAGGGATATGCCGCGACCACAACGCGGCGTCGTTGCAAACGGGCCAGCAAGCGGTGCAGGCGCTGGAGCTGGAGCACTATCCGGGCATGACCGAGCAAAGCATCCTGCGCATGGTGCGCGAGGCGCACGAACGCTGGCCATTGCAGGCTGCCACGGTGATCCACCGCATCGGTCGGTTACAGCCAGGCGATCCCATCGTGTTCGTCGCCGTCGCTTGCGCGCACCGGCATGCAGCCTTCGAGGCCTGCGCATTCCTCATGGACTACCTCAAAACCCAGGCACCGTTCTGGAAAAAGGAGACAACCGCGCAGGGCACACAGTGGGTGGATGCGCGCGAGGCGGATGACGCTGCCCTGGCCCGCTGGGGCATCGAAGCCTCGAACACCGCGCCGCCCCGGGGGGATTGACCCCCGACCGCGCAAAACCCGGAGCGTCGCGCCGGCGATCAAGCCAGCGCAAGGCGAAAATTTGCTTCAGCCAGCGGCGAGATTGCGCATAGCCGCCAAGGCGGCAGCGAACGCCTTGCGCGCCCGTCTCGTGCCGAGATAGACCAGCCAGCCACGTTGCAGCCAGCTCACCATGCCGCGGGGCCGCACGACAAGCAAGGCCACGCCCGCCAGCGCCAGAACCCAGGCGTGACGGCGCAGCGCTTGGCCCAGCATTTGCACGCGCGATTGCAGGTACTCCACGCGCGACGCGACTGTTTCCACGTCGCTGAGCACCTCGAGGCAGGCCTTGCGCTGTTGGGCAGCATGCATCTGCAAGCGCTGCTTGCGCAGGGCCAGCGCGACGAATTCAGGGCTCATCTCGCGCCCGCAAAGCCTGGCGATCACGATGCAGTTCGGCGAGGCTGGCTGCAAACAGGCCGCTGCCAGCGGCCATGGTCCGGGCAGCGACGGTGGCGCACGCGATGCCAAGCACGACGAACAGCGCCGTGCTCAGTCCAAGGGCGAGCAGACGATGGCCGTCCCACAGGCCCACAGTGATCCAAACCGCCGCAAATACGGCGGCAAAGCCCAGGAAAAGCGCGGTCAACACGGTCATGAAGAGAAGCCGCGCCAGTCGCAGTTTCTCTTCCTGCAACTCGACAGTAATGAGCTCCAGCCGCGTCTGTGCGGCACCAAGCAGGGTGTCGAGTCGAGACCGCAAGCCCCCGGCCCAGCTCGGTGTGGATGGATCAGCCACGGCGTGGATCAGCGACGCCCGATGAGCAGGCCCAAAAGGAAGGCGACACCGGCTGAGGCGCCGATGGCCTTCCACGGGTTGTCATGCACGTATTCGTCGGTTGCACGAGCCACCTCCTTGCCACGCTGAAGCATCTCGGCCTCGAACTGCGCAAGCTGGCCCTTGACGCTGGACAGGCTCTGCCCCAGACGGGTGCGCACGTCAGCAATCTTGTCACCCGCCTGACCCGCCGTCAGGCGCAAAAGCTCCTCTGCGTCCGAGGCGATCTCCTTGAGCTCGGTCACGAGCCGATCGGTAGCGGTTGACGCGGCATTGGTTGCGATTTTGGCCATTTTTGAGACTCCTTGGGGTTAGAACCTTCATCGAAGAAAGGCGATGCTGCATTGCTAGCACTTTAGTGAAGCTTGGTCCGCAGTGCATTCCGCTGATACAGCATGTTACCGGTCATTGTGCTTGTTAGGGGACGCAGCAGATTTCACCCAGATCAAGGCGCGCGCAGATTAAGACCTTGAAAATCCGGGTGATGTGCCGCATTTGCTTACGCACAACCCGGAGCATTCCCCATGCGATTCGAAAAACTCACCACCCAGTTTCAGGAAGCCTTGAGTGATGCCCAGTCTTTGGGGCTGGCTCAGGATAACCCCTACATTGAGCCTGTCCATTTGCTTGCCGCCATGCTGCGCCAGGATGGTCCAAAGGCATTATTGGCCCGCGCTGGTGCCAATGTGCAGGGCTTGGCCGCGGCGGCACAGGCCGCAATCGGACGGCTTCCGCAAGTTCAGGGAAACGAGGGCAACATTCAGCTCAGCCGAGAGCTGAATAATCTGCTCAACCTCACTGAAAAAGAGGCCACCAAGCGCGGAGACCAGTTCATTCCGAGCGAGATGTTCCTGCTCGCCGTGGCTGACGACAAGGGCGATGCAGGGCGTCTGGCACGCGAGCATGGCATGACGCGAAAGTCCTTGGAAGCCGCCATCGAGGCGGTGCGTGGTGGTCACAGTGTCGACAGTGCCGATGCCGAGCAGCAGCGCGAGGCATTGAACAAATACACCCTGGACTTGACCGAGCGTGCCCGCCAGGGCAAGCTTGACCCCGTCATTGGGCGCGACGACGAGATTCGTCGCACCATCCAGGTCCTGCAACGGCGAACGAAGAACAACCCGGTGCTCATCGGCGAACCCGGCGTGGGCAAGACCGCCATTGTCGAGGGTCTGGCGCAGCGCATTGTGGGTGGTGAAGTGCCTGAGACCCTCAAGAACAAGCGCGTTCTGGTGTTGGACATGGCGGGGCTGTTGGCGGGCGCCAAATACCGCGGTGAATTCGAGGAGCGCCTCAAAGCCGTCCTCAAGGAGGTTGCCGCAGAAGAGGGCAGGGTGATCCTGTTCATCGACGAGATCCACACCATGGTGGGCGCGGGCAAGGCCGAGGGCGCAATGGATGCCGGCAATATGCTCAAGCCGGCCTTGGCGCGGGGTGAACTGCATTGCATCGGAGCCACCACGCTGGACGAGTACCGCAAATACATTGAGAAAGATGCCGCACTGGAACGCCGATTCCAGAAAGTGCTTGTGGACGAGCCCACGGTCGAGGCGACGATCGCCATCCTCCGCGGTTTGCAGGAAAAATACGAGGTCCACCATGGCGTGGACATCACCGACCCCGCCATCGTGGCTGCGGCCGAGTTGAGCCATCGCTATATCACCGACCGCTTCCTGCCGGACAAGGCGATCGACCTGATCGACGAGGCCGCTTCGCGCATCAAGATGGAGATCGACTCCAAACCGGAGGTGATGGACAAGCTTGACCGCCGCATCATCCAGCTCAAGATCGAGCGTGAAGCCATGCGCAAGGAAAAGGATGAGGCCTCACAAAAGCGCCTGGCGCTGATCGAGGAGGAAATCGGCAAGCTGCAGAAGGAGTATTCCGATCTTGAAGAGGTCTGGAAGGCCGAGAAGGCCGCTGTGCAGGGCTCGGCGCAAATCAAGGAACAGATCGATGCGATCCGATTCCAGATCGAGGAATTGACGCGCAAGGGTGACTTCAACAAGGTGGCTGAGCTGCAATATGGCCGCCTGCCCGAACTCGAAGGCCAACTGAAGGAAGCGCAGGCCAAGGAATCGTCGGCTCAGGGCCGCGAGGGCACGGGCGCGCCGCGGCTTTTGCGCACTCAAGTCGGCGCCGAAGAGATCGCTGAAGTCGTCAGCCGCATGACGGGCATTCCATTGTCCAAGCTTCTGCAAGGCGAGCGCGACAAACTGCTGCAAATGGAGGATAAGCTGCACCAACGCGTGGTTGGTCAGGATCAGGCCATTCGCGCCGTGTCCGACGCCATCCGTCGCTCACGCGCAGGCTTGTCCGATCCCAACCGCCCCTACGGCTCTTTTCTTTTCCTTGGACCCACTGGGGTGGGCAAGACCGAGCTGTGCAAGGCATTGGCCGAATTCCTGTTCGACAGCCAGGATCACCTGATCCGCATCGACATGAGCGAATTCATGGAGAAGCATTCGGTGGCGCGCCTGATCGGTGCGCCACCCGGATATGTCGGCTATGAGGAGGGCGGCTATCTGACGGAGGCCGTGCGGCGCAAGCCTTATAGCGTGATCCTGCTCGACGAGGTCGAAAAGGCCCATCCCGATGTGTTCAACGTGCTCCTTCAGGTTCTGGATGACGGGCGTCTGACGGACGGTCAGGGGCGTACGGTGGATTTCAAGAACACCGTGATCGTCATGACGTCCAACCTGGGTTCGCAACACATCATGGCCATGGCGGGGCAACCACAGGAGAGTATTCGCGACGCCGTTTGGGTGGAGGTGAAGCAGCATTTCCGCCCTGAATTCCTCAACCGCATCGACGAAGTTGTGGTGTTCCACGCGCTGAACCAGGAGCAGATCGAAGGCATTGCGCGCATCCAACTGAGGTCACTCGAGAAGCGTCTGGCACAGATGGATATCAAGCTTGAGGTCACGCCTGCGGCCATCGCGGAAATCGCCAAAGCCGGCTATGACCCCGTTTTCGGTGCACGCCCGCTCAAGCGGGCCATCCAGAGCCAGATCGAGAATCCGCTGTCGAAGCGAATCCTCGAAGGCAGCTTCGGGCCGAAATCCGTGGTGCCGGTGGATTCTCGCAACGGCGAGATTGTTTTTGAGCGCACCGTACACTGACTCTGCCTTGGTCGTGCGGCGGCAACGGGCAGATGCGGCGAACTTTCCGCATCTGTGCGTGTCATTTGAAGTGGGGGTGCGCCCGCGCCGGCCTTTCGGCGGGCGTCACATGACCGGACCTGTGGGTCATGCAACCGCTAGCATGCAGCGCTCCAACTCTGCCTCAAATCCACCCATTCCATGAGACCCATGATTTCCCGACGAGCCCTTCTCGTTGCCGGCAGCCTGTCGGCAGCTTATGCCTTGGCCGGTTGCAGCAAAAAGCAGCACTGGGATCTAGACGATGTCGGCAGTGTGCTACCCAACCTGCAGTTTCACCTCACCTCGGATACGGGCCAGAAGGTGACGGCGAAGACCTATCGAGGCAAAGTGGCCATCCTGTATTTCGGCTACACGCATTGCCCCGATGTGTGCCCGCTGACCATGTCGCACCTTGCACAAGCGGTGACGGAACTCGGACCCCAAGGCAAGGACGTGCAGATCCTCTTTGTTTCAGTCGACCCGGCGCGCGACACGTTGCCCATACTGCACGCCTACACGCAAGCATTCAGCCCGCAAGCCGTCGGACTGACCGGCACGATGGACCAGATTCAAGATGTGGCCAAGCGCTATCACGTTGCCTTTAACTATGGCAAGAAAGATCAGTACGGCAACTATGTGGTCGACCATAGCGCCGCGATTTATATTTTCAGCAAGGATGGACGCGGCACATTGATCGGATCCGATCAGTCGCCGGTCAAGTCCATCGTGCATGACGTGCGCCAATTGCTCGCCGATTGACCGGCTCCGCGCCGTGCGTGTCGCCCGCTGTTACCCCACAGCGCGGGAGTGCGCGGCGTGGCGCTGGGCCTGCACCTGACGCCGACTTGGGGGCAGGCGTTCCCGATCGGACAGGCGCATCCAATTGCGCAACGCCACCATCGCGGCCACCACGTTGAGTCCAGAGGCGGGTATCCACAGAATGAGACCGCCGAGATGCTGGTCAGTCAATGGGCTGATGCCCGATAACGCGCGGCCACACAGGCTGTAGATGGGGTACCAGTCGGTGCTGTTCAGCGCCAACACCGCACCAAGGACCATCTGCGGGATCATGGCCAGGATCGGCAGAACAATCCGCAACCCAGGACGCAGATGTGCTGGCGGGGCCGGACGCGGATCAAGCATTAGCCACCAAAACAGCAAACCGTCGAACACCATGCTCCAGTTCATGAACTGGTACAGGGGCGTATTGAGCATGACACCGACGTGAATGACGGGCACGAGCCAGAACACGACGAGCCCCGAAAACATCGCTGCTGCAACCCACGCGTTGAGCATGAAATTTGTCATCCCCCGCATGGGCGCCCACCGCATCAGCGGTACGAGCCAGCGGCTGCGCACGCCTGCCCCAATGCCCGCGCGCCAAGTTGGCACCGGCCAGGCAAACATCACGAGCAAGGGCCCCAAGTCATGCAGCGCCATCTGCTGCAGCATGTGGATGAAGAACTGGTGCTCTGCGTAATAGTCCCATTGCGTTTGCAGCCCCAGGTAGATGAGCGACCAACCCAGCCAGAACCACATCTGCTTCCACCAAGACGTGCGCCGCCGCAGGCTGCCGCGGAGATATAGCAGCGCGCCACCCAGCAAAAACACGGCCATCGGAAAGGACGGATACCAGGGCTGAAACCAGTGCAGCAAAGCGCTCATGGGCGACGACAGGCAAAGATCGGCGAAAGGCCGCCAGCATAAACCGTTCCGCCAGCGGTGATGCTGCGCACTCAGGCATGACGCCGATGAGGTTCGCACGGCAACGGACCACAGTCGCATGACGGCCGTTGCGCGCTGGGCGCCTCTCGCGCTGTTTTGCACCATGCATCAGGCGCTGCGGGTTCCACCAAAAACAAGGGTCAAACTCCCCCAGACCGGAAAAGCCGCGCCATTGATGCACGCCACTGCTGCGACGCCAACCCGGAAGATTCTCGAATGCGGGCCTGATGTTGCCACCGGGTCCCACCGGCCACGCTTGTTGGTCACAATCCCCTGTTGTGCCCTGCAGAAATGTGCCACTTCATTTGACTTAAAACATGATTCCATTTGCATCTTTCGGCTTCAATAGTTGTCATTCACGAAGTTCATTGGTCTACAGGGCGGTGGGGATGACTGTGTGTGCACGAGGCGAGAATGGATTCGCACGCGCCTTCGACGGCGTATCCCCCTTCAGGACCGTTCGGGGCCACAACAAGGGGAACTCCATGTCATCGATGATTTCGTGCTGTGATTTCTGTGATCGGGAAATCGAGGCGATAGCCGCCGGGACGGTTCGCGTGCTGCCCCCGGTGTTCAAGAACTTCGGACGATTGGCGCATTTCCGTGGTCAGGTCAGCACCGTGCAGTGCTGCGAAGACAACACGCAGGTACGAGCGGCGTTGGAAACGGCCGGTATGGCGCGCATTCTTGTGGTGGATGGCGGCAGCTCGCTGCGCCATGCTCTTTTTGGTGGCAATCTGGCGATGCTTGCCGCGCGCAATGGCTGGGCAGGCGTCGTCATCGATGGTTGTGTGCGCGACGTGCCTGAAATTGCCACGGCGCCCATTGGCGCGCGCGCCTTGGCAGCCATACCCATGCCGCCGCGCAAGCTCGGCGGGGGGCAGCGCGACGTCCCTGTACGTATCCAAGGCGTCTGGGTCAGCCCTGGAAATTGGCTCTATGCCGATGCCGACGGCATGCTTGTCAGCGACACGCCGTTGCATCTGCCCAGCACACCCACCGAACCCTCTGGCGTCTGATCGGCGCCTTTACGCCTACAGCGTATTGCGGATAAGCCCGACGGCCAGCCCCTCGATCGCAAACGCTTGGTCGGGGCGCACCACGATCGGCGAGAAGTCGGGGTTTTCCGGTAACAGCTCGACATGGCCGGCCTTGCGCTGCAGACGCTTGACCGTGACCTCATCACCAATTCGGGCCACAACGATTTGTCCATTGCGCACGTCCTGCGTTTGCCTGACCGCCAACAGATCACCGTCGAAAATGCCCGCACCCTGCATACTCATGCCTTTGACCTTGAGAAGGTAATCGGGTCGCGCCTTAAACAGGTGCGCCTCGACCGCGATGCTTTGCTCGATATGCTCCTGCGCCAGGATCGGATGCCCGGCAGCTACGCGCCCGACCAGCGGGAGCATCAATTGCTCCATCCCCGGCAATGCGCGCGCAAGAATCCCAGGCGGCCTGACCGTCGGACGGGCCGCGCTCGTGAGACGGATGCCGCGCGATGCGCCCGGGGTCAGTTCGATCATGCCCTTGCGCGCGAGTGCATGCAGGTGATCTTCGGCTGCATTGGCCGAGCGAAAGCCGAGTTCGGCGGCGATCTCGGCCCGGGTCGGTGGGTAACCTGTACGCTCGATTGCCTTGGCAATCAGAGTCAAGATTTCGCTCTGGCGCGCGGTAAGCTTGCTGTTCGACGTCCGCATGGATGGGGCACTCCTCAAGGACAAGGGCTGTAGGCCAAGCCTACTGTCATCAATAACAGTATGTATTTTTATCCAGATATGAAAAATTTGCAACCCTCTGACACCGCTCGGCTCCCCAAGGTCCTCGTGCTGGGCACAGGCGGCACGATTGCCGGCGTGTCGACCGACCATCCCGCCCAGGGGGCCTACCGCGCGGCAGCGCTCGACATCGGGCAACTTGTCGCCGCAGCGCCTGGCATCGAACGGCTTGCGGCCCTGCAGGCCGAGCAACTCGCGAGCCTCGACAGCAAGGACATGCGAGTGCAAGTCTGGGGCGCGCTTGCCTCGCGCATTGCTGCGTGGCGTGAACAACCCGACGTGGCTGGCTGTGTGATTACCCACGGCAGCGACACCGTGGAGGAGACCGCATATTTCCTGCAATGCGTCTTGCCTGCAGGCAAGCCGGTCGTGCTGACGGCCGCGATGCGACCGGCGACCGCCTTGTCAGCCGACGGGCCGCGTAACCTCTATGACGCGGTGCAAGTTGCGGCCAGCGCCGATGCCGCTGGCCGCGGCGTGCTGTGCGTTGTGCATGGCCGCGTGCATGGGGCCTGCGACATCACCAAGGCGCATCCCACAGCCCTGGACGCCTTCAGCTCCGGCGAACGGGGTCCGCTGGGCTTCGCCGGCTCCCAAGGCGTCCTGTTCACACGAAACGTTCCAGCTCCAAATGTCGCGTGCCTGCTCCCGATCCCCCCGGCACAACCCTGGCCGCGCGTGGAACTGGTGAGCAGTCATGCCGGGGCAGACGGCGCCATGGTCCGGGCATTGCTCGCCGCATCCTCGCGGGGCGAGTTGGTGCCGCCGCTGGCGGGTCTGGTCGTGCAGGGCACCGGCGGCGGAACCGTGCACGAGGATCTTCAGCAGGTCTTGAATGAGGCCGAGGCCACCGGTGTGCGGGTGGCGTACGGCTCGCGCGTCGGCGGGCTTCAGGGTGGCCTCTACGACGGTTTGAACGCCGTGAAAATCCGCATTCGGCTGATGCTGGAGCTGGCTGCGGACCGTGCCAATTAGCGGCAATTGGCAGCAATCATCGCCGCCGCCTGTTGGCGTTGAGCGGCGATTTGCGCATCGTCCAGGAAATCGCGATTGCCCTGGGCATCCACCTGCCGCACGCGCAGACCACTGTCCAGCGCTTGCAGCTGCCGCCGCGCCTGAAGACAGTTGGCGAGCCGCGCCTGCTCGCTGACCTGTTGCTGCAGACGCTGGGCGGCCTCCTTGGCACGCTTGTCCTCCTCGAGCTTGCTTTGCAGCTCACGCGCCGCCTGGCTGTCTTGCCCCTTGAGCTGCCCTGCGGCCTGGGATGCACTGCTGGCCGTGGGACCTGGCGCCGCCTGCGCAGCGGCTGTGGGCCTGGCCAGAATATTGCGCGCCGCAATCGTGGATGGTGGAGGCTGGTCGCTGTACTGCACGACCCCCGAGGGGGAGATCCATTTCCACTGGGCACAGGCGGGTGCAAGAAGCCCGCACGACAAAAGAGTCAACACCCCCAGACCGGCCAATGCATGACGCATCGCGTGCGCGGTAGGGCGGGGAATAGCAACTGGCATCCAAGGCTCCGGTTTTTTCGAAGCTTAAGGCATGAAGGCGGGATTGCATGCGGATAGGAGGGCGAAAAAAAGGCCTTGCGCGGCATCGGTGTCGGCTTGCCGCAACTCATAGTCCCGGTACAAAGTCGCCATGTCTTTTATCATCGCATTTTGCGCCTGGAGGATTTATGCGCCTTCTCGGAAAAGCGTTGACCTTTGACGATGTGTTACTGGTTCCAGCGTATTCTCAAGTTCTACCCAAAGACACCAGTCTTTCCACCCGCGTTACGCGGCGCGTCAGCCTGAATATTCCGCTCATTTCGGCGGCGATGGATACGGTCACCGAATCCCGGTTGGCCATCGCCATGGCCCAGGAAGGCGGCATGGGCATCATCCACAAGAATCTCACGCCGAAGGCGCAGGCCACGGAGGTGGCGCGGGTCAAGCGCTTCGAGTCCGGGGTGCTGAAGGATCCGATCACCATTTCGCCCGGGGTGAAAGTCAGCGACGTGCTCGCCCTTTCGCGCCAGCATGGGATCTCGGGATTCCCCGTCATTGAGCATGGCAAGGTCGTGGGTATCGTGACCAATCGCGACATGCGCTTTGAAACCCGGCTTGATCTGCCCGTGCGTGAGATCATGACTCCGCGCGAGCGCCTCATCACGGTGCGCGAGGGGGCGACGCTCGAAGAAGGCAAGGCGCTGATGCACCAGCACCGCCTGGAGCGGGTCTTGGTCATCAACGACGCATTCGAACTGCGCGGGCTGATGACGGTGAAAGACATCCAGAAGGCGACGGAACGCCCGAATGCTGCGCGTGACCCGCAAGGCAAGCTGCGCGTGGGTGCAGCAGTCGGCGTGGGTGAAGGTACCGAGGAGCGGGTTGAGGCGCTGGTTCGCGCAGGGGTCGACGTCATCGTCGTGGATACTGCGCACGGCCATAGCCAAGGCGTGATCGACCGTGTGCGCTGGGTCAAGGAGCATTACCCCGACGTCGACGTGATCGGCGGCAACATTGCCACGGCCGAGGCAGCGCGCGCATTGGCCGACGCAGGGGCCGACGGCGTGAAGGTGGGCATCGGCCCCGGATCGATTTGCACGACCCGCATTGTTGCTGGAGTGGGCGTGCCGCAGATCACCGCCATTGCCAACGTGGCCCAGGCCCTTGAGGGCACGGGCATCCCGCTGGTGGCCGACGGCGGAGTGCGCTACTCGGGCGACATCGCCAAAGCCATCGCGGCCGGTGCGCATACCGTGATGATGGGCAGCATGTTTGCCGGAACCGAAGAGGCACCGGGCGAGGTCATCTTGTATCAAGGCCGTTCATATAAGACGTACCGCGGCATGGGCTCCATCGGGGCGATGAATGCCGGATCGGCTGATCGCTACTTTCAGGATGGCACCCAGGCTTCGGCAGCAGCCGGCGCCGAGAAGTTCGTGCCCGAGGGCATCGAGGGGCGCGTACCCTACAAGGGCAGCTTGGCGGCCATTTTGTATCAGCTCGTGGGCGGCGTGCGATCTTCCCTTGGGTATTGTGGTTGCGCCAGCATCGAAAACATGCGCAGCCGGGCGCATTTCATGGAGATCACGTCGGCTGGCATGCGCGAAAGCCACGTGCACGACGTGCAGATCACCAAGGAAGCGCCCAATTATCACGTTGATTGATGCTCAGGGCCAGGCGATTGCGCAACGCCTGGCCGCTTTGTGACTGCCATCGAAATTCCCTTCATGCACGACAAGATCCTGATCCTGGACTTCGGTTCCCAGGTCACCCAGCTCATCGCCAGGCGTGTGCGCGAAGCGCACGTCTACAGCGAAATCCACCCCAATGACGTGAGCGACGCTTTCATCCGCGAGCTGGCGCAAAACGGACTCAAGGGCATCATTCTTTCTGGAAGCCACGCCAGTACCTATGAGGACCACCAGTTGCGCGCCCCGCAGGCGGTGTGGGATGTGGGCGTGCCGGTGCTTGGCATCTGCTACGGCATGCAAACCATGGCAGCGCAACTGGGGGGCAAGGTGGAATGGAGTGAACACCGTGAGTTTGGCTACGCCGAGGTGCGCGCACGCGGCCACACACGCTTGTTCGATGGCATCGAAGATTTCCGCACCCCCGAAGGCCACGGCATGCTCAAGGCCTGGATGAGCCACGGCGACAAGGTCACGGAAATGCCGGCGGGCTTCAAGCTCATGGCCAGCACGCCAAGCTGTGCAATCGCTGGCATGGCCGATGAGGCGCGCGGCTATTACGCAGTGCAATTCCATCCCGAAGTGACACACACCACGCAGGGCAGGGCGATCATCGAGCGTTTCGTACGCCAGATCTGCGGCTGCGCGGGCGACTGGATCATGGGCGACTACATCGCCGAAGCGGTGACCCGCATTCGCGAACAGGTTGGAAAGGAGGAAGTCATCCTGGGCCTGTCCGGGGGGGTGGACTCCAGCGTGGCGGCGGCGCTGATCCACCGCGCGATCGGCGATCAACTCACCTGTGTCTTCGTTGACCACGGATTACTCCGGTTGAATGAGGCGCAAATGGTGATGGACATGTTCGCCGGGCGTCTGCACGCGCGTGTGGTGCACGTGGACGCAAGCGCAGAGTTCCTTGGCGCGCTGGCCGGGGTCAGCGATCCGGAGGCCAAGCGCAAGATCATTGGTCGCGAGTTTGTCGAAGTTTTTCAGCGGGAGGCGAAAACGCTCGTCAATGCAAAGTGGCTCGCACAAGGCACCATTTATCCCGACGTGATCGAATCGGGTGGTGCCAAGACCAAGAAAGCCACCACCATCAAGAGTCACCACAATGTGGGCGGCCTACCCGAAACACTCGGCCTCAAGCTTCTTGAACCTTTGCGTGAGCTGTTCAAGGATGAGGTACGTGAACTCGGTGTGGCGCTGGGCTTGCCCACGGAGATGGTTGACCGCCACCCTTTCCCGGGCCCCGGCTTGGGCGTGCGCATTCTGGGCGAGGTCAAGCGTGACTATGCCGACTTGCTGCGGCGCGCCGATGCGATCTTCATCGAGGAGTTGCGCAACACGAAGGATCTTGCAACCGGCAAGAGTTGGTATGAGCTTACGTCCCAGGCGTTTGCCGTGTTCCTTCCGGTCAAGAGCGTGGGCGTCATGGGCGATGGCCGCACCTACGATTACGTTGTCGCATTGCGCGCGGTGCAGACGAGCGACTTCATGACCGCGGACTGGGCCGAACTCCCCTACGCGCTGCTCAAGAAAGTGTCGAGCCGCATCATCAATGAGGTGCGCGGGATCAACCGTGTGACCTACGACATTTCATCAAAACCACCCGCGACGATCGAGTGGGAATAGGCTTTTAAGCGTGTTAAGCGCAGGCCTGCCCCGTTTCAGCGGACGATGGGGCTGTCTGCCCAAGCCAGTGTTCGAGGATGGGCACAATGCGCGCACTGGGCTGAAACCCGTTGGTGACGAGCGCATACTGCTCATCCTCACCGCTGCCCGCGATCAGGGTCGGAAAGCCACGGATGCCAGCTGTCTGCGCGATCGTGAAGTCGGCGCGCGTATCGTTCACCGCGGCCTCACTGGCGAACTCCTCGCGAAAAACGGCGTCATCGATCCCGAGCTCGGCGGCAAGCGCCGCGAGCGTGTCCGTATCGGTCACGTCATGATTTTCCGCATAAAAGGCGCGCTGGATGCGCCGCAGCGCGGCAAGCCCGGTTTGCATGCCACGGCGTCGCAGCACGACGACTGCCCGGCTCGGGGGCTCTGTGTCGTAAACGAACCGTCCTCGGTCGAAGAATGCAAATTCGAACGGCTGACCCGACGCTTCGTGGACGTGCTCCCAATGGTTGCGGACGTCACGTCGCTCCTGCGGAGTCATTGGCTCTTTCGTCCAGGGGCGTAGCCCGCCCAAGACGAGACGGATTGGCAGTCTGGGCCCAAACCGCTCCGAGATCGCCTCAATCACCGGTGAAAACCCCCAACACCAGGAGCACATCGGATCCGCGAAATAAACAAGATGGGGCCCCTTCACGTGCAATCTCCTTTGAACTGATGATCAGCAGCCCACCTGCTGAGCTTGTTTTAGATGGATCGTTCTATTATTATGCAGCATCCATCCATGCCGAGCAAGATCGATGCCTCGAACACGCAAGCTGTCAGACGAAACCGTTCTCGAACGCGCCATCGGTGTGTTCCAGCACAGCGGCTACGCCGGGACATCTCTGCGCGATTTGACGCAGGCGACCGGGCTCAGCACCGCTGCGCTTTATCACCGATTCACGGACAAGGACGGCTTGTTCGTCGAAGCGTTGCGCCGCTACGCGCACGACGGCTTGGCTGAGCGTTTCGTCCGTCTTTCCGCCGCCGACGATCCTCTCGGCGCGATACGTGACTTTCTCAGCGAATTGATCGCCGTGTCGCTGGCCGACCCGCAGCATCGCGGCTGCCTGCTGATCAACACAGCGCTCGATGGGGCGAAGATGTCGAACGCCGCACGCGACCTGGTGCGCGCGCGGCTTGGCGAGGTCGAGGCCTTTTTCGCGGAACGGCTGGAGCGCGCCGTTGCGGCCGGAATGCTTGAACGGGAAACAGACATAGCCGCCGAGGCCACCGCCTTGCTTGGCGTCGTATTCGCGATTCGCGTGTTGGCACGCCTCAACCCCGATCCAAAACGGCTGCAGGCACTGGTGGAGCATGCGATGGCCAGCCTTCCCAAATTGCAGAAAATCAAAAACCAAGGATCCCGCCCATGATTGACCTCCATTATTGGACGACGCCAAACGGACACAAGGTCACGATCTTCCTGGAAGAGGCCGGCCTGCCGTATCGCATCATTCCGGTGAACATCAGCGCGGGCGACCAGTTCAAGACTGAGTTCCTGGCGATTGCCCCAAACAACCGGATCCCGGCCATCGTCGATACGGCCCCTGCAGACTGCGGTGCGCCAATCAGCCTCTTCGAGTCTGGCGCCATCCTGCAATATCTCGCCGAGAAGACTGGCAAGTTCCTGCCGGCCGACATTCGTGGCCGCGCCGAGGTCATGCAGTGGCTGTTCTGGCAAATGGGTGGCCTCGGTCCGATGGCGGGCCAGAATCACCACTTCGCCCAATACGCGCCTGAGAAGCTGGCCTATGCCATCAACCGTTATGTCAACGAGACCAATCGCCTTTATGGCGTCATGAACAAGCGGCTCGCCGATCGCGAGTTCATCGCAGGCGATTACTCGATCGCCGATATGGCGAGCTATCCTTGGATCGTTCCGCATCAGCGCCAGCGGCAGAACCTCGACGATTTCCCCCATTTAAGGCGCTGGTTCGAGACGATCCGGGCACGCCCCGCCGTTGAGCGGGCTTATGCCCTGGCGGAAAAGATCAACACCGTGCCCGTTGTCAGCGAGCAGTCGCGCGCGCTGCTTTTCGGCCAGTCCGCCACAAATTCAACCGGAACGAACCCATGAGCGCCGCCCTACGATTGTTCGATCTCGCCGGTGCTGATGATGGTCTCCGATTCAGCCCGAATTGCTGGCGCACCCGGCTGGCGCTCGCCCACAAGGGCTTGGGCGTGGAAACCATCGCTTGGCGCTTCACGGAGAAAGACGCCATTGCCCAGTCGGGGCAGGGCAAGGTCCCCGTGCTCGTCGATGGCGACAAGTGGCTGCATGAGAGCTGGGATATCGCCGAATATCTCGAGGACAATTATCCGGACGGTCCCTCGTTATTCGGTTGTGCGCAAGGCCGAGCGACGGCGCGCTTTATCAACCAATGGTCAAGCGAGATCCTGCATCCTGCAGTCGCGCGCGTGGTGGTGCCTGACATTCCTGCAGTCCTGCACGAAAAGGATCGGGACTACTTCCGCACAACACGGGAAGCCGCGTTTGGACGCACTTTCGAGGCGCTCGCGGCTGAGCGCGATGAGGCGCTGGCGGCGCTGGACCGTACCCTTGGGGTCATGCGCAGCGTGCTCGCCAAGCAGTCCTTCGTCGCCGGCGCCGCGCCTGCGTACGCCGATCACGCCATCTTCGGCGCCTTCCAATGGGCGCGGGTCATCAGCCCAGTCAAGTTGACGGCGCCGGACGATCCCGTATCCGCCTGGGTTGATCGGATGCTCGATGCCTATGACGGCCTCGCACGCTCGGCAAAACGAGTGGGACGCGCCTAGGCTGCGGCGCTGGATTCTGTCCCGCTCGCGCAAAAGCTTGCAGTCGGCAGGGCACCCGCGAGCGTCCACGCGACCCCAGTTTGAGCAACTCACCGCGCATCCCCCGACTACAGCGCGCAAGCGCTTAGTCGCGGGTCAAGCGGTGAGCCGCCGATGGCGGCTGTTCTTGATCCTGGATGTACGCGAGCAACTGTTCGATGCTCGCGTGTCCGCCCGCGCTGATCACCGCGTAGGCGTTGTTCCAAAAACGAACTTTCCAGAAGAATTTGCGCAGGTGCTGCGCAAATTCCTTGCGGATGTAGCGCGAACTCACGGTTTTCAAATTCCCGACGAATCGCGCAAGATCCATCGAGGGCTGCCCCTCGATCAGTAGATGTACATGATCCGCCTCGCCGCCGAATTCGATCAGCCGGCAGCGCCAGGACGCACTGACGTTGGTGAAGATTTCGCGCAGTCGGTCGAGCATCTCCACGGTCAGGCACCTGTTCCTGTATTTAATTGTGAGGATGATGTGATAGTACAGGCTGTAAGCCGCATGATTGCTTGTCTTGAATCCGTCAGACATGGTCATGTCACTTGAATAGTTAAGTTGATGATCGTACCATCAAGCGCATGGCTCCAGTCATTTTTCGCTCCGAAGGACATGCGCTTGGCGTTTCACCAGCAGTGCGCGAGGATGTCGAGCGCACGGTCGCCGCGTTTCGTCGTGTCGTGCGTGGACTGTGCGGCGTCATGCTGGTGCATTGGGCAGACATCTCGCACGGCAAGGTCAAGTGCGCCAGCATCGAAGACTTGTTCCACAAGACCGCGCAGCGCCCGGAGGTCCAATACCCGGTGCTGGGTCGCATGTTCGGCAAGATGCCGAGTTACCTGCGCCGCGCAGCCATTGAACAAGCCCACGGCGCGGTGTCATCATTCCTGTCGAACTGGAACAACTTCCTCGACGGGCAGATCGGCGGGCGCGACCGCGAAGAAGGCGCCCGGCCCCCGCGGCTCGGGCTGAACAACGTCTACCCGTCGCTGTACGGCGGCAACATGATCCTCTACGGCAAGGACATGCGCACCGTGCAGGTCAAGCTGCTGGGCGCAGACGGTCAGTGGCGGTTCAGCGAACCGCTGCGCGTCAAGGGCCGGTTCGTGCGCGTGCTGCCGAAGGCGGCCAAGCTCGACCAAAGCCCCTCGCTCATCGTGCGCGGCGCCAAGGTCGCGCTGTCCTGCCCGGTCGCGCTGCGCCCGAGAAACTACGTGACCAACAAAGACTTCGTCCACGGCAAGCACCGCATCTGCAGCGTGGACGTCGGCATCAACACCGCGGCGACGGCCGCAATCGTCGACTCCACTGGCACGGTGATCGCCCGCACGTTTCTGACGTGCGGCAGGCACAACGACCAGCGCGACGCTCTTGCATCCGTCATCGCCGCCAAGCAGCGCCAATCCGGCCCCCACGTGCGCGGCCAGAAGCATTGCTCGGCGATTCACCGCCGTATCGAGGGACTGAGCCTCGACGCGGCGCGCACCCTGGCGTCGCGCTTGGCGGCATTCGCCGCCCAGCATGGCGCCAAAGCCTTCGCCGTCGAAGATCTCAAGGGCTGGAAGCCCAAGGGGCCGTCGAAGCAGCAGCGCAAGCGCTTCCATCGCTTCCAGCATCGCGCGCTGATCCAGGCCCTTGCGCTCAAGGCGCAGGAGATGGGTCTGCGCGTGCTGGAGGTCTACGCCCGTGGCACCAGTCGATGGGCGTATGACGGCTCAGGCAAGGTCATTCGTTCGAAGCGAAATGCCCAACTGGCGACCTTCGCCTCGGGCAAGCAGTACAACGCCGATCTCAACGGCGCATTGAACATCGCGGCCCGTGGGCTGGCGATGCTCCTGGGGCTCAAGCCCAAAGAAATGCAAGGCGCGGCAACCGGCAAAAGCTCCGGGGCCGTGGAGAGAATGCCTCTGGTTCTCGCCGACATCTGGGCGCATGCCCGTCTGTTGCGTGGGGCCTCTAACCGCCAAGTTTCATCGGACGGGCATCAAGGACTCGGGCGCTGGCCTGGCCTTTGATGCCCCGACTACAGCGCCTCTAGGCGCTTAGTCGCGGGAGCATTCACCACTCAGGGGGCGCTTTCGCCACTCTCAATGTGTTTCCACGCTTGACTGCTCCCCTCCCTATTGATTCGGCCCTCAAACAGTGTCATGCGGCGTATTTGACAAACGGATCTTGAAAGAAGGTTTTGACACGCTCGGGCTTGTTGGTCAGGGCGGTCATGTGCTCAACGGCGGCGGCCTGCAACTTCGCCTTGGTTCTCACTGGAACCTTGGTTCGGATCACATGCTTGAGGTCCGCGTTCAGGCGCTCCTCCGGATTGAGCTCAGGGCTGTAGCTGGGCAGATAGAACACCTCCATCTGCTCGGCGTGCTGCGCCAGCCACGCCTTCACCGGCTTGCAATGATGCACCCCCAGGTTGTCCAGAATCAGGAAGATCTTCTTGCCCGTGTCTTTGACCAGGGACTCGAAGAACTCGATCAACCGCTCATGGTTGAACGCGCCGTCGATGATCATCCAGCGCGCCTTGCCCTGGTTGGTCACGGAGGCAATCATGGAGAGCTTTTGACGTGTGCCGCCCACCGCCATGGCCACCGGCGTCTGCCCCTTGGGCGCAAAGCTGCGGCCCCGCACATCGGTGTTGACCAGCGCCGTCTCGTCGCCCCAGTGAATCTCTGCGCCCTCGGCCTTGGCGCGCTGCGCAATCTGCGGGTACTGCGTGTCCAGCCATTCCTTGACCGCTGCAGGTGACTGTTCATAGGCCCGCTTGATCGGCTTTTGCGGCGTGAAGCCCCAGCGCGCCAGGTATTTGCCCACTGAGCGCACATGCAGCTTGATGCCGTATTCGCGCTCGATCAACTGCATGACGGCGGCTCGGCTCCATAGTGCGAAGTCCATCTTCAACTGCTCCGGGCGGTGGTCGCAGATGAGGCGCTGTATGGCTTGTTCCTGCTCCATCGACAGGGCGCGATCCTCGCCACTGCGCCGACCGCGTGTGCGCGGCGCCAGACCCGCCAATCCCTGCGATTCAAAGCGCGCGATCGTCTTGCTCACTGCCGTGTAGCTCAACCCGATCTCCTGGGCAATCTGCGTGCGCGTTCGCCCTCGTTTGTGGGCGCGGATGACTTGCCGGCGCCGCTCGTGCTGCTCGGCTGGGCTGAGTTTTCTTGCATCGTCTTTTTCCATGAATCTGAGATGCGGAAAAACTCAATAAGTTCAATCTATTTGTGGGCCGAATCTATAAAGGGAGAAGATTCCCACTTCACAGAGTCCAGCCCATGCCGCTTTACAGCAACAAGGGACTTACAGCCTCTCCATGGGCTGACACCGCAAGTCCTGCGGCCAAGACGTTGCGCGCGGCGTTGATGTCGCGGTCGTGGGTCGTGCCACACTCTGGGCAAGCCCAGGTGCGCACGCACAGCGGCATCGTCGTCTTGGTGTGGCCGCACACGGAGCATCGCTTGCTGGATGGATACCAGCGATCGATGCCGATCAATGTGCGCCCGTACCACTGCGCTTTGTACTCGAGCTGCCTGACAAACTCCGCCCAGCTGGCGTCGCTGATGGATTTCGCCAGGCTGCGGTTGCGCTGCATGTTCGACACGGACAGCGTCTCGACGGCGATCACTTGGTTTTCGCTGATCAGTCGGGTCGAGAGCTTGTGCAGGAAGTCCCTGCGCGCGTCCGTGATGTGCGCATGCAGCGCAGCAACTTTCAACTTCAACTTCGCCCGGTTCTTCGATCCGAGCTTGGCTCGCGCCATGCGGCGCTGCCATTTCGCAAGTCCAGATTCGTTCTTGCGAAAGGTTTTCGGGGATGCGATCTTCTCGCCATTCGAGAGGACCGCGAAATGGGTGAGCCCCAGGTCGATGCCGACCCGCGACTCGACGGCTGGCTTGCTCGCCACGGCGTCGTCGCACAGCATCGAGGCGAAGTACCGACCGGCCGCATCCCTGGAGATGGTCACGGTCGTGAGCTTGGCCGCCTGTGGCAAGGTGCGCGACCAGCGGATGTCCAGCGGCGTGTCCATCTTCGCCAGACGCAACTCGCGCCGGCCCGCGTCCCATCGGAATGCGCTGGTGGTGTACTCGGCCGCCTGCGGCCCGTCCTTGCGCTTGAAGGACGGGTACCGGGCTCGCTTGGCGAAGAAGTTCGAGAACGCGGTGTTCAGGTGCCGCAGCGCCTGCTGCACGGGCACGCTGCTGACTTCGTTCAGCCACGCATGCTCGGGCGTCTTTTTCAGCGCAGTCAGCGCCGCGGAGGTTTCGTGGTAGCCCACGCGCTCTCGCCGCAGCATCCAGGCGTCGCTGCGCAGTCGCAGCATGTGGTTGTAAGCGAAGCGTGCGCACCCGAAGGTTCGAGCCAGTGCGTCAACTTGCTCGGGCGTCGGGTCGAAGCGAAAGCGATAGGCGCGCTTGACCTGCATGCTTCACATGCTATGCGTTTTCCGTGTAAATTGTCAACACAGCACCGATCTTCGATCGGCGCTCCTTTCCTCCCCGCCCTAAACGGCGGGGTTTCTCGGAGATGTGATGGATGCCTCCCTCCCTGCGGGGACTGAGACAGGAGTATGGAGATGAACGCGAGGCCGTTCGGAGTCGACCTGGCCGCCAGGGTGGCGGGGTGGGTCCCCGAGTGGATACGGCATCGATGTGCCCAGGACGTGATAGACCACGGTCTTCACAAACACCCTCGGAGACCCGACATGAATCGTAAGACAGGCATGAGCGCAGGGCAAATCATCGGCACGATGGACGGCCTGCAGGTGGTGGGGCTGGACATCGCCAAGCTGGTGTTTCAGATGCACACGGTCGACATGTTCACGGGCGAGATTGCCAATGTGCAGATCAAGCGGGCCAAGGTGCTGGAGCACTTCGCCAACCGGGCGCGGTGCCTGGTCGGCATCGAGGCCTGCGGCGGGGCGCACCACTGGGCGCGCGAGCTGCGCGCGCTGGGCCATGAGGTGAGGCTGCTGCACGCCCGGGCGGTGCGGCCGTTCGTGTCGGGCAACAAGACCGATGCGACGGACGCGCGAGCGATCTGGCTGGCGGTGCAGCAGCCGGGCACCAAGTTCGTCGGAGTCAAGTCGCTGGCGCAGCAGGCCACGCTGACGCTGCATCGCCAGCGCGAGCTGCTGATGAAGATGCGCGTCATGCAGACCAACGCGCTGCGCGGATTGCTGTACGAGTTCGGCACCGTCTTCGCCAAGGGCAGCCGGGCCATGCTGGGCGAGGTCGAGGCGGCGCTGGAGGCACTCTCGACGGCGCTGCCGCAGATGGTGGCCGACAGTCTGCGCGAGCAGGTGCGGCGCATCAAGGCGCTGGGCGAGGACATTG
Source organism: Thiomonas sp. FB-Cd (assembly GCF_000733775.1). Classification (NCBI taxonomy): domain Bacteria; kingdom Pseudomonadati; phylum Pseudomonadota; class Betaproteobacteria; order Burkholderiales; genus Thiomonas; species Thiomonas sp. FB-Cd. The sequence goes on along the minus strand of NZ_JPOE01000002.1, from coordinate 778,442 downwards.
CCGCCATTGACAAACGTCTGGCATGGCAACTCCGCCAGGATCCGGACATGCGGCGCATTGCCGAGATCCCCGGCGTCGGGGTGCTCACCGCCACAGCGGCGATCGCCACCATGGGCGACGCCCGCGCTTTCGGCTCGGCGCGCCAGTTCTGCGCCTGGCTGGGCCTGGTGCCCGCACAGCGAGGCACGGGCGGCAAGATCCGCCTGCAGGGCATCTCCAAACGCGGCGACGCCTACGTGCGAACGCTGTTGATCCACGGCGCGCGATCCGTGCTCACGCACGCCAAGGAACCGGGGCCATGGTTGGAGCAGATCCGGCAGCGGCGCCCGGCCAACGTGGTCATCGTGGCCCAGGCGGCCAAGATGGCGCGGACGATCTGGGCCGTCACGGCCAGACAACAGGATTACCAGAGGGGCCACCGCAGCGTGCGGCCGCAAGCGGCCTGAACGAACGGTGACCATGGATCAACTCTTACTTGATGAAAGGAATGGACCGCCTTTGTAGGCGATGAGGCAGCAAGACGCAGCGTGATGTGAACCGGTCGGACCGGGGCAAGCCAAACCTGAATCCGTTGTCGGACTTCAACAGTCCGCTCTAGGAGATGAGGCGCTTGTCCGCGAATGACATCGGGGCCGGCGGCGCGTCTGGGCAACCAGACAACCCGCGATCGAGGCCGGATATAAGGCGGCAGCCGACTCTTCACAGCACAACGCCGATTGCTCTTGATCGCCGGGAGGCATCCATATAAGCAACGGATGAATGAAGTGCGGCCCGCCCCAGTCGGCACTCCGCAATTGGCAGCCAGGGTCGCGTATGCTTGGCCGCAACAAGTCTTCCTGATCAACCCTATGTGCGGCCGCTTCGCGCTAAAAAGTCCACCCGTGCGCATTCGTGATGAATTTCACGCGGACGTATCGGGGCTCGTTTGGAGTGCGCACTACAACATCGGACCCATGCAGTTCGCTCCGGTTGTTCGCTGCGAACATGCCCACCGCCGTGTGGATCTCCTGCGCTGGGGCCTGATCCCTTCATGGGCCGAGGACCCAGGCATTGGCAGTCGACTGTTCAATGCCCGCTGCGAGACTGCCGCCGAAAAGCCCGCCTTCCGTGCGGCCTTCAAGGCCCGGCGCTGCATCATTCCGGCCGATGGTTTTTTCGAGTGGACGCAACAGGCTCTCGGTAAGCAGCCGTATTTCATCCACCGCAAGGATGGCGATCTTCTCGGCATGGCCGGGCTCTGGGAGCACTGGGCGCCTCCGGATGGTCAGCCGTTGGAAACCTTCACCATCCTCACCACCGAGGCCAATGCGTGGATGCGCAACCTGCATGACCGCATGCCCGTGATTCTGACCCACGACGAAGTGGCGCGATGGCTCGATCCGGCAACACACCCGTCCGAGCTTCGCGCACTGCTTCGGCCGCTGTCGGACGTTGACCTCGGTGCCTATCCTGTCACGAAGGCTGTGGGAAACGTCCGGAATGATCGGGCCGAGATGCTGGAGCCGATCGAGTACCCATAGCGCGCAGAACCCGCGAGGGGGCAATTCCGGTTACGAGGTTGAGGTCGCAAGTGCGGATGCCAAGCGATGCTTTCCCGCGCGACATTGATTCGCCCCACGGGCGACCCGCTCCACACGCATCGATGTTGGCTCGATCACCATGGAGTCATTGATGGATTAACGCAACGCACCGGTTGCGTTGCGTTAATTTAGGCGCTATCCTGTACTTTATGGGCTTCGTCGTTGCGAGCTCGATTCCTGGAGGCTGAAAGCATGAACAGATCGCGAAAATTCTCCATGTCGTTGGTGATGGCTATCGCTGTGGGGTTGGCAACATCGAGCCCCGCGTGGGCTGAAGGCCACGGTTATGGGCGTGGCGATGGGCACGAATTTGGCCGTATTGGCGTGATCGCCGCGGTCGTGGGACTCGCTGCAGCCATCGTCAGCGCACCTTTCGTTGTTGCCGCAAACGGCCCGCGAGTCGTCACGCCGCCGGCGTACTATGCACCGCCCCCCGTGTATTACAACGCGCCCGCCGTCGTTTACACCGCGCCGCCTGCCTACAGCTATGCCCCGGCGCCTGCCTACTATGTACCCCAGCCCGCCTATTACGCGGGGCCACGCGACGATGACGAGCGCCGCTGAGGGCGCATCCGCGCTGCGCAGCGATGAGTCCAGCCAGCCTGCAATCTGCCAGCGCATCCGGATCGCGCCCGGTCGGGGCGCGTGGTGGACGTCCTTCGCGCGAGGCGTCCGAACAATTTCGCGAACGCATCCTGGATGCGGCAACGGGTTTGCTCCTGACCAGCGGCTATGGCGCCACCAGCATCGAAGCCGTCGCCAGTGCGGCGGGGGTTTCCAAGAGAACTTTCTATCACCGGTTTGACGACAAAAAGGCGCTCATGAGCGCTGTCGTCGCGCGGCTCATCGACTCGGCACGCCCACCAACCCATGTGCCGCTGATCGACGGAAGTGGACTCGAGCAGATTCTGGAGAATCTGGCGAGACTCATACTGCGCGGTGCACTGAACCCCAACATTTTGGCCCTTTATCGGCTGATCGTTGCCGAGTCCGCGCGCTTCCCCGACTTGGCCGCAGCGGTGGCGCAGGCGGGAGGACGCGAGGAAGCGATGCATTTGATTGTGAAACTGCTGATGAACGATGCGGAGCTCAGGGAACTGGGCGTTGCGAGCGCCACTTTTGCCGCCGAGCAGTTTTTGCAGATGGTCGTGTCGTTGCCGCAAATGCGCGCAATCGGCTTGGGCACACCCATGTCACAAGACGACCTGGAAACCTGGGTCCGACGCTCCGTTGCGCTCTTTATTGGAGGGCTCAAGCATCTCGAGACATCCCCGGAAACAGCGTCGGACTAAGGCACTGCACAAGCGAAATCCCGGCGGACAAGCGCGGGCACGAAGCGCGGACGGCAACAGCGCGCTGCGCGGCGTGGAGCCAGCAGCCTCCTTGCTCGGTTCGATGCCATTGCTCCTTCGTTTTGGAGTTGCCTCGGCTGTGCGTATGGAGCCGCGCCAATATGGCGCACGATGAGCCTTACACTGCCGATGTCGCTGGCCAATGCCAGTCACCGAGGGATTGGTACAGCACGCGTGTACCCCCGAATTTGAATATCCATACCTTTATGCAAACGCGCTGGACGCTCACTGCAAAGCTCGCCGTGTTTGCAGGCGTGTTTTTGGTGTTGTCATTGCTTTCGGTCGGCGCCACGTTGTGGGTCTCCTGGAATCTGGAGGGTGGTGCCGCCGCGGTGAATGAGGCTGGACGCCTTCGCATGATGAGTTATCGGCTTGCATTGACCGAGGTTGCTCCCGCGCACACAACCGTGGCGCAAGAGCTTGGACAGATGCAAGACAGCCTGGAATTGCTGCGCAGGGGTGACGAGACACGGCCGCTTTTTGTCCCTTGGGATCCCCAAATTCGCGCGCACTACGCCATCGTGCTGGCGGATTGGCAAGGTTTGCGTCCGCGTTGGCTCAATCCGGCAGCAAGCGGGCCCGTCACACGCACGGACCTGGACCGATTCGTCTCCAATGTCGACGCCTTCGTCATGTCGATTGAGCGCCGGCTCGATTTCTGGAGTGCGCTGCTGCACACAGCCCAGCTGGCGATGCTCGGACTGGTGGTCATCGGGACGATGTTTATGTTCTTTGCGGCTTATCTTCTGGTACTTGACCCAGTGGGGCGACTCAGCCGCGGTGCGGCTGCGCTCGAGCGCGGTGACTACAGTGCCCGCGTTACGGTCGAGACCACCGACGAACTCGGCGATCTTGCTCGCGGCTTCAACCGCATGGCCCAACAACTCCAGGCTGTTTATGAAGGCCTGGAAGAACGCGTGCGCCAAAAAACCGCAGATCTGCAAGCGGAGCAGCAAAGGCTTGCCGCGCTTTATGAGGTCAGTGCCATGGCTTCGCGCGCGCCAAGTCTGGACGCGTTGGCTGACTCGTTCACTCAGGCCGTGCAGCGCATCTCCGGTGCGGACGCCGCTGTTCTGCGCTGGACCGACGAGTCGGCTCAGCGCTACGTCCTGCTTGCAGCGGAGGGGGTCGCGCCGAAACTCATGGAAGATGAACGCTGCTTGATCCGTGGCTCCTGCTACTGTGGCCAGGCCGAGGCCGACGCCGGCCCCCAAGTTGTGCAGTTTCGCCGGCCGGGAGAAGCCGAAGGCGACCCCCACGGAGAAACAGCCTGCGTGCGCGCAGGCTTCAGTACGCTGGTCAGCATCCCTGTTTCAATCCAGCACCGCCTGCTCGGCGAGATCGACCTGCTTTATCGAAGGCCGCACCTAGCCGACCCTGCACAACATGCGCTGCTTGATGCCCTTGCGGGACATCTCGCTGCTGCCATGGAGAGTCTGCGCAGCGCAGCGTTGGAACGCGAAACCATGGTGTCGCGCGAGCGCGCCTTGCTTGCGCGTGAGCTGCATGACTCCATTGCACAGGCACTGGCGTTCATGAAAATCCAGCTTCAGCTGCTACGCACCGCACTCAAAGCAGGAAGCGCTCATCGAATCGACAAGGTGGTTGACGAACTCGACCTTGGTGTACGCGAAAGCCTGCTCGACGTTCGCGAACTGCTTTTGCATTTCCGCACCCGAACGCACGCTGAGGATATCGAACCCGTGTTGCGGAGCACGTTGCAGAAATTCGAACTTCAAAGCGGTGTCAAAGCGAACCTTCATTTCAATGGCCAGGGCAAACCGCTGGATCCCGATATTCAGGTGCAGGTTCTCCACGTCGTGCAAGAGGCCCTGTCGAACGTGCGAAAACACGCCCGGGCGCAATCCGTCAATGTGACCGTCAACAGCCTTCCGGACTGGCGCTTTGAGATTTCTGATGACGGAACCGGTTTCGACATATCGGAGTCCGCGGGAGATTCCGCGGCGCACATCGGGCAGCAAATCATGAAGGAGCGTGCCGCAAATATTGGGGCCACGCTGCATATCGAGTCTGCCCGCGGCCAGGGAACCCGCGTCGTCTTGAGTCTGCCGCCGACCTTGGCGCGCACCGCAATCCATGATCACGATACCGATACCGATGCCCAATCCTCCAATCCTGCCTGAGATTCGCCTGCTTCTGGTCGATGACCATGCCCTGTTCCGGCGTGGCTTGGCCGCGCTGTTTGCCGAGGATCCGCGGCTGCGCGTGGTGGGCGAGGCCGCTGACGCTGGGCAGGCGCAGCGCCTTGCCACGCAGCTGGCGCCCGACGTTGTGCTGCTCGACAACCATCTGCCCGGGGTGCGCGGCGTGGATGCGGTGGCAGGCTTGCGGCAGGCCGCGCCCGGGGCTCGCGTTTTGATGCTCACGGTGAGTGAGGACGCGGCTGACCTCGGCGCGGCACTGCGTGCTGGGGCCAGCGGATATCTCCTCAAGACCTGCGAGGCCAGCGAGCTCATCGCAGCGGTATACCGGGCGCAGAAGGGCGAACTCGTGATCGGTGCGGAAATGGCACCGAAAGTGGCCGAGGCATTTTCGGCATCATCCGAAGGCGGGGAGGGCTCGGCGATGGCCGGGCCCCTGAGTCCGCGCGAGCGTCAGATCGCAGCCGCTATTGCCCGTGGTGCGAGCAACAAACAGATTGCCCGGGAATTCGACATCGCCGAAACAACGGTCAAAGTGCATGTGCAAAGCATCCTGCGCAAGCTCGATCTCAGCTCACGGGTGCAAATCGCCGTCTATGCCAGCGGCCACGGTCCGGGCGCCTGACAGAGCTGGGCACCACAGCCGGCCTGGTTTGCCGGAGCATTCGACGTACGCCGATCGAACGATCCCTGCGGCGGCACGCTCGTTCCTTTGGATCCGACTCCTGGTCGATGGACGAATGGTCGGCGCGCACGACAGCGCCTAGATTGGTTGCGGGATAGTTCATTGCCGTCGCGTCTGCGGCCCCCTTCTCGAACGGGGGCCGCAGACGCGATCTCCAGAGGCTCGCCATGCAAACCACCTCATCCGCCTTCGATGCGCTCAAGGGTACCCCCCAACGATCACTGATCGGCGCGACCGTCGGATTTTTCATCGGCTTTGGTGCCGTCTCACTTTTCGGCCCGACGGCACTGACATTTATCAAACTCATGCACCTCGACCCCGGGCAAGTCGGCCTGTTGGTAGCCATGCCGATGCTGACCGGTTCGCTCCTTCGCATCCCGTTCGCAGCTTGGGTTGATCGCAATGGCGGCAAGCTGCCTTTCCTGATCCTGTTGGTTGCCTCGGTCATCGGCATCGCCGGGTTGTACTGGATGTTGCTGACCCTCTATCCGGACCACTTGACCCAGGCGGATTACCCGTGGCTACTGTTCTTCGGCGCGCTCGGCGGGTGTGGCATCGCCACCTTCTCTGTCGGAATTGGCCAGGTGTCGTACTGGTTCCCTCAGGCGCAACAGGGCAAGGCTTTGGCCTTCTACGCGGGATTCGGCAATACCTCACCTGGCTTGGTTGCCATCATCCTCCCGCTGATCATCGCAGTCGGAGGCCTTTGGGCGGGGTACCTCGTATCCCTTGTCATCGTGCTGAGCGGCATCGCTTTGTACGCCGTCCTCGGATTCAACGCGCCGTATTTTCAGCAGCTGCATCGCGGATCAACCCCAGATCAAGCCCGGGGGGTGGCGAAGAGTCAGGGACAGGAGCTCTTCCCGGCAACGAGCGTCTTGCGCACGCTCCTGGACTCGGCAGCGAGTTGGCGTACGTGGCCGCTCGTGGCGCTGTATTTCACATCCTTCGGTGGATTCCTCGCACTGACCGCGTGGCTACCAACTTTTTGGGGTTCTTTCTACAAGACCCCGCATTGGGTCGCACTCGGATTGACGGCGGGTTTCTCCCTGTATTCCTCACTGATTCGAGTACCCGGCGGCTCCTGGTCCGACAGATTCGGTGGGGAAAAGGTGGCACTCCTGGCCTATACAGCCCTACTGCTTGGAGCCGGTGTCATGACACTCTCGCAAGATTTTTGGCTGACTGTACTTGGTGAAGCGCTCGTGGCAACAGGAATGGGCGTGGCAAATGCGGCCGTGTTCAAACTCGTGCCCCACTATGTCCCGCACGCCGTCGGTGGCACGGCCGGGTGGGTCGGAGGCCTCGGCGCCTTGGGCGGGTTTGTGGTTCCACCAATACTGGGCCACATGGCGCAGGCAATGGGAACCATTGGTTATATCCGCGGCTATAGCGTGTACATCGGACTTGCGCTGCTGAGCATCGCATTGACCAGCCTGCTCTACGCCACGCGCACCGGTATCACGTTACGCGTCCCTCACGCGCCACGCCATGAGTCGCTGACATTGCCGTAAATTGCAGGAAGCGGCCATGCGGCGACTCTGGCTCGCCCGCCGCATCGCAGCCCTCAGCAACTCGGGGTTCGCCACCTCGGTTGGTGAGCTGGTACCGCCTGCGGCGCCTCTGCGGGTGACAGCAAGCGGGCGCGCTGCCCGCGGTGAGCGAGGGGCGGGTGACTTGGGGGGCTGCCGCCCAATTCGATCGATGCCATGGCTGTGCTGGCAAACATGGAATGCCAGACTCCGTTTGCCGCCCTGAACGGGACGCAATTGCAGAGCGAAGCTCGGGCGGCCGCCGCCCATCGGGTCGGGGCCGAGGGATCCTGACGCTTTGAACGCGCGTGTGCGTGCACACAAGGACTCCATCGCAGGTCGCAGGCTACTGCGGGGCTGCCGATCGGTAGTTCTTTCGAACGAGGCCCCATTCCCTCGCTCACTCATCTGGCGAATGTTCACGACACGCGCCCACGCCTAATCTCCACCCTGACGACGCAATCCAAATCCTGACTCAAACGGCCGTGTGGCCCCACCGTACGGGATCTGGCAAGACTTCAGTTGCTGACATTCCCCTTTTGGAAAATACGATGCGTTCCAACGATTCGACTGGCGTGGGCCGAATACTCAAGATCTGGACTCCAGAGGACAAGGCCTTCTGGGAGCGTGAGGGTCGCGCAATTGCCAATCAGAATCTTTGGCTCTCGATTCCAGCCTTGTTTCTCGCATTTGCAGTCTGGATGGTGTGGAGCGCAGTCGTCACAAAGCTGCCCAATGTGGGCTTCACGTACAGCACGAATGAACTCTTCTGGCTGGCTGCAATGCCGTCGTTGTCGGGCGCTACCCTCCGCATTTTTTATGCGTTCATCGTGCCGATCGTGGGCGGAAGGCGATGGACGGTGCTGTCAACGCTGTCCCTGGTGGTCCCCGCTATCGGCATCGGCTACGCCGTGCAGCACGTCGGCACCCCATACTGGGTCATGCTGTTTCTGGCTGCGCTGTGCGGATTCGGCGGTGGAAATTTCAGCTCGTCAATGGCGAACATCAGCTTTTTCTTTCCGAAGGAGCGCAAGGGCTCAGCGCTCGGGCTCAATGCAGGCCTTGGCAACCTTGGCGTTTCCGCCGTGCAGTTCATGGTTCCCCTGGTCGTCTCTGTGGGCATTTTTGGCTGGTTCGGCGGTGAGCCCCAAAGCGTGGCCCAAGCCAATGGGGTGGCCAAACACATTTGGCTGCAAAACGCCGGCTTCGTATGGGTCTTGCCCATCGTGCTCACGTCATTGCTGGCGCTGCTGTTGATGCATGACATCACGGATGCTCGGGCCTCATTTTCCGAACAGGCCGTGATTTTCAAGTCCAAGCACAACTGGATCATGTGCTGGCTCTACCTCGGCACCTTTGGCTCGTTTATCGGATTCTCCGCCGGGTTCCCACTGCTGATCAAGAGTCAGTTTCCCGGCGTTGACCCGTTGGCGTTCGCCTGGATGGGCCCATTTGTCGGCGCGCTCATCCGTCCCGTAGGCGGTTGGCTGGCTGACAAGATCGGCGGCGCACGCGTCACTTTCTGGAACTTCATCGCAATGACGCTCGGCGTGGTTGGCGTTCTTCAATTTCTCCCATTTGGCGCATCCAAGGGCAATCTGGTCGGCTTCTTTATCAGCTTCATGCTGCTCTTCGTCACCACGGGCATTGGCAACGGCTCCACGTTCCGCATGATCCCGGTGATCTTCATGGACGAGGCTTTGGACAATGCACGAAGCCAGGGCCCGGGCGCCGAAGCGGGCGCAGTCAAAGAAGGCAACAAACAGGCCGCTGCGGTCTTGGGTTTCACCGCCGCAATTGGTGCCTACGGCGGCTTTTTCATTCCAAAGAGCTATGGCACGTCCATTGCCATGACGGGCAGCCCGCATGCAGCGCTCGTTGGATTCATCGCGTTTTACCTGTCGTGCATCGTCGTGACTTGGTGGTTCTACGCGCGCAAAGGTGCCCGGCGCCCCTGCTAGATCCAAACGCTCCCGCCCAACATCACCCAGAAGAGGATTCTCCATGAGTCACTTTCTTGATCGGCTTACCCACTTCAGTCGACAACGCGACGCATTTGCCAATGGGCACGGCGAAGTCACCACGGAAGACCGTACGTGGGAAGACACTTACCGCGGGCGTTGGCAGCACGACAAGATCGTGCGTTCGACCCACGGCGTCAATTGCACGGGATCGTGCTCGTGGAAGATTTACGTCAAGGGCGGCATCATCACCTGGGAAACCCAGCAGACGGATTACCCGCGCACCCATCCAGACATGCCAAACCACGAGCCGCGCGGCTGCCAGAGGGGGGCATCAGCCAGCTGGTATCAGTATTCGGCCAACCGCGTGAAATACCCGATGGTGCGCGGCCGGTTGATGAAAATGTGGCGCGAAGCGCGCAAGACCCTGGATCCGGTCGAGGCTTGGGCGAGCATCGTGCAAGACCCTGTCAAGCGCAAGGAGTACCAGCAGCTGCGCGGCATGGGCGGCTTTATTCGCGCGCGCTGGGACGATGTCAACGAGATCATCGCCGCAGCAAACGCCTACACGGTCAAGACCTACGGGCCGGACCGCATCTTCGGCTTTTCGCCGATCCCGGCGATGTCCATGGTGTCGTTCGCTTCCGGCGCACGCTATATCAGCCTGCTTGGCGGCGTGATGGGCAGTTTTTACGACTGGTATTGCGACCTGCCGCCAGCCTCGCCGCAGACCTGGGGCGAACAAACGGATGTCCCCGAATCGGCCGAGTGGTTCAACGCCAATTACATCATGGCCTGGGGCTCGAACGTGCCGCAAACGCGCACACCGGATGCGCACTTCTATACCGAGGCGCGGTACCGTGGCGCCAAGACCGTCGCCGTATCGCCTGACTACTCCGAGGTCGCCAAGCTCAGTGACGAGTGGGTGCACCCCAAGCAGGGAACCGACGCTGCGATGGCCATGGCCATGGGACATGTCATCCTGCGCGAATTCCATTTCGGCGCCAACCCATCGGAATACTTTCTCGACTATTGCAGGCGCCTGACCGACATGCCCCTGCTTGTGCGCCTGGACGAACGCATGCTGCCCGACGGTCGAAAGGTCCTGACCGCAGGGCGCACGCTGCGGGCAAGCGATTTCCCTGACCTGCTCGGGCAGGAGACCAATCCCGAGTGGAAAACGGTGGCGTTCGACAGCAACGGCGACGTAGCACTGCCCCACGGCTCGATCGGGTTTCGCTGGCAGCCTCAGGGCCAGGCAGCGAGTCAGTGGAACTTGGAGCCGCGGGACGCCCGTAGCGGTGAACCCAAGGAGCTGGCGCTGAGCCTCATCGAGCACAAGGACGGGGCAGCCGACGTCGGGTTCCCATATTTCGGCGGTGTGCATGCTGAACACCACCCCGGCAACGTGCAAGACGACGTGCTGGTGCGCAAGGTTCCGTATCGATTCCTGAACTTGCGCGATGCGCAGGGCGACGAGGTTGCCGTCAAGGTCGCCACCGTGTATGACCTTCTGGCCGCGCATTACGGCATTGACCGCGGTCTTGGCGACGAACGGAATTCCTGCGCAAAGAGTTTCGCGGACGACGTCCCCTACACCCCAGCCTGGCAGGAAAAAATTACCGGGGTCCCTGCATCAGTCGTCGAGCGTATCGCCAGGGAGTTCGCAAGCAACGCGCACAAGACACATGGCACATCCATGGTCATCCTCGGGGCCGGCATCAACCATTGGTACCACGCCGACATGAATTACCGCGCCATCATCAATATGCTGATGATGAGCGGATGCATCGGCGTGCCCGGCGGTGGTTGGGCGCATTACGTGGGGCAAGAAGCGTTGCGCCCGCAAGCCGGATGGTCGGTGCTGACGTTTGCGCTGGACTGGGTCAAACCGCCTCGGCAGATGAATGCAACCAGCTTTTTCTATGCGCACACCGACCAGTGGCGCTATGAAAAACTGGGCGTCGACGAGATTCTCTCGCCGCTGGCCGATGCCAAGGCATTTGGTGGCAGCATGATTGACTACAACGTGCGCGCCGAGCGCATGGGGTGGCTGCCTTCGGCGCCACAGCTCCAGACCAACCCGCTGCATATTGCCCGTCATGCCGCCTCCATCGGTCTCTCCTCCCGGGATTATGTCGTCAAGGGGTTGAAGGACGGCACCCTTCAGATGAGTTGCGAGGACCCTGACAACCCAATCAACTGGCCTCGCAACATGTTTGTCTGGCGGTCCAATCTGCTGGGCGCCTCGGGCAAGGGCTCGGAGTACTTCCTTCGGCACCTCATCGGGACCAAACATGGCGTGCTCGGCAATGATCTGGGCCCGGATGACCCGCGCCCGGAACAGGTGACTTGGCACGATCAGGCACCTGAAGGCAAGCTCGATCTCCTCGTTACACTGGACTTTCGCATGAGCAGCACCGGTCTTTTTTCCGATGTGCTGCTTCCCGCTGCGACGTGGTACGAGAAAAACGATCTCAACACGACCGACATGCACACCTTCATTCATCCGCTGTCGGCAGCTGTGGACCCCACCTGGGAAGCGCGCTCGGACTGGGAGATCTTCAAAGGGATCGCGAAGAAATTCTCCGAGGTTTGCGTCGGCCACCTTGGCGTCGAGCACGATGTCGTCCTGACACCGCTCATGCACGACAGCGCCGCCGAGCTTGGGCAGGGTCTGGACGTACGCGAATGGAAACGCGACGAGGTCGAACTCATTCCTGGCAAGAGCGCGCCGAACATCACCGAAGTGCAGCGCGATTACCCGCATGTCTACAGTTTCTTCACTGCGCTCGGGCCGCTCATGGACAAGCCCGACGCCGGGCATGGACATGGCATTTCCTGGGACGCCCGTGAGGAAGTGCAAGCGCTGGGCAACCTCAACGGGTCAGTACGCGACCCAGGCCCGACTGAGGGTCGTCCGCAGATTCTCAGCGACATCGATGCGGCCGAAATGGTCATGATGCTTTCCCCAGAGACAAACGGGCAGGTGGCAACCAAGGCGTGGGCTGCCCTGTCGAAAAAGACGGGCCTTGATCTCAGCCACATGCCAGCTGGACGGGAGCAGGAAAAGATCCGCTATCGCGACCTTCAGGCGCAACCACGCCGCGTCATCAACTCGCCGACCTGGTCGGGCATCATTGACGAGAAGATTTGCTACAACGCCAGCTACACCAACGTCCACGAGAACATCCCTTGGCGTACGCTGACCGGGCGCCAACAGTTCTACCAGGATCACGCGTGGATGCGGGCCTTCGGCGAGGGATTCGCCCTGTATCGACCGCCTGTCAACCTCAAGGCGGTCGGCCCGGTGCTTGGCAAGTTTCACAACGGCAATCGGGAAATCGTGCTGAACTGGATTACGCCCCATCAAAAGTGGGGCATCCACAGCACCTATTCCGACGGCTTGATCATGCTCACCCTGAGCCGCGGCGGGCCTTGCGTCTGGATTTCTGAGGAGGACGCAAAAGTGGCAGGAATTTCGGACAACGACTGGATCGAAGTTTTCAACGCCAATGGCGCCATCGTCGCGCGCGCTGTCGTCAGCCAACGGGTGAAGCCGGGAATGGCGATGATGTACCACGCTCAGGAACGCACGGTCAACACCCCGGCATCACAAATCACCCAGGCAAGGGGCGGTGTGCACAACGCCGTCACACGCATCGTGCTCAAGCCCACGCACATGATCGGCGGCTATGCGCAATTGTCTTATGGGTTGAATTACTACGGGACGATCGGCGCCAACCGCGATGCGTTTTGCATCGTGCGCAAGATGGCCAAAGTGGACTGGCTCGACGAACCCACGGGCCCTGCCTACAGCCACGAGCGCCCGCACGTCCCAAACCCCACCGCCTGAACGCCAGCACCCTGGAGAAACACAATGAAAGTACGCGCACAGATCGGCATGGTGCTCAACCTTGACAAGTGCATAGGCTGCCACACCTGCTCGGTGACGTGCAAGCAGGTTTGGACATCGCGCCCCGGCGTCGAATACGCCTGGTTCAACAACGTCGAAACCAAGCCCGGCATCGGGTACCCCAAGGAATGGGAAAACCAGGACAAATGGAAGGGCGGCTGGGCGCGCACAGCGCAGGGCAAGCTGCAGCCGCGCCAGGGCTCGCGCCTGTCCATCCTGATGAAGATTTTCGCCAACCCCAACCTGCCGGAGATCGACGCCTATTACGAGCCGTTCACGTTCGACTACGAGCATCTGCACAAGGCGCCCGAACTCAAGGCTGCGCCCACCGCACGCCCACGCAGCCTGATCAGTGGTCAGCGCATGGACAAGATTGAATGGGGGCCGAACTGGGAAGAATTGCTGGGCGGCGAGTTTGCCAAGCGCAGTCACGACGCAAATTTCGAAGGCATGCAAAAGGAGATCTACGCGGAGTTCGAGAAGACCTTCATGATGTACCTGCCGCGGCTGTGCGAGCACTGCCTGAACCCGGCCTGTGTGGCATCGTGCCCGTCGGGCGCGATCTACAAGCGGGAGGAAGATGGCATCGTGCTCATTGACCAGGACAAGTGTCGGGGCTGGCGCATGTGCATTTCGGGTTGTCCCTACAAGAAGATCTACTACAACTGGGAATCGGGCAAGTCAGAGAAATGCATTTTTTGCTATCCGCGCATTGAAGCCGGACAGCCCACCGTATGCTCGGAGACGTGCGTCGGGCGCATTCGCTACCTGGGGGTCTTGTTATACGACGCCGACGGGATCGAACGGGCTGCCAGTGTCGCCAACGAGAAGGATCTGTACGAGGCACAACTCGGGGTGTTCCTCGATCCCCACGATCCGCAAATCGTTGCCCAGGCACGTCAAGATGGCGTACCAGAAGCCTGGTTGGAAGCCGCACGTCATTCGCCCGTCTACAAAATGGCAATGCAATGGAAGATCGCTCTTCCGCTTCATCCGGAATATCGAACGCTGCCCATGGTCTGGTACGTGCCACCGCTTTCGCCGATCCAGACGGCCGTGCAGAGCGGGTTGGTTGGGATCAAGGGTGAACTTCCCGACGTCTCGCAACTGCGCATTCCACTGCAGTATCTCGCCAACCTGCTGACCGCAGGCGACACCGCTCCAGTGCAGCGTGCGCTTGAGCGCATGTTGGCCATGCGCTCGTACATGCGAGGCAAGCATGTTGATGGACAGGCGAATGTGGCAGCCATTGAACAAGTCGGCATGCCGGCGGCGAGCGTGGAGGCGATGTATCGCATCCTCGCCATTGCGAATTACGAGGATCGTTTCGTGATTCCCACCACGCATCGCGAGTATGCCGAGAACGCGTTCGATCTGAAAGGGTCATGCGGCTTCACCTTCGGCAACGGTTGCTCGGATGGCGAATCGAAGACTTCCCTGTTCAGCGCAAAAAAGCGCCGCACAATCCCCATCAAGCCAGGAGCGTGATCATGGAAGATGTTTCGCGACAACTCAGGGCTTTGGGACTTTTGCTCGACTACCCCTGCGCCGATGTGCAGGCCCACTTGGCAGAACTCATGGATGTGCTCGGCCCGCTCAGTGTCGCTGCAACCGACGGGACGGAGCACGAGTCCCTACGAGCGCTGCTGAGCGAGATGGCGGGTACCGAGCTGCTGGATCTTCAAGCGCAGTTCGTGGATACCTTCGACCGGGGCCGCAGCACCTCGCTCAACCTGTTCGAGCAGGTCCACGGTGATTCGCGTGACCGTGGTCAGGCCATGGTCGATTTGCTCGCACAGTACCAAGCGGTTGGTCTGCGCTTGCAGGGTCGGGAATTGCCAGACTACCTTCCGATCTATCTTGAGTATGCCTCCGTCCTGCCACCAAGTGCTGCGCGGGAGGCGCTTCAGGAGGTGTTGCCCTTGTTGGCCAACTTGGCGTTCGCGCTCGGGCGCCGGGAATCACCATGGCTGGCCGCCGTGGCGGCGCTTTGCACGCTGGCCGGGGCCGCCAACTGGCGCACCGTGCTCGAGCAGGAGGGGGTGCAGCAGGAGAGGGGGGCGCACCCACAACCGCATGACGCAGCAGCCGGCGGCTTGCCGGCGGACTGGACGCCCGAGGGGCTTGACGCAGCATGGGCCGAGGAGCCTGTGAGCTTTCTTGGTGCGTGCAGCCCGAAACAGCCAGGTGTGTCTGCGCAACCCATGCAGTTCGTCGCACGTTCCACAAAACCCCATTCCAGCGGAGTCCGGCACCATGAACCTTAATGACTTCTTTTTCGGTGTCTATCCCTATATTGCAGGCACCGTCTTTCTGGTGGTCAGCCTGGTGCGCTTCGATCGCGACCAGTACCTCTGGCGTAGCGAATCGAGCCAAATGCTCAGGACCGGCACTTTGCGGTGGGGATCAAACCTTTTTCATGTGGGGATTATTGGGTTGTTCTTCGGGCACTTTTTCGGACTGCTGACGCCGCTGGCCGTGTTTGAAGCTCTGGGACTGCAGCCGCACGACAAACAGATCATCGCCATGGTGACCGGTGGAAGCCTTGGCCTGCTGATCCTCGCTGGACTGACGCTTCTGATTCTGCGCCGCCTGCGGGAGCCTCGCCTGATGGCAACCACGAAACCCATGGATTGGGTCACGCTGTTCTGGCTTTTGGCCACGCTTTTGCTGGGACTGTCCACGATCATCGAGTCGTCCCGCCACTTGGATGGTGTGGAGATGCTGGCACTTATGTCCTGGGCGAAACATGTTGTGACGTTTCAGGGCGTGGCAGCCGCGGGATTCATTGCGCAGGCTTCTTTCATTTTTAAGCTGCATATCTTTTTTGGGCTGACACTTTTCCTGCTTTTTCCCTTCACGCGCCTGGTCCACATCTGGAGTGGAATTGCCTCCATTGCGTATTTGCTTCGCCCTTGGCAATTGGTACGCACGCGGCGCGGATAAGACATGCCCACGAAGAGTCCAAACATGAAACCATCCGATCTGGAAAGTCTGCTGCGTGCGCGCGCCATGCAGCTCGGCCTGTCGAGCGCTTGCGACGATGATCTTTTCGAAGCCGTGCTCGAGCACGACGTGCAAATTCCCGAACCAAGCGACAGTGAATGCCGGCGCTATTACGCGCAACACGCCGATGCGCTGCGCCAGAACGATCTGGTCGAGGCCGATCACATCCTGTTTGCGCTGACGCCGGCTTGTCCCATTGAGGCTTTGCGCAAAAAGGCTGAGGACACGCTCAATGCATTAATTCTCCAGCCTGGTACGTTTGCCGATCTGGCACGCGCCCTGTCCAACTGCCCCTCGGCGCAGCTTGGCGGCAATTTGGGTCAACTCACCCGTGAGCAATGCGTACCCGAATTCTGGCGTGCAATCATGGACCATGGCCAACCCGGGCTGTTGCCGCATCTTGTGCGCACGCGCTTTGGCTTGCACATCGTGCGCGTCGCGCGCATCGCTCATGGCCCACTTCTTCCATTCAAGGCGCTGCGCGAGGACATCCGGCAAAGGCTGCGTGCGAAGGCGCTGGTGGCGGCGCTCCAGATTTATGCGGACGATCTGCAGCAGCAATCCGATCAAGGAATGGCGGACCATCCCGGTCACGACGCACCGGCCATTCTGGGCTAGTCATCGCGCGCTCATGGGGTGCGTGTGGTTTGGCCAGGTGGATGCGCGCTTGCACGTGGTAAGCCCATCGCAGCTGCATGGTCCGGTTTTTCTCCGAAGCAGAAGGTCGCAGTCGATGCCCGAGCAGCCAAAACCCTTATCCTCTGGGCCGAGTCCTGTCCATCCTGCCATTGAGGCCAGCGTGTACGCCGAATTCGCTGCAACATTGATCCAAACGCGGCAGCAGTTTGCGCCCAAGCGGCTGCATGAGCCCGGGCCGAACGATGCGCAAGTCCAGGCGATGTTTCGGGCGGCGGCAGCCGCGCCTGATCATCGCTGCATCTTGCCTTGGCGTTTCGTGGTCGTTTCCAAGGCAAGCCGCGCTGCCCTGGGCGACGCCTTCGCGACGGCCTTGCGCGATCGGGACCCCAAGGCCAGTGATCTCGAGCTTGCTGAGGCGCGGAATAAGGCCGAGCGCGCACCTTTTCTCGCTCTGGCCGTTGTACGCGAGGGGGATGACGAGCAGCCTGACGTTTCCGTGCAGGAACGGCTCATCTCGCTTGGTTGCGCGATCCAGAACATGCTGCTGAGCGCCCACGCCGAAGGGCTCGGCAGTGGCCTTGTCAGCGGGCAAGCGCTGCAAACACCCTGCCTACGGCAGTTCTTCAAGCTTGGGGAGTCCGAACGGGCTGTGTGCTTTATAGCGGTGGGCACGGTGCAAAAGCCAAAGCCCATCCGGCAACGCCCCGATCCAACGGCTTTCGTCACACAGGTTTAAGTCGGGCGCCTCGCCCTTTGGACACCACGCAGGGGCAGGCCGCGCGTGCAACAGCGCTGCAATACGCCGATCGGCAACGCGCGCCACAGCAGAAGGGGAAAAGCGTTCCCATCAGCCGTGGAGCTCGAGGAACAGTCCTTTTTCTTCCCGCTCGAAATGATGCTCGAGCACGTGCTTGAAAGGCATGTGCGCATCAATGAGCATTAACCGCGTGCTCGCATCGGATACCTGAGCGGGGAGTGGCGCCAAGGCTGTGCGCAGCTCGGCAAGCATTGCCCCGAGTTTGCTGTGTTCGGCGAGATACACCTTGGCGGGCCAACGCGCGAGCGGGGGAAGGCGCGGAATCAGCTCCGCCTCCTCATGCGCGATGTGATCCTGCTGCAGCAGATGCAAGCGATCGAGCAAATTGCGCGCAGCCCCAATGTCACCGGTGAGTAATGCCAGTCGCTCCTGCTGCAGCACATCCAACATCTCCCTGTGCTGGCCTTCGAGGTCCGGGGTCGTCTTCATCCGACTCGACTTGCCTGTTGATCAAGTCCATCGATGGCGTGGATCCCGCGCCGCTCTCGCATCGAGCGCCCGACGTGATCGAGTTCCAGCTCACTCAATATGCGTTTTGCGAGCGGCAGCAATTCGCTTTCCTCGCATGCGATATGCCTCTCGTAAAGCTGGACGAAGGCTTCCACGCTCAAGGCCTCCAGGCTCGATGAAGCGCCGGCCGCGATTGGATCAAGGTTCGCCCGCAATCGCTGCCATCTCTGATGAACTCTCCCGCCGCTAAACGCATGGCGTTGTAGCGGCGGGAGAGTTCATATGTCGCTTAGTCATGCCCATGCGGGAACACCAGATAGGCCTCGCTGCCATCGCGCACCAGACGGCAGCGCGCCCCGTGCGGCAAGGTAAGCTTCGTTCGGACGTGCCCAAAGGGCAACCCGGTGACCACCGGCACGCCAGACTCCTTGAGCTGCGAGCGCAGCCAAGCCACTGCGCTTGCGAGGTCAAAGCCGGCGTCATGGGCGCTCAGCCGATAGTCCGTGAACGCTCCGAGGACGACTGCCTTCTGGCGTTGCAACACGCCCGCTAGGAGGAGCTGGGCGAACATGCGTTCGACGCGATACGGCTGCTCAGCCACGTCCTCCAAAAACAACACGCCGCGCGCCTTGGGCAGGTAGGGCGTACCGATGAGGCCGGTGACCAGACTGAGGTTGCCACCCCACAGCACGCCTGCGCGATCAAGCCCGCGTGGTGCGTCGTCGCAGGCAAAGCCGATGGCCTCCTGGCTGCCGTCCAACGCGTCGAGAAAGCTATCCACCGTGATGTCGTCGAGCTTTTCGGCGCCAAAGTCATAAGCCGCCATGGGTCCGCTGTAGGTCACAGCTCCTGTCTGCGCCAGCACGGCAAG
Organism: Thiomonas sp. FB-Cd; assembly: GCF_000733775.1. Classification (NCBI taxonomy): domain Bacteria; kingdom Pseudomonadati; phylum Pseudomonadota; class Betaproteobacteria; order Burkholderiales; genus Thiomonas; species Thiomonas sp. FB-Cd. Next base: position 759,471 of record NZ_JPOE01000002.1, on the reverse strand, counting down.
CTGCAGGGCGCTGAAATCGCTATGGCCCACCCAGAACTGTCGCCGCTGGTTGATGCCGTCGCGCAGCAACGCATAGTCGAGCTTGTGAAGAATGCGCGACAGACCATAGCCCCCTCGGGTCGCCATCACAACACGCGCCGTGCCGCGCGCTGCCCGGTGCAGGGCTTGCACGCGCTGGGTGTCGGTGCCGGAAAAGCGTTGCACGCGGCTCAGCGCGTTGGAGTCGAGCTGGACGCGAAAGCCAAGCTCCTGGAGGCGCTCTTGCGCGCGATGGACGCGATCCGGCTCGGGTACGGCACCCGAGGGCGAGATCAGGCGCAGCAGGCCACGAGAGCCGGCTTTGATCGGGGGCGGACGGTCTGTCATGGGTCGTTGGACGTGAAGGTCAGGCGAAGCGGTAAATTGAATGACTGCAGGATGCCGCGGGCGTCTTGCGACGACGCACGCGCTCAATTGGAGCCGGGCTCCTCGGGTTCGTCCAGATGCTTTACCTCAATGCCCGTGGCAGGATTGGCCCCAGCATCAGGGTCGGCGCGCACCGGCTCTTCAGGTCGCGTCTGGCGCCTACGCTCCCGAAAGAAATCCTGCAGCAGTCGACTGCAGGCTTGGGCATCGACGTTGCCGAGCACGGCGCAGTGGTGGTTCAGGCGTGTTTCCGAGAACAGATCAAGCACGCTGCCGGCAGCACCCGTCTTGGGGTCCCGCGCGCCGAACACGACGCGATCCAGGCGGGCGTGCATCATGGCCATCGCGCACATCGCACAAGGCTCCAAGGTCACGTACAGGGTGCAGCCGGGAAGCCGGTAGTTGTCCAGCAGGCTGGCAGCCTGTCGAAGCGCGATGATTTCAGCATGGGCCGTGGGGTCGCTATCGCCGATCGGGCGGTTGAAGCCAGTGGCGATGACCTTGCCTTCACGCACGATGACGGCGCCAACGGGCACCTCGCCAAGAAGCCAGGCATTGTGTGCCTGGTCAAGCGCCAAGCGCATGAAGGCCAGATCGGCTGCGTCGGGTTGGGCGGGCATGCGGTCCGGATGCACGGGTCGCTCAAGGCGCATTGCTGCCAGCTGAACCGGGGCGCGAGGCGCGCATGGCCTGGTCAAGCTGTTGCTTGTATTGCTGCGGGGAGATCAAGCCTGTTGCGTCAGAAGCCGCGCTCGATCCTGCTTCCGAGGGCTTTCGCAAACCCTGCAGTTGATTGCGGGAAAGCAACATCAGCAACACGAAGGCGACGAGAAGGGCCAGCACGCTGAAGAGCAGTTTCATGGTCATCGTGTTGAGCAGCAAAGGAACAAAGCATACCGTTCCCGGAGCTTGCCGAGACAGATCATGCTCATCGCGGTGCGCGCATCAAGCGTTTGAGAGCCGTTCGGACCCCAAGGCCCGGCGTCCAGCGCCTGAGCCGGATCGCCCAATGAACTCTCCCGCCGCTAAACGCATGGCGTTGTAGCGGGGGTTTCGCGGGTCACAGACCTGGACTTGCCACGTTGCCGTGGCAGAGGTTTGGGTCTCGCCGCCACGCCCGTCCCAGGCGTGTCCTGCGTGTTGTGCGCGTCGATGAGAACCACCATTGCGCTGTTGCGGTCGCGCGGGGCCGTGTGCCCGCACTGCGGGCACACATGCACACGCTGCGCCAACGTCTTGGGAACAAGTTCCCAGCACGCCGCGCAGCGTTGCGACGGTTTGAGCTGGCGCGTGTTGGCGTGTTGCTCAGGTGCAGGCGCGTACCAGCTTCTTCCGCTTTGTACGCCAGCATCGGATGCACCATGCCGAACCCTGCCGAGAGGATCTCCCGGTTGAGTCCGGCCTTTTGCCGCACGCGACGGCCCGGTGCATCCACCGTGCCCTTCGCGCTGCGGCTCATGGTCTTCGGAGCCAGTTGCTCAGTCGCCAGGACGGCGCATTGCCGCACCAGCTTGGTTGTTTCCTTGTTCACGAAGTCCCGGCGCAGGTTGCCGATGCGATCGTGCAGTTGTGCAATGCGACGCCCGAGCCGTTTGAAGCGCAACGATCCCTTCTTCTTCCTGGCGCGCTGCCGCTGCAGCGCGGCAAGGCGCGGCAGTTCCTCGCGCAGCCAGCGCGGGTTCGCGATGGGCGGACCCTCGTCGAACGTCGCCCAGTCGTTGATCCCGAAATCCACGCCGCGTCGAAAATCAGCGGTGCGCTCACGCGCACAGGCCGCATCGGGCACGCGCAGCGTCACCGACACGAACCACCCACCACCTTTGCGCGTGAGGGTGATGTCGTTGGGTTTTGCCTGATCGCCGAAGCGGTGACGGCCGCGCGCCCGAATGGACATCGCAGCCTCGCCGCTTCCCAAGCGCAGCGTGGCACCACGGCCGCCGTGCTGCATGCGCTTCCAGCCAGCCGGGTCGGGTTAGGCAAAGCCCGCGAACCGCTTGGCGGCCTTGAACCGCGGGAATCCGGGCGTTTGACCAGCTTTGACCCGGCGAAAGAACGACTGGAAGGCGAGATCCAGACGCCGCAGCGTCTGCTGCAAGGCATGGCTGCCGAGTTCGTTGAGCTCAGGCCGATCGGCCTTGATCTGTGGCAGGACGTTCTGCCGCTCGTCGTAAGAGATGGACTTCCTGGCCTTGCGCCACGCGTCGATGCGCTCTTCCAGTGCCGCGTTGTACAACTCGCAGTGCAGCCGCGTCCACGCCTCAAGCCGCGCAGCTTGCGCGGCATTGGGATACAGCTTGAGCGTGACTTTGCGCCGTTGCATGCTGGTATTTTATCCAGCCTCGCGAGGAACAACAAGCGAAAACCGCCCGCTTGACCCCCTCCTGCCCGGTCGGCTTCGCCTGAGCGACGCTGTGCGTCGGGCCGGGCGAGGAAGGGGAATGCGCGGGCATATGTTCAGGCGGCGCTCATGACCACCACGATTTTGCCCATCGCCTCGCGCCGACTGAGTTTTGTGATCGCCTGCGCGGCCTGATCCAAGGCAACACGTTCGGTAATGGCCGGGCGCACGCGGGCGGCCCCGAACCAGTCCAGAAGTTGCCCCACATTGGCGGCATGTTGGGCTGGGCTGCGCTGAATCGCCTCACCCCAGTACACCCCCAGGATCTGGCGCTCGCTGAGCAATGCCAGGTTGAGGGGAATGCGAGGAATGTCGCCGCTGGCGAAACCCACAACAAGGAAGCGACCACGCCACGCGGTGGCGCGTAACGCCGCCTCCGAGTAGGCGCCGCCCACCGGGTCGAGCACCACGTCTGCACCACGGCCGTCGGTGAATTCCAGTAGCCGTTTGCGCAAGTCCTCGCTGGCGTAATTGACAAGCACATCGGCGCCGTGCTCACGGGCAAGGCCGAGCTTGGTGTCGTCCGAGGCGGCCGCGATGACCCTTGCACCCATCGCCTTGGCCACGTCGACTGCGGCCAGGCCAACGCCACCTGCAGCTCCCAGCACCGCAACGCTCTCTCCGCTTTGCAATTGCGCCACGTCCTTCAGTGCGTGGATGGCCGTGCCATACGTCAGCATGAAGGCAGCGCCCTGCTCGAAATCCATGCCCTTGGGCAAGGGCATGATGCGCCGGGCATCGACCGCACAGCGCTCAGCCAACCCGCCGTGCCCCGCGAACGCGATCACGGCGTCGCCTGCTGCATACCCCGCCACGCCTTCGCCAACTTGCGTGATGGTGCCCGCGAACTCGGCCCCGGGTGAAAAGGGCAGGGGCGGCTTTACCTGATAGAGGCCCTGGACGATGAGCCCATCGGGGAAATTCAGCGCACAGGCCTTCACGTTCACCACGACCTGTCCCGCACCGGCAACCGGATCGGGGACGCTCTCGACACGCAAATCCGCAATGGGCCCATAGGCCTTGCACATCAGTGCTTTCATCGGGATCCCTCCGAGGCGGGCGGCGCCAAAGGCGTGGGATTGCGTCCCTGCACGATATCCTGACAGCGCAACTCCACAGCCTGCAAGATCTTGCGATGCGGAACGATATAGAACGTCCCCTGCTCGACGGCAGCAAAGGTCATGCGCGCAATGTCGTCCGCCGTCAGTCGCCCGGATTGCACGGCCTGCGCCATGCGCGCCGCATAAGCGGCCGATTGCGGCGAGATTTCGGCTTCGACACCGTAGCGCGGAGGTCGGTGGCGAGCGCTTTGGTGGATCCCTGTGGGCACCCAGGCGGGACAAAGAACCGAAACCTTCACGCGCGACTGCTGCTCGGCAAGCTCCGCATACAGGGTCTCGGACAGGGTCACGACCCCGTGCTTGCTAACGTTGTAGGCTGCCATGCCGGGACTGGATATCAAACCCGCGGCCGAGGCCGTATTGACGACATGGCTGTCCTGGGCCTGCTGCTGCATGCGCGGCACGAAATGTCGGATTGCATGCACCACGCTCATCAGATTCACGCCGAGCACCCAATCCCAATCCGCTGTGCTGTGCTCAGTGACGAGGCGGCTGTAGCCCACCCCCGCGTTGTTGCACAGCAGGTGCACCGCACCAAAGCGGGCAAAGCTGGCTGCGGCGAGTGCGGCGACTTCAGCCTCGCGGCTGACATCTGTGATCTGCAACAGAACACGCGCATCCGGCAAGTTCAGGGAAACGGCAGCGTGCTGCAGCTTGTCCGCGTCAAGGTCGGCCAGGACCAGGTTCATGCCTCGGCTGGCCGCCTGCTTCGCAAGAGCCAGACCAATGCCACTTGCGGCGCCCGTGATCACGGCAGTTCTATTGTCGAAATTTTGCATGGGAAGTTCCGAAGGGGGACCGAAGGCGCGCTGCTCAGGATGCCTCGAAGACAATCACGCCACGTGCGTTGCGCCCGGCCTGCATGTCGGCAAATGCAAGAGCGGCCTCCTCAATGCCATAGCGCCGTGTGATGAGTTCGTCGATCTTGAGGACACCGCGCCGATACAGTGCAATGAGGCGCGGAAAATCCTGCCGGGGCCGTGCCGAGCCGTAATAGCTGCCGGTCAACGTTTTTTCCTCAAAGGTCAGGCTCGCCGTGCGCACGGAGGTGGTGTCGCTTTGTGCGGCGACTCCGACCACCACGGCCGTGCCGCCCTTGCGCACACAGCCGTAAGCCTGGGCGACGAGTTGGCCCGAGCCGACACATTCAAACGCGTAATCAACCCCGCCATCCGTCGCACGTTTGACAGCCTTGACCACCTGTGGCTCGCGGCTCGCGTCAATCGTGTGGGTGGCGCCGAACAGGCGGGCAAAATCAAGCTTGTGCGCCACAGTATCCACGGCCACAATCGTTGTCGCTCCTGCGATGGCGCAGCCCTGGATCGCACTCAGCCCCACGCCACCGCAGCCGAATATGGCAACGGTCGAGCCTGGTTGCACACGCGCGGTATTGACGGCTGCACCCACGCCCGTCATCACCCCACAGGCAATCAGGCAGGCGGGCTCCAGGGGCATCGCAGGGTCGATCTTCACCACGTTGTCCACGTGCAAAGTGGCGTACTCGGCCATGACGCCGCAGCCGGAAAACACGCTTAGCGGCTGCCCGGAGGCATCAAACGTGCGCACCGTGCCGTCAGGCAGCGTGCTCAGTGCGCGCGCGGCCTGGTCGCATAGCTGCGGGCGCCCTGTCTGGCAGTAGCGGCAGTGCCCGCACATGCTTACAAAGGAACTCACGACATGGTCGCCAACGGCCAGTTCGCGCACGCCGTCACCCACCTCGACGACAACGCCCGCACCCTCGTGCCCAAGCACCAGGGGAGGCGCCATCCCAATGGTGCCGTTGGTGGCCGACAAGTCGCTGTGGCACACGCCGCACGCGGCAACGCGGATTGTGACTTCGTTTTGGCGCGGCGGGTCGACGCGGATTGTCTCGACCTCGAATGGGCGATCCAGTCCGCGACAGACCACGGCGCGGGCGCTGCGTGCAGGCATGATGATTCTCCGAACAGTTTCAGGCGGCGCGCGCGCCGCGGGCAAAGCGCTGCAGTTGGGCGTCACTGTCGCCCAGCCAGAGCTCGATTGTCGTCAGGCGCTTGAACCAGTGACTGACTTGCATTTCATCGGTCATGCCCATGCCACCATGCAACTGCACGGCCTGTTGCGAGACGAAGCGGCATGCCTGGCCCACCCGGGCCTTGCTCGCGGTGAGCACCTGCGCACGAACCCCGACATCCTGATGGCTCGCAAGCCCGGCGGCCAGCAGGGCCATGGAGCGCGCCTGCTCGACTTCCATCCACATGTCCACGGCGCGGTGCTGCAGAGCCTGGAACCGCCCGATGGGCTGGCCAAATTGCTGGCGGGTGTTGAGGTAAGCAACGGTTGCATCCAGCGTGGCCTGCAGCAGTCCCACAGCTTCTGCGCACAGCGCTGCCAGCCAGAGGTCACGCAAGCCATCGCGCATCGCCGCGCCCTGGCCTGCATGACCCAGGCGAGCCTCGGGAGGCAACTGCACGGCGTCAAACTGCACGTCAGCGGCACGCTGCCCGTCCAGCAAGGGGTAGTCCTGCACGCTCACACCAGCGCGATCGCGCTCCACGGCAAACCACGCCACAGTGTCGTCAGGCGTGCGCGCCGACACGAGCAACACATCAGCAAATGGCGCCTGCAGCACCAGCGTCTTGGCTCCGGAAAGCGCATAGCCGAGACCGGTGCGATCAGCCCTTGTGTGCGGCTGCTCCGTGGCAAAGCCCGTCTCCACCTCGAAGTGCGCTGGCGTGGCAATGGCCTTGCCCTCAGCCATGCGCGGCAACCATTGATGCGCCACGGGGCCGGCCGCCATGCCCAGCAAGTGCGTGGCAAGCAGGCTGCTGGCAACAACCGGCTCCAGCGGCAGTGCAGGCGCAAGGACCTGCACAGCGTGCAGGCCGTCTTGCGCGCTCGCGCCCAAACCCCCATGGGTCTCGGGCACGAGCAGAGCGGTGATGCCGAGTTGCGCCAGCAAGCCCCAGGCATGGGCGCTGAACCCACTGCCCGCACTCAGGGCCCGGCGCTGCTCGAACGGATAGTCGCGCTGGATGAATCGCTGCAAGGCGTCGGCCAGTTGGCGCTGCTCATCGGTGGCTTGCCACTGCATAGTCGCTGTCCTCTGTCGGAAATAAAAACATGGCAACACGATCCCAAACGCGATTGCGCGCAGGCCGGCACCTCAGCCTCGGGAGGATCCTTCACCAAGTCCCAAGGCACGCGCCAGGATATTTTTTTGAACCTCGTTGCTACCACCGTAGATCGAGAGCTTGCGCCAGTTCGCATATTGCGTGCCAAGATTGGCGTAGTCCGGCCAGCAGCCCGCTGCGCAGTCCTCGGCCTGGAGCGCACCGGGAGTGAAGGGCAGGGCCTGGTGGCCGGAGACATGCATCAGGAGTTCGGCCAGCCGCTGCTGCAATTCGCTGCCCAGCACCTTGAGCATGGAACTCTCCGGGCCCGGTGGCCCTGCGTGTTGCAACATGCGCAGCTGGGTTATTTCCAAAGCCATCAGGTCGATCTCGGCCTGGGCCACGCGCGCTGCGAATAGCGGGTCGTCGAGCCGGCTCTTGCCCTGCGCGTCGCGCTTGGCGCTCAGCTCTTTCAGTCGCACCAGCTCACGCTTGGCAATCCCGACCCCGGCGATGTTGCTGCGCTCATGGCCAAGCAGGAATTTGGCGATGGTCCAGCCTTGGTTTTCCTCGCCCACCCGATTGGACACCGGCACGCGCACGGCATCGAACCACACTTCGTTGACCTCATGCTCGCCATCCAGGGTGATGATGGGGCGCACCGTCACACCGGGCGAGCGCATGTCGATAAGCACAAAGGAAATGCCCTGCTGGGGCTTGACCAAAGGGTCGGTCCGCACGAGGCAGAAAATCCAATCGGCATATTGGCCAAGCGTGGTCCAGGTTTTCTGGCCCGTGACGACGTATTCCGGCCCCTCGCGCAGGGCACGGGTCTTCAGCGAGGCCAAATCGGATCCTGAACCTGGTTCGGAGTAGCCTTGGCACCACCACACGTCGCCGCTGAGGATGCCAGGCAACAGGGCCTCGCGTTGCTGTTCCGTGCCAAACCGCATCAATACGGGCCCCAGCATTTTCAGCCCGAAAGGCAGTTGCCGAGGCGCGCCGGCCTGGGCGCATTCTTCATCGAAAATGGCCTGCTGCACTGCATCCCAGCCTGTGCCTCCGTAGGATGCCGGCCAGTTGGGTGCACCCCAGCCCTTGGCGTGCAGAATGCGCTGCCAGCGCACGAAGTCCTCCTTGCCCAGACGCTGGCCGTGGAGCACCTTGTCGCGAATGTCCGCCGGCAGGGCCTGGCACACAAAGGCTCGCACCTCGTTGCGAAATGCGGCGTGTTGAGGGATGACGTCAATGTTCATGGCTCTGTGTCCCGTAACAAGCCGGGATCGGTGATCTCGTGACGAAAGACGATGAGCACTTTGCGCGCGGATTCGCGCGCGCAAAACGCCGCCGCTTCCTGGATGCCGCTCTCGACAGGGGAAAGCGGCGCAACAAGGCGCAGGGATTCATCCCAGCGGAAACGTTCCGCAGACATGTGAAATGAAGGGCTCAAGCCTGAAAGAATCGAATTTCTGCAAAACCGCATTGCGGAATTACGTTCCGTGATTTATGTTGACGATTGTTAAGCTTGCAGGGCCCACTGTCAAGCACGCCAGGCGGCTCATGCCGCACTCGGTCCGCCCATCTCCAACTGGTCCTCTCGTCCATGAACATGCACTCCGCCAGGCCACCCCAAACGATTTCCACCGGCAAGGGGACTGGCCCATCGAAAGACGACCGTCAGTTCGTCACCGCCCTGGCGCGAGGCCTCGAGGTGCTGTCGAGCTTTCGCGCCCGCGACAAGGCTCTGGGCAATCTGGACATTGCGCAGCGCTGCAAGCTGCCAAAATCCACGGTTTCGCGCCTGACCTATACGTTGACGCGGCTGGGCTATCTCACACTGGACGAGGACAGCGGCAAATACCGGCTGGGTACGGCCACCTTGTCGCTTGGTAGCACCGTGCTGGCCCGTATGGACATTCGCCAGATTGCCAGGCCGCTGATGCAGGAGCTGGCCGATGTATCCAAGGCGATGGTCTCATTGTGCATACGCGACCGCTTATCGCTGATCTATGTCGAAAATTGCCGCAGTGCCTCCGCCTTGACATTGAGCCTGGACGTGGGGTCGCGCATCCCCATTGCCACTACGGCCACGGGGCGCGCCTACCTTGCCGTGGCCAGCGAGCGCGAGCGCGCGGCCATTTTCGAGGACCTCGCCGCACTCGATAAGCCGGCCTGGCCTGCGCTCAAGCACGCCATCAACAAGGCACTGGAGGACTACCGAGCCCTGGGCGTCGCGTGTTCGTTCGGCGACTGGCAGCCCGATGTCAACGCCATTGCAATCGGTATCGACCCCGGAGGCGGCATGCCTCTGATGGCGATCAACTGCGGAGGCCCCGCATTCCAGCTCAGCCCGGATTTCTTGCTGCAGGACGTGCGGCCCCGCCTTATCGCGCTGGCACGGCAGCTGGAAAGCCTGGTCACGCGTTGAGCCAGGTTTTCACCCCTCGGCCAAGAATCCGCGAATCGCCGCCTCGACGACTTCGGGGCGTTCATGCACAACCCAGTGCGAGCCGTCAGGCACCCGCTGGATCCGCAGGTCAGGCACAACCGTTTCCAGGCCATCAAGCAGCACAGGCAACAGTGCGTGGTCCTGCTCGCCCCAGATCACCAGCGTGGGCATGCCCACAATGAACGCGCCGGCTTCGAGCTCCAAGCCAGCTGCGCCACGTCGTTGCGCGGTCGGCGGCATGAGCGGCGAAGCCCGGTAGTAGTTCAGCATGGCATCCATCGCACCGGGGATCTGCCAAGCTTGCTTATACAGGTCGATCTGCGCCTGGCTCAGCGCGCTGAGCCCGCTCACCGGGTTCCGAAAAAGCGCCAACAGGCGCGCGCAATCATCACGCAACAGCAACGCGGCGGCGTCCGGCTCACGCAAACGCAGCATGTACTGACTTGCTGACTGCTGTGCCCGATCGTGGCTCAGGGCGCGGGCAAACGCAACAGGGTGGGGCGAATTGATGATGACCAGTCGAGAAACCAGTTCCGGATGGTGCACGGCGAGGCTCCACGCCACAGCGCCTCCCCAATCGTGGGCAACCAGGATGCATTGCCGATAGCCGAAATGTGCCAGAAGACCGCGCAGATCGTCCATCAACGGCTGCACGCGGTAGGCGGCAACGCCCTGCGGTTTGCCCGACAGGTTATAGCCCCGGAGGTCGGGCGCCACAGCGAAATAATCGCCCCCGAATGCGTGCAGCAGCGCCTGCCACGCGGCCCAGCATTCGGGAAAACCGTGGACAAACAGCAGCAGTCGCTTTCCTGCTGCGCCAACGCTTGCGGCATGCAAACGCACGCCACTCGGCAAGGTCACGTCATGGTGATCCATCGCCAGGCGCAGCGTCTAGGCGGCGACGCGCGTGAGCCGCCCATCCACCACACGGGCGACCACCGAATCCACGTGGATTTGCGCGGCATAGTGCACTTCCGCGTCAAGCCCCCGCGAGGCCATCAGGCGGCCCACGCGCGAATCAGCCAAGCAGCGCAAGGCGTCGCTGCCCTGCTGCAAGAAGGCCGCCGCAAGCGCGGCATCGGAATAGCTTCGCTGCCCGGGGGCCTGTTGCAGGCACGATACGAGAAGCCCCGCGCCGTAGAAATCCTCCAGATTGAATTGTTCGCTCGACCCGGCACACACGATCAGAACGGTGCTGCGCGCGTGCTCGCGCAACACATGCGCGATGGTGGCCCGGGCATTGCGCAAGCTGGCGGCATAAACATGAGCCGCTGGCAATGCTTTGCGCAGCGCAACCGTGCCATTGGTGGTGCTGTAAACGAGATCGCGACCTTGCAGCTCATGGCGCAGCAGCGCCAGGGGAGTCGGATGGGCAAAGCCTGGCAGGGTCTCGGCATCCAGTTCACCACTCAGGATGGCGCTTCCGACAGCAAGCTCCGAAGCCAAGCGGCGCGCATGGTCCGCGTCCAGCGCAGGGATCACCGAGCTGGCACCTGCTTGCAGCGCGGCCAGCGCCGATGTGGTGGCAAAGAGCACGTCCAGCACAATGACGACCCGACCGTCCAAACGCTGGTCGTCGAGTTCTTCCTTGGTGAGCAACACGTGGATTTTCTGCATCGTGGATCCGTGTTCGTCAGCGCCTTTACAAGCAATCGGGAGCAGGCTAGCATCCATCATAATCAAAACACAATTCTGCATAGCGGAATTCCGCATCCGCAGAGCTTGCAAAGCCCGTTCACATCCCTGGAGACAGCATGGCCAGCGTCGACGCATCCCGCCACGGCGACATCGTCGTTCTTACCCTCGACAATCCGCCAGTCAATGGCTTTGGCTGGCAGCAAAGGCGCCAGCTTGTGGAAGCGATCGATACCGCAGCGGCAGATCCGACGGTGGCAGGCATTGTGGTCACAGGCGCTGGGACCGTGTTTTCTGGCGGTGCTGACATCCGCGAATTCGGCAAGGCAGAATCGATGGCCTCGCCGCATTTGCTGGACGTGATCGGGGTTGCCGAGGCATGCACCAAGCCCGTGGTAGCGGCGATCGGCGGCACCTGCATGGGCGGGGGACTGGAATTTGCGCTCGGCTGCCACGGCCGTGTGGCGCTGGCCGAGGCTCGGGTGGCATTGCCCGAGGTCAAGATTGGTTTGGTGCCCGGAGCCGGTGGCACGCAACGTCTGCCGCGCGCGGTCGGGCTGGAAACGGCGATGAACATGATTGTGTCCGGCGAACCCGTGGCGGCCAGACGATTGGCGCAAACTTCGCTATTTGACGCCGTGGTTGAGGACAACGTCGTACAGGCCGGTGTCGACGTTGCGCGCAAGCTCGCTGCCTCGGCTCATCCTCTGCCGCGCACGCGCGATCGGCCAGTCGATCATCCGGACGCCGAGGCGTATATCCAGTCCGCGCGCACCACGGTGCAGGCCCAGTTTCCCCGCGAGCCAGCCCGTTTGCAGTGCGTCGAAGCCGTGGCCGGGTCGCTCAAGGCTTTCGATGTGGGCATGCTGCAGGAGCGGCGCCTGTTCGTCATGTTGATGGCCACGCCGGAATGCCAATCCTTGCGCCATGCCTTCTTCGCCGAGCGTGCTGCTTCGAAGATCGCCGACGTCCCGGCCGACACGCCCACCCGCACCATCGCCCAAGTGGGTGTGATCGGCGCTGGGACGATGGGTGGGGGCATCAGCATGAATTTTTTGAATGCCGGCATTCCCGTGACCCTTGTCGAGATGGCGCAGGAGGCACTCGACCGCGGCGTGGCCACCATCCGCAAGAACTACGAGAACTCGGCCCGCAAGGGCAAGCTTACAAGCGAAGCTGTTGAGACGCGCATGGGCCTGCTGCATCCCACGCTGGATTTTTCCAGCCTGGCCACCTGCGACCTGGTCATCGAGGCCGTCTTTGAGAACATGGACGTCAAGCGTGAGGTCTTTCAACGCCTTGATGCCGTGGCCAAGCCCGGTGCCATCCTCGCGTCCAACACGTCGACGCTTGACCTCGACGCCATCGCCGCCTTCACGCAACGCCCGCAGGACGTAGTCGGCTTGCATTTTTTCAGCCCTGCCAATGTGATGAAACTGCTGGAGGTCGTGCGCGGCAAGTCGACCGCCCGGGATGTCTTGGCCACAGTCATGCAATTGGCCAAGACCATACGCAAGACCGCCGTGGTATCGGGTGTGTGCGATGGTTTCATCGGCAACCGCATGCTGGAACATTACGGGCGCATGGCGAACTTCCTGGTCGAGGAGGGCGCAAGCCCCCAACAGGTGGACCGCGCGCTTGAAGCCTGGGGCATGGCCATGGGTCCGTTCCGCATGGGGGATCTTGCTGGAAACGACATCGGATGGGCCATCCGCAAGCGCCGCTACGTGGAAAGACCGCATGTCAAATACTCGCGCCTGGCTGACCGCCTTTGTGAGCGCGGGCGCTATGGACAGAAGACTGGTGCCGGCTGGTATCGCTATGAACCAGGCCGGCGCGATGCGCTTCCCGATCCCGAGGTCGACGCGCTGATCACAGCGTATCGCCAGGAGATCGGGATCAGCCCGCGCACCATCAGCGACGCCGAGATCGTGGAACGCTGCGTCTATGCCCTGGTCAACGAGGGTGCACGCATCTTGCATGAAGGCTACGCCCAGCGTGCGAGCGATATTGACATGGTCTACCTGGCAGGCTACGGGTTCCCCGCCTGGCGCGGCGGTCCGATGTTTTACGCCGACACGGTCGGCTTGTACATGGTGGCACGACGCATGCGCGAGTTCGCCGCCCAACCGGGCGCAGACGCCGACTTCTGGCAACCCGCGCCGCTATTGGCTGAACGAGCCTCGCAAGGCAAGTCCTTCAACGACGCGTGAGCGCGCATCCCGTACATGCGTCCCCCTTATTCAACTGGAACTCCCCATGAGCGAAGCCGTCATCGTCTCCACCGCGCGTACGGGGCTCGCCAAATCGTGGCGAGGCGCCCTCAATCTGACCCATGGCGCCACACTGGGCGGGCACGTCGTGCAAGCCGCGGTACAACGCGCCGGCATTGCGCCCGATGAGGTGGAAGATTGCATCATGGGCTGCGCGTACCCGGAGGGCCCGACTGGCAACAATATTGCGAGACAGATCGCGCTGCGTGCGGGGCTTCCGGTCACGGCCGGTGGCGTCACCGTGAATCGTTTCTGCTCCTCAGGCCTGCAGGCAATCGCGATGGCCTCACACAGGGTCATCGTGGATCAGGTGCCAGTGATGGTCGCAGGTGGCGTCGAGTCCATTTCCTGCGTGCAGAATGACCGCGCCAACAAACACATGTTGCGTGATGCCTGGCTGGTGGAGCACAAGCCGACCATCTACTGGAACATGGTGCAGACCGCAGAGGCCGTAGCCAAGCGCTACGCGATTTCACGCCAACAGCAGGACGAGTATGGCGCGCGCAGCCAGCAACGAGCCGCGCAAGCGCTGGCGGCGGGCAGGTTCGCTGATGAGATCGTGCCCATCACCGTTCGTACCGCTGCTGCTGACAAGGTCACTGGCCAGATGGTCACCCGCGAGGTCACGCTGGCCACGGACGAGGGCATTCGCGCAGACACGAGCTATGAAGGCGTGTCGAAGATTCGCCCCGCCATGCCTGGCGGCGTCATTGCTGCCGGCAACGCCAGCCAGTTTTCCGACGGCGCCTCGGCGTGCGTTGTCATGAACGCGCGGCTCGCTGAACAGCGCGGCGTCGAGCCCCTTGGCGCGTTCCGCGGCTTTGCCGTGGCCGGCTGCGAGCCAGACGAAATGGGCATCGGCCCCGTGTTCGCGGTACCACGCCTGCTGCAGCGCGCCGGGCTCAAAGTTGACGACATCGGACTGTGGGAACTCAATGAAGCGTTCGCCGTGCAAGTCATCTACTGCCGTGACAAGCTCGGCATCCCGGACGAGCGCCTCAATGTCAACGGCGGTGCGATCGCCGTCGGCCATCCCTACGGCGTATCGGGTGCGCGCCTTGTGGGCCATGCGCTGATCGAGGGAAAGCGCCGCGGTGTCAAATATGTCGTTGTCACCATGTGCATCGGGGGCGGCCAAGGCGCGGCAGGGCTCTTTGAAGTGCTCTAAGGGCGCAATGACCATGCATGGGAATTGCGATGCCGGAGGTCCCGCTCAGCTCTTGCAACCGGGCCCCGACGCCCTTGCGAACCCCTCATATTCGATGCTCTGGGGCTCGCAATTCAATTCGATGCAACCCTGATGCGTCCGACCGTTGATTTCCTCCTGTACGACTGGCTGGACGTGGCTGCATTGACTGAGCGTCCACGCTACGGGGAGCACAGCCTCGAGACCTTCGCCCAGGTGCTCGATACGTGCGAACGCATCGCTCGCGACAAGTACGCCCCCTTCAACCGACTGGTCGACATGGAGGAGCCCCGTCAGGAAGGCGATCGCGTGGTGCTGCCCAAAGCCACGCATGACGCCTGGAAGGCCTATGCGGAATCGGGCATGCTCGCAGCCGCGCAGGATGATGCGCTTGGTGGCATGCAATTGCCCTACACGGTGGAGGCCGCTGCCAATGCTTTCTTTGCCCGGGCTTCAGTCAGCATTGGGGCGGGCCTGCTGACCGTGGGTAACGCCAATTTGCTCATGGTGCACGGCACTCCTGCGCAGCAGCGCGTGTTCGCACACCGGGAGTTTTGCGGACAGTGGTCCGGGACGATGTGCCTGTCCGAGCCGCAAGCGGGGTCGAGCCTCTCGGACATCGCGACGCGCGCGTTACCCGACGGTGAAGGCTTCGAAACGGACCCGCTCGGTCCGCGCTATCGGCTTTTCGGCAACAAGATGTGGATCTCAGCCGGTGAGCACGATTTGACCGAGAACATCGTGCATTTGGTTCTGGCCAAGATACCCGGCGCGGATGGCAAGCACGTTCCGGGCGCGCGGGGGATTTCGCTGTTCATCGTACCCAAGAAATTGGTCGACGCCGAAGGGCGGCTCACGGGTGAGCGCAATGATGTGAACTTGGCTGGTTTGAATCACAAATGCGGATGGCGCGGCACCCCCAACACCCTGTTGAATTTCGGCGATGGCCATCATCCCGTGCAGGGTGCCGCCGGGGCTATCGGCTGGCGGGTCGGAGCCGCCGGCGATGGGTTGCGCTGCATGTTCCACATGATGAACGAGGCGCGCATCGGCGTGGGGATGGCAGCGAGCATGTTGGGCATGGCGGGCTACGAAGCGGCGCTCGCCTATGCGCGTCAGCGCCCTCAGGGGCGCCCGTTGGGGCCCGCCGGCAAGGATCCGGGGCAGCCGCCCGTGGCGATCATCGCCCATGCCGATGTCAAGCGCATGCTGTTGGCGCAGAAGGCCTATGCCGAGGGCGCCCTGGCCCTGGAACTGTACTGCGCCCGGCTCGTCGACGAGCACCGCACGGGCGAAGCGGCAGCGGCGCGCGACGCTGGACTGCTCCTGGAAGTGCTCACCCCCATTGCCAAGAGCTGGCCCTCCGAATGGTGTCTGGAGGCCAATAGCCTGGCGATCCAGGTGCACGGCGGCTACGGGTACACACGCGACTTTCCCGTGGAGCAGTACTGGCGCGACAATCGCCTGAATATGATCCACGAGGGGACCCATGGTATTCAGGCACTGGACCTGCTCGGTCGCAAGGTGGTGATGGAGGACGGCGCAGGGCTTGCGCTCCTGGCTGCACGCATGCACGCCACGATTGCACGTGCCGAACCGGTGCCGTGCCTGCACATGCATGCCGGCGCGCTCAATGCAGCGCTGCAACAGCTTGTGGAGGCCACCCATCGAGCCTGGGAGGGCGGGGATCCGGCGGCCACGCTGGCCAATGCCACGCCGTACCTGCAAGCATTCGGCCACGTGGTGCTGGCGTGGATCTGGCTCGATGTGGCCCAATCGGCACTTGCGCACCTGGCCGACAATACGGGCAAGTCGGATCTGCGCGACGGGAAGCTCCAGGCATGTCGCTACTTCTATGCCTACGAGCTGCCGAAAATCCAGGCGTGGCTGCAGGTCGCAGCCCGACGCGACCCGACCTGCCGCGAGATGCAGGACGCGTGGTTCTGACAAGGAGCACCCATGACCGCGACCGCGCAACGACTCTTTGACCTCACCGGGCGCTGCGCGCTTGTGACCGGAGGGTCGCGCGGCCTCGGACTGCAGATGGCCCGGGCGTTGGGTGAAATGGGCGCCAAGCTGGCCTTGGTCGCGCGCAAACCCGATGAACTGCACCAGGCCCGTGAGCATCTTCGCGCGCTGGGGCTCGACGCGGATGTTTTCCCTGCCGACTTGCTGCAGCGCGCGGCCATCGCACCACTTGTGCAGAAAGTGCAAGACACAGTGGGCGCCATCGACATCCTGGTCAACAATGCGGGTGCCACCTGGGGCGCCGCGGCGGAGGATTATCCCGACGAAGCTTGGGACAAGGTCATGCATCTGAACGTCGACGCGGTGTTCTTCTTGACGCGCGAGGTTGCCAAGCGGAGCATGATTCCCCAAAGCCGGGGCAGCATCGTGAACATCGCATCGATTGCGGGATTGAGGGGCAACCCGCTGCCGATGCGCACCATCGCCTACAACACGTCCAAGGGAGCGGTGATCAACTTCACGCGCGCACTTGCGGCCGAGTGGGGACAGCATGGGATCCGCGTCAATGCCATCCTCCCCGGTTTTTTCCCATCCAAGATGACAGCCGGGCTGCTGGAAACGATGCGCGACCATGTCATCCAGAAAACCCCGCTGGCTCGCATCGGCGGTGAAGACGACTTGATGGGCGCGGTCGCCTTTTTTGCTAGCGATGCATCGCGCCACGTCACCGGCCAGTGCCTGGCCGTGGATGGTGGTGCAAGCATTGTCTGAGGCCCCAGTCAACGAGCCCGGGTGATGCAAGGCGACACCCTCCTGAATGCACGCGACGCTTTGCACACGCAAGGGCGCGCCGAGCCGCCTCGCGACGTACCGCGAAACGCGCCGGGCAGCGTGCCGTCCGTGCGCGAGCTGCTGTCATCGATCACCAGTGTTGTGCTGGCAGGAGGTGGGAACCGTTGCTGGTGGCAAGCCGGCATGTGGGATGTACTTCAACCGGAGGGGCTGATGCCCACGCAGGTTGCCGGGGTGTCAGCGGGTGCAGCCACGGCCTGCATGCTGCTGGCCGGCAAGACCGCGCAGACGCTCGACCATTATGGCCGCATGACGGCGCGTAACCCGCGCAATTTTTACCTCGGTCGCCTGTTGCGGGGCCAGCGTGCGTTCCCGCATGCCCAAATGTATCGCGAAGCATTGCTTTCCATCTTTGACGCTCAGACGCTTGATGCATTACGCAGCCAGCCGCGCATCTACGTGCAGGTCTCCCGCCTGCCACGCTGGCTCGGTCCTCGCAGCGGCGTGCTGACCGGAATTTTCGCCTACCAGTTCGACAAGAAGGTTCGCAAGCTGCTGCATCCGCGCGCAGGCCGGCTCCTGGGCTTTGTACCTGAAGTTCTGGTGGCGCAGGACTGCCCGACCCCTGAGGACTTGGCAGACCTGCTCCTTGCTTCGAGCTGCACGCCCCCGTTCACGCCGGCGCTGCGCCTGCATGGACGACCGGTGCTTGATGGAGGCATGGTCGACAACGTGCCGGTTGACGCGCTTCCCGTTGGGCCCCGACAGGGGATTACCCTGGTACTGCTCACCCGCCGGTACGCGCGGCCTTTGCCGCAATCACCGCAGCGTATCTATGTTCAGCCATCGCACCGGGTGCCGGTCCGAGGCTGGGACTACACCAACCCGCACGGCATCCGCGCTGCTTACGAGCTCGGTCGCCATGATGCGCGGCAACTTCTGGCTCGTCTGCACGCGCATGGCATGGCCACTTTCATGGAGAACACACATGGCTGATCACAATCTGCAAATCGTCCTTGCTGGCAGGCCCACGGGCTGGGTTGACGAGAGCCACTTTCGGCTCGAGAGCGGCCCGGTCCCCGAGCCTGGTGAGGGCGAGGTTCTGGTCCGCAATCATTGGCTCTCGCTCGATCCCTATATGCGCGGGCGCATGTCGGACGCCAAGTCTTATGCCGAACCTGTCGCCCTGGGTGGTGTGATGGTGGGGGGCACCGCAGGTGAGGTTGTGGCCTCGCGCGATCCCCAATTCCAGCCAGGGGACAAGGTTGTCGGCATGTTGGGCTGGCAGCTGTACGGCGCCAGCCCCGCACGCGCCCTGCAAAAGGTCGACACGACCCATGTGCCACTATCCGCCTATCTTGGCCCAGTGGGCATGCCCGGCGTGACAGCCTGGTACGGTCTGAATGCGATTTGCGAGCCCAAGGCCGGTGAAACAGTGGTGGTCACAGCCGCTTCCGGCGCCGTGGGAAGTGTCGTCGGTCAACTGGCCAAAGCCAAAGGCTGCCGCGCTGTGGGCGTCGCCGGAGGCGCAGAGAAGTGCCGCTATGTGGTCGAGGAACTCGGCTTTGACGCCTGTGTGGACTACAAGGCAGGCAACCTCAAAGACGATCTGAAAGCGGCATTGCCCGGCGGGTTGGATTGCCTGTTCGAAAACGTGGGCGGAGAGATCTTTGATGCGCTCCTGGCCCGCACGAATGCCTTCGCCCGCATCGCGCTGTGCGGTCTGATTGCCGACTACAACACCACCGATCCCTACTGCGTGAAGAACATCCGCGCCGTTTTGGTCAGCCGCCTGAAGATGCAGGGATTCATCGTCTCCGAACACATGGAGCAGTGGCCTGCCGCGTTGCGTGAACTCGCCGGCTTGGTGGCCAGCGGCAAGCTTCACTGGCGCGAGTCCGTCGCGCAGGGACTGGAGCAGGCACCAGCGGCGTTCATCGGTATGCTCAAGGGTCAAAACTTCGGCAAACAGTTGGTGAAACTGATCTGAACAAGGGATGCGCCATGCAAGCTGACACGCGCGAAGTGGCACCTGCTCTGGCTTTCGACGCTGCAGCGCTGAGCGACTACCTGCGTGCACATCTTCCCGATGCACAGGGACCGCTGCGCGTCGAACAGTTCAAGGGTGGTCAGTCCAATCCCACCTATATGCTTACGGCGGCGAACGGCAGACGGTACGTGCTGCGACGCAAGCCGCCGGGCAAGCTTCTGCCTTCTGCCCATGCCGTCGACCGCGAATACCGCATCATGCGGGCCCTGGCCGACAGCGGCGTACCCGTGCCCGGCATGCATGTGCTTTGCCTTGACGAGTCCGTGATTGGCACGGCGTTTTACGTCATGGACTTCGTCGATGGGCGCATTTTCTGGGACCCCTTGCTGCCAGGGATGCAACCCGCAGAGCGCGCTGCCATTTTTGACGAAATGAACCGGGTGATTGCTGCCTTGCACAGTGTGGACTACGCCGCGCTTGGCCTGGCCGACTACGGCAAGCCAGGCCAATACATCGCCCGACAGGTTGCACGCTGGTCCCAACAATACCGCGCCAGTGAAACCGAGCCCATCGACGCCATGGATCGGTTGATCGCATGGTTGCCCGCGCACATCCCGCCCGGTGACGAAACGGCCATCGTGCACGGCGACTATCGTCTGGACAACGTGATCTTCCACCCCACCGAGCCGCGCATCCTGGCCGTGCTTGACTGGGAACTCTCCACCCTGGGTCATCCGCTGGCCGATTTTGCCTACCACTGCATGGCTTGGCGTTTATCACCCGGCCAGTTTCGTGGCTTGATCGGCGGTGATCTGGCGGCCTTGGGCATTCCGAGCGAAAGCGAGTACGTGGCCCGCTACTGCGCACGCACGCAACGCCCGCCGATTTCGCAGGCTGATTGGGAGTACTACGCCGCCTTCAACATGTTCCGCCTCGCCGCCATCCTGCAAGGCGTACTGGCGCGCGCTCTGCAGGGGAACGCGTCAAGCAGCCAGGCGCTGGAAGCTGGCCGGCGCGCAAGACCCCTGGCCGAAGCTGCTTGGGCGCAGGTGCAGGCAACCCACGCAACCTGAAAACGGATTTTTCACCCTCGAGGAACCATCATGGACTTCACACACAGCGACAAGGTGCGTGCCCTGCAAGAGCGCGTCACCGCATTTATGGACGCACACGTCTATCCCAACGAGGCACGATTTTTCGCGGAGGTCGAGGCCAACCGCAAGGCCGGCAATGCCTGGCTGCCGACCACGGTCATTGAGGAACTCAAGGCTCGCGCGCGCGAGGCCGGGCTGTGGAACCTGTTTCTTCCCGAGTCCGAGCGCGGCGCCGGACTCACCAATCTTGAATACGCGCCCCTGTGCGAAATCATGGGCCGCTCCCATATTGCACCGGAGACATTCAATTGCTCGGCACCCGACACCGGCAATATGGAAGTCCTTGAGCGCTACGGCACACCCGAGCAGAAGGCGCAGTGGCTCGACCCTCTGCTCCGAGGTGAAATCCGCTCGGGATTTGCAATGACGGAGCCCGGCGTGGCGTCCAGCGACGCCACCAACATCCAGGCCAGCATCCGCCGTGACGGCGAGCACTATGTGGTCAATGGCCGCAAGTGGTGGACCTCCGGAGCCAACGATCCGCGCTGCAAGGTGCTGATTTTCATGGGAAAGACCGATGCCGAAAATCCGGACCGGTACCGCCAGCAATCCATGATCCTGGTGCCCATGGACACACCCGGCGTGCAGGTGCTGCGCCATCTTCCGGTCTTCGGATACGACGACGCGCCGCATGGCCATGCCGAGATTGCATTCAACGATGTGCGCGTGCCGCTCACCAATATGCTTCTGGGCGAAGGGCGAGGCTTCGAGATCGCCCAGGGACGTCTCGGCCCCGGCCGCATCCACCACTGCATGCGCCTGATCGGTCTGGCTGAGCGCGCCCTCGAAGCCATGTGCAAGCGCGCTCTGGCGCGCACAGCGTTCGGCCGACCGATTGCCGACCATGGTGTGACACGTGAGCGCATCGCCAACGCGCGCCTGCTGATCGACCAAGCCCGACTGCTGGTGTTCAAGGCTGCCGATATGATGGATCGTGCCGGGAACAAGGCTGCCCGCAGAGAAATTGCGATGATCAAAGTTGCCGCGCCCACAATGGCCTGCCAAGTCATCGACTGGGCACTGCAAGCGCATGGTGGGGGCGGCGTCAGCGACGATTTCGGCTTGGCTTATGCGTACGCCCAGGCCCGGACGTTGCGCTTTGCCGACGGCCCCGATGAAGTGCACCGCGACCAAATCGCAAGACTCGAGCTGGAGCGGTATCGCCCCAAGCGTTGAGCGTCAAGCGCGATTCATCGTCGTTTCGCGTACAGGTCCGACCACGATGCCCCGCGCCCCGGTCAACGGCCAACGTGTCAATTTCCGGGACTCGGGCGGGCCTGGTCCAGCGCTGGTGTTTTGTCACGGCCGCATGGCGGTCATCGCGGGAGCCGGACATGCCAGCAATCCGACGCATGCGGCGCAGGTCAATGCCCAGATGGGACCGTTCCTGCAACGCACCAGAGCAGACTGGGTCGACAGAAAAGACAAAGGAGACAGAGCATGAATTCACGCCATCTGGATGTTTGGCCCAAAGTCCTGCCGCAACATTTGCACATTCCGCAAACCAACCTGTTCTTCAATGTGGAGGTGGCGGCAGCGCGGTTCCCGGACAAGCCATTCCTGATTTTCTACGATGGCACATTGAGCTTTGGCGCCTTCAAGCGCGAGGCTGAAGCGATTGCTGGCTTCCTGCAAAGACGCTGCGGAATTCAAGCGGGCGACCGTGTCCTGCTTGACATGCAAAACAGCCCGCAGTTCGTGCTTGCCTACTATGGCATCTTGCGTGCGGGCGGCGTTGTGGTTCCGGTCAACCCGATGAACCTCACGCTCGAACTTGCTCACTACGTGAACGACAGCGGGGCCAAGGCGGCCTTTGTCGGGCAGGAGCTGTTCGCCCAGATGCGCCCACTTCTGGGCGAAGGCCTGAAGCACATCATCGTGGCTGCGTACAGCGACTACGTCGCCGAGTGCCCCCACATCGCAGTGCCGTCGTTCGTTGCGGCTGCGCGGGAGAACCTTACGGAGCCCAATGTCACGCTGTGGGTGGACATGCTCGCGGAACAACACGCGCCCGGACACTTGAGCACCGGCCCAAGCGATCTGTGCGTCATGCCATACACCTCCGGCACCACCGGTAGGCCCAAGGGCTGCATGCACACCCACCACAGCGTCATGAGCACCGCAGTCGGTGGTATCGAATGGGTGCGGATGCCGCAGGACACCGTGGTGCTCGCCGTCCTGCCGTTCTTCCATGTCACCGGCATGCAAATGAGCATGAACGGGCCCCTGTACAACGGCAATACTGTCGTCCTGCTACCCCGCTGGGACCGCGATGCTGCAGCTGCATGCGTACAGCGCTACAAAGTGGGGTCCTGGCAGGCCATCTCCACCATGGTTGTGGACTTCCTGATGAACCCGCGTATCGCCGACTATGACCTCTCGAGCGTATGGAACATGGGTGGCGGTGGTGCGGCGATGCCCGAAGCGGTGGCGCAGAAGCTCCATGATCTGTGCGGAATCACCTATATGGAGGGCTATGGCATGACCGAAACCATGGCTCCCTCCCACATCAACCCGCTGGACCGGCCCAAACGCCAGTGCCTTGGCATCCCGATCTTCGATGTGGATGCCCGCGTCATTGACCCGCAAACCTTGCGCGTCTTGCCTGCTGGCGAGGTCGGCGAAATTGTCGTGCACGGTCCCCAGGTGATGCAGGGTTACTGGGGTCAGCCCACGGCGACCGAGGAGGCGTTCGTCACCCAGGATGGCAAGCGCTTCTTACGCACGGGTGACCTTGGTCGTGTCGACGAGGAAGGCTATTTTTTCATGGTCGACCGTCTCAAGCGCATGATCAACGCCTCCGGCTACAAGGTCTGGCCCGCAGAGGTCGAGTCCATGATGTACCAGCATCCGGACATTGCCGAAGCCTGCGTGGTGGGTGCCGTCGATGCCAAGCGCGGGGAGACGGTCAAGGCCTACGTTGTCCTCAAGCCGCAGGCTCGAGGCGAAGTCAGCGAGCAATCCATTGTGGATTGGGCGCACGAACACATGGCGGCGTACAAGAGCCCACGCATCGTCGAATTTGTCGACAGCCTTCCCAAGTCGGGCACGGGCAAAGTGCAATGGCGTGCTTTGCAAGAGCGCGAGGCCCAACGCCAGCAAGCGGCGCCTTGAGCGCATGGCATCGGTGAAGTGATCGGGGCGCAAGGTGCGCCTCGCTCCGTCGTTGCGACGCGCCAAGCCCGGCTGCTTTTGTACCGCTGTGCGGAATAGGATTCCACCTATTGACAGTGCATGGCCCCGCGGTTTCAATCAGCATCTGTTTACATCTGGATGCGGCCACGCCCTTCGAGTCCATGGACCAGATCGTCCAATTGCTGTTCAACGGCCTAACCCTCGGTGCCATTTATGGACTGGTGGCGCTCGGCCTGACGATGGTCTACGGCGTGCTGCATATACCGAACTTTGCACATGGGGCGCTGTACATGGTCGGCGGTTATGTGGCCTATACGCTGATCAGCAAGCTGGGGCTTGGCTATTGGTGGGCCATGCTGGGCGCGGGAACGACCGTGGCGCTGCTGGGCATGCTGATGCAAGCACTGGTGTTTGCGCCGCTGCGCAAGGCGCCTGAGCTTTACGACATGATCGGTGCCATCGGTGTCATGCTGTTTCTCGAATCTGCTGCCCAACTCATTTGGGGCGCGGGGTTCCATCGCCTGCCCACCCCGTACGGCCAGGTTCTGCAGATCGCAGGCATGCCGTTTCCCCTGCAACGGGTTCTCATCATCGCGGCCGCTTTCGTCTTGGTGATCGTCTTGCACCTGTTTCTGACCCGCACGATCACGGGATCCACCATTCTCGCCTTGGCGCAGGACCCGCAGGGTGCCGCGCTCGTCGGCATCGATGCACGATGGGTGACGTACCTCGTGTTTGCCATCTCCGGTGCGCTCGCTGCCGTGGCCGCGGTGCTGTACGCGCCCATTAACCTCTTGTACCCGACGATGGGCGGTCTGGTGATCGTCAAGGCATTCGTGATCATCATTCTCGGCGGCATGGGAAGCTTTCCGGGAGCCATCCTCGGGGGGCTGATCATTGGCATGGCCGAGAGCTTCGGCGGCTTTTACGTCTCCACCGACTACAAGGACATCATCGCCTTCGTGCTGCTCGTGGTCGTTCTCTCGGTGCGGCCGCAAGGCTTGTTGACACAGGGTGCTCGCTGACATGGGAGCGTTCCGGCGCTCGGCCATATGGATCGCGCCGCTGGCGCTCGGGATCGCGTTGCCGTGGCTTGCCGGCGGCAACGACTACGTCTTGTCCGTGCTTGCGCTGGCTTTCATCTATGCCATCGCGACGCTGGGTCTGAATCTCATCACGGGTTATACGGGGCAGCTCAACTTGGCACACGCCGGCTTCATGGCCATTGGAGCCTACACGGTGGGCATCCTCACGGTTGACCATGGAGTTCCGTTCTGGTGGGCCTTCATGTTGTCGGGAGTGGTTCCAGCCGTATTGGGCATGCCCATTGGCTGGCTGTCGCTGCGCCTGCGCGGGTATTACTTCGCGATATTCACGCTCTGCGTGGGCACGATCATTAATCTGGTCATCGAAAAGTGGGATGGTCTTACCCACGGTGTGAGCGGCATCATCGGCATTCCGGCACCTCCAGGCTTTGGCCCCGTGCAATTCTCCACGCCACGCGCCCAGTACTACCTGGCACTCGGTGCACTTGTCATGATGACGTGGATGATGCAGCGCATCGTGCGCTCCCTGGTTGGGCGCAGCTTCATGGCCGTGCGAAACAGCGAGCCGTTAGCCGAAGCTCTGGGCATTCCTCTCATGCGCACCAAACTGCTGGCCTTCGTACTTTCCGTGTTTTACGCCGGGTTGGCCGGTGGACTGTATGCGGGGACCATTCGTTTCCTGGGCCCGGATGTGGCCAACATCGCTCACACCTTCGACATGGTCACGGCCATGCTCATCGGTGGGCTGGGTACGGTTGCCGGACCGATAGTCGGCTCATTGGTCCTGCCCTGGATCACGCAATACTTGCAGTTCATGCAGGACTACCGCATGATCGTATTCGGCCCGCTGCTGGTCGTGCTCCTCATTTTCCTGCCTGCCGGCATGGTCGGCACCCTTCGCAACTGGCGCGCCCGGCGTGACTCGCAGGCCTTGGCCGTCGCACAACCTGATGCGGCACCCGCGCACGAACACAGAGCCGCCGCGGCACAAAGACACGGCCATGCTTGAAATCCATGACTTGGGTGTGCGTTTCGGGGGGCTGGCTGCTGTCGACGGCGTCAGCACGCGTATCGCCCGAGGCAGCATCACAGCCATCATCGGGCCGAACGGCGCCGGCAAAACAACCTTTTTCAATCTCATCAGCGGAGTCTGCAAGCCCAGCTGCGGGTCCATTCGCCTCGAGGGGCAAGCCGTCACGGGATCGCGTCCTGACCATATGGCGCGGCTCGGCATTGCACGGACCTTTCAAAGTTGCCAA
Source organism: Thiomonas sp. FB-Cd (assembly GCF_000733775.1). Classification (NCBI taxonomy): domain Bacteria; kingdom Pseudomonadati; phylum Pseudomonadota; class Betaproteobacteria; order Burkholderiales; genus Thiomonas; species Thiomonas sp. FB-Cd. The sequence goes on along the minus strand of NZ_JPOE01000002.1, from coordinate 733,568 downwards.
CTCTTCGACCATGCCAGCGTCCTGGACAACCTGATCATCGGCCACCGCCTGCGCACTCGAGCAGGCTTGTGGGATGCACTGTTGGGCTCCTCGCGGCTGCGCCGCGAGGAGGCGCTGTGCCGCGCCAAAGCGCAAGGCGCTCTCGAATTCGTCGGTTTGCGTGATGTGGCGCACCGCCTGGCCGGCGATATCACGCAAGAGCAGCGCAAGCGCGTCGCCATTGCACTGGCACTAGCGACCGAGCCGAAGCTCATCCTTCTTGATGAGCCCGCGGGGGGCATCAATCCGGAGGAAACCGCGCGATTGGCCGACCTCATTCGCAAGCTTGCCTTGAGCGGCCTGACGGTCTGCCTGGTGGAGCACAAAATGGACATGGTCATGCGTTTGGCCGATACCGTAATCGTTCTCAACCATGGCAAGAAAATCGCGGAAGGCGCGCCGGAGGCCATCCGCGAAAATCCTCATGTCATTCATGCCTACCTGGGAGTGCCCGATGCTGAGGCTTGAGGGAGTGACGGTAGGTTACGACGCTTTTCTTGCCTTACAGGGCGTCGACATGCAGGTGCACGAAGGCGAATTGGTGGTGCTGCTCGGTGCGAACGGCGCTGGAAAAAGCAGCTTGTTCCATGCCCTTAGTGGTTTGCTGCGCATTCGCTCTGGGCAGGTGCGGTGGGGGGAACTGGACCTTGCCCACCTGCGCGCACCGCAAATCGTCGCGCATGGACTCGTCCACTGTCCGGAAGGTCGCAAGCTCTTCGGGCAGCTTTCCGTATTGAAAAACCTGCAACTCGGTGCCTATGTGCACCGCCGCGAGAAGGCTGCCTTGCAAGATCGCTTGGATCAGGTGTTCGCGCTTTTTCCCGACCTTGCGGAAAAGCGCGACAAACCAGCCGGTTCCCTCAGTGGCGGTCAACAGCAGATGGTGGCGATCGGACGCGCTTTGATGGGCCAACCCAAGTTGCTGCTTCTCGACGAGCCTTCGCTTGGGCTTGCGCCGCTAGTGGTCAAGCAGATGTTCGAGGTCATCCAAGCGATCAACAAAGCCGGGACCACGGTCCTGCTTGCCGAACAAAACGCCCATGCAGCGTTGCGTATCGCAAACCGCGCGTACGTCATCGAACAGGGCAGGGTAGTCATGGAGGGCAACGCCACAGCGCTGTTGCACGACGAAAGCATACGCAAAGCGTATATCGGCACCTAGGAATCCCTCGGATTCCATGCCGATTGGTTGATTCCAAATCCAAAGGAGACAAGCATGCGTGCATTCACAACCCTGAAAAAACTCTCACTGGCCGTAGCCACGGCCGCGGCCTTCGGCGCGGCCGCTCACGGGCAGGATGTGATCAATATCGGCTACACCGGGCCGCTGAGTGGCGGAGCGGCACAGTACGGCAAAAACGTGCTGTCAGGCATCGAGATGGGAGTCGACGAGGTCAACGCCGCCGGTGGCGTGACCATCAAGGGAAAAACGTACACGTTCAAAGTCATCGCACTGGATGATCAGTACAACCCGGCGCAGGCGGCCATCAACGGCAGACGCCTCGTCGAACAGGACAAAACGCCAGTCATTTTTTGTCCCCATGCCGGGGGCATCTTCGCCCTGCAGACATTCAACACGCAAGCCAATTTTCTGCTGATGGCGTACTCCAGCGTGCCGAGCATCACGCAGGCAGGCAACAAGCTGACCATTCGCATCCCGCCATCCTTTGCAAGCTACGTGCCCGCCTATGCACACACGGAGATGAAGCTTTTCGGCAAGTCCGTCGCGCTCGCACCGTCGGACACCGACTACGGCAAGGCTTGGTCAAAGATTTTCCGCGAAGGCTGGGAAAAGGCAGGCGGCAAGGTGGTCGCCGACAACCCCATCTCGTACAACAAATCAGCGGACTTTTACAGCGGAGTGAGCCGTGTGCTGGCGGCGAAGCCTGACGTGATGTTCGTGGGGGGACCGTCCGAACCAACGGCGCTCGTGGTCAAGCAGGCGCGTGACCTCGGTTTCAAGGGTGGATTTGCCGTGATGGACCAAGCCAAGTTCGACGAGATGGCCAAGGTTCTGGGCGGCTACCCCCCGATGGACGGATCGATCGGTGTGCTGCCCCTGGTTTCGGATGCCCGTCCCGCCATGAAGGCATACGTTGCCGCCTATGCCAAGGGCCATGGCGGAACGGTTCCGACATCTGAAATGGCTTTTAATTACACCATGGTGCATGCGCTGGCCGCAGCCATGAAGATGGCCGGAAGCGCCACCGACGCCACCGCAATTCGGGCCGACATGTCCGCCGCCCTCAAGGCCTTGCCCGCGTCGCAGAATCCCCAAGACTTTACCGGAATCGACAGCAACGGCGGCACCGAGTCCGATGCGTTCCTTGCATTGATCCAGGATGGCAAGTTGCGCCAGGCCAAGATCAGCGAACTGGCGAAGTGATGCGATTGCCGTAGTGGCCCGGCACCTCCGGCACACGCCGGGGATGCCACTTCCCTTCGTTGCAGCCTGAGCACTCAGACCGTGCCCGCGGCGCGGAGCGGCGTTTGCGCTTCGGATTGGGTCGCTCGGGCGACCATGTCTGCGCAGCAAACGACTGCACAGCGGAAATCACACTCGAGACTGTCGCGGCGGCGCATGGCCATGATGCACACTCCCGGAGCTGGCTCGCCTAACACGCTGAGCCTGGGCGCATCACGGTCCCATTCCCAAACGCATGCAATGGCGATCGCCCGTCAGCGAGACCATGATCTGTGTCAAAACGTGTCGCTTCGTTTAAAAATACCCTCAATGTCGGGGGTTGCCACGACGGGTGCTGAGCGTTGACCGCTGCTTCGTCACCGAGGCGACAGCCGCTAGACCGGTCGTGAACTGGTGCATGAAGCAGAAACGGAAGTGGTTTGCCAAGGAGAGACGTGATGGGAACATATAACAAGGCGCTGCTGATCATGGCTTTGAGCGCGAGCCTCAGCGCATGTGGCGGTGGTGGCGGCGGGGGAACAACCTTGTCGTTCCCGCTTCAGACCGCGGTTGTAAACCTGTACAGCACGGGGTACCAGAAAACCGCAGTGGTCAGCGGCACGGCGCTTGTATCGGGACTTTCAATCCCGGTATCCGGCATAGTGACGCTTACGCTCACACCTGCCGCCAATCCGACAACTTTTGAGGGGCAGGATGCCTTGGTCGCGACAACCTCGGTTGCTGGCAGCATCACGGTAAATAGCCAGCCACTTTCAATCGATTCGAGTACGCAAGGTTTTTTGTCGCCGACTTACGCGCCCCTGGGCTATGCAGGCAATGGACAGTACTGCGTGGCGGCTGCGGCGGGCTCTTATCCATCGACCGTGACCATTGGCCAAACTGGCCCCATTGTCTCGTACAACTGCTACACGGACAACACCAAATCGACGCTGACCGGGAGTGAGTCCTTGAGCTTTGCCGTTGCGCCCGGCCCATCGCTTTCAACGGCAACGGTTTCGCTCATTGACACGTCTTTCGATCTCTCGAACGTCCAGGTTTCCAGAGCCCAGGACAACTATGTCATTGATACGGCTGGGAATTACACATTTGTGTCGGAGAGCGGGGAACAAACGCTCAATGAAAACGGCCCTTTGGTGACCGTCAACCTGACGATAACTCCCCAGTGACAACGATCTGAACTCTCGACGGTCCAGACGCTTGGTGCCGCTGGCAGGCGGCCCCCGAAATCCTGGTCGATCTTGCGGCAGCCGCGTCCTTTGCCTGCGTCACCCCGTCTCTTTCGAGGCAGAGTTGCCTTGGTGTGGGGGAGACCGGTCAGTGATGGGCCGTTGGTGTGACGAAAGTCCATTCTGGCATGACGGTATAACGAACCCTTCGTTGGCATGCGGCCGGGCAGGGCCTAGGCTTGACCTTGACCCGACATGCGGTCGGCAAAAACAAAGGAGTTCACGATGAGTTTGCGACTTGGAGACATAGCCCCGGATTTCACGGCCGAAACGACCGAGGGGACTATCCGATTTCACGACTGGATTGGAAGCAGTTGGGCCTTGCTGTTTTCGCACCCGAAGGATTTCACGCCCATCTGCACCACGGAACTGGGAACCGTGGCAAGGCTCAAGCCCGAGTTCGATAAACGCAACTGCAAACTCATTGGCTTGTCCGTCGACCCTGTCGCCGAACACCACGTGTGGGCCAAAGATATCGCTGAAACGCAAGGAACGGCACCCAATTACCCGATCATCGGCGACACGAAACTCGAGGTGGCGAAACTCTATGACATGCTTCCGGCCGACCAGACCGGCGCCTCCGACGGGCGCACCGCAGCCGACAATGCCACCGTGCGATCCGTGTTCTTCATCGGACCGGATAAAAAGGTCAAAGCCATGCTTGTCTACCCGATGAGCAACGGACGCGACTTCACGGAGGTCCTGCGCCTTCTGGACGCGCTGCAGCTGACGGCCAAGCATGGTGTGGCGACACCCGCAAATTGGCACCCTGGAGACGATGTCGTCATCCCCACATCGATTACCGATGAAGTTGCCAAACAGAAGTTCCCCGGGGGTTGGAAAGCACTGAAGCCGTACCTTCGGGTGGTCCCTCAGCCGAAATAAGGGTCACCCCAAGCCCCGGGCCCGAGCGCGGTCTGGGGCGCCGAGAGCTTGAAAAAGCCCGGCCGGCTCTAGAATTTGACAGTCGGGCGTTGACCCTTTCTAAGGGATCGGGACCTGCGTAGTCGTGTCAGGTCGCAGGACGCGGCTTGTCCTCAGCGCGAGCAGACCACCGACAACGCTTCAATCACATTGCCCCCCGTCATGCCCACCACCTCCTATTGGCTTTTCGTTGGCTTTGCCCTGGCTGCCTCGTTCACACCGGGACCCGCGGTCATGCTGTCGATTCACAATGCCATGCATTACGGCTGGCGCCGCGCGCTATGGTCGTCCCTCGGCAACGTATCGGGCCTCCTGGTGCTGACATTACTCAGTGCACTCGGCGTCAACGCCATTCTTCATGCGTCCGCGCTCGCTTTCAACGCGCTCAAGGTCACGGGAGCAATCTATCTCATCTGGCTTGGCGTACAGCAGTGGCGTGGCGCCAGTCGCGGCGCAAGGCCACTGCCGGCAACGTCTTCGGGCGCGCCGGCGCCAGAGCGCCGCCCCCGCGCCCTCTACGCGAAGGGACTGGCCGTGGCGCTGACCAACCCGAAGGCCATCGCCTTCATTGCAGCCCTGTTCCCTCAGTTCCTGAGCCCATCCCGTCCGATGACCCCGCAATACGCCACGCTTACGGGCACATTCATGGTCATCTCGCTAGGCGCGTTGAGCATATACGCCGGATTTGCCGTGCTCACACGAAAGCGCCTGCGCGCCTGGTTTTCATCAGGTTGGCCGCAGCGCGCTTCAGGAGGCGTGTTTTGCGCCTTTGGACTCGGGCTTCTGCGCCTTCATCGATAGGCGGTAATCGTTGTCGGAAACTCAGCAGCCGATACCGGCTTCTTCCGCGCTAAGCATGGCAATGGCGGTCCAGTCCATTTCGCCGCGACCTTTGGCCAAACTCGTCAGCAGCCGTGCATGAAGCAAGTCGGCCAGCGGCATGGTGGCGGTGACGCTTTCTGCCACGTCGCGCACCAAACGCACGTCCTTCATGCCAAGTTCCAATTTGAAGCCAGCCGGCTCATACTTCTGGTCCGCGAGAATGCGACCGTAGTTCTGGTAAATCGGGCAATTGAAGATCGTCTGCCCAAGAAACCCTGCCAAGACGTGCCGGTCAATTCCATTCTTTTCGGAGAGGGCGAGCGCTTCGGCAAGCGCCTCCACGGCCGACAGGATCAAGAAATTTCCCGATAGTTTCACCACATTCGCGGCGCCGGGATCCTCGCCAAAATCGTGAATGCCTTGCCCCATGGCGTCGAGAATAGGCTTGGCACGGGCCTTGGCTTCGGCTGGTCCTGACTGGCCAATCCAAAGCTTCCGCGCAGCAGCTGCTTCCGGGCGCCCAAACACGGGTGCGGCAACGTAGAAGCTGCCTCGTTTGGCATGTTCTCGAGCCAGCCGACGCGATGTTTCCGGGGAAACCGTGCTCATCGAAATATGCAGGCCACCGGAGTCCAATCGGCCCATGAAACCATCGGGACCTAACGTCACGGCCTCAAGCGCCGCGTCATTGGCCAGCATCGTGACCACCACGCCGCCTGGGCTCACGGCCATGGCCGCCGTGTCGGCAACCTTTGCACCCGCTGCCGCCAAAGATTGCGCCCGGGACTTGGAGCGGTTGTAGACCGTGAGCGCAACGCCACTGCGCAGCACGTTATGGGCCATGGGCTCGCCCATGGCCCCAAGACCGACAAAAGCAACTGCAGTTTGTGCCATCAATGTTCTCCGGCGTAGGGGCAACAGGGGGAGGAGGGTGTTTGCAGACCATGGAAGCCACAGTCGGTGGCCACCGCAACTGCGGCATTGATTGGGCCGATCGGGCTATTGTGCAACTGCGCTCCACCGGTTGATCATTCGTACCAGGTAACTCGAACCCAGGCTGATCCACACCCCAGCGGCATGGCCTTTGGGCACCTGCTGCAGCACTCGCACCCTTGGCGGCGCCAGTGGAGTCCTCGCCCACCGCCAGCCAGCACCTTGAAAATTTCCCTTTGGCCCTCAGCTAGCCAAGCAGTGATGAAGCGTTTCTTCCCTGAAGATTGTTATGCAAGAGCACCCCGTAATCAATCCATTACGACCACGGCGACTTGATGCACTCATCGCCTTGGCGCATCTTTTGGATCGACTGGAAAAACAGCCGCTCACCGCCAGCGCGGACCAATATCGCCTGCTTGTTCAACGGATCCAAAACGAGCTTGCGACCATGCGCTTTGATCCGCAACTCGACGCGGTCTTAACTGCATTTCCCGCAGCGGCTGAGATCTACGAAAATCTCAGCTATGAGTGGGCGGGGCTGTGCCGCTCACCCTTGGAATACTCTGCGAGGACAGAATTGCTGACGAAGCAAGTCCTGCGCGATGCCGCACGCCGTGCAGACGCTTGAAGTGCATGCGCTTTGGCGAGCAGGGCGCTTGGTGTCCACAAGCGTGAACGCCAAGTCGATTCGTGTCGACATCGACGCTGACATGCCCATCAAGGGCATGTCAGCGTTGGTGAAATTGCGCCTCGATAAACTCGTCATCGACAAATTGAGGCCCGTTCAGGCCGCCAATTCATCCTCGAACTGCCTTCTTCGGTGGGCCGCAGTGCCTCCGAGCACGAATCCCCTGAGCTTTCCGTCCTGGCGGTAGGTCGCTTCGAGATCCGCGTCGCCCGCTTTAACCTCCCACGATCCTGACCCCTGGACTCGGGGCAACGCCATCGCGAGCGGAGAATCGGGGCATTTCAACGAAATAGGCAAGGCCCCGAAATTTTCGCAACTCTCCTCGCCTTGAAGGTTCGAAGCAATGACCTTTGCAGCGTGATTCAGCGCGGTCACAAATCGCCACGCCTGGCCTTGGAATTCCATGACATCGCCCACTGCGTAAACGTGAGCGACATTGGTCTGGAAACGAGCGTTGACGACGAGCCCATGACGGCCGGTGACCAATCCCGCTTGATTCCACAGGGCAACATCGGGCCCAAGCCCCACGGCCGATAGCATCAGGTCGAAGCGCGCAGTGAGTCGCTTGCCGTCGACCTCCGCGCAAAGGTCGGCGCCCTCATGCACCGGCGTCAGACGGCCTCGAACAAAGCGCACGCCTGCGCGGGTCAGGTTAGCTTCGACCCATCCGCTGACGCTTTGGGGCACGAGAGGACGCAGCGGCCCATCCAGGGACACGACCGTTACTTGCTTGCCCGCCTTGGCCCAGTCATTGGCAAACTCCAGACCAACGAACCCGGCGCCCGCGATCAAGATCCTCTTGGCGCCTTCGAGCACCGGCTCCAGTCGGCTCATGTCCGATGCCGAATTGACCGAAAAAATGCGATCGCCATGCCAGAAGTCCAATGGCCTAGCCCCCGTTGCGACAACGAGGTCACCGTAACGAAACGCCCGACCATCCGCCGCATGGACAGTCGTGGCCTCGAAGTCAGCGCGGACGACCTCGGTGCGTGGCAAAACGCGAACCTGATTGGCTGACGCCGCCTTCTCCGGCGACATCAGCAAGGCCGCCGCAGGCGTCGCACGGGAGAGCCCATGCGACAAAAGAGGCTTCGCATAAAACCGCCCCTCATCGGCAGTAAGCATCAACACATCACGCGTATTACCGCGCTGTTTGAGCTCGCGCGCAACCGCGAATCCAGCCAACCCCCCTCCGACAATGACGATCGGGCTGCGATCCATCAGATCGCCTCGAAGTCAGCTTTGGCCACTCCGCAATCGGGGCACAGGAAATCCTCAGGAATGTCTTCAAATGGCGTTCCTGGGGCAATCCCATGCTCGGGGGCTCCCTTTACAGGGTCATAGGTGTAGCCACAGACGATGCAAACATGTTGTTGTGCCATGATTTAAGCCTCAGACGTGATTTTGGTGAGTTGGGCGGTGTAGGCCTCGGCGTGGCGCTTTTCGACGCGGGTCAAGGCATCGAACCGCTTGGCAGCTTTGATGAGCATCGCGGAAAATTGCCTCGCATGGTCCTTTGACTCCGCGATCTGTTCGTCAAATTCCTGCACGGCGGCCGCATTGCCTTCTGCGACTGCGGCATGCCGAAAGGACGGGTACATCTCGGTGTACTCGTAGGTCTCGCCGTCAATTGCCAACTTCAAGCAGTCGGCGACGGTCAGCTTCTCCTTCGGATAGAGAAGCTCAAGATGGCCCTGCGCGTGCAGCACTTCCTGCGCTGCAGTCTCCTCGAATCGACGAGCAGTGTCCTCGTCGCCGAGTTCGCGGCAGATCTTGGCAAAGTAGCGGTACTTGGCATGCGCCATCGATTCGCCAGCAAATGCACCCTCGAGGTTTTTCAGCGTGACTGACTGTTGCATCATGAATAACTCCAGTTCAACATTGCGATGGGAGAAGCGTAAAAGTGCAGACTAGATAAAACAAATGAATTTATTTCAACACGTCGATAGCTAACGTGCATCGATCATCTCCGCAGTCCCCGCCCACGTCATCCATGCCACCTGAATCGCAATTCGAGATTCCGCCATCATTTATCGCCCTGTACCTGGAGCCGGGTCGCACCAAGCCCCATGCCACGCGCGATGTGATCGCCGCGCGCTATGAGTTCTGCGAAGATTTGGCGACGATGCTCACCGAGCATGCCGCAGACGTCAAAGGGGATCTCAAGGTCACTGAAGAGGACGTTCTCGTGCGCATTCACCGCGGGCTTCTTGCGGAGGACTCCGGGGTGAATCCAAAGGAAGCCATGTGGGTCGTCACAAGGCTGGCGGAACTGCTCAACTGGCCACGCCTGAAGCCGAGCAGCGAGCCGGACACATGAGCATCCCTGCGCAGATGGTGCGACTGGCGCGGGCGCGACTGCACTGCGAGCTGTACAACGCGGCGCTCGAAGAGCGCATTGATGCCTTGCGCAAGGCCAGGAAGTCCATCTCCGACTACGACCAGCAGAACGTCCTGCCGTAGATCAAGGCGGATCGGCCCAAGCTCATCGCGCTCGGCAATCATGCCTTGCAGCAGACGCCGCGGCGGCTCAATCTGGCGTTTGCCACGTTGTTTGGCCGCGTCAAGACGGGGCCGACGCGTGGCGTCCCACGCTTCAAATCCGCGAAGCGGTTCTCGGGCTTCGCGTATCCCGATTCCGCTGGATGGAAGCTCATGCAGCATGGCAAGAGCGACGCCACACTGCGCTTCGGCAGTGGCGAAGCCGCCATGCCCATCCGGGCGCGCGGCCGTCAGCGCTTCGGGTTGGACGCCTAGCGATTCTCTCGGCGGGGTTCGGCATGGCGCATCAGATGCTCGCGTACAAAGCGAAAGAAGCTGGTACGCAGCTGCATCTGAACGACACACGCCAGCTCAAGCCGTCGCAGCGCTGCTCGGCCTGTTGGGCACTCGTGCCCAAGACGCTTGCCGAGCGCATGCACATCTGCCCGCACTGGGAGCACGTCATGCCGCGGGACCGCAGCAGCGCGTTGGCGGCTCTCATCGACGCGCACGCAGCGCAGCAAATCTCTTTTCGGGACACGCCTGGAACGGGCGTGGCGGCGAGACCGAAATCTCTGTCCCCGCAACGGGGCAAGTCGAAGTCTTTGACGCTCCAAACCGCCACGACAGCCGATTCATCGGCTAGTGGCAGGAGAGTCCATGACGAATGGGCAGGGGAGGGGATGGTCGGCGTCTTTTAGGTCCCGAATAACGATTGCAGCCTGCGGCAACAGCCCACAGCCGGAGGATGCAGTGCTTGCAGCACATCCCCGCCACAGGCAACTCGCCTTTGGCTTGCTTCAAAAGTTTTCATGTTCATCAATTGCCCATCTACGACTGTCGTCGTAGGATGTTCGTGTGCTTCAGTTCCGCCTACCCGCTGATGACCTTGAATATGCAGTGCTCACCGCCTTGTGGGACCTGCGTACCGCCTCCGTGCGCGACTTGCATGAGCGCGTTGGCGCGCCAGACGGCTTGGTCTATACAACAACCGCGAAGGTTATTGACCGCCTGCGCGACAAGGGACTGGTCGAGCGACGCCGGGAGGGGGCTGCCTTTGTCTACGCCCCTGCGGTCGAGCGCGAAACAGTGGAGCGGGCGCGTGCTCGTCATCTCGTAAACCGCTTCCTGGGGCCCAGCCCCCATGCGGCAGTCGCAGCGTTAGTCGAAGCCGTTGACGAGATTAATCCTGATCTTCTCGAGCAACTCGAGTGCGCGATCCGGGACAAGAGGAGATTCAGTCATGGGACGTGAAACCCTTCTGACAATATTGCTGCTTCTGTTTGGCGGATTGGCCGCGCAACCGCTGGCGTTGATTTCTCGCAGACCGTTTCCCGAGGAGGATCCGCGCATTGCCGAGCGTCGCGCTTGGTTGCAGCTATGGCTGCCGGTCGCCCCCACGCTGGTCGTGACCGCATGGCTGTGCGGATGGGCCTTGCGGGAACCCGATCCCGTGCGCGCGCGCTTCGATCACGGTATGTTGATCGCTGCGAGCATGCCGTTCGCCTTGGTCGCTTTGCGCGCCACTTTCAGAGCCATCTGGGTGATGGTGCGCGAACCGACGCAACTGCCGATTTGTACCGTCGGACTCTTGCGCCCGCAGATCCTATTCTCCCCATTTCACGCACGGACTCTGGACGAGGGGCAGGTCCGGGCGGCTTGGGCGCACGAGCAGGCACATGTGCGGCACCATGATCCCCTGCGCATATGGCTCGCTCAAATTGCCACCGACCTCCAATGGCCCTGGCCTTGGGTTCGCAGGCGTTTCGAATCCTGGCTGGAAGTTCTGGAATGCGCCCGTGACGATGAGGCCCGCAGCCGCGGTGCCTGCGGTGTCGACCTCGCGGCAGCCATCGTCGCCACGGCTCGCCGCTCCTCGCCGACCTCTCAGCCGCGACGCTCTCGGTGGAGCACGTCCATCGACGTTGCCCTGCTTGGCGAAGCCCGATGGTTGCAAACGCGCGTTGCCAGGTTGCTTGCTCCGTTGCCAGAGCCGGCCGGTGCCACGCTCTGGATGCGTCTCAGCGATCCCGCTTTGCTTGGCATGGCTTGCGCCACGCTCGGGATCGTTGTTGCCCTGGGTGCTGCGTACGGCAACTCAATTCTTCACCCCTTCCTCGTCTGGACATGGACTGTCTGATCGCCACGCGTGAACCGCAGGGACGACGCTTGGCCGTTACTCTGCTTCTTGCCGCGTGCTGCATTTTCGATGCCGGGTCAACGCAGGCAATCGCGGCCGCCGCGGACCAAGGCGACTTCGCCACCGCGCGGGCCCAAACCCTGACGCAGTCCCTGAGCGCCTATGGCCAGGTCGAGCCGATCTCTGTGGTCCGGGTGCGCGCCGTCGAGCCGGGAACGGTGGGGGGCCTCGATGTGGTGCCGGGCAGTGTTGTACGTGCAGGCCAGGTACTGGCCCGCCTTGGTGGCCCGAGAATGCAGGTTCTGCTCACCGCGCGCGAGCAGCGCCTGCGCAGTTCCAAAGCGCGTGAGGAGGCCGCCAGCCGCGCTCTGGACATCGCTCGCCGCCAATACGCAGATCAGCTGGCTACCCAGCAGCTGCTTGATGCGGCCCAAAGCGAGCTGGCGGCTGCGCGCGCCGCCGTCCACACAGCGGAGGCGCAGTTTCGCGAAGCCCAGGATCTGCAGACCGTGCGCGCCCCGGTGGCGGGCAAAGTGATCGCCCTGCGCGCGGCCGATGGCGAACAGGCTACGTCCGGCGAGACCGTCCTGACCCTGCAGCCCGATGGCAAGCTCTGGGTTCGCGCCCAGTACTACGGGTCCGACGCCGCTTTGCTGCATGTAGGCGTGCAGGGACGCTACCAGCCGGTCGCCGGTGGTAGGCCGATCGCCGTCAGGCTGACCGCCATCTTCTCGGCCCTCACGTCCGACGGGGGCTTGCGCGTCGGCCTTACGCCCACATCGCCCATCGCCTCCGCCGCATGGATGGCCGGCGAATGGGGAACACTCAGCATCGATGGGCCGTCCCGCCACATGGTTGCGGTGCCAACCAGCGCGCTCATCCTCGACCGCGGTCGGTGGTGGGTGCTGGTGCACACAGCTCAGGGTGACAAACCGCAGCAGGTGGTCCCCGGGCCGGCGCACGGCTGGGAGACCTCGATCGCCTCGGGCCTGCTTCCCGGACAGCAGGTCGTCGTGACCGACGCCTTCCTGCGGTACCACCGCGGCATTGCTCGGTCCTACACCCCTCCCGATTGAGTCATGGACGCCGACGTTTCCATACCGCGCCTGTTGCGGCGCCGGGTACTGTGGCTACTCGTGCTCGCAGCGGCGCTGTTGTGGGCCGTGAACGCCTTCGTGCACACGCCGGTCGAGGTACTGCCGCAGTTCAACTATCCGCAAATCAGCGTCACCGCGCATCTGCCAGGCACGACCGCGACGGAACTTGAGCAGCTGGTGGTGTATCCGATGGAAAGCCAGATCCTGACCCTGACTCACCTGCGCAGCGTGCGCTCGGTGATGGGCAACGGGACGGTCCAGGTTGACGTGCGTTTTGACCCGACAACCAGCGCGCAGTCTGACCTCCAGGCGGTCAACGGCGCAATCGACCGTGCACGCGCGCAGTTGCCTGCGCAGGCCCACCCGCTGGCTCAGATCATGGGCAACGCGATCAACGAGGTGGCTGACTACACCGCGCAGATTCCGCCCGGAATCGCACCGGCCCTCGTGCAGCGCGCGGTGCAGGCCGACATTGCACCGGCGCTTCGCGCGATACCTGGAGTGCAGTTTGTCAACGTCTACGGCGCGGGTCAGGAAGCCCTGTGGATCCAGCCTGATCTGAGCGCGATGCGACGCTATAACGTCGGCGTCGAGGCCATCGAGCAAGCGGTGAGATCCCAGATCCTGCTCGCTCCGGCGGGCTACCTCACCCTGGGACATAACGACGTGCTGATTGAGGCCCGCAGCCTGCCGGTGCACGTCGACCAGCTCGACGCGCTGTCGGTTGCCACACCCGAGGGCCCTATTCCGCTGCGTGCCCTGGCGCGCATCCAGCGCTCGGCCGTTCCGACCCACAATGCCATAGCGCTCGATGGTCGTCCCAGCGTGGCGCTGACGGTGATCAAGCAGCCCGGTGCATCGACCTTGGCCGTGACGCGGTCCGTGCAGGCAACGCTAGACCAGACGCTGTCGCAGCTGCCCGGCGGCGTGCACTGGGTGCGGATCTACGATCAGGGGCACCTCGTCGGCATCGTCGGCACGGACCTAGGGCGCAACCTGCTGATTGGTGCGGTGCTTGCGGTGCTCTTGCTGTTCTGGGTGCTGGGAGCGGGACGCGGCATCGTCGTCCTGGCCTTGAGCATTCCTCTGTCGCTGGCGCTGGGCATCGCTGCATTGCATACACTGGGGCAGACCCTGAACCTGATGACCTTCGGCGCGTTGACCGTCGCTGTAGGCTTGCTGGCAGACGACGCGATCATCGTGCTCGAGAGCATCTACCACCGTTGGGAAAGCGGCGACTCGCATTGGCAAGGCATCTGGGAAGGCGTCAAGAGCATCGTGATCCCGGACATCACCGGCACCCTGACCAACATCGCGATCTACGTGCCGTTGCTGTTCGTGGGCGGTCTGGTCGGTCTGTTCTTCATCCCTTTCTCGCTGGCGATGATTCTGGCGCTGCTGGCGTCGCTACTGGTGTCGCTCACCCTGATTCCGCTCGGCTTGGGTTTCATCAACGCTCGACCGAGCCCGGGAACGAGCAGCGGCCAACGCCTGCTGCACTGGTTGCAGCGCGGCAACGAACGCCTGTTTGACTGGGTCGCACGCGCGCCGCGGACCAGCCTGGCCATCACTTTCGCCGTGCTGCTCATCAGCCTGGTCGGCCTGGTGCTGGTGCCGATCAATTTCCTGCCCCTTCCCAATGAAGGTGCGCTGCTGGAGTCGTTCACGCTACCACCAGGGGCCTCGCTGCTCGACACCCGCGCAGCGGTCCAGCAGATTTCCGAGCGTCTGTTGCGCGATCCGGCGGTCGCCCACGTCTACGCGCGCATCGGCTCGGCCTCGTCGACCGCCTACACCGAGCCTGCCTACGCCGGCGAGATCCAGGTGGCGCTCAAGCGCGGCGTCAGCGTCAACGCTCTGGACGCGATTGGTCAGCGCATCCAGAGCGAATCCCGGCTTCCCGGTGTGCAACTCGCGGTGGACACGCCGACCATCGAGCGCGTCGGCGAGAGCCTGTCTGGCCTGCCACAACCCTTCGTGATCCACGTGTTCGGCGCCAGGGTTACCGAGATGCGCGCGATAGCCGAGCAGATCACTGCACGTCTGCGCCGCATTCCGGCCCTAGCAGATGTGTTCAACAATGATGGCTATCCGGTCACGCAACTGCAGATCGAGCCCCGGGCGCAAGCTCTTGCGGTGCAGGCCCTGACCCCAGCGGCTCTGTACGCGCAACTCGCGCCACTATTGCTCCGGCCCTGTGAAGTATTAAGCTGCGTAGCGAACGCGCCGGTCCTGGAAGTAGCTCATCACACGTTGCGGGTTTTGTTCCAGCCTCGCCATATGGTCGTTCGCAGCTTCGCGTAATTTGGCCTTGGTTCGCACCGGCACGCGTTTGCCCATTTCCTGTTTGAGATCGGCGTTGAGCCTCTCCTCAGGGTTGAGTTGGGGGCTGTAACTGGGCAGGTAAAACAGCTCGATCTGCGCGTTGTGCAAGGCGACCCACGCCTTCACCAACTTGCTGTGATGCACCCTCAGGTTGTCCAGAATCAGGAATACCTTCCTGCCTGCATCCTTGATCAACGCCTGCAAGAACTCGATCAGCTTGTCGGCGTCAAACGCCTCGTCGATGATCATCCAGCGGGTCTTGCCCTGGTTGGTCACCGTGGCGATCATCGAGAGCTTCTGGCGCGTGCCGCCCACCGCCATCGCCACGGGGGTTTTGCCCGCAGGGGCAAAGCTTCTGCCGCGCACGTCCGTGTTGACCAGCGCGGTTTCGTCTCCCCAGTGAATTTCCCCGCCCTCAGCCCTGGCGCGCTGCTCAATGGCGGGGTATTCCCCCTCCAGCCAAGCCTGCACCGCCGCGGGGCTTTGCTCATAGGCTCGCTTGATCGGCTTTTGTGGCGTAAAGCCCCAGCGGGTGAGGTACTTTCCAACGCTGCGCACCTGCAGTTTGATGTCGAACTCCTGTTCAATGAGCTGCATCACTGCAGCGCGGCTCCACAGGTGAAAGTCCATCTTGAGTTGCTCGGGACGCGTGTCAATGATCAGGCGCTGGATCGTCTCTTCTTGCGCTTGACTGAGCACCCGACCGTCGCCTCTGGCGCGTCCCCGCCGAGTCGGTCGGATGGCGCTCCAGCCGCCAGCCTCGTACAAGTCAATGGCCGCTCGAACGGGCGGGTAGCTCAGCCCCGTCATGTCCACGATCTGCATGATCTTGACGCCCCGCTTGTGCAACCTCACGACTTGCTTGCGCCGCTCGTGAAGTTGCTCCAGTGTTTGCTTCCTTGCGTTTTCTTTTTCCATCATCAATGGATCAAAAAACTTGCTGAAAGTTCATATTTTATTGGGCCTTATCTATAATCGACGGCAAGATCCTCAGCCGCGTACCCGAGGGCAACGTGCCGCTGGACCTTTACATACGCCTGGCCGATGCGCCCCAGCGCTCGATCGCGCAACTGGGCGCGCTGCCGATCCGCACGCCACGCGGCTGGACCCCGTTGGGCCAGCTCGCAACCCTGCAGCTGGTGCAGACTCCAAACCAGATCCGTCACATCGCCGGAGCGCGCGCCCTGGACATCCTGGCCACGCCGACCGGGCCGCTGGGCAGTACCGAGGCGGCGGCGCGGCGCGCACTGGCCGGGCTGCAATTGGCTGCCGGCTACCGCATTGCCTTCGGCGGCCTGGCCGCCGAGCTTGAACAGGCAGCCATCGGCCTGCTGCTGGCGACCCTGGCGGCCTTCGCGATCATGGTCGGCATCCTGCTGCTGCAGTTCGACGGACTGCTGATCCCGGGCATCCTGATGCTCGAGATCCCGCTGGCGCTGACCGGCGGCACGGTGGCGCTGGTGCTCAGCGGCGTCGGCCTGAATGCCACCGGCATGATCGGCTTTCTGACCCTGGTGGGCATCGGCTTGCGCCACTCCATCGTGTTGCTGGACCGCGCCCGCAGCAACGAGAACGCAGGCATGTCCGTCGAGGAGGCAGTGCGCGAGGCCATCCAAGTCCGCTTTCGTCCCATCGTGCTCACCGCAGTCACCGCGATCTTGGGCATGCTGCCCACCGCTCTGGGCCTGGGCGCAGGTGCAGCTCCCGAGCAGGGACTGGCGGTGGTGATCCTGGGCGGACTGGTGTGGAGCGCGCTGCGCTCGACGAACCTGATCCCGGCGCTGTATCTGTACTGGCGGCGCAAGCAACTCGTGCGCCAAGCTTCGGCAGAGCAAGCGCCATGAAAACATCGATCACCAGCCGCCTGGCGCGCGGCGCGACCTCCCTAGGTCTGTGTGGCCTGCTATTCGCCTGCGCGAGCTATCGCCCGAAGCCGCTGCCGACCGAGGTGCAATGGAGTGATCGGGCACAGTTGCGCGTCGATGCGCGTGACATCGCGTTACCGGCGCTGGCCGCGCAGCGCATCGACCTGGACGCGCCATGGACCATGCAGGCCGTCGCCGCGCTGGCTGTGCTCAACAGTCCGGCGTTGCGCGATGCGCGTGACGAGGTGGGCGTGGCCCGCGCCCAGGCCTTTGCGGCCGGGCTGCTGCCGGATCCGCAGTTCAGCGCATCGCGCCAGATTCCCCAAGGCAATTCCGGCAGCCCGACAACCACGGCGTACAAGCTCGGGTTGAGCCTGAGCGTAAGCAGCCTGATCACGCGTGGCGCCGCCGTAGCGGCGGGCAGGGCGCATGTGCGCCAGGTCAATCTGCAGATTCTCTGGCAGGAATGGCAGACAGCCGCGGCGGCCGAAGCGGACTACGTCGCCGCAGTCGGACTGCGTGAGCGTGGCGCCCTGCTGCGAGCGCAGCTCGACGCGGTTTTCAAGCGCTTGCGCCGCGACCGCAGCGAGCAGAAGGCTGGCATCGAGCCGCGCACCACGGCAGATGCCGATCTGGTGGAGCTGCAGGCCCTGCAGCAACAGCTTGCCGCCGATGCCCGGCAGCGCCAAGCTCGACTCGCCGAACTCGATGCCCTGCTTGGGCTGCGCCCGGGTACACCACTGCTACTTGCAGGCCTGCCGCGCTTGGACCCCGCGGCACTGCGTGCCGCCGCTGCCGCATTGCACCATCTGGGTACGATCCGCCCGGATCTGTTGGCCTTGCAGGCCGGCTACCAGAGCCAAGAGCAGAAGCTGCGCGAGGCGGTGCTGTCGCAGTTCCCGTCGGTGGGGATCAGTATTTCGCGCGCCCGCGACACCTCGGACGTCAACACCGTCGGCTTCGGCGTCACGTTCAGGTTGCCGATACTCAACGGCAGCCGTGGCGCCATCGCGGTGCAGACCGCCACGCGCCAGGCGCTTTATGACGGCTACGCGTTGCGCTTGCGCCAGTCCCGCGCCGAAGTCGAGCAGCTTTTGGCCGACATCCGTCTGCTGCGTCAGCAGCATGCCACGCTGCGCGCCGCGCTACCGGCGCTGCGCGCCGCCGCACAGGCCACTGAGGCGGCATTGCGGCAAGGCGATGTCACGCTGCCCCAGGCACAGGCCCAGCGCCGGGCTTTGCTGGGCCAACGCCTGGCGTTGCAGGCCAATGCGCAGCAGATTGTCCAGCAGACGGTGGCGCTGCAGTTGCTGACCGGACGCGGAGTGTTCGCGCCAGCCGGCGCGCAATGAAACGGGACCCGCTGCGCCGAATGTTTGCACCCTGTTGGGGCTTGCAGTCCGGCGGTGGTCGCAGTCCCGCCCCCGATGACCTGGATTCGAAGATCACTCGGATGAACGCGATCCGGACACGCAACCATGCAATATTTCTGCAGAGCAATGCCGCCCCTGCTCGCCAAAATGGATCATTGACGCGGCGATCGAAGAGGTAGCCCGGTGCGCATCAGGAACCGCTGCGTGTGCGCGCACAATGGAGTTAGGGTGGCCGCGCGCCCTTCGAGGCGCAAATGTGCCATTGGCAGCGTGGAAACTCATCAACCTTGATAACCGAGTCGAACCCGCTAGAGCTGATTGAAGGTCTTGCCGACGCCGAAGTCCGCGCGCGTGTAGCGCAGGGTCAGGTCAATCGCACGACTACACCGGCCAGCCGCACGACGTGGCAGATCCTTCAGGTCCATGTATTGACACGCTTCAACGCGCTGCTGGGTGCGCTTTGGGTGATTGTCGTCGCTGTTGGGTCATGGCAGGACACACTGTTCGGCGGCGTCATTCTGGTCAACGCGCTGATCGGCATTGCGCAGGAACTGCACGCCAAACGAATCCTCGATCGCTTGGCGCTGCAGGCAGCGTCGCGCCCGCGGGTCATTCGCAGCGGACGGGCGGTGGAGGTAAACAGCGAGGATGTGGTGCTCGATGACATCCTGGAATTGGCTGCGGGCGAGCCAGTTCCCGTTGATGCCGTCGTACTGGCCGGGACGGGCCTGGAGCTTGACGAATCGTTGCTTACGGGTGAATCCGACGCGGTGGCGCGCCACCCAGGCGATGCGCTGCGCTCGGGCAGTCTGGTGGTCGCCGGAGCCGGACGCTGCAGAGTCACCGCTGTTGGGAAAGCCGCTTGGATCCACCGCCTCGACCACGAAGCGCGACGTTTCAACTTGGCACACTCGGAACTGCGCACCGGAATCGATCGCATCCTCCGGGTGGTCGGGTGGGCACTCGTGCCAACTGGCACGCTGCTGTTCCTAAGCCAGTTCGCCTTGGGTATCCCGCCGGGCGGTGCCCTGCTTTATGGCGCAGCCGGTGTCGTCGCCATGGTGCCGCAGGGCCTTGTTCTGCTGACCAGCGTGGCGCTGGCCATTGGTGCCATGCGCCTTGCGCGCCACCGCGCCTTGGTACAAGACCTCGCGGCTACCGAGGCCTTGGCCCGTGTGGACGTGATTTGCCTGGACAAGACGGGCACGCTGACCGAGCGCGAGCTTCGTGTCGAGCGCCTCGAACCGCTGAGGGCGGAACCTGATGCGACGCGCGCGCTGGCCGCGCTGGCCGCCGCGGAGTCGCATCCCAACGCCACGCTGCTGGCCGTCGCCCGGGCATGGCCAAAGCAAGCAGACGGGCCGACAGTAGGGGAGACGGTGGCCTTCTCGTCTGCGCGCAAATGGAGCGGGGCCACGCTCGAAGGACTTGGGACCTGGGTACTCGGCGCCCCCGACATCCTGCTAGCGGATCGGTCGCAGCCGACCTTGGGGCGAGCGCGCGAACTCGCAAATTCCGGATTTCGCGTACTGTTGCTGGCGCGTTCGACGACCACACTCGTCGCCGAACACCGACCCGAGCAACTGGATCCCGTCGCATTGGTGCTACTGTCGGAACAGGTTCGCGCCGACGCGAAGACGACCTTACGAGATCTGGCGGCATGCGGGATTGCGGTCCGGGTGATCTCCGGAGATCACCCGGCGACGGTCGCGGGCATCGCGCGGGAACTGGGCATCGCTGGTGCCGACCAACCCGTGGACGCATCGACGCTTTCGGAGCAAGAATTGATCCTACGGGCGGGCAGCGCCATGGTGTTTGGACGCACCGCGCCGCGACAAAAGGAAGTGATCGTCTCGGCACTGCAGTCGGCCGGACACGCGGTGGCGATGGTGGGCGACGGCGTCAACGATATTCCGGCTCTCAAGCGCGCCGACGTCGGGGTCGCGATGGGTGCGGGTACTGCTGCAGCTCGCGCGGTCGCGCAGCTCGTGCTACTGGACAACCGCTTCGCCAGCATGCCCGCGATTATGGCCGAGGGCCGCAGGGTGGTCGGCAACATCGAACGCGTCGCCGTGCTGTTTCTGACCAAGAGCGTGTACGCGATGCTACTGGCGCTGGCGGTGGGGTTGGCCGGAGTGGCGTTTCCCTTCCTGCCCCGACATATCTCGCTGGTCGACGCGCTAACGATCGGGCTGCCAGCCTTCCTGCTGTCCTTGGAACCCAATGGAGAAAGGCTGCGGCCCGGATTCGTCGAACGGGTCTTGCATTTCGCCGCGCCGGCCGGGCTGTTCGTGGCCGCGTCTTCCTTTGCCGCCTACGCGCTGGTGCACACCCAGTGGGGCCTGGCTCAGGCGCGAAGCGCGGCGACCCTGACGCTGTTCGCTGTAGCGACCGCGGTGCTGACACTGGCTTCTGCTCCGACGAGCCGGCGTCGCGCGCTGCTGGTCGGGGCGATGGTCGCGCTGTTCATTGCGACCATCACCGTGCCCTCGTTGCGTGGATTTGTCGCTCTGCGGGCCCTGCCGCTCGGGGCTTGGGTGGAGTGCACAGCGGTCGCGACCGCTGCGATCGTCGCGCTTCACTGGAGCCGCGCAGTTGCAGCGAGCACGCCGCCGCGACGTGCGCCCAATCGCCGTTGGGAGCGGCGCGAACTCACGCATTGGCTGATCGGTGCCGACAGTCCAAAGGTTTTTCTGCTGGTTGGTGCGGTGTTGGTTGTTGGCGGTGCATGGCTGTTTTTCGGCGTCATGGAGGACGTCATCAGTCGCGATCCGCTGGTGCTCGTCGACGTCGAAGTGTTTCGCATGCTGCAGGCCTTGCACAACGGACTTCTCGATCGGGCGATGGTCGCCATCACCGAGATCGGGGATGTGCAGGTGCTGCTGCCAGTCATTGTCGCCGCCTTAGCCTGGTTCGTCGTACAACGTCTGTGGTTGACAGCGGCGTATTGGATCGCCGCAGTGGGAACCGCCGAACTGCTGGCTGAAGTGATCAAGCTGGCCTTGCACCGGCCGCGCCCGCAACTGCTCTACACGGGCGCCGCGCAGTTCTCATTTCCAAGTGGCCACGCGGTGATGAGCACGGTGGTCTATGGGTTTCTGGCTTACTTGCTGCTGCGGCGTGCGCGTGTAGCGTGGCGCCATACGGGGTCTGCCATGGCTGTTTCGCTGGTTACCCTAATCGGATTCTCGCGCCTGTACCTTGGCGCGCACTGGCTGTCCGACGTGCTCGGGGGATTGGCTTTTGCCGTGGCATGGGTGGCGCTGTTGGCGATGGCCTACGCTTACCAATCGCGGGAGCGCCTGCGCGCACGCGCACTGAGCGTGGTGATGCTCGCTGTGTTCGGCGTCGCGGCGTTCGTCCACATTGCAACCAGCCTTGAGGCCGATTTGGTGCGCTACACGCCCGTTGGAGTCACAAAATAGATGACCGGCGACGCCGAGTTGATGGCCACAACGGAACGGGTGGGCCTGCCCGCTACGCTGCTCGTGGCGATCAGCCCTGCGGAAGTGTCGCTGCTGATCGCGGCCCCAGCCGACCGCTCACACCAGATGGCAGTGTCGGCGGTCTACGGCCCAAGGCTTCGCGCGAGCGGCGTCGCTCGCTGAAAGGAGGCGACGGCGACTGCCAGCGCATGACCTTTCGGATCGAGCGGTGCAAGGAACGCAAGAATTGCCAAGCGATGTGCCCGGAAGTGCCACAGCGACTGCGCGGGTGGCGGCGTGTGGGGCGTGCCCAAGGCAAGAGTCTGCTCCTGTGCCTCACGAGGCAGCAGGTTAGTTTGAACACCCGGGGCGACTTTGCGAGGGCACATCCTTCACTGCTCAAATTTCGTTCGGCGCAAACAGAAAGACGCACTTCGGCTCCTTGTTCGCAGCCGCGATGTTGCCCGAAGCCTGGCCATCATCAGACGTGACTTAAATCAGTAGGGAACCGGCGCAAAGAGCATAACCTCACGAGAAGAGTCATCAAGGAATCATGCAATGCGCGGAACGCAGCAGGCTGCTCCTGCACTCCCAATCGGGGCAGGAGCTGCGGGGGGCGCCGAGAAGACGAGCATTGGCAGCGGTACGGCCGCCTCCAATCCCCCGGAAGGAGGGCATCTCACGCTATTTCTCAGCGGCGACGTGATGCTTGGGCGGGGCATCGATCAGATCCTTCCGAGCCCCTCCGATCCACGTCTTTACGAATCTTTCATCACCTCGGCGAAGGACTACGTGGCACTCGCCGAGCGTGTCAACGGTCCGATCCCGTCGCCCGTTGACTTCGGATATGTGTGGGGTGATGCGGCCCTCGCACTGGCACTGCGTGCTCCCGATGTGCGCATCGTAAATCTCGAAACCAGCATCACAAAATGCAGCCTGCATGACCCAAAGGGCATTAACTATCGGATGAACCCCGGGAACGTGGCCTGTCTCAAGGCCATGCGCATCGATTGCTGCGTGCTTGCGAACAACCACGTCCTTGACTGGTCGCAAGCCGGCCTGCTAGAGACACTCGAAAGCTTGGAAGGGGCAAAAATCGCCTACGCTGGCGCTGGCCGCGCACATGCTGAGGCAGCTTCACCCGCCGTTCTCAGGACCAAGGGTCAAGGCAGGGTGCTGGTGTTCGGCTTCGGCCTTACCACGAGCGGCATACCGAAAAAATGGGCCGCGGGACGGGCTAGGGGAGGGGTCAATGTACTCGATGGCACCTCTGCCAAAGCGATCACTTGCATTGCGGATGAGGTCAGATCCCGCAGGCTCGCCGGTGATCTTCTCATTGCGTCGATCCACTGGGGCAGTAACTGGGGTTATGACATCCCAGTTGATCAGATGTCGCTTGCTCATGACCTGATCGACACAGCGGGCTTCGACATCGTCCACGGGCACTCCAGCCATCACCCAAAAGGGATCGAGGTTTACCGCGGCAAGCTCATCCTCTATGGGTGCGGAGATTTTCTGAACGACTATGAAGGCATCAAGGGGCTAGCGCCAATCCGGGGCGATCTCGCTGTCGCATATCTTGCGCAATGCTCCACCACAACGGGTGATCTCGAAATGCTTTCCCTCATGCCGTTCCAGATCAGGAATTTCCAACTCAGGCAGGCCAATGATCGAGATCAGGCCTGGTTAGCACAGACACTGGACAGGGAAAGCAAACCATTTGGCACCCACATCGCGATGGGCCAAGATGGCGTTCTGAATGCGCAATGGCAATGACATTTGAGCCCTTTGCAGGGCCCAGCCGGCAGCACGACTAGGTGGTAAGCAGGGTGCCCAACGGTTGGTGCAGCAGGGGATCGAGTGACTCGGTGGACATGGCCTACTTTTCGTTCAACTGCAGGTGCAGCACCCCGGCATCCTTGCCATCCTCGCCAGGGATCGCAACCGTCAGGCTGCTGTCAAGCAGCTTGTGCCCGAGCACCCAGTGCTTGTTGTCGAAGCTGACGAAATGGCGATAGGCGTAGATGTCGTGCTTGAGCACCACCGTTGCCGTTGATGTTGCGGTGTGCGTGAACAGGTTGCCTTCCACCACCGTGCAAACCCGCAGCGCCGTGTCAGCCGGGAAATGCAGGACGAAGTTGTCACCCTTCGGAATCGGCTGGCCAAAGGTGATGACTGGAACTTTGGCCATATCGGCTTCTGTGGGCGGAAGGGTGCCACAGGCGGAGACTGCAAGACACATGGCAGCAACGGTGAGCGACAGACGGCGCACGACGCGGACTCCTAGTCAGACGAGGTGATCGGGGCGTTAGCGGGATTCACGAACTGGCTGATTCGAGTGTTCGGCGCCGCTGCGGACTCAGCGCCGCCTTGATCCAGTGAATGACATCCAGCGCATGCTATCCGCTGCATCCAAGGGTCGTCAGGATCGCGCCAATCGCCGGTCGGGCGGCTGGCGTCGATCATGACATGACTAGCAGGCTTCCCATTATGCGCAGGGGATTGGGCTAGCTATTCCCTGATGGCGCCATCGACGTAAAACCAACGACCATCCTCGCGAACAAATTGGCTCGTTTCGCGCATCCGATATGCGCGGCCGCCAATTCGATAACGCGCAACGAATTCGACAGTACCTTGCTCCTCGCCATGCGATTCGCAGCGCTGGATTGTGAGCCCGATCCAGCGAGGTCGGGGCTCCGTTTCAAGCGAGAGGCATGCGGGCCGGGTCGAGGCGTGCCAAGTCGTTAGCAAATAAGGTTCCAGTCCTAGCGCGTAGGCCACGTAGCGTGACCGCATCAGCGCCTCGGCCGTCGGCGCGGGAACAGCGCCTGCCAGAAAAGCCCCGCAGCAGCTATCAAGAGACTCGCCGCTACCACACGGACATCTGTTCATTTAGTCACGGTATTTCATCGAATCCCGTCTAGCCTATCCAAATTGGAGCCGATTGTCTGCTTGCGCGCAGCGTGCGATGCAGCCTGCGAAAAAGCCCTCGGGCCACCCGTGCTGCGGTGACACTACGTTTCGGCCGAAATGCAGCCTGACCGTCACGATCTCCAATTCGGCCAAGGACAAAGCCGCTCGCGCGGTAGGCGCTCCAGAGAGCATCTCGCTGGATTTCCTGAGCGAGGAAATACTCGATCCATTCCTCAATTCGATAAACGTGAAAGGTGGACCGCGTCACAACCCGTCCCGCACCCTCAGCGGCGTCGGCCCTGCAGAAAAGACAGGAGTTGCAATAGGGATAGAAAAATATTGAGCACGTCGAGATAGAGCGAAACCGTGATGAAAATCGGATTGGTCTCACCGCCACGCACCAGGCGGCTCGTATCAACCAGGGTGTAGCCACTGAAAATAAACAGCGCCGCACTGGCTACGGTCAGTTGCAGTGCGGGCATTTGCAAGAAGATATTGGCGAGGCCCGCAAGAATCACGATGATCAAGCCGACGAACAGGAAGCCGCCCATGAAACTGAAATCGCGTTTGGAGATCCAGGCATAAAGCGATAACCCGCCAAAAATTGCAGCGGTGCCGATTGCCGACTCGGCCACGACCAAGGGGCCATTCGGCAATTGAACGGTAACTTCCAATATGGGCCCCAAGGAAAGCCCCATGAGGCCAGTGAAGACAAAGACCAGCGGGAGGGCGATCGGGCCGTGCTTTGCACCCGCGAACAGAATGGCGAACAGCGCGCCAAATGCCAAGAGCATCAGAATAAAGGGGTGCTGATAGGGGAAGGCCATGTTCATGCCGAACATGGCGGCCACCGCAGTCACCACCATCGTTTCCGCCAAGAGAACGTAGGTTTTGCGCACCAGCTCATTGATAGCCGTGGGGGCTATGGAGCCCGGAAACTCGGGCAAATAGGGTGGTCGAGGCATGATCTGACTCCACTACGCGCTGTGCTCTGTGCCTAGATACCGCAACACGAGGGAGCAAGCTTATGTGGCGTTCATCATGCTTGCCCTTAATGCACAACACTTATTGTTGGTTGGTTACCGAATCCTAGCGCCCAAATCATCACGAGTGCCTATGCCAGGGAAATCACGCAAGAGGATGTTTGGCGCGCCTGTGACGCGTTGTTGCTCGCGGGTGCGCAGCCGACCATACTTGGCCGACAGAATTTCCCCTTTCTGAGTTCGCCACGCTACGGAGAAGAAGATGGGCTAGGGGAGGGGATACAGTGTGCCTGCTATGGGACGGCAAAAGGCTACCTAACTTCATCGCGACAAGATATCCCTTCCGGTAGTCAGTCGAGTCCGCCCGTCACCGAACAATCAATAAAGCCAGGGTAATTTTGCCTGCCGTATTGCCCCACGTATGGCGGTGCCGGCGCCAACTTTTGATCGCGCGCTCCACTCATCTTCGAATCTTCGGCAATCCGTTTCATACAATTTCAACGTTTCGCGCGACGCGGCAGTGGTGGCTACGCTGTGTCGATTTTCCGATCCAGTTGGGCTTACGATGGGAACGCCGGAAATGCGACCGTCTGCGGCCACTTGCCGGCTGCCCATGGTCCGGAGTGGATTGGGCAGGTTATTGCGTAATGTAGCCATCGACGTCGGCGCCAATATTGTCGAAACCTCCGAGATAAACGCGGATGGCCAACGACGTGGATAACCTGTTGCACTGGATCTTGCGCGGTGGCCCCAAGCACCCCACGGTGCGGGTGCAGGACGCCACATTCAATCCGAATCGTCTGGATCGCCTTGCATCACGCCCATGTGCAGCCGAAAAAGGCATCATCCAGGAACTCGACCAGGAAGAGATCGCTCTGGACATCCACCACATTTTTCCGCAGGACTGCCACGAGAAACAGCAGCCCCCATCCCGTGCTGCAGTCGAATCCACGTTAGGTTTTTCGCAAACACGAGACATGGCTATTCTTTAGGCTCTGAAGGACAAGTATGCGTGTACAAGGTCAAATTGACTTCTCAATCACTGAGCGTTCAGACGAGCGCGTCATCGCCGAAATGCCGATCATTAGCGGTATCAAAAATCCTTTTGGAACCGTTCACGCTGGCGCAATTCTTTGGTTCGCTGATGTGGCTGCAACAGTGCTGGCAATGAACTCTGACTCCGCGTCAGAAGGCATGAAAGGCTTTCCTTTGGCGATCTCTCTCAACGCAAATCTGTTGGGCAACCAAAAGGAAGGCACTTTCCGGGCGGTCTCGTTATTCGTCAAGAAAGGTAAGTCGGTGAGCGTCGTGAGAACGGTGGTGTCAGGCACTGATGGCAAGCTCATCGCCGACGTAACGACCAGCCATGTTCTGTCCCAATAGCCAGGATGCCCTGGATCGCAAAGTGCATGCAACGGGTAAACAACGCGTCTAGCCGGCTGAAGGGAAACCTCGGGTCGGATTGGGTGGCCAAGGGCTGGCATGATTGGGCGTTTGGTAAGGGGATATCGTGTCGGCCAACGTCCGGCGAAGTAATTTTCGACTGCCATCGCGAGCGCCCGTTCAGAGTGGCGCAGCAACGTCGGCTTGTACTTTTCTCTTCGCGCTGCGAAAGAAGTAAAAATGTTAAACGGCAAACTTGCGAAGTAAATCTGCGAACCCGCGGATCGCAATTTCCCATGTTCCGGCAT
Source organism: Thiomonas sp. FB-Cd (assembly GCF_000733775.1). Taxonomy (NCBI): domain Bacteria; kingdom Pseudomonadati; phylum Pseudomonadota; class Betaproteobacteria; order Burkholderiales; genus Thiomonas; species Thiomonas sp. FB-Cd. The sequence continues at coordinate 706,218 of NZ_JPOE01000002.1, read as the reverse complement.
GGAGCGTCCTTGAATGGCGTAACTTATTGATAAATAAGGAATAACTCGCATCGTGCATCCATTTCTGGTCTGCATGAACGCGAAGTAATATTGGTCGAATGCGCAAAGCCTCCGTGCGATCGGCGATGCCATTCCGCGGGAAGAGGGCGCGACTTGACCGCAAGGGTGGGCTGGGTGCAGCATTGGCGCGTTCTCGTCCCTCAAGCAGCCAGTCCACGTGATGAGCCCTCCGAATCTTTCGGTCCCGGCCAGCGCAGTCCGGCCGCCCTACAGCCAGTCGGCCGAAGGGCGCCGACCGTACGGCGCTCACCGATTCGATGTGTATAGCATCAAGGCTGGGCGGCAGCTGACCTTGTTCGGCCGAGGGCCGCTGGGTCTTTGGATCCAACTTGAGGTAGACCCGGCGGTCACGCAGTTGTGCGAGCGGCCATTGGTCCTCCCCGACTGCCAACCACGCCGAGTAGTTGACTTTTGGGCAAGGAGCAACGGCGCCAATCGCCTCATCCTACTAGTCCGCAAGCTCGGTTCGGCGGCCGAGGCGAAGCGGGCTGAGCAACTGGCCGCGTTCCGGATCTGGGCTGCAGATGCCGGATGCACGATCGAGGAAGTCGTTGCAGAGGAAGAAGCAGGACACGCGGTCGAGAATTGGACCTTGATGTTGCAGTACTGCAGAAGCTACCAGAGCAGTCTGACCGCAGATTGCCTGGAGCGTATCGAGCTGTTGCTAGTTGCCCCGACGCCCATCGCGCGCTTGATCAAGTGTGTTGGGGGAGGCGTTGCCAGCGAGGACGCCGATGAGATCCTGCGCGCTGCGATCTACGATCTCGTTCGCCGTGGACGAGCGCGGATTCCCGCACTTGGAACAGCGCGCTTGCACGACGGCCTTGAAGTCGAGCCTTGCTAGCTCGCCATGAGTAGGTCTCGTGTCATTCTCTGGGGCGATGTGCCCATCAAGCGCTCGGCGATTCCTGAGTTTCTCGCAGACTTGTCTCGCTGGCCGACCGTGGACCCATCGGCTCTAGAAATTCCTCAGCGCGAGCAATTTCGGCAACGACAGGAGGCGGTCTCTTTGTTCGTTGAGGCGCCCGATGTTTCCCTCGCTGAGATCGCACGGCGCACGAGAGTGCAACCTTCGCAGCTTTATCGATTACTCAGCCGCTGCCTCACCAGGAGCGAGGATGGTCGGATTCAAGGGTTTCGGGGCCTATTGCCCAACAAACATCTCAAACCCTACGAGCGTACCGCTGAGGTTCGGGCAACTGGGCCACGAGGACGAGGAGGGGCTGCCGGGGCGCTTGGTCGTTTGCTTGAGATGTATCCAGTCCTGCGCGATTGGCTTGAGCGGCAGGCCGCCGAACGCCATCGACCGCTGCGGCCTGGCGAACTCAGAGAAGTGCGCAAGACGCTACGTCGCCTTCATAAGCAGTTTCTGGATCGCTGTCGCGCGGCTGGCGTTCGTCTTGACGAATGGCCGTTCAATCGCGACCAGCGCGGTTACCGATCCATTCAAGCATTTATCTATGCCCATAAAGACTCGAAGAGGGCGATGATCCGCGGTCGCTTGGACTCTGAGCCCGCTGGAGGGGTAGATGCAGACGACATGGCGGCACCCGAGGAGTGCCCCCCGCCGGCTCTGCTTCCCTTTGATGCTGTCCAGTTCGATGGTCACAAAATCGATCTTCGCCTGACACTGCGATTTGTCGATCCATTTGGCCTGGAGACAGTGTTCGAGCTTGTACGCCTATTCATCCTGGTGTGTCTCGACGTGGCGACCCGCGCTGCCCTTGGCTATCACATTGCTATCTCGCCGGAGTACGACAGCGATGACGTTGCTATGGCGCTGCAGGCCTGCTTCGGACCGCATAAGTCGCCGGTCATGACCATTCCAGCGCTGCGTGTGCGCGAAGGCGGAGGATTCCCGTCACAATATTTCGAAGAGGCGCAGTACCCTGGCTGGCAATGGTTCCAGTATGACAATGCAAAAGCCAACCTCGCGAATGCAACTCTCGAACGTCTCTCGGAAATCACCGGCTGCTATGTGCATGCCGGACGATTGGGTTCACCCAACGACCGACCGTTTATCGAGCGATTTTTCGCCGTGCTGGCGCGCTCTGGGTTGCATCAGGTGCCTGGCACAACCGGTTCATCTTCTGACGACGCAGTCAAGCAACTAGGGGAAGTCGGCCGCAATTTGCACTTGATGATGACCGTAGATGAGTTGACCCAAGTGGTGGAGGTGCTTCTTGGCGATTACAACGGCGAAGCCCATGGCGGTTTGGGTGGGCGCACGCCGCTGGAGGCTATGTCCTATTGGCTATGCAAGCCGGGCGTTCAAATCAGACGGCTGCCCATCGCAAAGCGCCGGGACTTGATTTTTCTTCAAGAAGCGAGAATCGTTACAGTGCGCGGACAAGCGTCATTGTATATCAACTTCGGCGATGAGCGATACACATCTGACGTGCTGCGCGACAAAGCTCATCTCAAAGGCCAGCGCGTGCGTGTTTATTTCAACACTCAGGACATCCGTCAGTTGCATGCCTACGCCATGGACGGCTCCGGGCTGGGGATTCTCGTACCCTCACGCCCCTGGAGCAGAACTCCGCATTCATTGCGCCAACGGTGCGAAATCAAGCGTCTGGTGCGACAGGGGAAGCTCCGATATCGTTCAGATGAGGACGCGATTGAAGTTTACGCATCACACAAGCGAAAGCATGCCATGCGGAACAAGAAGGAGGCGACAATGCTCGCCGAGTTGATCGCGACACAAAAATACGCAGCAGCTGCGCAGAACAGTGCTTCTGTAGGTGCGCCGGGCGAGGTACGCGAAGCTACCGGATCGGATGACACTGCTCCCGCTATGACAGTTGCGTCGGTTTCAAAGCCTGTGACTGGGGGCAACGGCCAGAGCAGAGCCAGCGATCAGGCAAACGAAAAGCCAAGACCGAAGCCATTGTCGATACGCCGCACCTTGAATTATTAGGTGGAAACTTCATGATGCTTCTTCCTCGTCCGATCGAGATGGACCAGCATCCATTGGTCCAACAGACCTACATCGTACCGACTGTTTCGATCGATGATGCATACGTGCAGGTCAAGCGTTGTATCAGGCATCGAATCCCCGGAGCCTTGCTTGTCGGTCAATCAAGATTCGGAAAAACATACTGTGCTCGCTACATCAGCCGACAACTTAAGGACGAGTATCCAAAACTGGTGGTAATTTCCGTAGGTAGTGAAAAGAAAAAAACTCCCGTGGAGTCAGCGTTCTTCGAGAGTCTACTGGAAGCCGCTGGGCATAAAGAGATTCAGTCGGGCACCAATAGTGCGAAGAGACGTAGGTTGATCGAGCGCTTAACGGAGTTGGTGACTCGATCCCGACAGAATCTCTTGGTATTGTTTTTTGACGAGGCTCAACGTCTATCGATGGAGGAGTATGAGTGGCTGCGGGACGTGCACGATCAGCTGGAACGACGCGGCATCCGCATGATCACCTTTCTGATCGGGCAACAAAAGCTAATAAACCAGAAGAATGCCTTGCGACTGCAAGGCGAGACGCAAATCATTGGGCGGTTCATGATTGATGAATTGCCGTTTCATGGAGTGCGAACCGCCGATGAGGCGGCGACGTGTTTGAATGCCTATGATGATGCTTGCTATCCAGTCGATTCGGATTGGAGCTACACTCGCTTTTTTCTTCCGCTAGCGTTTGAGTCAAAATTTCGCCTTGTGGATCAAGCAGCAAACGTTTGGTCGGCTTTTCTTTCGGCCCATGCATCTGCAGGTTTTCGCTTTGCGATTGACATTCCGATGCAGTACTTCTCTCGTGCCGTGGAAATTGCGTTGACTGATCACTGCGATCGCGACGCCGAAGGCTTCTCATTGACTTCGGCCATGTGGGAGCAGGCGGTCCTCGACGCAAGGTACGTTGCGGCAGTGGAGGAGTTGCGGCTCAACCCGGAAATTGACGATTGAGACGATGGCCATCACTCGTCATTTGGCGGCGCGAAAGGCGCGAGGCATTGAGCGTACTTTGCGCGTTTGTCTCGACGAACCCAAGGTGGCTCGACCCGAATGGTGTTGGCGCGACGACTGGGTGCAAGGCGGGGAGTCCGTGTACAGCTTACTCGGTCAGTTCCAGGCGCTCAATGCGGTGGGCGGAAAACAGGTGAGAGCTGCATTCGTCGACGCTCCTCGGCCTGCGAGTTTCGACCGCTTGCAGGCTCCCAGTGTCGATCTGCACGACGTGAAGAACTTCAAGCTTGCGTCATTTGCCGCTGCTGTCCGGCTTTCATTCGACGTCATACGTTTGAGCTTCGTAAATGAGGCATTCCCTACGAGCGGTTGGCGCGCCTATCCGAATTTGCGTTGGTGCCCCGAGTGCGCGAAAGCTGGGTATCATGCCCCGATGTTTCAATTGCCGATGATACACGATTGTCCGGCGCATGGGCGTGCGCTGGAGCATCGCTGTCCACGCTGTCGATCTAATCTTCCGTATCGCCTGCTAACCGCGGTGCGGGTGCCTCTGTTCTGTTGTCCGGTTTGCAAGCACGATCTTGCTTCCCCCATACGGGAAGGAGTTCGCAAGGGCTTGGCAAGCGCTGATATAGAAACTTTAAATCGTCGGGCTGCTCTACTCCGATTTTGCGATGGACTTCCGACAGTTGTTGCTCGCGCCGTTGAAAATGTGCGCTCTACGAATGCAGTGGATGTCCGAGTATCTTCGCCGAACGATCGGGTTAGTGAGGAGGAGTTCAGATCTTTCGTGATGCGGGTTCTTGCCTCCTTGGAAACGCGTTCGCAGATGGACTGGAATCAATGCGAACCGTCCTATACCTACGTCGAGGGACATGCGTATTCAGCAAAAGCGCGTGGGAGTCCAGCGACCCTGTCGGCCGCCGGATGGCCGGATCACCTGGTGTCTCCATCGGACCTGGGGCTTTGTCGGGCTGCTGCGCTGTACCGATGCGTGAGGCGCCATCTGTGGCGCACCGTCGTGCGACCTCATCACAGGTGTGTTTGGGCAGCCTGCGAGCGGATGTGGTGGCCGATTGTTGGAAGTCAGACTCCGCCGTTTTGCCCTGTAGCTGTTGCGTTCCTGCGTTGGAGATTGCGATGGGAATCGGCAATACGCCTTTCGGACTTCTTGAACGCGCCGAGTAGCCCGCCCCTAGGATTGGTGGCTTGGATGGCGTCTGCGCCGATCGGGGCCGCTTCGTTCTCGCGGGTGGTGCAGGCCTGGCTGATAGAGCATGTACTTGGCTGCGATCTCATGAACGTCTTTGATGTCACCCTGGATGAGGAGCTACGGCGTGGTGCGAGCGAACCGATCAATTGGGCGCGGGAATGGATCGACGGCCCGGGTGATTCTTGCTGGGTGAGCGTTGGGCGTGGTAGCAAGTCGCAACCCATCAGGCTTTTCATGTTTCCACGGAAGGATACAATAAGCCGACCAGGTATGCGTGATGGCGCGGGGCATTACGCTCGGCAATTGGCGATTATTTCCGAGATTGCGCGTTAAGCAATCCAGCGCGCTACTCTTGCGTGGCGAAGGGGCTGGCTAATGCGTAGCGGCCGCGTCGCTCGGGGAACGTCACCGCGCCGGGTTTTGTTCGGGTCCAGCTTCTGAGAAGATGGGGCCATGAAGAAGTCGCCGAAGTCCAGCTCCGAGGTTCGAGAACGCGCCGCGCGTATGATTGCCGTGGCTCGCGGCGAGTACCCGTCGCAGTGGACGGCGATCGAATTCACAGCTGAGGTCGGTTGCACGGCGCAGGTGCCGTCCAACTTGGGGTGCTAGCTCCAACACGACGCCGGCCAACGTCAGGGCTCGACGACGTCGGAGAGGCGGAGCCTGGCCGAAGGACGAGACGGCCACGGTGCGACTGAACGCCCAGCAATGGGAGTTGCTCGTAGCCGGCCTGCCCTGGCAGTGCATGACGGCGGCCGCGCAGGCCCAGGCGATCCGGGTGATCTGAAGGCTGTCCATCGGGGCAAGTGCACCTTGGCTCGCTCGTGCACGCGCGCGAGTTTGGCGGGGATGGCGGAGGCGATCGATGATGACAAGCTTCGCGCTGGGCGACGACCCGGCGGCGCTTTACGCGCGCCGTTTCATCGAGGAGTTGTCCGGCGAGTTCAAGCGCCAGACGCAGAAGAATGCGGCGCTGAGCCTGGAGGTGCCAAGGTTGAAGCGCGGGCGCTTCTGCCGGTCCAGCGAGAGCCTGGACATCCTCGCGGGCGCCAGGCTGACGATCGCCATCGTCGACAGAACCGAATCTTGAGGCAAGACGAGCGCGAAGCACCAATCAAGGTAGTTTGATTTGACTGTCGTACGACGTCCGTCGTAGACTTTGCCCATGCTGAATTTTCGACTTCCCGCCGACGATCTTGAATACGCGGTGTTGCGTGGCCTGTGGGAGCTGCGCAAGGCGTCTGTCCGGGACTTGCATGACCGTATCGGTGCGCCGGAAGGCTTGGTCTACACAACAACGGCCAAGGTCGTGGACCGACTGCGCGACAAAGGGCTGATCGAGCGCAGCCGGCAAGGCGGAGCCTTCGCCTATGCGCCGCTTGTCGAGCGAGACGTGGTCGAGCGCGCCAGGGCGCGACAGCTGATGGGACGTTTCCTGGGGCCTGGCCCACACTCGGCTGTGGCAGCGCTGGTCGAAGCGGCGGGCGACATCGACCCTGCGCTGCTCGATGCGCTCGAGCGCGCGATTCAGGCCAGGAAGAGGGGCGATCATGGGGCGTGAGACTCTGTTGACCCTGCTGGTCATGCTGTTCGGTGGTCTCGTGATGCAACCGCTGGCTCTGCTGCCATCGCGCGCGTCACTTGACGCTTCGCCCGTCGTGGCCGAGCGAAGGGCGTGGCGACGGCTGTGGCTACCGGTGCTGCCGGTGCTGGTGGTGGGTGTGTGGCTGTGCGGTTGGGCCCTGCGCGAGCCCGACCCGGTGACGACGCGTTTCGATCACGGCATGATCGTCGGCGCCAGTCTGCCTTTCCTAGTTGTCGCGCTGCGTGCGGCGCTGCGCGCGATCTGGGTGCTGCTGCGTCGGCCGGTGGAGCTGCCCGTGTGCACTGTCGGCCTCGTGCAGCCGCGCGTAGTGTTCGACCCTTATCTTGCACGAGTGATGGACGACGGGCCGATGCACGCCGCGCTGGAACACGAGCGGGCGCATGCCCGACATCGAGATCCCTTGCGCATCTGGTTGGCGCAGCTGGCCACGGACCTGCAATGGCCCTGGCCGTGGGCGCACAGGCGATTTCAGGCTTGGCTGGAGCTCCTCGAACATGCCCGTGATGACGAGGCCCGCAATCGCGGAGCCTCCGGCACCAATCTCGCCGCGGCGGTCGTAGCCACCGCTCGCCACGCGCGCAGTACACCTCGTGCAACGCGTGGGGAGTTTGTGTTTGGCGCCCAAGCTGGCTTGTTGGGTGATGCACGCGCGCTGGTCGTGCGAGTGGACCGACTGCTGGCGCCGATGCCCGACTTCCACCAACCGTATGAGCTGTCGGCGTGGCGGGCCGCCGCTGCCCTGATGCTGGCGTTTGTGTTGCTGGGCGCCGCGCTCGCGTGGGGCGCCGCATATGGCAACGATATTCTTCATCCTTTCCTGTTGTGGACATGGAACGTCTGATGCACAAGCGCCCTTCGCGAGGCCTGCGCTCGGTGTCGGCGCTTGCGGCCGCGCTGGTGCTCGCGGGGGTTTCAGTTCATGCCTGGGCGGGCGCCGAGCCCTACGTCGCTGCGCAACAGCAGTCGGTGCCACAGACGCTGCAGGCCTACGGCCAGGTCAAGCCGATTGCCACGGTACAGTTGCGCGCGGCCGACGCTGGCACGCTGGGTGGCTTGCGCATCGTTGCTGGCAGTGCGGTCAAGGCCGGAGAAGTCCTGGCGCGCATCGCCGGGCCTCGCATGCGCGCGCTGCTCGTGGCACGGGAGCAGCAACTGCTGGCCGCCCGGGCACGCGAGTCGGCGGCCGGGAACGCCCTGGCCATCGAGCTGCGCCAGTTTGACGCCCAGCTCTCCACTCAGCAAGCGCTGGATGCGGCGCGGGCAAACCAGGCGTCGGCGCACGCCGCGGTGCGAACCGCGGAGGCCGCGCTGCAGGAGGCGCGCAGCCTGCAGACCGTCCGCGCGCCTACGTCAGGAAGCATTCTCTCGGTGCAGGCCGCGGACGGCGAGCAGCTCGGCGCCGGCCAGGCCATCGCGACGCTGCAGCCTGCCGGCAGGCTGTGGGTTCGCGCAGCGGTGTACGGCACCGATGCGCAGCGCCTGCACGTCGGCATGACGGGGCTGTTCAAGCCCTCGGGAGAGGGGGCTGCGGTCGCCGTCAGGGTCGCGGCGATCTCGCCCGCTTTGGCTGCCGACGGCGGCACGCGCATCGGGGTGTTGCCGACCACCCCAAAGCCACCGGCCTGGTGGATCAATGGGCAGTGGGGATCGTTGGTACTCGAGGGCCCGGCGCAGCGCATGGTGCTGGTACCCACGCAAGCGCTGATCCTCGACCGGGGGCGCTGGTGGGTATTGGTGCACACGCCAGCGGGCGAGCAGCCGCGGCAGGTCGTTCCCGGGCCGGCGCAAGGATGGTGGACCGCGATCGCCTCCGGCCTGTCGGCCGGACAGCAAGTGGTAGTCACCGACGCCCTGCTCGACTACCACCGCGGCATTGCCAGCCACTACACGCCGCCGGACTGAAGAACGATGGCATCCGATTTGTCCGTACCGCGCCTGTTGCGGCGCAGGGTGCTGTGGCTGCTGGTGCTCGGCGTGGTTCTGGCCTGGGCCATCGACGCCTTCGTGCATACGCCAGTGGAAGTGCTGCCCAGCTTCGATTTCCCGCAGATCAGCGTCACCGCGCATCTGCCCGGCACCACCGCCACTGAGCTCGAGCACCTGGTGGTGCAGCCGCTGGAGGGCCAGATCCTGACCCTCACCGGCCTGCGCAGCGTGCGCTCGGTGATGGGCAACGGCACGGTCGAGATCGATGTGCGGTTTCGCCAGGGCAGCCAGGCCCAGGCGGACCTGCTGGCCGTCAACAGCGCCATCGACCGCGCACGCGCGCGCCTGCCGTCGCAGGCGCATCCGGTGGCGCAGATCATGGGCAATGCCATCAACGAGGTCGCCGACTACACCGCACACATTCCCGCCGGCATCGCACCGGCCCGGGTGCAGCGTCTGGTGCAGGCGGAAATCGCGCCGGCGCTGCGCGCGATCCCCGGTGTGCAGTTCGTGCACGTGTACGGCGCCGGCGAAGAGGCGCTGTGGATTCAGCCCGAGCTCGGCGCGATGCGCCGCTACGACATTGGCGTCGAGGCCATCGAGCGGGCGGTGAAGGAGCAGGTGCTGCTCGCGCCGGCCGGCTACCTGACGCTGGGTCACAACGACGTGCTGATCGAGGCGCGCAAGCTGCCGGTGCACATCGCGCAACTCGAGGCCGTGACCGTGGCTACGCCGCGCAGCCCGATTCCACTGCGCGCGCTGGCGCGCGTCGAGCGCGCGGCCATGCCCACGCACAACGCGGTCAGCCTGGACGGCCAACCCAGCGTAGCCGTCACCGTCATCAAGCAGCCGGGAGCTTCCACGCGTGTGGTGACGCGCGCAGTGCAGGCTGCGCTGCAGCGAAGCGTGCACGAGCTGCCGCCGGGCGTCCGCTGGGTCCGCACCTACGACCAGGGGCACCTGGTGGGCATCGTCGGCACGGATCTCGGCCGCAACCTGCTGATTGGCGCGCTTCTGGCCGTGGCGATGCTGTTTTGGGTGCTGGGCGCCGGTCGGGGCGTGTTCGTGCTGGCCCTGAGCATTCCATTGTCGCTGGCCATCGCCATCGCCGCACTGCATGCCTTCGGTCAAAGCCTGAACCTGATGACCTTCGGGGCCTTGACGGTGGCGGTCGGCTTGCTGGCCGACGACGCGATCATCGTGCTGGAGAGCATCCACCACCGCTGGGAAGCAGGCGATGCGCACTGGCAGGGCGTGTGGGCTGGGCTGCGCGGCATCGTGGTGCCCGACATCACCGGCACGCTGACGAATGTCGCCATCTACGTGCCCCTGCTCTTCGTCGGGGCATCGTGGGGCTGTTTTTCATCCCCTTCTCGCTGGCGATGATTCTGGCATTGCTGGCCTCGCTGCTGGTGTCGCTGACCCTGATTCCGCTGGGGCTGGGCTTTCTCGGCGCGCGCGCCGGGGGCGGGGCGGGCAGCGGCCGGCGCCTTATGGAGTGGATGCAGCGAGGCAACGAACACCTGTTCGACTGGGTCGCCCGCGCCCCGCGCACCAGCCTGGCGCTGACCTTCGCCGTGCTGCTGCTCAGCCTGGTTGGCCTGGTGCTGGTGCCGATCAACTTCCTGCCGCTGCCCAACGAAGGCGCACTGCTGGAGTCCTTCACGCTGCCACCCGGGGCCTCGCTGCTGGATACCCGCGCGGCAGTGCGTCACATCTCACAGCGCCTGCTGCGCGACCCCGCGGTGGCGCATGTCTACGCGCGCATCGGATCCTCGGCATCGACTACCTACACCGAGCCTGCCTACGCCGGCGAGATCCAGGTGGCGCTCAAGCCTGGAGTGAGCGTCAACGCGCTCGACGCCATCGGGCAGCGCATCCAGCGCGAGTCCGCGCTGCCGGGGGTGCAGCTGGCGGTGGATACACCGACCATCGAGCGCCTGGGCGAGAGCCTGTCGGGCCTGCCGCAGCCCTTCGTGATCCACGTGTTCGGCGCCCGCGTGCCCGAGCTGCGCACCATTGCGGAACAGATCACTGCGCGCCTGCGCCGGGTTCCGGCGCTGGCGGACGTGTTCGACAACGACGGCTACCCAGTCACTCAGCTGAGCATCGAGCCCTCGGCAGCGGCGCTGGCCGTGCATGGGTTAACTCCGCGCTCTCTGTACCGGCAGATCGATCCCCTCATCGGAGGTAAGGTCATCAGCCGCGTGCCCGACGGCAACGTGCCGCTTCCGCTGTACATACGCCTGGCCGATGCCCCGCGGCGCACGCTCGGCCAGCTTGCGGCGCTGCCCATCCGCACCGGTGAGAGCGCGTGGACGCCACTGGGTCAGCTGGCGCGTCTGCAGCTCGAGCCGACGCCCAACCAGATCCGGCACATCGCGGGTGCGCGCGCGCTGGACATCCTGGCCACGCCCACGGGGCCGCTGGGCAGTACCGAGGCACAGGCGCGCAAGGCGTTACGCGGCCTGAAGCTTCCAGCCGGCTACCGCATCGCCTTCGGCGGGCTCGTCGCCGAGCTCGAGCGAGCCGCGCTCGGCCTGCTGGTGGCGACCCTGGCCGCTTTCGCCATCATGGTGGGCATCCTGCTGCTGCAGTTCGACGGGCTGCTGATTCCCGGGATCTTGCTGCTGGAGATCCCGCTGGCATTGACTGGCGGCACGGTGGCGCTGGTGCTCAGCGGCGTCGGGCTCAACGCCACTGGCATGATCGGGTTCTTGACTCTGGTGGGCATCGGCCTGCGTCACTCCATCGTGCTGCTCGACCGCGCACGCGCCAACGAGAACGCCGGCATGCCACTGGAGCAAGCGGTGCGCGAGGCCATCCAGGTGCGCTTCCGGCCCATCGTGCTGACCGCGGTCACCGCGATGCTCGGCATGCTGCCGACCGCGCTGGGTCTAGGTGAGGGCGCAGCACCCGAGCAGGGCCTGGCGGTGGTGATCCTGGGCGGCCTGCTGTGGAGCGCGCTGCGCTCGACCAACCTGATCCCGGCGCTGTATCTGCACTGGCGCCGCAAGCAGCTGGCGCGGCAGGCCTCGCCCGGGGTTTCGGCATGAGCCGGCGTCCCCTGCGTGCCGCCCTCGCCGTGGCGCTGTGCGCGGGCCTTGCCGCCTGCGCCGGCTACGCACCCCGACCCCTGCCCGACGCGGTGAGCTGGCAGCAGCCCGTACGGCTTCGCGTGGACGCGCGGCGCATCGCGCTTCCGGCGCTGGCCTCGCAGTCCATCGACCCCGACGCGCCGCTGACCCTGCAGGGAGTCGCTGCGCTGGCGGTGCTCAACGATCCGCGCTTGCAAGCCGCTCGGGCCCGCCTGGGCGTGGCGCAGGCGCAGGCCTTCGCTGCAGGCCTCCTGCCGGATCCCACCTTCAGCGCATCGCGCGAAGTCCCGCAAGGCAGCGGTGGCGGAGCCACCAGCACGGCCTACAAGCTCGGGTTGCAGTTCGATCTCGGCAGCCTGATCACGCGTGGTGCCGCGGTGGCCGCTGGGCGTGCCCACCTGCGCCAGGTCGACTTGCAGCTGCTGTGGCAGGAGTGGCAGACCGCGGCGGCGGCCGAGCGCGACTCCGTCGAGTTGGCGGGCTTGCGCGAGCGCGACGCATTGCTGCGCGAACAGCTCAGCGCCGCGGCTCGGAGGCTACGGCGCGATCGTGCGGCGCAGGCCGCAGGAATCGAGCCGCGCACCACCGCGGACGCCGACCTGGTCGAGCTGCAGTCGCTGCGCGGCCGGCTCGGCGCCGACGCGCGCCAGCAGGCGTCGGCGCTGGGCGCGCTCGACGCGTTGCTGGGATTGCGCCCCGGCACGCCGCTGCGCCTGGCCGGGCTGCCGCAGTACGAGCCTGCCGCGGTCGCCGACGCAGCGAGCAACCTGCCGCGGCTCGCTGCCATCCGACCCGACCTGCTGGCCTTGCGCGCGGGCTATGCGAGCCAGGAGCAGCGCCTGCGGGAGGCCGTGCTGTCACAGTTTCCGTCGGTGAGCGTCGGCATCTCCCGCGCGCGCGATACTTCGGACGTGAACACGCTGGGCTTCGGTGTCACCCTGAACCTGCCGCTGCTCAACGGGAGCCGCGGCGCCATCGCCGTGCAACGGGCGACCCGAGCCAAGCTCTACGATGAATATGTGCTGCGCCTGAAGCAGACCCACGAACAGGTCGCCCAATTGCTGGTGGACCTTCGCCTGCTGCGCAGCCAGCGGAGGGACTTGCGATCAGCGCTGGCGCCGCTTCGCTCAGCTGCGCTTGCCGCCGATGCTGCTCTGCGTCGGGGCGACATGACGTTGCCGCAGGCGCAGGCGCAGCGCCGCGCCTGGCTCGACCAGCGACTGGCGCTGCTTGCCAATGAGCAGCAGACCGCCCAGCAAACGGTGGCGCTGCAGCTGCTGACCGGAAGCGGCGTGTTCAGCCCGACCGCGTCCCGCTAGGCCTCTAACGGCATCTGGCCAATGCGTGGCATCCGGGTGCGGCGGTATTTGCAATGCCGGTATCCCCACTACCTCTCCTGACCGCGCCTGGCCGGCTCACGTTCTTCGGCCGCCGAGCCCCAGCTGGCCTGCTCGGCTAGCTGCCAGCCGCCGCGCTGCTATCCCTCGGCCCATTGCGGGATTGTCTCGTGCATGGTGCGTAGCTGCCTCAAGTCGGGGGCTGTAGTAGCGGGCGGGCGACAGGCGCAGCGCTTGCAGCATAACGCTGCATATCCCGGCGATGGTCCAGCAACCCATGCGCGATGGCCGCCACCAGGAAAACTCCGAGCAGCAGTATCGCCAGCCAGCGTTCCTGCAATCGCTCGCGGCAATGGTAGGTGTAGGCCATCGCCACCAGGGCGACCCAGGCGACCCCGAAGGCCAGGCCACCCAGCACGTCAGAAAGCCAGTGCGCTCCCAGATAGACCCTCGACAACCCGATCAGCAGGATCAGCGCCATGGCTGCGGCACCGCCCACGCGCTGCCAATGCGGGGAGGCCCGCCGCAGCAGCAGCCAGGCCAGCAGTCCGTACACCACGGCGCTCATGACGGCGTGGTCGCTGGGAAAGGAAAACGCCTGGGCGCCCGCGTACAGCGGCATCGGCCGTGGCCTGTGCAGCGCCAGCTTGATGACCTGGGCCAGGAGTTGGGTCACGCCGACCGCGCCCACCCAGTAAGCCGCGCTCAGCCACAGCCTGCGCGCGACGAACCAGGCGAGCGCGGCCACGATCAACGGTAGCAGCACGGCGGCGTCGCCGAGTTCGGTGATGCCCACCATCAGGTGATCCGTGGTCGGGCCGCGCAGCGCCTGCGCAAGGTGGAAGACCTGCACATCCACCAGCACCAGGGGATCATGGCTGACCACATCCTCCAGCACGCCGAAGAACAACCAGGCACCGCCGATCACCAGCAGCGCCGATACCGCGAGGAACACCTTCGGGCTGTCGGCGCCGATGAGCCAGCGCGACAGTTCATGCCGACCCCAGCGGCGGTTGCGTGCGCGGCCCTCGGGCACGGCCAGCGCGACGGCGCGGCTCCAATGCAACGCAATCATCGCGGCTGCGGCGATCGCCGCGCATTGCAGCCATGCGGTGTTCGACAGGCTGCGCAGCGCAAAGAACTCCCGAAGCTGGGGCACCAGCAGCGTCGGCAGGAACGACAAGACCATGGCGACGACCAGCCATGCCCGTCGGGCATGCAAGGGCGCTGCCGCCAGTGCCAGCACCCACAGCGCGGTCGCGAACAGCACCAGCGTGGCCGCGCTGCGCGCTTGTGGCAGAGCCCCCCCGCCCTGCACGCGCACCAGGGCGAAGGCCGCGAAGGCCGCGGCGGCCACGAACAGCCCGGCTGGAATCGCGAATCGCAGCACCCGCTCGACAAAGCCCGGGCGCAGACGCTGCCCGTTGGGCTCCAGCGAAAGCAGGAACGCGGGTACGCCCAGGGTCAGCGCGTCGACCAGGGAGATATTCCTGGGCAGGAAGGGAAAGGCCACTCCGGCCACTCCCACCGCAAGCGCCAGCAGCATGGCGTAGACGCTCTTGGTCAGGAACAGCACGGCCACGCGTTCGATGTTGCCCACCACCCGGCGACCCTCGGCCATCACCGCCGGCATGCTGGCAAAGCGGTTGTCCAGCAGCACCAGTTGCGCCACGGCGCGCGACGCGGCGGTGCCCGCGCCCATGGCCACGCCGACGTCGGCGCGCTTGAGCGCGGGGATGTCGTTGACCCCGTCGCCGACCATGGCCACCGCGTGGCCCGCGGACTGCAGGGCGCCGACGATCAACTCCTTCTGCCGTGGCGAGGTGCGCGCGAACACGCTGCGCGCAGACACCCGCGCGACAAGCTCGGCGTCACTGAGCCCGAAAGCGTCGACGACCTGGGAGGCGTCGCCGATGCCCAGCTCGCGTGCGACGCCGCCGACCGTTGCCGGATGATCTCCGGAGATCAGCCGTACCGCGACACCTTGTCCGGCAAGGTCGTCCAGCGTCGATCGAGCGTCGGGGCGGATCTGTTCGGACAGAAGGATCAGCGCCACCGGCCGGACCTCCATGGGCGGATGGCTCGCGTCCGGTTCACCTGCAGCGCGCGCGAGCAAGAGCACCCGAAAGCCCTCCGATGCCCATTGGGCCGTTTGAGCCAGGGCGGGATGAACCGAATCGACCGACCCGTGCTTCGCCAGCAACACGTCGGGAGCGCCAAGCAGCCAGGTGCCGAGCCCTTCGAGCACGCCGCCGCTCCATTTGCGTGCCGAGGAGAACGCGACACTGCGCACCACCGCCGGCCCGCCGGGTTGCCCGGGCCAGCGCTGGGCGATGGCCTGCAGCGTGGTATTCGGCCGCGGCTCGGCAGCGGCCAATGCGGCCAGCGCGGTCAAGGCCGATGGCTCCTGGGCGAGCATCTGGATGCGGGCCACGCGCAAGTCGCGCTCGGTCAAGGTGCCGGTCTTGTCCAGGCAGATCACGTCCACCCGGGCCAGCGCCTCGGTGGCGGCCAGGTCCTGCACCAGCGCGCGGCGACGCGACAGCCGCACCGCCCCCACCGCCAGCGCCAGGCTGGTCAGCAGCACCAGCCCCTGGGGCACCATGGCGACCACCCCGGCCGCCCCGTACAACAGCGCCGCGCCGGCGGGCAGTCCGAGCGTGAACTGGGTGACGAACAGCAAGGTGGCGGTGGGCAACAGCGCCCAGCCCACGACGCGCAGGATGCGGTCGATTCCCGCGCGCAACTCGGAATGGGCGAGGCTGAAACGCCTCGCCTGCCGCTGCAGGCCCTGGATCCATGCCGCCTCGCCCACCGCGGTGGCACGACAACGGGCGCGCCCGCCAACCACCAGGCTGCCCGAGCGCAGCGTGTCGCCGGCGCGGTGGGACACCGCATGCGCTTCGCCGCTGAGCGGCGATTCGTCGAGCTCCAGATCCGTGGCGTCGAGCACCGCGCAGTCGACGGGAACCGGATCCCCCGCGCCCAGTTCGAGCAGGTCGTCCTGCACGATGTCCTCGGGAGCAAGATCGACCATGGCGCCGGCGCGCAACACGCGAGCGCGCGCCGCCGACTGCAGGGCCAGGCGATCCAGGGTGCGCTTGGCGCGCAGTTCCTGCGCGATGCCGATGGCGGCGTTGGCCACGATGACCCCGCCGAACAGGGCGTCCTTCCAGGTTCCCACCGCGATGACCAGCAACCACAGCGCACCCAGCAGAGCGTTGAAGCGGGTGTACACATGCACGGCGACGATCTGCCGCAGCGTTCGACTGGGCCGCGAGCGCGTGCGGTTGACTTGCCCGCGCGCAATCCGCTCGGCGACTTGCGCGTCGCTCAATCCGCCCGGGATGGGCGCCTCATCCGATTGTGCCGACATGATGTGCTCTCGCCTGGAATCGAGCACCCCTCGATCACCCGGCGATGGCGCGAGATCATGCTCTCCCGTGGCATTGTGCCCCGGCCCCTTGCGGCAACGCCTTGATCAGGCGCGAAGAATTCCCCGGGTGATGGGGCGCGCGAGCAGCCATCGATAGGTTGCCTCGGCCCGGGTGGTCACGGCGGCCCCAACGTGGCGCCACAGCGGCACCAGGACCGCGCTGCACGCCGCGGCCACAAGCAACGACCCCGCCATGTCCAGCGGGAAGTGCAGCCCGACGTAGACCCGCGCCCAGCCTACGAGCAGTCCGACGACGAGGGTCGCCGCGCCGACTCGTTTGAGCCCGCCCAAGAGCAGCCCCAGCCCGATGGAGGTGAAAAGCGTCAGATGGTCGCTGGGAAGCGATGCGTCAGGCACATGGGACGCCCAGGTGTGGCCCAGCCCGATCACGAAGGGGCGAGGCTGGTACCAGGCGAGTCCGATGAGCTGATTGGCTCCGAGCGCGATCATGGCGATCGCAAAGGCCAGGAGTGCGGCACCGCGACGCGACGAACCACCTGCAAGCCACAGTCCGATCAGCAGCACCGGTACACCGTAGACGAGGTCATTGGCGACGAAGACCGCCAGGTCGATCCACCAGCGTGGCGTGGTCGCGCCGGCATTGACCAGCAGGAACAGGGTGTGATTGAGATTCTGGATCGCGTGCATCGTCAGGCAGGGTATGAGACTCGCCGAGTATTCCCGCCCATTCTTAGCGTCGACATAGCAGGCGCTGCGCGCGGCCATGAAAAAGGGCCGGGGCGCATCTCGGCGCACCCCGCGCTAAATGTGGGCTAAATCTCCCCCAGCACACTCCTGCTCATGCGCTGCATCGGCGCTGCCCACGGCCACCTGGCCGTCGGGCCCATCATCCTCAGGAGTGTTTCCATGAAGTTGCACAAGACCCTGGTCATCGTCGGCGCCGCGGGTGCAGCCTTGATCGCCGCCACCGCGGCGCATGCCTACGACGGCCAGAAGTACGCCAAGGACGCGGCCGTCACCATGGAGCAGGCTTCGCAGATCGCCCTCAAGGCCGTTCCCGGCGCGACCATCACCGATCGCGAACTCGAACGCGAAAAGGGTGGTAGCGGACTGCGCTATTCCTTCGACCTGAAGACTCCCCAGGGGGAACGGGAACTCGGAGTCGACGCCAGGACGGGCGAGGTGCTTGAGGACAGCGTCGAGGGAGCGAACAAGGACTGAGCCCCGGCAGGGCCCCGGCGAACGCCGGGGCCCTGCGCCTGCCTCCATCACCCGCGGACCCATGAAAACCACAAGCGTTGAATCCGTCCTTGCCAAGGTCCCCGAAGCCACGATGGGCTTCTGGCTGGTCAAGATCGCCGCCACGACCCTCGGTGAGACGGCCGGGGACGCGGTCTCCATGTCCCTGCACCTGGGCTACCTGGCGGCCACGGGAGTTTTCGCGGCCCTGTTCGCCGCACTGGTCTTCGCGCAGATGCGCGCCATGCGCTTTCACCCCGCTTTGTACTGGTCGACCATCATCGCCACGACCACGGTGGGCACGACCCTGGCCGATTTCGCCGACCGCTCGCTGGGCATCGGCTACGCTGGCGGAACCAGCCTGCTGCTGGCCCTGCTCGGCGCCTCGCTGCTGCTGTGGCAGCGCTCCACCGGCAGTGTCGCGGTGGGCAGTGTGCAATCGGGCAAGGCCGAAGTGTTCTACTGGGTGACCATCATGTTCTCGCAGACCCTCGGTACCGCGCTGGGCGACTGGAGCGCCGACACGGCGGGACTGGGCTACCAGGGCGCTGCCGTGGTGTTCGGCTCGGCGCTGGCCGTGGTCGCGTTGCTGTACTGGCGCACCGCCGCATCGCGCACCGCGCTGTTCTGGGCCGCCTTCATCCTGACGCGCCCGCTGGGCGCCGTGCTGGGGATTTCCTCGACAAGCCGATCGCCTCCGGCGGGCTCGAGCTCAGCCGGTTCGCGGCTTCGGCCGTGCTGCTCGGGGGCATGGTGATCGCGCTTCGCCTGCTGCCGCAGCGCGCCGCGGCCGTCGCGCACTGAGCCGCGGGGCAAGCCCGATGCGCGCGCTGCTGATCGAGGACGATCCGATGATCGCGGCGGCGATCGAAGTCGCGTTGCGCGACGCCGCCTACGCGGTCGACCTCGTGCGCGACGGCGAAACCGCCGACCGCGTGCTGCGCGACGGCCAGCATCAGATCGTTCTGCTCGACATCGGGCTTCCCGGGCGCGACGGCCTCAGTGTGCTGCAGCGCCTGCGCGAGCGGGGCGACCGCGTGCCCGTGCTGCTGATCACGGCCCGCGACGCGGCCGCCGACCGGGTGCGCGGGCTCGACCTCGGCGCCGACGACTACGTGGTCAAGCCCTTCGACATGGACGAACTGCTGGCGCGCATGCGCGCGGTCGTGCGCCGCCAGTCCGGCCAGGCGGCCGCCGAACTGGGCAACGGCGACGTGCGGCTCGATCCCGCCACTCGCGAGGCCCGGCGCGGCGATCTGCGCGTGGTGTTGACCGCGCGCGAATTCGCGCTGCTGCACGCGCTGCTGCTGCGCCCGGGAACCATCCTCACCCGCGCCCAGCTCGAGGACCGGCTGTACGGCTGGAACGAAGAGGTCGAGAGCAGCGCGGTCGACTTTCTGATCCACGGCGTGCGCAGGAAGCTCGGGGCCGATGTGATCAAGAACGTGCGCGGGGCGGGATGGATGGTGGACAAGGCGCGATGACCCGTTCCTTCCAGCGTCGGCTGGTGCTGCACCTGGGGGTCGCCGTGGTCGGCCTCGGCCTGCTGGCGGCCGCGGCCCAGTTCGTGCTCGCCTGGCGCGAGCTGCGCGAGTCGCAGGACGACATGCTGCGCCAGGTCGCCGCGCTCGCGCTGCGGCACCCCGGGCATGAGATGTCCGCCCCGGGGCGCGGGGGCCTCGACGACCACGACTCACGCATCCACCTGGCGATGCTGCCCATCGATCCGGCACCGGCATGGCTGGGATCGGCCATGACCCCGGGGCTGCGCACGCTCGACACCCGTGCCGGCCGCATGCGGGTGCTCGTCCAGCGACAGGGGCCCTACACCGCGGTGGTCGCGCAGGCCACCGACGCGCGCGACGAACTGGCCTGGAACGGGGCGTTGCGAGCGTTGCTGCCATCGTTGCTGCTGGTGCCCTTGCTGATCGGGCTGATCGGCCGCGGCGTGCGCCGGGAGTTCGAGCCCGTGGTGCGCGCCGCAAGGCGCCTGGAGGCGCTCGAGACCGTGCCGGAGCCCTCCCTGGAGTTGCGGGACATGCCGGCCGAGATTCAGCCCTTTGTCGACGCCATCGAAGGGTTGCTCGGACGCACGCGCGAGCTGATGCGCCAGCAGCAGCGCTTCGTGGCCGACGCCGCCCATGAACTGCGTTCGCCGTTAACGGCGCTGGCCCTGCAGGCGCGCAACCTGCGTCACGCGAAATCCCTCGACGAGGCCCGGCTTCGCCTGATGCCCTCGAGCAGGGCATCGAGCGCGCGCGCAAGCTCAGCGAGCAGTTGCTGGACCTGGCGCGCATCGAAAGCGCTGATGCGCCACGCGAAAGCGTCGACCTCGTGGCCCTGGGGCGCGAGCTGCTGGCGATGCATTTCCCGGTCGCCGAACAGAGCGGAATCGACCTGGGCATGGAGGCCGGCGACGTGCCGTCGGTGCTCAGCTCCGCGCGGCTGCTGCGCACCATCCTCGGCAATGCGATCGACAATGCGCTGAAGTACACCCCTGCCGGCGGCGAGGTCACGCTGCGCATCGTGGCGCTCGGCGATGGTGCGCGCTGCGAGATCATCGACAGCGGCCCCGGAGTGGAGCCGAGCGAGCGGGCCGAGGCCTTCAAGCCCTTCCACCGCCTGGCGGGCCAGGAGATCGGGGGTACGGGTCTCGGATTGGCCATTGCACGCGAAGCAGCGCGGCGCATCGGCGCACAGATCTCGTTGCACGATCGCGCGGACCGGCGCAAGGGGCTGGTCGTGCGCGTCGACCTGCCCGGCGTGCGCGCAATCGGTGTGAACGAGTCCTAGAACGGGATCCGGCTCGGCACGAAGGCCGCCCAGAAGATCACGCGTCGGTCGATCCACGTCGCACGTCCCAGCCCCCAGAGCACGGCGAGCATGGCGGCGTATAGACCGCTGCTTGCCGCCAGCCCCAGGCCCCAGTGGTCTCCCAGCAGATCCCCGAGCACCGAGCCGAGACCATTGCCTGTGAGCGCGGCTGCCCAGAACCAGCCTTCATCACGCCGGTTGCCGATGAACCCCGGTGCCGGCAGACCTCGGCACATGGCCCACGACAGCAAGATGACAACGAGTCCCCCGAGCAGCACGAGCGCGGTGGTCGCCGTACCCCAGCCGAGGGCCCGGGCCAGGGCATCCGAGACCTCCGCGCCGACCGCCGAGCTGGCCAGCATCAAGGCCCAGAACAGCCATGGCCGCCGTCGCTCCGATCGAAGCTGCGCGACCAGCAGGGCCAGCATGGCCAGCACACTGGCTGAGAGTGCCAGCCGATAGCCGAGGTGCAGGGCGAGGGACAGGAGATCGCCCAACAGGTCCCCCAGTGTGGTGGCGAGAACCTTGAGCGACCAGAACGATATGCCGATTGCGGGGATCTTGCCCAGACTCGGTGTACGCATCGCAGGTCCTGTGGAGTGCTCGCTCGACTTGAATTACCGAACGTAGCAACGTTCTCTTAGCGGTGCATGAGGGCTGCGGTGGCCGGCGCGCGCTGGGCGCGTCAGTCGCAGCGTCGATTTGCCCGTTGTCCTGAAGTCACTCTGCGCTTCGATGCGATCGTCGGATGACGCCTACCCAATAGCCGGCGATCAGAGAATTGCCGTCGCGGAGACAACGGTAATGGCCTAGCTACTCGACCGGGACCGAGACAAGCCCGCGCTAGCGCCCCGTCCGATCAGCGGCGCTTGCACCCCGTGGCCCCTTCCATCTGCCAGCAGTCATCGCAATAACGGTGTCGCTGCGGCGATGGCGGGCTACCCTCGGGCAGCTGCGACTCTCGGAGATTCGGCGCAAAGTGCGCGCGCGACCCTCGAAGTCCAATGCGCGTCGCAGGCTATTGTTGCTATCCCGAACCGGAGTATTCAGGCAGGAAATCGCTGCTGCTTGAGCTATCCACTTGAAGAAGGACCGTAGCTGCGAAGCACCTTGAAACGTCAATGCCACGTTTTCGAAGCGGGCGCTGGCAGACGCATGCAGAAGCGCGCCTGGCCGCCGGTGGACATGGCGCCCACACTTCCACCGTGGGTTTCGGCGATCGATTTGACGATCGCGAGTCCCAGACCGGCGCCCTCGCCGTTGCGCTGGCGCGAAGGGTCGACGCGGTAGAAGCGGTCAAACAGATGAGGCAGGTGCTCGGCGGCAATATCGGCGCCCGGGTTCTCGACGCAGACCTTCAGCCAGCCGGTGGGATCGCTTTCGAATCGCACGGTGACCGTGGCTCCCGCCGCGGTGTGGCGAATGGCGTTGGACAGCAGGTTCGACAGTGCTCGTCGCAGCATCGCGCGGTCGCCACGGATCCGTGGGGCCTCGCCGACGGATTGCAGCCGGACGCCGCGCTCCTCGGCCCAGGCCTCGAAATACTCGAACAGCTCCCCGACCTCGGCACCCAGATCCACCTCGGCCTGTTCGGGCCGGATCAACTGGTGCTCGGCCTGGGCCAGGAACAGCATGTCGCCGATCATCGCGCTCATGCGCTCGTACTCCTCGAGGTTGGAGTAAAGGACCTCGCGGTAATCGTCGGCACTGCGTGCGCGGGAGAGCGCGACCTGGGTCTGGGTGCGCAGGTTGGTGACGGGTGTTCGCAGCTCATGCGCGATGTCGGCGGAAAAATTGGACAGACGCACGAAACTCTGACCGATGCGTTCGAGCATCGCGTTGAACGAGGCGACGAGCCCGGCCAGCTCCACCGGCACCTTGTCCGGGTCGAGGCGGACATCCAGGCGTTCCGATCTGACCTCGCGCATGCGCGCGCCGATACGCCGGATCGGCGCATGTCCCTGACGGACCGCCAGCCAGGCCACGAGCACGCTGAAGGCACTGGCGAGCAGCGTGCCCAGCCACAGCGCACGCCGCAGCGCCGCCAGGAAGCGCAGGTGGTAGTCGATGGCGGTCGCCAGAATCACGGTGTCGCGGCCGATGCGCAGCACCGCGCCGCGG
This sequence comes from Thiomonas sp. FB-Cd, assembly GCF_000733775.1. Taxonomy (NCBI): domain Bacteria; kingdom Pseudomonadati; phylum Pseudomonadota; class Betaproteobacteria; order Burkholderiales; genus Thiomonas; species Thiomonas sp. FB-Cd. The sequence continues at coordinate 683,498 of NZ_JPOE01000002.1, read as the reverse complement.
TAGCTGCGCCCGCCGGTGCTCCAGATACGCAGCGCGCCAGCGTCCAGCTGCTGCACGGCCGGGTCGGCATGCGCCCTCGCGGCAAGTCCCGGGGGCGTGGCGTCGTACAGCAGGCGTCCGTCCGCCCTCTCGACCCGGAAGTACACCTCGTGATGGTCCGCGATGGTCTGCGCGAAACGCTGTTGCAGGGCCTCGCCCCCGGCGCCGGCGGCCGCATCGTCGAGGGCCAGGCGCAGGGTCTGCGCCACCGGACGAAGCTGCCCCAGGTCCTGGCCCGCGAAGTGCGCCTCGATCGCGACCTCGATCGCCCACGCGGCGACCAGGAAGGTCAGCGTGGTGGCGAGGCCGACCCACGCGGTCACGCGCAATGCCAGCGACGCCGGGCGGCGTGCGCGGCGTCCGATGCGGGGCGCGCCCGGCTCAATCGTCGGCATCGGGCAGGTCCAGGGTGTAGCCCATGCCGCGCACGGTGCGGATCAGCTTGGGCGAGAAGGCGTCGTCGACCTTCGCGCGCAGGCGCCGGATGGCCACGTCGATCACGTTCGTGTCGCTGTCGAAGTTCATGTCCCAGACCTGCGAGGCGATCAGCGAACGTGGCAGCACCTCGCCCTGGCGCCGCACCAGCAGCTCGAGCAGCGCGAACTCCTTGTTGCTCAAATTGATGCGCGTGCCGCCGCGGCTGGCTCGCCGCCGAGGCAGGTCGAGAACCAGGTCGGCCACCTGAAGCTTTTCGGCCAGCGCCGGATTGCGACCGCGGCGCAGCAACGTGCGCACGCGCGCCAGCAACTCGGTGAAGGCGAAGGGCTTGACCAGGTAGTCGTCGGCGCCGAGCTCCAGCCCCTTGACGCGGTCCTCCACGCTGTCGCGCGCGGTCAGGAACAGCACGGGCACGTCGCGCCCGGCCTCGCGCAGCGCGCGCAGGATGCGCCAGCCGTCGACGTCGGGCAGCATCACGTCGAGCACGATCAACTCGTGGTCGCCGGTCATCGCCAAGTGGTGTCCGTCCAGACCGTTGCGCGCGAGATCGACGACGAAGCCGGCTTCGCTCAGACCCTGGCGCAGGTAGTCGGCCGTCTTCGCCTCGTCTTCGACCACGAGCAGTTTCATCGATACACCGTCCTTACCCGCACACTCTAGCCCGCGCATGGTTGCGCAAGCATGACCGCAAGATGACATCAATGTAATCGACGGGTCATTCGAGGGACAGGCGCCGGATACTATAGATTAGGCCCATAAATAGATTGAACTTTCGGGGCAAGTGCGAGTCGGAGTTTGCATGGACAAAGACGATGCAAGACGGCTGACGCCAGCCGAGCAACATGAGCGGCGCAGGCAGGTCATACGGGCGCACAAACGTGGGCGCACACGCACGCAGATTGCCGCCGACGTGGGACTGAGCTACACGGCGGTGAGCAAGACGATTGACCGCTATGAAGCCGGCGGCATGGCGGCGCTGGCTCCCCGGCGCCGAGGCCGCCGCACGGGGGAGCAGCGTGTGCTCAGTGCGGAACAGGAAGCGCACATCCAGCACATGATCTGTGATCACCGTCCTGAGCAACTCAAAATGGACTTTGCCCTGTGGAGCCGGGCTGCCGTGATGCAACTCATCGAACGTGAATGCGGCATGGCCTTGCAGGTGCGCTCGGTAGGCAAGTACCTGGCGCGCTGGGGGTTCACCCCGCAAAAGCCCATCCGCCGCGCCTATGAGCAGTCCCCTGCTGCGGTACGGGCCTGGCTGGAGACGGAGTACCCAGCCCTTGCCGAGCGCGCCAAGGCCGAGAAGGGTGAAATCCATTGGGGTGACGAGACGGCGCTGGTCAACACCGATGCGCGTGGCCGCAGCTTTGCGCCCAGGGGCAAGACACCTGTGGCGATGGCCGTGGGCGGCACGCGCCAGAAGCTGTCGATGATCGCCAGCGTCACCAACCAGGGCAAGGCGCGCTGGATGATCATCGACGGGGCGTTCAACCATGAGCGCCTGATCGAGTTCTTTGAAGCGCTGGTGAAGGATGCCCGCGGCAAGGTCTTCCTCATTCTGGACAACCTCAGCGTGCATCACTGCAAACCCGTGAAGCAGTGGCTGGCCCAGCACAACGAGGCAATCGAGGTGTTCTATCTGCCCAGCTACAGCCCGGAGCTCAACCCCGAGGAGCGGCTGAACGCCGACTTGAAGCACGTCATGCGCAAGAAGGTGCCGGTGCGCACCAAGGCACGCCTGCAGGCCGTCACCGAGGAGCACATGGCCGTTATCACCCGCGAACCCGAGCGCGTCAAAGCCTACTTCCAGGATCCCTACGTCCGCTATGCAGCTTGAATCTGTTTGCGGGCCGAATCAATAAGGTTGGTATCAAGCATCCGGTGGCTGCGCGCAAGGCGACTTGCCGCGACCGTGAGACGCGAACCGACCGAAAGGAGAACGACATGATGTGGTACGGACAACCGGGTGGATGGGGCTACGGGATGATGGGCGGCTTCGGATGGGTCTTCATGCTGCTGCTGGTCATCGTGGTGGTGGCGCTCGTGGTGGGACTGCTGCGCGACGTGTTCGTCGGCATGCGTGGACATCACGGCGCGTCGAGGGCTCCCGGGTCCTCCGCGCGGGCCATCCTGGACGAGCGTTATGCGCGGGGCGAGATCGACGCCGATGAGTACAAACGCCGGCGCGCCGACCTGGACCTGCATTGAATCGGATTTTCTGTTCGCAAAGGAGCGAATCATGATCAAGTGGAACAAGCGTCTGGCGCTCGGCCTGGTGGCCGCGCCCGTGATGATCCTCGGCGCGGCTGCGCTTCCTGCCCTGGCGGCAGGCACGGCCAGCGCTCCAGCGACGACGGCCCAGTCCGACGCCTACGGCCCGGGCTACGGCTACGGTATGGGCCCGGGCATGATGGGCGGCTATGGTCCGGGCTATGCGGGCGGTGCCTGGCAGCGTGGATCCGTGGGTGCGCACGCGCCGGGCTGGGCACGTGGCGGCTACGGGGCTACGGTCCCGGCATGATGGGAGGCTATGGCGGCTTCGGTCCGGGGATGATGGGAGGCTATGGCGGTTTCGGTCCGGGGATGATGGCTGGCTACGGCGGCTTCGGCCCCGGCATGATGGGAGGCTTCGGCGCCTACGGAGGATGGGGCGTGAATCCCCAGCTCAGTGACGCTCAGCGCATGAAGTTCGCGGGCATCGAGAAGGCCTTGTTCGACAAGCAGTGGCCGCTGATGCAGTCCATGCAGAAGGTCATGTTCGAGTCCTGGGGGGCGCCAGCCGGCAACAAGCTCGATGTCGAGGGGATCATGAAGCGGGCCACCGCGCTGTCGAGCTTGCGCCTGCAGATGCTGCGCAATCGCCTGGAGGCGGCCCGTCAGGTCGACGCGGTGCTGACGCCGCAGCAGCGTGAAAGCCTCGTCGAGGCGCCTTGAGCCTTGTCCTGCCGGGGCGGCGCCTGACGGGGCAAGGTCCCCCGCCTGCCGGCCCGGCGGAACCTTGTCGAGCCCCGGTGTCCTTCGGGGCGCGTGACGGAACTCGCCAAACAGGAGCATGCGATGAAACTGACGATCAGGCGCCGCACGCGTAGCACCGTCGTGATGGCGGCCCTGCTGGTCGCGGCCTGGGGCCCCAGCGCCCAGGCGCAAATGCCCGGTGGAGGCGACGGAGCCTACGGAGGTTACGGCGGCATGATGGGGGGAGGCATGATGGGCGGCGGCATGATGGGCTTCGCCCAGTCCGACCGTCCCGTCGAGCCCGGCTGGGGCGGAGCGGTGCTGGATTACGCGCAGGTGCGTGACTTTCTGGCAGGCAGCACGCAGGGCGCCCGGGTGGATGCCCGCACCCATACGGTGACCTTCAGCGGCCGTGACGTGCGCATCGCGATGGTCGCGGTGCAGCCCGGCCACCCGGACCAGACCTTCGAGGTGGCCGGATTGACCAACCCGACGCTGGTGGTTCCTCGCGGTGCCACCGTGCGCATCGACCTGGTCAACATGGACTACGGCCGCAACATGGAGCACGGGTTGATCATCACTGCGGTTCCGCCGCCCTATCCCTACATGGCCATGATGGCGACCGGACCGGGGCTGGTGCAGCTCGAGCCTTTGCTGCCGTGGCGCAGCGACAGCCGTCTGCGGGCTGCAAGCTACGCGGCGCTTTCCACCAGCTTCGTCGCTGGCGAGCCGGGAACGTACTGGTATGTATGTCCGACACCGGAGCACGCCGAGAAGGGCATGGTCGGCCGGTTCATCATCCGGTGACGCCTACACGCGGGTTGCGCGGGCCCGGTACGGCAGGTGCCGCGCGAACCTGACGGAATTGTCATCGCACAGTCATCGGCGTGTCGGGAACGGAGCGCGATCATGGTTGGCAACGCAGGCGCAACGCGCCTGTCCCCATCCCTGATTCGCACGGAGATCGACGACCATGCAAGCCTCACGAAGCCTTTCCCTCGCCTCGGTTCGGCGTGTCGCCGCTACGTTGGCACTCGCCGGCACGGTGGGGGGAGCGCTGTTCTGGGTGTCCCATGCTCACGCCACGCAGTTCGCGGTGCCCGGTGAGCCTCGCATTCCTGCCGGTGCACCGATAGGAAGCTGGGCCGACAATGGCCAAGGGGGCCTGTCCCTGCTGCAGATCATCGGCGGCATCGCGCTGCCGCGCGGAGCGACGCTGCGCGGGACCGTGACCAGCGACACGAACTGCGCGCCCGACGCTCGTGGCCTGAGCCATTGCCACAACGGGATCGACCTTGACAACGGCATGCGCATCGTGGTGGTTCATACCCACGCGATGATGCAGCATCCCTGCCTCGAACCGGGGCAGCGTGTTACGGTTACGGGCCTTTCAGGCACATGGATCACGGCGCGCACGGAAGCAGCGTAGCAGCCGCGCGGTCCCCTCGCCGAGGCCCCGGCGGCCCGACGGCCGAGGTTACCTCGCGCTGGCCTGCTGCGCGTGGACCTGGCCCACGAGGTAATCGACGGCTTTCAGGATGCGTTCGTCGGTCGGGGTCTGCGGAAGATCGCCCGAGACCTCGTAGGTGCCTTCTACCGCCATGGTCGGAACGCCGTCGATGCCATAGTCCTTCATCATCTGCGTGGCGCGTCGGGCCTGCATGGCTACGCCGAAGGAGTTGAAGGTCGCAAGAAAAGTTTGCCTGGCAATGCCGTGCGCGGCCAGCCATGTGGCCATCTGGTCCGGAGTGTTCAGCGCGATGTGCTGTTCATGGATGGCCTGGAAAACGGCGCCCTGCAGGCTGTCGACCTTGCCCAGTGCCAGCAGCGTGTAGTAGAGCTTTTGCTGCGGGATGAACTGCGCCGTGAAGGCCACCGGAACGCGTTCGACCACCACGTAGGACGGCTGCGTGCGCACCCACGCGTCGAGTTCGGGCTCGAGTGCATTGCAGTGCGGGCAGTTGTACCAGAAGAACTCCGTGACCACGACCTTGCCTGGGTGCCCCACCGGCTGCCGGGCGGACAACTCGTTGTAGCCCGTGCCCTTCTGGAAGGGTGCGGCGGCTTGCGTAATCGTGGAGCCCGCGGCGATCGCGAGAAGCATTGCAAGCAGGGCGAGGAGGCGTTGTATCGGATGTTCATTCATGATTGTGTTCTCGATTCGGTGAGGCGTTCGGCATCGGCCCGCCGCAGCAAACCGTAGCTGTGGTCGACCGGAGGGTCCTTGACTTGGAGCAGCCGGAATCGATGTCAGGCCAACCCTGAGCCGGCGCGCCCTCAATCATGACAGGATCGTCATTGGGCGGTCATGTGCTCGACGCAAATGAATGCCTAAACTGTAAACGACCAGCGAAGGAGTCGAGGCTTCGCGCGAGCCTGCGAGCGCGGTGCTCGCGGCACTTGGATGGGCGCCGGGCGACGTGATAACGATCAGGAGGGAGCACGATGGACGACCGAAGGCACGAGCAGCCGACAATGCAAGCGCCGGTGCGCTCGCACGAACACGATCATGGCCAACAACATGTGCACGGACACGGACACCAGCATGAAGATGTTGGCTCGATGCAGGCTGCGCATGCGGGCACTATGCCCGCCACGCGCTACACCTGCCCGATGCACCCGGAAGTCGTCAGCGATTCTCCGGGCGCGTGCCCTAAGTGCGGCATGGCGCTGGAGCCCGTGATGCCGGCGGCACCGGCGTCGCGCACGCAGTGGGTGTGCCCGATGCACCCGGAGATCGTGCGCGATGCTCCGGGTTCCTGTCCGAAGTGCGGCATGGCGCTGGAGCCGCGCAGCGTGGCCACGGAGCCGGAGCGCAACCCGGAGCTCGATTCGATGACCCGGCGTTTCTGGGCCAGTCTCATGCTCGCCATTCCCGTGCTGGCGCTTGCGATGGGCCATGACGTTCCCGGTCTGGCGGGCGTGCTCGGGCCCCATCAGGTGGGATTCTCGTGGGCCGAGTTCGCGCTGGCGTCTCCGGTGGTGCTGTGGGGCGGCTGGCCGTTTTTCGTTAAGGGCTGGGATTCGCTGCGCACGCGCAACCTGAACATGTTCACGCTGATCGCCCTCGGTGTCGGCGTGGCCTACCTGTACAGCATGGTGGCGCAGCTGGCGCCGCAGATCTTTCCCCCGGCGTTCCGCGATCCGGCCACCGGTGCGGTGGACGTGTATTTCGAGGCGGCCGCGGTGATCGTGACCCTGGTGCTGCTGGGTCAGGTTCTGGAACTGCGCGCGCGCAGCAACACCAACGCGGCGATCCGCGCGCTGCTGGGCATGGCGCCGAAGATGGCTCGGCGCATCGTGGCCGACGGCTCGGAGTCGGACGTTCCGCTGGAGCAGGTGCAGGTGGGCGATCGCCTGCGCGTGCGCCCGGGCGAGAAGATCCCGGTGGACGGCGTGGTGCTGGAAGGCGCTTCGTCGGTGGACGAGTCGATGATCACCGGCGAGCCCATTCCGGCCGAAAAAACGGCCGGTGACAAAGTGGTGGGCGCGACCGTCAACGGCAGCGGCTCGCTGGTCATCGAGGCCCGGCGCGTGGGCGCGGACACGCTGCTGGCGCAGATCGTCCACATGGTTTCGGAGGCCTCGCGCAGCCGCGCCCCCATCCAGCGCCTGGCCGACATCGCGGCCGCCTGGTTCGTGCCCATCGTGGTCGCGGTGGCGCTGCTCACGTTCGCGCTGTGGGCGTGGCTAGGCCCGGCGCCTTCCATGGCCTATGCCGTGATCAACGCCGTGGCTGTGTTGATCATCGCCTGCCCCTGTGCACTGGGCCTGGCCACTCCGATGTCCATCATGGTGGCCACGGGCAAAGGTGCCACGATGGGCGTGCTGTTCAAGAACGCCGAGGCCATCGAGACCCTGCGCAAGGTCGACACTCTGGTGGTGGACAAGACCGGAACCCTCACCGAAGGCAAGCCGCGCCTGCAGGAGGTGGTGCCGATCCAGGGCTGGGACGCCGACGAGGTGCTGCGCCTGGCGGCCAGCCTTGAGCGGGGCAGCGAGCACCCGCTGGCGGCGGCGATCGTGCAGGGCGCGCAGCAGCGCGAGCTCGCGTTGGAGGCTCCGACGGACTTCCAGGCCGCGGCGGGCAAGGGCGTCAGCGGGCGCATCGGCGGGCGTGAGGTGTTGCTGGGCAACGCCGCGCTGCTGTCGGGGCACGGCATCGGCATCTCGGCGCTGGCCGCGCCGGCCGAGGTACAGCGCACGCAGGGGCGCACGGCCATGTTCCTGGCCGTGGACGGCCAGCCGGCCGGTCTGGTGGCGGTGGCCGACCCGGTCAAGACCACCACGCCGCAGGCGATCCGCGAATTGCACGAGGACGGCTTGCGCATCGTCATGCTCACCGGAGACAACGAGACCACGGCCAAGGCCGTGGCCCGTGACCTGGGCATCGACGACGTGATCGCCGGCGTGCTTCCCGACCAGAAGGCACAGCACGTCAAGCGCCTGCAGGCCGAGGGGCGTTTCGTGGCGATGGCCGGCGACGGCATCAACGACGCGCCGGCGCTGGCCCAGGCGCAGGTGGGCATCGCGATGGGCACCGGCACCGACGTCGCCATGGAAAGCGCGGGCGTGACTCTGATCCAGGGCGATCTGCGGGGCATCGTGCGCGCGCGCCACCTGAGCCGCGCCACGCTGGGCAATATCCGCCAGAACCTGTTCTTCGCCTTTGTCTACAACAGCCTGGGCGTTCCGGTGGCAGCCGGCATCCTGTACCCCTTCTTCGGCGTGCTGCTGTCGCCGGTGATCGCCGCCGCCGCGATGTCCTTTAGTTCAGTCTCGGTGGTGGCCAACGCGCTGCGCCTGCGGCGCGCGAAGGTGTAGAGGCGCGAGTCGCGAAACGGCAAGATGAATGCGCCCATCCCAACTCATACGAGGAGAGAGTCATGAGTTCGTATGTTTTCAGTGTGCAGAGCCCGAAGGGCTTCGAGGCCACCGTGCAGGCCGTCACCGAGGCGCTCAAGCAGGAGGGCTTCGGCGTGCTGACGACGATCGACGTGCAGGCCACGCTCAAGGCCAAGCTGGGCGTCGAGCAGCGCCCGTACACGATTCTGGGGGCCTGCAACCCCCAGTTCGCGCACCAGGCTTTGCAGGCCGACCCGGACATCGGTGCCCTGCTTCCCTGCAACGTGGTCGTGCGCGAGGATGCCGATGGCAGGGTTCATGTCGTGTTCATGGACCCGCAGCCCGTGCTGGGCATGGTCGCCCGGCCGGAGATCGAAAGCCTGGGACGGGAGGTTCGTTCCAGGTTGCAGCGTGTGGCCGCGTCGCTGCGCCGCTGATGCCCTCGATCGAGCCTTGCCAGCCCGGAAGCAGCGAGGCCTGGCAGGTCGCACGTTGAATCGCGGGCGCGGCAGGTACCGCGCGGATGCGGCTTGAAGATGACAGCAATCTCACGCAGCCGTCATCGAGCCGACAGCACCGGATAGGTAGGCTGGTTTCGCGGGTCGGATCTGCGCACGGCGCGCATCATGACCGACACGATCCCAGTCCTGCACGCAAAGGTCTGGTCTCATGGAATTCTGGAAATCGGTGCGCCGCGCGAGGAGCGCGAGTATTCAGGCCCCGCGGGCAGACATTCTCGATGCACGGCACCGCACGCTGCTGCTGGCATCGGCCACGCCAGCCGCTTCATCCCTGTTCACGCGCGCCGCGCGTCCGCAAGGACCGAGGCGGATCGAACATCCCAACGGGGCGAACGAGGCGGATTCACTTCAGGCTCGATCAACCCGGCGCGACGCCGTAGATTCATCCCCACCCCGAAACGCGCACCTGGGGAATCGACGACATCCGGGTGATCGTTCAGGACCTCCGCATCGCGACCGACGGCACGCTGCTTTACATGACCCGCATGCACGACCTGAGGGGAATGAAAGGCGATCGCTTCCTGGTCAACGGGCGTGGGCAGCGCTATGCCGCGGCGCCGGCGCAACACGTTCGCCTGAACCTGCGCAACGGCTCGAACGCCCGCATCTACAACTTCGCCTTCGACGACGGGCGAGCCTTCCAGGTCATCGCGTCGGATGTAGGACTGCTGGTCCGTCCCGCGACGATCCGCCGCCCGGTGCTCGCGCCGGGAGAGCGGGCCGAGATCGTCGTCGATTTATCCGGCGATCAAGGAAGGCAACTCGTGCTGCAAAGCCGTTCCGCCAAAGTGATCGACATCCTCAACGGATCGCCCATGGACGCCGACGCCTGGGAGCGGCGCACCATTGACTTGCTGCAACTGCGCGTGGGCGCGCCGAACTGCGCGAGGTCCGGTGTTCCCGCCAAACTGGTCGAAATAGATCCTGTTCCTCTCGCAGCAGCCAGAGTGAGGCGCTTCGCGCTGTAGGCCATGCGCATGGGTTCGATGATGCGTTGGGCAACGCGGACCGCGGCGCCCTGGTCGACTCGGGCCCGGGCGGCATGAGCCCCGGTATTGGCGGACAGGATCTGTTCTCGATCAACGATCAATTCATGCAAATGAACCTGATCAACCAGCGCGTGCGCCTGGCCATGCGCTTTACGCCGCGGGCCGACGAGGCGCACCCCTTTATGTGCCACTGCCACATTCTGGAGCACGAGGGCAACGGAATGATGGGGCAGTTCACGGTGGACTGAGGCCGGGCGCGCGGGGCGGCGTCGAGTCCGCGTGCGCCCAAGCGCGGCTGAGGACGGAGATGACCGCAACGTAACTCGCGCGTCATCGTCGTGTGCGCAGCCGCGGCCTAGAGTGGATCGCAAGAACGTCAGACACGCGTTGGATGCCCTCCGGGTGCGTCCAGAACGCTAGAACCGGATGGAGGTCGAAATGCAATGGCTTGAACAGAACTGGCTCTTTGTGCTGCTTGGCGCGGGGGTGATCTTCTTCATGATGCGCAGTGGCGGCATGGGCTGCGGCATGGGCGGTGGCATGCGCAGAGGGCAGGGCGGGAGCGCTGACGGCGCTTCGTCGCACGATCATGGCCAGGCACCGATGCCGGCGCAGGCTATCGACCCGGTGAGCGGGCGCCGGGTGGACCCTTCCACCGCAATCAGCACGGTGTATCGCGGCCTGCCCGTGTACTTTGAATCGCGCGAGAACCGCGACCGCTTCGAGGCCGCTCCCGGACAGTTCGCGCTGACGCAGGCCCAGAAGCCCCAGTCTCACCGCCACGGCGGTTGCTAAGGCATCAGAAGGGAGCTGCGCCAGGCGGCGGGCACGCCCGGGCGGGTCACGGCGGGCGCCGGCCAGCAGGCGCAATCCATGAACTCACCAAGGAGTACAACATGAAAACCAAGGATCCGATTTGCGGCATGGACATCGATTCCGCCGCGGCCTTCGCCGCCGAGAACCACGGCGGCCAGACCTACTACCTGTGCTCGGCCGCATGCCGCGTCAAATTCCGCCAGGATCCTGCACGCTACGCGCAGGCGGCGCAGCCTGCGGCCCCGCACTCGGGCGGATGCAGGCACGCCGAACATGCTGGGCACGGCTGCTGCAAGTAGGCCCGCGATGACAAACCCTACGATCCGTGCCGGCGCCGCTTCCGAGGGCGCCCCCGGCAAGCCACGGGCCACGGCACGCCGCGCAGGGCCGTGGCCGTGCTGCTGGCTGCCGCATTTGTGCAGGCGCTCGGATACAGCGCATGGATGCCGCTACTGCCCCTTTATCTGCACAGCTACGTTGCGCCCGGAAGCACCGCGGAGATTGCAAGCAACGTGGGACTGCTGAGCGGGGCCTATACGCTGGCCTTGTTCGCCAGCGCTGCATGGTGGGGACGCCTTTCGGACCGGCATGGTCGGCGTCTGGTGCTGATGGCGGGATTTACCGCCTATCTCGTGGGCATGTTCGGCTCCGCCCTGGCCGCGAGCCTGGCGCAGGCCTACGCGGCTCGCATCTTGTCCGGCGTCGGCGCCGCCGCGGTGATCCCGGCGGCGCAGGCCTATCTGGCCGACGTCAGTGACCGTCCCGCACGCAACCGCCGATTCGCGCTGCTGGCCAGCGCCAGCTTCATCGGTTTCGTCACCGGCCCGCTGCTCGGAACCTGGCTGGCCGGGCCGGTGATGCGCATGAGCACGCAGGCCATGCCCTGGATGGTGAAGCTGCCTCTCGCGGTCGTGGCCGCGCTAGGGGTCATGCTCCTGCCCATGCTGGCATGGAGCCTGCACGCGCCGGCTCCGCAGGCCATCGACGATGCCGGTGCCATGCCGGCGATCCGCGACCGGCGCTTCGCAGGGGTGAGCATGATCCTGGCAGGCCTGGCCGCCTACGCGGTCGGCAGTTTTGAGACTGCCTTCAACCTGCTGGGGGCGTTACGCCTGGGGGCAGCCGTCGGAGCGATCGCCTTGTTGTTCGTCGTGTGCAGCGGCTTCATGCTGGTGGCCCAGGGGCTGCTTGCCTGGCGCCCGCTGCGCGAGCGCTTCGAGCGTCGGTGGATGGCCGCGGTGTTGGCACTCGGCGCTGGGTTCATGCTGTCGGCGCCGCGCTCGCCAGACATGCTGTCGCTGGGCATGACGGTCGCGGCCGTGGCGCTCAGCATTGGGTTGGTCGCGCCGTCGCTGGCCTACGCCCTGCTGGACCATGACGCCGGCGCGAAGGGCGCCAAGCTCGGACGCCTGGCCGCTGCGGGCAACCTTGGGCAGGCGCTCGGGGCCTTCGTCTCAGGTGGCCTGTTTTCGTTGCGTCCGGAAGCTCCCTTCGTGCTGGCCGCGCTTTTGCTGCTGTGCGGATCCGCGGGCGCATGGCTGTACTGGAGACCTTGCACGCCCGCGCGCGCCGAGGTCTCGTGAAAGGAGTGAGGCCATCATGGAATCCTGGTTGTATTTCCTGCTGGTGGCAGGGATCTTCGTGCTGCTCATGCGCTTCGGCTGCGGAGGCCATGTGATGGGCCGAAGTCGCAAGGATCCGGCGCTCGACATGCCCGCGGCGTCCCTCGGCGCAACGGGCCCGAGCGCCCGGGGCGATGCTGCACGGCCTGCACGCCTGCCCGTGATTGGGCTGGGCATGAGCCTCGGGCTGTTCCTGGTGCTGACCTTTGTGGCCTGCGTAGGCTTCGACCTGTTGTTTCCCGCCCAAGCCATGGCCAGGGTCTGGATGCCGCTGCTGCCGGGCTTTACCTGGCTCAGTTGGAGCAGCTTCCTGCTCGGGGTGCTCGAGAGCCTGGCTTACGGCTGGTACGTCGCTCTGATCTTCGGACCCCTGTACAACTACTTCTCGTCCGTTGTGGCTGGCTGAAGCCGGCTGCCCCCTCGTCATGCCAGACACCACGCGCCCGAAGATACCTCGCCGTGCGGCGCCCGCTAGCCGGCCCCATATGGCTGCCACGGTACCCGCGATCCCTGCGCGCACGGCACCCGCGGTACCTGCGGTCCCTGCGCATGCGGCTCCCGCCGCGCGCGTGCCGTCTGCCGCCGACACCCTCGACCATGCCCTTCCGGACCGAAGTTTCGTGGCCTGGTTCGGTCCGACCGTAACGAAGGCCGGAGCTGCTGTCGGCAAGGCCCCCGCGCCCGCGAGGCGAACCCACCGCAATGGCGCGAACAGTGAGGCGGCATAGCATGCCCAGAGATATCGTGAAAGCCCGGCGCTCGTGGATCGGATTCAACGAGGTGCCCACCGGAGAGCGCATGGCGGTGCGGGCACTGGGACGCGCAACGGCTCCGTGGATGGCAGGCATCGCGTTGCTGGCCGTGATCTCGTTCTACCTGGAGGACCTTCAACGCAGCGCCGCACCTGCGCTGTGGGGGCTCCGCATCGATGGCTTCATTCTCGCCGCCTTCGTGCTCGAGACGGCATTCATGCTGGCACTGTGTCGCAAGCCGGCACGCTACCTGCTGGCAAACTGGCTCAAGCTCCTCATCGTCGCATCGTCGGGCCTGGTGCTGTGGGGCGCAAGGGTTCATGCGACGCCGGTTGCGCACCTGCTGCAGCTGATCTACGTCGCCCTTGTGTTCGCCTGGCTGCTCAGGCATGTGCGCGCCGCGTTCTCCCGGAACGTCATCCCCTTTGCCACGTTGCTGGGTCTCGGTGCCGTGCCGCTGGCAGCAGTGGGGTTCTGCCGCATCGAACCTACCGTGCACAGTTATAGACAAGCCGTATGGCTGGCCTTCACGACGGCGGCCACCGTCGGCTAAGGCGACATCGTGCCGACCAGGGCAGCTGCCAAGGTCCTGGCCGCGCTCGACGTGGTGGTCGGCTACGCCGTGTTCTCGCTGATCACGGGCGGAATTGCGGCGCTATTCGTGGGCCAGGCGGAATCGCTCGCCCGGCACGCCTTGCACTGCGACGTGGCAGCCATGCGCGATGAACTGCAGCAATGGCGTATCGAACTCACAGGCCGGAAAGCCGGCGGTTCCGGTTCCAAGGGGCCGCACTCTGTGCACGACGAACCCAGGGTGTAACGAAGCCTTCGCTGCCACACCGGTCTTGGATAGAATTCCAGTCGAGTGTGCCTTGATCCCATGAAGCTGCTGCGTGACCTCCTGCTGGCCCTGATGCTCGTCGCTGTGTCGACGGGTGGCGGCGGCGCGTTCGCAGCGGCTGCCCTACCAGGACATGCTTGCCCGCGGGCCGGCGCCGCGCCAAGCGCGGCGACGTTCGCGCCGCGCGCTGAGCGTCCGGTGCTGTTCAAGGCCGGCGCCCGCATCGGCATCCACAGATCGGGGATTGCGGGGGATGACGTGGTGCAGCACGCGTGCCACGCATCCGGCACCCTCACGTTGGGCGCCGCGCCCGTCCCGATGCGACTGGTCGTGCCGAAGGGGGATGGTAGCTTGCGCCCAAGCGTTGTACGTTGGCTGGTGGCGGGGCGCATCGACACTCTCTATCGTCCTCCCAGGGCCTGAATCGGCGTTCCCCGAACACGGCGATGGAGCCTTGTGCCCATCGCCAATCGCCGATGACCAGGGACTCCGCGCCCGCGGGCTCCCGGACGACAACCGATGGAGGTGGTCCTATGCGTATGCCGATGCGTTGGGCGGCTGCTGGCGTCATGGTGGTGGCCATGGCTGCAGCCGCGTCTTACTTTTTCCTGACCGACAGCCCTCGTGCACCGCGCGCGACATTTTCCCTGCTCTCCGGGCGTACGCTGAGTACGGGGCAACTGCGTGGCAAGGTCTACTTGGTGGACTTCTGGGCCACGAGCTGTGCCACGTGCATCGCGGAGATGCCGCAGATGATCCAGACCTACGAGCGCTTTCGTGGCAAGGACTTTGATTTCATCGCCGTGGCGATGAGCTACGACCCTGCCAACTACGTGGCAGATTACAGCCGCACGCGGCATCTACCGTTCCAGGTCGCATTGGACGGAAGCGGTCAGGTCGCTAGGGCGTTCTACGACGTACGCATGACCCCCACGACCTTCCTGGTGGACAAGCAGGGCCATGTGGTCAAGCGAATTCTCGGGCGTCCGGATTTCGCGACGCTGGATGCCCTGATCCGCGATGAATTGGCGCGCCCGGCGTGAGCATGATGATGAATCCTTCCTTCTTGATCGAGGCCGGGCTTGCAATGTTCGCCGGCGCGCTGCTCAACCTTACGCCATGCGTGCTTCCGGCGGTCCCCATCAAGGTACGCACCATCTTGCGCGAGGCGGGCGAAACGGCTGGCTCGCGGGCGTTGTCGGCGACCTTGTTCACCCTGGGTTCGGTTTCGTTCTTCGCGGCTCTCGGACTGCTCACGGCGCTCGCGCACCTGCAATGGGGCGTGCTGTTCCAGTCGCGTTGGGTGCTCACGGGGCTGATCCTGATACTTGTGCTGCTCGCAGCGGCCAGCTTCAGCAGGCGCTCGCTTCCGATCCCCGGCGCCCTTGCACAGCTGGGTGGCGCACGGTATTTCGAGCCCTTCGCTTCGGGCATGGCTGGGGGCATCCTATCGACGCCATGCACCGGTCCGCTATTGGGGGGCGTGCTGGTTTTTGCGCTGACCCGACCCACGCTCGACATCGTCACCCTGTTTGTCGCCATCGGCCTGGGCATGGCCTTGCCATACGTGCTCTTGCTGCTTCGTCCTTCCTGGTTGCAGCGCCTGCCGCGGGCCGGAGCGTGGACCGAGGTGGTTCGGCGAAGTTTCGGCTGGCTGCTGTTCGCGGCCGCGCTGTTCTTCGCGCAAAGCCTGCTGCCAGGCTGGCTCGGCAACGCGCTGTGGCTGGTCTGGCTCGCTGCGCTGGCGTTGTGGGTCGTGTTCGTCGCGATGCGTGCCCGCGACCAACGCAGTCGCTGGGCGGCAGTGCTCGCGGCCTTGCCGGCATTGGTGCTTGCCTACTTCGGCTCCGGAGTCTGGCCCGTGGTGGGGCAGGGTATGCCGTGGCAGCCGCTTCACGCCGACGCCGTGGCGCAGATCTCCGGGCTGCACAGGCCGGCGCTGGTCGAGTTCACCGCGGCATGGTGCCTGAACTGCAGGGTCATGGAACGCACGGTCTACCGCGACCCCGAGGTGTTGAAGGCCGTGCGTGAGTCCGGTGCGATCGCGCTTCAGGCCGACCTGACCCGCCCCGACCCGGCATTGCAGACACTGCTCACACGCTACGGCGGAGCGGGGCTGCCGTTTCTTGCCGTACTCGACAGCAGGGGCCGGGAGGTCGGGCATTTCTCGGGGCTGTTCACCGCTGGCGCGTTGATCGGCCGCCTGCACGAGTTGCCCACCTCGATCGTGTCCACCGACGCCGGCGCACCGCGCGACTCGGCGGATGAGGTGGGCGCCCGCATGGCCTCGACGCCGGCAGGGGCCGTGGTGACGCTGGACATCGCGCGAGGGTGGCACGTGTATTCCAACCCGCCCTCCACTCGGTACCTGATCCCGGCCAGCGTGACGGCCTTTCGCGCGGGACACGCGCTGTCGATCACTCCTCGCTATCCGCCGGGCCAGGACATCGGTATGCGCATTGCACGCCAGACCATCCTGGTCTATGAGAACGGGGTGAGGATCGGTCTGCCGGGGCTGACCGACTTGCGCGCGGTGCAAGTGCGCGTGCGGGTGCAAGCCTGCAAGGATTCGGGCTTGTGCCTGCCGCCGGCGACCATCGTGGCGAGACCTCCGGCGGGGTGATCCGAGCTGGATGACATCCGTGGGGCCGCAGATGACAAAACCGTCATCTGACGGTCATGCTCCGGAAAGTATGGCGTTTCTAGCATGCGTTGCTCGGAGTGGACAGCGTCCACTCCACAACGGTCCGCGCGGCATGAACCCGCCGCGCGGAGAATTCCCTCAGGAATCGAGGAATCCATGCAACGTTCATACCCAGATGCGCTTCGTGGGGCTGGAATCGCCCGGCGCCGCTTCGTCCAGGGCTTGGCCGCCGGCGGCGTGCTGTTCGGCCTGCCCACGCTGGCTGCTCATGCGCAGGGCCTCCCCGCAGCCACGCACACGGGCGGCGCCCCGGAGCTTCGCGGCACCGAATTCGACCTGGTGATCGCCGAGACCCCGGTGAACTTCACCGGCCATGCGCGCATGGCCACCACCGTCAACGGCTCGCTGCCTGGGCCCACGCTGCGCTGGCGCGAAGGCGACACGGTGAGCATTCGCGTCACCAACCGCATGGCCCGCATGACGTCGATCCACTGGCACGGCATGCTGCTGCCCTACCAGATGGATGGGGTCCCGGGCCTGAGCTTCGCCGGCATCGCCCCCGGCCAGACCTTCGTCTACCGTTTCCGCGTGCGCCAGTCGGGCACTTTCTGGTACCACTCGCACGCTGGCATGCAGGAGCAGACCGGGCTGTACGGCGCGATCGTCATCGACCCCGCCCACGGACACACGGTACAGGCCGACAGCGACCACGTGGTGTTGCTTTCGGACTGGATGGATGCAGATCCCATGCGGGTGCTGGCCAAGCTCAAGGCCGACAGCGGCTTCGACAACTACCACCAACCCACCGCGGGGGACTTTTTCGAGGACGTCAGGCGCAACGGCCTGCGCGCAGCGCTGGACAAGCGCGCCATGTGGCAGCAGATGCGCATGAGCTGGGGCGACCTGTCCGATCTGTCGGGCGCCACGCTCACCTACCTGGCCAACGGCACCACGCCGGCCGGCAACTGGACGGCGCAGGTGAAGCCCGGCAAGGTGGCGCGCCTGCGCTTCATCAACGGCGCCGGGAACACTTTCTACGACGTGCGCATCCCGGGCCTGAAACTCACCGTGGTGTCCACCGACGGCCAGGACGTGGAGCCGGTGACGGTGGACGAATTCCGCTTCGGCCCTGGCGAGACCTATGACGTGCTGGTGCGCCCGACCGACGATGCGTACACGATCTTCGCGCAAAGCATGGACCGTACCGGCTACGCACGCGGCACGCTGGCGGCCCGCCCGGGGCTGAGCGCCCCTGTGCCGGCGATGGATCCGCGCCAGAACCTGACCATGCTGGACATGGGTATGTCGTCGATGTCCGGCATGGCGGGAATGGGTTCCATGCCGGGCATGGACATGGGTTCCTCGCCCGCGGCGCGTCACGCACCCACCGAGTACGGTCCCGGCGTGGACGCCCGCGTCGACCATCCGCGTACCAACCTGGACGACCCCGGCGTGGGGTTGCGTGGCAACGGACGGCGTGTGCTCACGCTGGCCGACCTGCACACCGTGGGCGGCCCGCTCGATGCGCGCGAGCCGGGGCGCACGCTGGAGTTCCACCTCACCGGCAACATGGAGCGTTACGTCTGGTCCATCGACGGGGTGACCTTCGGCGACTCCGCGCCGATCCTGTTCCACCACGGCGAGCGCCTGCGCGTCACGCTGGTCAACGACACGATGATGACCCATCCGATGCACATGCACGGCATGTGGAGCGAGGTCGAGGACGCGAAGGGCCGGTTCCTGGTGCGCAAGCACACCGTGCCAGTGCAGCCGGCGCAGCAGGTCAGCTACCTCGTCACGGCCGATGCTGTGGGGCGCTGGGCCTGGCATTGCCACATGATGATGCACATGGATGCGGGAATGTTCCGCGAAATCCTGGTGGCCTGAGGGAACGAACATGCACAAGACGATCCACACGACCTTCCATGCGAGCCTCCTCGCGGCAGCCATCGCGGCCGCGATTCCGGCGTCGGCGCAGGCGATGGACATGCAGGGCATGACCATGCCGGCCAGCCCCGCCGCCGCTGCGATGGCCTCCACTGCGATGCAGGGCATGGACATGTCCGCGAAGCCGGCGTCGGCCCCCGCAAAGGCCTCGCCCGGCCCGGGGGCGGCGTCGAACGCCATGCCGGGCATGGCGATGTCCGCGAGCGCGACCCCGGCTTCCGCGCAGACAGCGCCTCGCACGGCCGACGCCGATTCGGGCGGCTACACGCTCACCACCGGGCCGTACATCCCGGCCGGTGTAAGGTCGCCACGCCTGGCGGACCAGGAGAGCTTCGGCTCGGTGCTGGTGGACCGCCTGGAGCGCGCCTACAGCCACGACTCCGGCAACTGGACCACCTACGACGTGCAGGCCTGGTACGGGCGCGACTTCAACCGCCTGGTGCTCAAGGCAGAGGGGCAGGCCTCGCAGGGGCGTCTGCAGGATGCGCGTACCGAACTGCTGTGGGGCCACGCCATCGCCGCGTACTGGGACTCGCAACTCGGTGTGCGCCACGACAACGGCGGAGGCCCCGACCGCAACTGGCTGGCCTTCGGCGTGCAGGGCCTGGCGCCGTACTGGTTCAACGTCGAGGCCACCGGCTACCTGGGCGACCAGGGACGCAGCGCCTTGCGCCTGAGCGCCAGCTATGAACTGCTGCTGACCCAGCGCGTGGTGTTGCAGCCGCAGCTCGAGCTCAACGCCTACGGCAAGGACGATCCGGCGCGCGGCATCGGCAGCGGCCTGTCCGACGCCACCGCCGGGCTGCGCCTGCGCTATGACATCTCGCGCCAGTTCTCGCCCTACATCGGCGTGGAGTGGAGCGGGCGCTTCGGGCGCACCGGTGACTACGCCCAGGCGGCAGGCGAGCGCCGCGACACCACCGACGTGGTCGCCGGTGTGCATTTCTGGTTCTGATGTTCCTTCAACCCACCTTCTGGATGCACTGCATGTTCAAGATCAAGAATGTCCTGGCGACGCTGGCGCTTGGCGGCCTTTGCGCCAGCGCCTGGTCCACCCCCGCCGCCGCGCCGATGGCCTCGATGCCGGGCATGGGTTCGATGCCCGGCATGGCTTCCATGTCCCAGGGTCAGGCAATGCCGCAGCCCGCGGTTCCCGGGAACCCGGTGAGCGTGGGTGGGCCGGGCACGGCCTCCGCGGTGAGCCGGACGATTCGCATCTTGGCCGACGACAGGATGCGCTTCTCGCCTGACGTGGTGCATGTCAAGCCGGGCGAGACCGTTCGCATCGTCGTCGTCAACCAGGGCCAGGCGCGCCATGAACTCACCATCGGCGTCCAGTCGGAGCTCGAGGAGCACGCGAAGATGATGGCCGCGATGCCGGACATGCCCAATGGCAAGGAGCCCAACATGGTGGCCGTGGCGCCGCAGGGTCAGGGCGAACTGATCTGGCGCTTCGGACAGCCCGGCACGGTGCCGTTCGCCTGCACCATGCCCGGACATATGCAGCAGGGAATGATCGGGCGATTCATCGTCGACTGAACGCGGTGGGCTCGACGGCCGGGCGGCACGCTGCCCGGGCGATGGGCACCGCGATAGGCCCGATGGTTCACTTCATGAGGCGATCCAGCAGCGTGCGCATGGCCGCCGAGTCGTAGTCGCGCCCGCCGATGGCTTGGGCAACGATGTTCCCCTGCTTGTCGATCAGGTAGGTCGAGGGGATCCCCATGACGCCGAAGGCATGGGCCGCCTGGCTCTTGCCGTCCAGCAGTACCGGGAAGGTGGGCGAGGGAGAAAGTTGTCCCATGAAGGCGAACACGCTGTCAACGCTTTTGCCCTGGTCCAGCGCGAGCACAACGAAGGGCTTGCCCTTCATCGACGCGTAGAGCCTCTCGATCGACGGCATCTCGGCGCGGCACGGCGGGCACCAGGTGGCCCAGAAGTTCACCAGCACGACCTTGCCGCGGTATTCGGCCAGGGTGTGAGTCTTGCCGTCGATGTCCTTCAGCGTGAAGGACGGGGCTGCGCGTGCAGGCTCCACCGGGGTCATGAACGGGGCCGCGCCATGCGCCGAGGCGCCAAAGCCTGCCAGCGCGACCAGGCCGGCGGCCGCCAGGTGTCTGACGCGATCAAGGCCGCGAATTGCGGGGTGCGCATTGGGCGCCGCGCACCACGGCATGGTGTTCGATGGCATCTTGCTTCCACTCGTAGTTCAGGTTGAAACGGGTTCCGGCAGGCAGGTCGACCGTGGTGAAACCCTGCGCCCAGTCGCCCGGTTGCAGGGTCTGGCGCGGCGGCAGGATGGACCAGTCTGCGGCGAGGCCGAAGGCCTTCCAGCGCGCCAGCCAATCGGTCTTGGTGATCAGGCGGTGCCGCTTGCCATCCGTCGCGACAGCGCGCCACCGGCTGACGTCATAGCGCACGGGCTGCCCCGCGGAATTGCGGATGGTCGTGCCGAACACGCACACCGCGGCGACCTCGCGTACCGCGCCTTGGGGTATCCCATGTTCTCGAAAAAAGCCTGCGCCTGCTCGCCGTCCAGCGGCGTCAATTGCACGCTGAACCGGGCACCCTGGCTCTGCCAGGTCGGCGGGACGCTGGTCGCGGTTGCCGCTTCAGCGGTTTGCCAGGAGGCAAGGACCATCAGATTCATCAGCAAGATGCAGCGCAGCACGCTCAACTCTCCCATTGCGCACGAAGCCCGACCGAGGCCTTGGCGCCACAGCGCGATTCGATCCAGATCGTGCCCAGAGCGCCCGCGAAAATGCAGGCCAGTCCGAGCGCCGAGCCCAGCGACAGCACGGACAGTCCGCTGAGTCCATGGCCGACCGTGCAGCCCAGGCCGAGCACGGCGCCTGCTCCGGTCATCAAGGCGCCCAGCAGACGCCGTGCCAGATCGCGCGGCCCGCGCGGCAGCTGCACGCGGAATTCCCGGCGCACGAGGGCCGAGATCGCCGCGCCGAGGAAGGTGCCGAGAACCAGCACCACGCCGAAGGTGAAAGTCTGCGCGTGGGCATGCATGGCGAAATGCGCCAGATCACTCAAGGGGCCGGCGAAGCTGAAGGATTGCACGCCCATGCCGTCCGGAGGCTGGCTCATGAACGCAGCGTCGTTCGCCGCGCGTGTTCCGAGCGGGCCGGCGGTCAGCCAGTAGCCGTCGGCCACCATCAAGCCGATCAGTGCCGAGCCTGCCCAGCGCATGCGACGCGTCTCGCCTGCCGATGCGCGCGCGGCCAGCACCAGCACCAGCGCGCCCAGGGCAAGGCCGAGCAGCGCGCGGGCCTGCCAGCCATGCAGGCCCAGCAGCGCATCGAGTCCCTGGCTCTGCCATCCCCAGCGGCCCAGGTCCAGGTTGAGCCGCAGGATCCAAGGCGCGATCCAGTCGTTGAACACGAAGCCGCTGGTCATCGCGAAGGCGGCGACGCTCATCGCGCCCAGCGACAACAGGGCCGGCACACTGCCTTGCGCGCTGAGCACGAGCGTGCGCAGCGGGCAGCCGCGCGCAAGCACCATACCCGAGCCGAACAGCAAGCCACCGAGCACGTAGCGCCCCCAGGGGAACTGCGGCGACAGATACGGTGGGTGCGAGGGCTGCAGACCTTGGTGCAGCAGCCATTGCAGCCCCGCCACGGCGAGCAGGGCGAAGCCGGTGGCGGCGAAGTAGGCCGCCAGGCGCTGCGGCCGACCCTCGAGCACGGCCTCCCGCAGTCCTCCTTGTGGACAGAACTGCGATGCCTGCGCAGCGCCGCCGAGCACCAGCGAGACGAGGAAGCCGCCCGCGAGCAACTGCACGATCGAGTTCAAGGGCGTGGTTCCTTCGGAGGGTGGCCCGGATGGGTTTCCTGCACGCGCATCAGCACCCAGGCGCCGGAGGCCAGCAGCCAGACCGTGGTGACCCAGAATGCCGGCTCGATGGCGCCGCGCGCCTGCGCCACCAGCCCGAGCACCAACGCGCCGATGGCGTAGCCGGTGTCACGCCAGTAGCGGTAGGTGCCCAGTGCCGAGCTGCGCCAGCTCGGGTGGGCGATGTCGGCCACCGCGGCGATCAGGTTCGGGTAGAGCAGCGCCATGCCCGCGCCCATGACCACGGCGCTGGCCAGCCAGGCCGCGAAGCCCCGCACCAGCACCGCGCAGGCCACGCCGGCGGCGAGCAGCCACAGGCCGGCCACCACCGGCGAGCGGCGGCCGATGCGGTCCGACAGCGGCCCGGTCCACAGCTGCGAGGCGCCCCAGCTCAGCCCGTACACGCCGGTGACCCAGCCGACCTGCACCAGGCTCAGGCCGTGGCCGTGCAGGTACAGCGGGAACAGCACCCACAGCAGGGTGTCGGCGACCTTGTTGGCGACGCCGGCCTGGCAAAGCGCCGAGAAGGTCGGGTGCCCGAAGGACACGTAGGCGAACACCTGGCGCGAGCTCGGGTGCTCGCTCAGGCCGTCGGCGAAGCGCGGGCGCGGCCCGGAGTGGGTGCCGCTGGCATGGCGATGGCGTTCGGCCCGTGCCCACGGCAGGGTCTCGCGCACGAACAGCAGCGCCGTCAGCAGCGCGATGGCAATCACCACGCTGGCGAAACCCAGCAAGGCCACGCGCGGCCCGTAGCGCTGCGCCAGCCAGGCGGTGGCCAGGCCCGCCAGCCCGACGGCGGCGTAGCCGGCGAACTCGTTGATTCCGGTGGCCAGGCCGCGCTGCTCGGCGCGCGTGATGTCCACCTTGCTGGTGACGGTCATGCTCCACGCGAATCCCTGGTTGACGCCCAGGAACAGGTTGGCGGCGACGATCCACCACCACGATTGCGCGGAAAAGATCAGAAGCGGGATGGGGATGGCGGCCAGCCAGCCGAGCACCAGCACGGTCTTGCGCCCGATGCGCTCGGACAGCCGCCCGGCGACGAAGTTCAGAGCGCCCTTGACCAGGCCGAAGGAGATGACGAAGCTCAGCAGGTACAAAAACGAGGACCTGGGCACGCCGAAGTCGCGCGCCGCGACCACCGGCAGCACGGTACGCTCCATGCCGATGACCAGTCCGACCAGGAACACCTGCACCGCCTGCCAGACGAACTGGTGCAGGTTGACGCGAATGCCCCGCAGGTAGGCGTCGTGGGGCGATGCGGTCGCGGTGGCCTGCCCGTTCATGGCAAGACGTTCGCCGCGATAATGCGCTCCATGTCGGCCGGGCGCGGCGGGATGTCGGCGCACAGTTGCTCGACGAAGGCCGTGCGTGACAGTCCGAGCAGCGGGTTGAAGCGTTTCTCGAAGGCCAGGGTCGACGCCGGCTTGCCCGACAGTCCGGCGCCGCAGGCGCTGCCCGCCTGGTGCCCGGGGTAGATCTCCAGCTCTGCGGGCAGGCTCAGCAGGCGCCCGTGCAGCGAGTCGTACAGGGTGCCCGCCATCTCGCGCTCGCGCCCGGCCAGGTCGGGGCGGCCGACGGCGCCGACGAACAGGGTGTCGCCGGTGAGCACGAACCACGGCGCGTCGCCGCGGCGACGGTCGGTGACCAGCAGGCACATGCTGTCGGGCGTGTGCCCGGGAGTGTGCAGCACGCGCACGCTGACGTTGCCGACCTCGATCAGCTGCTCGTCGCGCAGGGCCTCGAAGTCGAAGCGCACGAACTCGCGCGCCGCCTCGTGCAGGCAGTAGGGCGCATCCACCCTGCGCGCGAGGCTCCTGCCGCCACTGAGGTGGTCGGCGTGCACGTGGGTGTCGATCACGTGAGTGATCCGCGCCCCGGCCTGCTGCGCCTGCTCGACGAACCAGTCCTCATCGCCGGCGACCACGTCGACGGCGACTGCCTTGCCGAGTCCGGCGCAGCCGAACAGGTACGACAGGCTGGCGTCCCGGGTGGGGAGTTGCTTGAAGAACATGATGGGAGGCTGCCCTTGTTGGATGGTTCAGAACACCAGGACTTTCTCGGCTTCACTTGTCCAGCGTCCGAGTTCGACCATGGTCGAGCGCCTGCAATCTGCCAGGAGATCTTCGTCCTGGAGCCCGCGGGCTTCCAGGCAGGTGCCGCACAAGGCGACCTCGCCACGCTGCGCGACCTTGTGGAGCATGGTCTCGACGTTGTAGTAGCCGGCAGGAACCCTTTGTCCAGCCTTGGCCGACAGCACGGCGTCGCCCATGAGGAACATGCGCACGCGCTGCTCCGGCTGCGCCGACAACGTGACGGCAAGGCGCAGCGCGTTGTAGGTTCGCTCGCTGCCGTATGGAGCTTCGTTGAGGATGAACAAGACGTCGGCCATGCTGCTCTCCCAGGTTCAGGCCGCCACGCAGTCCACGGGCATCCCGGCAGCGCGCCACTCGGGCACACCCTCCGCGGACTTGCGAGCTCGAAAGCCGTGGTTTTTCAGCAGAGCCACGGCGGACTCCGACATCAGGCAGAACGGGCCGCGGCAATACGCAACGATGTCCTTGTCGCGGGGCAATTCCCGAATTCGCGCCTGCAATTCCTCCAGCGGAACCGATCGCGCGCCAGGGATGTGCGCGACACGGAACTCGGCCGCGGGGCGAACGTCCAGCAGCACCACGTCGCCGGAGCGCACCTTGTCCAGCAACGACTGGGCCGTCTCGGGCGTGAGTCGCTCGGGCTCGGCGACCAGGCGGGCCATGGCAAGCTGCAGTTCGGCCAGGTGCGACTCGGCCAGCTCGCGCAGGCTCACCCACAAGTCCGACACATCGGGTCCGCTGAGCCGGTGGATGCGGTTCTTGCCATCGCGCCTGGCCTCCACCAATTGCGCATCGCGCAGCACGCGAAGGTGTGCGCTGGCCAGCTTGACGTCGATGTCAGCCCCTTGCGCCAGGGCTTCGACCGACTTCTCGCCTTGCGCCAGAAGCTCCAGCAGCTCCAGGCGCTTGGGACTGGACAAGGCAGCCCCCATGCGCGCCACCTGGGCGTAAAGATGATCCTTGATCTCGCGCGGTTTCATGCGAACAGTCTATCGCATAAGCGAATGATGATTTACTAGGTGCTTTCACGGGGCGATTGGGCGCGCCGGCCAATTCGTGTGCTGCGGAGCGGCTGATCGCTAAGCACAAGAGTTGGATGGCCTGGGACAGCCCGGATTCCGAACAGGCGTAGATCCAGGCGTCCTTGTCCGCCATGAGAATCGGGGAATAGGTGGCGATGATGAATTGCGAGTCGTCGCAGACGAGGTCGTGCATGCGGGACAGAACGGCGAGTTGCCGCTGGGCGACAGCGCGGCTCCAGGCTCGTCCAGGATGTAGATGCCTTTGCCGCCGAAGAGATGCATCATGAGGGCGACAATGGACTCGCCATGGGACTGCTCATGCAGCGCCCGGCCGCCGTAGGAGTCGATCACCCTGAGGCCGGAAGCCGGCTCCGAGTCCAGGGCCTAGATCTCGGTGGCTACGTTGAAGAAGCTCTCGGCGCGCAGAAATAATCCATCCCTGGGCCGGGGCTGTCAGGCCTTTCGCGACGCGGATGTACTGATGAAGCGCGGAATGGGAGCTTCGAGTGCTGCCCATTTTACAGGTGAACATCCTTGCTGCACGAACTCATTCGGGGTCCGGTAGCCGAGACTGCTGTGCGGCCGTTCCTCGTTATAACGCCGTCGCGCAACAGTCGGTGGCGTTGCAACTGCTGACGAGCAGAGGGGTACGACCGGCATCGGCACGCCGCGCAGCGCGCATCGGGATCACTCGGGTTATGCTCACCCCCGGCTCGCGTGAAGAGTTGCGTGTCTCGACCTCCCGACCCATGACTCTCGTTCGCCACTTTGACATTTGGGCGCTGCTGCTCATCCTGGCCTTGGGTAGCGGGGCCGCGGCAAGCCCATCCACCGCGAGCGCCATGCTGGGCGCGGTCGGTTGCTGCGCGACTGCAGGCTCCTCGGCCATAGGGGTCGGAGGCGCCCGCGCAGGGGGCAGCGGCGCAGCGCCGACAGGTTCGCCCCGGTCCCTGTGTGGACAACAGGTGATGTCGCTCCCGGGGGCCGGCCAGCCTGCGGCGCCGATGCGCGGCGCAGGCGCTTGCCGCATGGGACAGGCGGCGTGCCACTTGGTGGGCTGTCTGGTCCTTGCCCTCCCTGGGGCGCCGGGCTGGGCCTTCGTACCCACGAGCGCGGACCACGCGTCGCAGCCCCACGTTCGTCGACTGCCCATGACTCCGCGAGAGCTGCCGTACCGCCCGCCTCGCGCCTGACCCCTCGCTCGCCTTCCAGCGTCGCTGTGGGAGCCCGCCGATGCAGCTGGGCTGCGCAATCCACGCCGGGCTACTGTGCACGTGCGTCACGAACGCCCCACCGGTCTGGCGACCTGGAGCGAGCGGCCATCGGGCCGAAATTCCGTTGCCAGGCTCCACCCCTTTGAACCTCATGGAAAGTTGATCATGAAACGTCGATCCTTATTGAGCCTCGCCGCGAGCCTCGCGGGAACCTTGTCCGCCTACTTGCTCGGTCGCCGTTCGACGGCAGCCCGTGCTGGGACCACGATGGACGCGATGATGGGCGAGATGATGTCGCCCGAGAACATGCGCGGGCCGATGCGTACCGGCATGGAATTGTTCGAGCGCCACCGATTGATGCAGCGCCATGTCACCGAACTCACAGATGGCGTGCGCAGCGTCACCGTTTCGGACGATCCCGCCACGGCAGCGCTGATCCAGGAGCATGTGGCGGACATGTACAGGCGCTTGGATGAGAACCGCCCGTTTGCGTACCCCATGAGCAACAGCGTGCCGCAGATGTTCGCCGACCCGACGGGATATCAGCGCAAGCTCGAGCTGCTGCCCGACGGTGTAGCCGTGACCGAGACCTCCGCCAATCCCGCAATGGTCCGAGTCATCAAGGCGCACGCGCGCGAGCTCGACCGCTTCGTCCAGGAAGGCATGCCGGCGATGATGCGCAACATGATGTGAACCTCGAGGACGCCGCCTAGGCCGCGCAGCATGACAACTGCCTCAAGTCCTTGCGGAAGGTCTGCGCGGCGAGCTTCAGGCCCTCGACCATCGTCAGGTAGGGGAACAGCTGGTCGGCCAGGTCCTGCGCCGTCATGCGGGCGCGGATCGCCAGCGCCGCGGTCTGGATCAACTCGCCAGCTTGCGGCGCGACCGCCTGCACGCCGAGTAGACGCTCACTGTCCTGCTCGACGACGATCTTGATGAAGCCCCGGGTGTCGAAATCCACGAGCGCGCGTGGCACGTTGTCGAGGCTCAGGGTGCGGCTCTCGACCCGCATGCCAGCGTGGCGCGCCTGTTGCTCGGTCAAGCCGACAGTGGCGACCTGCGGGTCGGTGAATACCACCGCCGGCATGGCACTCAGATCCAGCGTCGCGTCGCCGCCCGTCATGTTGATCGCGGCACGCGAGCCCGCGGCAGCCGCCACGTAGACGAATTGCGGCTGCGTGGTGCAGTCGCCGGCGGCGTAGATATGCGCCGCGCTGGTACGCATTCCAGAATCGATTTCGATGGCCCCTTGCGGGGTCACCGCCACTCCGGACGCTTCGAGACCAAGACCACGCGTATCGGGCCTGCGGCCTATGGCTACCAGCAAGCGGTCGGCACGCAGCTCGCCGCGGCGGGTCGCCAGCACGAACTCGCCGTCCACGTGCGCGACCTGGCTGGCCTGCGTATGCTCCAGCACCTCGATACCCTCCGCCCGGAACACCGCCGTGATGGCCTCGCCGATGGCCGGATCTTCGCGAGACAACAGGGTGTTGCGCGCCAGGATCGTGACCTTGGCGCCGAGCCGCGCGAAAGCCTGCGCCAGCTCCACCGCCACCACCGAAGAGCCGATGACGGCCAGGCGCCGGGGGATGGTGTCGCTCACCAGCGCCTCGGTCGACGTCCAGTAGGGCGTGTCCGCGAGCCCCGGGATCGACGGTACCGTCGCGCTCGCCCCGGTAGCGATAAGGCAGCGGTCGAACGTGATCGTGCGCTCGTCTCCATCGTGGAGTCGGGCCGACAGAGTGCGGGCGTCCTGAAAGCGGGCTTCGCCGTGCACCACGGTGATGGCTGGTTGAGCGTCTAGCACGTTCTGGTACTTGGCCTGGCGCAGCGCGTCGATGCGGCCCTGCTGCTGCTCCAGCAGGCGTTCGCGCAGGATCGCGGGCGTGGTCGCCTGGATGCCGCCGTCAAACGGACTTTCGCGACGCAGGTGCGCGATGTGCGCGGCGCGGATCATGATCTTGGATGGCACGCAGCCGATATTGACACAGGTGCCACCGAGGGTTCCGCGCTCGATCAGTGTCACCCGCGCGCCTCGTTCGGCGGCCTTCAGTGCCGCCGCCATGGCGGCTCCACCGCTGCCGATCACGGCGACGTGCGGCGTGGGGCCGGGCACGCACGAGCCATCCGGTTTGCAATTTGTGAATGGGGTCATGGATGGAAGGGGTTGGGATGGATCGGGAAGCGGCCCCTGCATACACCGGAGCCGGGGGGTGAGTAAGCCATCAGCAGGCACACGACAGCACGCGCCGGGCGCTGCCGTGCAGTCCCCAGGCCATCGCGGCGATGGCCAACGCGTAGAGGGTTCCTTCGTGGGTGGCGATCCAGCCCTGGATCGGCACGCCGAAATGGCCGGCCGCGGGCAGGAGCGAAGCTATCGCGGTGATGGCCAGGGGTAGTGCCGGCGTGCAGCACAGCAGCGACGGAGCCATGGCCAGAACGGCCCCGAGCAGCGTGCCGGTTGGGTTCAACCGCTGACCCTGCCTCAGGGCATACACGCCGAGCGCCATGGTCAAGGACAGTAACGCAGCCATGACCGAGGCGATGAGGAACTCGCCGAGGGTGAGGAAGCGAAGCGAGATGAGCCCCAGCGTTCCGCCGGTGCTGGTGGCCGGCAGCAACAACGCGTAGAAGAGCAGGGACGCGAGGAACAGGCCCAGGGTTGCGAGCCTGGCGCGGCTGCTCGCAAGAGCCAGGCCCAGGGCGCGCCACAGCGTTTCGGCTGCTGCAGGCCAGGTCACGGTCATGGCCTGGGCTGGATGAAGGCTTCGATCTTGCCGAAGGTCGCGGACGGCGACGAGGACGCCAGTCGCACGCGGCCATCGGCTGCGATGACCTGGTAGATGTCGACGAACTTGCGTGGGTTGTAGCGGTCGAACAGCGCTTTGGTGTCTTCGCCGAAGACGAAGTGCGGGTCCTCCAGCAGCGGGGCGGCGATCGACTTGGCGAAGTCGCGCATTCCCGGGCCCGGATATCCGCCGTTCTGGTAGTCGCGAAGCACCAGTACCGTGATGTCCGAGTGGTCGATCTGGGCCTGGTGATCGGCGAAGGTGCGCAGCCCGGCGGCGCAGCTCGGGCACCAGGTCGTGACCTGCCACACGATGACGGGATGCCCCTTGTAAGCGTCCAGCTGGACGACCTTGCCGTTCACCGTCGTGAACGGCGCATCGGGTGCAAGCTGGCCGAGCGTAGCCACGGGTGACGCGGGGTGCGCGACCGTGGCGGCGACAGCCACGGCATGAGCTGCGCTGCCTGCCAGCAGGAGGGATGCGATCAGCCCGGCCTGGGCGATCACGCGCGGCGTGGAAACGGGGACCATGGGGAAGGACTCCTTGTCGGAACAGACAACGCCCTGCGGAAGCGGCGCGATGGCTGCTACCTTATTCCCGTAGTCAACTACGGAGTCAAGTCCCATGGAACAGGCGTCTGCAGCTTTGAGCATCGGGGCACTGGCGAAGGCAGCCGGTGTGCACGTGGAGACGATCCGCTTCTACCAACTCAAGGGTTTGCTGCGCGTGCCGGGTCGCCCCGCGCAGGGTATCCGGCGCTACGTTGCCGCCGACGTAGCACGGGTGCGCTTTATCAAGGCGGCGCAGCGCCTGGGGTTCAGCCTGGACGAGGCCGGGCAACTGCTCCGGCTGGACGACGGCACCCAGTGCGACGAAGCCGCCGCAGTGGCCGAGTCGCGCCTGGCCGATGTGCGCGAGCGCCTGCGGGACCTGCAGGGCATCGAGAGCGTCCTGTCGGAACTGGTGCACGCCTGCCATGGCGCTTCAGGCAGGGTTTCGTGCCCCCTCATCGCAACGCTCCAGCAGGACGATCGCCCATGACGCAGGTGTCCGAGGTAGAACAAACCGCTGTGTCAGCTTGGAGGGTCACGCTGCCGTGGCCCATCGCTTGATCCATGTTCATGGTCCCGGGCGTTTCCCGTCGATCCGGCAGTAGTGCCTGTCGACAACATTCTGGCCCCCGCGCTGCGCGCCGACTCCGCCGCGCGGAAGTACCCGATGAGCGAAGCGGCTGAGGTATGCCCGGTCAGCGCCATGGTCTCGCCCAGAGGCACGTTCTGGCGTGCGGCCTCGGTCACGAAGCCCGAGCGCAACGAGTGCGCCGCGAAGGTGTCGGGCAAGCCCGCCAGCGCCGCGCGCGCCCTGACGATGTCGCGCACGGCCGCCGGCGCAAGCGCCTCGCCGACCGAGTCGCCGCGCCGTATCCGCCGGAAGATCGCCCCTTGCGTCAGCCCACTGCGCCGAATCCACGCCTCCAGCGCATCGGCAGCCTCGTCGAGGATGGGCTTTTCGCTGTCGGGGCGCAGATCGCCCGCCTGGTTGGTCTTGGATCGCAGCAGCGTGAACGAATAAGCGCGAGGCCCAACCTTGCGCGTGTTCTCGAAAGTCGCGTCCGTGACCTCCGAGCGCCGGCGCCCGCCGCTGGCCCAGGCGAAGAGGAGGAGGGCGCGGTCGCGCACGCCGCGCAGCGATTCGTCGCAGGTGGCCAACATCGCCTGCAAGGGCTCCAGCGTGATCGCCGCCTTTTTGTCCGGCCGCATGCCTCGTTTGGCGTAGGCTCGACGGGCCCTGGCGACGAGTTCGCGCACGTGGGCGTGCTGCACCGGGTTGGAGCCTCCCTGGAGCTGGTGGGCCTTGGACAGTACGCTCAGGCGGTGCAGGACGGTGGCCAGTGCCGGCGCCCCCGGCTTGGCCTTGAAACCGCCTTCGACGAGCGCCTGGTCGAGCGCGGGCGGCATTTCGCAGGCCAGGCCGGCTGGCGTCTTGCGCTCCAGGTGGTCGACGAGGAACTGCTGCACGGCGGCGACCGGAACGGGCAGGGCGAT
The DNA here is from genome assembly GCF_000733775.1 of Thiomonas sp. FB-Cd. Lineage (NCBI taxonomy): Bacteria > Pseudomonadati > Pseudomonadota > Betaproteobacteria > Burkholderiales > Thiomonas > Thiomonas sp. FB-Cd. The sequence goes on along the minus strand of NZ_JPOE01000002.1, from coordinate 652,083 downwards.
GGCCTTCCGGTAGCGCATCCAGTACCAGGCAGCCCAATAGCGCAGCGCGGCCTGGTAGCTGCGCACGGTGTGGGCGGATTCGCCCTCGGCCAGCAGCGCCTCGACCGCGGCGGACGTGAAGGGCGCAAGCACACTGGGGTCCAGCGTACCGACCTCGACCAGCGGCAGCTCGACGGGGGCGATCAGGCGACGGGTAGCCATAAGTTTGAAATCGTATTGTGCATGTAAGATGTCTAACGCAATTAGCGCATAGATCGCGATAACTATCCATTATCGTGACTTATTATGGCGCAAAGCAGGGCGCCGATCCAGGAAATCTCAGCATGGCACGCGGTATCACCGAGCACGATGTCTTCGCCGCCTGCGACGCGCTGCTGCTCGCGGGCGCGCGTCCGACCATCGATCGGGTGCGCCAGAGCATCGGGCGCGGCTCGCCCAACACCGTCAGCCCCATGCTGGACGCCTGGTTCAAAGGGCTCGGGCGACGCCTGCAGGATCCCGGCGCCTTTGCCGCGCCGCCCGACGTGCCCGAGCCCATCCTCCAGGCCGCGCAGCATTTCTGGGAGACGGCGCTTGCGCACACGCGCGCCGACTTTGATGCGCGACTGCGCGACGGCCTCGCGACAGCGGCCGCCAACGTCGAGGCGGAAAAGGAGCGAGCCGAGCAAGCGGTAGCAGCTGCGCGCGAAGCCCAGGCGACAGCCGCGCGGCTCGAGCAGCAGTTGACGCAGCGGGGCCACCAACTCGACGCCGCCCACCAGGACCTCGCCGCGGAGCGCGCGCGTCTCGAGGGGCCCGGGTCGCACTGGACACGGCGTCCAGCACCCTTCGGGAGCACCAAGGCAAGGCGACCGTCGAAATGGCCGAGCTCAGGCGGCAACTCGAAGCGGCACTCCAGCGCGCCGACGCCGCGGATCGGCGCGTCGCGCTGGAACTCGAGCGCGAGCGCATGGCGCGTGCCAAGGCCGAACGCCAGGTGGAGGCGCTTCAGCGCGCCCTGAGCGCCGAGCGCCAAGCGACCTTGGCCGCTGGGGAGCAAGCGCAAGCGCTGCTGAATGCCGCACGTGACCGCGAGCAGGCGCAGGCCACCTTCCATGCGGCAGCCGCTGCCGAACTGACGCTGGAGCGCGAGCGCATCGCGGACCTGCGAGCCGCCCTTGAGGCCAGTGCCGCGGACGCGGCGGCGGCGCGCGCGCAGATCGCCACACTGCAAGCGTCGCTGGATCGCTTGGCGACCTTGGCCGAATTGGCCACGCGAAAAACCACTCCGGCCGCGCGCAAGCGTGCGCCAAGCACACCGTCGCTTGCGCGCACGCGTTGAGGCCTTCAGCCCTGCTCCAGGACCCTGGTGCCGCGTCCACGGCTTTCGGAGAGTTGCGCCGGCATGCCGCTTCCGAACACGGCGATCAACCCCTTGGAGAGCAGGCTCGGTCCCTGGCGGGCCCGTCACGCTCGTGAAACGGGGCCACGGACTCCGGCCTCAACTTTCGCATGAACCGTGAATTTGTTGGACGCGTCGGAGTCCAATCGTGCCTAGGATTTCTTCGGGATAGGACTGATGAGGGCAGCTACGATGGCCGTGGATGAAGCGAAGCAAGACTTTTCCGTAGCGCAGCGCCGTGGCCATCTGAAGGTCTTCGAACGCCCTGACGACGACACGGTGATTGCCAAGGTCAGAGCGTCTGCGAACGGGGGGTTGATGCTTGTGACCTCGCATCCCGGGTTGACCGATGGTGATGTTGTCTACCTAGGCAACCAGGGGGCACGCAGGGCGTACCGAGTTGCCAATCTACGGCCTGGGCAGCGATCGCGCGACCCCAGCGGCATTCGAGTGGGGGACCTCCTGGAAGTCGCAGGCTGAAAGCTCCAGGCGAGCTCGGTGAACCACTTTTACTTCGCGCACTTCGTACACATTTACTTCGCCGGAAGGCCAACTGCCGACTAACTTCGATCTCCAGTCCGTCTATCAACTAAAACCGTTATTTAACATAATGCAAATATGCTCCGTTTTGGAGCGAACATGAACGCACAAGCCCCAGTGTTTTGACCAAGCCGGCCTGGGCACCTCACCAGTGCCCCTTCGGCCTGTCCTTGGTCATGTGGCTCGCAATCATCTGCGCTTCCAGCTTGTGTCCCCGATGCACGGCCAGCTCAAGGGCCGTGAACCCCATGGCATTCTTCAAATTCGGATCCGCGCCCTCATCAAGAAGCAACTGCACGGTTGCAGATTGGCCGAAATACGCAGCCATCATCAAGGGGGTTGTCCCATTCGGTGCCGCCGCGTCGATATATGCGGCATGATCGAGCAGAAATTTGACGATCGCCGTGTGGCCGTTGGTCGCTGCGTAAGCCAAAGGGGTCCAGCCCGGTTTGTTGATTTCAGCGCCGCGCTCAACCATGCGTTTGACTAACCCAAGATCGCCCTGCAAACACGCGATCATCAACGCGTTTTCGCCACTTGGATTGAGCTGGTTGAGATTGATCTTCGGCTGCTCGATCAACAGCTTGGCAACCTTGAGTGATTTATCACGCAAAGCCATGTACAGAGCCGAATTTCCCTTGCCATTGACAGCGTTGGGATCGAATCCCTCCTGCAGCAAAGACTGCACGGCGCTCACGTCATCAACATCAATGGCACGGAAAAAATCCGTGTAGGAACCGGCGTGCGCAGCCAAGGCCGCAAGAAAAATTATTCCAATAAAAACCGTTCTATACGATATTTTCTTTAACATGAACATGAAGTGGACGTGGTCGACGAGCAATCCCAATCAACGCGCAACATGAAGCTCGAACTTCAATTCGCTGTCGCTCGTACCTGTTTGAATAGACACTCAAAATTCTCTTCCGTAAAGGCTTCGACGTCCTGCTCCGAGCACCCGCGAATGTCCGCAAGACAACGAGCGACGTATCGGGTATAGGCAGGCTGATTGGTTTTGCCCCGGTGGGGAACTGGCGCGAGGTACGGACTATCGGTTTCCACCAGAATGCGATCATCAGGCAATTTCTTTGCAATCTCGCGCAAGTGCTCGGCATTCTTGAATGTCAGGATGCCAGAAAGCGAGATGTAGAAGCCCAGATCAAGCGCACGCCGCGCCACATCCCAGGTCTCTGTAAAGCAATGGAATACGCCTCCGATCGTATCCGCACCCTGCTCTTTCAGAATAGCCAAGGTGTCGTCCGCAGCCGCGCGGGTATGGATGACGAGTGGCTTACCGACCTCGCGCGCAGCCTTGATGTGAGCACGAAAGCGCTCGCGCTGCCATTCCATGTCGGCAACGGTCCTGCCTTCGAGTCGGTAGTAGTCCAGCCCAGTCTCGCCAATTGCCACCACGCGTGGGTGGCGAGCCCGTTGCGCCAGATCCTCGACGCTCGGCTCGGTCAGACCTTCCTGGTCCGGATGGACACCGACCGTCGCCCAGATATGGGGATGTTGCACGGCGCAGGCGAGCACGTCATCAAACTCTTCGATCTGGGTGCAGATGTTGACGGCTCGCGCAACGCCAAGTTCATGCATGGACGCTAGAACATCATCGAGCTTTTCGCGCAGACCCGGGAAATTGAGGTGACAGTGGGAGTCAGTGAGGGCCATGGGGTTGAGTGCCGCTAGGTTGGCGTATTTGACGCAGGCAAGGAAAGCGCGCAATGTGCCTCACATCAGGCGGACGGCCACGCCCTGCCTCGGCACCGGCACAATCGTTGGCCCTTGGGTTAAAGCGTGTGGGTCGGGCGACTCGCCGCCTCTGCGGCTGGGCCCAAAATATCTTCAATTACATGGCGCAATTGTTTCGCTTTCTCGTCTGAAGGAAAGCGCACCCCGATGCCTTGAGGCTTGTTACCGGCGGCGTTGGCGGGAGTAATCCATGCAACCCTTCCAGCCACGGGAAACCGCTGCGGGTTGTCCATGATGGTCAGCAGAAGATAAACCTCGTCACCAAGCCGGTAGCTACGCGAGGTGGGGACGAAGATTCCGCCTTCGGCGAAAAAGGGAATGAACGCATCGTAAAGCGCCGCCCTTTCCTTGATTGCGAGCTGAATGACGCTCGGTCGTGCGCTAGACGAAGCATTGACAGCAGCAGGAGAGTTGGTAGCCATATCAATGCGTACTTCGCATGAAAAGTTGCTTGAATTCTAGGACCAAACTTTCCGAAGCAAGCGCCGCATGCAAAGGGAAGCTGGCCGTGCTGCTTAATGTCGTGAGACGCTGCCAGAAGGCCTGCAGCGGGCGCGCTTCAGCCATCGTGGCAAGCCGCTGCAGGGCAGCCTTTTCGCTTGGCATGTAGACCGGATCAAGACCAAGGCGCACACGCATTAAATCCACACTGATTTTCTGCAACGCTGCAACAGCCGCTGGCATTACCGGGACTGGCCCCACTTCGCCAGCAGTCACACTGCCCTGACCCGACGCCACTGCTGCGAGCATTTTGCGCGCCCATTCCATGCCGCGCTGCGGCTCAATGTCATGCACGGCATTGCGGCACCAATCGGCGATTTGCTCCGCGCTGGCCAATTCCCGTGATTGCAAAAGCTGCATGGCCTCGGCCCGGCCCGGGCGCGGCATCGTCATGAGGCGACAGCGACTGCGTATGGTCGGTAACACGCGATCCTGCCGATGGGTTCCCATGTACAAATAAAGGCCTGGAGGTGGTTCTTCAAGTGTTTTCAACATTGCGTTCGCCGCTGGCAATGCCATGGCGTCGAGCGGATAGATCACCGCGACTTTCGAGCCCCCACGGTGACTGGTGCCGTGGGCCCATACCACAAGGCCACGAATGGCGTCGATTCCAATTTCCTTGCTCGGTGCGCGTTTTTCGCTCGCCACGGGCACTTCAGTCGATTCCTGGGTGCCGACCCCTAATTCGGGCAACAGCGCGTCGGGCACGAGGACCATCAGATCGGGATGGGTACCGGCCGCCATCAAGCGGCATGCCGCGCAATGGCCACAGGCCTTCAGGCCCACGTCCTGCGAGACGCCCAATTGGGGCGATGCTGCAGCAACCGGAGCTTCGCAAAGCACGGCACGCGCTGCATCGTACAGTGCCTCCCAGATCCCCAAACCGACTGCACCGTGCAGGAGAACTGCTTGGATATCTTTGTTTTTATTCAATATGTTGGATGATTTTTTTAATGTTAAATATTACATCGTCACGCACCAAGTCAACATTGCGCTCACCATCGATCACCCTCCAACGCTCGGGTTCAGCGGCCGCCATGCCCAAGTAGTGCTGGCGCACGCGGGCGAAAAATTCGGCTGACTCGCGTTCAAATCGATCCGTCTCGCGCTGCTGCGCATGCAGGCGCTGAACAGCAAGTTCAACAGGTACATCAATCAACAGGGTGAAATCCGGCTGCAGCCCCGGATGGACCCAGCGCGCCAGTGTCTGCAGGCGATCCTGCGGAATCCCTTTGCCCGCGCCCTGGTACGCCAGCGTGGCGTCCGTAAACCGGTCGCACACAACATCATGCCCCCGCAGAAGCGCGGGTTCGATCACGCGCAGCACATGCTCCTGGCGCGCCGCGAACATCAACAAGACCTCGGTGGACGTCGTCATAGTCTCGTGAAGCAGCAACTCGCGTATGCGTTCGCCCAGAGGCGTCCCCCCGGGCTCGCGCGTGGCCGTCACATGGCGTCCGGCCCCGCGCAGCGTGCGTACGACCGCATCGAACTGCGTCGTTTTACCGGCGCCGTCGATACCTTCCAGCGTGATGAACAAGCCACGATTGCTCGACTGATTCAAGGAGACCTCTTCAAGATATAGCGATCCACGGCTGCATTGTGCTCGCCAAGAGTATCCGAAAAGACGCTGCTGCCATCGCCGCGAGCGACAAAATATAGGGCGCGGGTGTTCGCGGGGTGCAGCACGGCTTGCATCGAAGCATCGCCGGGAAGGGCAATGGGCGTTGGTGGCAACCCGCTGTTGACATAGGTGTTGTATGACGATGCCACCTGCAGGTTCTTGCGCGTCAGCGCGCCCGAGTAACGACTGCCCAACGCATAGATGACCGTGGGGTCGCTTTGGAGGGGCATACCGGCGCGCAAGCGGTTGAGGAACACGGCCGCGATCTTGCGCCGGTCACTGGGCAGTCCTGTTTCCTTTTCGACCACCGACGCCAGGATCAGAGCTTGGTAGGGCGTGTGCAATGGCAAACCCGGCTGGCGCGCAGCCCATGCGCCGCTGAGCTGCCTTTGCATGGCCTGGTAAGCGCGCCTTAGCACAGCCAGTTCGGATGAGTCGCGCGCATAAAGGTAGGTGTCCGGGAAAAACCAGCCTTCGGGTGGTGTGCCCGGTGGCGCGCCGATGCGATCCATAATTTGCGCGCCGCTCAGCCCTTGGGCGTCATGGTCCAGGCCCGGTGCCGCATTGAGTGCATGAACGAACTGCGCGAAGGTCCATCCCTCTGGAACCGTGATGGCGAGCAGGGACTGGTCGCCCCGCGCCATTTTCTGCAACAGATCCCAGGGGCTGGTTCCCGCCTCGATCTCATAGCTCCCTGCCTTGATCTCGGTACCTTTGCCGGTGATGCGCGCCAGCCAATAAAACAGCCGAGGTGAAATCTCGGTCCCTTGTGCACGCACCTGCACGGCAGCAGTGCGCGCTGTGCTACCGGGCTTGACCGAGAAATCCAGCGGCGATGCGTGCAGCCGTATTGGTGCCAGCGCCCACCAAGCGAAGGCGGCGACCATGGCCAGCCCCACGGCCACGCCGAGTGCAAGAAAACGAACAGGCCAGCGGGGTTTCAAAAACGAGCTCACCAAACAAATGCGTCAACTTTCTATACTAGCCGAGCATCGCGCAAATCCCATTGTCGCGTGCCAACGCGACGCGAGTGCTGCATCGTGCGCCCCGCCCCTTGGTTTCACACATCGTCCACGCATGCCTGCCACCCTCACCCCTCTATCTCACCTGAGCGTGCTTCTCGCGCATGGCCCCCAAGCCGCCGATTTGCTCCAGGCACAGTTCACCCAGGAAGTGCATCACTGGCCAGCGGACACAGCGCGCATGGCGGCGTTTTGCACGCCTCAGGGCCGCATGCTGGCCGATTTCTTGCTGTGGAAGACAAGTGCCGGTGACATTGCCATGGCCCTGGACTCCTCGCTGGCGGATGCCACCCTCAGGCGCCTACGCATGTTCATTCTCCGTCTGCAATGCAAGGTCGATGACGCCAGCGCTGAGCAGACGTTGTATGGCGTTCTGCAATCGCCGGGCGAGGACGACGTGTTGGGGCCGGATGGGTGGTCTTGCCCCGCCGAGCCATGGTCCATGCAGCGACGCGAAGGAATCGTGCTGATCCGTCTGCCCGACGCCCCAGGTACGCGCCGGCTGCTGCTTGTGTCCGAAAGTCCATTCGGGCTCCGCGACATCGAAGGACTGCGCACCCAAATCGCGGAAGGCACGAAGGAGGAATGGATGCTTGCCGAGGTTCGTGCCGGGATTGGCCATGTCACGGAGGCCACGACTCAGCAATTTGTGCCCAAATGCTGAACTACGAAGCGCTGGGCGCGGTCGACTTCAAGAAAGGCTGTTATCCCGGCCAGGAAATCGTGGCCCGCACACAGTACCGTGGCACCATCAAGCGGCGCACCTATCGGCTCGTCGGTCCCGGACCCTTGGCTGCGGGCGATGAGATTTTCCAAAGCGACGACCCGAACCAGCCTTGCGGCATGGTGGTGGCAGCAGCGCCAGCCACGAGGGATTGGGAGGCTCTGGCCGAACTCAAAATCGCTGCAACCGCCACGCCTGGCACGTTGCATGCTCGATCAATTGATGGCCCCGCGCTTTCCCTGGCCACCCTGCCCTACGCGCTGCCGCCACAGGATTAAGCTCGCCGCCATGTGCCTGATCGCCTGGAACTGGCAACCCGGGACGGAACAACCCTTGCTGCTTGCGGCGAACCGTGACGAGTGGCTGGACCGCCCCACTCTGTCCATGCGCTGGTGGCGGCCCCACCCAACAAAGCCCACTGAGATTTTGAGCGGCAGAGACCTGCGCAGCGGGGGTATCTGGCTTGGAGTCACACGTAGCGGGCGCTTTGCCGCCATCACCAACGTGCGCGACCCGGCGCTCGAGCGTCCGCTCGCCCCCTCGCGTGGCCTGCTGGCGTTGCGCTTTTTGCTTGCGCAGCAACCCAAGGACGGCACACCCATGCCCGACTGCGCGCCTTCCCAATATGCTGAGGCGGCGCAATTTGTTGCGCATGAATATGCGGGCTTCAACCTTTTGCTTGGCGATATGGCGCGCAGTGAACTGATCTGGCTTTCCAATCATCCGGCACGTTTGTGTCGTGTGGAGCCCGGCGTGCATGGTCTGTCAAACGCCGCGCTGGATACGCCGTGGCCCAAGGTGCGTGCGCTGCAGACGGCCCTCGCACAGCAAGCCCGGCGACCGGCCGCGGGGCAGTTTGCCGCGTTGCAGGCAGCATTGACCGACAGCAATACGGCACCCGACGCCCAATTGCCGAGCACAGGCGTGACCCCGGCATGGGAGCGGGCATTGTCAGCCGCCTTCATCCGCGTGCCCGGCGACCCCGGTTACGGTACACGCTGCTCCACACTGCTGCGCACAGATAGCAATTCACGCATACATGTGCGCGAAATCCAGCACCAACCCGCGCCTGCCGAACCCGCAGACTTCATCTGGAACTGGCACGAGGAAGACTGAACCAGGCAAGGCTCAGCCTATAGCCTCGATCTCCTGCAGCAGGGCTGCGCGCATCCGAATATGCGGGATGCCAGCATCGTCATACGGCTCGCCATAGCTAACGAAACCGAGCTTGCGGTAAAAGCCGGCGACGGCCGATTGAGCCGAGATTTCGACATGGGCATGGCCGGCCGCACGCGCCTCACCCATCAAGGACTTCATCACCAGACGACCCGCTTGGCTTCCACGCAGCGCTTGGACCACAGCCACGCGACCGATATGCCCGTCAGGCAAAAGCCTGCCGCAGGCCACGGCTTGCCCTAGCCGATTGCGGACCACTGCATGCAGGCAGTTGGTATCGAAAGCGTCCCACTCAAGCTCAGCCGGGATGCCCTGCTCATGCACAAACACGGCCGTACGCACCGCCGCCGCAAGCCCTCCCAGTTCAGCCCAGGTGCCGAGCTGCACCTGCAGCATCGACTCGCCGTGCGCGTGGGCTTGCAACAACTCCCGCAAGCTGGGTGGCAAGGTCTGTGCCTTTGCACGCGGGCCCAACGTCGTAAAAACATACACAATCTCCCCATCTACAAGCAGGCGATCCTGCACGTACATGGCAGTACGCAGGGTCATGCTGCTTCGTCCCAGGTGCGCCGGCTCGATGCCGACGTCGATCCAGTCATCGAGCCGCGCGGGGCTGTGGTAGGTGAGGCTTGCCTTCTTGACGTAAAAGTCACCGCGGAGCAGCTGCAATGCCTCCATGTAAGGCAGGCCGAGCGCTTTCCAGTAGGCGCTCATGGCCGTGTCGAAATACAGCAGGTAGTGACCGTTGAATACCACTTGCTGCATGTCCACCTCGGCCCAGCGCACCTGTAACCGGTGGAAAAAACCAAATGCGTGACGTTGTCTCGATGTCATGGTGAGGGTGCGTTCCAGGGCGAATCAAGCCGCCTTCGCCGATGCGCCGCTGAATGCTTGCAGCAAGGCATCTGCCGCCGAACGGATCGCCTGCCCAGCTTGGGGTAAGGCGCGGCCCATACGGATGAAATCATGTGTGACGCCCGGCCACTCGCGCAAGGTCACGGGCACGCCAGCGTGCCTCAGCCGCTCGGCGTACAGCACGCCTTCATCGTGCAACAAGTCGCACCCAGCAAGACCCATCCATGCAGGCGCGACGCCGCGCAGATCGGGCGCGAACATCGGCGCGAACCGCCAGTCATTTCGCTGCGCAGGATCGCGCAGATAGCGCCCAAAAAACCAGTCAAGATGTTCCCGCTCGAGAAGGTAGCCGTGGCCGTAATGCAATGCGGAAGCCGTTTGCGCCCAGCCGGCGGTACCTGGGTAAAACAGGAGTTGCAAGGCCAGCCTCCAGCCTTCGTCGCGTGCCATGATTGCGCCTACCGTAGCCAGAGTTCCTCCCGCGCTATCGCCGCCAATGGCGATGCTCTGTGGGTCCACACCGAGCATTGGACCGTTCTCGCGCAGCCAGACCAGAGCGTCCCACGCATCGTTCACCGCAGTCGGAAACGGGTATTCCGGTGCGAGGCGATAGTCAAGCGCAAATACCGCACACCCGGCGTACAGTGCCAATTGCCGGCACAAAATGTCATGCGTCTCGACGCTGCCGATGACGAAACCGCCCCCGTGCAGATACAGCAAGGCTGGCAAGGCCTCTCCCGCCGTGCTGCGCTCGACGTCATTCCGATAACGGCGTACGCGCAACCGCACGCCATCACGTGCTTCGCAATCAAGGTCCAGGACCTCGGTCAGTTTTGGTGGTGGGATGTCAAGCACATCCGACGAAGCCGCGTACGCTTGCCTAGCTTGTTCGACTCCCAGGTCCCACAAGGCCGGGCGCCCGGCGCGAGCGATGCGTTGGAGCAGATTCTGCATCTCGGGGCTCGGCCCCGCGTCCAAGGGGCGGCTGGAGGATGTGGTCATGGGCTTGGACATGATTGGAGGCTTGGCTGAGAAGCGGGCTTGCAAGGATGCCTTAGCCCGCCATCGGAGTTGCGCACCCTCAGCATAGAGGACAAGCAAACCTTATGCTGACCAGGTGCGGCATCGCCGTGTATCAAACGGCCATGCCCGCCGCATAACCACTTGCCCAAGCCCATTGAAAGTTGTAGCCGCCCAGCCAGCCCGTCACGTCCAAGACTTCGCCGATGAAGTGCAGGCCGGGAACCTGGCGGGCTTCAAGGGTCACGGGATGCACTTCCGCCGTATCCACGCCACCGCGCATGACCTCCGCCTTTCGCCAACCTTCGGTTCCGGTGGGCTGCACCGTCCAACCTGCGAGCGCGGCACCCAGCGCTGCCAGTTTTGCATCCGGCAGTTCTGCAATCCGCCGCTCGCCTGCCAAACCAAGGTTCTGTACCCAGGTCTGCGCGAGCCGCCGCGGCAAGGTCTGCGCAAGCACATTCAGCACCGATTGGCGGGACTGCGCTTTGGCTTGGCGAAGTAGGACTCCGATATCCCGCCCCGGCGCAAGGTCGATTGTGAGACTGTCACCTGGGTTCCAAAAACTGGATATCTGCAAAATGGCTGGACCGGAAAGGCCCCGATGCGTAAACAGCAGATCTTCGTCGAAGGACTGCTCCCCGCACCGCACCCGTACCGCGCCTGCCACCCCCGCGAGTTCGGCATAAGGCTTCCAAGACTCGGGCGCAAACGTCAGCGGCACCAGTGCCGGCTTCGGAGGAACCACGTGCAGGCCAAACCGCTGAGCCAGGCGCAGGCCGTAATCCGTAGCTCCGATCTTGGGTACGGGAAGTCCGCCCGTGGCCACAACCAACCGCTCCGCATGCACGTTACCTTGGCTGGTGGTCAATGCAAAACCCTTGCCCTGCCTGCGCACCTCATGCACCTTGGCTGGCTGCATCCACTGCACGCGACCCTGCGAGCATTCGCCACGCAGCATGTCAATGATGCGCTGGCTGCTGTCGTCGCAGAACAGTTGGCCCTTATGCTTCTCGTGAAACCCGATGCGGTGCTTGCGTACCAGGGCGATGAAGTCGCGTGGCGTATACCCCGCCAGGGTTTGACGGGCAAACCGTGGATGACACCCTATGTAATGTTTGAGCTCGGCTTGCGTGTTGGTGAAATTGCAGCGCCCACCGCCGGAAATCCGGATCTTCTCCCCCACGTGAACGGAGTGTTCAATGAGCACGACTCGCCGCCCGCGTTGCCCAGCGACGGCGGCGCACATCATGCCCGCAGCGCCTGCGCCGATGATTGCCACGTCATGGCTGTCTGGGTGCATTGCGTTTGAAACGTTGAAACGTTGAAATGTTGGACGATAGGCTTGACCGAATGCTCGACCTGGAAGTCCGTCTTCCCCCCAAATCCCGCGCATCGTCGGTACGGGTCGGGAGCCGATTTTCCCATGCGCGCTCGCTGTTCCCACAACGTGCTGCGTTTTGGCAAGTACGCCCCGCATTCCATCGTTCGACGGATCGCCTCGTCGTACAAAGGCACCCGACGCGTGCGCAATTGCGCCCTAAACTTGTGTTCTTGGACTGCACTGGAGATGCCCTGAGCGCGTGAGACCCGCTACCGACGCGAAAGGACCGGCTCAGCGCATGGGCAGCGCGCTTGGTACTTGATATTTCCACGCGCATGCGTTACCAAGGAACGCCGCGCGGCAACCACCCCAGACCGCGCCCACTGTTGCAACCCTTCGATGCTGCGGGACCACCAGACATGGGCTATTGGCTTACCGCCTGATCATGCAATTCACGAATTCTTCGATACCCATTGATGACGGCTCGAGATGGGTTGTCACTGCGGCGCATGGCGAAGGCGTCGCTTTGTGATCTGGGGACTGGCATGAGCCAAGATCGCGCCCCGCCTGAAATCGAATCGACGTTGTTTGAGGTCATACGCCAAGCGTATCAGGACCTCAACCAGCGCCCGGCATCCGCGACTGATTTTCGCCTGGATAGTTCGTTGGATCGCGATCTTGGCTTTGACAGCCTCGCACGCGTTGAGTTGATCCTGCGCATCGAGAATGCCTTCAGCGTCCGGCTACCGGAGAACACGCTCGCACTTGCGGAGACACCACGCGATCTTCTGAATGCTGTGAAAGCCGCAGGCAAGGTGACGTCTCTCGCCCCAGCGGTTGTTCTTGAGCGCAACCGATCCGAGCCTGATCAAGGCCAACCTCTGGACGCATCCACGCTTCTCGACGTTCTCGATTGGCATCTTCAACGCCACCCCAACCGTGGCCAAATCGTCGTGCTATCCGATGCCGGTGAGGAAGAAATCTCATACGCGGCCTTGATGCGGGAGGCGCAGGCGGTCGCATCATGGCTTCAGCACCTGGGCGTACTGGCCAGGCAGGCCGTCGCGATCATGCTGCCGACCTGCCCCGCGTATTTCTATACCTATTTCGGCATTCTTCTTTCCGGAGCCATCCCGGTTCCCATCTACCCGCCAGCTCGTCCCTCCCAGATCGAGGAACACGTCAAACGCCATGCGTTCATCCTTTCCAACGCGCAGGCGGCGGTGCTCGTCACCGTACCCGAGGCCATGGCTGTGGCGCACCTGCTTGAAGCGGTCGTGCCAGGCTTGCGAAGGGTCGTCTCGGTCATAGACCGGCCCGGTCCCCATGCGACGCGCCAGGAGGTTGCAGTTCAAGGCACAGACATTGCCTTCCTGCAATACACGTCCGGAAGCACCGGAAATCCCAAGGGTGTGGTACTCACGCATGCCAATTTGCTCGCCAACATCCGGTGCATCGGGGAAGCGATTCAGATCACGCCCGATGACGTTTTTGTGAGCTGGCTCCCGCTGTACCACGACATGGGACTTATCGCAGCCTGGCTGGCAAGCTTGTATTTTGGTAACCCCTTGGTGGTGATGTCGCCCATGGCTTTTCTGGCACGCCCGGAAAGCTGGCTTTGGGCGATTCATCGCCACCGCGGCACGCTCACGGCAGCCCCCAATTTCGCCTACGAGCTTTGCCTCCGGCATATCAAGGACCAGCAAATTCAGGGGCTGGACCTCAGCCACCTACGCGTTGCAGCCAACGGCTCGGAAGCCGTGAGTCCGGACACAATCGCTCGCTTTGCGGCACGATTTCGGGCCTACGGTTTTCCGCAAACAGCGATGACCCCGGTTTACGGTTTGGCCGAGTCCACGGTTGCGCTGTTGGTACCGCCGCTCGGCCGCGGGCCTTTGGTGGATCTCGTCGACCGAAATGCCTTCATGCGCGATCGCCAGGCGCAAATTGCATCCCCCGGCGATCCGAATCCGCTTCGCTTCGTCGCTTGCGGAAAACCGATTCCAGGTCACCATGTCCGGCTCGTCGACGATGCCGGCTTCGAGGTTGGCGAACGGATGGAGGGCCGGCTGGAGTTCCGGGGGCCTTCGGCCACTGCTGGTTATTTTCGTAACCCTGAAGAAACCGATCGCCTGATTCATGGCGCCTGGCTGGACACAGCCGACCGTGCCTACGTCGCTGCAGGCGAGGTTTACATCACCGGTCGTGTCAAGGACATCATCATTCGTGGCGGGCATCACCTGTATCCCCACGAAATCGAAGAGGCCGTCGGTGCCATCGGTGGCGTACGCAAGGGATGTGTGGCGGCATTCGGCAGCCAGGATCCGTCGCTGGGCACGGAGCGCCTAGTCGTTCTGGCGGAAACACGTGAGACGGATCGTGCTGCACGCGAGTCCCTGCACGCAGCAATCATTCGCGGCATCACCGACCTGCTGGGCGAGCCCCCAGACGACGTGATCCTCGCGCCGCCTCATACGGTGCTCAAGACGTCCAGCGGAAAAATCCGTCGCGCCGCAACACGCGCTGTGTATGAGGCCGGCCAAGTGGGTTCACCGTCACGCTCGCTCTGGTGGCAACTCGCCCGACTTGGCTGGATGGCCGTGGCCACCCAAGCGCGGGAAAGACTGACTTCAATGGGCCGATTCTTGTATGGAATCTATGTCGTCGGTCTCTTCCTCGTCCTTGCCCCGATAGTCTGGCTCGTCACTGCCGTCCTGGTCGTCCCTTCGTGGGCTTGGTGCTTCAGCCACTGGATGGCAAAGCTGTTTATCCGGGTCTCCGGAATTTCAGTGCGAGTGAATGGTCGTATGCCAGACCCGCGCCGCGGTGGCCACATCCTCGTTCCGAATCACGCAAGCTATCTGGATAGCCTGATCCTGCTCGCCGTGATGCGCCGGCCTCATCGTTTCATTGCGAAGCGTGAATTGCTCGGGAACTGGATGGCGCGGGTTTACCTCCAACGCCTTGGTAGCGTCTTTGTCGAGCGTTCTGTCGCCCAGCAAAGCGTCGCCGATGCGGATCGTCTTGCAGCGATCGCAAGTGACGGGGCTCCGCTGTGCATCTTTCCCGAAGGAACCTTCAGACGGGCGCCAGGACTTTTGGCCTTTCACCTGGGAGCGTTCTCCACGGCAGTGCGGGCCCATGTTCCAATTCTTCCGGTGGCGATCCGCGGCACCCGATCGGTCCTCGCCGATGAGAAGTGGTTGCCCCGCCGATTTCCAGTCACCGTAACGTTCGGCGATACCATTGCTGCGCCCGATGGGCCGGCGGATCATTTTTTGTCCGCTGTTTTGCTCCGGGACCAAGCAAGGGCCTTCATCCTTCAGAAGATCGATGAAACGGATGCCGCTGTGCCCACACTCTAAAGAAACCCGATAGACATCCACGCGGACCGCATGAAGCGAACGGCAACTTTGATCTTCAGCCTGAGCCTCTTCTTGGGGGTTGCCGCACCGGGATTCGCGCAAACGACGGATGTGGCCCATGCATTAGTCGGCAGAGTCTCGGAATATGTGATCCGATCTGGAGACAGCCTGACGGCTATCGGTGCGCGCGC
Organism: Thiomonas sp. FB-Cd; assembly: GCF_000733775.1. NCBI lineage: Bacteria > Pseudomonadati > Pseudomonadota > Betaproteobacteria > Burkholderiales > Thiomonas > Thiomonas sp. FB-Cd. The sequence goes on along the minus strand of NZ_JPOE01000002.1, from coordinate 636,611 downwards.
GGGCGAGTCCGTCGCCGCGATTGCCAGGCGCAACGGACTCAACGCAAACGATGTCATCCATCCCGGCCAACGCATCTCGATCGACAATCGACATATTGTTCCGCCTGGGGTGGACAACGGTGTGCTGATCAACCTGCCGCAGCGCATGCTTTTTATCTTCCGTGATGGTCGTCTCGATGGCGCACACCCCGTCGGCCTCGGAAAGCCCACATGGCCCACCCCCGCAGGCACGTTCCGAATCACGGAGTTGCGCAAAGACCCCACCTGGAACGTTCCCCACTCGATCCAGGAGGAAATGCGGCGGGAAGGCAAGGCCATTCAGACCCATGTCGCGCCCGGCCCCGACAACCCTCTGGGCAAGGAGTGGATTGGGCTAAGCATCGCCGGGTACGGCATCCACGGCACCAACGCTCCGCCCAGCGTTTATCATTTCCAGTCCCATGGCTGCATCCGCCTTCACCCAAGCGATGCCGAACAATTGTTCGCGCAGGTGAACATCGGCATGCGCGGACAAATCGTCTATCAACCTGTTTTGCTTGCCGAACTACCTGACCAGTCCATCGAACTTGAGGTAAACCCAGACATCTACCACCAAGCGGGCGATGCTTGGGCTCTCCTGCAATCGCTGGCTGCTGAACATGGACTCACTGCGCGCATCGACTGGCAGCGTGCTGCTCAGGTCGTCGCGCTGCAAGAAGGGGTTGCCACAAGGGTTGATCGACAGTTTCCGCCCCTTGGCAATGTTCCGCGGGAATCGCCTTCACCGTAAACCCGCCCCATAGGAGCCACCATTGCATTCATTCCCGTCAAAAGGACGCCGTCGGATTCTCGCGCTTGGACCGGGCGCCATGGCCGCGGGGATTAGCGTCATGTCTCGGAAAGCCTTCGCCAGCACGGCGCCAACGACACCACGCGCCCTGGCGCTTGATAACCTCCACACCGGTGAGCGCCTGCGCACGGTCTACTGGGCGGACGGACAATATCTCCCCGAGTCCCTGGCGGAAATTGACCATATTTTGCGCGATTTCCGCACGAATGAAAGCAAAGCCATTGCCCCCGACCTACTGGATCTCCTGTACACGATTACCGGCCGCTTGGGCACCAGCCAGCCGATCCAGTTGATCTCCGGATACCGCTCTCGAGCAACCAATGCGCGGTTGCATGCACGCAGTTCCGAGGTCGCCAAGCACAGCCTGCACATGGATGGCATGGCCGCCGATATCCGCATCCCCGGCCACAATCTGGTGCAACTACGGAACGCCGCGATGACCTTGCGGGCTGGCGGCGTCGGGTTTTATCCGCATTCGGACTTCGTGCATGTCGACGTCGGGCAGGTCCGTCACTGGACGGGAGTCTAGTCATCCGCTGCGTCTGGGACGCCGGCTGCGCGCTCAATGCGCTCAGTCCGTATTGCACTCCGCCAGCGATGGGCGAAGCGCCAAGCCCAATCGGGCCGGCAACTCCCCTTCGACATGCTGATCCACATCAAAGCCGCCCGGTCCAGATGCTCCTAACCTAAAAAACGTTGGGAGTAGCGCAATGGCAATGGATTCGCGTTTTGAAGACCGATTTGCCGCTGGACGCGCACTGGCGCGGGCTTTGCAGGCTTACGCCGCGCAGCGCGACCTCCTTGTCTTGGCGTTGCCACGCGGGGGAGTTCCGGTCGCGTTCGAGGTTGCCCGAGCGCTCGGGGCCGAGCTCGATGTGCTCATCGTGCGCAAGCTCGGTGTCCCTCACCAACCCGAATTGGCCTTGGGTGCCATCAGCTCAGGCGACGCGTTGTACCTGAATCGCGATCTCATTGCCTTGACGGGCGTGACGAAAGCCGAGATTGAATCCGTCCTGAAAGCTGAGCGCGAGGAATTGGCCCGCCGCGAATTGCTGTATCGCGGATCGCGTCCAGACGTACGTGTGGAAGGACGCACGGTCATTGTGGTGGACGACGGAATCGCGACGGGGGCCTCCATGCACGCTGCTCTTTTGGCCCTGCGGTCGAAGCATCCGGCGCGCATCATCGTTGCAGTTCCAGTTGCCCCCGCGCAAACGCAGGAGCGATTAGGAGCGGCGACTGACGTATTTATCAGCGTCATGACACCCGAGCCCTTCTATGCCGTAGGCCAGTTCTATGAACGCTTCGACCAGACAAGCGACGAGGAAGTGCGCGCGCTTCTGGACAGGTCGCGCGCGGAGACACGGTGATGCATCCTGCAAAGACGCCCTTTCTTGCAGCACGCGATTTGGCGAGCCGGCTTGACGGGAAGACCACAGATTACGACGCGCTGCTTGCCATGGCAGAGGGCAAGCGTTTCGTGCTGTTGGGCGAGGCCACCCACGGCACGCAGGATTTCTATCGCATGCGTGCTGATATCACGCGTCGTCTCATTGCCGAACAGGGATTCGATGCCGTTGCCATCGAAGGCGATTGGCCAGATGCCTGGCGTGTCAATCGATTTGTGCAGGGTGACAGCGCGGATGACCCGGCATCTGCGCTGGGGGATTTCGCGCGGTTTCCACAATGGATGTGGCGCAACCGCGAGGTCTTGGAGTTCATCACATGGCTACACCACTTCAATGCGCGCAGTGACATCCCAGAGCGCGTCGGCTTCTACGGCCTGGACCTTTATAGCCTGTACCGCTCTGCCGACGCCGTGATCCAGTATCTGGAACAGGTGGATGCCGATGAAGCCCAGATCGCGCGGAGGCGCTATGCCGCGCTTGACCACGTGCGCGAGCCCCAAGTGTATGGCTATCAAGCGGCTTTTGGTCAACGACCCGCTGCACATGAGGGCGCAGTTGCACAGTTGCTGCAACTGCGCACTGAAGCCGAAGGGTACCTCGAGCGCAACGGCCTCACCGCAATTGACGCGCATTTCTTTGCCGAGCGCAATGCCCAGGTCGTGGTCAATGCCGAGACGTATTACCGTGCCATGTTTGGAGGTCGGGTCAACACGTGGAACTTGCGCGACGCACATATGCGTGACACGTTGCTGGCGCTCGCCGAATACCGCGCGCGTCGAGGTGGCACCGGACGCATTGTGGTCTGGGCGCACAACTCGCATCTTGGTGATGCGCGTGCGACGGAATCGCATTGGCGAGGCGAATGGAATCTCGGTCAGCTCATGCGGCAAGAAACCGGCGCGAAGACGTTGCTCGTCGGTTTCACGACATACACGGGCTACGTTTCTGCCGCCTCGGAATGGGACGGTGAGGCAGAGCATAAATGGGTGCGCCCGGCTCTGCGCGACAGCTATGAGCACCTGTTTCACACGACAGGGCTCGACCGCTTCTTTTTACCGCTGAGCATCGCAGGCGCCGAAGCGCTTCGCGAGCCAATGCTGCAGCGGGCAATTGGCGTCCTCTACCTTCCTCAGACTGAGCGCGCCAGCCACTATTTTGAAGCATCCCTGGCCCAACAGTTCGATGCCGTGTTCCATCTCGACGAAACCGCAGCACTTGAGCCGCTTGATGCCTCTTCGCAATGGCATCGGCGGCCTGACACGGTCGCGCCGGTGGCCTAACCGCGTTGGGCAACCCGACCAGGCGCTGTTCCATGAGCGACATGCAATCCGCCGAGGTGGCGATTACCGTCCGTGACGCCACGCTTCATGGCACCTTCGCGCTGCCAGCCCAGGCCAAGGGAATCGTTGCTTTCGCGCATGGGAGCGGCAGCAGCAGATTCAGCCGTCGCAACCAGCGCGTTGCGCAATACCTCAACCAAGCCCTCTTGGGAACCTTGCTGTTCGATCTCCTGACCCAGGGAGAAAACAGCGTTGATGAGTTCACTGCCGAATTCCGCTTTGATATCCCACTGCTCGCACGCCGACTGACTGATGCAATCGACTGGCTCGCCATACAGGCACAAACGCGAGCGTTGGGGATCGGTCTGTTCGGTGCCAGTACGGGAGCCGCAGCAGCTCTGATCGCCGCTGCAGAACGGCCACGACGGGTGGGTGCTGTCGTCTCCCGAGGTGGACGGCCCGATCTTGCTGGCGAGGCCCTCCATCGCGTGCTGGCCCCGACCCTGCTCATTGTGGGCGGCTGGGATACCGAGGTCATTGCCTTGAACGAACAGGCAGCGAAGAAACTGAGCTGCGAACACCGCACGATCATCATCCCCGAGGCGACACATCTTTTCGAGGAGCCAGGCAAGCTTGATGAAGTTTCCCGATTAGCTGCGGCGTGGTTTGGCACCCATCTAACCGCAGCAAGCGGGTGAATCGCTGATCTGATTTTTTGCAACCCGTTGGCCCTGGTCGGATGGCCATTCCAAAACCGATTCCATCAGGTCTCTTTCTCATGCAATCAGGAGTTGTTCATGAAAGTACACGAAATCTATACCCCAGGCGCGGTTCACATTCCCCAATCCTGCAATCTGCAGGAAGCGGCTGTGCAAATGCGCAAGCAGCATGTCGGCGCGCTCATTGTCACGGACGGGATGAGCGAGCGGGGCACGCTGGGCATCATTACGGATCGAGACATGGTGCTCAAGGCCATTGCCAATGGGGCATCCCCGCTTAGCACCCTGGTCGCCGAGGTCATGACGCCAGGGGCCGTCACGATCAGCCGCTCCGCTGAGCTTACTGATGCGATGCAAGCCATGTTCAGCCATGGCGTGAGGCGATTGGTTGTGACTGAGGACGATGAAACGGTGCTTGGCCTGCTCGCACTCGATGATGTCATCGAGGCACTCGGTCGCGATTGGGTCTTGTTGACAAGCATCCTGCGCAGCGAACAACAGCGCGAGCGGACGGGAAGCGTTCAGTCACCGCTACACCCATGATCTGCGTTGGAACACCCGAAGTCGGGCAAGCGATCCGCTCCGGTATTGCCCGTTTCTTCTGAAGCCGCGGCGCAACCATGGACGCGATGGTGCTCAAGAAGCCGGGTAGCCCGCTTGAGTGGGTGCAGCTCCCGGAACGCCAGCCGGGCGCAGGGCAAATTCGGCTTCAGGTCACGGCCTGCGGCGTCTGTCGCACTGACCTTCATGTCGTTGACGGCGACTTGCCCGCTCTGAAGCTACCGATCATTCCGGGACATGAGATCGTTGGCCGAGTCGATGCGATCGGCGCCGGCGTGGAGGGGCTGCGCATCGGCGAGCGCGTTGGCGTTCCCTGGCTTGGCTATACCTGTGGCACTTGCCCGTATTGCACGGCGGGCCACGAGAACCTTTGCGACCACCCGCTGTTCACGGGCTACACACGCGACGGAGGCTTTGCCACAGCCACCATTGCCGATGCGCGTTATGCCTTTGCCTTGGGTGAGGTCGGGGATGATGCCTCTATCGCGCCATGGCTTTGTGCGGGGCTCATCGGCTGGCGTTCGCTTGTTATCGCGGGTGACGGCAACAAACTCGGCCTTTTCGGTTTCGGAGCGGCGGCGCATATCGTTGCGCAGATTGCAGACTGGCAAGCGCGGTCGGTCTTTGCGTTCACGCGACCGGGTGACGTGGAAGGCCAGGAATTTGCGCGCAACCTTGGTGCCGCGTGGGCGGGCGGATCTGATGAAATCCCTCCGGCCGAACTCGACGCTGCAATTATTTTCGCGCCCGTTGGCGGGCTGATTCCGCGAGCGCTCAAGGCGGTGCGTAAAGGCGGGCGGGTTGTTTGTGCCGGGATCCATATGAGTGACATCCCGAGTTTCCCATATCAACTCATGTGGCAAGAGCGTCAGTTGGTCTCCGTGGCGAACCTGACGCGCCGCGATGGAGTCGATTTCCTGCGCTTGGCACCGCAAATCGGCCTCAAAACAACCATCACTCGCTACCCCCTGAGGCAGGCCAACCAAGCGCTAGCGGATCTGCGTGCTGGTCAATTCAACGGAGCCGCCGTCTTGGTCGTGTGAACGAATCTGCCATAAGGCCATCCATCGCACGTGCGTGAGAAGGCCTGAACAGGATTTCGTCCTCGCTGATTGCAGCACACGCCCCGTACCAACCAGCCGCGCGGACGCCCGGGCCTGGGTGTCTTGGGGCTCCGCGCCCCAAAACATCGATTTGAGCTGGCGGCGCCGACCCCGTGCCGGCGAAGGGCTTTCGCGCAGCTGCGTGCGGTGTTCGCTCAGCGGGCGCCTTTGTGATCCTTCTGCCCGCTATTTTTGTGCCGCCCGGCAACCTCTTCCTGTTCAGCCCTTTCCTTGGGCTTGTTGACGTCTTCGGTGGGGAGCGGTCGATGCTGTTCGGGCTGACCTGGTTTCTGGGGTTGCCCTTTCGCGTGCTGCGTCATAAGAATCTCCAAATGGATCGTTGCCCGATTTCTAGGCCACACGATGAAAAGGTAGCACGATTTCCGGCCTCGCGGGGCGGATTCCATGTCCGAACCACCGCATCTGCGCCATGCACATCAAGCGCATTTATCGCGGCTCGCGCCGGTTTGGCTCGATGATGTTGAAGCGGGACATCTGCCTATACAGTGTGGACCGGCTAATGCCCAGTTTGCGTGCCGCAATGGTGATATTCCATTGACATCCCTGCAGCGCCTCGACAAGCATTTGCGGTCCATTTGACTCGTTAATGGCTCGAGCCGAGGCTGCTGCCCAACCGCCCTCCGGCTCGCCGGCTTGGCGCTGGACCAGATCGTCAGGTAGATGCTCAAGACGGACCACATTGCCGTCACAAAGCGCCACAGCAAGCTGCAGTGCATGACGAAGCTGCCGCAGATTACCCGGCCAGCGTTGCTTGTCGAGAATTTCCAGCGCATCAACGGACAACTGCAATGCCGGACGCCCAGCCCGTCGCGCCTCCTCGGCCAGAATATCTTCGATGAGCTGATGCCGATCTTCGCGTTCGCGCAGCGGCGGCAGCGTCAAGCTCAGACCATTGATGCGGTAATAGAGATCGAGACGGAATCGTTCCGAGGCAACGAGATCCTCCAGCGCCTGATGCGTGGCACTGATGACCTGCACGTCAACTGGAACCGCGTGCTCCGCTCCAAGCGGGCTGACTTCACGCTCAGCGAGAACGCGTAGCAGCCTGGTTTGCATGGCCAAGGGCATATCTCCAATTTCGTCAAGAAACAATGTGCCGCCATGCGCCTGCATGATTTTCCCTCGCACTCCCTTGGCGCGGGCACCGGTGAAGGCACCGGCGCTATAGCCGAAGAGTTCGCTCTCGAGGAGAGTTTCGGGAATGGCAGCGCAATTGATCGCAATGAAGGGTCGGCACGCGCGGCCGCTGGCGGCATGCATGGCTCTGGCGAAAAGCTCCTTGCCCGTACCTGACTCCCCCAGCAGCAGCACGGCGATCTCTTTGTCGAGGATTCGTCGTGCACGATTGACATTGGCCTGCATGCGTGAGTCGGCACCACCAAGGACTTCTAGCGCCTCGTGCTGCGAATCGGCTCGCAGCCGCGACTCGGGGGCCATGCTCGCGCGCGCACCGTTCGAGGCGGCAAGACGAGACACACCCTGGCGCGGCTGGCGTACTTGCGCAAAGTGCAAGTCCGTCGTCCGCCGGACACGCCACGCAAATCGCTCCGCCCCCGAGCGATTCAAGGCACTGAGCAGTTCATCACGGGTGAGTTCGAAAATATCCGCCAGATGCGCCCCCCGCACCGTCTCAGGCGAAAGGTCCAAACTTCGCACGAATCGCTGGTTGGCCGCAAGGATGGTGCCATCCTCATCGAGCGCCACGAGCCCGTCAGTACACACTTCCAGAAACTCACGGCGGCACCCGGTGCGCAACACCACCTGCTGCTCAAACTGCCTCAAGAAATAAGCGTCCTCGATTGAGCGCGCGGTCGCCTGGAGCATCTTCAGCACCAGGTGTTGGCTTTGCCGGTCTTGCGGGGAGTCCAGCGCGGAGACGTCCAGGATCGCCAACGTGCGCCCATCGGTATCGAAAATCGGCACGGCACTGCACGTCAGTTCGCTGTTTGCCGCGAGAAAATGCTCAGTGCGGTGAACCGTGATCGGCAGTTTTTCAGCAAGCGCAATCCCCACGGCGCAAGCGCCCTCTTCGCCTTCGGTCCAGCAAGCCCCCATCGCCAAACCGGCGCGGCGCGCCTCAACCTCAATCGATGGGTTGGGAATGAAGTCAACCGCGACTCCCTCCGCATCGGTGAGCAGGACGATGTAGCCAGCGCCATAGATTTCCTGAAACAAGGATTCCAACCCACTGCGCGCAAGACTGAGCAATGGCTCCAGCGCCTGTCGGCGTTCGCGCAGTGCGGACTGCGTCAGCACACGTGGGCGGTTTTGTGCGCGGTCGAGCCCATGCAACTGGATCGAGCGCTGCCATGACCGCGTAATCAGCGGCTCGGCGCCGTCAGGCTCTGGAACTGTCGCCCACCGCGGTGTCGCGCCAGCGGGCGAAGCAAGGACAGACGTCATTGGCATGCCTCCAAGATGGTGCCGTCTTCGCAGCTTGCGTGAATCGTACTCCGCCATTGTGTAGCACGAAAGGTCGCTCGTAGCCACCAGGCATGGCGGTGGCCAACGATCTACTCCGGAGCCCTGGCGCCCTGATCGCCCGGCGAACATTCCGTGCCCAGCATCGCATGCAGGGAACGCACCAGCGCCTGCGCTTGCAGCGCTGTACCCACAAATTCCTCACAACTGATGGTGCACTGCCGCAGGCGTTCAGCGTCGCTGCGTGACCTGCCCAGGCGTTCGCATAGCGTTTCCCAAGGGCATGACCGAAGAAGGATGCCGGCCGTCAACAGTACACCGTTGCGCCGCCTGATCTGCGCCAACCCAACAAGCTTGCGCTCGTGGGCGAGCACTTCCCACGGTGAGACGTCTCCAAAGCATGCCCAGTCGAGCGTCGGTACCGGCCGGTCCGCGCGGCGGGCGTGAAGTTGCTCGGGCGACAGGACCTGAGCGTGCACGCCAACACTTTCCAATGCCTGCGCAATGCCGCGCCCGAGCCATCCATAGCTGGCAACCACGCCATCGCTCACGAGTGGGTGCTCCACTGGAAGCGCCACCGAAATGCTAAGCATCCACGGCCCGACCAACACCGCACCCCCGCCCGAACTTCGAACCATAACCGGCAAAACTGCGTCAGGCCTCACGGGCAGTTGCATCCCACGCTGTGCCAGCCCCAGAACAACCGCTGGCTGTGCATAGGTCCAAAGCCGCCAGACAGGCGTGACGATCGGGTCCAGAAGGACCCGATCGTTCCACCCCTGCTCAACCAACGCGGAAACGGTCAGCAGCGTCGGCGTCATGCCCAGTCCGACGTGAGGCGCACGCGCCTCCTGCTGTAGAACCTCACCCTGAAAGTCTGGCGCGCCTGCGTCAAATGCTCTCCTCCAGCAGGGCCAAGGTCTGCCCCTGCTTGAAGTTGGCTTCAGCGGGAACGAGGATCTGCGTCACGGTGCCGGCACGTGGAGCGACCAACTCCTGGGTCGTCTTCACCAGAATCACCGTCACCAAGGCCTGGCCAGCCTGCACACGCTCTCCCTCCTTGACACGCCACGCGTCAACAAGCCCCTCGGTTCCTGGATCAATATCCTTCCAGAGTTCCGGGTCAAGTTTGATCTCAATCATGCAACCACCGCCTCAGGTTTGCCAGCCTTTATCAAGTCTGAGCATGCCCTCACGATGGCGTCGACTTGCGGGATGACGAACTGCTCCAGTGGTCGGCTATAGGGTATTGGCACGTCGGGCACTGCCAAGCGCTTGACTGGAGCCTTCAATCGCACGGAATCGAGATTTTCCGCCACCAGAGCCGAGATCTCCGCAGACATCCCGAAGCTTAGATAGTCTTCGTCCGCCACGAGCAGGCGGCCCGTCTTGCGCACGGATTGCAAAACCGCGGCACGGTCCAGCGGCACAAGCGTGCGCAGATCCAGCACCTCCGCGTCGATCCCGGACTGCGCCAGTTTCTGCGCCGCAAGCAACGACTTATGCACCATCTGGCTCAGTGTCACGATCGTCACGTCGCTTCCTGCGCGCACGACTTTGGCTTGGCCAAAGGGAATCGTGTAATTGTCCTCGGGCACTTCGGTCGTGCTGCCCTCAAAATAGGCCATCCAGGGCAGCCCCATGATCCCCTTGTGGAACATGTAAATGACCGGGTTGTCATCGCGGATGGCCTGGTTCATCAGGCCCTTAGCATCGTAGGCGTTGGAAGGGACAACGACCTTGAGGCCAGGCATGTGGGCAAAAGTCGAGTACAGACATTGGGAATGCTGTGCTGCATCGTTGTAACCGCCGCCGATGGCCGTCATCAGCACAACCGGCAATCGAACGTTGCCACCCGACATGTAGGTATTTTTGGCCAGATGGTTGTAAATCATGTCCATACAGACGCCAAAAAAGTCGACAAACATCAGCTCGACGATCGGGCGCATGCCTTCGGCTGCTGCACCGATGGCGGCTCCGATGAATGCCGTCTCCGAGATCGGCGTATCCATGATGCGATCCCGCCCGTACTTCGCAAACAACCCTCCAGTGGCGCCAAAGATGCCGCCGTACTTACCGATGTCCTCACCCATCACGAAGACATCCGGGTCGCGCTCGATCGCCTGTCCAATCGCTTCGGAAATTGCCGCCGCCATTGTCAGTTTGCGTGCTGTGCTCATAGCTGGAACCTCCCATCAATGAAAGACATGATGCAGTGCATCTTCGGGCTTTGGATAAGGACTCGTGCGGGCATAGTCATAGGCTTCGGCCACGCGCGATTCCACGCGGGAACGCAGGGCCTGATCCATCGCATCATCGAGTAGCCCGAGCTTGCGTAAATGCTCGCCGAGATGGGGAATCGGGTCATGCTTGCGCAGTTCCTCAACCTCTCCCTTGGGCCGATACGCTTCAGCGTCGCCTTGAAAGTGACCGAGGTAACGATCGGTCTTGACTTCGATGAGGGATGGACCCTGTCCCCGCCGCGCCCGGTCAACAGCGGCCGCGGCCGCCTCATACACGGACAGGGCGTCGTTGCGCCCCACGCGTACGCCAGGCATTCCGTAGGCTGCAGCACGATCCGCGTCCGAACTGACCGATGTTGAATCGGTCTTTTCGACCGAGATGGCGTACTTGTTGTCCTCGCAGACAAAGACCACGGGAAGGTGCCACAGAGAGGCTAAGTTCAGCGACTCGTGAAATGCACCTTGATTGGCAGCGCCTTCGCCGAAGAACGCGACGGCGACCCAGTCCTTGCCGCGCTTTTTCGCAGCCAATGCAGCGCCACACGCTGGTGGCATGCTCGCCCCGACGATGCCGCTGCAGCTAAATTTATGCGCAGGATCAAAGAGATGCATATGGCCGCCCTTGCCATGCCCCAAGCCGGTTTCCTTGCCGAACATCTCAGCGGTCATGGCTTTGAGTGGGACTCCCTTGGCAATCGCGAAATGGTGTGGCCGATGGGCACCGACGACAGTATCTTCCGTTCGCAAGTGCGCGCAAACCCCGACGGCCACGGGTTCCTGACCTGCAGCCAAGTGCATTTCGCCCGGCACTGGCCCGCTTCCAATATCAAAAGCCAGCCCCTTCTGGATGGCCGGTGGCAGCTTGCCTTCAAGGTAGACCTTTGCCATGGTCTCCTCATAAAGGCGGATTTCAATCATTTTCTCGTACATCCAGAGCATGTGTTCTTGACTGGCACTCATGAGAAGGTCTCCTTTTGTGACTGCATCAACGAGCGTGCCTTGACGGCACGGCGCGCAATCAGGCGGTGCAATAATCATTCCAATGAAAAGCCCCCCGGTTCAATGGCAGTCTGATGAGCGTGGAGGCGGGGCCGGATCTTGCCGTTAGCAGCATTGGGGACTCTGAAGAGGGCCTTCGCATGGCGTTCCCGATTTCATCCCTGGATGCACACGAATTGCTGCGTTTCCGATGAGCTTGTTGCGTGTCCCGCGACATCTGTCGCGCGCACATGTCGCAATGCTTTAGCGTGCTCAGCATTGCCCTGCAGGGTTCGCCTCGGCAAGCTGCGCCTGCACTGCACGCCCGCCGTCTTCATCAGCCGTGCAGGCCAGGCGGCAGAAGGACGTCTTAGGCATGGTTATAGGTTACCCCCCTATACTGTTCACATGACACACACGGTCCGTCAGAAAACAAAACTTCTCAATCGCGTGCGGCGCATTCGGGGGCTCGTCGATGCGATCGAGCGCGCCCTCGAAAGTGAAGCCGATTGTGAACATGTGATGCACGTAATTGCTGCCTGCCGCGGTGCCATGAACGGGTTGCTGAGTGAAGTTGTTGAGGATCACATTCAGACCCATTTGATTGACCCACTTGAAGGGCACCAAGCGGAATCCGCCCAAGCAGCCGAGCAGTTGATCGATGTCCTACGCCGCTACTTCAAATAGTCCACATGGCCGCCACCCCATTTGACGCAGAGCACAGCCACATCTTTCTCGGCGAGGGCCACGATCGCAACGCGCGCAAGACGTGGTCGGTGATCGTCTTGTGTACGGTCGTCATGGTTGTCGAACTGGTCGGCGGCTGGCGTTACGGCTCTCTCGCAGTGATTGCTGACGGCATGCACATGAGTACTCACGCTGCTGCCATGCTGATCGCCGCGCTCGCCTACCGTTACGCACGCACGCACGCCCGTGACTCCCGATTCAGCTTTGGCACTGGCAAGGTTGGGGATCTCGCGGGTTTTTCCAGTGCAATCATCTTGGCGATGATTGCGTTGCTCATTGGCTATGAAGCCATCGCACGCCTGATTGAACCAGTGCACATTGACTTCAATCAGGCGATTGCGATTGCGTTCCTCGGCCTGGTCGTGAATGTCGCGAGTGCCTGGCTTCTCAGCGGCGGTGCACACGCACACGGGCATTCGCACGGCCCAAAACACGGCGCACATGGGCATGAGGACGACACGCATGTCGTTGAAACCCCGGTTGGGTCGCTGCAAATCGCCATCCATGAAGATGGCGTGCCGCCGCGTTTTCGAATTCAGTACGTGTCGACTGGCTCAGCCCCAGGATCCCTTGCGTGCTCGGACGTCACTTTGACGACCCTGCGAGCCGACGGGCAATCGCAGACGTTTCGATTCCGCGATGCCGGGAGCTATTGGGAGTCAACGAATAGCATCCCCGAGCCCCACGCCTTCGAGGCGCGTGTGGAAATCCGTGCTGGTGGAACTCCATTCACGCAGAGCATCTTTTACAGCGAAGCCGAGGGCCATGCGCACGCCACCGGTGCACATGGCAGCCACCATCGCGACCACAACATGCGCGCCGCGTTTGTGCACGTGGCGGCCGATGCCGCGGTTTCCGTCCTGGCCATTCTCGGGCTTGCGGCAGGCAAGTTCTACGGACTGACCTTCATGGATCCCGTGATGGGTATCGTGGGCGCTGTTGTCATCGCCAACTGGTCCCTTGGATTGATCCGAGACACCGGCGCAATCTTGCTGGACATGAATCCGGACACAGCCCTGAGTCGTGACATCACTGCTCTGGTGAAGGCGCAGGGCGACAGCATCTCCGATCTTCACCTTTGGCGCCTTGGTCCGGGTCACCTCGGAGCGATCGTGGCTGTTCGAAGTCGCACCGGCGCTCGCGATGTTGCCCATTATCGACGCCTGCTTTCGCGGTTTCACGACATATCCCATCTGACGATGGAGGTAAGCACCCCTTCGGACCATGAGGCCCTCGGGTCAAGGCAGGCCTGAGGCGCGTTTTTCAATTCGTGGCTGGTGAACGGGCGCTTAGGCCACCCTGGGCATGTCCCCTGGCCACCACGCTCGATTCGCAGCCATCCCCAGCGCCTTTAATGGCGATGGGCGAGGAAGCGTGAACCCATGACACTCATTGGCCGAGCGTTGCGCGCACACGCTCCAGAGCCGCACGGACCTCTTGCCCGATCGCTGTGACCTGCGCATTCCCGACCATACCAAGAACCGCCTCTGGATCCATGAAACTCACATGGGCACGCCCGCCGGTTTCTTGCCGCACGACCACATTGCAGGGCAGCAGCAGTCCGATGTCCGGGTCCGCAGTCAATGCCTTGTGTGCATAGCCGGGGTTGCAGGCGCCAAGAATCTTGTACGGTGCCATTTCAAGTCCCAGTTTTCCTTTGATCGTTTGGGCAACATCAATTTCTGTGAGAACGCCAAAGCCTTCCTGCTTCAAAGCGGCCGTGACCTTGTCGACAGCAGCCTCGAAGGGCCCTTCGATCGTGACTGAAAATCCATATGATGACATAGCGTGGTTCTCCGATGATTTCGCAAATTTTCGTTTGCTGAATGCTCTTGGGCGTCCAGCGGAAGCGGCATTTCAATCACCCGCCGGGAAGGCTCGAAGGGTCGAGGCGTTAGCGTCGACCCCCGCTTGCGTGGCATGATGCCACGCGGTAGCTGCATCAGCATAGTACGTGGCGCCTTTGCCGAGGTTCTGGCAAGGGCAGATGCGCGACGAACGCCGTCCTTGAGGGCACACCAAACCTGCCCGATTATTCGGGGCTGCAGCAGGGCTGCGGAATTCACGACGCTTGCCTCAGGCAGACAGCCTGGCGCGCAAGACAAATGGCGAGCTTGCAGCGCCGGCAGGCGATCCGCGCCCCGACCTTGCAGCTGCGGACGAATCACTCACTTTGGAACCCAATCGCGGCCGAGCTTCCGATAGGTTCTTTTGACTGCCGCCCAAGCAACGCGAAACGCCAATGCCTCGCGTTCTTCGGGTCGTTCACCGTAGGTATCCCAAGCGGCATTGAATGCTTCACGAAAAATGTCCTGAGCATGCTCGGGCAAATGCTCGCGCACGGATGGTGGAAGATCGAAATTCGACCCGTATGGCATCTCGGCCCTCACATTGTGACCGTGCACCTCGCACCACGAAGGACTCGCCTATGGGGGATATCCCACAGTTTGGGATAACAAGACCTGCTGATCATGGGTCAAGCCAAGCGCATCCGCAATGGCGCCCCGATCGATCCATGCGCGTAGAACCGTGGCCAGCCCATGGCAGGCGGCAAACAGGTAAACATTTTGCGCGATCGCACCGGCAGCGACAGACGCATAGGACTCGCGTTGCGTCACGGGGACCATACCCATCCGCCCATGGTCGGCGACATAAACAAGATCCAATGGGGCGTCGTCGACAAAGTCCTGATAGCCCGTGATGCGACGCAAATCGCCTGCTGCGACCCGATGCAGCGCATTGGCGGCGGCATCGTACCGATAGGCACCGGATGGCAAGGCGAGAAAGACATCGACCTCTTGGGCGTTCAGGGCCGAGGGAGCTGTGCGCTTGCCTTCGGACCGGTTCACCCCATAGGCCGCCCACAGCAGATCCGATAGCAAGGGCAACGGAAGCTCGGCAGACGAAAACTCGCGCGATGAATGCCGCATGCGCAATGCGTCCATCAACTGCGCGCCGCCGTGCATGGTCGGTGGCGGCAACACGATTGATGTCGCCGCATCCCCCCGCGCGGGTTTTGGGCGCAGTTGCCCCATCATCCCCAGCGCCAGCTTCGTGATCGTACTCATCGACTTCCTCCACTCGATCGGCCTGCCCCCATTGAGCAGGCTAGTCGGAATTGCCTGAAGCCGTTTGACCTATCGCAAATAACAGACTTGATTAACTTGCGCCGGCCCCTAGCATGAACGAGAAGGGTGGTTATACATGTCGCCCTAGCCGTCCAATCGCGCCCCGTACATGCCCTTGTGCACAAGAAGTGGCCCTGCATGGGAGCCTGCGAAATGGCCGAGCAAGGGACGGCCGCATCACATTGGACGGCGAATGGGCCTGGTTTCATTCGCGTCGACGCAGCAAATGGTGTTGGAGCATCGGCATGCGCAAGACAGAGCTTTCCCTAGCTCACGTTTATGGTTTGCTTGAACCGGGACCCGTGGTTTTGCTCACGACGTCAATGAAGGGGCGCAATAACGTCATGACCCTGTCGTGGCACACCATGGTCGAATTCGAGCCGCCAGCGGTGGCATGCGTCCTTGGCGATGGGGATTACACCTTTTCCATTTTGAAAAAGACGCGGGAATGCGTGATCAATATTCCGACGCTTGAACTCGCACCACAGGTCGTCGCATGCGGCAACGCCTCGGGTCGAGGCATCGACAAGTTTGAACAGTTTGGCTTGACAGCCAAAGCTGCCACCACGGTCGCTGCGCCGATCATCGACGAGTGCTACGCCAGCCTGGAATGCAAGGTCGTCGACACACGGTTGGTTAACAAGTATGGAATGTTCATCCTTGAAGTCCTAAAGACGTGGGTGGATCCATCCAACAAAAATCCAAAGACACTCCATCATCGTGGAAATGGCGTTTTCATGGTCGCTGGCGACACGATTCGCCTGCCGTCCCGCATGAAATGAGATGGCGAAGGAACCGTCCCATATGTCCCCGTAACCGGTTCAAATTGCAAGCGCATCCTGAGCGCCGCCTCGCGCACAAACCCCGTGTGCCGTCGCCGTGCGCCAGCACAAGCGCCCGGCCCTTCGGGCGGTTGGCAAGCCTGACTACGCTGGTGCCGACCATCGCCTTCCTGCGCCTTTGCGCCACGGTGGCCATGCCGATGCGGTGCATTGGAGCGGCACGACAAACCGCGGCATCGCCGCGGCAGTCCAATACGCTGATTAATAGCCCTTGTCCTCAGTCAGTTTGGGCAGTTCGACGCTGATGACGTATTCCCCGATAAACCGGCTATGGGGATCGTGGCTGTCGCGGTACTCAACTTCCAAACGCAAGATATCGCCCGGCCTAGCCATTAACAAAAAAAAGTCCTCTCGGCTTCGGGCAAGCTCCTCCTTGATGGCCCACGCATAGATGTTCCCTCGTGCACTCTTGAGCAGGACTCGATCACGAAAAACAACCGTCTGTGCAAGCTCGATCTCGACGCATTTGCGCGGCATGGTCATCAACCCCCAGAAGCGTGTGGCTTTGCGACGCCACGAAGCTCGACACGTGGCATGCTTATCGATGAAGGCAATCCTCAGAACCCCTTCACCAGGTCCCGTGCAAGCCCCAATAAAGAATAAACACGACTACGAGCGTCGAGACCGCCCAAGCCCAGGGGGGCATCATGAACCAAAGACGCTCAACCATGCCCCGCGGTGCGAGATCGCCGACCTCACCCCGGACGGCGCGCTCAAAGCGGCTGAAAAAATCGTCCATCAGGCCCTTCACTGCGACCTCTGCCACGCTGCGACTCATTTGCGCAAGTGTGCCGCCGACCTCGATGTCAGCTTGATAGTTCATCTGTGTGCTGCCATCAATGGCTTGCAGCGCGATCAAGGCATGCCCCATCCCGAAACCGCCCTGGCCACCATTCCCGCTGAAGCGGAGCACATAGCTGTGTGGAGGGTCCACGTCCTCCAGAGTCAAGGTACTCGTGAAGCGTGTCTCATGCCCCGCGAGCTTCAAGACCTGAACAACCTCAAAAGAGTTGTCGCCCGACTGAGTGACCGATTCGCAACCCGGGATCGATGCCCGTAGCATGCGCGTCGAATTCAGCGCCTCCCAAGTCTTCACTGGTGTCAAAGGAATGATGCGTTTGCCTTGAACGTCCATGACCACCTCGATTGTTGGTAGATTGTTGGTAATCAGCCGCGATCTTCACCCGACATGCTTGTTCTGTCCGGCAAGATTGAACGCCGTTTCATGTTAGCCCCGGCTGACCGGGCTTGAACATGCATATCGCTCCCGCATAGCGCAAACAAAACGCAAACAAATCCTGGACAACGACTCCACCCAACCAAAGTCGCCGATCAACCACATCGCCTTCACCCGGGCTCCGTCCGCCTCAATCCAGGGGGCGGCGTCGGCGAACGCCCCTTGAGAAGCCAAGCCGCCCCACGCAAGCCCCCACGTCTGCGCCGGTCGATCGACGCTCGACTTTGCGCCTGCGCGAAGACCAAGTTAACGCCACACAGGAGGGTCCGCCGTTTACGCCACGTCCCATCCCCTTCCTTTCGAGCTGAGGAGCTGCACTGCTTCGACTATAGCCCGTGCATGATCGAAGCTAATGCGAAGTTACCCGAATTTGTTTGGTCCACAATCGGGCAATGGCGTGAGACCATCACACGCGCAGATCATCATGATGCGGTTCTCCGCTGAACCCGATCTTTTCTTGTACTCCGGGCCGGTCCTGCATGTCACACTGGATTGTGCACAGCGCCGCAGGCAACCACTGGTCACACAAAAAATCAGCACCGCAGACCGCGCAGAATCCTGCAGCGGTAAAGATGCCGCGGGGTCTTCCCCGCCGCTGCGGCGGCGGGCGTTGCTCCAGCGGGCTCGTCTCGCTCAGGTCCTGAGCTGATGCGTACTGATGGGGAGCTGGCGGACGCGCTTGCCCGTCGCAGCAAAGATTGCATTGGTCACGGCCGGCGCGATGGGCGGTGTACCGGGCTCGCCGATCCCGCCCGGGGCTTCGATGCTTGGAACGATGTGGACCGCAATATGTGGCGCCGCATCGATCCGCAGCATGCGATAGGTGTCGAAGTTTGCCTGCACAACCCCGCCGTCACGGACCTGGATCCCATCAAGCAACGCAGCCGTCAATCCAAAATTAATGGCGCTTTCCATCTGCGCTCGCACCGTGTCGGGATTCACCACATGCCCGCAATCAACGGCACAACTGACGCGATGCACACGGACTTCACCGGTCTTGCTCACTGAAACTTCTGCCACCTCCGAAACATAGGAGCCGAAGGAGTGATGCATGGCGATCCCGTGAAAATGCCCAGGCGGCAGGGGCTGACCCCAACCTGCCATACGCGCTGCGATGTCGAGCGTTTCTAATGCCCGCTTGTCGTGGCCCAGCAGGCCGCGACGGAATTGATACGGGTCTTGCCCCGCCGCGTGTGCGACTTCGTCCATGAACGACTCGACCGTGAACGCATTGATCGAATGACCGACCGAGCGCCAGAAACCAACCGGAATGGGCGTGTTACGCATGACATAACGCGTCTGCGCATTGGGCAAGTCATAGGGCAAATCGACCGCTCCCTGTACCGAGGTTTCGTCGAGTCCACCTTTGACGTGCGACGGGAAGACGCGCGACATGATGGACGGCCCGACGATTTTGTGGCTCCATGCGCCCAACTGTTTGTCAGGTCCGATTGCCGCGCGCAGGATAGCGAGGTTTGCGGGGCGGTAGGCGTCGTGGCGCGTGTCGTCCTCGCGCAGCCAGATCACTTTGACTGGGCGTGAAACAGCCTTCGAAATCTCCACGGCCTGGGCCACGAAATCCTGCTCAAAGCGCCGACCAAAGCCGCCGCCGAGAAAGGTGGTGTGCACATAGATGGCGCTCTGCGCAAGCCCAGTGATCTTGCTTGCCGTGATCTGGTTGAAGGTTTGCGCCTGGGTCGGACCCCAAATGTCACAACGGTCCTTCTGCACATGGGCAGTACAGTTCATCGGCTCCATTGTGGCATGCGCAAGAAACGGAACCGTATAGGTGGCTTCGAGCATTGTCCAGCCGGGCTTTTGCTGCAGCGCCGCATCGCCTTGACCCACCCGCCAGGCCACCGCGCCGGCCTCTTTGGCCCCTTCGCGGAACATTGCCAGGATGGACGCGTCGTCCATTGTCGCGTCGGGCCCTCGATCCCAGTGGATCTTCAAGGCCTCTCGTCCCGTCTTTGCCGACCAGAAGTCAGTCGCAACGACCGCAACGCCGCTGCTGATGGGGACAACCGCTTGCACGCCTGGAACCTTCAAGGCTGCACGATCATCAACCGCGACCAGCTTGCCACCGAAGCTCGGACATTGCACCACGGAGGCAATCAGCATTCCCGGCACTTGCACGTCAATACCAAACACCGCCGTCCCATTAGTCTTTGACGGCACATCGACACGCGCAACGGGCTTGCCGATGAGGGTGAAGTCCTTGGGATCCTTGAGCTTGGCGTCTACCGGCACAGGCAACTTGGCCGCTGCAGCAGCCACGCTTCCGAAGCTGGCCTGCTGCCCAGCCGGTCCGTAGATGACGCCCGACCTGGCATGGCAGTTGCCACGATCCACATTCCATTGCGCCGACGCCGCCTCAAGCAGCAACGCCCTCGCCACAGCACCGGCCTGACGCAATGCCAGCCAAGAGCTCCGCACGCTGGTGCTGCCGCCAGTGGCTTGCATGCCGAGCATGGGGTTAACGTAAGCCGGAGAAGCAGGCGCCTGCTCGATGTGCACGCGCGTCCAGTCCGCATCCATCTCATCGGCCAGCAACATGGGCAAGGACGTCATCACACCCTGCCCCATTTCCGATTTATCGACCATCAACGTCACCCAGTTGTCGGCCGTGATCCGAATAAATGCGTTCGGCACAAAAAGCGCCTCGTCCGCATCACCTGCGATGCCGCCGGCTTGCGCCATCCGGTCGCGTACAGGCAGGTACAGACTCAGCATTAATCCGCCACCGGCTAATGCTGACGTTTTCAGAAATTGGCGCCGTGCGGGCATCGTGATGGAACGCATTTCAAGCCCCCTCGTGCAATGCTTGTGATGCTTGATGAATGGCTGCACGAATTCGCTGGTAGGTTCCACAGCGACAGATATTGCCACGCATGAACTCGGAAATCTGCTCATCCGTGGGGCGAGGAGTCTGCCGCAGCAAGACGGTTGCTGACATGATCTGCCCGGACTGGCAGTAGCCGCATTGCGGAACCGCGTTGGCAACCCACGCCGCCTGAACGGCCTTCGCCTCAGGCCCCGTCAAGCCCTCAATCGTGACGACCTCGCCGCTATCGGCAGACGATACCGGAATCTGGCACGAACGCACCGCCGCCCCATTGAGATGAACTGTGCAGGCGCCGCATTCCGCAATCCCACAGCCGTATTTGGTGCCATTGAGCTGGAGGTGGTCGCGAATAACCCAAAGCAGAGGCGTATCCGGGCTGACATCCAAGGCATGCGCTTGGCCATTGAGATTGAATCGAATCATGATGCCCCTCCAGTTCCGCAACACACGCGATCCGCGTCTGACAGCCGTCAAAGTTCGACGGACTGAAAGCCATCTTAGTTAACGGTGCGTGTTTCTGCTTGTCACAAAATGGCCCCGCGACGGCTTGCATGTGACGCCATGACCCGCCTCCTCCCGCTGCAGACCGTTGCCGCGGCATGGCCCCCTGCCCTACCGCTCACATGCCCGCCGCTTCATCGGGATCGCGAGCATGTTGCGCTCAGCCGCCGCTCGATGCCGATGCAGCCACCGCCGCAAGCTGCATCTAGGGAGCGCGCAGTCGGCGTAATTGTTCTTCGATGCGCGCGTCATCAATCTCCCTTAGAACGCCGCCTAAGTCCACCGCGCGCTCGTGGGATTCAAACTCCCCGGTGAGTGCGACTCCGGGGTCTAAGCTTGCGCGGCTGTATAGATCCCAGATCTCCTCGCCATGTCGCGTGTTTCGCAGCTCTGGCGCAAAGCGAGCGAAAAACGCACTCAGATTCGCCACATCACGCAATAGCATCCGCTTCGCGTGGTTGTTGCCAGCCGCGTCGACTGCCTGGGGCAAATCAATAATGACGGGGCCGTCGATCCCAAGGAGGATGTTGAACTCCGAGAGGTCCCCGTGAACGATTCCGGCGCGCAGCATGCGTACGACTTCACGCAGGATCATCGTGTGGTGCAAGCGTGCCTGTTCCTGCGTGAAGATGACGTCGTTCAGCCGCGGTGCGGCGTCCCCGTCTTCGGCAACAACCAACTCCATCAGCAACACACCATCGCAAAAGTTGATGGGTCTTGGAACGCGTACACCAGCGCCCGCAAGTCGATAAAGCGCATCCACTTCAGCACTCTGCCACGCTGCTTCCTGCGCCTGCCGCCCGAAGCGTGTACCCTTGGACATCGCGCGCGCTTGGCGCGTGTTTTTCACCTTGCGATTCTCGGTATAGTCCACTGCTTGGCGAAAGCTCCTCTGAGTGGCTTCCTTGTAGACCTTGGCGCAGCACACCTCCTCGCCCCGGCGGACAACATAGACCATGGCTTCTTTGCCACTTGTGAGCTGGCGTACCACTGTATCGATCAAACCCTCGTTGATCAGGGGTTGCAGGCGCGGGGGTGCTTTCATCAGTACATTTTGCGCCCTGCATGCGAACACGGGGTCCGCGCGGATATTTGACCCGCGTGGGGGTTCGGAAAGACGAAGCTCGATTTCAGCAATAACTCGACAACATCAACGATTGGCGCTTCTTCGCTCGCTGCCCTGAACGGCGGGGTTTCTCGGAGATGTGATGGATGCCTCCCTCCCTGCGGGGACTGAGACAGGAGTATGGAGATGAACGCGAGGCCGTTCGGAGTCGACCTGGCCGCCAGGGTGGCGGGGTGGGTCCCCGAGTGGATACGGCATCGATGTGCCCAGGACGTGATAGACCACGGTCTTCACAAACACCCTCGGAGACCCGACATGAATCGTAAGACAGGCATGAGCGCAGGGCAAATCATCGGCACGATGGACGGCCTGCAGGTGGTGGGGCTGGACATCGCCAAGCTGGTGTTTCAGATGCACACGGTCGACATGTTCACGGGCGAGATTGCCAATGTGCAGATCAAGCGGGCCAAGGTGCTGGAGCACTTCGCCAACCGGGCGCGGTGCCTGGTCGGCATCGAGGCCTGCGGCGGGGCGCACCACTGGGCGCGCGAGCTGCGCGCGCTGGGCCATGAGGTGAGGCTGCTGCACGCCCGGGCGGTGCGGCCGTTCGTGTCGGGCAACAAGACCGATGCGACGGACGCGCGAGCGATCTGGCTGGCGGTGCAGCAGCCGGGCACCAAGTTCGTCGGAGTCAAGTCGCTGGCGCAGCAGGCCACGCTGACGCTGCATCGCCAGCGCGAGCTGCTGATGAAGATGCGCGTCATGCAGACCAACGCGCTGCGCGGATTGCTGTACGAGTTCGGCACCGTCTTCGCCAAGGGCAGCCGGGCCATGCTGGGCGAGGTCGAGGCGGCGCTGGAGGCACTCTCGACGGCGCTGCCGCAGATGGTGGCCGACAGTCTGCGCGAGCAGGTGCAAAGGATCAAGGCGCTGGGCGAGGACATCGCCGCCATCGACAAGCGTCTGGCATGGCAACTCCGCCAGGATCCGGACATGCGGCGCATTGCCGAGATCCCCGGCGTCGGGGTGCTCACCGCCACAGCGGCGATCGCCACCATGGGCGACGCCCGCGCTTTCGGCTCGGCGCGCCAGTTCTGCGCCTGGCTGGGCCTGGTGCCCGCACAGCGAGGCACGGGCGGCAAGATCCGCCTGCAGGGCATCTCCAAACGCGGCGACGCCTACGTGCGAACGCTGTTGATCCACGGCGCGCGATCCGTGCTCACGCACGCCAAGGAACCGGGGCCATGGTTGGAGCAGATCCGGCAGCGGCGCCCGGCCAACGTGGTCATCGTGGCCCAGGCGGCCAAGATGGCGCGGACGATCTGGGCCGTCACGGCCAGACAACAGGATTACCAGAGGGGCCACCGCAGCGTGCGGCCGCAAGCGGCCTGAACGAACGGTGACCATGGATCAACTCTTACTTGATGAAAGGAATGGACCGCCTTTGTAGGCGATGAGGCAGCAAGACGCAGCGTGATGTGAACCGGTCGGACCGGGGCAAGCCAAACCTGAATCCGTTGTCGGACTTCAACAGTCCGCTCTAGGAGATGAGGCGCTTGTCCGCGAATGACATCGGGGCCGGCGGCGCGTCTGGGCAACCAGACAACCCGCGATCGAGGCCGGATATAAGGCGGCAGCCGACTCTTCACAGCACAACGCCGATTGCTCTTGATCGCCGGGAGGCATCCATATAAGAAGATCATGGGCTTGGGAACCATCCTGCTTGTCGTATTGATTCTGTTGCTCATCGGTGTCATCCCGACTTGGCCACACAGTCGAAACTGGGGCTACGGCCCGAGCGGTGCGCTGGGGTTAGTCGTGATCATCATCGTCGTGCTTTTGTTGACTGGGCGGCTGTGACCAAGACGCCCGCACTGCGAGAGGATCAGGGAATTATTCGCGCGGGCGTGGGAGTATTGGCTGTAAGGCAACGCCCCGAATTACCCAATGCGCGGCTTAGGGCATAGCGTTGCCACGCGTCGTGCCATAGATGTGCCAGACCGCGATGAACATGGCCGCGATGGCTGGGCCCAAGATGAACCCATTGATCCCGAAGACCGCCATGCCACCAAGTGTCGCCATCATGCCCACATAGTCAGGCAATCGCGTGTCTTTACCCACGAGAATCGGGCGCAGCAGGTTGTCAGTCAGGCCGATCACAAGCACGCCGTAGACAGTGAGCGCGATGCTATGCGAAATGGCGCCCGTCACGAGCAAATAGATTGCCACAGGCAACCACACCAAGGCGGCACCGACCGCAGGCAACAACGATAAAAAACCCATCAACACCGCCCATAGCAAGGCCGCATTGATGCCGAGGAGCCAGAAAGCGATGCCACCCAGGGCGCCCTGGACGGCTGCCACCAGCAGGTTGCCCTTGACCGTGGCACGGAGCACCGTGGTGAACTTGTTTAGCAACTCCTGTTTGTGCTCGGCCGCCAGACGAATCGCCTGCTGCACGGCGCGCGCTACACCGTCGCCGTCGCGGATGAGGAAGAAAGCGAGATACAGGGTGATGAAAAGGCTGGCGACGAACGCAAAGGTGTTCTGACCGATGCTGAGAGCGTGCGTCGCAATGAACTGCATGCCCTGCGTTACCGCGATGGCCAGTCGTCGCTGTAGGCTATCGAAGTCAGCCAGCCCAAACCGCTCAATCAGCCCCAGAACCCATTGGGGGAGCGCGTCAAACACCCCGCGGAAGTAAATCGCTGGATTGAGCGCTCCCGACTGCATTCTTTGGTACAGCAGCGTTGCCTCGCGCGCCAGCGAGGCGGTGATCAGCGCAAAAGGAATCACGACGATCAACGCGACGATGATCAGTGTCAAAAGTGCCGCTGGCGTGCGGCGTCCATTCAGACGCGCAATCAGCGCCCGGTACAAGGGGGCGAAGGTTAACGCAATGATCGACCCCCACAAGACCGTCCCATAAAACGGCACCAGAATCCACCCGAACGCGAGTGAGACGACGACCAAAAGGGCAAGAAGCACCCCGCTCTCCGAACGCGCGGATGAATGATCATCAGGTGGAATCATCTTGATTATCGGGGAGCCGTTTGATGGAAAGCAGCTGATCGAGCCGGCATGACCGCTGCCATTCAATCGTGTCGAAAATTCGGCGAAATGATTCCTGGCAATTGGCCTAGGTTTGGACTACTGTAACAAACAGTGCGTACCCGTTTCGATATCCAACAAGGGCTCGTGTTCTACCGCAATCATGAGAGGACTCTGAAATGAACTGGGATCAAATTCAAGGTAACTGGAAACAGCTCACCGGGAAAGCCAAGGAGCAGTGGGGGAAGTTGACCGATGACGACCTTGATGTCGTGGCAGGTCGGCGCGAGCAGCTCGCCGGAAAGATCCAGGAGCGCTACGGCGTTGCCAAGGACAAAGCTGATGAACAAATTGCCGAATGGCAACGCAAGGCGAGTGACTCATGGTTCAAGAAGAGCTAGTGTAGTGTTGCATTCTGTTTAGAACTTAAGTGACTGTTGGCACGAATGACCTTCTGCAGGATGTCGGCAGCGCTCTTGGTCCAGATGAACGGCTTGGGTTTGGTGTTGTGATGGGCAACGTACTCATCAATGGCAGTGATCAACTGCGGCACGCTGGTGAACACGCCGCGGCGCAGCCGATTGACGGTGATGTCGCGGCAGAAGCGCTCGACCCTGTTCCGCCACGACGCCGAGGTCGGCGTGAAGTGCATGTTGAATCGCGGATGCTTGGTCAACCAAGCCTGTACGGCAGGATGCTTGTGCGTGGCGTAGTTGTCGGCGATCAGATGCAGCGTCTTGCCTTTGGGCGTCTCGCGGTGGATCTGCCGCAGGAACTTCAGCCACTCGGTGTGGGTGTGGCGCTGCTGACACTGGCCGATGACCTGGCCGTCGAGCACGTTCAGCGCCGCGAACAGCGTAGTCGTGCCGTTGCGCTTGTAGTCGTGCGTCATCGTCTGCGCACGCCCCTTCTTCAGGGGCAGCCCAGGCTGTGTGCGGTCCAGCGCCTGCACCTGGCTCTTCTCGTCACAGCACAGCACCAAGGCGTGCTCGGGCGGCCACAGGTACAGCCCCACGATGTCTTCGAGCTTCTCGACGAACTTCGGGTCGCGCGAGACCTTGAAGCCACGCACCAGATGGGGCTTCAGGCCGTTCTTGCGCCAATGCCGCGAGACGCTGGCTGCGCTGACCCCCAACTCGGCGGCCAGGGTTCGGGTGCTCCAGTGCGTGGCCGCCTCGGGCTTGCGCTGGGTGGTCAGTTCGATGAGGCGCGCCACATCCACAGTCACCGGCGGTGCCCCGCGCGGCAAGTCGTGCTCGATGCCCGCAAGCCTGAACTCGGCATAGCGTTCGCGCCAGCGCGAGACCTGGACTCGCCCAATGCCCAGCTCGGCGGCAATCTCCTTGCTCTGCATGCCCTGCGAAGCCAGCAGCACGATGCGTGCGCGTTGCGCCAGCCTCACGCTGGTGAGCTTGGAACGAGCCAGCTTCGTCAACTCGGCTCGCTCCTCATTGGTCAAAACAATCTCAGGGGCAACTCGCACTCGCTCTCTCCACGCCAGTCCACAGTAAAACATTGGAGATGCAGCAAGACATTAAGTTCACTTAAGAATGATTCACTACACTAGCTTATTGAATCGTCAGATCGTTTTAGAAGGAGAAAAAGAATGCTCTGGACTATCGCGGCTGTTTTGGTTGTTCTCTGGATTCTTGGGCTTGTCAGCTCGTACACAATGGGGGGTTTCATCCATGTGCTTCTGATCATTGCGATCGTGCTGATTGTGCTCAATGTCATTCAAGGCCGACGTTCTTGACGGGGTTGAGCGGGATTCGATATGGTTTAGCTGTTCAACCGCAGGAGTTGGTTGAAGTTCGTCAGTCAGCGAGGAAAACGCCATGATGCGGCTCCTCTTCCGAGGATCCGGCATGTGTTTGCATAACGGGAGACGTCATGAATCCACTTCGGATTGCAGCACTCGCTCTGATCCTCGCAGGGGTCTTGGGCTTGGTATATGGAGGTTTTAGTTACACGAAGCAGACCCATGAGGCCAAGCTGGGACCGATCGAACTGTCGGTCAAGGAAAAGGAAACGGTCAACATTCCGATCTGGGCTGGCGTCGGGGCGATTGTGGCCGGTGGGGTACTCCTGCTGGTGGGAGGCAACAAGCGCTAGTTGGCTTCCGCAACACAAGATGGGTCAACCGCGCTGTGACCACCCTGCCGTCGCCATAGAAATCAGGGGCGCATGAGGGCGCCATTTTGTACGCGTACACGCTCGCCCACTTGAAAGTTGTCGCTCGTGCTTTGAGTCAATGTTTGATAGGACCCGTTGTCCATGCGCACGGTGAACTGATAGACGTTGCCTGAACCCTGCTGATTTTTTTCCAGTTGATGACCCAGATATGCACCGGCTGCAACCCCTCCGATGGTGGCCGCGGTTTGCCCGGTTCCGGAGCCAACTTGATTGCCAAGGATGCCTCCGACGACGCCCCCTGCAATCGTGCCCACGCCGATCCCGCTGCTCGCAGTACCCGACTGTTTGACCAGTTCAACGGATTGGATAACACCATACCCTGCGTACCCGGTGGTATTTGTTGGGTAGCTGGTCGAGCTGGGATAGCCGGGTGAGGCGCATCCACCCAGCAGCAAGATTGCCACCAGACCAAGCGCGACACGCAATCCGTTCAACAGTTTCATGATGCGCTCCTCATGTTCATTAAGTTGGGCAATACAGGAGTTACTGATTACGCCCCTGCCCGCGTTGGTCGTCCTTCTCGCGACCTTGACCTTGACCTTGCTTCAACCCCTTCCCTTGTGGCATCGGTGTCGGGCTTGAGTTTGGCACTTGACGCTGGGCTGGGCCTGGCTGTGGCGCAGCGCGTGGGGTCGGCGTAGCTGGGCCTCTTTGCTGTACCGGCGCTGGGGCTTGTAATGGGCGCTGAGGACTGGCGCCCTGCCGTTGCGGGGACCTGTCAGAGGGCGCCCCTGGACTGTACTGCCGGGACTGTCCAGGAGGGTTCGATCGCTGGATGCCGTGCTGCGCGGGGCTTCTCTGTTGCGGCACTGCTGCGGGCTTCTGCTGGGAAGGTCCAGGCCCCCCTTGCCTGTTCTGTTCCTGATAGATCTCACGACCAATCGGATCGCGCGGCGCGTAGCGGTATTTCTCGTTGCGAAGAATATGCTGCTCTTCGGCGCGAGGATACCGATCCCCTGAATACTGCCGCTGGTAGGTGGGCAGTGGAGCCGGAGCAGGCACTGCACTGTGATTCCACTGATCCCATCCACGGCGGTGCTGCTCCCACTGCGGACCCCAGTGTTCGCCCCAACGGGGCGGCGCATCCGGTTGCCACCCGCGAAAATAAGTTGGTGGAGCCCGGTAGTAGCGCACAGGGATGCGCAGGACGAACAGCGGAACCGCGTCAGGATTCACAAACGTCCAAGGCCCGTTGTACCAAGAACTCGCATACCAATTGTCGTTCTGGAAAACCCAGTACACACCGTCATAAAAGAAGTAATTCGAGGACACTCCAGGAGCGTAGTAGACGGGATAGTTCGGCACGCGAACGAAAGCCGGATATACCGGCATGTTGATGCCGATGCTCAATCCGGGAAGCCCTATACCGATACTCACCTGTGCGGTGGCCGAAGTCACCGAGAAAACCATCATGCACAGAATGCAAATGGCGTAGCGCATAGTTCTACCTCCGATTAAAAGCCGAGAACGTGCGCGTCTGCACTCTGTGCCATGTGAGGCATCCCAGCACGAACACGCATGCGGCTCTCGCTGACGTTCCGGTGTGATCCAGAGATGGCGCGAGCCGCATCCGATCCTGCGTTACTTGACATGCATGTCGTTTTTGACAGAGACAACACCATGGACTTTGCGGGTCAACTCCACTGCCTTGTTGATATCCGCTTGTGAACTCACAAAGCCACTGAGTTGAACGACGCCTTTGAAAGTCTCGACGTTGATCTCGGCGACCTTCAGCGTGGGGTCACCCAATATGGCAGCTTTCACTTTGGCAGTAATGACGCTGTCATCAAGGTACTCACCGGTTCCCTCCTGCTTTGCTGTCGACGCACAACCCACGACGGAAAGCAGCGAAAAGGCCAGAAATACCGCCGAAAGAACTCTGTTGACTTGCTTCATGATGAGCCCCCAAGAAGATGAAAGCGAAATGTGACGCGGAGATGGTGATTCCAACCCTAGATGATTCTCGGACACCAACTGCGAGCCTCCGCCGGCAAAAATGGCACTTTGACGATAAACAGGAAAAGCACAGGGCCCTCTTTGATTTGTGTCTAGCCAACATGCGCATTAACGCCATGACCTGAGGCCCCGGAAGCAATACAGAATCCACTGAATCCCGGCACCACAGCCGCTCTTGCCTTCAATACTGCCGACAAGCGCGCCAAGCCCACTTATAAAAAATGGGCGATGCATCCCGCCGCACCTTCCTTTGCCCAAACCAGGCAGGCAGACTCAACCAAATCACGGCCACCAATTCACGATTGATTGCTGAAGGCTAGCCCTTCGTATCACAATGCGCAAGTATGTAACTTATTTTGTCGGATATGCAAATTCTGCGTACCAGCGGAAGTCCCTTGATCTGACGCATCGAGCTGACGAAACGTCGTGGCGCTGACCCTTGGCCCGGCCTAAGCCAACAGCGCACCTAAGACGGCCTGCTCCTCACAACCAGTACTTCCACATGCGGGCGAACATCTCCTTCGCCCGCTGAACCATGGGACGGCGCTTCCACTGATCATGCGTGATTGCTTCGGAGCCATCCAGATCCTTGCTGAACATGGCTTGGGCCTGGTTGCCGAAGTTCACGCCGAGCACCACAGCGTTCACTTCGTAGTTGTGGAGAAAGCTGCGCCAGTCCAAATTGGTCGATCCGATCGTGGCCCAAACGCCATCGATCAAAGCCACTTTTGAGTGCAAGATGACCCCTCGCCGCTCGTAGATTTTCACCCCCGAACGGAGCAATCGCCCGTAGTAGCTGCGGCCCGCGTAGAAGACGAGCCAAGCATCCGTCCGGCTGGGCAAGATTAGAGTGACGTCCACACCACGTTTAGCCGCCGCCTCAAGAGTTGCGAGTAAACGTGGATCGGGAACAAAGTAAGCATTGATAAGGTGCACGCTAACTCGCGCGTTACGAATGGCCGAGAGAAGGGTCACATAGATCAGGCTGTAGGAGTCCTCTGGCGAACTGCCGATCGCGCGCACCACCTCATGGCCGACACTCTTGATCGTCGGGAAATACTTCCTCAACGCCAGTGGTTGCCCCGACTGCTTGTCCCATGCGGCGAGAAAGAGCTTTTGAAACTCCGCAACTACTGGCCCTTCCAATTGCAGATCGGTATCGCGCCACGCCAGCGCAGTGTCAGGACCCATGCGCGAGCCAGCGTTGAATGATCCGCCCGAATACACGCTGCTGATATTGATTCCCCCCAGGAAAGCAATGCGCCCGTCCACGATCAGCAGTTTGCGGTGGTCGCGCCGATTCAATTCCCAGACTTTACGCACCGACAAAGGATTCACAGGATTAAATTCAAGCACGCGAATACCACTTTCGGCCAACCGCTGGAAGAATGAAGCTGGGGTCGTGAAGGTACCGATGCTGTCGTGAATCATGTTGACTTGGACGCCTTCACGCTGTTTGTCGATCAGAGCTTGCGCAAAACTTTGCCCAACAGCGTCATCATCCAAGATGTACGTTTCGATGTTGATGTGGTCCTGCGCACCCAAGATGGCCGCATACATGGCTTGGTACGTGGCTGGACCATCTTGAAGCAGAAGCACCCGGTTTCCAGTGCTCAAAGGACTTCCCACAATCGCTTCTTCAAGGGCCAGATAACGCGCAAACAGGTCAGGACCTCGTCCCCCGCCGCCTATCCCATCAAGAATGTCCCGACTTTGCACGACTGAAAGAATCCCGCTTCCCGATTTCAAGCGGATACGAGAGACTGTACGCAGGCCTCTGTTGGGTAGCGCAATCAACGATTGCGGCAATCGACGGAGAAAATTCAACCTCACAGGTCAGGCACAGGTAAGACGCTCGGGGTTGTACCGCATGCATGCGGCAGTCGAGGTTCGCTGGTACGCCGTGCTAGCCCTTTGCCAGCGTGTCGTTGTCACGATTGACAACAAGAACATGCCAAGCACATGCCCTCGGTGGCCGGCACCGCGTGCTTCATTGGGCGCGAACCGCAAATCGGTCGCGATGGCCCTTATGACCAAGAGCACCAGAAAAACCAACTGATAGGTTCCCAAGCGCATGATCCTTTCCTCGCGACGCCAAATGGCAGCGCCCGTTCCCCGCGAACTCGAGGCATGCGCCGCAGTTTAGCCTCAGGACATGAACAAGCGCGGCGCCCTGCTCGTCGATTCGGCGCAACATTCGGACGAGGAATGCAGGCATGATCTCGCCTACACCGATTCGCACAAAGTTTGATGCGATCCATGCCCTACCCGGCCTTGTCTCCCTAAGGCCAATGCGCCAGCTCAAGCCTGACAATCAGCAACGGGCCTGAATCAGGAGCGCGGCTCCCTCCCGCAGGCATACCAATTGCGCCGCTGGGCCCCGTCAGACGTCCGACACTAGGGCGTTTTGTCAGCGCGTGCGGTCAACCGGAATCCGTGTGCAGCGCGTACTGGCGAGTGATTTTCTCCCGGGTGATGGTTGCGCCACCCCTGGGTCGCCGTCGATCGACGGTTCTTCCAAGACCCTGAGGTTGTGTGCCAAGCGC
Source organism: Thiomonas sp. FB-Cd (assembly GCF_000733775.1). Lineage (NCBI taxonomy): Bacteria > Pseudomonadati > Pseudomonadota > Betaproteobacteria > Burkholderiales > Thiomonas > Thiomonas sp. FB-Cd. Next base: position 604,935 of record NZ_JPOE01000002.1, on the reverse strand, counting down.
GCAAGAACATGGAGAAAAGCTGTGCGTTCCGCCTGGCTGACGCCCGCAAATATCTCTGCACGAGTCTGGTCGGCGAGGCGCCAGATTTCGTCCAATGCGGGCTTTGCCTGTGATGTCAGGCAAAGGCAGTGCGCTCGTCGATCGATGGGATCCTGCCTGCGTTCAACCAGCCCTTCCGCTTCCATCCGGTCAAGGATCCGCACAACCGTCATCGGTTCGATATTTGTAAGCTCGGCAAGCCTTGCCTGACTGATTCCTGCGTTTCGTTCGAGGTAAGCCAGCACCTTGCACGTCGGAAGCGTCAATGACATCTTCTGCGCCTTCCTCTCAAAGCGCTGGACATATCGTCGACTCACCTCACTGAATAAAAATCCGAAATTGCGTGCAATGTCCATCATATGGGGTCGATTGCCTCCGTTTGTCAACGCGCCGCGTTCGCGCAAGTTCGGCGCTGCGAAAAAATGATGTTTACCTCTCGCCGCAGCCACCAGTGCGCCAAGACACTGCTCAGCGGCATCAAACTTGGCACGGAGATTGAAAGATAACCCAGACCTCTATGCACGCCTGAAACAAGCACTGCATCAAGCGCGCCCCCTACAGCGCACCTTGCTATTCAATCGTTCGATATGATCCCACATGTTACGATTGATGCCGAACTATGAACCACAGTGCTCCCCCATCACGTCCCCGGAAGAAAAACCGGGGCAACCGATGAACGCGTGAATGCCGACAGTGCCGGCGCGATCCCCACCGGTCTGGACGAGGCGCACAGCATCGGCTTTCATTTCTCCTGCAGGCAAAGTGCCCAAATGATCACGGCACCAACCCATGACCGACATCACCACCGTTGAAGAGGCCGCTGCAGGAGCCACTCCGGATCCAGCACCTGTTGCTCATCCCACGCACCTCAAACCGCTCACGGGCAGTGCCCTCGTGGTGGGCACGATTGCGCTGAGCCTGGCGACCTTCATGAACGTGCTCGACACCTCGATCGCCAACGTGTCGATCCCCTCGATTGCAGGCGATCTGGGCGTAAGCTCGTCGCAGGGCACCTGGGTCATCACATCCTTCGGCGTGGCCAATGCCATCGCCGTGCCACTCACCGGCTTTCTCACCCAGCGCTTCGGAGCGGTCAAGGTCTTTCTCTCCAGCATCCTGCTGTTCACCCTGTTTTCCTTCCTCTGCGGCCAGGCGCCGAGCCTGGAAGTCCTGATCCTTTTCCGCGTGCTGCAGGGCGCCAGCGCAGGCCCGATGATTCCCCTGTCGCAAACGCTCCTGCTGTCGAGCTACCGGCCGCAGCGCGCCGGCATGGCGCTTGCCATGTGGTCGATGACCACGCTGATTGCGCCAATCGCGGGACCCCTTCTCGGCGGCTGGATTACCGACAACATTTCCTGGCCGTGGATTTTCTATATCAATGTGCCCGTGGGCATCATCTGTGCGCTCGTCACGCTGGCCATCTACAAAGACCGGGAGACCCCGATCCGCAAGCTTCCGATCGACTGGACGGGGCTGAGCCTTCTGGTCATCTGGGTGGGGTCGCTGCAGATCATGCTGGACAAGGGACAGGAACTCGACTGGTTCGGCTCCAACGTCATCGTGGCACTGGCGGTGAGCGCTTTCAGCGGCTTTGTGCTCTTTCTCATTTGGGAAATCTACGACGATCATCCGGTGGTGGACCTCACTCTGTTCAATCTGCCCAACTTCACCCTCGGCACCGTCATGCTGGCGCTGGCCTACGGCATGTACTTCGGCAGCCTGGTGCTGCTACCCCTGTGGCTTCAGGAGTACATCGGTTACACGGCAACTGACGCAGGAGGCGTGCTGGCCTGGGTTGGAGTCTTTGCTCTGGTCTTCATGCCCTTCGTCGGGCGTTACGCGAGTCTCGTCGACACACGCTGGCTGACGTCATTTTCCTTCCTTGTCTTTGCATACGTGTTCTGGATGCGCTCGCACTTCACAACGGGCGACAGCTACTGGGAATACTCCATCCCCACGGTGATTCAAGGCATCGCCACGGCCACGTTCTTCATCCCGCTGCTGGGCATCATCCTCGGCGGCTTGCCTCCGCAGCGCATTGCCTCAGCGGCTGGTTTGTCGAACTTCGTGCGCATTACAGCGGGTTCATTCGGTACTTCGATCTACACCACAGTATGGAGCGACCGCGCCAGCCTGCACCACGAACAGCTTGCCAGCCATATCTACGCGGGCAACCCGGTCTCGGACTCCGTCATCCAGGGCCTGCAACAGGGCGGCTTCAGCCATGAACAGGCGCTGGGGTTGATCAACCGCCTCATCGACCAGCAGGCCTATACGATCTCAGTGGACGAGATGTTCCGCCTGAGCGCTTGGCTATTTCTTGCGATGATCATGCTCGTCTGGCTCGTCAAGCCGTCCCCGCGTTCGGCGGCAAGCGCTGACGCTGCTGGCGTGCATTGAGCATCAACTTGCTCAATTCCTCCGCTTTGCGCCTCGTGAAAGACTCCAGTGGGTCTGACCTGCCCTGGTAAAACAGATCCCCGCTTAACGCGTGCAAAAATGGGTCTAAGCCAACAGACGCCACGAGGAAAGCAACCGGTATAAGCCGGTCGATTCCGCATGCGGGCCGCACCCACCAGCTTTCGCGTTGATTGACCGCCGCCAACGCCCGCTGAAATGCGCGAAAACGACTCTGCGTTAGGGCTCAAGCGGAGCGATTAGGGAAGCCAATCCCTCTCGATCGGTGATCTGCAACTCTCGAACGCTCAATTTGATAAGCCCATCGCGATGAAATCGGGATAAAAGCCGACTCACCGTCTCCATCTTCAGGCCAAGATAGCTTGCTATTTCGTCCCGGCTCATGTGCAACGTAAATTGCCACGGTGACAAGCCTCTGGCCTTGAAGCGCTGGGAAAGATCAAGTAGGAATCGTGCCAGGCGTTCCTCGGCATGTGCGCTACCCAGGTTGAACTGGTCTTTTTGGGCGCGCGCCAAGCGGTCGCCAATAAGACAATGCAGTTGATGCTGCAATGTGGACACGTCCCGCGCAGCGAGTTCCAAGTCTCGAACGTTGACTTCGCATGCTTCGCTCTCCTCCAGAGCGACAACGTCGATGGCGTACCTCTGTGCAACAAGATTTTCCAGACCCATCAACTCGCCCGGAACGTGAAAGCCAAGGATTTGATGCCGCCCATCCGGCGTATGCACCACAGACTTGAACGAACCCACGTGTACCGCATACACCTTGTCCATTGCCGCGCCTGAACTGAAAAGGCACTCGCCCTTTTCCACTTGCATCGTGCTGTGCACGATCTCTCGCATCCGACCCAACTGCTCTCGGGGCAACGCAGTCGGCAAGCAGAACCGACTTTGGTAGCACCGGTCACATGGATGCGGTTTGTGGAATTGTTGGACAGTCGCAGCGGGGATTGTTTTCATGGTCGCGGCCAGTAAGTCGTGTTTGAACCCTCTCATAACGCGCATGTACATGCCAACCTTGACCCTACCTACCTCTAGGCTTCGCGGGGCGATGCAATCTAGCCTGGCGCAGCCGCCCGGTAAGTCATTTTCTTGATCGCTAAGTCAGCTCTTGCCGACGCCGACTGCATCCACTCATCCAGCACGCTCGGCAAATTCGCGGGAGGAATCTTCAGGCTTGCCATAGTTTCCCCGTGGCTACTCTGAGCGGTCATGCCAGCTTTGCGCACGATGTGCATCATGGGGCCGTTCTCGCTCAAACACTGCAAAGTCAGCGTCTGGATGCCATGATTGCGCGCGAACAGCACCGCACGCTGGAACAAACGATAACCGAAACCCTTGCCTTGAGCCTTGGGAATTACGGATACCCCAAACTCGGCTTCACCTGTGTCCTTAGGCATTCGCGAAATGCCGATATGGGCAACTGCGATGAGCTCGAGCTTGTGATTGAAGATGCCGAAAATCTCGTCCTGATCGAAGTCGATCTGGTTGATGTAGTTCTGCATCTGTTCATCGCTGATGGCGTACCCAAACCGCAGGTACCGGTCACGCGAGGTCAGGGTCAAGAAATGTTGCATGAGAGCACCCTTGTGCCCAGCCTCAAGGTGCACCATCGGAACGATCTCCGGTGCCGGCTGATTGAAATATGGCAGAACAGTCGTCTCGGTGCTCATCGCGCTCTCTCGCCTTCATGCCACAACTTGGCCGTCCAAGACAACATAGCAGCTCTGAGGCGTTGGGCAAAGCCTCACTCTCGATGCAATTGCGATAGACGATGCATCTCGCCAGTCTTTTCTGCTTCCAAGCACTCGCCACCAAATATGTCGAGGCCGCTGGCCGCCATACGAAACCTCGCATGGCCCTGCGTTGAACTCAGATTGGAACGCCCAGAGCCTTGCGATGTCGCGCATAGCACCATCCCATGCCGAAGCAACCCGAGAATACTCCCTCCGTCACGCAGCGCCTAAACGGGCGGATGTTCCGGGGTTGATCCCCGCGGGGGTTGCCGCGACTTGTCGAGCGCCCCGGCTTCGACATATCCGTAATCGATTGCTTTGCGCAACCAAGATGCAGTCTGATCATCGGCTCCGACGGTCATTCCAATTTGGCCAAGCATCCCCAAGCGCAATTGGGCAGGGCTACAACCTTGCTCGGCGGCTTTGCGCAGCCAGTTGGCCGCCTGCGCGAGATTCTGGCTCACGCCTCGTCCCTCCTGATACAGAACGCCAAGACGGTATTGCGCAGAGCCGCACCCTTGTTCGGCGGCCCGGGCAAACCAGAACGCGGCCTGCCCGAGATCTTCAGCCACGCCCAGACCCTGCGCGTAAAGATCGCCGAGGTGATACTGCGCCGTGCTAAGCCCTTGCTCGGAAGCCTCCCGCAGCAAGCCAAACGCTCGTATGAAATCCCTTGTGACTCCCTGCCCGTTCTTGTAAAGAAGACCGAGGCCACTTTGCGCCCTTGCATATCCCTGCGCGGCTGCCCTTCCAAACCACAATGCCGCCTTCGCGAAATCTTGCACAACACCGTTGCCTTGCTTGTAGAGGGCCCCCAAGTGATATTGGGCGGGCGCGTTGCCCTGTTGTGCCGATTTCAAGAACCACGCAACCGCTTGGCTATAGTCGCGCATCGCCTTGCAATGCAAACCCATGGCTAGCGCTTCATGCTGATCAACTGCCATCGCGCCAAGCGGCGAGATGGCGAGATGATTGGGATCCTCGGTTGCTGGCGAGTTCGTCATTGGCATCTGGTCTGCATGCATGATCAAGCCTCCTTGCTACGTGAGCTTTGTCTCAAAAGACCCAGCACCGGTTCCACGAGTCAACATAAGAGGAAAAGCATAAGAGAGCATGCCGCGATGCTCGTTGACTGATGGACATGGTGCACTTGGGCTCCGTATCCGAGCAACTCTCGTGCCACTCAGCGCTTTCCTCTTTGAATCAATGCCTTGTCTACATCTGCGCCGCACCGGCCGCTGCGGATCGCCAAATGCACCCCAAAATGCCCTTTTTTGTCGCCGCTGCGGGACAGCAGCATCATTTCCTTGGCAAGTCTTTGTAATTCAAGGAAATTTTTGTCGCAAAAGCCCGACTAAGGGATTATTTTCGCAAGGCACGTAATGATCTCAGCTTTGCCGCAGTTTCACAACGAATTTCTAGGCCCTGACGAGGCGGTCGCGTTGCCGGCGCGCCCGGTGACGCATGGCATTCGACGATGAACCCAGGCGCAGTTCAAGTTTTGAATCGCATCAAGCGGGGACAGTTCAGTGAACGGACACAAACATCGCCCCGTTGTCTTTCGTCGGTCCAGAAAATTACTGCCGAGTCAGCACCGTGTTGGGCGCCTCCAGCGTCTATCGCAACCCCCATCGGGGCACGCGCCGTGGCTCCTGCCAGACGAATGTTCCACGAGATTGAAAGCGGGTGAGCCCGACTCAGCCGTGCGCGTGGGTCGCGATCATCGGCTGCTTATCACGGATGAGGTCAAGCCATCTGCGGGCCGCTTGGGAGAGATAGCCCCCCCTGAGCCAAGCCAGATCGATGCGCCATGGAATTTCCGGATCGACCAGCGCCGACACGGCAAACTCTCCGGGTCCAAGGCTCTGAAGCTCGGACTTGGGGAGCAGCGCAACGCCAACACCGCTGCGCACCAGTTCATGGATGAAGCTGATTTGTCCACTGCGTCCCGCAATTTTCGGCGTGAACCCGCACTGCCGACAGGCGCCCTCAATGCGCTCGTTGAGCATGTAGGGCTCGAGAAACATGATCAATGGTTCCTGCGCAAGCTCCGACAATCGCACCGTATCGAAACGCACCCAGCGGGAGCGCGTTGGCGCCAAAAGCGCCAGTCTGTCGTCGATGAGCATGACGTGATCAAAGCGCGATTCGTCCAGTGGCGCGAGCAAACCCCCGAGCTCCAGTTTCCCTTCGATTAATTCCGCTTCGATCGCCCTAGACCCGTCCTCGAAAAATTTCAGTTCGATCTCGGGGTGCCGGAGTTTGTACGCCCTGATCAGCGGCACGAAAAGATGGGGGCCGAGCGGTGGGACCCCAATGCGAAGCTCGCCCCGGCGCGCCTCCTTGAGATCGGCCAGTTCGGCGTTAATGTTGGCCGCTGAAAGCAGTAATGCTTCAGCGTGCAGAAAGACGATCCGGCCTGCGTCAGTCAGTCGGGACTGCCTGCTGTTGCGCTGAAGCAGCTGCTGTCCCATCTCGTCTTCCAGTTGCCGGACCAGCTTGCTGACCGTTGGCTGCGTCGTTCGCAGGCTATCGGCGGCGGCGGTGAATCCTCCCGCCCTGACAACAGCGACAAAGGCTTGCAGCGCACGGAAATCCATGTCTCAAGAATTCCTTTTTGGAATGGATTCCATCATAAATCAGCATTCATGACATGACACACAAAAGCTAACCTTTCGAACAACGTCGCCAAAAAGATCTTCATCATGCTGAACCCATTGAAGGGGGCAATACAGGCCTTGTTTTTCGTGGCCATCTGGCTGGTCGCTCAGCGATTCGTCACGGTCTACCACTTGCCCGTGCCCGCAGCCGTGGTTGGGCTATTTTTCGTGGTCGCACTATTGCTGGCCGGGGTGGTGCCTGCGCATCACATCGCCGCCGGGGCCAATTGGTTGTTGGGAGACATGCTTCTGTTTTTTATCCCGCCGCTGATGGCCATCATCCAGTTCAGAAGCCTGTTAGCTAGTCACGGGCTGCAAATTCTTGCTGCGATCGTGTTGGGGTGCCTGACCGTGATGGTGGGTACAGGGTTAATTGTGGAGCGGACACTTCGATGGGAACGTTCACGGCTACATGGGATTACCGCGCGAAGGGGGGCCAAGTCGTGAGCGCCGCATCAGGATCGCTGTATCTGCTGGCTACGCTGCTGAGCTACGCTGGCGCAAAGTGGCTGTACCGCCGGCACCGGCGGGCATGGCTGTCCCCCCTCTTGGTTGCACCTGCTGTGCTGCTTGTTCTCCTCTTGATCAGCGGATCGTCTTACGCTGTCTACGCGCGCGACACTCACTGGCTACTTTGGATGCTTGGACCAGCAACGGTTGCCTATGCCTACCCGATCTACCAGCGTCGGAGCCTTTTGCAACGTTACCCCGTGACGTTAATGGTGGGCATACTCGCCGGTCTGTGCCTGGGACTCCTAAGCTCCTGGGCGCTCGGCCATCTCTTGGCGCTCCCCCCCGAGATCGCTCGAAGTCTTCTACCGCGGTCGGTATCCACGCCATTTGCCATCGTTGCCTCGGGATACTTTGGGGGATCACCCGACATCACCGTGCTTTGTGTCCTTGCCACTGGCCTTTTCGGCATGCTGGTTGGCGAAGCCGTGCAGGCTTGGCTGGGTCTACGCTCGAACATATCGCGGGGCGCTTCCCTGGGTGCGTCGGCACACGCTGCAGGCACGGCGAAGGCTTACGAGCTCGACAGTGAGATTGGCGCTGTGGCAAGCCTGACCATGGTCTTTTCCGGAATTCTCATGGTCCTGCTCGCACCGCATTTGTCCGCTTTATTGGGCTGACCTGCCTCGAGCAGCCGGATGAGCGCCTGCGCCCCGAAGCGAGGCGCGCCTCAAATCCGCCCAGGCAGATCACCAATCACCGGGGATTCGCCATAGCCATCCCAAGGCGCACCGGTCGTCCCCTTTTTTCCTGGGGAGCATTGGACACGGGCTATGACATCGTCAAACGGCTCGCCGCGCGCCAACCTAGAATCAGCCTCCCCTTGTAAAAGCAATACTCGGCCGAAGCCCGGCTTCCCCACGATGACTGTCCCTCGCTTTGCCCTGCTGTTGCTCGTCGCTTTTGCGACGCAACTTGCGTTCAGTACGCCTGCGACGGTCAATGAGGAGCGGCATTGGGTCGCGTCCTGGACAATGGCACCCCAGGCAGTTGCTCAGGGCCCCGCCACGCCAGCCTTCAACCGCGCTCCGGCGATCAACAATGAAACGGTACGCCAAATCGTCGTACCCAGCGTATCGGGTGAAGCTCTTCGCCTGCGCATCAGCAACGAGTATGGCAAGCAAGCTGTGCATCTCGGCAAAGTCACCGTGGGGATTGCGTTACGCGGCGCCCAAGTGCGCAAGGACAGCCTGCACACGGCTCGCTTCGACGGCCAGGAGAGCGCATCCGTCCCGCCTGGCGGTGCGCTCGTCAGCGACAGCGTGCATCTACCCATTCACGCGGGCGAGCCACTCGCTGTGAGTATTTACATACCCGAAGTCGTTGCGCCGGCAACCTGGCACAAGCTCGCCAGTCAAGTGAATTTCATCTCGGCTACAGGTGACCACACGATGGATGCGGCTGGTACGTCCTTTGCGCGGCGATTCACCGCCTATGTGTGGCTTGATGGTGTCGATGCCCACGTCACACGAAGGGCATCGGCCGTGGTGGCCATTGGAGATTCGATCACCGACGGTATGCGCTCCACGCTGAATGCCAACAGGCGCTGGCCCGACGACTTATCCCGGCGCTTGCGCGCTGCAGGCCTGCATGATGTTGCTGTGCTTGACGCGGGCATCAGCGGCGGCCGACTTCTGCACGACTCGCCTTGCTATGGCGAAAAGCTCGTGCGCCGGTTTGCCAGAGATGCGCTGGATCTGCCCAATGTCCAGAAGGTGATCGTGCTCATCGGCATCAATGACATCAACTTCGGTTACGTGCCCCCACACGCCGGTCTGGATTGCGACACCCCGCATCGAAAAGTGAATGCAGCGGAACTGATCGCCGGCTATCGCGACTTGATCGCGCAGGCGCATCACCGCGGGATCACCATCTACGGCGGCACCATCACCCCGGCTGGTCTGCCACCACAACGTGAAGCGATCCGCCAACAGGTGAATGCTTGGATACGCAGCAGCGCAGCATTCGACGGTGTGATCGATTTTGACGCCGCTTTGCGCGACCGCGCCAGACCGACTCGATTGCGAGCACGCTATGACAGCGGCGACCATGTGCACCCGAACGACGCTGGCTACGCCGCCATGGCACAAGCCGTTCCGCTTGACCTGATCACAGATCGACGGTATCCCTGAACCCTGATCGGGCATTTGCAAAGGCCAAGAACTTACCCCGAAGCCGCGGCAGTCTCGCGGCCAATGCGCCCGTTGGGCGGAGTCTGCCTGCGTTCGTCATGAACTCTCCCGCCACTAAGCGCCTGACGGCGCTGTAGTGGGGGTTTCGCGGGTCAAGAACTTGGACTTGCCACGTTGCCGTGGCCGAGGTTTGGGTCTCGCCGCCACGCCCGTCCCAGGCGTGTCCTGCGTGTTGTGCGCGTCGATGAGAACCACCATTGCGCTGTTCTGGTCGCGCGGGGCTGTGTGCCCGCAGTGCGGGCACACATGCATGCGTTGGCTCAGCGTCTTGGGCACGATCTCCCAACAGGCGGAGCACCGCTGCGACGGTTTGAGTTGGCGCGTATGGCTCAGATGCAGTCGCGTACCAGCTTCTTCCGCTTTGTACGCCAGCATCGGATGCGCCATGCCGAACGCAGCCGAGCGGATCTCGCGGTTGAGTCCGGCCTTCTGCTGCACGCGACGGCCCGGTGCTTCCACCGTGCCCTTCGCGCTGCGGCTCATGTTCTTCGGGGCCAATTGCTCAGTCGCCAGGACGGCGCAGGACTGGACCATGCAGGTCGTTTTCTTGTGCACGAAGTCACGGCGCAGATTGGCGATGCGGTCATGCAGCCGCGCGATGCGACGCCCGATACGCTTGAAGCGCAGCGATCCCTTCTTCTTCCTGGCGCGCTGCCGCTGCAGCGCCGCCAGCTTCGGTAGATCGACGCGCAGCCAGCGCGGGTTGTCGATGGTCCGTCCATCGTCGAACGTCGCCCAGTCGGTGACGCCGAAGTCCACCCCACGGCGCTGATCGCCCGTGCGCTCACGCGCACAGGCCGCGTCGGGCACGCGCAGCGTCACCGATACAAACCACTGACCGTTCCTGCGCGTGAGCGTGATGTCGTTGGGTTTGGCCTCAACCCCGAAGCGGTGACGCCCGCGTGCCCGGATGGACAGGGCCGCATCGCCGCTGCCCAACCGAAGCGTGGTACCACGGCCGCCGTGCTGCATGAGCTTCCAGCCAGCGGGATCGGGATAGGTAAAACCCGAGAACCGCTTCGCGGACTTGAACCGCGGAAATCCGGGCGTTTGACCAGCTTTGACCCGGCGAAAGAACGACTGGAAGGCGAGATCCAGACGCCGCAGCGTCTGCTGCAAGGCATGGCTGCCGAGCTCCACGAACTCAGGCCGATCGGCCTTGATCTGTGGCAGGACGTTTTGCTGGTCGTAGTAGCTGATCGACTTGCCGGCCTTGCGCCAGGCGTCGATGCGCTCTTCCAGTGCCGCGTTGTACAACTCGCAGTGCAGCCGCGTCCACGCCTCCAGCCGCGCCATCTGCGCGGCATTGGGATACAGCTTGAGCGTGACTTTGCGCCGTTGCATGCTGGTATTTTATCCAGCCTCGCGAGGAACAACAAGCGAAAACCGCCCGCTTGACCCCCTCCTGCCCGGACGGCTTCGCCTATGCGACGCTGCGCGTCGGGCCGGGCGAGGAAGGGGAATGCGCGGGCACATGTTCAAGACTCCACCTGCGGGCAATCTCGTCAAGTGCATCCAGAACGGGAACGAGCTGCTGTCCCCGTGGTGTCAGGCTGTAGGTGACTTGAGGCGGGATCGTGAACCTGTGCTCGCGACAGACCACCCCCGCCTGCTCGAGCAATCGCAGCCGCTCCGTGAGCAGGCGCGAGGAAATACCTGGCACGGCGCGCTTGAGAACCCCGAAGCGCTGAGGCCCATCCCGGCGCAGGACCCACAGCACATAGGTCGTCCACGGCCCCGTCAGCAACCGCAGGAGCATGTCCATTGGGCATCGGGTGGATGAATGATCGCGCATCACCAGGTTCCTCTTCAAGGCTTAGGGCTCTAATCCTGGGACGTGAAGGGTGTGTCGCCACTCCCATGCGGCCCAATAAATGCAAGGGCAAGGATTCAGTTACGAAATGAATTGCTTACTAAAGGGTACCTACTTTTCATTCGTAACTTTCGCATGCATCATAGACATTCCATCCACCATCAAGCAAGGAGTCTTTCATGGCCAAGGTCCTGGTTCTTTACTACAGCACGTGGGGACATGTCGAGCGCATGGCGCAGGAAATCGCCGACGGCGCGCGCAGCGTCGCTGGCGTGGAGGTCACGGTCAAGCGGGTGCCGGAAACCATGCCGGCGGAAACATTGGCAGCCATCCACGCGAAGGTTGACCAAAGCGCACCCCTCGCCAAGCCTGAGGAACTGGCTAACTATGACGCGATCATCTTTGGCACGCCAACGCGCTTTGGCAACATGTGCGGACAGATGCGCAACTTTCTCGACCAGACTGGGGGGCTGTGGCAACAAGGCAAGTTAGTCGGCAAAGTCGGCAGTGTGTTCGCGAGCACGGGCACCCAGCACGGTGGGCAGGAAACGACCATCACATCCTTCCACACCACCTTGTTTCATCAGGGCATGATCGTTGTAGGGGTCCCCTATGCCTGTACCGAGATCATGAACATGGACGAAATCACCGGCGGCACACCCTATGGCGCCACCACACTGAGCAAGGCCGACGGCAGCCGCATGCCGAGCAGCAACGAACTTTCCGTTGCCAAGTATCAGGGACAGCACGTGGCCAGCATTGCGAAGAAGTTGTTTGGCTAAGCGCGCTTGATCGCCCGCCGAAGCGCTCCTGGCGCCGACAAACACAGGGGACGCATGGACGCCGCCGTTGCGTAAGATGTCTGCCACAGCAAGGCCCCGCGCTGCATGGGGCTGACAAAGGGGCGGCATGACGGATGCGTCGGAGTTCGAATACATCATCGTGGGGGCTGGCTCGGCCGGTTGTGTGCTTGCCAACAGGCTTAGCGCAAATGCCGATGCGCGCGTTTGCCTGGTCGAGGCCGGCCCGTTGACCACACGCCCTGGATCGACACGCCCATGGGCATCATTCGGCTCCTTCGGGGGAAGCGCTACAACTGGTACTACGAGACCACGGCGCAAGCCGCGCTCGGCAACCGCAAGCTGTATTGGCCTCGAGGCAAGACCCTCGGTGGAAGCAGCTCGATCAATGCGATGATCTACATGCGTGGACATCCATCGGACTACGACGACTGGGCTGCAGCCGGCAACCTTGGCTGGGCATGGCAGGACGTTCTCCCCATATTCAAGCTGCATGAACGCCAGCAGCGAGGGGCCGATGAACTGCATGGCGCCGACGGGCCGCTGCACGTGAGCGATCTCGCGCAACCCAACCCGCTGAGCAGAACATTTGTCGAAGCAGGCATCCAGGCAGGCCTTCCCCGCTGCGAGGATTTCAACGGGCCCAGCATGGAGGGCGTGGGCCTTTATCAGGTCACACAGCGCGAGGGTAAACGCTGGAGCGCAGCACGCGCATTTCTCGATCCAGTGCGCCACCGACCCAATCTGACTATTCTCACGGACTGCCTGACCTCCCAAGTACGCATCGACAACCGACGCGCCACTGGCGTACGCGTGCGCGAACGTGGGCACGAGCGTGAATTGCGCGCGCGCCGCGAGGTCATTTTGTGCGCCGGGGCGGTCAACTCGCCGCAATTGCTCATGCTCTCGGGCGTCGGCCCCGGACGCCATCTTCAGGATCTGGCCATCCCCGTCGTCTTCGATCTTCCCGCAGTGGGAAGCAACCTGCAAGACCACCTCGACGTCACCACCATGGCGCGCGAGAGCACGGCAACGTCGGTGGGAGTCGGATTTGGCGCCCTTCCCCGCCTGCTGCGGGCATTCGCCGAGTACCGCAACCACGGCACTGGCATGCTGGCCAGCAATGCAGCTGAGGCGGGCGGTTTTGCCCGAACCGACACGCATCTCGACCGTCCAGACGTGCAGTTTCACTTTTTGCCCACACTGCTGCGTAACCACGGGCGCGATCTCGTCTGGGGGTATGGCTACACGCTCCATGTCTGCCAGTTGCGCCCGCAAAGCCGCGGCCGCATCTCGCTCGCATCACCCGATGCCGGCATGGCCCCGCGTATTGATCCTGCCTATCTGAGCCACCCGAAAGACCTTGGTGTATTGCGTGCGGGGCTCAAGTTTGCCCGACGCATATTGGCCTCAACGGCGTGGGCGCCGTTTGGGTCGTGCGAGCTTGAACCAGGTCCGGGAGTGCAAGCTGACCCCGAACTCGATGCCTACATCGCCCGCAACGCGGAAACCATCTATCACCCCGTGGGGACCTGCAAGATGGGTTCAGGCGCCGATGCCGTCGTAGACCGATGCTTGCGAGTTCGCGGCATCGAGGCCCTTCGCGTGGCCGATGCATCCATCATGCCGGGGCTCATCGGCGGCAACACGAATGCTCCCAGCATGATGATCGGCGAGATGGCAAGCCGGTTCATTGAGGCCGACGCCATGCTTTCGCGCTCAGTGGTGCAGCCCCCGCTCGTCGGGCTCGTCGGTTGACGTGGATATCACGCTGGCTGATTTTCCATTCATGCGGCGCCACGCATATACGGCATAACCCGACAGCGCGTACACGACAAACAGGCCGAACAGCACCAGCGGCGGCTTGTAAGCAATCAGGCCGATCAGCAGCACGATCAGGAAAAGAGTGATGAACGGCACGCTTCGCCGCAGACTCACGGCCTTGAAACTATAGAAAGGCACGTTGGTGACCATAGTCACGCCGGCAAACACTGTGATGGCAAACGCCACCCAGGGCACATGCGTGCCCCGAACGTCGGCATCCGACATGATCCAAATAAAGCCGGCGACTAAAGCTGCGGCAGCAGGGCTGGGCAAGCCCTGAAAGTAGTTCTTGTCGACCGCACCGATGTTGGTGTTGAATCGCGCAAGACGCAACGCGGCTCCAGCACAGTAGACAAATGCGGCTAACCAACCCAGTTTGCCCAGACCGTGCAACGACCACTGATACATGATCAGTGCCGGTGCCGCACCAAACGAAACCATGTCAGCAAGCGAGTCGAATTGTGCGCCGAACTCGCTTTGCGTGTGGGTCAGTCGCGCGACGCGCCCATCCAAGCTGTCGAGCACCATTGCGGCGAATATCGCCACCGCCGCCAAGTCGTAACGCTGCCCCATGGCCATCACAATCGCGTAAAAACCACCAAAAAGGGCTGCGGCTGTGAAGGAGTTGGGCAGGAGGTAGATGCCGCGCCGCTGCCGGTGCGGCATGCGCTGCAGGTCTTCACTAGGGTCGGGAAGGCCCGCGTCCAGCGAGACGTCATCGTCCACCGCCCCGCCCCCGGATGCGCGCGCCTCGGTGCGGGAATCCGGAAACCTAGTGACGTTGCGAATCATGGTCTGAGATCTCCGAAATCAGGCGGGTACTTATGGCGCAAACGCCGCCAGTATGGTCGTGGTCGCGTAGACCTTCTCGCCAATGGACACGCGTGCAGTGGCATCCAACGGCAAATACACGTCCACCCGTGAGCCAAAGCGAATGAACCCGAACCGCTGGCCACGCTGCAGGGTGTCCCCTGGTTTGACATAGCACAGCACGCGCCGGGCAATCAGCCCGGCAACCTGAACCGCCGTGACGAGGCGCGCGTCATTTTGGATCACGACCGCATTGCGCTCGTTTTCCAGCGACGCTTTGTCCAGATCCGCGTTGAAGAACCTGCCGGGAAAATAGTTCACCGCCCGGACCGTACCGCTGACTGGCGCGCGGTTCGAGTGCACATTGAAGACGTTCATGAACACACTGATCTTCAACGCGTCGCGCTGAGCATAGGGATCGTGGGCACGCTCGATTGACACGATGCGACCGTCTGCCGGAGACAGAATGGCCAGCGGATCCTGCGGTACGGCCCGCGGCGGATCCCGGAAAAACTGGATGACGAATATGGCAATCAACCAAAGCGGCAGCGACCACCAGAAACCGGCCACCGCCCAAACCAGAGCAGACACCAAAATGATGCCGGCGATGAAGGGCCAGCCTTCACGGGCGAGAATAGGATGAGGATAGTGCATAGGCGAAGTGTAGTCGCGGGGCGATGATCACAGGCGCGGTACCGCGTGGCGGCAGGTCGCGCCAATGAACCGCACCCTTTAAGGCGACGTGGCGGGCGTGTCCGCCTGACACCGCGTCGCGGAAGAAAAACGGCCTCGTACGACAACGCGCACAAGGCCGCACAGTGCGCCCCTCCACTGCCGCCGGGGGCGTCGAGGTCGGATTTCTCGGTCAGTTTTTGGACTTGTCGACCAATTTGTTCGCCTTGATCCAAGGCATCATCGCCCGGAGTTGCTCGCCCACCTTCTCGATTGGATGCTCGGCCGTCAGGCGACGGCGTGACATCAGCGTCGGAGCGCCAGCGCGGTTTTCCAGAATGAAGCTCTTTGCATATTCGCCCGTCTGGATATCTTTGAGGGTCTGGCGCATGGCATTTTTGGTGTCGTCCGTGACAACCTTCGGGCCCGTCACATACTCCCCGTATTCCGCGTTATTGGAAATTGAATAATTCATATTGCCGATCCCGCCTTCGTAGATCAGATCCACGATGAGTTTGAGTTCGTGCAGGCACTCAAAGTAGGCCATTTCGGGTGCATAACCGGCTTCCACCAGGGTTTCAAAGCCAGCCTTGATAAGTTCGACGGTACCGCCGCACAGCACAGCCTGTTCGCCGAACAAATCCGTCTCAGTCTCTTCGCGGAAGCTGGTTTCGATGATGCCTGCTCGCCCGCCGCCATTGGCCATCGCGTACGACAGGGCCAAGTCTCGGGCCTTACCGGACTTGTTTTGCGCCACGGCGATCAGGTGGGGCACACCCCCGCCTTGGGTGTACGTGTTACGCACGGTGTGACCGGGGGCCTTGGGTGCGATCATGATCACGTCAAGATCAGCGCGCGGCGCAACCTGGCCGTAGTGAATGTTGAAGCCATGCGCGAAGGCCAGCGCTGCCCCCTTTTTCGCGTTTGGCTCAACATGATCGCGATACACCTGCGCAATATTCTCATCCGGCAACAGAATCATCACGACGTCGGCACCCTTGACGGCATCATCCACGTCCTTGACGGTCAGACCCGCCTTTTTCGCCTTATCCCAAGACGCACCGCCCTTGCGCAGGCCAACGGTAACCTTCACGCCGCTGTCGTTGAGGTTCTGGGCATGGGCATGCCCTTGCGAGCCATAGCCGATGATGGTGACCTTCTTGCCTTTGATGAGGGAAAGATCGCAATCCTTGTCGTAAAACACTTTCATTTCAGCTCCTCCTGGCGAAAGGATCAACGGATGCATTCCCACGTACCTTTCGCCCGATGTGCTGCCAAAAAAGCAGGGACGGCCCGGTGCCTTTCTGGAAATCGGTGGGAATGTCGGGCGGGGCCGCCCTGATGGAAAAATCGCTTCAGACTCGAAGCACGCGCTCACCACGGCTTATGCCGCTTGCGCCAGTGCGTACAGTCTCCAGAATGGCAGTGCGTTCCACAGCCTGGATAAAAGCGTCAAGCTTCGGCGCGTCGCCCGTGAGTTCGACCGTGTAAGTCTTATCCGTGACGTCGATGATGCGGCCACGGAAGATATCGGCCATGCGCTTCATCTCCTCGCGCTCCTTGCCCACCGCGCGCAGCTTGATGATCATGAGTTCACGCTCGACGTAATTGGCCTCGGTGAGGTCAACCACCTTGACGACATCGATCAACCGGTTGAGATGTTTGGTGATCTGCTCAATCACCTCGTCCGAGCCACGCGTGACGATTGTCATGCGCGAAAGCGAGTCATCTTCGGTGGGCGCCACCGAAAGCGATTCGATGTTGTAGCCGCGCGCGGCGAACAGGTCGACCACTCGTGAAAGGGCGCCGGGTTCGTTTTCGAGTAGGACAGCGATGATGTGTTTCATATGCAATCTCCCGCCTCGGGCTTCGCGCGCGGCCGGTAAGCAGCGCCTGGCTCTCGAGTGGTGATGGTGGAGGAATAAAGCCGATGGGACCGTGCCTGAGACCGCACACATCGCGTCGCGCCGGCCGTGTGGGCCCTTCGGGCGATGTGCGCAGACGACGCATGCTTCAGAGGTCTTCTGCTCCCAGCAGCATGTTGGTGATGCCCTTGCCAGCTTGGACCATTGGCCACACGTTCTCTGTGGGATCCACGGCAAAGTCGATGAATACCGTGCGATCCTTCATCGCGAAGGCCCTTTCCAGTGCCGGGCGGACGTCTTCGGGCTTGTCCACACGCACACCCACATGCCCGTAGGCCTCGGCCAACTTGACAAAGTCAGGCAGCGAATCCATGTAGGAATGCGAATACCGACCGGAATATTCGATTTCCTGCCACTGCCTCACCATGCCCAGATAGCGGTTGTTGAGCAACAGGACTTTGACAGGTGTCTCGTACTGCAAGCAGGTGGCAAGCTCCTGGATATTCATCTGAATCGAGCCATCACCCGTGATCACCACGCACTCTGCATCGGGCTTGGCCAACTTGATACCCATTGCGTACGGTAGGCCGACGCCCATCGTGCCCAAGCCGCCGGAGTTGATCCAGCGACGAGGATGGTCGAAGTGGTAGTGCTGCGCGGCCCACATCTGGTGCTGGCCAACGTCCGAGCAGACATAGGTTTCGCGGTCCTTGGTCAACTCGTAAAGGGTCTCAATGACAAACTGCGGCTTGATCACGCGATCGGACTTCTCATAGTGCAGACAGTCGCGCTTGCGCCACTCCTCGATCTGGCCCCACCACGTGGCAAGGGCCGCCATATCCTGTTTGTGGCCCTCGGCCCTTTGCTGTTCGATTTGCTCAATGAGTTCCGTGAGCACTTCGCCCACATCGCCCACGATGGGAATATCCACCTTCACCCGTTTGGAGATGGAAGACGGGTCAATGTCGATATGAATGATCTTGCGTTCGATCTGCGCAAAATCCTTGGGGTTGCCGATTACGCGATCATCGAATCGCGCACCCACTGCGAGGACGACGTCGCTATGTTGCATGGCCATATTCGCCTCATACGTGCCATGCATGCCCAGCATGCCCAGGAATTTGGGGTCGGATGCCGCGATTGCGCCCAGACCCATCAACGTGTTGGTGCAAGGCAATCCGAGCAACTCCGCGAGTCGGCGCAGCTGCCCCGAGGCATTAGCCAAAACCACTCCGCCGCCGCTATAGAGATAGGGACGCTTGGCGTGCATGAGTAACTGCACGGCCTTGCGGATCTGTCCCCCATGGCCCTTGCGCACCGGGTTATACGATCGCATCTCCACATGGTCAGGATAGTGAAATTGCGCGACATTGCGCGACACATCCTTGGGCACGTCCACCACGACCGGGCCCGGACGGCCACTGCGCGCGATATGAAACGCCTTCTTGATCGTCAGCGCCAGATCTTTCACATCCTTGACCAGGAAATTATGTTTGACGATCGGACGTGTGATACCCACTGTGTCACATTCCTGGAAAGCATCAAGCCCAATGGCATGAGTGGGAACCTGACCGGTGATGATCACCATGGGAATCGAGTCCATGTAAGCGGTGGCAATGCCCGTGATGGCATTGGTCGCTCCCGGACCGGACGTCACGAGCGCGACGCCGACCTCTCCAGTCGCACGCGCGTACCCATCAGCTGCGTGCACAGCGCCCTGCTCGTGACGCACGAGCACGTGCTGGATGGTGTTCTGCTTGTAGATTTCGTCGTAGATGTAGAGCACTGCACCGCCAGGATAGCCCCAGATGTGCTTGACACCTTCGCGCTGCAGGCAGCGGACGACAATTTCGGCACCCGTAATTTCAGCGGTGCCGCTCGAAGATTTGTGTGACGTTTGCTGAGAGGCCGCCGTAGCAGCCGATTTCAATTCCGCGCTTGAAATATCCATAATCTCACCTCGATGATTTTCTCTAACGAAAAACCGTTGGTTCCTCTCCAGTCAGGCTTGTGGCCTGCTCTTGAGACTCTGTCGCGCGATCTGCGGGTTAGCTGGGGAACGGCATGTTCAGGAATGCTCCGAACGCTACCACCAGCGGGAAAGACCGTCGAAAGGCATAAGTGTAATGCGGCACCGCATCACGGACAAGCGGCATGCTTCGCCGCAATTGGACGGAGTCCACCGCGCCCTGTCAGAACTGCCTCACGTCACTTGGCGCTGCAGCAGACAAACGGCGCTGGTGGCGATGCCCTCTTGGCGCCCGACGAAACCCAGGCGCTCGGCTGTCTTGGCCTTGATGTTGACCTGCTGCAGTGCGACACCCAACAGCTGGGCGATGGCGTTTCGCATGGGCTCGCGGTATGGAGCGAGCCTTGGCGCCTGCGCGCAAACGGTGCTGTCCACATTCATGATTTGCCAGCCCTGAGCGCGAATGGCTTTCACGGTCTCGCGCACCAAATCGCCCGAGTTGGCACCTTTCCAACGCGCGTCGGTGTCGGGGAAGTACGTACCGATGTCACCCAGCCCGGCTGCTCCAAGCAGGGCGTCGATGATGGCGTGCAGGAGCGCATCGGCATCCGAATGGCCCAGGAGGCCACTATGGTGCACAACCTCCACGCCTCCCAACATGAGGCGCCTGCCAGGCACCAGCGCGTGGATGTCTTCGCCCTGCCCCACCCGCCACTCCATGCGCAATTCATCCATGCTTGCACTCCGTTGGTGCCGGTGCGCTGCGAGCCAGCAGTATCGCTTCGGCCAGCAACAGGTCCTCGGCATAGGTGACCTTGAAGTTGCTGCTGCTGCCGGCAACCAGCAGCGGGCTCAGGCCCATCTGCTCCACAGCCGAGGCCTCATCCGTAATCTGTGCCAGATCGCTTCGCTCCAGCGCCTGGAGCAACGTACCGATACGAAACATCTGCGGCGTCTGTGCCAGCCACAGCCCCTCGCGGGGCACCGTCGTCGCAACGTGCCGCGCGCGCCCAATGGAACCGAGCGCTGCCCGCTTCAGCGTATCAGCCAGCGGCACCGCCAGAAGCCCGCCCACGGTGTCATGCTCGCACGCATCCATCAACCTTTCAATGGCGTCAGGCGTGACACAGCAGCGCGCAGCATCGTGCACCAGCGCCCACTCCTTCGCATCCACCCCGCGAGCCCGCAGCCACTGAAGTCCCTGAATCACGGTTTGCGCGCGCGTGACACCGCCTGCCTCCGCAACGCGCAAGCGAGGGTGCGCTGGCAACACCGCATGGGCCAGCACATCGCCTGGCTGTACGACCACAGTGATATCCGTCACCCTGGGGCACGCGAGGAACGCGCTCACCGCATGCGCCACGATGGGCGCACCTGCCACCCGGCGGTACTGCTTGGGCGCGTCACCAGGAAGGCGCGAACCTGCACCTGCGCTTGGAATGAGGACATGCATGGACATCGGATCACTTTGCCACGGCAACAAGCCGCACCTGCGAAAATTCTAGGCATGTCCCAAGATTCCATTGCGCAAACCCTTTTTCTCGCCCCAGGCCTGCCGGCGCTAAAGCCAGGAAACCGACTGTGGCTGCCCCGCCCGCCAGGAAGCAGCGATGCACTCCTGCTGGCCGAATTGGCAAAGGCCAACGCGCCATCCTCAATCGGTTGCGGGCCCTGGGTTGTCATCACTGCCGATCCTGCCGACGCCCAACGCCTGTTAGCGGAAATTGGCTGGTTCGCCCCGAGTTTGCGCGCTGGTGTGCTTCCGGACTGGGAAACACTTCCCTACGATGCATTCTCGCCGCATCAGGACCTCGTTTCGGAACGGTTGGCCACGCTTTGGACACTGCATCAGCAGGCACTGGACCTTGTTCTGGTGCCGGCCGCAACGGCCTTGCAGCGCTTGCCGCCAGCGTCCTTCCTGGCTTCACACACGTTTCACTTCCAAAAGGGCCAGCGACTGGACGAGGCCGCGCTTCGTGCCCAACTGGTGCTGGCTGGCTATGCGCACGTCACGCAAGTGGTCGCGCCAGGCGAGTATGCGGTGCGCGGTGGCCTTCTCGATCTGCACCCGATGGGTAGCGCCCTGCCCCTGCGTGTGGACCTGTTCGGCGACACGGTGGAATCCATCCACACGTTCGACCCGGACAGCCAGCGAAGCCTTTACACGGTCGACGCGGTGCGCATGCTTCCGGGCCGCGAATTCCCGCTGGACGACGCAGCCCGCCAGCGCTTTCGCGCGCAATGGCGCGAGCGCATCGAGGGCGACCCCAGCCGCAGCCCATTATACAAGGACATGGGTAGCGGCGTGGCTGGCCCAGGAATCGAGTATTACCTCCCGCTGTTCTTCGAACACACTGAAACCCTGCTGGACTATGCGGGGCCACATGGGGGCGTGGTACTCGTGGGCGACGTGGCCGGGGCGATGCGCCAGTTCTGGGCCGACACGAGCGAGCGCTGGCGGCTGCTACGCCATGACCCCGAGCGCCCCGCTCTTCCGCCTGCTCAGCTGTACATGAGCGAAGAGGAGTTCTTTCTGAGCATCAAGCCGCTGGTCCAACTGGGCCTGCGACAGGCGCCGCTTGCCGAACATGCAGTTGAAGGAGCGACGGAGGTCACACAAGCGGCCCCTGCGCTCGTGCCGATCAAGGCCGAAGCGACGAGCGATCCGAATGCGTCTGCGCCAGCCGGTCCGCAGCACGCGCTGGCCGCGCAAGCCCTGCCCGACCTTTCGGTCGAACGGCGAAGTGATAAGCCCCTAAGGCGCCTGCAGGGCTGGCTCGACGCCGGCGGCCGCGATGCGCATGCGCCGCTGCGCGTGCTGCTGTGCGCCGAATCGGCTGGACGCCGCGAGACCCTGCTTGAGCTGTTGCGCGCATCGCAATTGACCCCGCAAATCGTCGATGACTGGGCGTCGTTTACCTCTGCCGACACCGCATTTGGCCTGGCCGTAGCCCCGCTGGCCACGGGTTTCGCGCTTCCCGCCGCTGGCATAGGCCTGCTTACCGAGACCGAGCTGTTTGCTCTTTCACCGAGCCAGAGAAAGCACCGCAAGCAGGAGCGTGCCAGTGCCGTGGAAAACCTGGTCAGGGATCTGTCCGAACTCAAGCCCGGCGACCCTGTTGTCCACCAGCAGCATGGGATCGGCCGTTACCAGGGACTGGTCTCCCTGGACTTGGGTGACGGCCCGGCCGAGTTTTTGCATCTGCGCTATGCGCAGGATGCCTCGTTGTACGTGCCAGTGGCCCAGCTGCACCTGATCGCTCGTTATAGCGGCGTGGATCCCGACAATGCCCCGCTGCATACGCTCGGCTCAGGGCAGTGGGATAAGGCGCGCCGCAAGGCTGCCGAGCAGATCCGTGACACGGCAGCGGAACTGCTCAACATTTATGCGCGCCGGGCTGCGCGCCCCGGACACGGATTCCACTTTTCCGCCCAGGATTATGAGGCCTTCGCCGCTGGCTTCGGTTTCGAGGAAACGCCCGATCAGCGTGCGGCCATCCACGCCGTGGTTCAGGACATGATTGCGCCCAAACCCATGGACCGCCTGGTGTGCGGCGATGTGGGCTTTGGCAAAACGGAGGTCGCGTTGCGTGCCGCCTTCATCGCAGTGATGGGCGGCACGCAGGTGGCCGTGCTTGCCCCAACGACACTGCTGGCCGAGCAGCACGTGGAAACATTCCGTAATCGCTTTGCGGATTGGCCCGTGAAGATCGCCGAGCTCTCACGCTTTCGCTCGGCAAAGGAGGTCAAGGCATCACTGGAGGGCCTGGCTGCAGGAACGGTCGATATCGTGATCGGCACCCACAAGCTGCTGTCAGCCGACGTCAAATTCCAGCGCCTGGGACTGGTCATCGTCGACGAGGAGCACCGCTTCGGGGTACGCCATAAGGAGGCGCTGAAGGCGCTGCGCGCCGAGGTGGACATGCTCACACTCACGGCAACGCCAATTCCACGCACCTTGGGCATGGCGATGGAAGGCCTGCGCGACCTGTCTGTGATTGCCACCGCCCCGCAGAAACGCCTGGCCATCAAGACTTTCGTGCGCAATGAAAGCCGCGCCGTAATCCGCGAAGCCATCCTGCGCGAGATCAAGCGCGGCGGGCAAGTGTACTTTCTGCACAACGAAGTGGAGAGCATCTTGCGCCGGCGCGAGATGCTGGCTGAACTCGTACCCGAGGCCCGCATCGAAATCGCCCACGGTCAGATGCACGAACGCGAGCTCGAACGCGTGATGCGCGACTTCCACGCCCAGCGATTCAACCTTCTGCTTTGTTCGACCATCATCGAAACAGGCATTGACGTGCCTACGGCAAACACCATCGTGATGAGCCGGGCCGACAAGTTCGGCCTTGCCCAATTGCACCAGCTGCGCGGGCGCGTGGGCCGCTCGCACCACCAAGCCTATGCGTACCTCCTGGTACCGGACGTGCAGTCGCTGTCCAAAGCGGCGCAGCAGCGGCTTGACGCGATCACGCAGATGGAGGAACTGGGCTCAGGTTTTTACCTTGCCATGCATGACCTGGAAATTCGCGGGGCCGGCGAGGCGCTCGGCGAAGCACAGTCGGGAAACGTGCAGGACATTGGCTACCAGATGTACGTGGACATGCTTGGCGCTGCCGTCAAGGCACTCAAGGCCGGTCGCGAGCCGGACCTGCTGCACCCCCTGGGCGTGACCACCGAAATCAATCTCCACGAGCCCGCCTTGCTACCCGAGGACTATTGTCCTGACGTCCATGCCCGCCTCAACCTGTATAAGCGCTTGGCAAGCGCCGGCAGCGACGCCCAATTGCAGGAGGTAGCAGAGGAGGTCATCGACCGGTTTGGCCGCATGCCCGCTGCGGCGCTCAACCTGTTGGAGACACACCGCCTGCGCCTCCTGGCCGCGCGTTACGGCGTGCAAAAGGTGGACGCGGCCGAGACGCAGACTCTACTTCAGTTCCGCCCGAATCCGCCCGTGGACAGTGCGCGCATCATCTGGCTCGTGCAGAATCACCGACATGTGCGTTTGGCTGGCAACGATAGGCTGCGCATTGAGCGCGATGCCAAAGACGGGGCTGCCCGCGCCCGCTTGGTACGCGAAACCCTGGGATTGCTCGGTGAGCCTCGCGGCGAGGTTCTCGCGCTCTGAATTACGCTCCGTCCGGTTTTGTTTTAGGCCACGCATCGTCCAGCACCCCCGATCCCACCTTTTACTCTCGACCTTTGATCATGCACCACCTTGTCCTGCAAGTTGCCGCCCCCGCCACCCTGAATGCTGACCTCGTTGCCACGATTGCCGAACGCGTTCAGCCCTGCGGATTGGAAAAGCTGCCAAGCGCGCAAGGTGACTGGGGGCTGCAGGCCGTGCGCCTGCGGTCGATCGCCGTGGACCCACACGTGGTGCGCGCCCTGATGCCGCGTGTTGCACTCGAGCACAGCCTGGATTGGGCCATCGTTCCTGCTTCGATGCGGCTGGCCGATTTCAAACTGCTGGCACTGGACATGGATTCCACCCTGGTGGCAATGGAGACCATCGACGAACTGGGAGAGGCTGGCGGCAAGAAAGCGCAGATCGCGGAAATCACCGAGGCCGCCATGCGGGGCGAAATTACCGACTATGCCGAAAGTCTGCGCCGCCGCCTAGCCCTCTTGGCCGGGACTCCTGAAAGCGTTCTGCAATCGGTGTACGCCCGTATGCGACTGAACCCCGGCGCAGAAGCGCTAATTGCCGAAGCCAAGCAAGCCGGTCTGAAAGTGCTGCTGGCCACCGGCGGTTTTACCTGGTTCACCGAAAGGCTGAAAGACAGACTTGGGCTGGATTTTGTGGCGGCCAACACCCTTGAGATCCTCGGTGGCAAACTCTCGGGCCATCTGGTGGGTCCCGTTGTTGACGCCCACGGCAAGCGCCGCGCTCTGCTCGACACGTGCGCCAGCATCGGTTGCCTTCCAACACAAGCCATCGCCGTTGGCGATGGAGCCAATGATCTCGCCATGATGAATGCTGCAGGCTTGAGCGTGGCCTACCACGCCAAACCGGCTGTGCAGGATGCAGCAGCCGTGGCTCTGACATACTGCGGACTCGATGGAGTTCTGCCTCTGTTCGAGGCATGATCCCCCTTAGGTGCCTCTGTGGCTCGTGAGACGTTCGTCTAACTCGCCAATTGCTGCGGACAACCCGTTGCCCGTTTCAGTAATGTGCTGGGCCTGTGTCTGTTCCAGGCTGTCCATGTGGGCCGTGAGTTCCGCCTTGTACGCTTCGAGCAGCCCGGCCAAGCGGTTGAAACCAGCTTCCAGGCTCTGCTGCAGCTGCGTGATTCGGGAACTCTCAGCCTTCTCGGCCAACTCGCGTTGGACCTGCAACTCCTTCATCTGCTTGCGGCTCTCCAGCAAAGCAGCGGTCTGGACGTAAATGGCGAAGGCGAAAAAAACGAGCGCGACGGCGGCACTAAACGCCAGCATGACCAAGCCCAACGGCGCTTGCACGGCGCCAAAGCCCAGCGAAAGCGTCGTTGTCGCAGTGAACGCCCCCCAGTTGAGCGCGGCGAAGGCCGCCACCAGGATAAACAACACAATGAACACGATGGAGCGTAATCCCATGGCGTTTCCCTTTTCGATATTGAGCGGCGGCACCGCGCCGTTAGCGGAGACACGCGCGTATGGCCTGCGCGATATCTGCGATTAAGTCGTCCGGATCCTCCAAGCCGATGCTCAGACGCACCAAGGGGCTCCCGTGAGCCCATGCGTCGCCGCGCGTGGCGCCCATATCGTAGGGCACCACCAGGCTGAGCGGGCCGCCCCAGGAATAGCCGATTTTGAACAGCCGCAGCGCGTCAACGAAGGCGTCAACCTGCGCCGCATTCACCCAAGGTCTGAACGTGAAACTAAACAGGCCGGCTGCAGCGCTACAGTCGCGCACCCAGTTGGCATGTCCAGGACTGCCCGGCAAGGCCGGGTGGAGTACGGTCTGAACCTCGGGACGGGTCTGCAGCCAGGCAGCGATGCGTCGCGCAGACGCATCGTGCGCGCCGTAACGCAGAGCCAGGCTGTGTAAGCCACGCAATATGAGGCTTGCGTCGTCACCGCCCACGCCCAGGCCAAGGCGCATATGGGCATAAAGAAGCCTTTCGTGCAGCGCGTCGCCTCGGGTCATCACGGCGCCCATCAGCACATCAGCTCCACCAGACTGATATTTCGTGAGCGCCTGCATGGCGATGTCAACGCCAAGATCAAACGGCTTGAGCGCAATTCCCGCAGCCCAAGTATTGTCAAGGGCGGTGATGACACCATGCTCACGTGCGAGCTTTATCAGGGCACGGAGGTCGGGCATCTCCATTGTGACTGAACCGGGCGCTTCCAGCCACATCAGCCGTGTGTGCTGCGTGATGGCTGCGCGCGCGGCCACCACGTCGAGGGGGTCGTAAATTTGTACGGTGATTCCCCATCCGGTGAGGAGCCGCTCGGCCAGCTCGCGGCTTGGCCCATAGACGTTGGATGGCAACATGACGGCTTCACCTTGCGCGACAAGGGCCAGATCGACCAGAGCGATGGCGGACAAACCCGACGGGCAAAGCATGCAATGCCGTGCACCCTCGATCGCAGCCAATCGGGCCTCCAAAGTGAACGTCGTCGGGGTGCCGTGTAAACCGTAGGTGTACCCGTTCTTATGGCGCCAGTCGCGCGAGCGCATCGCTGCCACGCTTGGAAAAATGACGGTCGAGGCACGGTGAGTGGCAGGCTGCACGGCATCGAACCCGGCAGGCGGCTCATAAGACGGATGCTGCAGACTGGTGGCCACAGCACGCGTGTGTCCGAGCGTCTCAGGCTTTGTGTCGGGGTTCTGGTCTAATTGGGAACTGTGTTCGTTACTGGACATGGGTGAAGGTTCTCCATCGCTACGCTCTTTCGAGCCTCGGTTCAATATCCAAGCATAGAACCTGCGCGAGATCCGCAAATGCCCATGCCCTCTGCATTGGACCCAGCCCCCACACCCACGCGCCGCTCACCCCTGATCGCCGAAACCGGAGCCGGTGCCTGCGCGCCCTCGGCGCCCCCTTCCCCTGGAATGCCCTGCATGCGCGCCTTGGCGTGCGGCTGGTTGCCCGACGCCACTGGCCCTCTTACCTCCTGAGTGCTCCCATGATGACGGAAGTCTTGATTCTTCTCGCCTTGATCGTGCTCAACGGCCTGTTCGCCATGTCGGAAATTGCACTGGTCACTGCCCGCAGAGCCCGATTGACTGCCATGGCAGAGTCGGGCAGCGTCCCCGCAAGGGCCGCCCTCCAATTGACCGAACAGCCGACGCGGCTTCTGTCCACTGTACAGATTGGCATCACGTCCATCGGGGTGCTTAACGGCATCATCGGCGAGGCAGCGTTTTCAGCCCCCTTAAGCAGTTGGTTTCAGGGCTTCGGCATGCTGCCGCAGTTCGCCAACATTGCAGGCACGGCACTCGTCGTCATCGTCATCACGTACCTCTCGATCGTCATCGGCGAACTCGTCCCGAAGCGCCTTGGGCAGTTGGCGCCGGAGAAGATCGCACTGGTGATGTCCCAGCCGATGCTGATCCTGGCGCGCAGCGTGTCCGTGTTCGTCCGGTTGCTCTCCGTATCCACCGATTTGTTGCTGCGGCTCATGCGCGTGCGCACTGACGCACCGACGCACGTCACCGAAGAGGAGATCAACGTGGTCTTGGAGGAAGGATCCGACGCTGGCGTGATCGAGGTTCAGGAACATGAAATGGTCCGCAATGTATTCCGCCTTGACGACCGCCAGATTGCCTCCTTGATGACCCCGCGCAATGAAATTGAGTTTCTCGATGTCGAGGATCCATTGACCGACAATCTCAACAAGATCGCGCAGTCGCCCCACTCCCGCTTTCCCCTTGTCCGTGGTGATTTGGACGATGTGATCGGCTTGGTCTCAGCCAAGGAGCTTCTCGGTCGGTTCATACGTCGCGAGGGAATCGAGGATCTAAGCAAGGCATCCAGTCATGCCATTTTCGTGCCCGAGAGTCTCACGGGGCTCGAACTGCTGCAGACCTTCAAGCAAAGCCCGGATCACACGGCACTGGTTCTGGGCGAGTATGGACAGACTCTGGGCATCGTCACCGTGCAGGATATTCTGGAAGCCATTGCGGGCGAGTTCAAGAGTCACCCATCGGAAGAGCCTTGGGCCATTCAGCGCGAAGATGGATCTTGGCTTCTTGATGGCCTGATTCCCGTGGGCGATCTCAAGGACAAGTTGGGCCTCAAGTCCGTGCCAGAGGAAGAGAAGGCACGCTACAACACCCTGGCCGGCATGCTCATGCTGCTGCTGGCCCGCCTACCACATACGGGCGACCATATCGATTGGGGCGGCTGGCGATTCGAGATAGTGGACATGGATGGCAAGCGTATCGACAAGGTTCTGGTGTCACGCCAGACAATCGCGCCAGACCATGAGGCACTCCCGCCAGATGGGAATTGACAGCCAAAAAGGGGAAAGACACACGCTCGTTCAGCTGGCCGCCGGCTGTGCACTCCGCAGGCGAGCCCGCAGTTCGCCCACAATGCCGCGCCGGAACAGCAGTACACACAGCACGAAGATCGCGCCGATCACCATGCTCACTGAGTCGTTGAGCTGGCTGAACCATTGAATCCCAGTGACATGCACCAAGAACCGCGCGATGGTTCCCATCTTCTCCTCAAGCACTGTAACAATGAGCGCACCAAGGACTGGACCAAGGTCTGTACCCAGACCGCCCAGTAGGGTCATGAGGATCACAAGACCCGATGTGGCCCAATGCACATCGGTGAGAGTCTCAAAGCCCATGACTACCGCCTTCAATGCCCCGGCCAACCCCGCGAATCCGGCCGATAGCAGGAACACGCCAAGCTTGTAGCGGTTGACGCGGTAACCCAGTGAAATCGCACGCGGCTCGTTTTCGCGCACAGCCTGCAAGATCTGCCCGAACGGTGAACTCACCACGCGCCGCATGAACCACCAGCTTGCCACAAACACCGCCAAGACCAGGTAGTACATCACACGGTCGGACTGCAACGACAGCCCGAACATGCTGCCGCGCGGTATACCCTGCAGACCGTCCTCACCACCCGTGAAATTCGCCTGCAGACAATAAAAATAGACGATTTGCGCGAGCGCCAGCGTGATCATGGAAAAATAGATGCCCTGTCTGCGCACGGCAAGCAATCCCATCACCAAACCGATGGCCAATGCGGCCAGCACCCCAATGAGCACTCCCGCCGGGGTTGGCCAACCCCAAGTGGTGAGCGCCAGACCGGTGAGGTAACCCGCCCCACCGAACAAAGCGGCATGACCGAAGGAGATGAGCCCCGCGTAACCAGCCAGCAGGTTGAAGGCGCATGCGAACAACGCAAAGCACATCATCCGCATGCCCAGCACCGGATACAGGCCGAGCCAGGGTGCAGCCACAGCCAGAGCTAGCGCGACCCAGGCCACAACAACGGGAATGCGAGTACGCCAGAGCATGGTCATCGATCCCTGCCGAACAGCCCCGCGGGCCTTGCGGTAAGCACCAGCGCCATGAGAATAAACACGACCGTGGTGGAAATGGGCGCATAAAGGACCTTGGCAAGCCCCTCGATTAAGCCCAGCGCCAAGCCCGAGACGATCGCCCCAACTACCGAGCCCATACCGCCAATGACCACGATGGCGAAGACCACGATGATCAGATTGGACCCCATCAGCGGTGATACCTGGATGACCGGAGCGGCCAACACGCCGGCCAATCCGGCAAGTGCTGAGCCGAATGCGAACGTGGACGTGACCAGCAGCGGAAAATTGATGCCAAAGGCTTGAACCAAGGCGGGATTCTCGGTCCCCGCCCGCAAATAGGAGCCGAGCTTGGTGCGCTCGATCAACAGCCAAGTGCCGAAGCACACCACGACGCTGGCCACCACGGCAAAGGCCAGGTAGGAAGGCAAGAACATAAAGCCCAGATTCAGCGTGCTTCCGAGTACCTCGGGCGGGTTATAGGGCGCGCCCGCCACGCCGAAAAAGGAGCGGAAGATGCCCTCAATCAGCAGCGTCAGGCCAAAGGTCAACAGCAAACCGTAGATCGGATCCATCCCACGCAAGCGTCGCAGCATCAGACGCTCGACCCCCACGCCGATCAATCCCACTAGAAGTGGCGCAATGAACAGCATCCACCAGAACCCGAGGTCGAAATACTGCCTGCCGATCCAGGTAAACATTGCGCCCATCATGAAAAACGCGCCATGGGCGAAATTCACCACGTCCATAAGGCCGAAAATCACCGCAAGGCCCAATGACAACATGGCATAGAAAGCACCGTTGACCAGACCGAGCATCAACTGGCCAAGCAGCAGAGGCAGGGGGAATCCGAAAAGTTCAGGCAATCGCGACCTCGATCGATGGTCAATTCGTGGTTACAAGAAGATCAGGCCCGCCATGGAGCCTGATCCGCCGCTCAGGGGGATTGTTCCCTTATTTGTCCAGAGGGCAACCGTAAGCGGACGCTGGCCCAAACGCATCATTGCCAGGAATGGTCTGCACCAGCTTGTAGTAGTCCCAAGGCTCTTTTGACTCCGCCGGCGTCTTGACCTGTTCAAGATACATGTCGTGGATCATCAAGCCGCTCGGGCGCATGAATCCATCATGCATGAACATGTCGTTGACTTTCATCTTGTGAAGTTCGGCCATCACCTTGGTGCCATCGGTCGTTCCTGCCGCTTTCACGGCTTTCAGATAGGTGAGCGTGGCCGAATAGTCGCCAGCCTGTACGAACGTTGGCATCGCGTGCATCTCCTTCTCATAACGCTCAGACCAGGCGCGCGACTGGGCATTCTGATTCCAGTACCAGGGCGTCGTCAGGTACAAGCCCTGCGCGGCCGGAAGACCGACTGCGTGGATATCGGTAATGAACAGCAAGAGACCAGCTAGCTTCATGGTCTTGGTCACACCGAATTGATTCGCCTGCTTGATGGAGTTGTCCGAATCGCCACCTGCATTGGCCAGCCCAAGCACTTGTGCCTTTGAAGCCTGAGCCTGCAACAGATAGGACGAGAAATCAGCCGATCCGAGCGGCGCATACACTTGGCCCAGAACCTTGCCTCCGTCGGCCTCGACCACCTTCGCCGCCTCGCCCTCCAGGGATTTGCCAAACGCGTAATCCGCGGTCAAGAAGTACCAGGTTTTACCCCCGTTTTTGATCATGGCACTTGCCGTGCCGCGGGCCAAGGCAGTGGTGTTGTATGCATACATGACCGTGTATGGCGTGCACTGTTTGCCCACAATGGTCGAGGCGCCGGCGCCAACCACGAAGAACGGCTTCTTGAACTGCGCGGCAACCGGTTCCATTGCCAGTGCCGTGGCGCTGTTGGTGCCGCCGATCAGCATGTCCGCGCCGTCTTGCGAAAAGTACTCCTTGGCCTTACCCGCGGCGAGATCGGCCTTGTTCTGGTGATCAAAGCTCATGAGCTCAATCTTGCGCCCCAGCACACTGCCGCCAAAGTCCTGGATCGCCATCTTGATGGCGGCCACGCCCCCGGAACCATCCACCGCCGAATACACCCCGGACAGATCCGTAATGAAGCCGATTTTCACCGGCGCCTCAGCTTGGGCCATGGCTACCGTGCCCAATGCCAATGCAAGGGCTACGGTCAGTTTTGAGAGTTTCATGCAAGTCTCCTAGTGGATGTGTTGAATCAAATACCGAGTAAACCCCTGAGCTCAGCACGGTGCCCATCGAGATCGGCGCGTGCAATTTCCAGAACGATCCGGCCACCTTCCATCACGTAAAAACGGTCCGCCAGGTTCGCTGAAAATCTGAAATTCTGCTCAACGAGCAAAATGGAAAATCCCTTTCTCTTCAGTTCCTCGATTGCCCGACCCAGCGCCTGCACGATCACCGGTGCCAAGCCCTCCGAGATTTCGTCAAGCAAGAGAAGGCGTGCTCCGGTGCGAAGAATACGGGCGACTGCAAGCATCTGTTGCTCGCCCCCGGATAATCGCGACCCGGGACTGTTTGCACGCTCTTTCAAATTTGGGAAAAGGGCATAAATCTCATCTAACGCGACACCTGAAAATCCAGTTGGCAATTCTGGTGGCAACAAAAGGTTTTCGCGGGTTGACAAGCTTGCAAAAATGCCCCGCTCCTCCGGGCAATAACCGACCCCCAAGGCCGCCACACGGTGCCTGGGCAAGCCGATCACCTCCTGACCGAAGACGCGGATACCGCCGCTGCGTGCGCTGGTGAGCCCCATGATCGCCCGCAAAGTAGTGGTGCGACCGGCGCCGTTGCGTCCCAGCAAGCAGACGGTTTCGCCAGCCCCAACGACAAGATCAACGCCATGCAGGACATGCGACTCGCCATACCATGCATGCAGATTGGCGATATTCAGGGCTTCCACCCCCCCCTCGAAGCCGGCGGCCGTGCGTTGCTCGGCAGCGCCTGTCGTCGCATGCTGCGGCGTCGCAATTGCGCTCATGCGGCCAATTCCTCCTCGGCATCACCCATATAGGCAGCAATCACCTCGGGGTTGCGCGACACTTCCGCATAACTGCCCTCTGCCAATACTTGCCCACGCTGCATGACCGTCACCCGATCACAGATCCGCGCGATAACCGACATATTGTGTTCGACCATCAACACCGTTCGGCCTTGCGCCACGCGCTGGATCAAATTCGTCACCTGTTGCACGTCTTCATGGCCCAGACCCTGAGTGGGCTCGTCCAGCAATAGCAGTTTTGGATTCATTGCCAAAGTCGTCGCCAGTTCCAGAGCCCGCTTATGCCCGTACGGCAAATTTACGGCCAGTTCGTGCGCGTGCGTCGATAGCCCGACCAAATCCAAAAATCCCATGGCTTCGTCATCCAACTTTCTGAGGACGCGCGATGAGACCCAGAACTGGTAAGCAAGACCTGCGGCACGTTGCAAACCCACACGCACATTTTCGAGCAAGCTCATGTGCGCAAAAGTCGCACTAATTTGGAAAGAACGAACCATTCCCAGCCTCGCAATATCGGCGGGCTGCATTTTCGTAATATTCCGATTCTGAAAGTAAATAACACCAGAAGTCGGCTCGAGAAACTTGCTGAGCAGATTAAAGCAGGTTGTTTTACCCGCGCCGTTTGGACCGACAAGCGCATGAATCGAACCTTCCGCGATTTCCAGATTGACGTTCTGGACTGCCGCGAATCCCGAAAACTGCTTGCTGAGCCCTTGCACCCTCAGGATAGCTGTACTCGACATTGTTGTTTCAATTTGGGTTTACGACATTCTGCTGCAACGCACAGTGCCTATTCAAGCTCTTTAACCCTGGGTAAACCCTGAACGCATTTCCGAAGACCTTCATCAGTGCGCGAATAATTCATCATAACCCGGCACTTGTATTTTCCATGTGCCTTGCACGCATTGGCATGAATGAACCCGGGCAAGTCAACCACGCTCAACATGGATTTGCACACTCAGGGACAATTCATGGCATGTCGAGCCGTCCGTCTTCGCCCCCCCCCGTATCCGAATTGCTCTTTATCCAGGCCTTTGGTGGGCTTGGAGATGCCTTTGCTTGCGTCGTACGCCCTGAGGGCCTGCCAACACCGCGTTTGCGCCTGGTCAGTCTCGATGCGGCGCGATTGCTCGGCATTGAGCCTACGCCCAACAATTCTGCCGCTGCCCAGAACTGGGCAGAGCTGTTCAGCGGCAACCGACCCCCAACGGGATGCGACCCCATATGCACGGTGTATGCGGGCCACCAGTTCGGAAATTGGGCAGGTCAGCTTGGAGACGGTCGGGCGCACCTGCTGGGTACGGTTCGAGCACCCGACGCCAGCCAAAACGGGGGGCACACGCACTGGGAAGTGCAGCTCAAGGGGGCAGGACGCACGCCATATTCGCGCCACGGCGACGGCCGCGCTGTGCTTCGATCGTCCATTCGCGAATTCCTCTGTAGCGAGGCCATGTGGCATCTGGGCATCCCCACCACGCGGGCACTGTGCCTCGTGACCTCGCCCTTACCGGTGGTTCGCGAGCGCATGGAAACAGCAGCAGTGGTCACGCGCTTGGCGCCGAGCTTCATTCGCTTCGGGCATTTCGAGCATTTCGCCTACACAGGCCAGGTTACGGCTTTGCGCACCCTGGCCGATTGGACAATCTCCCAACTCTACCCAGCCTGCGCGCAAACGGTCAACCCGGCATTGGCGTTGTTACAGGAGGTGGTCCAGCGCACCGCGCACCTCATCGCACAGTGGCAGTGTGTCGGTTTTATCCATGGGGTGATGAACACCGACAATATGTCGATGCTCGCATGGACACTCGACTATGGCCCCTTTGCCTTCATGGACGGATTCGACCCGGATCACACGCCCAACACCACGGACCGCTTCGGACGCTACGCCTGGGCACGTCAACCGAGCATCGCGCGCTGGAACCTGCTGGCGCTCGCGCAAGCACTGTTGCCCTTGATTGACGACCGACAAGCCGCCGTCGATGCCGTTGAGGCATTCGATGCTACCTTTTCACGCAGCATGCGCGGTTTGCTGCAACGCAAACTCGGACTGGGCGAAGCACGCCCCGGCGACGATGATCTGGTCGACCGTTGGTTGGCCGCGATGGCTGAGAACCGCGCGGACTGGACCTTGGCCTTTCGTCTTCTCGCCCAACTTTCGGCGAACCCCGGAGATCCAATCCCTGCAGCTTTGCAGGCCCTGTTCGCAACGCGCCCTGAGCGCATGCGAGCCTGGATTCCTGACTATCGCGCACGATTGCAGGCAAACGAATCCACCGACGCCGAGCGTCGTGCCGCAATGAACGCTATCAATCCTCGCTTTGTGCTGCGCCATCACCTCGCGCAGCATGCCATTGCGCGAGCCGAAGCTGGCGACTTCTCCGTAACACAAGAACTCATGGAGGTGCTGCGGCATCCTTACTCTGAGCAACCCGACCGTGACATTTTTGCCGCGGCGCCACCGCAGGACGCTGTGGCTCCAGCCCTGTCCTGTTCATCTTGACCCCGTGCCTGATGCCCCACGGGCACCGCGCGCACGCATGAGGAGAACCCCATGTCTGACCCAAGTTCCGAAGATGATGCCAAATGGCGCGAATCTCTCTCCCCTGAGCAATACCAGGTCACACGCTGCAGCGCAACCGAAGCGCCCTTCACAGGGAAGTACTGGGACCACCATGCTGACGGCAGTTACCGATGCGTTTGCTGCGGCACTGTGCTGTTTGACTCCACGACCAAATTCGATTCCGGCACGGGCTGGCCCAGTTTCACCGAGCCCGTGTGGGGCGACTCCATCGAGGAACGGATGGACGGCAGCCATGGCATGACGCGCACGGAGGTGCGCTGCGCCAAATGCCACGCCCATCTTGGCCATGTATTTCCGGATGGCCCTGGTCCGGCAGGCCATCGGTATTGCATCAACTCAGCTGCGCTCGATTTTGCGCCTGGCGTACATCCGGGCAAGGCCCGTGAACTGGGATAATGGCGGCATGAAGCTCCTGTTCGATTTCTTCCCCATCATCCTGTTCTTCGTCGCCTTCAAGATCGGTGGCATCTACGTGGCCACTGGCGTGGCCATTGCGGCGACCTTCGCCCAGATCGGCTGGGTCTGGTTCAAGGGCCGCCGAGTCGAGCCCATGTTGTGGGTGAGCCTGGTAATCGTGGTGCTGTTCGGTGGCGCGACGCTGCTGCTCCACAACGACACATTTATCAAGTGGAAGCCCACAGTCTTGTACTGGGTCTTCGCCGCGGCACTGGTTGGGGGGCAGGTTTTATTTCGCAAGAACCTGATCCAATCCTTGCTGGGCAGCCAGATGCAATTGCCCGGGGCTGCCTGGACACGCCTGAACTGGTCTTGGTCCGCATATTTTGCAGTCATGGGTATCGTCAACATCTGGGTTGCCTATCGCTATTCAACGGCCATTTGGGTCGATTTCAAGCTGTTTGGAAGCCTGGGACTCACCTTGGTCTTCGCAATCATCCAGTCACTGATGATTGCGCGCTACCTACCGCAAAAAAACACCTGATGCGCCGCATTGACCGCATTGAGCAGACTTTGCGCGTGGCCTTTGAACCCGAGCAGCTTGAGGTCGTTGACGACTCGGCAAGTCACGCTGGCCATGGCGGCTTTGATGCAAAGGGTAGCCACTTCCGTATTTTTTTAGTCAGCCGGACCTTCACGGGGATGTCAAGACTTTCCAGGCATCGGCTCGTGTATGATGCTTTGGCTTCGATGCTGGTGCACGACATCCATGCCCTCATGCTCGATCTACGTGCTCCGGGTGAGGTGTCAAACACACCTCTGCACCAAGCCTCTGGCCCTCGCGGGCAGTAAGGCGTCTCTTCACCAATTCCCCATTCCCTTTCCCTCCGTCATGCAAAAACCCCTGCTCAAACTCCTGCCCGCCGCCTTGGCGATCGCGTTACTCAGCCCGTTGGCAAATGCCCAGACTGCTGCCACAGTCAACGGCAAGCCCATTTCCGAGGCCATGGTCAACACCGTGGCGGAAAACATGGCCAAGCAATCCGGCCAACCCGTCACGCCGCAGCTGAAGGACCAGATCAAGAAAGAGCTGATCCTGCGCGAAGTCGTGGTGCAGGAAGCGGAGAAGCAGGGTCTGGAAAAGCAAAAGGACGTGCAAGACGAAATCCAGATCAGCCGCCAGAACATCCTGATCCGCACGGTTTTTGCTGACTATTTGAAGAAGCACCCAATCACCGACGCCCAGATCAAGGCGAAGTATGATCAGTTCGCCAAATCCTTCGGCAGCACAGAGTATGAAGCTCAGCATATCCTCGTGCCCACCGAGAAGGAAGCGCAGGACATCATCGCCCAATTGAAGAAAGGCGCGAAGTTTGGCGACTTGGCCAAGAAGTATTCAAAGGACACCGCCTCGGCCGCAAACAATGGCGATCTGGGGTGGTCAACGCCGAGCAATTACGTGGAACCCTTTGCCGCAGCGCTCACGAAGCTCAAGCCGGGCGAGTACACCACCGCGCCTGTGCAGACGCAGTTTGGCTGGCACATCATCAAGCTCGACAAAACGCGCCCGGCCAAGCCGCCGACCCTTGAGCAGCTCAAGCCGCAGATCGTTCAGGAACTCCAGCGCGAGGCCGTCCAGAAATACCAACAGGAACTTCTGGCTCAAGCCAAGGTTACGCAATAAGTCGCGAACCCTAGGATCAACCAACGCCGGCCTCGCGCCGGCGTTTTTCATGCAGGCATCACACGTATTGAGCCGCGATCCAGCAACGCGTTAAGTTCGGCATCATTGAGGGTCTCCCTCTGCAGCAATTGCCGAGCACCCTCTTCCAGGATGGAGCGCCGCTCCTTCAAGATCGCCTCGGCTCGAGCAAATGCTGCGTTGACCAACTCGCGCACGGCGCAGTCAATTTCGCGTGCGGTCTCTTCACTGTATTCGCGCATTTGCGGCATGGCCGGCCCGCCGAGAAACGATTGCGGTGGTTCTTCCAGAGTCATCTGGCCGAGCTTTTCCACCATGGCGTAGCGCGTGACCATGCTGCGCGCGATGTCAGTGACCTTGGCCAAGTCGTCGGCCGCGCCAGTGGACCAGTGTGTAAACACAATGTGTTCGGCCGCTCGGCCGCCCATCAAGACTGCCATCTTGTTTTCCAGCTCCTCCCGGGTCATCAGATATCGATCTTCGGTGGGACGCTGGATTGTGTAACCCAAAGCACCCACGCCGCGCGGAATGATGGAGACCTTGTGCACAACATCGCTGCCCGGCAGGCTCATGGCCACAAGGGCATGACCCATCTCGTGGTACGCGACGATGTTGCGCTCCTTGGGATTGAGCAGGCGGTTCTTTTTCTCCAGCCCCGCCACGATTCGCTCCACAGCGCGTGTGAAATCCGCCAACGTTACCGTTTGCGCGTTCTCGCGCGTGGCCAAAAGCGCCGCCTCGTTAACCAGATTGGCCAGATC
Source organism: Thiomonas sp. FB-Cd (assembly GCF_000733775.1). Taxonomy (NCBI): domain Bacteria; kingdom Pseudomonadati; phylum Pseudomonadota; class Betaproteobacteria; order Burkholderiales; genus Thiomonas; species Thiomonas sp. FB-Cd. The sequence goes on along the minus strand of NZ_JPOE01000002.1, from coordinate 566,718 downwards.
GGCGCCGGAAAAACCTGGCGTGAGCGCCGCAACCTGCTCCAGATCCACCGCCGGGTCGAGCCGGATCTTGCGCACGTGGACACGCAGAATCTGCACTCGCCCGATCTTGTCAGGCCGGTCGACCAATACCTGACGGTCGAAGCGGCCCGCGCGCAGCAGCGCGGGATCGAGGATCTCCGGGCGATTTGTCGCGGCCAGGATGACCAGCCCGGACCCCGTGTCGAATCCGTCAAGTTCGACAAGCAGCTGGTTAAGCGTCTGCTCTTTCTCGTCGTGCCCGCCACCAAAGGGGCTCGCGCCGCGGGCGCGTCCGAGCGCATCAAGTTCGTCAATGAAAATGATGGCAGGAGCTTTTGCGCGCGCCTGCTCGAATAGGTCGCGCACACGCGCCGCGCCCACGCCAACAAACATCTCGACGAATTCGGAGCCGCTGATCGAGAAAAACGGCACGCTGGCCTCACCTGCGACGGCCCTGGCCAAAAGTGTCTTGCCGGTTCCCGGTGGTCCAATCAGCAAGATCCCCTTGGGCGCGCGCGCGCCCAGTCGGCTGTGCTCGACCGGATCCTTCAGAAAGTCCACAACTTCCTTGAGCTCATCCTTGGCTTCGTCCACGCCAGCCACGTCCGCGTAGGTCACTCCGGTGCTGTTCTCCATGTAAACCTTGGCCCGGCTCTTTCCGATTGACATGAACCCGCCCATGCCCAGCCCACCTTGCTTTTCAGCAAAGCCACGCACCATAAAAAACCAAACCCCGAAAAATGCCACGGCCGGAAGCACCCACGACAAGATGTTCGAAAGCCACGTGTTTTGGTAGACGTGTGAATACGTAACCCCATATTTCTGCAACTGGTTGGCCAGTTGAGGATCGACGCGCACCGCCACGACCAGTTTCTTGCCGTTTTCGCCCGGCGCCTGGAGTGTTCCGGTGATGGTCTGGTCACCCACGACCACATCAGTGAGCTTGCCCTGCTCCAGATAGTTCTGGAATTGGCTGTACGGTACCGTCTGCACGTTCTGGTAAGACGACCAAAGGGCCTGAAGCCAAAAGAAAGCCACGAGGGCGATCATCCAATAGATCAGATGCACGCGCGCCTTGGGATCAAGCATTGGCGGCTTGCCGGCCCCCCTGGTGGAGTTGGATGGAGGTTGATTTCGTTCAGCGTCCGGCATACTGCTACTCCCGATGGCTCATGGATGCCCGAGAATAAGGCCAAATGTAAAACTTTAAGGCATTTCTACATAAATCGGCGCCCAGCCCCAGCGCATCAAATTTCCGAGCTCTCCTCGTCCCCCGGCATGATCAGCAGCCACGCGCTTCGTAATTGCAAGGGCAGCCCTGCAATCAGCATCACCAGTCCAGCGTAATGCTGATCGTCCAGTGGACTCAAGTTCCAAAGGCACAGTACATCCAGATACGGTGTGTACAACACATGCCCACTCCATACCCAGACTGCTCCAATGACCATCATGGGCAAACCCACCAGCCATCCGTAGATGCCGGCGACCCAGCGCCTTCGGATCGCGCTGCTACCGTCCAACAATTGGGCCCAGATCATCAGCCCCGCCAACATCACCAGGAGGCCAATGGGTGCCGAATACAGCGCATCCGCCAAGGCGGTATTGAACACTCCCGGCAAATTCACGCCCAATGTAAGCAGGACGAACACAGAAGCAGCGACCCACGCATCGAGAGTCCAAACCGCCCATTGGCGGTTACGAGCTTGCTGCCATCGAGCGCGCTCAGAGGCAGGAAAACCAAGCAGCAGCAACGGTGACACCACCTGCCCCAGCGTCATGAGAGCGACGGTATAGCCCGTCATCGAAGCCAGTGGATTATTCAACCCCCAGACCGCAAGAAGCGTAAGTACGCAGCCAAGCGCAAACAGCGCGACGCGCCAAACACGCCAGCGCCGGCGCCACGCAGAAAATGCGTACCCTGCTGCCGCAAGGCCCACCGCGGCGAACCATCCGCTCCACGCGGCAAGGGGCCATGTGGCGGGGCTCATGGGCGCGAGAGTATGGCGTGCAAATCGGCAGCCAGCCATGCCGGATCGGCAAGCTGCCCATAGCCGTAGCGTGCGCGAAGATGACCCCGCGGCCCCACGAGAGTGACGGCTGCGGTGTGATCAATCCAATAATCGCCATGTGTAGTGTTTACACGCCGCCAGCTGATACCCCACTGGCGGGCCGATTGGGCCACGTCTTTCAAGGGACCGCGCAGCCCAACAGCGTCGGGAATGAACGCGTCCAGGTAAGCATGTAAAACGGCAGGTGTGTCACGGACGGGATCCAGACTGACAAAAATCACCCGGACGTTGCGTCGCAGCGAGCCCATGCGGTCCAGGCTCTGCCTCAATGCTGAGAGCGTGAGCGGACACACATCTGGGCAGTGCGTGTAACCGAAGAACACCAGCACGGCGCGACCCCGCTCAGCTTGCCACGAAAACCGCCTGCCTTGGGTATCGAGAAGGCCCGAAAAATCGGGTGCGCGCTCCGCTGTAAGCGGCGTGCCATGCAGCCGCACCATCGGGCCCTGCAACCGCGAAATCCCGAGCAATGCCCCAATCAAGAGCAACGATACGAGCACGGCGCGAAAGGCCGAGCCCTGCCAACCCGCCGCGGTGTCCGAAGGGCGATGCTGCCTAGGCGCGGCGGGCTGTCCTGTCACTGCGTCACCACAGCACAAAACCAGGCGCATGAATGGGATGTGTAATCATTGGCCAAAGCACTGGGATGTAAACAGCCAGCGTGATGACAAGAGTCGCCACCGTCCAGAAACCTAAATGCTCCGCGATGCGCGACATGGTTGAGCCTTCGGGTCCGGCGATCACCTCGGTAAACGGAATCTCGACCATGGCCTTGGCGTCCTTCCTGCCGAACAGCGTGCCGAAAAATACAACGTAATAGCCGACGGCCCCGAGCGCTGCGATGGCCCCGCCAATACCAACCATGATCAACGCCGGATGCACGCCGCCATAGAGCTGCATGTACTGGTCATGGGGAAGTCCCGAGACCCAGGCGCGTCGCGGCACGCCATCCATGCCTGCCCAGTGCCCCGCAAAACCCCACACCATCAGGCCGACAAACCACAGCCACACTGAGGCCAAGGCGAGCTTTGCACTATACAGCCTGCGCCCCGTCAGATGTGGCAAAAGCCAGAAGCTCACGCCCATGAAAACCAGGGTGGTCATGGTGCCCACTGTCAGGTGAAAGTGCGCGGGAATCCACAAGGTGTTATGCACAACGTTATCCAGTTGCCAGCTCGCGTTCACGATCCCACCGGCACCACCAAAGATGAATGTGACAAGCGCCAGGACTTGAGCGGCCACCGATGGGTCTTTCCAGGGTAGCGCGAACCACCAACCCATTAGCCCCTTTCCCCCGCGCCGGCGGCCTGCGTATTCAAGACTCAGCGCCACCGTAAATGCAGTGATCAAGCTGGGGATGGCCACGGAAAGGGTTAGCGCCGTAACCACACCTTTGATCATGGGCGAAATCCCAGGGTCCATGTACTGGTGGTGCGTGCCCACGGGTACTGAAAAGACCAGAAGCAGCAAGAAAGCCAATCGCGTCAGTGGGTCGGACACAAGCTTGCCGCCCGCCTGCCGAGGCAGCAGCGCGTAGATGGATACGTAGCCGGGCATAAGCCAGTAATAGACGATCGGGTGTCCCGTCCACCAAAACAGTGTGCGCGCGAGAAGCGGATTGATCGTGTGTGTCATCCCAAGCGACCAGGGATCCAGTAAAAATACCGCTTCCGATCCGGCGCCCAAGGCCGCCAGCAGCCACATCAGCAGGATGGTGGCGCTCATGTAGGTGACCAGCGGAGTGAGCTTGCCAGGGTTGGCCTTCTTCCATCGCGCGCGCATTTCAAGCACGACAAATAGAGGAATGATGCTGGCCACAACGACAACTGTGATTCCAAGGTAGAACCAGGCACTGCCCTTGAGCGGCGGATAGAAGGTATAAAGCACGCTCGAGGAGTTGTCGAACATGGCATAGGCGGCCATGAGCGTGCCCACAAGCATCAGAGCGTAGGTAAACCAAGCCAGGCCCATATTGGGGCGCAACTTGAGTTCACGAGCCGGCAAATACATCAGCCATCCGGAAATTGTGAAAAAAGTGAAGACGTAGGCGTTGAGCACACCATGCATCGTCAAGCCCTGGTAGTAGGACTTGAGGAAGGGCTGCAGGTAAGGATAGAGGTCGACGCCAGCATAGTTAGAACTCTGCAGCACGCCAATGGCAATGCCGACCATCAGGGCGAGAAAGCCGGTGACCCAGAAGGCCAGAAGCATCTTTTTCTCACCCGCGATCTCGCGGGTCGTGGGCACAGAACGTGCCGCGGGAGACAGGACTGCGCTCATGATTGCTTGGCTCCAGTGATGACAATCTTGCCGATCATGGCTTGATGCCCGGCACCACAGTACTCATTGCAGATGATGTAGTAAGTTCCAGGTTTGTCAAACGTGTAGCTCACATGCCCGACTACGCCGGGAATGGCCGTCAGGTTGATGCTGGTGCCTTGTACTTCGAAGCCGTGCAAAACATCGCCGCTGGTGACATAGAAGGTCACGTGCGAACCAACGGGAAGCGTGATCGGTGTGCCGGTTCCGGGCGTCCAACTCCAAGCGCGCCCCATCTCATAAACGTTGTAGCTGCTCGGCCCTGTTTGCTTGATGCCCGTACCCTGGAAATCGGCCAAGGTTGCCGGGGTGTCCGGGTTCGCGTAAAAGCGTGTTGTCTTGGCCACGAGGCCATAATCGTGAACCACGAGATACACGGCAACAATAAAAAGGACGGCGGTCATCGCCACTGCAATGAATACCCAGCTGCGTTCGTGCCGAAGCGCGACGTGGTGGAACTTGTCTTCGAATTCATCATGCGTCGTCGTTGCCATATGTCTTCCTCAGGCGTGGATGGAGAAATAAGTGGCCACCATCGCCCAGAGACCCACGACAACAACGAAAAGGGCGCCGACGATGACCCACGCGCCAAGCGGGCGCGCGAATTGCATCTCTGGCATGGGCAAATCCGCTTGATCCGTCGTGCTCCCGTCTGGTCCGAGCACGGCCAGGGGCTTATAGGGCATTTCTTCTTGCATCTAACTTCTCCTCAGAGTGGATGTATCGCGAATTGTCTTCGCGCCTCGCTGCAGACAATTTTGTCTCGCCAATATAAGCAATGGCGGATGCTGCACATTGCGCCAAGTCATGCGCCGTATGCTCGAAATGTGAGTGATGTTGCAATCTGTATCTTCGCTTGCATGCATCTAAATACCGTAGGCCAATAGCGTGCCCAAAAGCGGGATGACCACCATGACATGCGCCTGCCACATCAGCCAGCGCCGCTGCGCGCGAATGGCGCCTGCCTGGGGCGGCATACGTCGCCAGCGCTGTAACGCAAGGCTCGAGGGAACCGACATGAGGACCATCAGGCCAAAAAGCGCGACTTTGCTCCAAAGCAAAGGATTTCCCGCATACCATCCAAAACCCTTGACGCCCCAAACCATGCGCGCAAGGCCGGTCGCCAGCACCGCGACGAAGCTTCCCCAAAGCCAGAGGTCAAGTTGCCAAAGGCGCTGCGGCACGGTTGTGCGTCCTTCGAGCAAATCGGGGCGCATAAGTGCTGTCTTGCTCGTCAGAAAGACAACAACGAGCAAGATGGCAGAAATATGGGCATAAGCAAGCAAAGACTCAAGGATCATGGATGTTCTTCGGCAAATGTGCGCGCCGCGGATCACGCCCACGTCGCCGGACAACCGGGGCGAACACTGAGCAACGTTAGCTCCTATTGAGCTCCAACGGGTTAAGACAACAGACTTGGCGCGGGGCATGCTTGCGCTCGCGGCGACCTCCACCATCTCCCGCTGAGGCACGGCGGCAACTTGATCGACGCGCCGGGACGCCGGTTCGGCGATGCACTATTGGTCCCGCCATGGCATGCTCCCGCTTGTGACCGAATGGCAGGCTTGGCTCACCCGCCAAGCGAGCTCTTCATTGCTGGTGCCAAGGGTGCCAGGAGCAATTTTTTGATTCATAAGAAATGAATCTTATTGCGCACGCTCCAAATTCACAAGCAAAAAACGACTATATCCGGCCAACTCAGCGCCTTCGCACGCGCACAGGCAGTGAGGTCGATGCTTCGGCAGAGCTCTCTCCCGACCTTGCCAATGGCCCTTGCAAAACTATGGGCGCATAGAGAGCCTTCGTTGTCGGATGCAGGTCGGCCAAGGTCAGCCCATCAAGCTTCGAGAAAAATGCATCGAGCGCGTCGCGTAGCTCCCGCGCGAGCCGGCAATCCAGCGCAAGCATGCAGGCTGCGCTGCCGCCTTGAAAACATTCCACCAGCTGAAAATCCTCCTCAGTGCTGCGCAGAACCTCCCCTACACAGATTGACGCCGCATCACGGGCTAGCCGCAAACCTCCCCCCCTGCCCCGCACCGACTGCAGGTATCCACAGCTTGCCAGGTGCATGACAACCTTGGTGAGATGGCTGCGCGAGATGCGGTGAAACGAGGCAAGCTCGGTAATCGTCACCAAGCGCTCTGGGTGCGCCGCAGCGTACATCAGCACGCGCAGCGCATAGTCGGAAAACTGGGTCAGGCGCATGGTGGCTTGAAGGTAATGCGAAAAGCGCGTCGAATGTGGAATTGTCTACCCTAGCTCAATCCCGCAAAGCACTCTCCGCCCCACCCTGTTCGCGCACCCCCATGACAGCAAGCACTGCTCCACGCCAACAATTCGCCAGCGACAACCTCGCCGGCATTTGCCCCGAAGCTCTCCAATGCCTTCTCGAGGCTAACGCCAGTGGCCACCAACCCGCGTACGGCGACGATCTGTGGACTCAAAAATCCACCGACATGCTCCGTGAGCTATTCCAGACCGATTGTGATGTGTACTACGTGTTCAACGGCACTGCGGCTAATTCACTGGCACTTGCATCGCTGTGCCAGAGCTACCACAGCGTGATCTGCTCGCCTGTGGCGCACATCGAAACCGATGAGTGCGGCGGACCTGAATTCTTCTCCAACGGCTCCAAATTGCTTGTGGCGGAAAGCGAAAGCAGCGCCGCCCGTCTGGGCAAATTGACTCCCGATGCCGTGGAATATCTGGTGACCAAACGCCACGACATTCACTACCCCAAACCGAAGGTTGTGTCCATCACGCAGGCCACGGAATTGGGTACGGTATACACGGTGGAGGAGGTACGCGCGATTGCTGCCATCGCAAAGCGACGGCATCTCAAGCTGCATATGGACGGCGCTCGCTTTGCCAACGCGGTGGCCACGCTTGAGGTCCACCCGTCTGAGATCACCTGGCGCGCCGGCGTCGATGTGCTGTGTTTTGGAGGAACCAAGAACGGTCTTCCAGTGGGCGAGGCTGTCGTCTTTTTCGACCGCGACCTCTCGGCTGATTTTGCCTGGCGTGTCAAACAGGCTGGCCAACTCGCCTCCAAAATGCGTTTCATCTCCGCGCCCTGGGTCGGCATGCTTGAGCACGACACGTGGTTGCGCAATGCTCGCCACGCCAACGCCATGGCACACCGACTCTACCAGGCTATTAACGCCATGCCAGGTGTGCATGTTCTGCATCCGCCGCAGGCCAACGCCGTGTTTGTCCAACTGCCCGCATCAAGCATCGCACGCATGCATGCTCTAGGCTGGTCTTTTTACGAATTCATCGCCGGCGGCGGTTGCCGCTTGATGTGCGCGTGGGACACCCAGCCCGAGACGGTTGACGCATTCGCCGCGGATCTGGCCGCCGCCTGCGCCCAAGCCGCCTGAACTGGCACCGGCGACCAGCAGACCTGATTGACAGCACCCTTTCCTCCGAGGATCCAACATGGCCGTTTCGGTATTCGATCTGTTCAAGATCGGCATCGGGCCGTCGAGTTCGCACACAGTCGGACCAATGCGCGCCGCGCGCCTGTTTGCATCGTCTTTGCAGCAGCAGGGTTTGATTGCCGCCACGACGCGCGTGCAGTGCCGCCTTTATGGCTCGCTGGCCGCCACAGGTAAGGGGCATGGCAGCGACAAAGCTGTCATTCTCGGGCTCATGGGCGAGGATCCGGAATCGGTCGACATAGAGCAGATCCCTGCGCAAATCGAGAGAGTTCGCCAGAATGCGCGCCTGGTATTGCTCGGCACGCGCGAAATCACCTTTAATGTGCAAGGCGATCTTTTGTTCCAGCGAGGCAAGCCGCTACCGCTGCACCCCAATGGAATGCGATTTTCCGCCTTTGATTCAACGGGCCGAGCAGTCAGTGAGCGCATCTATTATTCGGTCGGCGGCGGTTTCGTGCTCAATGACGAGTTCCTTGCCAACGACACCCGCCATGCCAGCATTGCGCCCGATACCTCAGTGCTTCCCTTGCCCTTTCACGACGGCGCCGCTTTGCTCGACACAGCAGCGCGCCTACGGTGCAGTATTGCTGACGTCATGCGCATCAACGAACGGCATTGGCGACGCGATAGCGAGATCGACAGCGGGTTGTTACGAATTTGGGATGCGATGCAAGCCTGCGCCGCACGCGGCTGTCGAACCGATGGTGTGCTGCCCGGCGGATTCACGGTCAAACGGCGCGCCCCAGGGCTTTACCGCGCACTGCAAGGCAAGGCGGCGACAAGCCCCATTGACCCCTTGCGCGCACTTGACTGGGTAAATCTTTGGGCGCTTGCTGTGAATGAGGAAAACGCCGCCGGGGGGCGCGTGGTCACTGCACCGACCAACGGCGCCGCTGGCATTGTCCCCGCCGTTCTCCACTATTACGACCGCATGACGCCTAGCGCCGATGCTCAAGGCGTGATCGACTTCCTGCTTACAGCAGGTGCTATCGGTCTGCTTTACAAGGAAAATGCCTCCATATCCGGCGCAGAGGTCGGCTGCCAAGGAGAGGTGGGTGTAGCCTGCAGCATGGCCGCTGGCGCCCTATGCGCAGTCCTCGGCGGCAGCCCGCAGCAGGTGGAGAATGCGGCCGAAATCGGCATGGAGCACCACTTGGGGCTGACCTGCGATCCGGTGGGCGGTTTAGTACAGATTCCTTGCATTGAGCGCAACGCCATGGGTGCGGTGCAGGCCATCAACGCGGCCCGCATGGCACTGCGCGGCGACGGGCGGCACTATGTATCACTCGACAAGGTCATCAAGACCATGCGCGAAACCGGCTTTGACATGCAAAGCAAATACAAGGAGACCTCGCGAGGAGGATTGGCGGTCAACATCATCGAATGCTGAGCCAGAGCGGCGACTGCGTGCCCCCTTTAAGGTTTCGCTTCAGCGTGCTGGAGGCGTGCGGCTACGGCCATGGGCAGGCCACCAAATGCATGGCATGCAAGCGCAGATGCAGCAAGCCGTCGCATGTGTGGAGGGCCCGCCCTTCAACTCCTTGTCGGGCTTGACGGCTCTGCGCTTACGCCCGGTGTGGGCGCTGCCCTCACAATTGCCAGTCATGCCAACTGTCGTCATCATGCTGCCGCTAGGATCGACGTCTACGGGCCCAGTCACGTCAGGCCAACGCCTACCCATCCCCGGTAAAGACCTGATGCAAGCGTGCGGTGCGCACAACGGATCAGGCGTGCCAGGCGTTCAGCCATGCGCTGGCAGATCCTCCCTATCGAATCGCGCCATCTGGGTTGAGCTCCCCAAAATAGCGTCTGGCGGGCCAATGGCGCCAAAGGATACCGAATAGCCATTTTGGGCAGCGACGCGTCTAGACCACTGCGCAAAGCGCGCTCGGCCCCATTCAAAGCGATGGTCGGCATGGCGCATCGCGCCGTGCGGCATGCCGTGCAGCACGTTGTAGTCCTGATTGGGGGTCGTAACGAGCACTAGGCGCGGCCGCAGCCTGCCAAAGACTGCGCGCTCCACGTGCCCCAGGCGTGCGGGGTCAATGTGCTCAATCGTCTCCACCAATGCCGCCGCATCGAATCCGCAGAGATCCGCATCGGCTTCTTCAAATGACCCATAACGCACCTGCAGGCGCGCCGAAGGGTCGGGCAGCCCTAGTCCGAGTGCGATGCGAGCCTCAACCAGCGCATCGGGGTCGATATCAATCCCAATCACACGAGTGAAGCAGGGTTGAGACGCCAGCCGAAGCAGCAGCTCGCCGTGGCCGCAGCCAAGATCCAACACGCTACGGGCTCCGCTTTGCAACAGCAGTTGCGCGACGGTGTCCAATCGCAGGCTGTGGAGGTCCTCAGCGCGCTCCCACTGCATGCAAGCTCCCCCTGCAAACCCAAGCTTTGGATTTCTGCGGTTTGCGCATTACCGCTCCGTGGGCATACGTCTGTTGAACGGGAGGGCCGCCTCGCGCACACGTAAAGGCTCTCCGGCACGGCATGCAGGCATCGCCCAGTAGCCACACCCCAGGCACCGCGAGGGCAAGGCTGCAACGGCGGCCCAACGATCCGCGGCTGACGAATGATTGCAAAGGATCCTCCAACCCTGAACGCCGAGTGAACTCCATTCCCTTATTTGCCCAACCATGGAATGACGCCTTTCCGCTGAAGCGCCCTCTCGACCAGCATGTCGGCCGCGGCGGCCATGCGCCTTAAAGTTCCGTCCTGGCGACCACCGAGACTCCTGCGCCTGCGTGAACCTGCGTGAACGTATCCGATCCGCTCGCGCATCGCTTGGGAGACTCCAAATCCGACCTCAGAATCCTGACGCGCGGTCCAATGTTTCCGCGATCACATCACGCAATGCTTCAATCGTATTTCTGCTTGCATCGCGCAGATCAGCGATCAGCTTACTCTTCTGCTCCAAAAGGTAAATATCTTCTGCGCGCATGACAGCCTGCGCAATATTCATCAAACGAATGGCACCAGTTTCCAAGCAAATACCCTTTAGAGCATGGCTGGCATCGCGGGATGCCTTAAATTCCTTCGCCGACAGTGCCTCAATGATCTTTATCGTATTTTTCGAAATATCTTTATTGGCGCTCTCCAACAATTCCACAATAAATCCATTCCGAGTGCCAATATTCTTTAGTTTCTCGATAACCTCCATGTCCACGTAAACCACTGGAACCGGCCGGAGAGGTTTGACAATCCGAGATGATGGCTGTTGAACCGCAGGGATTTCCCCGGCCACTGAAAGCTTACCTTTTGCCGCATTGGACACGGCACAAGCATGATCAACCGCCGCGCGCAATTCCTGAGAACTCACAGGCTTTGTTAAAAGCCCTAATGCCCCCGAGTTTCTTAACTTAAGCGCTGTCACCTCAGTGGCGTCAGCCGTAAGGAAATAGGCTGGAACAGGATTGATGCATCCAAATCTGTATGTTTTCAGCACTTGCCCACCGTCCATATCTCCCAAATTATAGTCCAGGAGAAGAAGGTCAAATTTATTATCCGCTGAAAGAATCTGAAGGGCCTGCTCGCCATTTGAAGCGGCCAAAACAGCATACCCCTCGGATCGCAGGAGCTCCTGCAGCAAATAACGATTTGTTGCATTATCATCAACCACCAAGATCTTCCGCTGACGCACCATTTTTGCGTCCGTCGCAGACGTAGCGCCGTTCTCTACCGCAGCCGCTTCTTCAGTGGGAGCTTGCGCCGCGCGCGGCATGCGCAGATCAAACCAGAAGGTGCTGCCCATCCCCGATTCGGAACTCACGCGCAAGGTGCCTCCCATCAGCTCGACAACCTGCTTGCTGATCGCCAATCCCAGCCCCGCCCCCCCCATCGAGAATGAGCTTGTCGGTGTCATCTGGACAAACGGGTCGAATATCTCCCTCTGATGCTCCTTGGGAATCCCAACTCCCGTGTCTTTCACGGTGAACCGCACAATATATTCCGTGCCTAATTTCTGCATCAGCAAAATATTTAAGGACACCTCACCAACTTCCGTGAATTTGACCGCATTGCCTAAAAGGTTGATTAATACGCGCGCCAGCCAGCGCGCGTCCACGATGACACGATCGACGATTCGCGGATCAAGCACAGCGGTGAAGGAAATTCCCTTTTTCTGAGCATTTGACTCAATTGCCGCACGAATCAAATCCATCTGCTGGGACAAATCCGCAGGCTCACTCGATAGCTGTAGCTTGCCAAGCGAAAGCTTGCTTTGGTCGAGCAAATCGTTGATATCAGCCAGCAGGTGCGAACTCAACGCGAGAACTGTATCGGCGAGATGGCGCGGCCGCTCAGTCGTGGATTCCCGCTTGATCAATTCAGCCGCATTTGAAATACCGCCAAGCGGCGTGCGCAACTCGTGGCTGACTCTGGCCAATAAATTTGTCTTCGCCTTGCTTTCACTCTCTGCAAACTCGATTGCAAGATGGAGTCGATCCGTGAGCCCCCCTGCGTACCACGGAATGATGATCACGGCGATCAAGCAGGAAGCCCAAGCAATCGGATTGCTGTGCCAATACGAATCCACAAACGGAAGAATGGCGAGCCCGAGAAATGACGTGGCCTGAGAAATTTGCAAAAGCCTCCGACTGCCACTTCGCATTCCGTAGCCAATGGTTGCAAAATTGTAAAGTGGAGTCATCAATGCCCCAAATTTTCCCATCAAAATAATCCACGCCGTCAGCATTAATGCATCGGTGATCGCTGTAACAACAACTGGCCATCTGGAGAAATCACTTTTTGCCCGATTAATCGCCAGGTAAACAAACGCGGCATACAGGAGATGCATTGCCGCCATCATAAATATTGCCGGCGAAGGCTTCCCAATAAATGGGATCAAAAGGAACCCTGCCGTGACGAGTGCCGAGACCAACCACAGGCGCAGTTTGGCTTGCTTTTTTAATGCCAATGCAATATCAAAAATAGCGGGATTGCTCATAATTATTGGCTCCTCGGAGCATCCAGTGATGATCTGCACGGCGCAGACTTCCAATGCAGTGCTAGCACAGACGCCATCTTGATCCGCATCGCCCATCTATCGAGCATTCGTTTCGCGCTCCGCAATCCGCTTGCCTGCTCGTGTGCAACTTGAGTTCGGCCAGGCGAGGAAGCCACACACGACCCGGTCCTCATTCGAGCACCCGGGACGTCAAGGTAAGCGCCACAGATTTGGGTCAGCAACCGCATGTCGGTCAAGCTCGCAGCACGCGCTTGCTGGAGTGGCGGTCGAACTCGCCTATCATCCTCTAAGCCTCCCGCGCGCCTGCACGGTGTGTATCCCAATGCGCGGGTGAGCGGCCTTGCCCGTCTTTTAAGAAATAACGCCTTGGCGGTTGGAGAAATCTCGTCGATCATGGCAATGTCCCAGCGGATGCATCGAGGCAAGGGCGCGGCGATCGCCAGCACTCGGTCGGAAGAACACCGTTGTTTCTGGTCCACTGTGCTGCTGAATGCACGCCAAAGGCCCCGTCGTCTGGTCATACGGCACGTTAAACCGGCACTCCGAGCGTCTTGCTTGCGCAAGGACGGAAAATTTGCGCATGACGGCGCACCATGTAGCGCACCGTGGCAAAATGACATCCAAGCACGTTTGGGAAATTTCCGCATCATATGAATGACATTGCAATCACCGGGATTGGCGTTATTTCGCCGATTGGCCTGAACGAATCATCCGTCCTGGAAAGCCTCCTCGCGTCAAGATCGGGGGTTCGCGTCGTCGCCCCCCCTGAGTTGCCGAGAAAATTTCCCGTGGGTTTAGTTGACGCAGAGTTCTCGGAGCACTTCACCAAGGTTGAGCTGCCTTTGCTTGATCGTATTACACAGATGGCGCTTCTTGCGGCTCGGCAGGCTACAGAAAACGCCGGAATTGCCAACTTTTCCACATTTGGAGAACGTTCGGGGGTCTTTTTCGGAACGGGGCGTGGCGGCGTCACAACGGAATGGGAAGCAATTCGGCAATACATGGAAGACACCATGAAGCCGGCCAAGCCATACGTGCTTATGGCGTCGATGCCGAACGCCCCAACAGCGCAGATATCAATCCGCCATCAGATCTTCGGGCCAACGGCGACCCATACGTCCGCCTGCTCCTCGTCGGGAGCCGCGATCGCCGATGCCTGCCGACACATTCAAACGGGCGAGATTGACGTCGCCATCGCAGGTGGAGCTGAAACCACTCTGGCTTCCATTTTTCTCAGAACTTGGGATGGCCTGCGCGCGATTGCAGATGTAGACGAAGACCCATCGCGAAGCTGCAAGCCATTTTCGCGTCAACGCACCGGCTTAGTACTCGGCGAGGGTAGTGTCTTCTACGTGCTTGAGTCGCGCGAACACGCGGAGCGCCGGGGTGCGCGGATTCACGCGTTCATTGCAGGTTTCGGAATCGCGTCAGATGGACACCATATTGGCTCACCTCATCAGCGCGGCCAGATTGCATCCATGCGCTCAGCCTTGCGGGCCGCCGGGATCGATGCATCGCAACTTGATTACATCAATGCGCACGCCACGGCCACGCGCGGAGGTGATCCTGTCGAGGTCTCGGCGATTAAGGAGGTTCTCGGTCAGGCCGTTAGTCGCGTTCCTGTCAGTTCGACGAAGGCCCTTCATGCACATATGCTTGGTGCAGCAAGTGCGATGGAAATGCTGGTGTGCATTCTTGCTGCACGGCATTCCTTTATTCCTGCCACAGCACACCTTGACGAGATTGACCCCGAGTGCAGTGGCATTCATCATGTCACTGAAGTCATTCGCGACCGACCTGTCAGGCACGCGATGAGTTTGTCAGCGGGGTTTGGCGGCACCAATGTCGCATTGGTCATACGTTCGAATGAGGAGCGCGCGTGAACAACAACACGGTGTACCGTCCCGATGCCAAGGTTCTCGCGTTTTCCCAGCCCCTCGTGGAGACAAGATACGATGGGGCACTGAGTGTGTTGTGGATCACAATGGCCGTACAGAAAGGTAGGCCACAAAATTTCTCGACGTTATTACTGCAATCGCTACAAAGCCTCATTGATTGGGTTCACGATAATGGCGGTGTTTGGAGCGACGGGTTGCGAGACCAGCCCGTTCATTATGCGATTCTGCAATCCCTCCACCCAACGTACTTCAGTGTTGGCGGCGACCTAAGACATTTTCTCGAGTGCATTCGAGGTGGCGATTTCCAATCGTTGCGCAGTTATTCCATGCAGTGCCTTGATATGATGTATCGATGGGCGACAAATATTACAAACAAATGCACAACCATCGCGCTTGTCCAAGGGCGCGCTTTGGGTGGCGGATTTGAGACCGCTTTGTCAGCAGATTACATTATCGCGGAAGAGCAATCTGAATTTGGCTTGCCGGAGATACTCTTCGGACTTTTCCCTTGCACTGGCGGTATGAGCCTTTTGGCGAGACGGGTCGGTCTCAACGAAGCCGAGAAAATGATGCGCAACGGCCGCATCTATTCCGCCAGGGAACTTTACGAGATGGGAATTGTGGAACACGTGTGCCCCCGTGGCAGCGGTGAACGCGCGGCCCGCGATTTCATCGCGGAACATAGCAAGAGGCGCAAAGCGCGGCACGCTCTTCAGCAGGCAAAAAGCAGGATGATGCCGCTCAACTACGAAGAGTTGGCCAAAGTGGTGGATGACTGGGTCGCGGCTGCCATGCACCTCACCGACGATGAGATGCGCGTGCTCGACACTTTGGTGAGGATGCAACGCTCCGAATTTGCGCACTGAAGCATACCTGCAAGGCCTTCGTGCGACCACGACCTGATGGCGAGCATTTCTGGGTTGCGATCACACTGGGACTGCGTGTCATAGAGCACGGCCCTGTCTTGTCTTCGATGCAGGGCACCATGCCATCCAGTCACCCTTTCGGCCTAAAGTCGGGCGTCGGCCCCGTTTGCCCACATTCGCCGATGCGAATCCGCAAACGACGCAAAACCACGAACAAAGTCACCGAGCTGCCGTCTTACGGCCTCATCAGTGAGGACGCCGTCTGGCGAAAAAACCGTCTGAGCGCGCGACACGAGCAACCTGCCTTCAGTCCAGAATTCCACCCCGAGTGCACGCAACACCGGCAGCCAGGCCCCTTGACTAAGAACAGTCCCAAGACCTCCGGGCGAAGCACCAATCAATCCGACGGGTTTGCCCCGGAACACTCGTCGTGAGTCGTTCGGCGGGCGCGAAAGCCAGTCGATTGCGTTTTTGAACGCTCCCGGGATGGAACCGTTGTACTCTGGGGTGACAAGGAGCACCCCATCCGAGGCCGCGATCATTTCCTTCAGTGCGTCAACCGCCTCTGGGATGCCGTGGTTGGCCTCGACGTCACCGTCATACAGCGGAATTCCGCGAATCGTGTTGACCGTGAGCTCAATACCTGGTCGCACGAGCTCCGATGCAGCCCTGAGCAGAGCCGTGTTGAATGAACCTTGGCGCAAACTACCTGAGATTCCAACTAGCTTCGACACGATGGCTCCGGTTTTGTCTTCATGCCGCCCATGTAGTGACTCATGATGCCACAGGCGCCCCTCCAGCGAAAGCGCGATGTAAATTCGCCCGTACTGCACAATTCGGCATGATGAAAACCCAATGGGGAACGCTCACGCACGATTCGCAGCAAGGTTCCCCGCATTACTTGAGATCGGCTTTCCCGCCTTTGGATCCCACGGCGCGGCTTGGTCCTAAGGCATGCCGGACGCGGCTTCGGTGCATTTCACGCCGCGTCCACTAGCGGGGCCCTTGCGAAGCGCCCGTCAATCGCCGGGCGAGCAAAGGCCTTCACTTCGGGGTCCGGCCAAGTCGTGATCTCCGCGTTGACGAGTGGCGTCCAATGGTTCAGCATGCAAAATTCCGGAGCATCCCGATTCAGACATGGATCCTGCGACCCAACCACATCCTCATGATCCTGATCGCTTCGATCTGGATCGCTTTCTGACGGCTCAAGCAGGCGCGTTTGCGCAAGCGGTTGGCGAACTGCGTTCGGGTCATAAGAAATCACACTGGATGTGGTTCATTTTTCCGCAGTTCACCGGCCTCGGCACCAGTCCCATGTCCCAACGCTACGCCATCAGGAGCCTAACCGAAGCAAAGGCGTATTTACTGCATCCCTTGCTGGGAGTGCGGCTTCTGGAATGCACACGAATCGTGAATGGTCTGCAGGGCCTCTCTGCACACCAGATTTTCGGGAACCCTGACGATGCCAAGTTTCATTCATCGATGACGCTCTTCGAGCTTGCAGGGGGCGCTGGTTCGGAGTTCACGCGTGCGCTGGAGAAGTACTTTTCTGCCGAAAGGGACCCAAAGACCCTGGAGTGCGTTCGTGACACCGGTGCCCGAATTGACAGCGAAACCTAATTTTCGAGCCAAACTCCAGCGACCCCTGCACCAGTATCAATCTCCGGTGGCCGAACAGGCTACCCGATTGATGCACACTGACCGGCGCCCGGGTGAGCCCATCCTAGCGGAACACCAAACCATACGTCCTTGCTTTGGCACCATGTTCAAGAGCAGCGATGCATCGATTGTTTGAACGCACCACCGATCCGGCGTGTCCGCGTTTGCCGAGGCGCATGGGCGCGAGCGGTTGGCGGTGGACCCGGGTTGTGGCTATGGGTGGCACCTTCGCGCGCTGGCCCCAAGGTATCCCAACCTGCGCGGATCGGGTACTGACTCTGACGGCACTGCGGAAAACGTCTCGCAAGCTCGCGCCCTGAAAGTGAGCAAGGGTTCGGCGGCAGCTCGCGGTTTCTCGTGGGTGACATGCATGATCTCGACCCGGGCGACCCAGCCGACTTGATCGCGATGAACCAGCCCGTGCATCACATGTGGGAGAGGGGGCCCGCTAGGACAACATCCCGTAAATATCATTACACATCAGGATCAAAGTATGAGGCCAGCATGGCGACCACGATCTCGGCGGTTTGGCGCAGGTTGCCGGAGGCTGGCAGTGGTTCCCAGCGCCCTGAATGGGTTCGGAAGGCAGCCACGTAGTGGTTGGTTCCGGTCTGGGTCAATCGGGCGACGGTGTCGAGGGATTCGTCGCGCTGCATCTGGATGAGCAGATGCTTGCCATAGCGGCGCACTCGGGCGGCGGCGTGCCCCGTCAACTTGGCGAGCAAGCCCTGCAATTCACTGGCGCGGTCGGGGATAAGGGGTGCGGTCATGGCGAGAGCGATGGACGTGATGCCTAGGCTCCCCAGTTTGCCACTCGAAGCCTGCAAACGTCCAGCGGAACGGTCGCGGATCGAGATTGCGCTGGGCAATGAAGGCCTCGGTGCGCCCGCGCAGATGGTGCACCGAGATGTGGCTGGCACGGCGCAGCACCCGGCGGGCGTAGATGCCGAACAGCAACTCGATCGGGTTGCCCCAGCTGGCATGCAGCCGGGTGTCGTGAAAGACGAAGCGTCCGCCGTGTCGGGCATTGAACGCCTGCCACACGCCCCAGGCGCGATGGGTATTGAGGTTGTCCCAGATGACATGCAGCGGCCCGCTGGGATACGCACGCGCGACGTCTTCCATGAAAGCCACCAGGTCGGCCTGGGTGCGGCGATCGGTGCAGCGCCCCAGCACACGGCCGCTATGCACGTCCAGCGCCGCGGTCAGCGCCTGCGTGCCGTGGCGAATGTATTCGAATTCGTAGCGGCGCAGTCGCCCGGGTTGCGCGTGGCGATCGACATGCTTGCGCTCGACGGCCTGGATGCCGGTCTTCTCATCGACGCTCAGCACCACGCTGCCCTTGGGCGCGCGCCGGTACAGCGCACAAATCGCGTTGACCTTCTCGCGGAATTGTGGGTCGGGCGAATGCAACTATTGCCGAACGCGGTGCGGCCGCACGTCGCCAGCCTGCAAAATGCGCTGCAAATGGCTACGGCTGATGTGCTTGACCACGCCTCGCTCCACGGCGCGCACGCACAGCTCATCCAGCGTCGGCAGCGCACCGGCGCGATCCTCGCCTGTCTCGCACGCTAGCGCCAGCAGTTGCAAACGCTGCGCCGGGTCAATCTGTCGAGGTCGGCCCGGGCGCAGCCCCTCGTGCAGGCCTTCCACACCCGATTGCGCAAGCCGCTCTCGCCAGCGCATCACGGTCGGCCGCGACACCTGCAACGTCGATGCGATCGACGAGATCGTGTGTCCGTCGTGGAGCATCAACGCGATCCGCGCTCGCAGCACGTCGCGCTGCGGCGCCGTGCTGCGACTCAGTGTCTCTCGCAGCTTCGCCTGATCCTTCCTCGACAACTTGATGACCGATGCCACGCGCTCACGACTCATGGCAAGCAGTCTACTTCATGCCCATTTTGTTGTCACGTTATTTAGGGGATGTTGTACTAGCCTCTTTGCCTGGATGCCAAGCTCAAGCCGCAACGCTATGGGTGCGGTCTGTAAACTCGTCTGGTTCCCAGACCGCACTGCCCTGCGCGCGTCCAACCGCATCGGCATGGTCTTCCACAACCTTCGCGAGCATGTGCAGAGCAACCGCATTCCCTCGATGGACAAAATCATGGGCGGGCGCGCAAAAGCGGGAATGCCCGCGCAGGTGTACCTGCTCGCTCAAGATGTAGAGTCAGTCGTGGTTGCAAAGCGCTAACGACGCCCATGCGCAAGATGAAAGAAAAGCTGCTGAGGAGCGCGTAATGTAGGCTTGTTTCCATTAGAGGCGGCCCATGAACAAGAACATTTTCCTGATCCAAGGCCACCCCGACCTCAGCCAGCAGCATTTTTGCCATGCCCTTGAAAAGGCATATGCGGAGGGGGCGATGGCCACCGGGCATAAGGTCCAGAACGTCAGCGTCGCGGCCTTGGATTTTCCGATCCCGCGCAGCCGGCAGGAGTGGGAGCACGGAACGCTGCCCATGGGCTTGGGGCGCGCCCAAGCGGCGATCCGCTGGGCCAATCACATTGTGTTGCTTTTTCCGCTGTGGCTGGGCGATATGCCGGCGCTACTCAATGGGTTTCTTGAGCAGGTTGCGCGCCCCGGTTTTGCTTTCTCCAGTGAAGCCGGGAATCCGTTTGCCCACAAGGGCCTTGTTGGTCGCTCGGCACGGGTAGTTGTCACGATGGGGATGCCAGCCTCGATGTATCGTTGGTATTTCCGCGCCCACAGCGTGCGCTCCTTGGAACGCAATATTTTGGGCTTTGTTGGCATCGCTCCAGTCAAGGAAACGCTGATCGGCATGACCGGCAAGCTTGACCCGGTACTGGCTGGAAAGTGGCTGGAACGGCTCAGGGAACTTGGAGGGCGTGGCGAATGACGATGAGCGGAGTCGCTTGATCCAAGGCGACCAGCGATGAAACATGGAGAATGGCTCTTCCAACGGCACACGAAACGGCCTCCGGCCCCATTCATCCATGCCCGAATCTCCACGAAACGACGCGGCTGCCGGCGATGTGCTGGCGCATGCCCTGCAGCGCAGGTTGGAGATCTCCACAGGGCGTACCGTGCGGCGTATCGAGACGCATATATCGTGGGTGCTGCTTGACGGGGAGCACGCCTGGAAAATTAAAAAGCCTGTGCAGTTCGGCTTCCTGAACTTTACGTCGCTCGAGCTTCGACATCGCGCGTGCGAGGATGAACTGCGCTTGAACCGGCGACTTGCCCCAACGCTCTATCTTGACGTTGTACCAATTCATGGAAGGCCTGATGCTCCATGCTTGGGCGATGGGGGAGAACCCATCGAATATGCATTGCGGATGAGGCAATTCGCCTCGGGTGCGTTGCTGAGTGAACGACTGGCTTCAGGTTGTGTGAACGGTGCGCTGATCGATCGATTGGCGGCACGCTTGGCGGCTTTTCATCAAGCTGCCGCCGTCGCACCTGCCGTCACGGCCCATGGCAGCGCGCCTCAAATTCGTGCTCAGACCGCACAGGTTCTCGCCGGCTTAGGGTTACAAGACGCTACGGGTGAACTTGGCAAGCTGTATGCGTGGTGTGATGCGCAGGGGCGCGATCTGGCCGCTACGTTCGACATACGCAAACGCCAGGGATGGGTGCGGGAGGGTCACGGTGATCTCCACCTGCAGAACATTGTCGCGCTCGGAGATGACATCACGGCGTTTGACTGCATTGAGTTCGATCCCGACTTGCGGTGGATCGACGTGCAGTGTGACATCGCATTTCTCACCATGGATTTGGCCGCTCATAATCGCGGCGACTTAGCTTGGCGATTTCTTGACCGGTGGCTTGAAGTCCATGGCGATTACGCAGGCCTTGCAGTACTGCGGTACTACGAGGTTTACCGTGCTTTGGTCCGCGCGCTTGTCATACGCCTACGCCGCTCCGAGGGATTGGAGGCGGCAGGGCCGGACTATGTTGCTGTCGCGCGAAGCTTTGCGGAGGCACACAATGCGAGCCTGTTGATCACACACGGGCTTTCCGGATCGGGCAAGAGCTATGTCGCGCAGCGACTTTTAGAGGTGGCCGGCGCCATTCGCCTGCGCTCGGACGTTGAGCGCAAGCGCCTCTTCGGGCTCAGCGCTCTTGATGTCTCCTCGGCACGCATGCCACAGGGGATCTATGCGCGCGCTGCATCGCAACGCACGTACGAGGCGCTGTACGCCGCGTCTGCCGTGGTGCTCGATGCCGGCTACCCAGTGATTGTCGACGCGACATTTTTGCGTGCGCACGAGCGCGACGCGTTCCGCAATCTGGCGCGGCGCAAAGGCGTTCGCTTCTCAATCCTGCACTGCCACGCTGATGATGCAACGCTCCGCGGACGCGTTCAAGCGCGCCGTTGCCGTGCCAACGATCCATCCGAAGCGGATCTTGCCGTGCTTGAGCGACAGCGCGGATTTTGCGAACCTTTGACGCAAGCGGAGCAGCTGCATTGCATCGATATTGACACGGGAGGGCCTATCGACGTGCAGACCCTCGCTCGACGGTGGCTTCATGAATCCGAACCCGATTGACCCCCTCGCAATCCAGTGCAAACGCTACTTCGATGTTTGCAATGGGGATGCCGATGGCCTGTGCGCGGTACTTCAATGGCGACTCGCAACGCCCGCCCCCGCCGAGCTGATCACGGGGCTCAAGCGCCAAATCGACTTACTCGGCCGCGTACATGCGTGCTCGGGCGATGAGGTCCTTGTCTGCGATCTATCGATGCAACGCAATCGTCCGGCGCTCATGCGGCTGCTCCAATCGGGGGTACGAGTGAAGTATTTCGATCACCACGACGTGCATGACGTTCCACGACACCCAGGACTGTTGGCGCATATTGACGGCTCTCCCAGCATCTGCACAAGCCTGTTGGTCGACCGCTACCTCGCCGGGCGCTTTCGCGCGTGGGCGGTTGTTGGCGCCTACGGCGACAACCTGCACGCCGTTGCCGACGAGGCAGCCTCCACGCTCAATTTGAGCGCGGCCCAGCGCGAAAGTCTGCGGCAACTTGGAGAGTCCATCAATTACAACGCCTACGGTGACGATGAAAGCGATGTCTACATCGCACCTTCCAAGCTCTACGCATTGATGGCGCCCTATTCGACTCCCCTTTTTTTCCTCGAGCACGAGGGCATTGCCCACCGCATCAATACCATGCGCCGCGCAGATCTTGCGCTGGCCCAGACGTCCGCTGTCCTTTTCGAGTGCACGCAAGGCCATGCGCGGCTTCTATATGACGCGCCTTGGAGCCGACGGGTCATGGGAACGTTCGCCAATGCGCTGGCGGCGGCTGAGCCCCTTCTTGCCCATGCCGTTCTAAGACAACATGCCACCGGCGACTTTGTCGTGAGCGTGCGCGCGCCACTTGTCAGGGGGTCGGGGGCGAGCACCCTATGCACGCGCTTCGGTGGCAGTGGACGCGCCGGCGCGGCTGGCATCGACCACCTGCCACAGCATAAGCTCGGCCAATTTCTCGACGCCTTTGCAACGGCGCAGTGGGGACTCGCGTGAGCCCTCGTCCGGTTTCAATACTCGCTGCGGGCCGATTGCTGGCGATGAGGCGCCCGTGCTCGAAGGGCATTGCGCAGCAGAGCGGCAGCATCAGGGCCGTCGAGACTGCAAAAAGTTTGCAGCCGTCTCTGGACCATCCCACCCAACTTGCCGGGGATTCAAGCCCATGCCCTTCCAAGGAAAAACGCAGACGCATCGCTCACGGCGCAGCTCGCCACCGAGCTCCCGCATTCGCATCGCGGTGCATTCATTGACCTTGTGTCTTTTGCGATTCGCCGCCAGAGAAATCAGGAAATGCCGGCCTTGGTGAATTCACGATTGCAATGTGCGCACCGACCAGGTCGGTATCTACAAATGCCTGCGCGCCAGATTGACCCGCTGCCATGACGACAACCGATCAGGCATCCTTGACTCGTGGATTGAGCAGCGCGGAAGCTACGAGGCGGCGTCGCCGATCCGGCCCCAACCAGATCGTCCCGGAACACCATCGCCATCTTGTCTGGGAGTTCCTCGCCCGATTTCAAAACCCGCTGGTCCTTATCCTTCTGGCAGCGATCGGCATTTCCGCGCTCACAGGAGACATGACCGGAAGCTGGGTCATTGGCCTCATCGTCGTGGCGAGCGTCACCCTTGATTTTTTTCAGGAGCATCGGGCGGGGCAAGCAGCAGAACGTCTGGCCGCCCAAGTCGCTGTAACCGTGTGCGTCTTGCGCGACGGCATGCGCCGAGATCTCCCGCTGGCGCAGTTGGTTCCCGGCGACGTGGTCTTTTTGTCTGCCGGCAACCTGGTTCCAGCAGATGGAGTGGCGCTCGTGGTCCAAGACTTCTTCGTCAACCAGGCCCAGCTCACCGGTGAGCCCTATCCGGTAGAAAAGCATGCCAGCCCCACCCCCACGCCTGAAACTTGGGATCCCGATGCGCCCGATGCAATTCTCATGGGCAGTTCGGTGGTAAGCGGATCGGCCACGCTCCTCGTCATACGCACAGGCATCCGCACCGCGTTTGGGCAGATCGCCACGTCTTTGAATAAGCAACCGCCTGCCACTGCCTTCGAGCGGGGCACCCGCCAATTTGGCATCTTGATCATGCGCCTGACCTTTGGGTTGGTGCTCTTTGTCCTTCTGGTGAACATTGCTCTGCACCGGCCTTTACTCGAATCGTTCCTGTTTGCTGTGGCTCTTGCCGTCGGATTGACGCCTGAACTCCTTCCCATGATCGTATCCGTGACGCTTGCGCGTGGAGCCATGCGCATGGCGCACAAGAAGGTGATCGTCAAACGTCTTTCCGCCATTCAGGATATGGGTGCCATGGATGTGCTTTGCACAGACAAGACGGGCACATTGACGGAAGCGCGAATCCGCCTGGAGAGGCATGTCAACGCGCTGAACCAAGAGAGCTCGAGGGTCCTCGTATTCGCCTACCTGAACAGCGCCTTTGAGACTGGTCTGAAAAGCCCACTTGATGATGCCATCTTGCAGCACGGTGAGATCGAAATCGAGGGCTGGAAAAAACTCGACGAAGTCCCGTTCGATTTTGAACGCCGCCGCGTCTCCGTCCTTCTCGAAGGCCATGAAGGGCGCATCCTGGTGGCCAAAGGAGCACCCGAGGACATACTTGCACTGTGCACGGACTACGAAGATAGTGACGGAGTACCGACCGCACTGGGCGCGGTCGACCGAGAGCGCATCGACGCCCTTTTCAGCACCCTCGGCGAGGACGGGTTTCGGATTTTGGCTATTGCCTGGCGCAAGGTTCCTGCAACGCAAGACCGTGCAGTTTTGACCGATGAGTCTGCGCTCGTTTTTGCGGGCTTCGCAGCATTCCTCGACCCACCAAAGGCCAGCGCTGCCAAGGCGCTTGCAGCAATGGCGAATGGCGGGGTAGCGATCAAGATCATCACTGGGGACAACGAAAAGGTTACGCGCTACGTCTGTGCGCAACTCGGAGTGACGGTTTCCGGCGTTTTGACCGGAAGCGACATCGCTGCCATGAATGACGATGCGCTGCGTGCACGCGTGGCCGACGTGAACATTTTCTGCCGAGCCAATCCCGCTCAGAAAAATCGGATCATTCTTGCCCTCAAGTCACGCGGGCACGTTGTAGGCTATCTCGGCGACGGCATCAACGATGCGCCCTCGCTGCATACAGCCGACGTGGGCATCTCGGTGAACAGCGCTGTTGATGTGGCGAAACAAGCGGCAGCCATGATTCTTCTGCAGAATGACCTCAATGTGCTTCACACAGCCATTCTGGAAGGACGTCGCACCTTCGGCAACGTCATGAAATACATCATGATGGCCACGAGCTCCAATTTCGGCAACATGTTCAGCATGGCTGGCGCCGCCTTGGTGCTACCGTTCCTTCCCATGTTGCCGCTCCAGATTCTTCTCAACAATTTGCTCTACGACATCTCTGAAATGCCGCTTCCACTGGACAACGTGGATGATGAAGACCTGATCATGCCAAAGCGCTGGGATATGGCCTTTATACGCAATTTCATGCTCACCATAGGCCCCATCAGCTCAGTATTCGATTTGCTCACTTTTTATTTGCTCATCAGATTGCTCAAAGCGGATGAGGCTCTTTTTCACACCGGCTGGTTCGTGGAATCGATCGCCACCCAGGTTCTCGTTATTTTTGTCATACGCACTCGCCGCAACCCTCTTCGCAGCCATCCACAGGCTTGGCTCACACGCCTATCCCTCGGAGTGGTCGGCTTGTCCATGCTGCTGCCGTTCTCACCACTGGCAAACCAACTGGGATTTGTGCCGCTACCGCTGGAGTTCTTCGGTCTCTTGATCGTCATGTTGCTGCTCTATCTAACTCTGGTGGAATTCGGGAAGCGGTGGTTCTACAGGCGATATGCCGCATCGCCACTCACGGCGCTTGCACGCCGTCCACCGGAGTAAGCCGACAAGTGTTGCGCTCGCCGGCCGCCGCTTCACGGGCAATCGCATTTGCCAATCGCGAAGAGTTCGGCCTACACTCCCCGCTGCTGCAGCCAACTTACCCCGTTGGTTTCAGCAGATGGCCGCCTGTTCACACAATGAACCGCGCAGCATGCCTACTTGCTTATGCAGCCCGTCATCATGCGGCTGCCGTTGCAGTTCGTCTGTTCGCGGATACAAGAACGAAGAGCGGCTCCATTCAACCGGCCCTAGGGCCATCGAAAGTGGAGACTCAGATGCGAACCTTACCCCGAACGTTGCAGTTTGCCGTTGCGGCCCTGTCCCTTTCCGTTGCTTCGGCTTACGCAGCAACGCCAATCAAGATTGGCGTGCAGGCGCCGATTACCGGTCAATATGCCAACGAAGGCCAAGGCATCGCTGACGCGGTCAAGCTCTTGGTCAAACAGCAAAACGCCAAGGGTGGCTTGCTTGGACACCCGCTGGAAGTGAAGGTCTGCGACGACCAGGGTGAGGCAGCACCAGCGGCGATTTGCGCAAGGCAATTGGTGAATGACGGCGTATTGGCCGTCATTGGGAGTTATACAAGCGGTGCAGCGCTGGCGGCACAGCCCATCTACGCGCGCGCGAATGTGATTCAGACGTCGGACGGCACGAGCGATGAACTGACAGCGCGCAATTACAAAACCTTTTTCCGCAATGCCCCTCCGAACAGCGCTGAGGCCCTGTTCACCGCCACGTATTTCAAGGCCATGGGCTACAAGCGCATCACCGTCGTTACAGACCACTCCAGTTTTTCGACCGGCTTGGCCGATTCGGTGATCGCGGACGCCAAGAAGGAAGGCATTGACGTTCTGGACAAGGAGTTCATCAACGCCGGATCCCAGAATTACACGCCCGTGCTCACCAAGCTCAACGCCCTTAACCCGCAAGTCGTCTACTTCTCGGGCTATTACACGGATGGCGGCCTGGTCAAAGCACAGATGGCGCAGCTCGGCATGAAGGCGCAGTTCGTCGGCGGTGACGCCAACCAGAATGTGGCGTTTGCCAAGATCGCAGGCAAGGCGGCGGCGGGTGCTGTGATCATCAATGTCCCAGCACCCGAGGACCTGCCTTACCCGGCGGCCAAGGAGTTCCTGACTCAATTCAAGCAAGCGTATGGCCATCCGCCACCGAGCATCTTCACGCTAACGAATGCTGACGGCCTGCGCGCCATCGTCTACACGGCTGAGAAGATCAAGAGCGTGGACGCGGGCCGGCTGATTCCCGCGTTGCATCAATTGAAGGACTTTGAGGGGTTGACGGGCACGTTCTCATGGAACGCAGTCGGTGAGCGCACAGGAAGTCCCTATGTTGCCTTTGAAGTCACGCCAACTGGCAGCTACAAGATCACCTATCCGCCCGAAGCAGTCGCGAAGTAAGCAAGGCACGCCCGGAACAGGGCGCGGCGGCACGGGCTTGGAGGCCCGTGCCGGACCGTCAAGAGTTTCGGCAAGGAGACAGGTTCATGCTGAGCACAGTGCTTCAGCAGTTCGCTAACGGCCTGACCGTCGGTGGCATCTACGCGCTCATCGCGCTGGGCTACACGATGGTCTACGGCGTCCTGCGGCTGATTAATTTCGCACACGGTGATCTGTGCATTTTTGGTGCCTACATCGGCTTGGTGGCCTTGGGATCCGGGGCTGGCAGCGGGCAGACTCATCTGCTTTTGGTCGGTGCCGCCTTCATTTTGGCCGCGGTGGTGGTAGGAGCCGCTGGGTTGCTCCTTGAGTTCACGGCTTACCGGCCCCTGCGCAAAGCGGACCGCTTGTCGGCCGTGGTTTCCGCGCTTGGGGCGTCGTTGTTTATCGAAAACGGCATCATGCTCATCTGGGGGCCCCAGTTGCGCGTATTTCCCGACAACCTGCTTCCATCCATGCATTGGACGCTAGGCGGGGCTCGCATCGACCTTGTGCAACTTCTCATCATGGCCGGCTCTGCCATTCTCATGGGCATTTTGTACTGGTTTGTGCATCACACGCGCTATGGAACGGCGATGCGTGCCGCGGCCAGCGACCAGGACGCAGCACGGTTGATGGGCATCAACGTCAACCGGGTGATTGCCAGCGTGTTCGTGATCGGACCAGCCATCGGCGCTGTCGGCGGGCTGTTTGTCGGCCTCTACTACAGGCAGGTCTATTTCACAATGGGCTGGACCTACGGCTTGAATGCCTTTATTGCGGCCATCATTGGAGGTATAGGGAACATTCCAGGCGCAATGCTCGGAGGAGTGTTGCTGGGATTGTTCAACGCCTTCGCTGCAGGCTTCGTCTCCAGTTCCTGGCAGGAGGCCATCACGTTTGGGCTCCTCATAGGCATTTTGCTCATTAGGCCGTCTGGGCTCTTGGGCGAACGCGTGGCGGAGAAAGTATGAAGAAAATGCTGGCAATTCTGCGCCACCCCTGGGTTGGCGCTGCACTCTGGGTTGGCGGCCTTATGGTGCCGCTCCTGCTGAACCAAACCTGGGTGTTCATCGCGTCGCTTTTTGCCGTGTATGCCATTGTCGCGTTGAGCCAGGACATCGTGCTTGGCCGCGCCGGCATGTTCGACATGGGGCATGCGGTGTATTTTGGCGTCGGCGCTTACGTTACCGCGATTCTCAACACGCAATTCAACTGGCCGGTCTTTGCAACTTGGCCCCTGGCCGTGGTTGCCGCAGCGCTGGTAGGCGCCGTCCTTGCCGCGCCGATCGCCAAACTGCGTGGCGACTATCTGCTCGTGGCCACCATCGGTTTCAATGCCATTTTCATCCTCGCTCTGAACAATAACGTAGCTGGAATGACGGGCGGTGCGGATGGCATCTTCGGCATCGGCGTCCCCAGTCTTTTCGGTTGGCAAATCGGAAGCCAGAACGCCCAATTCTGGCTCGATTGGCTGGCCTTCGCAGCGGTGTTGCTGCTCATCCGGAATCTCGACCGTTCGCATCTGGGTCGTACGCTGTACTACATCAAGCATGACCAGCTAGCTGCAACCACAATGGGCGTGGACGCGCGCGCCTACCGGGTTCTGGCATTCGCGCTGGGCGCAGCGCTTGCTGGGTTCGGCGGCACATTGTTCGCGGCGCTGATGGCCGCGGTCAGTCCAGGCGCTTTTGTTTTTACGGAATCGGTAACCTTATTCGCGATTGTTCTGGTGGGTGGACAAGGTTCAATTCCGGGCGTTCTGCTGGGAACGGCATTAATGTTCGTGGTGCCGCAGGCCTTCCGTGGCTTTGCCCAATACCGCTACTTCGTGTTTGGCATCGCGATGGTCGTGGTCATGGTTCTACGCCCGCAAGGGATCTGGCCCCGGAGCCAGCGTAAGGAGCTGCAGCAATGAGCGCGGCGCTTTTGACGTTGGAGGGCATTGGTATCCGCTTTGGTGGTTTGCAAGCAGTTGCGGACTTGAGTTTCGCCGTTGAACACGGCGAGGTGTTCGGACTGATTGGGCCGAACGGAGCAGGCAAAACCACTGTCTTCAATCTGATCACTGGGGTTTACAGGCCCACTGAAGGCCGGATTGCGCTCGAGGGCACGGACATCACAGGGTGGGCACCGCATCGAGTCGCTCGTGCGGGAATTTTCCGCACGTTTCAAACCATTCGTCTTTTTTACGGCCAGAGCGTGCTGGTGAATGTGCTGGCGGGCATGCACCTTCAGACCCACCAACATTGGTGGCAAGGATTGCTGGGCACGCCCTCACAACGCCGCGAGGAGGTGGAACTACGCGCGAAGGCCATGGAGCTTTTGACACGACTGGAACTCGATTCCGTAGCCCATGAGGACGTGGCTGCGCTGGCCTATGGCTTACAGCGCCGCGTGGAACTGGCCAGGGCGCTGATTGCCAAGCCCAAGCTGATGATTCTGGACGAGCCCGCTGCCGGTCTCAACGACCAGGAGTCAGCGGCACTCAATCGCACCATCCTTGCCGTGCGTGACCAAGGCATCAGTGTCTTGCTCGTGGAACACGACATGAACGTGGTGATGAACGTGACCGACCGTATCGTCTGCATTAATTTTGGGCGCAAGATCGCTGAAGGCACGCCTGAGGCCATCCGCAACCATCCTGAAGTCATCGAGGCGTATTTGGGCAAGGATGAAGATGAGGATGCGGACGCGAGCGTCCCGCCGGCACTTGAAATCGCAGGGGGTGAAGCGTGAGGTTTCTCGACATTGACAACCTGGATGTGCGGTACGGCCACATCCAGGCGCTCAAGGGCGTGAGCCTGAGTGTGGCCGAGGGCGAAATTGTGACGCTACTGGGGTCCAACGGCGCGGGCAAGACCACGCTGATGCGCAGCATTAGCGGCCTATTGCGTCCGCACTCCGGCGACCTGCGCTTTCGTGGACAAAGCATTGCGCGGCTTGGCGCCAACAGCATCGTGCGCCTCGGCATTTCACAGGTCCCCGAAGGCAGGCGCGTGTTTCCCACGTTAACCGTTTCCGAAAATCTGATGCTTGGTGGCTATACGCGCCCTCCCGGTGAAGTCGCTCAGAGCCTTGCCCAGGTCTTGCTGATGTTTCCTCGTCTCCAAGAACGCAGCAGACAGTTTGCCGGCACCCTGTCCGGCGGTGAGCAGCAGATGCTCGCCATCGGACGTGCGTTGATGGCCAAGCCCAAGCTGCTTTTGCTTGACGAACCCAGCCTTGGCCTCGCCCCGATCATTGTGCGTGACATCTTTCGTTCGCTACGGCAGATCCGCGAACAAGGCATGACTGTGCTGCTGGTGGAACAGAACGCCCGTATGGCGTTGAAATTGGCCGATCGCGGCTATGTCCTTGAAACCGGCCGCATCATGTTGGAAGGCAGCGCGCAGGCGCTCCTGCAGTCTCCAGACGTGCAGGCGACTTACCTCGGCAAGGAATCTGCTGCCGCGGCGCCCGCGCCGCAGGCAGTGTAATCAGCCGCGAAGGCGATCCGATAGCCATGCAAGCACGTCGCGCGCACACCTCAGCCGCCTGATGCAACCATCGCCGCTGCGTGCCTGCCCACTTCACCTCAAACGCAAATCCACTGCTCCGACTATATGAACACTCCCACTGCAACCGCGACCCCGCTCACGTCTGCTCCACCCCGCCTGCCTGCCCCGGTCCGCGATGAGAATGAAGTTGTCCGCCAGCTGCTCGAAACCCTTGCCGCTTTCGACTGGGCAAGCGCGATGGCGGCCGCTGAACCATGGGTGGTGGCGGTACGCACCCATCCGGCACCGTTCTGGGCGCTGGAATCGCTGCTGCGCGAATACCCGATCGCCAGCAGCGAGGGGCTGGCGCTGATGCGCCTAGCCGAAGCGCTGCTGCGTGTGCCCGATACCGGAACGGCAGCCTTGCTCGCGGCCGATCAATTGGGACAGGCCAAGTTCGAGAAAGACGACACCAACTCCACGCTCAAGGCTTTGTCGGGGCGCCTGCTTGGCTTCTCGCGACGATTGCTCCCCGAGGACGATGCGGCCACACGCAGCCTCATTGCGCGCCTGGGCGCGGGCACGGTGGTGGCTGCTGCAGTGCGCGCCATCGCTTTGCTCGGCAAACAGTTCGTGCTGGGGGAGACGCTCGATCACGCCGCCAAGCGCGCGCTGGCCATGCGGCGTGAACAACCGAACCTTACCTTCTCCTATGACATGCTCGGCGAGGGCGCACGCACGGCGCAGGACGCCGCACGCTATATCGCGTCGTACCGGGCCACACTGGCCACGCTGGCCAAGCAACAAACGCCCGGCGGACCCGAATTGCGTGACGGCATGTCCATCAAGCTCTCGGCTCTGCACCCGCGCTTCGAGGAGACTCAACGCGAGCGCGTATTTGCCGAACTGGTCCCGGTGGTCGAGTCCTTGGCGCGCGAGGCCGCCGCTGCGGACGTCAACCTCACGCTCGATGCAGAAGAAAGTGAGCGCCTGGAATTGCACCTCGACCTACTCGACGCCTTGGCCGAGCGCCTCGCTGCTGATCCGACAACAGCCCATTGGGGCGGGCTGGGCCTCGCCGTTCAGGCCTATCAGACGCGGGCGCCAGAGACGGTGAAGGCCGTGGTGGCCATCGCCCGCGCGCGCCGCATGCGCCTGATGGTGCGTTTGGTCAAGGGCGCGTATTGGGACGCCGAAATTAAACGCGCCCAAGAGCTTGGCCTCGGGGGCTACCCGGTGTTCACGCACAAGCACCACACCGATGCGTGCTATCTCGCATGCGCTCAAATCATGCTGGACGCGGCCGCTGCCGTTGATGCACCCCTGTACCCGCAATTCGCCACCCATAACGCCAGCACCATCGCTGCGGTGCTGAACTTGGCTTCGCAGCGTCCACAAGCCCGCTTCGAGTTGCAGCGGCTGCACGGCATGGGTGAAGGCATCTACCGCGAAGTGCTGAAGAATGCGACGCTGCGCTGTCGCGTCTACGCACCGGTCGGCGAACATCGCGACTTGCTTGCCTACCTGGTACGCCGTCTGCTTGAGAACGGCGCCAACACGTCGTTCGTGCATCTGCTGGCCGATACGTCCGTGCCTGCGCAGGAATTGCTCCAGGATCCGCTGTGGTTAGCTGAGCGTGCGTCGCTTCCCTCTCCGCG
Source organism: Thiomonas sp. FB-Cd (assembly GCF_000733775.1). NCBI lineage: Bacteria > Pseudomonadati > Pseudomonadota > Betaproteobacteria > Burkholderiales > Thiomonas > Thiomonas sp. FB-Cd. The sequence continues at coordinate 534,507 of NZ_JPOE01000002.1, read as the reverse complement.
TGAGTTGTACGGTCTGTTGCATGGCGAACGACGCCTTAACCCATTGGGCTTTGACATTGCCGATGCACCTGCGCGCGAGCCCGTGCTTGCGGCGGCGCGCGCCCTTCCCTTGCCTTCTGTGGCCGAGGCCACGCCGCAAGCGGTCGAGCAGACGATGCTCGCTTTGCATGCGGCGTTTCCGGCATGGGATGCCACGCCACTGAGCGAGCGTTGTGCTATCTTGCTACGCGCTGCGGATCTGCTCGAGCAGCGCCGCGATGCCTTCATCGCGTTAATGATGCGCGAAGCGCACAAGACCGTGGCCGATGCCTTGTCGGAGGTTCGAGAGGCAATTGACTACTGCCGCTACTACGCGCTGCAGGGGCGCCATCTCCTGGCCGAGCAGGTCCTGCCCGGACCCACTGGGGAGAGTGACAAGCTGCGCAGCCGCGGACGCGGAGCCTTCGTGTGCATCAGCCCTTGGAATTTCCCGCTGGCCATCTTCGCCGGTCAGGTGCTTGCAGCACTGGCCGCCGGCAACACTGTGGCCGCCAAGCCAGCCGAGCAGACACCCGCCTGCGCGCAAGCGTTTGTCAATCTTTTGTTCGAGGCCGGCCTGCCGTACGCCGTGCTCGCCCTGCTGCATGGCCCCGGCGAGACGATCGGCGCGGCACTCGTCGGCCACCCCCTCGCCGCTGGCGTGGCCTTCACCGGTTCCACGGCCGTGGCTCGGATCATCAATCGCACCCTGGCGGCGAAGTCGGGTCCCATCATCCCGCTGATCGCGGAAACGGGAGGGGTCAACGCCATGATCGTCGATTCCACCGCCTTGCCCGAGCAGGTCGTCGATGCCGTCGTGAGCTCCGCATTCCGTAGCGCCGGCCAGCGTTGCTCCGCTCTGCGCTTGCTGTGCGTGCAGGACGACGTGGCCGACGCGATGCTGGACATGCTCGCTGGAGCCATGACCGAATTACGCATCGGCCCGGCTTGCGATCTGGCCACCGATGTCCCGCCCGTGATTGACGCCGAGGCGTGGGAAGGTTTGCGTGCACACACCCAGCGCTTGCAACGCGAAGCGCGACTGATTGCCACGACCCCATGGCCCACTGAATTCCTCGCCGCGAGCAGCGCAACCCCTGTGGCAAACGCAAAGCCCGAAGCCGGCGCCCTGAGTTTGCAGTGCACAGAGTCTGCCCTCTCACCATGTGCTCAGCCTCCTGGGCGCAATCTGCACTTCGTCGCACCTGCGCTGTTCGAAATTACTGACGTCGCTCAAGCGCGCGATGAAATCTTCGGGCCCGTGCTGCAGGTGGTGCGCTGGAAGGCCGGCACGCTCGACGCACTCGTCGATGCGATCAACGAACTGGGTTACGGCCTCACGCTGGGCGTGCAAACGCGCATTGACGGTCGCGCCCAGCGCATCGCCACGCGCGCACGTTGCGGCAACGTCTATGTCAACCGCAACATGATCGGTGCCGTGGTCGGCGTCCAACCCTTCGGCGGTGAAGGCCTCTCAGGCACAGGCCCCAAAGCCGGTGGCCCGCACTATCTCCTGCGCTTTTGCAGCGAACAGACTGTCACGGTCAACACCGCTGCAGCGGGTGGCAATGCCGCGTTGCTTGCACAGGCTGCTCTTTAAGTTTTCGCTGTCTACGAATCCGATGCCTTCCCCACCCATCGCCGCCAAGCAAGGTGAGGCTCTTCGCCGAGGCCCCGAAGCGATCAAACAGCCTCCGCACACGCGCAGCCCATGCGCAGATTGAAGCATTTGGCCGGGGACGGTCGCTGGCATATCTTCGGCAGGCGGCAAACGTCCGCAGCGGCGGTGCACTTGGGGCGTGTCCGGGGATCGAAGCGCCGCCCCGGCAAACCATTTAATCGGGGGGGCTCGCTGGAGGCTGGGCAGCCCCGCCTCCCATGGCCGCGAAAAACAGTGCCGTATCGATGTAGCGTTGGCTGATGGCGCGGGCGTACCCTAATCGTGCCTGTTGATAGATGCGCTGCGCGGCAAGCACCTGAAGAAAGCTTCCTGCGCCTGCAGCGTAGCTGTCACGCGCTAGACGCAATGACTCGGATGCGGCGTCGAGCGACCTGCGCTGTGCAGCAATCAGCTGTGCGTCATGCTCGAGAGCCTGCATGACATCGGCCACTTGGTTAAACGCCACAAGCACGGTCTGGCGATATGCGGCAAGTTGCGCATTGAAAGCATCGATCGCAGCCTGCTGCTGCGCTCTGAGGGCACCGCCATGGAAGATCGGCGCCGTCAGACTCGCCGCCACAGCCCATAAACCGTTGGTTCCATCAAACAACGCGCCCATCGTCGCCGCCTGCTGCGTCCACGATGCCGATAGGGAAATCTGCGGATACAGCGCTGCCGTGGCGACGCCGATGGCCGCGCTGGCCACGTGCAACTGCGCTTCGGCAGCGCGGATATCGGGGCGCACACGAACCAAAGCAGAAGGGACCACAACCGGAAGATTCGCGGGCAAGATGAGCGTTTCGAAGCCGAATTGCGGAACCGTCCAAGTCGCGGCGGAACGGCCGACCAGCATCGCCAGCGCGTGCTCGGCAGCAGCGCGCTGCTGCCGCAGCGGCGGAAGCAGGGTTTCGTCAGCGGCGAGCTGGCTTTGTGCCGCGACGAGATCAGCTGCGGCGGCAATTCCCGACTGCACCGACAGCCGCACCAGCTCAACGTTTTGCTGGTCGACCGCTAACACTGCCTCGACGGCCGCTGTTTGGTCGCGCGCTGCAGCGATACCGATAGCTTGAGCCACGACGTTTCCGGTTAGAGCGAGGCGTGCAGCAGCGAGCTGCGCTCGCTGCACATCGGCGACCGCGCTTTGCTCCTCAATGAGCCGCCGTGTGCCGCCGAAACCATCAACGTTGTAGCTCACGAGTGGACCAACGCTGAACAGGTCACTGCTGCCGGAGCCATTAGCTGCAGGTGAGCGGGCACGGCTGACGCCTGCCCCGAGATCGAACTGCGGATACAAGGCTGCCTGCGCCGCACGCAAGGACTGCTGCGCCTGAGCGAGCGTAGCGCGAGCCTGCTCGAGCGTCGGGCTATCGCTTACAGCCAGCGCCACGGTTGTATCAAGCGTGGAAGACTTAAATTGACGCCACCACTGCGTGGAAACCGTTGCGCCGATAGTCAGGCTTTGCTCCGGAAGAGCCGTGCCAGCCTGCGAAAGCGTGACCGGCCGCGCTGTGTAGGCCTTTTGCGTCGGTGCCGGAGGCGCCTTAAAGTCTGGGCCGACAGCGCAAGCGGTCAATCCCAGCGTACCCAGCACTGCCCACAGTCCTTTGCGCAGCTTATTCATAACGAAGGGCCTCGATTGGGTTCAGACGTGAGGCCTTGCGCGCCGGGTAATAGCCGAAGAAAATGCCGACCGCGGCCGAAAACACAAACCCCCCTGCGATGGCACCGGGCGAAAGCAGTATGGGCCAGTGCGCCACAGCCGAGACAAGCGCTGAGACTGCGATGCCAAAGACGATGCCGGCCACTCCCCCAGTGACACTCACGAACACCGCTTCGGCTAGGAACTGCAGCAGCACATGCACGCGCCTGGCACCGATCGCCATGCGCAGGCCGATCTCGCGTGTGCGCTCGGTCACTGAGACAAGCAGAATGTTCATGATCCCAATGCCGCCCACGATCAGGGAAATCGATGCCACCACGGCCAGCAGCAGCGCCATAATCCTGGATGAACTTTCGGCAGTCTGCGCGATTTGGCTAAGGTTGCGCACGGAGAAATCGGGTGTGGCGCCCGGTCCAATCCGGTGGCGACGCATCAATGTCTCGCGAACCTGCGTCAGTGCAGCCGAAACCTGTCCAGCGCCCGTGGCCTGCACAAAGATAGTGTTCACGTATCCGGCGAGGCGTGGTGGGATGTTGTAGGGATTAGGCGGTGCGGGGAATGCCGATGCCGTCGTATTGACCGGCACACTCGCACCCGATATCGTCGTTGTTGCCAGGTTTTGCGCCTGGCTCGGTGCGGCGACGCCCAATACCTTTTGCTGCGCAGTCGTGAAGGGGATCATCACCAAATCATCCTGGTCCTGCCCGAAGGGAGTCTGGCCCTTTGACACCAGCAATCCCACAACTTGCAGGCTGCGCCCCTTGATCAGGATATGGGCGCCGATGGGGTTCTCGTAGGGACGGAATAACTGGCGATAAACAGTGTTGCCGATCACTGCAACCATGGACGCGCCTGTCTCGTCGGTGCGCTCCAGTGTGCGGCCTGCCGCGATCTGCCAGTTCGTCATCGGCAGGTAGCTGGGTGTAACGCCCTGGATCACTGTCGACCAATTCTGTCCCCCGTACTGCACTTGGCTAGCTTGCCGGATCATGTAGGCGATCTGGTCCACTGCTGGGTCATCTCGGCGCAGAGCCTGAGCATCAGTCACTGTCAACGTCGAGGCACTGCCCGATCCGGCGCGCGCTCCGCTACTGGTGGTCGCCCCAGGAATGACAACCAGCAAGTTAGTGCCGAGGCTTTCGATTTGCTTGCGTACAGCGGCATTAGCCCCCTGCCCCACGGCGACCATCGCGATGAGTGCGGCCACCCCAATGAAAACGCCCAGCATGGTCAACGCTGAGCGCATCTTGTTGCGGACGATCGCCTGCGCGGCAGCTGCCAGAATCATGGTGGTGAAGCCCAGGGACGGCGTCTTGCGCAGCGTGTCGGCGAGTCCACCTGCGGTGGGGTTGGCCCCGCTTGCCGAGATTTCCGCAACACTTGGGGCCAACCCACCGCCGGCTGGAGCCACATTGCGTTCATCAGAAATGATCTTGCCATCGCGCATGGTGACGACACGATCCGCATAGTCGGCAATATCGCGCTCGTGGGTCACCAGCAGCACGGTGACTGCTTGCTGCCGATTGAGAGCGCGCAGTGTCTGCATGATCTCGTGGGAGGTTCGCGTGTCGAGGTTTCCAGTGGGTTCATCCGCCAGCAAAAGGCTGGGACGATTGATGAGCGCACGGGCAATGGCCACGCGTTGCTGCTGTCCACCCGAGAGTTGGCTAGGAGTGTTGTCTTCGCGTCCGCTCAGGCCTAGCGTCTGGAGCGACTCCCGTGCACGGGCCACGCGCTCCGACCGCCGCGCGGGGCCGGATGCCGCGTAGAACAGTGGCAGGGCAACATTCTCGATGGCGCTTGTGCGTGCGAGCAGGTTAAAGCTCTGGAACACGAAACCGATGCGCTCACTGCGGATGCGCGCGAGTTCCGTTTCGCTCAGACGCACGGCGTCCACACCCTCAAGCAGGTATTGGCCGCCCGTAGGACGATCGAGGCATCCGCACACGTGCATCAGCGTCGATTTTCCGGAGCCCGACGAACCCATGATGGCGACGAACTCACCACGTTCGATCAAAAGATTCACGCCATCGAGTGCGCGCACCTCCGTGTCGCCCACGCGATAGACGCGTGAAACGTCCCGGAGTTCGATCACGGGCGCGGCCATGGCGTTTGACTCGCTACCCTAAAGCCCGAAGCGCACCGATGCGCCACCCTGGGTCGCAGCACCCGCACGCTGCTCGCCGACAATCACGCGATCCCCGGCCTTGAGGTCGCCGCCAACGACCTCCGTATACGTATCGTCATCGAGACCGGTCTTGATCGACACGGCTACAGGGCGTCCGTCTCGCAATACCCAAACCCTGGTGAGTCCCTTGCTGGACTTGGGCGCGACGCTGGCGCCTGTCGGCAAATAACGCAGTGCCTGATCGGGCACGCGCAGCACACTATCGCGCTCAGCGGTCACAATGCCCACTGTGGCCGTCATTCCAGGCTTGAGCAGCAAATCGGTATTGTTCAAAGCAACGACCACGTCATAGGTAATGACGTTTTGGACCGACTGTGGCGCTTGGCGAACCTGCACGACTCGTCCCGGAAACAGGCGGCCCGAGTATGCCTCCACGGTAAAGCTCGCCTTATCACCATCTTTGATCGTAGCGATATCACTTTCGCTGACATTGGCGTCAACTTGCATTCGCGTGAGATCGGTGGCAATAAGGAATAGCGTGGGCGTCTGGAAACTGGCGGCCACAGTCTGCCCGATGGTGACATTGCGCGAAACAACCGTGCCGTCAACTGGCGACACTATATCCGTGTAGCCGAGGTTGACCTTGGCAGCCTCGAGCGAAGCCTCACGCTCCTGCACCGTCGCTTTGTCCAGTTGGACCTGAGCCGCGCCCTGGTCCACAGCGCTTTTTGCCTGGTCAACCGCATCCTGCGAAACCACACCTCGGCCAACAAGCCCCACCAAGCGTTTGAAATTGATCCTTGTGTACTCGACGTTGGCTTGGTCCTTCACGAGCTGCGCCCGTGCCACCGCAAGCTGAGCCATGTTCTCGTCGACAATCGTCTGATAGGGGCGCGGATCAATTTTTGCGCACAGTTGTCCTTTTCTGACTTTGGTGTTGTAGTCGCAGTATTGGGACTGGATCACGCCTGAAACGTAAGTGCCCACGATCACCGTGAGCACAGGATTCACCGTTCCGGTTGCCGTAACGGTGCGTGCCACTGCACCTCGCGCCGCAAGTGCAGTAACGTAAACCACTTGCGTCTTGGGATGTGTGGCCCACCAACCGGCGCCCGCAAACCCGAAAAACAAAACGATGCCAAGAGTCACGACCCAGCGCGTACGTATAAAGCCGCTTTGGCTTGCCACGCGCAATGCGTCCCTGCCGCCGGTGCAATTTGTTAGCTCTTGCCTCAAGATGAGACCCTTGTCCAAATACAACCCGATAGGATTGCTTATACGCCGGCAAGAGCCTTTGCGGCTTTGACGCACATCACGGAAATGCGTGTACCCCGGATCCGAGGCGGCCCGATGAGCTATCGCGTGGCGGCGAAGCCAGTTTTCACGCATGTCTGCCAACGCAGTGACTCTCAGTACTTCGCAGGCAGTGTCAAGGCAGTCGTACTGGCAGTTCGATCCGATGCCCAATTGACCAGCGCACTGACGAGCGACCTATCAGGGGCGTCCGTCAGACACGCGCGTCACCTCGAGGGAGGTGCTGGGTGGAACTTGGTCACAACACGATCGGGATGCCGATCAATTGCTTCTCCGCATGCACAGACGAAGACGCTTTGAGCGAGTCCTCATGGCGACTGCTCAGGCATGCGTTGCCTGCTTAACCCGCGCTTCATCGAAAGGCATACCGTGCGAAAAAAAACGCCACGTTGCCATTGTTCAATGTGCTAGTTACCTTTGGCAGAAACGTGCCATACAGCGTAAATCGCCCATAACCAACGGACACCAGCGGCAATGCGATGGGAAACGGAATATTGTTGAAAATATCAGCACGCGATGTGATCCCAGCCGTATATCCCACCCCTAAGTGCAGCTTTCCTGCCGGGCGCCATAACCATTGCTTGCCATACCCCACAACAGGCTGCGCATTGCGGTGAGAGTCAGAAAACATCATCGCGTACACCATCTCGTCATTGCCGTTCGCGTCTACCAGATGTTTGCCCCAGCCCAATCCCCAAGCGTGGCTGTTGAGCGTTGCGCGCTTGGCCGCGGTGTAGGTCGCTGGGTCATGCCAGGTGTAGCCCGTGAAAAACACATCGGGCGTGCCGTTATCGTAGATATTCGTCAAATTCTGGTCGGCGCTGTCCACCCAATTCCGCATCGAATCCAGCCCGAGAGCCTGGCTTGATGGAGACAGCAGGAAGAGTAATGCAACTCCGAGACCGGTCGAACGAGGCAAATGGCGCATCCCTGAAGACTATGCGCTCCATGTTTCGGCAATGTTGCGCGTGCCAATCCATCTGTATCCACTTTTTTCGCAGCCGCGGCCGCCAATGGTGACTCGGCATCTGGGTTTGCTCCATTCCGCGTCCTGCCAAGCCAATGAGCCGGCGGCCGCTGAGGCCGAGCTTGCTCGCTGCGCCACGTGTTATCGCGCCGGTCGATTTCGACCGCATCGCCATATCCCGCTGCCCATCCGCGTCTGGCTCCCATCCAACCTTCGGCGTGCGCGATTCGCCCCGGGGACGCCGGAGTTCGACAGTTACGGTCGTAAGTACGCGATATCGTTAGGGTGAGCGTTGAAACGTGCCCCTACAGGAGTGCGAGTTGGTCGTCGATGGCGGGTTTCGGGAGCTTGAGTCCTTGGAGGATGGCGTGGTCGGCGTCGCTGAGCGAGGACGTGCCGTCGCGGCGCTCGCCGCCGAGGTGGACCTGGTGGTATTGGATGCGCCGCAGTTGCTCGAGTGCACGTTCGGGCGACAGCTTGGAGCCGGCGTCCTTGAGGCGCATGCGCATGACGCGGTACAGCACCAGAGCGATGAAGCAGATCAGCGCATGGGCACGGATGCGGTCGGGCAAGCGGTGGAACACCGGGGCGATCTCGATCTCGGATTTGAGAATCTTGAAGCCGCGCTCGATGTCGGCCAGGCTCTTGTAGCGTCGCAGAACCTCAAGCGCCGACAACTCTGGCACATTGGTCACCAACAACAGCTTGCCGTCGTTGAGTTCTGCACGCGCCAGCGCCTTGTCGTCGATGACGTAGGTGAACAGATCCGATTGCAGGTCGACCTTGATGATCGAGCCCAGATGCGCCTCGGAGACCGCGCGGTACAGCCAGGCCTTAGCACCGGAGTCGCTCAGGCGCCGGCCTCTGAAGGCGGTGCCGCCTTCTTGCGCATCAAGCTTGCCAGCACGCCGCTGGGCTTCCTGCGTGAGTTCTTCGATATGCTGGCGGCGCGCTGCGGTTTGTTCCAGGGCGCGGCGCGGATCGTGGGCCCAGACCAGGCGCATGTCCTGCCAGCGGGTCTCGCCGAGGACCTCGCGGGTGGCTGCCGCGCAGCGCTGCGCGTGGATCGGCTCCAGAATCTCCGAGAATTCGGCATAACGCCGCCCCGGCACGGCCAGGATGAACTCCAGTGGCTGCTCGGTGCCGCCCACGCGTTGCCCGCGCAGCCACTCCAGATTGTCCAGGCTGAGCAGACCGCGATCGGCCACCAGCACCACGCGCTTGACCGGGTACAGCGCCAGAACCTCTTGAACCACGGTGCTGAGCGTCGGTGCCTCGGCCGTGTTCCCTTCCCAGACCCGATGCGTCAGCGGCAGTCCCTCGGCCGTCTGCACCACTCCGAGCATGAACTGGCGGCGAATGCCGCCGTCCTTGGATATGCCGAACTGGCGTAGGTCGCCGGCCAGCTCGGTCTCGCCCTCCACGCCGATGGTGGTCATGTCGTAGAACACCACCGACAGGTCCTGGTCGATCAGCGGGCGCAGCAACCCGGCCAGCGCCGCCTGCACGCGGTCCTGGTGTTCGACCAGCGCGTCCATCGCCCGCAGCAGTTGCTGGTGCGTCACTTCCTTGGGCGCAAAGCGCGGCAGCGCCACCGTCTGCAGCCAGCGCAGCACCCCGAGCTTGGATGTCGGATCGCACAGGCGGTTGAGCACCATCAGGCGCACCAGCCCCTCGACGTCGATGCGGCTGCGCGTGCGACCAAAAACCCGGCGCAGCTCGCCGAATCCCAATTCGTCCCACAGCTCGGTCAGCGCCCATACGTCGCCCAGGGCGCGGCTGGACTCGAACCGCACGTCGGCCACGGTCGCCACCGCGCCGGCCTCCGGCGGCATGTCGCCGCGAAGTCGCTGCAGGCCGCGGATCACGCTCTCAAGCTGGCTGCCAGCTTGGTCGGCGCGCCCCAGGGTGGCCACCGTGCGTTTCTTCACCCGCCCGCTCTCATCCCGGTAGGACTCCACGAGCTGGACATAGCGGCGACCGCCGGAGGTGGTGATCTTGATAAACATGCCGCCACAATACACCAACCCATCTGCAAATGGCAACAGCCTCACAATGTGGAAAAACGTGCCACCACACGTACTTTTCCAAAAACGATGCTAACCCTTTGTTCCGTCAAGGCCGGGGTCGGCGTTTTCAGCCAATTTTTGACTCAAACTGTCGAACTCCGGGGGACGCATCACCTCACAAACGTGGAGTCGATTCGAGATCTTGAACAGCCTTTAGCACTGCTTATTCGGGACGCAAGACTACTGCAAATGCACCCGGATTTTATCGATGTCGGGCCGGCACGAAAGAAAAATATTAACCAATTCCGGATCCAAGTGCTTCCCCGCTTGCGCCCGCAAGTAGGCGATAGCCTCCTCATTCGGCCACGCCTTTTTGTACGGCCTCTTGGATGTCAACGCATCGTAAACGTCGACCACTGCGAGGATCCTCGCGGAGATGGGAATACCTTGTCCCGACAGTCCGTCCGGGTATCCACTTCCATCGAACTTCTCATGATGAAACCTAGCAATCTCTGCGGCGATCATCAAGTCCTCTGAATCTCCACCAGAAAGCATGGCGTGTCCGATGATCGTGTGCGTTTTCATAACTGCCCACTCATCTGGCGTCAAAACGCGCTCCGCCAAAAGAATATTATCAGGAATGGCAACTTTTCCGATATCGTGGAGCGGTGCTGCCAACTCCATCATTGTCGCGAACGATTCTTCGCAGCCCATTTTTCGCGCCAACAACCTCGAGTAACGCCCGATGCGATTGAGATGGCCACCTGTATCTGTGTCGCGCTGTTCCGCCACTTTGGCTAAGCGAAACAGGGTTTCCATTTTCTTCTTCTGCAGATCCTGAACAACTTGCTCGACGCGATTTTCAAGTTCCTTCGCATGATGCAGTGTTGCGAGCTGAAATCGCCGCATATTTAATAGATTGCGGCAGCGCGCGGCGCATTCGCGATAGTCAAGCGGTCGACTTAAATAATCATTCGCACCCGCGTCGAGGGCTTCATAACGAACTTTCAGATCATCGATTGCGGTCACGCAGATGATTGGCGGTTCATTCAGGTGCTTCATGGTTCTGAGTGTGCGTATTAACGCTACGCCATTCATTTGCGGCATACGATAATCAGTCAACACAAGATCAACTTGATGCGCGTTTGCGTAGGCTACCGCAGCCAGGGGGTCATCAAAAGAAAGAATTTTTCCGTCCGGACAGAATCCGTGCGCAATTTCCGCCAACAGATGGCAGTTTGTCGATTGATCATCAACGATGATAATAACGGGCTCGCGGACCCATCCTTGGTCGATAGCTGTCGGATGCATTGTGAACCCCCTTCAGACTCTCAGAAACGCCACACGGCAGGATTCATGAATTTGACGCAAAATAATATCTGTTCAATTATTACCAAAACCCGATTGCACCGCCACCATTTTTCGGTTATCATCCAGCTATTAACCTTCATGAAGGCAAGCCATGAGCCAAGTCTGGGATCAAAACCGAATCATTGATGCTATTAAAAGCATAACTCATAAAACGTTTGACATCGATCTGACGGGCAAGCCCGACTCGATGCATATCGCGGAGATTGGGCTCGATTCGATGGGTGTGCTTGACGTCATTATGACTCTCGAAGATTCGATGGGTTGCAAGCTCAAAGATATTGATTTACCGAAAAACCCGACATTGATCGATGTCGCGAACATGGTCATTAAAAATATAAAAGCTCCAAGTCATGCTTGAAATTGCCATTACGGGCATTGGAGTCATCTCCCCTATTGGGTCCTCCGAGACGGAGGTTCTCGAAAGTCTTCTTGGTCTGAAATCCGGGATCAGTGCCTTTGACTCACCAGATATGGCGCGTCCCTTTCCCATCGGGGCAGTAAACGCTCAGTTCAATGAGGCGTTCACGCGGGTTGAACTCCCGTTTCTTGATCGTACTACGCAGATGGCGATCCTGGCATCGCGCCAGGCGACAGAAAACGCTGGACTTGCCAACTTTTCCACGTTTGGCGACCGTGCAGGGGTTTTTTACGGCACGGTCCGTGGTGGTGGCGCCACTGAATGGGAGGGCATACGACAGTTTTACTTAGAGGGCCGCAAGACGGCGAAGCCCTACGTGATCATGGGTTGCATGGCCAATGCAGCAGCATCGCAGATTTCGATCCGTCATCAAATTCTGGGCCCGACAGCGTGTCATTCATCCGCATGCTCGTCCTCGGGTGCGGCGATCGCTGACGCCTGCCGGCATATCCGCGGTGGTGAATTGGACATTGCCGTTGCCGGCGGCGCGGAGTCCGCTCTTCAGCCCATGTTCCTGGGTGCCTGGGATGGATTGCGCGCCTTGGCGGATGTAGATCACATGCCTTCGCAGAGTTGCCGGCCTTTTTCTCGCAGGCGCACAGGTTTAGTCTTGGGCGAGGGAAGCGTGTTTTATGTGTTGGAGTCCCGTGAACACGCGGAGCGTCGCAATGCGCCAATTCTTGCTTTCATTGATGGCTGGGGCATCGCGTCGGACGGGCATCACATTGGCGCTCCGCATCAGCGGGGCCAAATCGCCGCCATGCGCGCCGCGCTGAAGGGTGCCAGGATCAACGCGTCACAACTCGGTTACATCAATGCGCACGCAACTGCCACGCGCGGCGGCGACCCTATTGAGGTTGCGGCATTGAAAGAAGTGCTCGGTGACGCAACGCACACTGTTCCAGTCAGTGCAACAAAGGCCCTTCATGCCCATATGCTCGGAGCCGCAAGCGCCATGGAAATGCTCGTGTGTATTTTGGCTATGCGCCATTCCTTTATCCCTGCAACGGCATTTCTGGACGACCTGGACCCTGAGTGCACCGGGCTCTACCACGTCCCCGAAACGATCCTGAATCATCCCGTACGGTACGCCATGACGCTGTCTGCAGGGTTTGGGGGAACAAATGCTGCGTTGGTCGTACGTTCGGCGAAGGAGACCTGAACTGAGTCTGCGTTCCACGCGGGCAATGCCTGGCCAAATAACGTGACGTCCTTTGGCGCAGATTTTCGTCGAACAATCTGCTCAAACTCAGACACGTCTTGCCATTGGCGCAGAAATGTAGTTTGGAGGTTATCGATCTCACTGTTGGCAAATCTTGCGAGGGTACCCCAATGCGAGACCTTCTAAGGTCAGTGTTAGGTATCGCACCATCGAAACGAGGAGCATGGTGGGCTCGGGGTCAAGAGCTCTGCTTCATTGCTGGATGAAGTATTGGATCTGTGATGTCAAATAAAAAGCGAGCGCCAAGACGCTTTCCTTGGTGGCGCCGGCTGTGGCTTTGGTGGCGCGAATGGCGCCGCCAAAGGTAGGCCTTTCTCGGACGCAGCCGTCCAATGCCCCGGTCGCAGCTCACGCATGGCGTGCGGCAGATGCGTTGTCGCTGACTCTTTTGTTGACAGTCGATGCAGAGCTTGGGTTCTACTTGGGTTTTCGGCAGGAGGCTCAAGAGTGGCTGGCGCCATGGCCAAACACCTCGAGATGTCTGGCGGTCGAATACCAGCGTCTTGACGACGTCAGGTACGCGTGAGCCCGCCTGACTTGATGTCATTCCACACTTACATTTACTCGAAACCCACGACCGCATGGGGCACGTAAGGGCCCTCGAGTATTGAAATTTCTTCGTCGGTAAGCGTCAGCTCAAGTGATGCAACCGCGTCATGCAAATGACCAGATTTCGAGGCGCCGATGATGGGAGCCGTGACGCCCGGCTTTTGCAGTAGCCATGCCAGCGCGACCTGCGCACGTGGCGCCGCTCGCCGCGCCGCGACTTCGGCAAGAGCCTCCGCTACCCGTCGGTCCGCCTCCTGCGTTTGCGCAAACAGGCTTGCCCCAAAACTATCACTGGTCATGCGTGCGGTCTGTTCGCCCCACGGTCTTGCAAGGCGCCCTCGAGCCAAAGGGCTCCAGGGCAGCACACCAATGCATTCGTCCCGGCAAAGCGGCAACATCTCGCGTTCCTCTTCGCGATAGAGCAAATTGATCTCGGGCTGCATGCTCACGAACCGTGTCCACCCCTCCCTCTGTGCGACGAATTGGGCCTTGGCAAACTGCCACGCAAACATCGATGAGGCCCCGATGTATCGGGCCTTGCCCGCTTTCACAACGTCATGTAGTGCCTCCATCGTTTCCTCGATGGGTGTCGCCGGATCCCATCTGTGGATTTGATATAGGTCGACATAGTCCATCCCGAGGCGGGACAAGCTGGCGTCGATCTCATACAAAATCGCTTTTCGGGAAAGTCCGCCCACGTTTGGTGCTTGACGCGACGCGTAATGCACTTTGGTCGCCACGACGATCTCGTCGCGTTTTGCAAAATCGCGCAATGCACGGCCGACGATTTCCTCAGACGTGCCATCGGAATATGCGTTTGCGGTGTCATAAAAATTGATACCGAGCTCTACGGCTTGGCGAATCAACGGCCGACTTGCCGCTTCGTCAAGCGTCCACGGATGAGCCCCCCGAAAGGGGATGCCGTAAGTCATGCAGCCGAGGCAAATGCGGGAAACTGTGAGGCCCGTCTTGCCTAAACGCGCGTATTGCATCGAAGCCTCCGTGGTTCGTGAGTGCTTCCAAGGATAGTCGATTTGACGCCTGCGGGCATCTGTCCCAACGTCTCGCCGGGGGAATGCGCCGGGCGGACAAAAAAAAGCCCGGCCATGGTGATGGCCGGGCTGGGAGGGGTGCCTGACGATGTCCTACTTTCACACGCGAATGCGCACTATCATCGGCGCTGAGGTGTTTCACGGTCCTGTTCGGGATGGGAAGGGGTGGGACCACCTCGCTATGGTCATCAGGCGTAACTTGTTGGCGCAGGCCTGGGGCGTGCACCCAATTCGAGAAGCTGACTGCGATTGCGTCAATGCTAGATCAAAGTTATAGGATCAAGCCTCACGGGCAATTAGTACTGGTTAGCTCAACGCATTACTGCGCTTCCACACCCAGCCTATCAACGTTGTAGTCTTCAACGACCCTTCAGGGAGATCGAGTCTCCAGGGAAGCCTAATCTTGAGGCGAGTTTCCCGCTTAGATGCTTTCAGCGGTTATCTCTTCCGCACATAGCTACCCGGCGATGCCACTGGCGTGACAACCGGTACACCAGGGGTGCGTCCACTCCGGTCCTCTCGTACTAGGAGCAGCCCCTCTCAAGCTTCCAGCGCCCACGGAAGATAGGGACAAAACTGTCTCACGACGTTTTAAACCCAGCTCACGTACCTCTTTAAATGGCGAACAGCCATACCCTTGGGACCGGCTACAGCCCCAGGATGAGATGAGCCGACATCGAGGTGCCAAACACCGCCGTCGATATGAACTCTTGGGCGGTATCAGCCTGTTATCCCCAGAGTACCTTTTATCCGTTGAGCGATGGCCCTTCCATACAGAACCACCGGATCACTATGTCCTGCTTTCGCATCTGCTCGACTTGTCAGTCTCGCAGTTAAGCACGCTTATGCCATTGCACTATCAGCACGATTTCCGACCGTACCTAGCGTACCTTCGAACTCCTCCGTTACGCTTTAGGAGGAGACCGCCCCAGTCAAACTGCCCACCATGCACTGTCCCCAGTCCTGATTCAAGGACCAAGGTTAGAACCTCAAACACACCAGGGTGGTATTTCAAGGTTGGCTCCACCGGAACTAGCATTCCGGCTTCAAAGCCTCCCACCTATCCTACACAGATCTGTTCAAAGTCCAATGCAAAGCTACAGTAAAGGTTCATGGGGTCTTTCCGTCTTTCCGCGGGGAGATTGCATCATCACAAACATTTCAACTTCGCTGAGTCTCGGGAGGAGACAGTGTGGCCATCGTTACGCCATTCGTGCAGGTCGGAACTTACCCGACAAGGAATTTCGCTACCTTAGGACCGTTATAGTTACGGCCGCCGTTTACCGGGGCTTCGATCAAGAGCTTGCACCCCATCACTTAACCTTCCGGCACCGGGCAGGCGTCACACCCTATACGTCCACTTTCGTGTTTGCAGAGTGCTGTGTTTTTAATAAACAGTCGCAGCCACCTTTTCACTGCGGCCCCCTTCTGCTCGGCCTGTACGGCTTCACATACCAGGGGCGTACCTTATCCCGAAGTTACGGTACAAATTTGCCGAGTTCCTTCTCCCGAGTTCTCTCAAGCGCCTGAGAATACTCATCTCGCGCACCAGTGTCGGTTTGCGGTACGGTCATGTCCAGCTGAAGCTTAGTGGCTTTTCTTGGAAGCAGAGTATCAGTGACTTCAGCGGCAAGCCGCCTCGTCGTCGCATCTCAGCTCAGCCCCCCGGGTTTGCCTAAGGGGCACGCCTACGTGCTTGAACCGGGACATCCAACACCCGGATCACCTAACTTTCTCCGTCCCCACATCGCACTGGACAGTGGTACAGGAATATTAACCTGTTTCCCATCAGCTACGCATTTCTGCCTCGCCTTAGGGGCCGACTCACCCTACGCCGATGAACGTTGCGTAGGAAACCTTGCGCTTTCGGCGAGGGGCTTTTCACCCCCTTTAACGCTACTCATGTCAGCATTCGCACTTCCGATACCTCCAGCATCCCTTTCAGAACACCTTCACAGGCTTACGGAACGCTCCTCTACCATGTGCTTGACGCACATCCGCAGCTTCGGTATATGGCTTAGCCCCGTTACATCTTCCGCGCAGGACGACTCGATCAGTGAGCTATTACGCTTTCTTTAAAGGATGGCTGCTTCTAAGCCAACTTCCTGACTGTCAAAGCCTTCCCACTTCGTTTCCCACTTAGCCATATTTAGGGACCTTAGCTGGCGGTCTGGGTTGTTTCCCTCTTGAGTCCGGACGTTAGCACCCGGTGCTCTGTCTCCCGTGCTCACACTCTTCGGTATTCGGAGTTTGCCTTGGTTTGGTAAGTCGCCATGACCCCCTAGCCAAAACAGTGCTCTACCCCCGAAGGTGATACACGAGGCACTACCTAAATAGTTTTCGAGGAGAACCAGCTATTTCCGGATTTGTTTAGCCTTTCACCCCTATCCACAGCTCATCCGCTAATTTTGCAACACTAGTCGGTTCGGACCTCCAGCTGGTGTTACCCAGCCTTCATCCTGGCCATGGATAGATCATCCGGTTTCGGGTCTACACCCAGCGACTCAACGCCCTGTTCGGACTCGGTTTCCCTACGCCTTCCCTATGCGGTTAAGCTTGCCACTGAATGTAAGTCGCTGACCCATTATACAAAAGGTACGCCGTCACCCTTGCGGGCTCCGACTTTTTGTATGCATACGGTTTCAGGATCTATTTCACTCCCCTCCCGGGGTTCTTTTCACCTTTCCCTCACGGTACTTGTTCACTATCGGTCGACTACGAGTATTTAGCCTTGGAGGATGGTCCCCCCATGTTCAGACAGGATTACACGTGTCCCGCCCTACTTGTCGTACGCCTAGTTCCACACCGAAATTTTCAGGTACGGGGCTATCACCCACTGCGGCCGCCCTTTCCAAAGCGTTCCCCTGATCTCGATGCTAAAACGTACAGGCTGGTCCGATTTCGCTCGCCACTACTTTCGGAATCTCGGTTGATTTCTGTTCCTCGAGTTACTTAGATGTTTCAGTTCACTCGGTTCGCCTCCCCTGCCTATGTATTCAGCAGGGGATACCCTTGCGGGTGGGTTTCCCCATTCGGACATCTACGGATCAAAGCTTGATTGCCAGCTCCCCGCAGCTTAACGCAGGCTTCCACGTCCTTCATCGCCTGTAGTCGCCAAGGCATCCACCGTATGCACTTAGTCGCTTGATCCTATAACTTTGACCTAGGCCAAAGCATAGTTCTCGTTGATAAAGTTTTGATGCAATCGCATATGCATAAATCAATATGCAATTGTCAGCTTTCGAATTGTTAAAGAACGCAGCCTATCTTTTGATCGGAATCAAACGTCAACGCACACACTCGCGTGCGTACCCTGGCGTTTGATCCAGCTTCCCCCGTGTCTTGATCGTCTGTGGTGGAGGTGAACGGGATCGAACCGATGACCCCCTGCTTGCAAAGCAGGTGCTCTCCCAGCTGAGCTACACCCCAGATCCTGCCACGCCCCTTGACGCCTTCGCGCCAGGCTGGTGGGTCTGGTTGGGCTCGAACCAACGACCCCCGCCTTATCAAGACGGTGCTCTAACCAACTGAGCTACAGACCCCCATGAGGACTGCAATCTAGCCACCAACGTCTGCAACTTGCGTTGCAGGCTGCCAGCCGATAAGCGTGAGCGCTTGACCATCAAGCGTTTCCAGAAAGGAGGTGATCCAGCCGCACCTTCCGATACGGCTACCTTGTTACGACTTCACCCCAGTCATGAAGCCTACCGTGGTAATCGCCCCCCTTGCGGTTAGGCTAACTACTTCTGGTAAACCCCACTCCCATGGTGTGACGGGCGGTGTGTACAAGACCCGGGAACGTATTCACCGCGGCAAGCTGATCCGCGATTACTAGCGATTCCGACTTCATGCAGTCGAGTTGCAGACTGCAATCCGGACTACGAACGGTTTTCTGGGATTGGCTCCCCTCGCGGGTTGGCTGCCCTCTGTACCGTCCATTGTATGACGTGTGTAGCCCTACCCATAAGGGCCATGATGACTTGACGTCATCCCCACCTTCCTCCGGTTTGTCACCGGCAGTCTCATTAGAGTGCCCTTTCGTAGCAACTAATGACAAGGGTTGCGCTCGTTGCGGGACTTAACCCAACATCTCACGACACGAGCTGACGACAGCCATGCAGCACCTGTGTTCTGGCTCTCTTTCGAGCACTCCCAAATCTCTTCAGGATTCCAGACATGTCAAGGGTAGGTAAGGTTTTTCGCGTTGCATCGAATTAAACCACATCATCCACCGCTTGTGCGGGTCCCCGTCAATTCCTTTGAGTTTTAACCTTGCGGCCGTACTCCCCAGGCGGTCGACTTCACGCGTTAGCTTCGTTACTGAACAGTTTCCCGTCCAACAACCAGTCGACATCGTTTAGGGCGTGGACTACCAGGGTATCTAATCCTGTTTGCTCCCCACGCTTTCGTGCATGAGCGTCAGTACAGGTCCAGGGAGCTGCCTTCGCCATCGGTGTTCCTCCGCATATCTACGCATTTCACTGCTACACGCGGAATTCCACTCCCCTCTACCGTACTCCAGTCGGGCAGTCATAAATGCAATTCCTAGGTTAAGCCCAGGGATTTCACACCTATCTTTCCCAACCGCCTGCGCACGCTTTACGCCCAGTAATTCCGATTAACGCTCGCACCCTACGTATTACCGCGGCTGCTGGCACGTAGTTAGCCGGTGCTTATTCTGCAGGTACCGTCATCAACCCGTGGTATTCACACAGGCCATTTCTTCCCTGCCAAAAGTGGTTTACAACCCGAAGGCCTTCTTCCCACACGCGGCATTGCTGGATCAGGGTTGCCCCCATTGTCCAAGATTCCCCACTGCTGCCTCCCGTAGGAGTCTGGGCCGTGTCTCAGTCCCAGTGTGGCTGGTCGTCCTCTCAGACCAGCTACGGATCGTCGCCTTGGTGAGCCTTTACCTCACCAACTAGCTAATCCGACATCGGCCGCTCCATCGACGCAAGGCCTTGCGGTCCCCTGCTTTCACCCGTAGGTCGTATGCGGTATTAGCAACGCTTTCGCGCAGTTATCCCCCATCGTTGGGCACGTTCCGATGCATTACTCACCCGTTCGCCACTCGCCACCAGGGTTGCCCCCGTGCTGCCGTTCGACTTGCATGTGTAAGGCATGCCGCTAGCGTTCAATCTGAGCCAGGATCAAACTCTACAGTTCAATCTCGGTTTTGCCTTGAAGGCTACTCAATCGAAATCACGGATTTCTCCGTACTTCTTCATGAGCATTCAACTATCTCTTTTGCAAGACAGTCAAACGCCCACACTTATCGGCTGCTTCTTGTTAAGGATCCTGCCCTCCGCACCCTCAGGCGCTTCCGGCAGCTGCTGCATTTGCAGCGAAGAAAGAGATTCTTGCACAGACTAAAACAGGTGTCAAGCGTCTTTCACAACGAAATGCGAAAAGGCGATGGCTGTCGATCGCTACCGCACCCGCTCGCTCGAAAACGCTGCCCCTGCGCCGTCTCGGCTACATAGCAACGCCTTGCGAAATTGGCGGCGTGCCTGGCGCCACCCAAGTACCTCGTTGCCCACCAATGCGACAAGAATCAGGAAACCGCCGAGAAGGGTGCTCACCGCCGGCCGCTCTCCGGCGCCGAGCCAAGCCCACAAAG
Source organism: Thiomonas sp. FB-Cd (assembly GCF_000733775.1). Taxonomy (NCBI): domain Bacteria; kingdom Pseudomonadati; phylum Pseudomonadota; class Betaproteobacteria; order Burkholderiales; genus Thiomonas; species Thiomonas sp. FB-Cd. The sequence goes on along the minus strand of NZ_JPOE01000002.1, from coordinate 514,519 downwards.
TGCCAAAGATGACTTCGAGGAGTCCGAGCAATCCGGTCTCGGCCGGTGCAAGGCGCTGCGCCGCCCAGATGGCGAGCAAACCTGGAACCGCAAGCTGGAAGACCCCGAGGAAGGCAAGCCAACCCAGATCATGGCCATCGACCGCGAAAGGGGTGGCGAACCCAATCACAGCGACGGCGGACAGCGCGGCGCCGATCATCAGGGCCGGCTGCATAGACACAACGCCTCCCGCTCGACGCAGGCTCACCCAATTGCTCGCTGCCGCCAGCGGCACAGCAAAGGCCACAAGAAGCCCCACAAGCTGGCGATGGTTGACGGCTGCATAAAGGTTATGCCAAACCATCCAACCCATGCCGAGCATGGCTAAAAAAATGGCGCCCCAGGTTCGCACTGGCAGTGGATGGCGAAGAATCAGCCAACCCAGCACCGCGGCGACCAAGGGACTCATACTGTCAGTCACCAGAGTCTGCGCCACGGTGGTGAGACTCAGTGCCACCATGAAGGCGGTAAACATGACAGCCCAGAACAATGCGGAGAGCCACAGCAGCTTTGTGGCGCCTCGCAGCTCGGACCAAAGAGAACCTGCGCCTTGCTTGCATAGCAACCAGACCAGAACGGTGATTGCGGTGAAACTGCTCCGCCAGAAAACCAGATCAAGGCCGTTGTTGCGATGAAGATGGCGGGTGACCACCCCCGCGATGCTCCACAGAAGCGTGGCTCCGACCATGGCCAGAACAGCAAGGCGGTGATGGGAGCCGCTCTGGTTAATCGACGCTCGCAGCGACCCAGGGTTGCGCATGCTGGCGATCTGGCTTTGGGGCAAAACGACAAAGCGCCGCGTTCAGGCGGCTTGTGCCTCCGCTCGTCCTGCGCGCTTGCGCTCGTGCTCGGTCAGGTAGCGCTTGCGCAGACGAATGGACTTGGGCGTGATTTCCACCAGTTCATCATCCTCGATGAACTCCACCGCATATTCCAGCGTGAGCTCGATCGGTGGCGTGATTTTGATCGCATCTTCCTTGCCTGAAACCCGGAAATTGGTGAGCTGCTTGGCGCGCACCGCATTGACAATGAGATCGTTGTCGCGACTGTGAATGCCCACGATCATGCCTTCATAAACCGGGTCACCAGGCTTGACAAACATACGCCCACGATCATCAAGCTTACCCAATGCATACGTCACGATCTCCCCTTGGTCCTGGCTGATCAGCACGCCATTCTTGCGGCCAGATATTTCGCCTTTGTATGCGTCATAGCCATCAAAGATGTTGCTGATGAGCCCCGTTCCGCGAGTTAGATTCATGAATTCGTTCTGAAACCCGATGAGCCCGCGTGCGGGAATGCGATACTCCAGACGCACGCGGCCCATGCCGTCTGGCTCCATGTTCACCAACTCGCCGCGGCGCTCCCCCAATGCCTGCATCACACCACCTTGATGCTGCTCTTCCACATCGGCGGTGACCATTTCAATCGGCTCCTGGCGCTGGCCATGGACTTCATGAAATACCACACGCGGCTTGGACACTGCCAACTCGTAACCTTCACGACGCATGTTCTCCAAGAGGATGGTCAGGTGCAACTCTCCACGCCCCGAGACTTCAAACACGCCATCCTCCTCGGTATCGCGCACGCGCAATGCCACGTTACTTTGCAGCTCACGGTCTAGTCGGTCGCGAATTTGACGGCTCGTGACGAACTTGCCCTCGCGCCCGGCCAACGGGCTCGTATTGACGCAGAAGTTCATGGTCAATGTTGGCTCATCGACCATGAGCATTGGAAGTGGACGAGGGTCGTCGACGCTGGTGAGCGTCACGCCAATACCGATATTCTCAATGCCATTGATCAGCACGATATCACCCGGTTCCGCGCTCTCGGCTTGTTTGCGCTCCAGCCCCTCGAACTTCAGGACCTGGTTGACTCGGGCCTTAAACGGCGTGGACTCAGGCCCGCTGTAAACGGCGACCTCCTGCATAGGCTTGAGGGTTCCACTGTTAATGCGCCCGATGCCAATACGCCCCACAAAGGTGGAGTAGTCAAGCGAGCAGATCTGCAGCTGCAGGGGGTCTGTCGCTGAGCCCTCATGAGCGGGGACGTGCTGCAAGATCGCATCGAACAAGGGCGACAGATCAGTGCCGACTTCGCCCGGATTGAGCGTAGCCCAGCCGTTCAGCCCGGACGCGTAGACCACTGGAAAGTCCAGTTGCTCCTCCGTCGCACCTAATTTGTCGAACAACTCGAAGGTCGCGTTGATGACATAGTCGGCGCGCGCACCGGGCCGGTCCACCTTGTTGATCACGACAATGGGTTTGAGGCCTAACGCTAGTGCCTTTTTAGTGACGAAACGGGTCTGCGGCATCGGGCCTTCCACCGCATCAACCAGCAGCAGCACGCTGTCCACCATGGACAACACTCGCTCGACCTCGCCACCGAAATCGGCATGCCCGGGTGTATCGACGATATTGATGTGCGTGCCTTTCCACTCCACTGCGCAGTTTTTCGAGAGAATCGTGATCCCGCGCTCCTTCTCGAGGTCATTGGAGTCCATCACCCGTTCAGCGACTTGCTGGTTCTGCCGGAAGGTTCCCGACTGCCTGAGCAGTTGGTCGACCATGGTTGTTTTGCCGTGATCGACGTGGGCGATGATGGCTACATTGCGGATTGATCGGGTCATGATATGTTCACTGCGTACGCAGTTCCTCGTTGCTGAGAAGGCGCTGCGGGGACAGGACTTGCCCATCCCACTGCGCAACGCCAAGAAAAAGCTGTGTTTGATCCCCCGTTGCGCCAAACACGCGCACGGGTCCTTCAGGCAGGAGTGTCCAGGCATCAGACGCCAAGCTCTGACCATGCAAGATGCGTGCGGTTTGCGACAAATCCAGATCCACTCGAGCTAGGCCTTGCACCAAGCAGTGCACGGGAAGCAGCCAGCCTTGCACGATCTCCGCACTGAGCGTTCGCAGCGCGTCGAGCTTGTGCGCCTGCGCCACCTCGAAATTGCCGCTAGCCGTTCTGCGCAGAGCCGCCAAATGTGCACCACAACCGAGGTGCTGGCCGATATCCCGTGCCAACGCCCGGATATACGTGCCCTTCCCGCAGCGCACATCCAGAGTGAGACGGTCACCGTCCAGAGCAACAAGACTCATGTTTTCGATGCGGACTTGTCGTGGCTGGATTTGGACTTCCTGTCCGGCGCGCGCGTAGGCATAAAGGGGTTTGCCATCACGTTTGAGAGCGCTATAAACAGGCGGAGTTTGCGCGATATCACCGACGAAACAGTGCAGCATCGCCTGAACTTGGCTTCGCGTCAATGGTGGAACCGGCTTGCGCTCCACTTCCTCGCCTTCGGCATCGTCGGTCGTCGTCGTCACCCCAAGCTGCAACACCGCACGATATGCCTTGTCCGCCTCGAGGTGCAATTGCGCAAATTTGGTTGCTGCGCCGAAGCACAGCGGTAACAGACCTTCAGCCAGTGGATCGAGCGTACCAGTATGCCCAGCCTTTTCGGCTCTCAGCGCGCGTCGGACCTGTTGCAGCGCCGCGTGGGAAGTCCATCCTCGCGGCTTGTCGAGCAGCATGACGCCATGCACGGCCTGCCACCGGGATTGTTGCATTGCTGCCATCGCCGCACTCCTGAGCTCCGCAGCTCAGTCGTCCTTTGCCGTATTGGAAACCGCGTTCGCGATCAGCGTGTTCATATCACTCGCCTTGCGCGTCGATTCATCGAACACAAAATGCAGGGTGGGAACCGTGTGAATATGCAAACGCTTGAACAGCAAGCTGTGGAGATAGCCTGCGCGCTCATTTAATACAGCAGCAACGTGCTCGGGCTCCGCACCGAGCACAGTGAAATAAACGCGCGCGTGTGCGTAATCCGGTGTGAGTTGCACATCGGCGATCGTGATCAGACCAGTGCGCGGGTCACGCAGTTCGCGCGGAATCAGCTCAGAAAGGTCGCGCTGGATCTGATCGGCGATGCGGTGAATACGGTGCGGAGTGCTGGCCTGTCGTGGCATGATGAGCTGCAAGGGTCTGGAGACTTGAAAGGTCAAGGCGCATGATGACCTGCCCGCACAGCGGGCAGGTACACCTCGTATATAGCATCAAAGCGTGCGCGCGACTTCTTTGACCTCGAATACCTCGAGTTGATCACCTTCTTCCAAGTCCTGGAAGTTCTTCAACGATAGGCCACACTCGAAGCCTTCCTGAACCTCGCGCACGTCGTCCTTGAAACGCTTGAGCGAATCGAGTTCGCCAGTGTGAATGACTACGTTATTGCGCAACACGCGCACCTGTGCCGAACGACGCACAACCCCGGACTGCACGCGGCAACCTGCCACAGTTCCAACCTTGGTAATGCGGAAGACTTGGCGCACTTCGACCAAACCCAGCACCTCCTCGCGCTTTTCCGGTGTGAGCATGCCTGACATGGCCGCTTTGATCTCGTCTACCGCTTCGTAGATGATGTTGTAGTAGCGGATATCAATACCGTTTTGCTCGGCCAATTTGCGCGAACCTGCGTCGGCACGGGTGTTAAACCCAATGATCACGGCCTGCGAAGCGATGGCCAGATTGACGTCGCTCTCGGTAATCCCGCCGACTGCCGCATGCACAACCTGAACCTTGATTTCTTCCGTGGACAGCTTGGTGAGAGCATGTACCAATGCCTCTTGCGAACCTTGCACATCAGACTTGATGATGAGATTGAGCGTCTTCGAGCCCTCTGCCATCTGATCGAACATGTTCTCAAGCTTTGCAGCTTGCTGCTTTGCCAGCTTGACATCGCGGAACTTGCCTTGGCGGAACAACGCGATCTCGCGCGCCTTGCGCTCGTCCCCGAGCACGATGATCTCCTCGCCCGCCGTTGGCACTTCACTCAGACCTTGGATCTCTACTGGTATTGAGGGGCCCGCGCTTTGAACGGGACGGCCGGTCTCGTCCAACATGGCGCGCACACGGCCGTAGCTGGAGCCTGCAAGAACGGCATCGCCGCGCTTGAGCGTCCCCGACAGTACCAACACCGTAGCCACTGGCCCCCTGCCCTTGTCCAACTGCGCCTCGATCACCAACCCCTTGGCGGGAGCCTCGACCGGCGCTCTAAGCTCAAGCACCTCAGCCTGGAGCAGCACATTTTCGAGCAGTTCATCAATCCCTTGGCCAGTTTTTGCCGACACCGGAACAAAGGGAGAGTCCCCCCCGTACTCTTCAGGAACGACTTGCTCGGCGACCAATTCCTGCTTCACCCGTTCCGGGTTGGCTTCGGGTTTGTCGATCTTGTTAATGGCCACAACGATCGGCACACCTGCGGCCTTCGCGTGAGCAATCGCCTCTTTGGTCTGCGGCATCACACCGTCGTCAGCTGCCACGACCAAAATGACAATGTCGGTGGCCTTTGCTCCACGCGCTCGCATTGCAGTGAACGCCTCGTGACCCGGAGTATCAAGGAATGTGATCATGCCCCGCGGGGTCGTCACGTGATAGGCGCCGATGTGCTGCGTAATACCCCCAGCTTCACCTGCCGCGACTTTGGCGCGGCGAATATAGTCAAGCAGCGAAGTCTTGCCATGGTCGACGTGCCCCATGACGGTCACCACCGGAGCGCGGGGCAGCAACTCGATCTCATGGGGAACCTGATCTTCCTCTTCAAGGAACGTCTCGGGATCGTCGAGCTTGGCGGCAATGGCAGTATGGCCCATTTCCTGCACGATGATCATCGCTGTTTCCTGATCCAGGACCTGGTTAATCGTCACCATCTGACCGAGTTTCATCAGAATCTTGATGACCTCGGAGGCCTTCACGGCCATCTTGTGCGCCAGATCCCCAACCGTAATCGTCTCCGGAACGTGTACCTCACGCACCTGGGGTTCCGCAGGGGCCACAAAGCGCGGTTGTTCTTTCTCGCGCGCATCCCGTCTCGAGCCGCCTTTTGCGCCACGCCATGCCGCCGTGCCGCCGCTGGTGTCGCCACGCGTCTTGATGGCACGTCGCTTGGCTGCTTCGTCGGCCCACGATGACGACAGTTGTTCGGACTTGACCTGTTTCTTGGCCTTTGAATCGCCTGCAGCGGCAACGGCAGCGGCACCCGCCGGCTTGGCAGCGCCAGCAGCCGGCTTGTGGATCGTGCCCTTGATTGCCGCCTCCACAGGCTTTGGCGCTTCCGGCTTGGGCGCGTGCAGCACCGTGCGCGGACGCAACAGCATGTCACGAATAGCCGCCGCCTCCTTTTCCGCGGCGTTGCGCCGCGACTGCACCGACGCCAGCTCCGCTGCACGCGTTGCTGCCGCGGCCGCATCGCTCGCTCGCTTCGCTTCGGCATCGGTCTGCGCCGTGGCTCGCTCGGCAGCTTCCTTTTCTTCCGCCTTGCGGGTGCTGTCCTCGGCTTCGGCCGTTGGCTGCTGGGCCGCTTGCGCCTCTTGGGCTGCTTTGACCCGCGCCTCTGCCTGCAGTCTGCGCTCTTGCTCGATGCGCTCAAGCTCTGCTTCCCGAGCGCGAGCGGCTTCTTCCTCCTCGCGCTGGCGCCTGCTGATCTCCTCGGCTTGGCGAGCCAGCAATTCTGATTGGCGCTTGGCTTCTTCTTCTCGGCGCCGCAACTCGGCCTCGTCAACGACCGGTGCCGCGACAGGTGCCGGAGCTTCGACGGGAGCCGCCTCATCGCGCTTGACGAACACGCGCTTCTTGCGCACCTCTACCTGAATGGTGCGCGCCTTGCCGGTGGAATCGGCCTGCTTGATCTCCGTGGTTTGCTTTCGCGTGAGCGTGATCTTCTTGCGCTCCGCGCCGGCGACCCCATGCGCAATGCGCAGGTGATCAAGCAGGCGCGCCTTGTCGGCTTCGCTGATGGGATCGTCGGGCGTTTGCTTGTGCACGCTGGCAGCAGCCAGTTGCTCCAGCAGCTGAGCGGCGGGGATGTGCAGTTCGGTGGCGAGTTGCGCGACGGTTGTTTGTGCCATGGGTGGTTCCTTGCTCCTCGGCTCTCAGGCGTTGAACCAATGTTCGCGAGCCTTGAGAATGAGCGCGCTGGCTTGGGCCTCGTCGGCCCCTGTAATGGCCGTGAGTTCGTCCACGGCCAAATCGGCCAGGTCGTCACGGGTGTTAATGCCTGCGTCAGCCAGCTTCGCGATATGCTCTGTCGACAGACCCTCGAGGGTCTTGAGATCCTGAGAGACTTCCTCGAGTTTTTGCTCGCGGGCGATCTCCTGGGTCAACAAGGCATCGCGGGCGCGCTTACGCAACTCATTCACCGTATCCTCGTCGAACGACTCGATTTCCAGCATCTCGGTTAGCGGCACATAGGCCACCTCCTCAAGACTGGTAAACCCTTCCTGGATGAGAATGTCGGCAACTTCCTGATCTACGTCGAGCTTCGTGCGGAACAACTCACGCATCGCCTCGGTTTCCGCATTTTGCCGGTTTTGAGATTCTTCTGCCGACATGAGGTTGATCGCCCAACCAGTAAGCTCCGAAGCCAATCGCACGTTCTGTCCAGCCCTGCCGATCGCCAGCGCGAGGTTTTCCTCGTCAACCGCAACCTCCATCGCATGTTTTTCCTCGTCGACGACGATCGACTGCACATTCGCCGGTGCCAGCGCGCCGATTACAAATTGCGCAGGATCTTCCGACCACAGCACGATATCCACGCGCTCACCACCGAGTTCATTGCTCACAGCATTTACCCGCGAGCCGCGCACGCCGATGCAGGTGCCAATGGGGTCGATGCGGCGATCGTGCGAGAGCACGGCGATCTTTGCCCGCACGCCCGGGTCGCGGGCACAGGACTTGATCTCCAGCAAACCTTGCTCCATCTCAGGCACTTCCAAGCGGAACAGCTCCTTCATGAACTCGGGCGAAGTGCGCGAAAGCTCAATCTGTGGTCCGCGCGCTTGACGATCAATTTTCGCGATGACAGCGCGCACACGATCACCAACCCGGACATTTTCCTTCTGGATCATGTCGCCGCGGCGCAACCGCGCGTCCACCTTGCCAGACTCGACAATGGCGTCGCCCTTATCCATACGCTTGACCGTGCCGACAAAAATCTTGTCATTACGCTCGAGAAAATCATTCAAAATCTGCTCACGCTCGGCATCACGGATTTTCTGCAGGATGACTTGCTTGGCCGCCTGCGCGCCGATGCGCCCGAACTCTACGCTTTCCACCGGCTCTTCGATGTAGTCTCCCACCTCAATATCGGGAATCTGTTCAACGGCCTCGAATTGCAGGATTTCCGCGTCTGGTTGCTGAAGACCAGCCTCGTCGGGCACGACCAACCAACGACGAAACGTTTCGTAGGCGCCCGTGTTGCGATCAATGGCCACGCGAATGTCCACCTCGCCTGTGTAGCGCTTCTTGGTGGCGGATGCCAGCGCGGCCTCCACTGCGCCGAACACCACATCCTTGTCCACATTCTTCTCGTGCGCCAGTGCATCGACCAGCATCAGCAGCTCGCGGTTCATGATTTTCGACCCCTAAAGTCAAGCACGGGCACGAGGCGGACTTCACGCACCTCGGCCAAGGAAAAACGCAATTCATGCACTCCACCGCCGGCTGCACCGGTGACGGAATTCTCAACAACCGCCTTGGCCGTTTTGACCCCGCCGGCTTTAACGCTCTTTGCCTTTTTGGCTCCCGGAACTGCGGAAGCCATATCCGCCAACAGCTTGTCATCCCAGACGATGACGTAACTCGGCACCTCGCCCTTATGGCCGATTTCGGGCGCCTGAAGCACGCCACGATATTTCTTGCGGCCCTGGAAAGGCATGAGCAGTCGCACATCGACAGTTTGGCCCGCGAACCGTATAAAGTCTTCGGGCAGGCGAAGCAATCGGTCTAGACCTGGAGAGGACACCTCAAGCCGCTTGTAGTCGATGCCCTCAACTTCCAACGCGTATTGCAACTGCCGCGTGACCCGCTCGCAATCGTCCACCGTGATGAACTTGCCGTCGGTGCGATCGATCGTCACGCGCAGCAGGCCACCCGAAGCCCAGATGGCCTCGACGAACGCGTACCCCATCCCTCCGATGGTTGCCTCGATCACCGATGACTGATGCATGCCACTGCCGCCCTGCCCCAAACCCAACACCCCGAGACCCCACTTTTACGGAACCTACTGCTCCATCAGCGCTTTGCCGACGCGCCTTGTGCATCTACACAGCGAACGAATACCGACAAAAAAAAAGGGCGATTGGTGTCGCCCTTTTTTGGTCAACCCTGCCTCAATTCACGCGTCGATCATCACAATCGACGGGATAACAGCCTATGAATTCTAGGGGAAATCCTCCGCCATAGCAAGTCAAACCGACCCAAGCACGCGCTTGTTCCGGAAAACAGAGTCCTTCGCCCACTTGGCTAGACATCGTTGCCATCAAACACAAGTGCAGCGGCATTGACAAGCTGCCTCGTGTACGGGTGCTGAGGTTCATGCAATAGTTGCTTCGCTTCGCCCATCTCCAGCACTTGGCCCTCATGCATGACCGCAATGCGGTGAGCCATCGCCGCGATCACTGCCAAATCATGGGTGATGAACAGATATGCCAAGCCTCGTTGCTCCTGCAATCCAGTGAGCAGCTGCAGGATCTGGTGCTGCACCGAGATGTCCAGGGCGCTGGTGGGCTCGTCCAAAATGAGCACGGCAGGCTCGACAATGAGCGCGCGCGCCAGCGCAATGCGCTGGCGCTGCCCCCCCGAGAACTCATGGGGAAACCGGGGAAGCACGCCCGCTTCCAATTGCATAGTGGACAGGGATTCGACCACTTTCGTGCGACGCTCCTCCGCCGACAGCCCAGGAGCATGAATCATGAGTCCTTCACCGACAATCTGCTCGATGGTGCGGCGCGGCGACAGCGACGAGAAGGGATCCTGAAACACAACTTGGATCTTGCGTCGTGCCTGACGCCATCCGCGGGCGTTCAACGTCGAAAGCTTCACACCCCCCAGCCGAACCTCACCGCCAGTGATCGCTTGCAGGCCCAGAAGGGCCATGGCCAGCGTGGTCTTGCCGCTGCCCGATTGACCCACCAATCCCAGCGTTTCGCCTGCTCGCAAATCCAGCGATACATCGCGCACGACAGTGTGATGGCGCCGATGCAACCAGCCGCCGCCTGCGGGGAATTGGACGCGCAGGCTCTGCGCCCGCAGGACTATCGGGGCATCCGCGGCGAGCGGCCGAACATTGCGGTGGGGCAGGCTTGCCAGCAACGTCTGCGTGTAAGGGTGGCGGGGTTGAGCAAATACCGCGCCCATTGCCCCCTGCTCCACCAACTGCCCCCTTCGCATGACACCGATGCGCTGAGCAAAGCCTCGCACCAGATGCAGATCGTGCGTAATCAGCATCACGGCCAATCCGTACTCCCGCTGGAGTTCGCCAAGCAAAGCCAGGATTTGGGCACGAACGCCCATGTCCAACGCCGTGGTTGGCTCGTCGGCCAGCAGCAGGCGGGGTTTGCAAGCCACGGCCATCGCAATCATCGCCCGTTGGCGTTGACCACCAGAGAGTTGATAGGGAAAGCTATTCGCGCGTCGAGCAGGCTCCCCAATCTCCATGCGCGCAAGCAACTCCACGGCGCCCGTCCATGCCGCCTTGCGCGAGAGCCCCTCGTGCAACTCCAGCGACTCGGCGATTTGTCTGCCGATCGGTTGCAACGGGTTTAGCGCGCTCATTGGTTCCTGGAAAATCATGGCGATGTCGCGCCCACGCACATCGCGCATTTCCCGCTCGGGCAACGCCATCAGGTCGCGACCATCGAACAAAATGTGCCCGCTACTGTGCGCGTTGCTCAGCAAGCCCAGAATGGACAGTGCGGTGATCGTCTTGCCGGATCCTGACTCCCCCACCAATGCATACTTTTCCCCCGGAAACAAGTCGAACGACAGGTTGCTGACCGCCTCTTTCGTGCCAAAAGCCACGTGCAGGTTTTGCACGCGCAGCAGCGGCGGCTGGTGCACGGGCTGGAGCCCGCCGCTGGGGGCGTCTCGCTCAGCGCGCGTCATGGCGAGGATCGACCGCGCTGCGCAAGGCTTCGCCAATGAAAGTCAAAAGCAATAGCGTAAGCACGAGGGCGACGAACACTGAAATTGAGATCCACCACGCATCCAGATTCGCCTTTGCCTGCGCAAGCATCTCGCCCAGACTGGGCGTAGGCGGTGGTACGCCAAGGCCCAAGAAATCCAGACTGGTGAGCGCAAGGATCGCTCCACTCATACGAAATGGCAGGAAGGTGATCACCGGGGTCATACTGTTTGGAAGGATATGGCGCCAGATAATTTGCCAATGACCCGCGCCGAGCGCGCGCGCTGCACGCACATAGTCCATCTGTCGGTTGCGCAAAAACTCCGCGCGCACATAGTCCGTCAACCCCATCCAGCCAAACAACGAAAGCAGTACGAGAAGCATCGCAAAGCTGGGCGAGAAGATCGAAGAGAAGATGATGAGCAGATACAACTCTGGCATTGCGCCCCATACCTCCATGAAGCGCTGCATCGTCAAGTCCAGCCATCCCGCGAAATAACCCTGCAGCGCTCCCATGAGAACGCCCAATAAGGTGCCAGTGATCGTCAGCGCGAGGGCAAACAAAACCGAGACGCGGAAACCGTAGACCAGGCGAGCCAGGACGTCGCGGCCCCTGTCGTCGGTGCCCAACCAATTCTCGGCCGACGGCGGAGCAGGATTGGGCTGCGTGGCGTAGTAGTTGATGGTGTCATATCGATAAGGCACGGGGGAAAAACGGCGAAATTGCCATTTTCCGAGAGCCTCGCGCGGATCAGGGGGTCCAAATAATCTGTTGGAGTGTGGAAATCGCCGCCGAAGGTGATTTCTGGGTAATCGTGAAAAAGCGGTAGATACCAATGTCCCCCGTACCGCACCAAAAGTGGCCTGTCGTTGCACAAGACGGGAGCGAGCAGGCTCAGACCAAACAACACACCGAACACCCAAAGGCTCCAGTACCCTAGGCGTTGCGCCTTGAAACGGCGCCAAGTCAGTCGCCACGGCGACACCGCTACAACCGGCGTGCCGCCTGGGGGCGACACCAAGGCGAGTGCCGCGCTCATTGCAGGCTCTCGAATTGCACTCGAGGATCCACCCACACATAGCACAAGTCGGAAATGAGTTTGGTCATCAGGCCAATAAGCGTGAATAGATAAAGCGTGCCCATGACCACCGGATAGTCGCGTCGCATGACAGATTCATACGATAGAAGTCCCAACCCGGGTAGCGAAAAAAGTGTCTCAATCAACAAGGACCCCGCGAAAAACGCACCGATGAACGCAGAGGGGAAGCCAGTGACAATCGGTATGAGCGCATTGCGCAACACGTGGCGCCAGAGCACACGGCTTTCGCTTGCGCCTTTGGCGCGAGCAGTCAGGACGTACTGTTTGCCGATTTCTTCCAGAAATGCGTTCTTGGTCAGCATTGTGACGACAGCAAAGCTGCCCGCGACCATCGATGCCACCGGAAGCGTGATGTGCCAAAAATAATCGGTGACCTTGTGCCAAGGTGATAGCGTGCTCCACCCATCAGAGGTCAGCCCGCGCAGCGGAAACCACTGCCAGAAGCTGCCTCCTGCGAACAGCACAAGCAACACCACGCCCAGCACAAACCCGGGTACGGCGTACCCCACAAGAACCGCAATACTTGTCGAAAAATCGAAGCGGCTACCGTTGCGCACTGCCTTGGCGATACCCAATGGAATGGAAATGAGATAGGTGAGCAGGAAATTCCACAGGCCAAGGGTGATGGACACAGGCATGCGCTGCACGATGAGTTGCCACACGCTCTCGTGGTAGAAGTAGCTGCGCCCGAGGTCAAAGCGCAAAAATCGCCCGACCATGTGCACGAAGCGCTTTGCTGGGGGTTGATCGAAACCGTAGAGTTTGCGGATCTCCTCGAGCTGCTTGGGATCAATGCCCTGCTGTCCGCGATAGGCAAGTCCCCCAGCCGCCTCGGTGGCCGGCCCCTTGCCGCGCAGCTGCGCCACCATTTGCTCCACCGGGCCACCCGGCACGAACTGAATAACCGCGAAGGTCAACAGAAGCACACCCAGAAGTGTCGGCACCATCAGTAGCAGGCGTTTGGCGATGTACCAGCTCAAGTTCATGCGCGCGACTCCGCGTTTGGAAGCTGGGCCGCCGAGGCCCACCAACAGGCAATCGCCCAGCTCTCGGGCTCGTAATACAGGGGAAGCGTATCGGGCATGCCGAACCGCTTGGCGCGATATGCCACACGATGCTGCGCCGCATACCACTGCGGAACGGAGTACCACCCGCATACCAGCACTCGATCCAGCGCCCTGCACGCAGCCACCAGTTGAGCCCAGGTTTGCGCTCGCACCACATGGCCGATCAAAACATCCACGGCTGCGCTGCGCAGACCCCAAACGTTGTCTGTTCCCTCTACCGATGCTGCCGCCGAGCCAAAACGGTCGCGCAACTCGTTACCGGGACTGGGGCTCCCCAGATAGCGCACCGTGGTCATGTCAAACTCAAAACGGTCCATACGCCGCTGATACAAGGCAAAGTCCACCTGCCGATACCGCATGCTGATCCCGAGCTTTTCCAACGCCTGCCCGTATGGTGCCATGACCCGGGCCATCGAGCCTTGGCTGTCAAGATATTCGAACGCAAAAGCCTCACCGCGTGCATTTCGCAAAGCACCATCACGGTAATGCCAGCCGGCGGCTCGAAGAAGGCTGCGTGCCGCCAGCAGATTCGTGCGCAGGCCGCCTGGGTGGTCTGTGCTGGGTAATGTTGGTAGCGGCCCAAACACGGTGGGCCGCAATCGTGCTCGCAGCGGCTCCAGGAGGGCTAGCTCGTCGGCTTCCGGTGTGCCCTTGGCCTCGAATGGGCTATTGGCGAAATAGCCATGAATGCGCGCGTACTGACCATAAAACAGCATCCGGTTGAGCCACTGAAAGTCCAGAGCAAGCGCCAATGCTTCGCGCACCCGCCAGTCCTGGAACAGCGGGCGACGCAGATTCATGACCATGCCCTGGAACCCGGCCGGGTTGTGGTTGGCCAACGCGCGTTTGATGAGCTCCCCACTTTGAAACTTGGGACCGCTGTACTGCCGCACCCAGTTCTTGGCGATGAACTCCTGGATCAGGTCGAAATCTCCAGCCTTGAAGGCCTCCAGGCGCGCCGTGTCATCGCGGTAGAGCTTGTAACCGACACGAGCGAAATTGAATTGCCCACGTCTAGTGGGCAGCATCCAGCCCCAATAGTCATCGCGCCGCGCATAGATGATGTCACGATTCTGGGACATACGTTCGATGCGATAGGGGCCAGAGGCAACAGGTGGGTCACTCACCACTTGATCGAACGTCTTGCCAGCTCCCCATTTACGTGAAAAAACGGGCATGCCCGAGGCAATCAAGGGCAACTCGTGATTTGCGCGCCGAAACAGAAAGCGCACGTGCTGCACACCCTCAGCCACGACGCGCGCGACGTCGCCGAACTGCACCTTGATGCCAGGTGCGGCTGAGGATCCCGTCAAGGTATTGAAGCTGTGGCAGACGTCCGCTGCGGTTACCGCATCGCCGGTCGAAAACCTTGCGGCGGGATGCAGGCGAAAGCGCACCGACAACCCATCGGCTGCAACCTCGATATCCTCGGCAAGCAGTCCGTAGATGCTGTTGGGCTCATCCCAACTCGGCGTCATGAGCGACTCAAATACAAGACTACTAAGGCCCGGAGGAGCTGTGCCCCGCAGAGTAAATGGATTGAGCTTGTCGAAGCTTCCGGCGCTCGACGGCGGCGTCAGCCACAGGGTGCCGCCAATTGGCGCTTGCGGATTGACATAATCAAAGTGGCTGAAACCTGCCGGATATTTCGGCGCGCTATATAACGCATAGCCATCCGCTGCGCGCGCGCTCCTGGACCAAGGCACCAGGCCAAGGGGCAGTACTTGCAAAAGGCTACGACGGGAAAGGCTGAGAGCGTGGGCCATGCGAGAATTCTGCAGCATCGCCGGCGCGACAGGAATCCGGCAACACCCATACCTGCTGTTCCAGTGGCCGGCGCGGGTTCTTATCGACTCTAAACCTACAGGACATCTCCATGGGCTTTCTCGCAGGCAAACGCATCCTCATCACCGGTTTGTTGTCCAACCGATCCATTGCCTACGGCATCGCCAAGGCCTGCCATCATGAGGGTGCGGAACTCGCATTTACTTACGTCGGCGAGCGATTCGAAGATCGCATCAAGAGCTTTGCGGCCGAGTTTGGCAGCACCCTCATTTTCCCCTGCGACGTTGGCGACGACGCGCAGATTGAATCGCTGTTCTACAGTCTCGGGCTTCACTGGCCCCAACTCGACGGACTCGTGCATTCGATCGGCTTCGCACCGCGCGAAGCCATCGCAGGCGACTTTATCGACGGCCTCTCGCGCGAGGGATTTCGCATTGCGCATGACATCTCTGCGTACTCTTTCCCTGCCTTGGCCAAGGCCGCATTGCCCATGCTGCAGTCCAGCGTGGCCGCAGGTGGCATGCCGTCGCTGATCACCATGACCTATCTCGGCGCCGAACGCGTAGTGCCCAATTACAACACCATGGGTGTTGCAAAAGCGTCCCTGGAAGCCACCGTGCGTTACCTCGCCGAGTCACTTGGCCCACGCGGCATGCGCGTGAACGGCGTGAGCGCAGGGCCCATCAAAACGTTGGCGGCGTCGGGCATCGCTGATTTCAGCAAAATGCTCAAATTCAACGAAGCCAGTACCCCACTGCGCCGTAACGTGACCATTGAACAGGTCGGCAATGCAAGCGCTTTCCTGCTGTCGGATCTAGCCAGCGGCATCACCGCAGAAATCTTGCACGTGGACGCCGGCATGCACGCAGTCGTTGGCGGGCTGGCTGGACAGCTTTGACCGACAACGGTACGGCGCCTCACTGGATCGCAGAGATCGCGGGAAAAGCGGTGCGCGCTCCCGGAGCTGGCATTGTGGCGAGAGCACTGCATGCTGAGAGACTCGGGAATCGGGCCCCTTTGTCAATTCGGATGCATGGGGGAACGCGCGCTTTGGCGAATGTTCCTGCGATCCCGCTTGCTCGAGGGATGTTGCGCTCCGTCGCTCACTGGGGCCGACCTGGCAAGGGAAGAGGTGTCATCCGCGAAGGCTGCTTTGGATGGCCGTTGACAGCCCCTATTTTTACTTTATAATTTTCGGTTTCGCGGGAATAGCTCAGTTGGTAGAGCGCAACCTTGCCAAGGTTGAGGTCGCGAGTTCGAGACTCGTTTCCCGCTCCATTTTTCCTGGTTTTTGCGCGATCAGCCAAAAGCATTACCTTGGCTGTTAAAGGGTAAAGACCAAATCGCAAGGGAAGTCAGCGCTTCCCTTTTTTTTCGGCGAAAATTCTGTGTACGGCTTGGTCCGTGCAACGCTGATTGGTATTCGATGTATGCAACGATGAACCACGATCATGAGCTTCGGGGTTCATCGGCCTACCCTGGCGGGGTGGCAGAGTGGTTATGCAGCGGCCTGCAAAGCCGTCTATGCCGGTTCGATTCCGACCCCCGCCTCCATTACATCGCGCCGACCTGCGCGCCTCAAACGCGCTTGATGACCCGCAGACATTTCCGGTTTGGCGCCATTCGCGTTCGTCCCGATTGAATGCACGCGTTCGGTCGGCGCACAAGGCCCCTGACAGCACCAGAAGTCGCAGGCACGCATCCCAAGACGATCAACCGCGATAACGCCGACCCAGAACAGGCGCACAGCTTGGCGAAGATCTTCCGTCCGGCCAGCAGCTATGTCAGCAAGGGTGCTGAGCGTCACGCAGCAGGTCATGAGGCCTGTGCACACGCGTACGGACTGGACATCGACAGACGGCAGAAAACGGCAGACCGAGCGGATCAGCCTCCGTACCTATGTGATCTTCCACCGGTGGGGACTGGCCCAACATAGCGCTTGTAGGATTCACGCCAGTCTGTGGCAATCTCGCGTTGCGCCACTGCCAGCGCAATTTGTCTGCGGCACACCAAGGTATGAAGTCTGTTCTCTAATCTGTCTTTCGCATAGCTACCCCAACCGCCGATGACATGATGGGGCTCAGGCCACAAATTTCGCCGACTTCTGGGTGATCCGCCCAATTCAAGCGAAATCAGGTGATCTTCCTCATAGTCGCGCAGGCGAAGATCAATGTAACCGTATTGACGGATCTGTAGCCGCTTCAGTCGCTCGGTATAACGCTCAGGCGGACGAATGGATCTTGTGTAGCCGCCCGGCCTGCAAATCGTCTCTCGCAAGTTGCTCTGGGTGACCTCTGGGTTCAAAGCGCCCGGCGTGATTCGTGGGTTCGGCAGCGCTGCTGCCTCAGGGAAGACAACCGCATAACGACCTTGATGGGCCACGCCGCCCGAACCGTGACGAGCCGCAATGGCGGGGGTGGCAAAACAGATTAGCCAAACAATTAAGGGAAGCGGGCGAATCATGAACTCTCCTGCCGTTCAACGCACGGCGTGGTCGTGAGGGCTTCCCAGTTCACCGAATCGAGTATGAGGCTGTCTGCGCGGCCGCGACTGACGGTGGTCTCCGTGGGCGTGACTTCGAACCGCTCCTGCCCTCGCTGTTTCGGCGTAGGTGCATCATGCGCTTGCATTCGCGCTCCCGGCACGAATCCGAGAGGACACGATCCACGCCGCGCTGCACAATCACCTGCGATACGTTGATGTCGGACGTTGCCCGACAGACCAATACCGGCCGCGTGGGCCGGTTGTCCCGGTGAAGGTGGCCGCACTCAGCACAGTCCTGCGAGATGTACTGCGCCGGCACGGCCAGGCACAGCTTGCCCGCGCGTAGCGCCTTGTCGGTGCTGCATTCCTTGGTCTAGACCCAATGCACTGCGCAGAATCGCGGCGTTGAGCCCCGATTTGGCGGATGCAACATTGCGAAGGATTAGAGACAGTCCCTCGTGTAGCCTGGCCGTGCCCTCACCGATTAACTGCGCGTCTTGCTGGTCCTGCGGCGCCAATTGACAGCCGATCCGGTGCGGCAGGATTTGGACCCGTGCGGCGGCGGATTCAAAGCGGAAACGGAAGAAAGTTTGCATGCTGTGATTTTATTCAGACAAAAGCAGACAGCCACGCGAAAACCGCCGGCTTGTCCCCGTCCGGCCCGGACGGGCCTCGCCCGCATGACGCGGCGCGTCGGGACGGTCTCGGAACGGGAATGCGCGGGCATGTGTTCAGGGCGTGCCTCGCCCGATGCTGGCGTGTCCTGCATCGGGCGCCATTGATCGAGTCGGTTTTGCCGTCTCGATATCCCATCACCATTTTGAGCGATGCCCAACGTCAACATGGTGAATGGGGCCCAAAGCTGGCGCACAAGCAAAGATCACCCAGCCTCTACACGACGCCCAAAAGGCAGGCTAGCCGACCAAATGGTGTTTACCAACGACCAGCACTGCGCTTGCTTGCGGACCTTCCTCGCCCGCGACCTCGATGAAACGGACTTCGCTGCCTAAGTGCAGGTCTTCAAAACGCTCCCCGCACACACTGTTTCGATGGAAGTAGATGGATCGTCCGTCCGACGCAAGAATCCGCCCGTAACCCGATTCAGGAACGAGATCTGAAACCTGTCCATGCGGAGGCACTTCGTGCTGCTTCACGTCATCGCGCATCAGCCGTGCAAGGTCTTCCACCTTCCGATCCATGGCGTTGAACGCATCGCGAACGGCCACATACACGTCTTCGTGGGCGTGGTTTTCACTCGGCTCACGGTTAACGACGAGTTCATGGCCCGGCGCCGTGACATCGATCCGAACATGGAAAAGATGCCCTTGGTGCTGATGCCGATTGTGCTGCTCAATGATCACACGGCAACTCGTCAAATTGGGGAAGAGTCTGTCAAGACGACCGACCCGCTCCATGGCCTTCGCCTCAACAGCCTCGCTTCGAGGCACGTTGCGGAATGTAATGCTTGGTTCGATCTGCATGCTTATCTCTCCTTCGCTACGAATCGGCTTACTGTCATAGGCAGCCCCCGACGCTTCGTGGGCAGGGCTGGCGCTGAGCACCGCCGTCGGCGTTCTCTTCAACGCCCCTGGCACCATCAATTGAACGCGTTGCTCACTATCGGAAATGCTAGAAATGGACTTGAAAAGCTCGCCAGAGCAGCCGCAAGGATGGATGTCGCCCATGCATCAGGGTGGGCCCATTGCCCTGGCCCCATGTGAATCCATGAATCGCCTGCGCGCCACGCATTTGCTCCTTGCCACGTGTCCGCATCGGGACAGGTCCTCCTATTTGCCTTTCGCTAATTGTGGGCGCAACTCCACCCCTGTTGTTTTGACTTAGCGCACAAATCTCATTCCCGCTTGCGCGAAAATACAAGCCAATCTTCGGCTAACCGGTGTCGCTGCGGCTGCTTCGCCTAAATGCCTGCCCGATTCGGACGCCGACGGAAACACGCGCGTCAACGATTCCTCGGACCAGCCAGCATCATCGTTCGCGGCAGGCAGTTCAAAAACGACCGCGATGACTGTGCGCTTCTCACGCTGCCGTCCTTAGCCCGTTTCGCGCGCAAACCCCCAGCTTCATGGGCTGCAGTGCATGCCAATCACGCGCCGAATCTTGCCGCTTGTGCCTAGCTTGGCTGGCACGCCGCCGTAGCAATGGATGCGCACGTGATGCGCCCCTTGCCGCTTCAAATACGCACCGAGCGCCGCCTTCGCCCGCGTTAAGGCTGCCGCCGCTGTGTTGCCACGCAGTCCGCTGTACAACGCAACGTCACGCGGCCCTTGTTGGACGATCTGGAAATCAAACAACCCGGCTTCCTCCTCTAGAACCGTGGTCAGAGCTAGCGGCACGACTCTGACGGACTGATCGCTGTCCCCAATAAGGCGCAACATGTCGTCGCGACGACCCAGGACTTCAATAACGGGAAGACTGGATCCGCAGGCACAAGAACCGGCGTGCAAGGTGACGCTGTCCGTGAGGTCGTAGCGAATCAGCGGTTGCAAGCGGTTGGCCAGATTCGTCAGCAGCACCGACGCACCTGCAGTTCCAGTGGGTAAAGGCCGACCATCCTCATCGATGGACTCAAGGATGGCCCAGTCGCTATTGAGATGCAAAGCACCGCAACGACATTGTGAGGCAAGGGTCAAAAATTCCGACGCTCCGTAACTGTTGACCACCGGACACTTGAACGCCTTCTCAATCATGGCGCGCATGTTCGCTGTCAGTGTCTCGCCCCCAGTCCAGATTTCCTGAGGCGCAATGCCTAGCCGCCCCGCATGATGTTCCTCGGCCAACAACACTGCAACACTTGGGTAGGTCGCCACAACAGTTGGCTGGAGCGCATGCAACTCTGCAATCTGCTTGTCCAGCGCCTGCAAGATCGACACGCTACGCAGACGCGGCGCGAGAAGCGGGTTGAGCCGACGAATCCGCTCGAGCGATACAGCGCTTGCGAAATGCCCTGAAGTTGCACCCACGAAGACAATACGCTCTCCCAGGTAAAAGGGGTCGACCAGCCGCATTCCCGGTCGGAGAGCTATGCGCCGCACGGCTTCCAGCGCGTCGTACACGGCCATCGCCGCTGCATCTTGAACAAAGATCCCGTGTTCCCCGCCCCCGCTTCCCGAACTCTCCCAAACCGTATAACGCCCGAGGAAGGGCTCGGCGATGAGATCACGCGCGGCGGTAAATTGGCGCAGCGCCCCGAGGCGGATTTCCCCGTCCCCAACCCATTGTTGAAAGCTGTGCATGAGCTCAGCCCTGCTCAGAATTGGCAGATCTTCCAGGCGCCAGGCCTCCGGATCTTTACCCCGAAGGATCCGCCGATAAAGGGGCGACTTCTGCGCCGACGCGCGGAGCAACAAAGCCAACCTTCGGCCGCGCACGCCAGCCAATTGGTGCGCCGGAAGGTACGTGCATGAGGCCACGTCGGCGGCAACGTAAGCAGAAAGCCAGGGATCAAAGGTTGGCAACATGATGTGGTAACGTCTGACGCGGTGCGGTAGGCGTTACCGCGGTCAATTACACAGAAAAGGCCGAAACCAGCATTGGTGTACCGAGATGCTGTGCACAAGAACGGTCAACCATATCGACATGGACCCTGCTCGCGAAACGCTTCCTGGCGGCGTACCATGAACCGTGAGCCAAACCGAGCGCAGTGCCGCGCCAGGGCTGTGTCCGCTTCAAAACCCGCAAGATGCGCTGCCCCATTGATGTCAGCCGACGCGGCTGGGCCGTGAACCCGCCGACCTGCCCCCGAAACCAAAGCGCAGCAGGCGGATCGTTTGCGGCAAACCATCGCGCTGCTCGTAGAGTAGGCGACTGGGGCTGGGCTGCGTATGATTTTTGGCTACCTTCTGTTGGTACTAGAAAGTGCCATTCAAACAACGCTCCCAGTGACAAGGAGCAATAGGTCGTCGCGATCGTGCGCAAAATCTGCTCCACTGCAATGGCGACACACCCTCCCTTACCGGTTCCAACTGTACGTAAAAAAGAACGCAAAAAGGAATAGGTACCCATTTATGCCGACCATTGAACCGCTGACGGCTGAGCAGCTTTATGCGCGCTGCGACGCTTCGCAGTTTGCATTTGACACCACGGCCGCACTTGGCGCCACAACTGAGGTCCTCGGCCAGCAGCGCGCGGTTGAAGCCATCGAACTGGCCATCGCGGTGCGGCAACCGGGCTACAACCTGTTTGTTCTGGGGGAGCAAGGGAGCGGACGCCACAGCGTCGTCCGGCGGCTTCTGGATGCCAAGGCGGCTAGCGAATCTGCGCCGAGTGACTGGTGCTATGTCAACAATTTTGCGGAACCGAGCAAGCCTCGGTTGCTCAAGGTACCGGCCGGCCGCGGCGGGTTTCTCGCGCGCGATATGGAGCAATTTGTTGCCGAGCTGTCTCGAGCCATTCCAATGGCATTCGACAGTGACGAATATCAAGCACGCATTGCTGCAATCAACGGTGTGTACAAGGAGAAGGAGGAAACCGCCTTACAAGGACTTGGCAAGAGCGCTGCCGCGGAAGGCATCGCCTTGGTTCGCACCCCACGAGGCTTCGTCTTTGCACCGCTCAAGGCAGACGAAGAAGCCATGTCGCCGGAGGAATTTGACAAGCTTCCTGGCGAACGCAAGGAGCGTATAGGCAAACTGATTGAAATGTATGGTGAAAGGCTTTCCCAACTCATGCTGCAGCTACCTCGTTGGCGGCGCGAGGCACAGGCACAGATCAAGGACGCCAGTCGCGACACGCTGGGCATTGCAGCAGGACATCTCATTGATGAACTCAAGGAGCGCTATCACGACCTGGCTGAAGTGCTCGCCTTCCTCGATGAGGTCATGCGCGACGTCGTTGAAGTTGGCGAACAACTGCGTGAGCAGCCGAAAAACGATGATGGCCTCGCCACCTTGGTGATGACCGGAAGCATCTCGCAGGCACGCTACAGGGTGAACTCACTCGTTGCGAATTCCGAAGCCAGCGCTGCACCCGTCGTATTCGAGGACAACCCCATTCACCCCAATCTTGTGGGCCGCATTGACCAGATCGCGCAGCTGGGCACTTTGGTGACCAACTTCACGCTGATCAAGCCCGGCGCCCTGCACCGGGCTAATGGCGGCTATCTCGTGCTCGATGCGCTCAAGGTGTTATCCCAGCCATACGCTTGGGAAGGACTTAAGCGCGCATTGCGGTCCTCCCAAGTACGTATCGAGTCCGTCGGGCAGGCGTACGGCTTGGTTGGGACCGTCCCGCTGGAACCGGAACCAGTACCGCTGGCCGTCAAGGTTGTGCTGATTGGAGAGCGGCGGATCTACTACTTGCTCAAGGCTGTGGACCCCGACTTTGCCGACTTGTTCAAGATTGCGGCGGATTTTGAGAGCGATCTGGTGCGCGACGCCAAGAACACGAACCTCTACGCCGAGTTTGTGGCCACCCTGGCGCACGACGCTGGACTTCGCCCTTTCAATCGCGAGGCTGTTTGCCGCCTCGTGGAGCATAGCGCTCGTCTTTGTAGTGACGCGCAGCGGCTGAGTGCAAACCGGAGGCAGATGGCCGACCTCCTGCAGGAGGCCAATCACTGCGCAGCAGGCGCCTCGCACGCAGTTGTGCAACGCGAAGACGTCGACGCGGCTCTCGATGCACAGGTCCGCCGCGTCGACCGGTTCCGAAGCCGCCTGCATGATGAAATCCTACGCGACAACCTTCTCATCTCAGTAACCGGTGAGCGCATCGGCCAGGTCAATGGGCTATCTGTGATAGCGCTGGACGATTTCCAGTTCGCCCACCCGGTGCGCATCACCGCAACGGCTCGTATCGGGGAGGGTGGAGTCATAGACATCGAACGCGAGGCGGAGCTCGGAGGCTCGATTCACTCTAAGGGGGTAATGATCCTGGCCTCCTTCCTTGGGGCCCGGTATGCCCGTGCCGTTCCCCTGTCTCTTTCGGCCAGCGTGGTCTTCGAACAATCCTACGGCCCGGTAGAAGGCGACAGCGCTTCTTTGGCGGAGTTATGCGCCTTGATGTCCGATTTGGCCAACCTGCCAATCCGGCAGTCGTTGGCGGTCACCGGCTCCGTTAACCAATTCGGCGATGTACAGGCAGTAGGCGCCGTCAATGAGAAAATCGAAGGGTTCTTCGATATCTGCAGCGCTCGCGGCCTCACGGGCGAACAGGGGGTTCTCATCCCATCCGCAAATGTCAAACACCTGATGCTGCGGCCAGATGTCGTGACAGCTTGCGCC
This sequence comes from Thiomonas sp. FB-Cd, assembly GCF_000733775.1. Lineage (NCBI taxonomy): Bacteria > Pseudomonadati > Pseudomonadota > Betaproteobacteria > Burkholderiales > Thiomonas > Thiomonas sp. FB-Cd. The sequence goes on along the minus strand of NZ_JPOE01000002.1, from coordinate 490,845 downwards.
GAAGGGAAATTTCATGTCTATGCGGTGCATAACGTGGACGAAACCATCGAGCTTTTAACGGGTGTGCCTGCCGGCGAGCTTGACGCAGATGGAATGGTCCCGGAAGGAACCATCAATTTTCTGGTTGCTGCTGAACTCACTGATTTGTCGGCGATACGCCAGGCGTTCACCGCTCCGGTTCGACGGCAGGCCCGAAATCGCCGCAAGAGCGGGCACCCGCTCGCCGATGGGAAGGCTTAGCTGCTTTGGAAGCAGACTGGGTGGCGCTTTGGCGGCGCTGTGCTCATGGTTGTCGGGGTCCCCGTGGCATTTGCAGCATGATGGGCATGTGCAACACCAACCGCTCCCCAGCGGTTTGGCCCGTGCAGTTGGCCCTTCTTTGGGACGTGTTACGTAACGTGCGCGCGACGCAAACGCCATCGGCCTGCCCTGCCGGCATGCGCCCTGATTAATTCCTGATGCTTCCGCTCACAGCGTTCAGCTGTCAGCTGAAGGGGGCAGATCACGGAGATCGTTTGCTTATGCGGCGGATGAGCAGACAGCCACGCGCCGACGCAATTCCCCCGGACGACCTACAAGCCGAATCGCCAGCAACATTTCGACAAGATTTCGTGCCTGCTTAGACAAGCAAAGGCTCCATTGTTTGACTCCGGTCAACTCTGCCCCCGACTCCTGTTCTGAGAATGCCAACAGCGGCATTCATACATACGCGGCATGACGATCACTTCACCATGAGCATGTCCGGGATTTCCTTGCAGGCCTGCATTGACGCATTGAGCACGCACCAACCACGATCGGGAGTCTCCGGCGGCAGACATTGCTCCGCCCCACTTTCTAGATGTAATCCAAATCCGTACGCCAGGGCGAGAGACACAGGGCGTCACCTGCTCGTGCTATGTCGCCATCACTTTGGTCAGCAATGTGGTGTCCGCCGATACTTGCGCCGGCTTGGAAGCCACCGAAACTCGCTCACCTCGTGTTGAACCACCAAGGATGCTCGCATGTCCACGACCCCGTCTACGCTGTATCTCGCCCAAGCGTTCCATCATGGCGATCCCGAGCGCCACAGCTATGTTGTTTGCGTCGGCCACAAGGAACGCGTCGAACACTTGGCTCTCGCCGAGCATGAGCGGCGCGCCGCCGAATATGGAATCGCGATCTATGAGGTCACTGTTGATTCCGATTTTCAGCAAGAACCTCGACTTGTGCGTTATCTCAGCTCGGTCATGGCCGAGCGCTGGATTCCAGATTCCAGATCCACCCCAAGGTCCTGAGGGCATTACAGCCGCCCCGTCAAGTGCACGGGTGCCATAGAGAAATCGGCATGCAATGGCACCGGAGCCCGCAAGAACGCGTCGCCGAGGCAGGGGCATGGGTGCCTTCATTCACTCGAAAAAAGCTCATTGATTCAGAGGAAATGCGATGCGCGACACTTGCGAGAAACTGTTGAATTGCCGCACGGAAACATCCAGCGCAATCGGCTTGGCGCCACGCTCCGTCCTTCACCGTATGGACGAGTCGGATCCCTGCACACGATGCTTCCAGAGTCGCAGCTGCTTTCAGGCTGCCTTGCTACAAGATGAGGGGGGTGACCGTCGGGTGCGGCAAACGGCAGCCGTTCGACTTCGGAAAGGGCAGCGCCTTTTTGCGGCCGGTCGGACGTTGGATCGCGTGTATGCGATCCGGACCGGGTCCTTCAAATCAGTGATGCGGGCGCCTGACGGAAGGCAACAGGTGCTTGGGTTTCATTTTTCCGGAGACATGATCGGCCTCGACGGATATGCCGCTCAGGTTTATCTATGCGATGCCGTCGCCGTGGAAGCAAGCGAAGCCTGCGAGATCGATGCGCGCGCATTGGACGCTGCTGCGAGGGCCCGCCCAATCGTGCAGCGACGGATCCAGGCCCTCGTGGCCGACAGCATGCGACGCGCACAGCAAAACTTGCTTGTCCTTGGCAGCATGCAAGGCGCTGAGCGTCTGGTGCATTTTTTGTTGGACTTGTCGGATCGTCATCGCGGGCTCGGGCTTTCCTCGCGCGAATTTGCTTTGCGCATGACGCGCAAGGACATCGGCAGCTATCTTGGTATGTATTCAGAGACGGTCAGTCGACTCTTTGCGCGATTTGAAAATGCAGGCCTGATTCAAATGACGCGGCGGCATCAAGTGCAGATCCCCGACCGCACTGCCCTTGCCGCGCTACTTGGCCGCCAGTCAGTATCTCTGAGGATCGTCGGCGCAAGCCCCGTTGCTCCTGATTGATACGCACAACTACGGCGCCATGCCCCGTTGATCCGCGCATGGGCCTCCCCTCAAACGCAACGCTTTGCGCACATGATCAGCCGGCATCTCGCAACGGTGCTCATTACCAATCCAAAGGCGCTCCCCCATGCAGTCAAAAATGATTCCCGTGCCCCCCGTAAACTTCACACGTATCGTTGAAGACGAGGCATCAGAAAGGGTGTTCGTCTTGGCCGCCGAGTTTTTCAGCGCGCTGGCCACGCCGATTCGACTCCGCATCTTGAGCACCATCTGCAATCAAGGCAAAAGCGTGGGCGCGATTGTTAAGGCAGTTGCGTCCACACAGCCAAACGTCTCACAGCACCTCAAGATGCTGTACCTTGCCGGACTCGTGGCGAAGCACCGCATGGGCAACGAGATTGTCTACCGCGTTCAAAGCGAGGAGGTTCTTCAGGTCTGTCGCACGGTTTGCATGAGAATCGCGATCGACTTGGATACACCGGATCGTTTGGAATTGGTAAATCGATCGACAAGTTTTTCGCAAAGCCCCGCTGCATCCTGAGAGCGAGCAATGTTTCCTGGCGTGCCTTGGCATTACATGCGTTCGGTGGGATTTTTCAGCTCGCTTTGCTGCCTTGCACCAGCTTTTTTTGACGCACGGTGTCGATTGAACACATGCCCGTGCATTCCCCTTCCTCGCCCGGGCTGACGCGCAGCGTCACTTAGGCGAAGCCGTCCGGGCAGGAGGGGGCAAGCGGGCGGTTTTCGCTTGTTGTTCCGTGTTTAGCTGCACAACACGACAGCATGCAACGTTGCAAAACCACACTCAAGCTGTACCCCAATGCCGCGCAGATGGCGCGGCTGGAGGCTTGGACGCGACTGCACCTGAGCGATACGCGCCAGCTCAAACCGTCGCAGCGCTGCTCGGCCTGTTGGGAACTCGCTCCCAAGACGCTTGCCGAGCGCATGCATGTCCGCCCGCACTGCGGGAACATCATGCCGCGCGACCAGAACAGCGCGTTGGTGGTTCTCATCGACGCGCATGCAGTGCAGCAAATCTCTTTTCGGGACACGCCTGGGACGGGCGTGTCGGCGAGACCTAAACCTCTGCCACGGCAACGTGGCAAGTCCAGATCCTTGACCCGCGAAGCCCACGCTACAACGCGATGCGTTTAGCGGCGGAAGAGTTCATATGGCCTACACAGCGCGGTCCTTGGCCAGCGGCAACCGCTTGCGCGGGATGGGACGAAATTTCCACGACGTGCGAGGCGCGTGTAAGCTCATACTCGGACGCTTCGATGGATTGCTGCTTCACAGAACAACCCGACTGTGCCAATTCTCCGCGATTGCACCGCCCCGCGGCTCGCGACGCACGAATCGGCCGCCGTGCGCTACCCAACCGGTATCCGACAACGGGGTCGCCTAATCTTTTAGTGCATCGGGCCCATTCCACACCAGGCATGCGGCTCCACGACGAGCCTTGATTGGCATGCGGGACGTCACGGCCGGCAAACTGAACTTTGGGCTTCAAGGCCGTTTCCCCTGACGCATCGAGCGCGCCGCCAAGGTCGGCGATGTTCGCGTAGCCCCCCCGCAGCGCAGGCGAATGGGACCTGCAGGCGCCGATTCTCCCCCATCGGCATTTCCGGGAAAGGCTCAAAATCTTCAGCTTGTTTGACCTAAGGCATAACTGCATCTAGTAGATCACTTAGGCTTCAGACACTAGATATAGTGCCATCAAAGCACGGAGACCCCCATGAATAGCACAAGCACCGACCATAGTCTGACGCTTCCACGTGAGGTAATTAAGCGCAATGATGTTCGAGTCGCATTCGACGCAGGCAAGATTCGATCGGCCCTGCGGCGCGCTGGTGAGGCAACCGGGGAGTTTGGCTCAGAGCAAGCACAAGTCCTCTGCGATGCCGCGGTCAAAGTCCTCATTCATCGCTTCGGAAACCGCGCGTCAAGCGTCGAGCAAATCCAGGATGTTGTCGAGCACACGCTGATCGCCGCGGACCACTTCAAAACGGCACGCGCCTATATCGTCTATCGTGAGCAGCATGCCAAGATGCGCCAAGACCAAAGGTCCTGGGTGGATGTGCAAAGCTCGGTGAATGAGTATCTGACGCGTAGCGATTGGCGCGTCAACGCCAATGCCAATCAAGGCTACTCCCTCGGGGGCCTTATCCTCAACGTTGCGGGAAAAGTCACTGCAAATTACTGGCTTTCCCACGTCTATCCCGCTGAGATTGGCGAGGCCCATCGCAACGCCGACATCCATATTCATGACTTGGACATGTTGGCTGGCTATTGCGCGGGCTGGTCCCTGCGTACCCTGCTTACTGAGGGACTCAATGGTGTACCGGGGAAGGTGGAGGCGGGACCACCTCGACACATGAGTTCCGCTGTCGGTCAGATCGTCAATTTCCTGGGGACTTTGCAGAACGAATGGGCTGGAGCGCAAGCGTTCTCCTCGTTCGACACATATATGGCGCCTTTTGTGCGCAAGGATGGGATGGACTATCCGGCCGTCCGCCAGTGTGTGCAGGAGTTGATCTACAACCTCAACGTGCCCTCGCGCTGGGGTACCCAGACGCCCTTCACCAACTTGACGTTCGACTGGACTTGCCCGGAGGATCTTCGCGGGCAGACACCCCGGATCGGCGACCAGGACATGCCCTTCGTCTACGGGGACCTTCAGGCCGAGATGGACCTCATCAACCGGGCTTACATCGACGTGATGACCGCCGGCGACGCCAAAGGTCGCGTGTTCACCTTTCCGATTCCCACGTACAACATCACCAAGGATTTTCCATGGGAATCAGAGAATGCGCTGCGGCTTTTCGACATGACCGCCAAATACGGGCTTCCCTATTTTCAGAACTTCATCAACTCTGATCTCGCGCCCAACATGGTGCGCTCCATGTGTTGCCGCCTGCAACTTGACCTGCGCGAGCTTCTCAAGCGCGGAAACGGTCTGTTCGGCTCAGCCGAACAGACCGGATCGGTCGGGGTAGTCACAATCAATTGTGCGCGTTTGGGACATCTACACAGCGGCGATGAACAGGGGCTTCTGCGCCGGCTCGACACCTTGCTGGATATGGGAAGGCAAAGCCTGGAGATCAAACGCAAGGTCATCCAGCGCCTTATGGATGAAGGCCTGTTTCCCTACACCAAAAGGTATCTCGGCACGTTGCGTAACCATTTTTCCACGCTCGGCGTCAACGGCATCAATGAACTCATCCGCAATTTCACTGCGAACGAGCATGACATCACCACGTCCTGGGGGCAAGCATTCGCCATCCGGTTGCTGGACCATGTTCGCGACCGCATCACCGCCTTTCAGGAGGAGACCGGACACCTCTACAACCTTGAAGCAACACCGGCGGAAGGCACAACGTACCGCTTTGCAAAGGAGGACCGCAAGCGCTATGCGGGGATCATCCAAGCGGGCACCCAAGCACAACCCTATTACACCAATTCCTCGCAGCTGCCTGTCGGCTTCACCGATGATCCCTTTGAGGCGCTTGAGCGCCAGGAGCCTTTGCAGTCCAGGTACACAGGAGGCACTGTCCTGCACCTGTACATGAGCGAGCAGATCTCAAGCGGTTCAGCTTGCCGAGATCTCGTACGCCGCGCGCTCACACGGTTTCGCTTGCCATACATCACCATTACGCCCACGTTTTCAATTTGCCCAACCCACGGCTACCTCACCGGTGAACACCGGTTCTGTCCGAAATGTGACGACGAGATTCTGGCCCGCAAGCGCAACTTGCTCGCCGCATGAGATCGGCGCGAGCTTCCCAACCGACGACGGAGCAACACGATGACAAACTTCTCGAACCCGGCCCCCTGCAATGAATCCGAATATCTACAACTGCGCGATGATGAACGCCAACCCTGCGAGGTCTGGACGCGCGTTATGGGTTACCACCGGCCCGTCTCAAGCTTCAATGTCGGCAAGCAAGGTGAACACCACGAACGTCAGTTCTTCGGCGAGCAGCGCTGCGCGCTCGGCACCTGAGGCGTGCGTATGGAGGCACTGCGCGTGGGTGGGCTCACTCCCATGACCACGATCGACTTCCCGGGCAAGCTTGCAGCAGTGGTTTTCTGTCAGGGATGCCCTTGGCGCTGCGGCTATTGCCACAACCCACACCTGCTTGAAGCAGGCGCCCCGGTTGCGCACGATTGGAGCGCCATATTGGCCCTCTTGCAGCGTCGCAGAGGCCTGCTCGACGCAGTTGTTTTTTCCGGCGGCGAGCCCACCTTGCAATCTGCTCTGCCAGAGGCGATGACGCAGGTGCGGGACCTCGGGTTTGAGCTTGGCCTGCACACAGCAGGCATGTATCCCCAGCGCCTGAAGGAGGTGCTTGCAATAGCCGATTGGGTTGGCTTTGATGTGAAAGCTCCATGGGATCGCTACGACACGCTCACTGGCGTGCCGGGCAGCGGAGAACGCGCCAAGGCGTCTCTTGGCCAACTCTTGGATAGCGGCGTGGCATTCGAGTGCCGGACCACTTGGCACGCTGGCCTCTATAGCCAGGAGAGGCTGCTTGCCATGGGAGCGGCACTGGCCGCGCAAGGTGTGCGTCGTTGGACAGTGCAAGGCTGCCGCTTACCTGCGCAACTCATGCGCAATGGGGCGCCCGTCGATCAAAGTTTTCCTACCGATCGGCTTAAAGCACTGCGAGGTCTTAGGGTCGGGCTGCGCGAGTTGGGTGCCCAAGCAGCCTGAGGGGACCCATATGCCTCGCGATTCTCTCAATCTTCCATGAAAAGTTCCCATGCCAACCACGCATAGCCAACCCGAACTGGTCTGCCCGGCCGGATCCCTTCGTGCCCTTCAGATGGCGGTTGATGCAGGCGCAAATGCCGTTTATCTGGGCCTGCGTGATGCGACGAATGCACGCAATTTCGCTGGATTGAACTTCGATGCAGCGCAGGTCCGCGCAGGCATTGCGTACGCCCATGAACGCGGCGCGCAGGTGTTCATGGCGCTCAATACCTTTGCGGATGCACGCGACCCTAAACCCTGGTTTCGGGCGGTCGACCAAGCGCTTGACCTCGGCGCCGACGCGCTCATCGTCGCTGACACTGCAGTGCTGGCTTATGCCCACCAGCATCATCCAGGGGTACGTCTGCACTTGTCTGTGCAGGCCTCGGCCACGAGCTACGCAGCCATCGAGTTCTACCGCCAACGCTATGGCATCCAGCGCGCCGTGCTGCCGCGAGTCCTGACCCTGTCACAAGTGGCGCATGTCGTTCGCCACACCAGCGTGGACATCGAGGTCTTCGGCTTCGGAAGTCTGTGTGTGATGGTGGAAGGGCGGTGCGCACTGTCGTCGTATGCCACAGGATCATCGCCCAACAATGCTGGGGTCTGTTCGCCCCCGTCTGCCGTGCGTTGGGTTGATCAGCACGGAGCCGTGGAAGCTCGCCTGAATGGCGTGCTGATTGATCGGTATGCACCAGATGAGCCGCGTGCGTACCCCACGCTATGCAAAGGCCGCTTCGAAGTCAATGGCGTGCACGATTACGCGCTTGAAGAGCCCACAAGTCTCAACACCCTCGAGCTCCTGCCCCAGTTGGTCGATGCCGGGGTCAAAGCCATCAAGATCGAAGGCCGCCAACGTAGCCCCAGCTATGTCGCCGAAGTCACGCGGGTTTGGCGCGCTGCGATTGACCTGGCTGCGTCGGGCAAGCGGTACGCGGTACAGCAAACCTGGTCAAGCCAACTTGGTCGATGGGCCGAAGGCCAACAGCATACGCTTGGCGCTTATGACCGTCCGTGGCGGTAACACCGGGTTCCGTCAATTTTTCGCGCTCATGAGAATTCACACCATGCCCGAGTCCATGAATCACGCCAGAATCGCAATCACCGTCGGGCCACTTCAATATTGGTGGCCCCGGTCCACATTGCTCGACTTCTATGAGCACATCGCCGACAGTCCTGCCGACACCGTCGTGTTGGGGGAGATCGTCTGCTCGCGGCGCAACGAAATGAAGCATTCGGACTGGCTTGCGCTGGGGCGCGATCTGACCCGCGCTGGCAAAGAGGTTGTTCTGGCCTCTCAGGCCTTGATCATGAGTGAAGGCGAGTTGCGATCAGTGCGCGTTATTGCGGAGCAGGAGGAATTTGCCGTGGAGGCTGGTGACGCCTCCGCGCTTGAGGCGATTGCCCAAGTGCGACAGGGGCAAGGGAAAAGCCTGCCTTTCGTGCTTGGACCCCACATCAATGTTTACAACCGCGAAGCACTCACGGAACACGCAGAAATGGGTGCGTGCCGTTGGGTCGCTCCTCCCGAACTGCCTTTGAGCTCCATTGCCAAAGTAAATCCCGTTGATGATCGGGTACGTGGAGTTGCAGGCGAAGTCGCCACGGAAGTGTGGGCCTTCGGCCGGATACCGTTGTCTTTTTCGGCGCGATGCTTCACCGCACGACACCATCGTTTGACGAAGGATGCGTGTGAATTCCGCTGCCGCAATGACGCGGATGGGTTGCTCTTGAACAGCAGCGAAGGTGAGCCCTTTCTTAGCTTGAATGGCACTCAGATCCAGTCCGCAGGGATGCAGGCCCTTATTGGCGAGGCGAACAGTCTGCGCCAAGCTGGCGTTTCGCGCGTCCGCCTTTCACCATGCAGCGAACGCTTCACGGATGTGCTTTCGTGTTTCGATACTGTTTACAACCACGGGGGATCAGCCATTGACGCGCTGGCCAGCCTGCGCACTCTTCCCTTGCCAGGGACATTGGTTAATGGCTATATCTACCGCCATCCGGGGATGCATTTTGTGGAACCTGGCGGCGAAGTCTATGATGCCTAAAGAACCCCTTGATGGAACCGCAACATGACATTGCCGCTTGATCGCGAACGTGGACCCACCGGCACACACGACTTCATCTTTGGATCTTGGCTCAATGGCCTGGGTGCAACTGCAGTGCGCATGGCTGGCGCCGTCCCCGAACCGGTGCGCAATATCATCCGCGCATTACCGACGCAGCCCCCCTCGTTTGCGCTGGCTCGTGTGCTTGATCGCGTCTTACTGCCACACTTGGATGCCGAGATCCGCTTGGCGCTGTCCGGGCGAGCGGTACATGTGGAGCTCCAGGATCTCGGCTTGCGTCTGCGTTTGCAACTTAATGCGCGAGGCTTCGGTTTGGCTCCATCGCAATCGACCCCAGCTGTGACCATTCACAGCACAAGCGTAGCCCTTTGGCGCCTCGCCAGAGGAGTCGATGACGCCGATCGCTTGTTCTTTGAGCGAGCATTGGTGATGGAGGGCGACACTGAATTCGGTTTGCTGCTGAAAAACACACTGGATGCCATTGGCCCACTGTGGGGGTAAAGGGGGAACCCCGAGCGCCTTAAGTCGACCCCGTTCGGCCTGCAACCATCTCGAGATGGCGCATGGAGTCCCCCATGTCTTATGGTGCAAAACATCAGTGACCTGATCTTCGAGGAGTGCAGGAAATGCCATCTACATTGACGGAACGGTTGCTTCAAGCCCTCAGGCAACGGGGAGCTACGGAGATATTCGGAATTCCAGGCGACTTTGCCCTGCCACTGTTTCGCGAATTCGAGCGCAGCGCTGTGCTGCCGCTCTACACCTTCTCCCACGAACCCGGCGTTGGCTTCGCCGCGGATGCTTCGGCGCGCGTGCGCGGTGGCCTTGGGGTGGCGGCCGTCACCTATGGCGCCGGAGCTCTGAACATGATCAATGCGGTGGCAGGCGCCTACGCTGAGCGAGTTCCCGTCGTCGTAATTTCTGGGGCACCAGCGACGCATGAGGCTGCCAGCGGCTTTCTCCTGCACCACCAAGTCAAAACTCTCGACTCCCAATGGAAGATCTATCAGGAGATCACCGCGGACCGCGTACGACTGGATGACCCGTCGGCCGCGCCTGAATTGATCGCCCGAGTTTTGGACACGGCGCTACGCGCCTCGCGCCCCGTCTACATCGAAATCCCGCGAGATATGCCTTCGCGGACCTGCGATGAAGTTCCCACGCTGCCTTTGCCAAAACCTGATCAAGAGGCGTTGGACACCTGCGCTGCTGAACTCCTGGCCCGCCTTAAGGACGCGCAGCATCCGGTCTTGATGGTCGGCGTGGAGGTGCGAAGGTACGCACTGGAATCCCGCGTGGCTGAGCTTGCGCGCAGGCTTGGCATTCCTGTGGTGACTAGTTTCATGGGACGCGGGCTACTGGCAGAATCCGCGGCCGATCTGCGAGGCACTTACCTTGGTCTCGCGGGAGATCCGTCGATCACTGCGCTGGTCGAAAGCTCTGACGCGCTTCTGCTGCTCGGGGTCATCGTGTCCGACACCAACTTTGCCGTGTCGGCCCAACGCATTGATCTTCGCCATGCCATCCAGGCGCTTGAGGGGCGTGTCGTGATGGGCCACCATGTTTATCCGGACCTACCACTCACGGCGCTTATTGACGCAATGCTGGAACGGACTCCGATCGATGCCCATGTGGTTGCGACACCGCGAGCGGACACTTTGCCTGCTGGTGCCTGGGTCGCGGATGACTCGCCAGTCGCGCCCATTGACATCGCCGCGGCCGTCAACGCTCTGATCCGCCAACACGGGTCGATGCCGCTGGCCAGCGATGTCGGGGACTGTTTATTCACGGCCATGGACATAGGCCCCGCCGAGATGATTGCGCCCGGTTACTACGCAACAATGGGCTATGGCGTACCAGCCGGCCTTGGCTTGCAAGCGGCAACTGGGCAACGACCCATTATTCTGGTGGGTGACGGCGCCTTTCAAATGACCGGGTGGGAATTGGGAAACGCCTCTCACTACGGTTGGGATCCGATCGTGCTCGTGTTCAATAACGCCGCTTGGGAGATGTTGCACGTGTTTGAGCCTTCGGCGCGATTCAATACGCTGCCAGCCTGGGACTTTGCGTCCATGGCGGCGGGTATGGGAGGCGATGGCGTCGTGGTTCGCACCCGCGCGGAACTCAAAAGCGCGCTGAAGCATGCGCACGCCACACGCGGGCGGTTTCAGTTGCTGGACATAAGGCTAGCTCCGGGAGTACTGTCACCAACCCTGGAGCGCTTCGTACACGCCGTGCGGCGGCTATCCACCGGCACCCCCGAGGAATGAGCCAAATTTGACTCGGTCGCAGCGCGCCATATGCCAAAGGACCGTCACCCAATCCAGCGAATCAGCATTGGCCATCGCCTAGCCCTTCGCCTGCAGCCACCGCTTGTGCGGCAAGGACGGCGAGTCCTGCAGCGCGTAGGTGTGGCATAGCGCCAAGCTACCCCTGAGCTGCTTCGGTGAGCTCCGCTGCTGCCGGCATGGCTACACCAATGACTTCACCGACGCTCCGGGTATCTCCCGCCCGTAGCATCTAGGTTAAATAGGCAGTCCACAAAATCCCGCGCAAGCGCCAAAAGGATGGCTGTGGCATCCACGCCATCCTTCACCGCCCTTCAAGGACGGAGCTTATGGAGTACTTGATCAAGTGCAGCGGACAGCCCTGGAGTATGCGGGCGGGTAATCATGGGAAGCCCGCGACCTCACGCTTGAGTTCGGCATCTTCAAAGCTCGAAGCCCGCCAAGCGACCTATGCAAGCGCAGTCTTGACGATCAGCTCGTCGCTCCGGAAGGGGCCAGGGCGCCGCCATCCTTCTTCAGCGTGGCCTGCTCGGTTTTGACCCAATTGTCGTAATCGGGCTGCGACATGACCTTGACCACAATGGGCATGAAGGCGTGACCCTTGCCGCAAACCTGCGCGCACTGGCCGTAATAGGTACCCACCTGATCAGCCTTGAACCAGGTTTCACGGATGAACCCCGGGATGGCATCCATCTGCACCCCGAACGACGGCACGTACCAACCGTGCAAAACGTCCATCGACGTGGTCAGAATCCGGATCTTCTTGTCCACCGGCACCACCAGCGGATGATCAACCTGCAGCAAATAATTGTCCGGCTTGGGCGCGCTGCCGTAAATCTCCGACATCGGCGTGGTCAACGTCGAGTAAAAGGCAATGCCCTTGCCCGGACCGTCCACGTAGTCGTATCCCCACTTCCACTGATAACCCGTGACCTTCACCGTCATGTACGAGTCCGACACGTTCTGCTGCGCCACCACCGTCTTCGTCGCCGGAATCACCATGGCAATCACAATGAGCAGCGGCACCACCGTCCACACAATCTCCACCGTTGTGCTCTCGTGAAACTGCGACGCCACCGCCCCCTTGGACTTGCGGTGCTTGAACACCGAATAAAACATCACCCCAAACACCAAAATGCCGATCCCCAGACAAATCAGCATCACCATGTAGTTCAGATCGCGCTGGTCGCGCGCAATGCTCGTCACCGGATGCTGAAAATCAATGCCGTTGACCTGCGGCCCCCCCGGCAGACTCTGGTCGGCAAACGCCGTGCAAACAAACAAGGCCGAGGCCGCCGTCACATAGTGCTTCAGTTTCATCGCGAATGTCACCTTATTGAAAATGATTCTTGCCGCTCGCCTCACGCCGCCAGCAATGCCCGCCGCAAATCCCGCGCCAGCTTCTCGCGCCGCTCCCCACGGGTGTAGCGTCCGACAAACGCCCGCTTGCCCCCGCCTGAAATCTCGAGTCCCCAGGTTCACATGTACACGACAGACCGCGCCCCTTCCAAAAAAGCCCAAGGCCTTGCGGCTGACTAATCGCGTCCAAGACCAAGCAGGCGGTGCGCAAGTCCAGTTTCGATTGCGGCGTTGCGCCCGTCATCTGTCCCCCAAAAAGCGCAATCCGGGCGCTATCAAATGACCGGTCGAAAATTCCGGAGCCTTCTCTCCCTACGGCTCCCTAAGCGCCGCAATGGCATCCGGTTCGAGGACCTCGATGCGATGAATCGGCCCGCGTATCCACCCCTCTTTCCTAAACTGCGATAAGACACGGCTGAGCGTCTCCGTGCGCAAACGCAAGTAACTGGCGATATCCGACCGGGGCACATTTGGCAGGCTTCGGGGTATGCAGACGCCGCGCGCCCCAGCCGCTTGGAGAACTTGCATCATGTACTCCGCCACGCGAGCCTGCGCCGCAGCTTGGATGACGCGCGTATGCCTGTACGTCGATCCAATCCGACTGGCAAGCGCGGCATTGAATCGTTCGCATAATTCCTTCGAAGGGCGGCTCTTTCCCTTGATAGCGCATCCGATGCTGCAGACACATGTCATGGCGACCGACGCCCTGAAATGCTTCTCGAGAGTCTGCGCATCAACTTGCGCTTCGAGTCCGAACAATTGTCCGGGCAAGCTGAATTCAATGACCGTTTCAGCCGCACGACCAACTGCATTCCAGACCGCTTTGACTGCCCCAGATCTGACGACGTATAAATGTGCTGGGTGAACGGGGATCACGGCGTCGGCACGATATTCGTCGATCTGAATCCTCGCCTGCGGATTATTGCGTGCGTCCCCCAAGAGTCCCAAGAGTCCACACGTCGCCCGATTGGAGCAGGCATGGCACGGTGCGGTCATGGGGAAAAGCCTTGAGTGGAGATATGTGCAGCCACCCAGCGACAAGCGTCCGCCTCGCATGGGACGGCGATCGTCGTCGGGGCTAGCAAGTTATTCGCCTGCAAGAACTCTCGTTGCTGTTTGGTCCAGCTTTGGAGGGGTCGAATAGGTGTGGAACGGCGCAGGTGAAGGCACTTCCCACTCCAGGCCGTGTGCCCCCTCCCAAGGTCGCTGCGGGGCTTTCTCACCATGCCGACGCACCACGGGCAGCACCACGGCGAAGAGAAAGTACACCTGAGCCAACCCGAAGATCAGGGAGCCGATCGACGACAGTTGATTGAAATCCGTGAACTGCAAGGGATAGTCCGCGTAGCGCCGCACCATGCCGCCCAGGCCCAGGAAAAACTGCGGGAAGAACGTCAGGTTGAAGCCAATCATCGACAGCCAGAAGTGGACCTGCCCAGCGCGCTCGTTGTATCGCGTGCCTGTCCATTTCGGTGACCAGTAATAAAAGGCCATAAAAATCGCAAAAAGTGCACCAGCCACCATCGTGTAGTGAAAATGTGAAACCACGTAGTAGGTGTTATGCACCTGGACGTCGATCGGCGCCAGCGCCAATACCAAGCCCGTGAAGCCTCCGATCAAGAAGACGATGATGAAGCCAATGGCAAACAACATCGGGGTCTCAAAACTCAGCGACCCACGCCACATCGTCGCGACCCAGTTAAAAATCTTCACTCCTGTTGGCACTGCAATGAGCATGGTGGCGTACATGAAGAACAACTGGCCGAACGTTGGCATGCCCGCCGTGAACATGTGGTGCGCCCAGACGATGAACGACAAAATAGCGATGGATGCCGTTGCATAGACCATCGAACTGTAGCCAAACAGGGGCTTGCGCGAAAAGGTGGGCACCACGGTGCTCATGATGCCAAATGACGGCAGGATCAGCACATACACCTCAGGGTGCCCCATGAACCAGAACAGGTGCTGATAAAGAACCGGGTCACCGCCGCCGGCCGCATTGAAGAAGCTTGTGCCAAAGTGGCGGTCCGTCAATGTCATGGTCACCGCGCCCGCCAGCACAGGCATGATTGCGATCAGCAAATAAGCCGTAATCAGCCAAGTCCAGGCAAACATCGGCATCTTCATCAAGCTCATGCCGGGTGCGCGCATGTTCAAGATCGTGACGATGATATTGATCGACCCCATGATTGACGAGGCACCAAGGATGTGCACGGCGAAGATCACCAGATCCATGCCCATGCCTTGCTGAACCGTAAGCGGCGCATACAGGGTCCAACCCACGTCAGGGGCGCCGCCTGGTACGAAAAAGGCCGCCACCCCGAGGAGTGCAGCAGGGATGAGCAGCCAGAAACTGAGATTATTCATGCGCGGAAAGGCCATGTCCGGCGCCCCGATCTGCAGCGGGATCATCCAGTTGGCAAGCCCGGTGAGCGCGGGCATCACAGCCATGAAAATCATGATCAGGCCGTGCATCGTGGAAAATGACAGATACAACTGGGGATTGAGAAACTGGATACCCGGCTCAAACAACTCCGCACGAATACCGAGTGCCAACACCCCGCCAACAAACAACATCGCCAGCGCGTACACAAGATACATCGTGCCAATGTCCTTGTGATTGGTAGAAAAAAGCCAACGCTGCCACCCGCGGGGATGGTCATGGGCATGATCGGCAGCAGGGGTCCCTGCACGCGCAGGATCGAGCACGGCGCTCATGGGGTATTCCTCTCAGGTTGCTGTTAGAAATGATTCCGCACCGCATCACCAGACGCCACTGCGCAAGGCGAACCGACCGAACATGGCCCGGTCACCAACTGGTTCCCGTCACTGGGTGAACTGCAGATTCTCGCTTTGTAGCGAACGCCGTCCCGCACGGTCTTCGGGGTAAGTCCTTGGCCGAGTGATCCAGATCAATTCGACGCGAAATATCGGACCGTCTTCCGAACCCGCAGTCACTGTCGGCAAGAGCGCCCCTACAAGCGGTTCTGGTTCTCAAACAGCAATGTCGGAAGCCCGATCGCGTGCTCAGCCAATGTCATGCTCAGAGCCTGCGCGACGCGGATCGAATCCATGCTCCGCCAACGATCGACGGATGACCTCGGACGCTTGCTCCATCAATGCGGCTTCGCGACGATCCACGGCCACTCGCCCGAAATCCTCCAAGCTTGCGCTGGTCAAAAATTGGGCGAGCGCTTGGGCTTGCAGCGCATTCAGTGTGACAACCAGGTCGATCGAGTCAGCGGGCATCGGCGTCTCATCCTCCTTGTCTGAGGCGGCCTCAGGCATAGGCACGAAAATATCCAGTGGGCAATACATGCAAACTATGCGATATTGCGGCTTACGCATCCTTCAGC
Organism: Thiomonas sp. FB-Cd; assembly: GCF_000733775.1. Lineage (NCBI taxonomy): Bacteria > Pseudomonadati > Pseudomonadota > Betaproteobacteria > Burkholderiales > Thiomonas > Thiomonas sp. FB-Cd. Next base: position 474,761 of record NZ_JPOE01000002.1, on the reverse strand, counting down.
CGCATATGGACACTAGGCACGTACAGACCGTCCCCCAAACAGGCGCCTCTGCCTGTGACTCAGGCGTTCAGAATCCGCTCTGTCTCCCGCTCTTGCTATCGCAAGACGCGTGCGAACGCATACAGGACATGGTGCAGTCTACGATTCGGATACAAAAAGGCAATCCGCTATTCGAGGCGGGGCAACTGGCGAACAAGCTTTACCTCGTGCGTATGGGATCCTTCAAATCCATCCTGGGCAGCCCCGATGGTCGACAGCAGATCATCGGTTTCCATCTCCCGGGCGAAATATTGGGATTGGAGAGCTTTGCCACAAGGACCTACTCAACTGATGCAGTTGCTCTTGAAGACTGCGAGTCCAGCCCGATTGACATGAGCGCTCTGGAGGCCTGCGCCCGCGAACTGCCCGGTTTGCAGCATCAGATTCATTGCCTCATTGGCAATTGCCTGGAAGCCGCGCAACGGACTCAGTTTGCCCTCGGCAGCATGCACGCCGCCGAGCGTCTGGCGTATTTTCTTTTGGATTTATCGGACCGCTTCAAGGCGCGAGGCCTATCGGGCGACGCACTCAACCTCAGCATGAGCCGGGAAGAGTTGGGCAGTTTCCTGGGATTGAAGCTGGAAACAATAAGCAGGTTGATGACGCACTTCGATGAAATGGGACTGCTGCAGGTGCATCTGCGCCAAGTGCGGATCATCGACCGTGTCCGGCTGTCCCAATTGCTCGATCATGCGGCTGACGCGACGTCACTCGGCCCTGTGCATAGGTAAATCGGCGCCGTAGAGCTGGGGCGCAGCCAGCCGCCATGGGATGGCCAGCACAAATCTCGCAGATCGGTCCACACGGGTGCGCGTCCTGGCGGCAACGTGCTGTTTGCGCCTGCGTGAGTTGGGGCGACGGCGGTTCGACCAGGGTGACGGTGCAGTACCCGGCCGGTGCCGGCCACGCCAGAAATCGGGATCGATTGCACACACACGACCAACGCGGGGTAAGGCGGCTGTCCATGCCTGGACGCCCGGGACCATTGGGACGCGGGGCTCAGCCCGGTTCTGCGCGTTCTTGGCGGGAAATCGTGGAGATTTCATCGCGCCTCGCGATAAAGCCGAAGGGCCGCTTGTCGCGGCCCTTCGTTATTCCTCGATGGTATTGGTCGGGGCGAGAGGATTCGAACCTCCGACCCCCTGCACCCCATGCAGGTGCGCTACCAGGCTGCGCTACGCCCCGACGACCAAGCTGGAAACTATAGCAGATTATTCCAAGTCCAAGAGCTCACGCAGGGCTTTCAAATGACTCCGCAGGTCATCGCGCAGCGGTGCGGGCCACGTCAGCGGCTCGCCTCGAGGCCAAACTGATCTGCCTTTATCGACTGCGTCTTTCCATTCACTGCCATGCGACAGGTCCGCACTTGAACTTGTAGCCGCCACCTCCGATGACTGCTGTTCGCTTTGCAGGTCACCCTGAGAAAGCCGTGCACGCGCGCCATGGATCGTGAACCCCTGTTCATACAGCAATTCCCGGATGCGGCGGATGAGCAGCACTTCGTGATGTTGGTAATAGCGACGATTGCCCCGCCGCTTCATGGGTCGCAACTGACTGAACTCCTGCTCCCAATAGCGCAGCACGTGCGATTTGACGCCACAAAGATCGCTCACCTCACCGATTGTGAAATAGCGTTTGGACGGTATTGGTGGCAAGTCCGAAGCGGCGGTCATGGCTGCAGTCGAGGCTGGGGGCGAAGGGTGTGAGGAGCGTTGATGAGACTATAAGGCGGCGCTGGGTTAATCTCTTCAGACTCAACGCTTCCCCACAGGATCAACCTCCACCTGCACCTGCAGCTGTTCCTTCAATTTTTGGCTCGGATGAAAGGTCACAACGCGTCTCGCCTGGATGGGGATGATCTCTCCAGTTCGGGGATTACGCCCAGGGCGTTGGGCCTTGTTGCGCAGATGAAAATTCCCAAAGTTCGAAAGCTTGACATCGTGCCCTGATGCCAACGTGTCCCGGATCAGGTCAAAAAAGGCATCCACCATATCCTTCGACTCGCGCTTGTTCAATCCAATCCGCTCATAGAGCAACTCTGACAATTCCGCTTTCGTCAAGCTAGGCGTCTGCAAGCTTGTGACAATCTTTTCCATGGTCCCCTCTCCCCGTAATGATCCCTGATGCAGGCGTTTGCGTAGCCGTCAGCTAGGCGGCGCGAAGCCGAGCGCCTAGCGCCTCCTGCAGAGCCTCAACCACCCCAGCGCAGGCGGCTTCCGCCCGCGCGTCGGTCAGCGTTTCTTCGCCCTGCAGAGTCAGACGCAGAGCAACGCTCTTGCTTCGCACGCCGTCTTGCTGCTGCGGCTGGAAAACATCGAAGATCACGGTCTTGGCGACGATGGCGCAACGCGTGTCGCTCACCGTTGCACGCTCCACCGCTTCCAGTATGCGAGACGCAGCCGTATTGGCATCCACGACGAAGGCGAGATCACGCAACACCGCGGGAGTACGTGGTACTGGTTGCAGAACAGGCATGGCCTGGCCCTGCACAGCCACGGCATCAAGCTCGAAAACGACCGGGGCATGCGCAAGCGCATATTTTTGCAGCCACCGCGGATGCAACTCGCCCACCACGCCAATGGCTTGGCCGTCGACCAACACCGCAGCACTGCGGCCAGGGTGAAGGGCAGGATGGTTAACGGGCTCAAACGCGAGCAGGCCGACTCCGGCGCATAACTGCTCAACATCGCCCTTCACGTCAAAAAAATCCACCAAGCGTTCAGGCGTAGCCCAACCTGTGGGCTCAACCGGGCCATATGCCAGCCCCCCCACCCGCATGGGCTGATTCACACCTCCGGGCCGGCTGTCGTCCGCTGGCTCCGTGCTGCGCATAAAGACGCGCCCGATCTCAAACAATCGTACGCGGCGCGCCTTGTGACTCACGTTGAGCCGCAAGGCTTGCAGCAACCCGCCGAGCAAAGTGCTGCGCATGACATTGGCATGTGCGGCAATTGGGTTGAGCAGTGCGATCGGCTGAAGGTTACCGGCCAGGTCGGCCTCCCACTCAAGCTCAGCGAAACTGAAGTTGATAGTTTCCTGATACGCGCGCGCGGCCAGCGCTCGACGCAGTGCGTGCAGACTCCTCGTCGCCTCCGGTGCCGGCAACATGCGCGCTGCCATCTTTGGTGAGGTCACAGGAATCTGCGCATAGCCGTGGATACGCGCCACCTCCTCAATCAGATCTTCCTCGATTTCAAGGTCGAAGCGATAGCTCGGGGGCGTCACGACAAATGCATCGCCCGCTGCAGCACACTCCTTCTGAAATGGGAGGCCTAACCGGGTGAAGATTTCACCCATGCGTGATTCCCCAATCGGCATGCCAATCACCTTCTCGCAGCGAGCCACGCGCATGCGTATCGGCTCGCGTTTGGGAAGGTTCAGCACTTGATCATCCATGGGACCTGCGCGTCCCCCGCAGATGTTCAGGATTAGCTGCGTGATGCGCTCGGCATGATCCACCGTGGTGGCGTAATCCACGCCGCGTTCAAAGCGGGCAGCCGCATCCGTGGAGAAGTTGTAGCGCCGCGCCCGACCACGAATCGCGTCAGGCCACCAGAAAGCTGCCTCCACGTATACATCGCGCGTGTCGAGCGTGACGGCAGTCGCATCCCCCCCCATGATGCCCGCAAGGGACTCGATGCCGCGGCCTGCAGCGATCACGCCAACCTGATCGTCCACCGTGATCTCCTGACCGTTGAGCAGCTTCAGCGTCTCGCCCGCCCTGCCCCACCTCACTTCCAGAGCACCATCAATCTTGTTCAAATCGAACACGTGTGACGGTCGGCCGAGTTCGAGCATCACGTAATTTGAGATATCAACCAGTGCCGAGATGCTGCGCTGCCCCGCGCGCTCAAGACGCTGGCGCATCCAAGCCGGTGTGAGTGCGCGAGCATTGACCCCACGGATGATGCGTCCAGAAAACCGCCCGCAGAGATCCGTCGCATCAATACGCACTGGCAGCGTTTCAGCGAGGGTCGGCTCAACGGGCATGATCTCGGACCGATTGAGCGGCGCCCCAGTGATGGCAGCGAGTTCCCGTGCAACGCCGAACACGCTTAGGCAATGGCCCAGATTGGGTGTGAGTTTGATGCTGTAGATGCATTCATCCAGTTCCAGCGCCTCACGCAGATTCTGGCCGGGCGCGAGTTCAGGCGGCAAAGCCAACAAGCCTGAATGATCAGTAGACATTCCCAGTTCCCGGCCCGAGCACAGCATGCCCTCCGATGCGATGCCCCGCATGGTGGCCGGCCCGATGCGCAGCGGTGCATCGCCGTCCTTGGTTGGCGGCAATAACGCTCCAATCGTCGCGCAAGGCACCTTCATGCCCGTTGCAACGTTCGGCGCACCGCATACGATTTGAAGTGTGTTGGGGCCTCCCGCATTGACCTGACAAACGCGCAGTCGGTCTGCATTCGGATGGGGTTCAACAGTCATCACTTCGCCGACGACTACGCCGCTGAATGCCGGCGCAGCCACCTGCATCTCTTCGACTTCAAGGCCGGCCATCGTCAGGCGGTCGGCAATCTGCTCACTGGTTAGAGCAGGGTTGCAAAATTGGCGAAGCCAGGAGTCGGGCACTTGCATGGGTGGGAAAATGCTGTGAGCGAAGAATAGGCAGGAGGCGAGACGCTCGCGCGCCCCACTCAGTCTGAATTGAACTGCTCGAGAAACCGCAGGTCACCAACGTAGAACTGGCGCAGATCGCCCACGCCATACCGCAGCATGGTGAGCCGTTCGATGCCAGAACCAAACGCGAATCCGATATGGCGCTCCGGATCAAGTCCGAAATTACGCACCACGTTGGGATGCACCTGGCCCGCGCCCGAGATCTCCAGCCATCGACCCTGGAGCGGGCCGCTGTCGAACATCATGTCGATCTCTGCCGACGGTTCGGTAAACGGAAAATAGGACGGGCGGAAGCGCAACGTGATGTCATCGCGCTCGAAGAACGTATGCAGGAACTCGGTATAGGTACCCTTGAGATCGGCGAGCGACACGTTCTCACCAATCCACAGACCCTCAAACTGGTGAAACATCGGGGAATGCGTCGCGTCGCTGTCCACGCGGTAGGTTCGCCCAGGCGCGATAACCTTGATGTCGGGCATGTCCGCGCCAGCGTAGCGTTTGACGTGCGCGCGCGCGTAGCGAACCTGCATCGGTGAAGTATGCGTGCGCAACAGCAGCGGCTGCCCGCGAGCGTCCTGCACGTCGACATAGAACGTATCTTGCATCGAACGCGCCGGATGATTCTGCGGTGAGTTCAATGCCGTGAAATTGGTCCAATCATCTTCAATCTCCGGGCCGTCCGCCACGTCGAATCCGATGGAGCGAAAGATCGACTCGATACGCATCCATGAGCGCACCACAGGGTGTAGTCCACCCCCTTGCTGGCCGCGGCCGGGCAGCGTGACATCGATCGCCTGCGCGGCGAGCCTGGCATGAAGCTCGGCTTCCGCCATCGAGTCACGCCGGCGCTGCAGCGCTTGCTCGATCCCCTGCTTTGCCAAGTTGATGGCCGCGCCACGCTCGCGCTTAGCCTCGGGCGGCAACTGCGCCAGCTCTTTCATCAACCCGGTGATGACGCCCGATTTACCCAGGTAGCGGGCCTTGGCGTTTTCGAGTTCGGCTGGCTGTGAAATCGCCGAGAACTCTGACTCGGCTTGATGCACCAGATCCTGCAATTGCGTCATGGCTGAAAAACCCGTCGAGATGCAAAGGCTGCAGCGAGAAAAAAGGCCCGGTACGACCAGGCCTGCACAGCTTGAACAGGCGCACGCCCGAGAGCGCGCGCCGCAAATTGGCGACTCAAGCCAAATTCGCCTTGACTTGCTCGACAATCTTGCCAAAGGCAGCCGCGTCGTTCACGGCCATCTCAGCCAGGACTTTGCGGTCGATTTCGATGGCGGCCTTTTTCATGCCGTTCATGAACACGCTATAGCTCATGCCGAACTCACGCACGGCGGCGTTGATGCGCGTAATCCACAGAGCGCGGAACTCACGCTTTTTTGCACGGCGGTCACGGTAAGCGTATTGACCGGCCTTCATCACCGCCTGCTTGGCAATGCGGAAGACATTTTTGCGGCGGCCGCGGAAACCTTTGGCCTGATCCAGAACTTTCTTGTGGCGGGCGCGAGCCGTTACACCACGTTTGACGCGAGGCATTTCATCACTCCTTCATCAGTAAAAGAGGCCTGAGCACGAGGCTTAGGCAAACGGCATCATCTGGGCAATATGGCCCATGTTCGTGGCGTGCACCTCGGTGGAGCCACGCAGATGGCGCTTGTTCTTGGTCGTCTTCTTGGTGAGGATGTGACGCTTAAAGGCCTGGCCACGTTTGACCGAGCCGCCGGGGCGAACACGAAAGCGCTTGGCAGCGCTTTTCTTGGTTTTCATCTTGGGCATTGAAAGCTCCATTTGAAGTTGACATGCTCGCAGGCGCCCGCGCAATGCGGGACTTGGGCCTGCGCCCACTTGTTATCAGCCGACTTCGCCTTGTGCGAACCCGGCTGTGAACCGTGTACAGGACAAAAACCTGCACATCGGATTGTTGGCAGCCGACGGCCGCTATTTTTTCTTGCGGGGCGTCAGCACCATAATCATCTGGCGCCCTTCAAGACGAGGCATCTGCTCCACTTGGCCATGTGGTTCGAGATCGTCCCGAACACGCTCCAGCAGACGCATGCCGATATCTTGGTGAGTGATTTCACGTCCGCGAAAGCGCAAGGACACCTTGGCTTTATCCCCCTCATCCAGGAAACGCTTCAAGTTCCGGATTTTGATCATGTAGTCGCCCTCGTCCGTTGCAGGGCGGAACTTCACTTCCTTGATCTGGATTTGCTTTTGCTTGAGCTTCGCCTCATGCGACTTCTTTTGTTCCTGGTACTTGAACTTGCCGTAGTCCATCAGGCGGCAAACCGGCGGAGTTGCGGTAGGCGCGATTTCGACAAGATCAACGCCCTGCTCTTCGGCCAAACGCAAGGCCTCAGTGATGGACACGATGCCGAGAGCCTCGTTGTCCTCGCCACTTAGGCGAACTTCAGGAACGGTAATTTCACGATTGAGGCGGTGAGCCCTTTTTTCCGGGGCGTTGCGGCTCTGTACAGTAGCGATGGTTCAACCTTTCAATAAAGTGGACGATACTGTGCTGCGGCTATTGCAAATCAGCAACTTCCTTAAGCGCTCTTTGGCAGAACTCGGAAAGGGGCAGCACACCCAGGTCTTTGTTGCCACGTGCCCGCACAGCAACCGCCTGCGATTCACGCTCCTTTCCGCCGACCACGAGCAGATAGGGAATTTTTTGCAACGAATGCTCGCGGATTTTATAGGTGATTTTCTCGTTACGCAAATCACAGTCAACTCTAAGGCCTTGTTTTTTCAGCTCTTGTGTCACTTCTGCCGCATAAGCGGCAGATTCTTCCGTAATGCTCAAAACGACGGCCTGCAAGGGCGCTAGCCATATCGGCAACGCTCCCGCATGGTGCTCGATGAGCACACCGATGAAGCGCTCCATCGACCCAACGATGGCGCGGTGCAACATCACGGGGCGGCGCCGCGACGAGCGTTCGTCGACGTATGACGCATCCAGACGTTCGGGCATCATAAAATCGACTTGCATCGTCCCCACCTGCCAGGCTCGGCCGATGGAGTCCTTCATGTGATATTCAATCTTGGGTCCGTAGAACGCGCCTTCGCCCGGCAACTCGGTCCACGCCACACCGCACGCATTGAGTGCGGCCCGCAGGGCGCCTTCCGCCTTATCCCATACGTCCTCATCGCCAATGCGCTTGTCGGGGCGCAGCGCAATCTTCAAATCAATATCGGTAAACCCAAAATCGGCATAAACCTGCATGGCCTGCCGGTGAAAAGCCGTGACCTCGGATTCGATCTGATCTTCGGTGCAAAAGATGTGCCCATCATCCTGCGTGAACCCGCGCACGCGCAGCAACCCGTGCAGGGCGCCTGATGGCTCGTTGCGATGGCACGCACCGAATTCCCCGTAACGAATCGGCAGGTCACGATAACTTCGAAGCCCTGCGTTGAAAATCTGCACGTGGCCCGGACAATTCATCGGCTTGAGCGCGTACTGACGCTTCTCCGACTCGGTGAAAAACATGTTCTCTGCGTAATTGTCCCAGTGACCAGATCGCTTCCACAGGCTGACGTCAAGCACCTGCGGCGCGCGCACTTCCTGATAGCCACTCTGGCGGTACACGCTCCGCATGTATTGCTCGACCGCTTGCCACAATGCCCAGCCTTTGGGATGCCAAAAGGCCAGGCCCGGAGCTTCCTCCTGGAAATGAAACAGGTCCAGCTCTTTGCCAAGGCGGCGATGGTCGCGTTGTTCGGCTTCCTCCAGGCGTTGAAGGTAGGCAGCCTGGTCTTCCTTGCGCGCCCAAGCTGTGCCATAGATGCGCTGAAGTTGCGCATTTCGATGGTCACCCCTCCAATATGCGCCGGCTACCTTCGTGAGCTTGAACACCTTGAGCTTGCCCGTCGATGGCACGTGGGGACCACGGCACAGATCGGTAAAGCCACCCTCGGCATAGATGGATACATCCTCGCCAGCAGGGATGTCGGCGATGATCTCCGCCTTGTAATGCTCACCCAGGCTCTTGAAATACGCCACCGCCTCGTTGCGAGGAAGCACTCGGCGCACCACGGGTTCATCGCGTGATGCAAGCTCCACCATCTTGGACTCGATGGCCGGGAGATCCTCGGGCGTGAAGGGTCGCTTGTAGGCAAAGTCGTAATAAAAGCCGTTGTCGATCACCGGGCCGATGGTGACCTGCGCTTCAGGGAACAGCTCTTTGACTGCGTACGCCAGCAAATGTGCCGTGGAGTGGCGAATGATTTCCAACCCCTCCGGGTCCTTGTCCGTGACAATCGCGATATGCGCATCACGGTCCAGCGTCGTGCCAAGGTCCACCAGACGGCCGTCGACCTTGCCCGCGATGGCCGCCTTGGCAAGGCCGGGACCGATGGACGCAGCTATTTCGGACAGACTGACAGCGCCATCGAACTGGCGCCGCGATCCGTCGGGAAGCGTAATTTGAAACATGGATGATCACCCGGAAAGACAGAGTTGCGGTCAAGCCGCACTTTCAGACGCTTTCGCCTCTATGGGGAAAGCGCACGAGCCAGACCCCGGCAATTCAAGCCTAGGAGCAAGTTCGCGGTGTCATAACCATGGTGTCGCAAATTCGTGCGGGAGAGAGTTCTGGTAGGCGGTATTGGAATCGAACCAACGACCTCTTGCATGTCAAGCAAGCGCTCTAACCATCTGAGCTAACCGCCTGTGAACTCATAATCATACCAGAGCTTGCACAACGACCCAATCTAACGACGCGCTGCGCTGCGCACGCCTTTGACCTCGCGCAGCATTTGCAACGCGTGCGGCAGCTTTTCCAAACCGGCAAACTCCACGGTGAACAGCATGTGCGCCGCATCTCCGCGGCTTTGCGTTTGCACTCCAATGACATTGACCTTCTCTTTCGAGAACACCTCGGAGATGTCACGCAACAAACCTTGCCGATCCGAAGCCTCGACGATGAGATCAACCGGATAGATCGCATCGCCACGCGCGCCCCAGGTCACTGGAATCACGCGTTCAGGATGCTGGCGTGCGAGATTGCGAGCGTTCGGACAGTCGGCGCGATGCACGGAGACCCCGCGTCCGCGCGTGACAAAGCCGCTGATGGCATCGGGCGGCGCGGGTCTGCAGCACTTGGCCAACTGCGTCAGGAGCGCATCCACCCCCACAACGAGCACACCTGCCTGCTGGTGCGTCTTGGCCGACTTGAGAGAAAGTTCCGGACTGGCCTGCTGGGCCGCCCCGCCCCCAGCGCCGCGCAAGTGGAGCTCAATTTGTCGCAAAGGCAGGGCATCGCTGCCAACCCGCTCGAACAACTGCTCAGGGCTGCGGAAGCCCAGTCCGGCGGCCAACTCCTGCAGGCTCATGCCGGTCCTGCCCTCGCGCTGCAAGATCTTTTCAACCAGAACACGCCCATTGGCCAGCGTCTGCTCCAGCGCCTGAGCGTTAAACCAAGCACGCACTTTTGCACGGGCCCGCGGTGAATGCAGAAAACCAAGTTCAGGGTTGAGCCAGTCGCGTGATGGACCGCCCTGTTTAGCCGCGACAATTTCTACCGTCTGTCCACTGCGCAAAGGCGTGTTAAGCGGCACGAGCGCGCCGTTCACGTGCGCGCCACGGCATCGGTGACCGAGGTCGGTATGCACGGCGTAGGCGAAATCCACAGGAGTCGAACCGCTGTCGAGCTCGACAATGCGCGCCTGGGGCGTGAGCACGTAGATGCGGTCATCAAATGGACTTGTCTCACCCGCCGTGCCAGGACGCGCATGGGTGCCCTGCTCCACAATCTCACGACGCAAGGCAAGCAATTGACGCGCAAGTGCAATTTTCGCGTCATAGTCGGATGTCGCAGCCACGCCCTTGTAGCCCTGCGCCCCCGCTTCTTTGTAGGCCCAATGCGCGGCAACACCCTGTTCGGCATGATCGTGCATCGCCTGGGTGCGAATTTGGATCTCGATCGGCACATCCTCAGGCCCGCGCACCACCGTATGCAGCGACTGGTAGCCGTTCGGCTTCGGCTTGGCGATGTAGTCGTCGTACTCTGCATCGAGTGGAGTCCAAATCGCATGCACGGCACTGAGAGCCGCGTAACAGGCATCCACGCTCGGTACGATGATGCGAAGAGCAAGCAAGTCCATTACCTGGTCGAGCCTAAGCCCCTTGCCCTGCATCTTGCGCCAAATGCTGTAGGCATGCTTGCTGCGACCACTGATGCGCGCCTCGATGCCCTGCGCCACAAGGGTTTGCTGGATCTTCGCTGTTGCCTCGGAGATGAGGGCCTCGCGTTGCGCGGCGTGCTCTTCCAACCAGCGTGCAATCTGCCCATATGCCTTCGGCTGGGCAAAACGGAATGCAAGATCCTCGATTTCCCATTTGATCTGCCACAGACCAAGACGATTAGCCAGCGGCGCATACACCTGAAGCGATTCCTCCGTAAATTCCGGCGACGGCTGCCCTGCCTCAGCCAAGTAGTAGCGCAGAGACTGCAAGCGCGAGGCCAACCGCAACAGAACGACGCGCAGGTCCTGCGAGAACGCGAGCAGCAATCGCCGCATCAACTCCTGATGATGCGCCGATTCATGCCCCGAGTCCTGCCCCCTGACGTTGCGTGCAACGCGAAACACGTCAACCAATTTGCGATTTTCCATCGCCAGCAGCGCAAGATCCCGCCCGAAAACTTTAAGAATCTGCTCCTCGGGCTTCGCAAGCTGCGTTGCCGCTTGGCTCAAGTAGGCCGCTGCGCGGGTCTGCACGTCGGCGCCAATCGCCTCGAGAATGCTGGATGCGCCAGCCGCATGTTGCAGCGCAGGCTCGCCGGTCTCCATGACCGCGCCCTCAAGCAAGGCGGCTGCGTAGGCCTTTGCCTTGTCGAGAAGGGAGTCGCCTTGCTGCTCGGCGGTATCTGCCGGCGTGTGCGTTGCGCTCATGGCAAGTCCGTATGACGGAGCAGAAACCGCATGACCAACTGAATCTGGTCCTCATGCATGAGTGTCGGTGCATGACCGACCCCGGGCAGCGAAACATAATCGGCCTTTGGTCCCCGCTGTGTCATGGATTGGGCCGTGGATGCTGCCAAGATGTCCGACTCGGCGCCCCGAAGGACAAGCGTGAACGCAGTGATGCGGTCATAAAGCGCCCACAGCGCTTGCTCGCCTGCCTGTGCCGCTTCCGGTGTGACCTGCGCGAAGGCTACGTTGATGCGTGGGTCGTAATGCAAACGCCAACCGGCGCCGTCGGGCACCAGCATCGGCTTGGTGAGTTCCAACCATTCCTGCGGGGTATGCGGACCAAAACCGGCGGAGATCTGCTCAAGGTAGTCCGCCGCTTCCTGCACGTTCGAGAACGCCGTGCGCTGCCCAACGTAACCGGCAATGCGCTGCAGACCGTCGGCAGCGATCGACGGGCCGATGTCGTTCAGCACCAGCGCATGAATGGTGCTGCCCTGCAATCCCGCCAATCCCATGCCAATCAGCCCTCCCATGGAGGTTCCAACCCAAGCCAGTCGCCGTGGGTTGAGCCGCGCCAAGAGCGTCACCATGTCCGCCGTGTATTGGGGCAACTGATAGTGCATGGGGTTGGCTAGCCAGTCCGACCGCCCGCGGCCTGCAACATCCGGGCACACCACGCGGAAGCGACCTTGCAGGGCCCGTGCCAAACGATCGAAGTCCCGCCCTTGCCTCGACAGGCCATGAACACAGACGACAACGTCCGGGTTATCCGCATCGCCCCATTCCCAATAGGCCATGCGGTGCAACCCGCCAGGATGTATACATTGCACGAAATCGAGCCGCGCTTCAGAGGCGTCCGCCATTGCAGTTCTCGCGTGTGAGGGTGTGGACCCGGATCTTAGAGCGAGCCGTCCTGATTGGTCGCACACGGCCAAGATCAATACACTCTCAGTCAGATGCAAGACCCAGACGGTATCCTCACTATGTCTCCCAACATCCCCACCCCCTTTGAGGACCTGCTGCGCACAGTGCTAAGTCACGGCGTTGACAAAGAGGACCGTACCGGTACCGGTACGCGCAGCATTTTTGGCGCGCAGCTTCGCTTTGACCTCCGGCTTGGTTTTCCGCTCGTCACGACCAAGAAGGTGCACCTCAAGAGCATCATCGTTGAATTGCTCTGGTTTCTACGCGGCGACAGCAACGTACGCTACTTGCACGAGCATGGCGTGACGATCTGGGATGAATGGGCGCGGGCAGATGGGGAACTGGGCCCGGTGTACGGAGTGCAATGGCGCGCTTGGCCTACGCCCGACGGGCGCCACGTCGATCAAATCGCCCAGCTTATCCAGGGCCTCAAGCGCAACCCCGATTCGCGCCGCCATCTCGTGAGCGCTTGGAACGTAGGCCAACTCGGGGAGATGGCGCTTCCACCATGCCATCTCTTGTTCCAGTTCTATGTGGGGCCGCCAGAACGCCCCGGCGGAAGGCCGCTGCTAAGTTGCCAGCTCTATCAGCGCAGCGCGGACCTTTTCCTGGGTGTGCCGTTCAATATTGCAAGCTATGCGCTGCTTACGCACATGGTGGCCCAGCAATGCGACATGGAGGTGGCCGATTTCATCTGGACCGGTGGAGACTGCCACATTTATCACAATCATTTTGAACAGGTGCGGCTACAGCTCTCGCGCCCACCATACCCAGCGCCCAGCCTGCGGTTCAAGCGCCGTCCGCCCAGCATGTTCGACTATGCCCTGGACGACATTGAGGTGGTGGATTACCGGCACCACCCGGCAATCAAGGCCCCGGTCGCCGTTTGAAAGCAACGAGATGCCAACGAATTCCTCCACTATTCCGCCCCTAGCTGCGTTACCGCGCGTGGCCATCATTGCCGCAGTTGCCCGAAACGGGGTGATTGGTCATGGCAATGCCCTCATCTGGCACCTGCCTGCCGATCTCGCCCACTTCAAGCGTGTCACTTTAGGACATCCAATCCTGATGGGCCGTAAAACCTGGGAAGCCATCGGCAGGCCACTGCCGGGTCGGCGCAACGTGGTGATTAGCCGCGATCCCGCGTATGTTGCGCGAGGAGCCGAGGTCGCCGGGTCGTTACATGCTGCTTTGCAGCTCTGCACCGACGCTCCCGAGGTCTTCGTGGTGGGTGGCGGCGAGATCTACGCCGAAGCACTGCCGCTGGCACAACAGCTGTGGCTCACGGAAATCCACGCCGACGCGCAAGGCGATACACATTTTCCCCCTTGGGACCGTTCAGCGTTCGTTCAGGCGAGTCGCGATCCCCATGAAGCCACGGGCGACCTCCCTGCCTTTGACTTCGCGCTATACGAGCGCAAAGCCTGATGCCAAATTCGCACCGACGCAGCTGCCTCCTGGCGCGGCTTCCCTGCTAGTGTGAGTTACCTATTTGCGCACTTGGCGTGCGCGTAACCGCACGGAAGCAACACAACTGTTGCAGCGCGACGCGTTCTGAGTCCTTGATTCGGCTGCGCTCACACGGTTCGCGCATCACAGAAAGTCGCGTCCGTACGATCGGTTCGACAAACGCCTTCGCTCCTTGCGCCACTGTGCGGCTCGATGCTCTGCAGTTCGGCCGCTGGGTTCAACTGCCGGCCACCGTCATGCCATCGACAAGAATGGATCCAGTTCGACGGCTTCCGCTTTGATACACGTCACTGCCGACAGCTGCAATACCGAGGAACATGCTGCGAAGGTTGCCGGCGATGGTGATTTCCTGCACAGGATATTGAATGGCACCGCCATCCACCCAGAACCCCATGACGCCGCGCGAGTAATCACCAGTGACGTAGTTGATGCCATGACCCATGAGCTCGATCACGAACAAGCCACGATGCAGTTTGCGCAGCATGGCTGGCAGGTCATCGCCCGATTGCGTGAGCCCACTCGTCAGCGTCAGATTATGAGGGCCACCAGCGTTGCCGGTTGTGGGCATGCCGAGCTTGCGCCCGGAATAGCTGGACAAGAAGTAACCCTCCAGGCGACCTGCCTTCACCACACGCCGGGCGCGAGTACGGACGCCTTCATCATCGAAGGGTGCCGAGCCCATGCCATCGGGAATTTTCGGGTCTTCCACCAAGTCAAGGTGTGCAGCCATCACTGGCTTGCCTAGATGATCGACCAGAAAAGATGCCTTGCGGTACAGCGTTCCGCCGCTCGCCGCGTGCACAAGCGAGCCGATAAGCCCGGCGGCTAGAGGCGCCTCAAACAGCACTGGATATTGCCCCGTTGGTAACTTGCGCGCGCGCAGACGCGACAGCGCCCGCTCCGCAGCATATCGGCCCACGACCTCCGGGCGCGCCAGCTGAGCCGGATTGCGCTTGCTGCTGTACCAGTAGTCGCGTTGCATATCATTGCCGCGGCCAGCAATGGGCACGCACGACAGGCTGTGGCGACTGCTTGCATAGCCATTGGAAAACCCACGGGTGTTCGCCAGCACAAAGTGCATGTGTTGGGCCGAGACGCTCGCACCCTCGCTGTTATGGATGCGGCGGTCCGTGGCAAAGGCTGCATCTTCCGCGCGGCGCGCAAGTTCCGCCGCCGCTTGCACGTCCACGTTCCAATGGTGGTAGAGCAGAGGATCCCGCACCGACTTGGCCAACAGGCCCGGCTCCGGAAGGCCCGCGCATTCGTCCTCAGCCGTGTAACGGGCTATATCAAATGCAGCCAATGCAGTACGGCGGATGGCCTCCGGCGAAAAGTCCGAGGTATTGGCGTGACCCTTGCGCAGCCCTGCGTAGACCGTGATGTCCAACCCCTTGTCCGTATTGTGCTCGACCTGCTCGATTTCTCCGCGGCGCACGTTCACGCTCAGACCCTGGCCCTCCGAGATTTCTACGGCCGCATCGGTGGCACCCGCGTTTTGAGCCTCCTGAAGCGCCAGCGCGGCAAGATCTTGAAATTGAGATTTGGTGTATGCGAATTGGCCCACATTGAACCTTTGCTGGTCTTGGAAATGGAAAGCGAAGCTCCACGATGCTACCGGGCCGGTGATGCCACCAAACCCGTCCTCGCGCAAGCCAAACGATAATACCGGTCGATGAGAACCTCACGCACTTCTGCAGCAAAGCCTTACGGTGAAAATGCTGGGGCCGAGCTGGACCTTCCCCCCAGCAAAAGCCAGCTCAAGCGAGAGATGCAGGCACTTCAGGATTTGGGCGAACGCCTTGCCGCGCTTCCCGCGCATCGCATCGACGTCCTTGATGTATCGGACGGCCTGCGCCAAGCCTTGCGCGAAATGCAACGCATCCACTCGCACGAGGGGCGTCGGCGCCATGCCCAGTACATCGGCAAACTCATGCGCAAAATCGACCCTGCTCCGCTGCGCCAGGCCCTCCTCGACGCGACGGGCGACAGCCGCGAGGCCATAGCGCGCATGCATCTGCTTGAAGACTGGCGAGAGCGCCTCCTCGGCGGCGACGATGCCCTCAGCGCATTCCTCAGCCAGTACCCGCACGCCGATGCACAAGAGCTGCGCCAATTGGTGCGTGCAACCCGTGCCGAACAAGCCGCCGGCAAACCCCCCCGCCAGTACCGTGCGCTCTTCCAACGACTCAAAGCTCTGCTCGAACCTCAAGGCCATGAATCCGATAACCTCTGACGCTTTGCCCGCAGCCGATTTCGACGCGGTTCACATCGGCCTGGTCTCGATCAGCGATCGTGCATCCAGCGGTGTCTATGCTGACGAGGGACTGCCAGCTCTGCGTGATTGGTTGGCAAGCGCCTTGCGCAACAGCATGCGCTTCACGGAACGTCTCGTGCCGGACGAACGCGAAACCATTGCACAGACTTTGCGTGAACTGGTGGACGAAGCTGGCTGCGACTTGGTGCTGACCACAGGCGGCACGGGCCCAGCTGTGCGCGACGTCACGCCCGAAGCCACGATAGACGTTGCCGACAAGCTCATGCCAGGGTTTGGTGAGGAAATGCGACGCATCAGTTTGCACTTCGTACCGACCGCCATTCTTTCGAGGCAGGTCGCCGCGATTCGCCGATCCACCTTGATCATCAACCTGCCGGGACAGCCCAAATCCATCCGCGAAACACTTGAAGGCGTGCGCGACGCCCAGGGGCAGGTCACCGTGAGGGGCGTCTTCACAGCCGTACCTTATTGCATCGACCTCATTGGCGGCCCCTATATGGAGACGAATCCCGAAGTCTGCGCCGCCTTTCGCCCCAAATCGGCTCAGCGACGTCCACGCTGACCCTTTTTCGCCAAGCCACGGCAATCCCTGCAAGGCGCATGTGTTCTCGCATACGATATGCTGGAAATGTCTATCGATTGATGGACATTGCAGAGGCCGCCACGCGTAAATGGTCGGCCATACATCGATAAAAATGAGAATGGAGATCCACATGCGCCCCCGAAACATCACCAAATCGTCCAAGATAGCTGCTTTACTCGGTGTCCTCGCCTTCGCAGCAGCCACCCAGGCCCAAGCCGAAACCCTCACAATCCTTGCCGCCGGCACCTTGGGCAAGACGTTCAAGGAAGCGGCAAAAAACTTTGAGCAATTGCATCCCGGCGTGACAGTGCAGCCACAGTTCGGTGGCAGTGTGAAGATGGTCAAAATGGTCACCGAGTTGCATCAGCCTGCCGACGTGGTGGCGGTAGCCGACTATTCGGTCATCCCGAAATACATGTACGCCCACGGAACCCAAGCGGCCACGGCCGATTGGTCGATTGGCTTTTTGGGCAACGCCATCACGTTCGTGTACACGCCGAAGAGTAAGGATGCCGGGACGATCAACACAAAGAACTGGTATAAGGTGTTGAGTCAGCCTGGCGTGCAGATCGGCCGATCCAACCCTGACACGGATCCTTCCGGCTACCAGACTCTGCAAATGCTCGATCTTGCCTCGAAGTATTACCACGATCCCCAGCTTGCAGAAAAGGTGCTCGCGAACGCGCCCAAGACGAATATGCGCGACACAGAAACTGACCTCCTGTCGGCGCTTCAACTAGGGCAGATTGACTATCTGGCGATCTACCAGTCGGATGCACTGCAGCACCACCTCAACTACATCAAGCTGCCGCCGCAAATCAACCTGAGCGATCCGCGCTTCGCTGCCGACTATGCGCATGCCACTGCGCATACAGCTAACGGCGATTTGCCAGGACGCCCCATTGTCTATGCGCTAACCATTCCCAAGGACGCACCGCACCCTAAACTCGCCGCTGAATTCATTGCCTACATGTTGGGGCCGAAGGGGCAGGCATTGATCAAGAAGAACGGCTTCGCACCGGTGCATCCGGCCTACGCCCAACATGCGGACATGATGCCGCAGACGCTGCGTAAGCTCACGGTGGCTTGGCCGGGCCAGTGACGTTGCGGCACATCGGCCCTAAACGCTGGTGCAGGTGCTTTGGGGCCGCCAACTCCACGCTTGCACGCCCATGAAGGCCCAGCGCGGTCTGATGTTCTGGATGTTTTGGCTAGCCGCCAGTGTGGTGCTCGCCTTCATCAGCCTGCCTCTGCTGGCGCTGCTGTTGCGGCCCTCGCTCGGTCAGCTGCGCGAGGCGGCCATGCACGCGGGCATTCGCGACTCTTTTTTTGTCAGTCTTGAAGGCGCTGGGCTTGCGACACTCTTGTCCATGCTTCTGGGCGTGCCGCTCGCTTATGTGCTGGCGCGCCAGCAGTTTCGCGGCAAGACTATCGTGCAAGCAATCGTCGATTTACCACTGACGATCCCCCACACCATTGCGGGCATCGCGCTGCTGCTTGTGTTTTCGCGCAATGGGTGGCTGGGGCCAGCCGCAGCGCAAATTGGGCTGTCGTTCTGGGGCACGTTCGCCGGTGTGGTCCTAGCCATGGCCTACGTTGGCCTGCCTTATGCTGTGAATGCTTCGATGGTGGGCTTTGATGCCATTGATCCCCGCCTGGAAAAGGCGGCTCGAAGCTTGGGGGCGGGGCCCTGGGAAACCTTCGCGAAGGTGAGCCTGCCATTGGCTTGGCGCGGCGTGATGACGGGTTTGACGCTTTGTTTTGCGCGCGCCATCGGCGAATTCGCCGCCGTCGTCCTCCTCGCCTACTATCCGATGAGCGCTCCGGTGAAAATCTATGAGCTGTTTTTGCAGGCCGGCCTCAATGAGTCGGTTGCAGCGTCTGTACTGTTCTTGATCATCGTGCTCGGGCTTTTCTGGATTCTGCGCTTGCTGGCCTATGGACGCCGCATCGAACGCACTGCCCAGCGCTGACGCAGTGTGCCCTGCACCCTCGCCGCCCGGGCCCGCGCTCGAGTTGCAAGGGCTTGTTACTGCAGTAGGTCGCTACCGCAGCAAGCCGATCAGCCTGCGCCTGCAGCGGGGGCAGACACTCGCCTTGGTTGGTGCCAACGGTGCGGGCAAGAGTACCCTGCTCGACACCATTGCCGGGTTCCTTGATCCGCAAGGCGGGCGGGTGTGGATTGCAGGGCGCGACTGCACGGAGGCGGCACCCGAATCCCGCCGTGTCGGCTATCTATTTCAGACCGATGCGCTATTTCCGCATCGTAGCGTCGCGGAAAACCTGCAATTTGGCCGCCTCGCCTCGGAAGACCTCGGCGCCCTACTCGACCGGTTCAATCTGCGTGCACTAGCCGCGCGACGACCCGGGCAGTTGAGTGGAGGGGAACGCCAGCGTGTGGCCCTTGCCCGGGCATTGGCTGGGATGCCCGACATCGTGCTGCTCGACGAGCCGCTTTCCGCTATTGACCCTTCAGCCCGTCCAGCCCTGCGCGAAGAACTGGCCCGACATTTGCAGCGCTGCCATGCGCCATCCATCATCGTCACGCACGACCCCACGGAGGCTATGGCTCTCGGCCAATTGGTGGGCGTGATGCATGCGGGTGAACTGCGCCAGTGTGCTCCGGCTGCGGAGGTGTTCGCGCGCCCTGCCGACTTGCTGACGGCACAGCTTCTGAATGTCGAGAACATCTGGCCCGGCAAGGTTACCGCAGTCATGCCGACAGGACGATTACGGGTGCGCATCGGCCCGACCGGGGGTATAGACCTAGAGGCTGCGCCAAGTGAAAGCGGTCACGGCACGCCGAGCTTGGGCAGCCAAGTCCACGTGTGCGTGCGCGCCGCCAACGTCATCGTTACTCCTGGCACACAAGCGCCGATGGACCTGGAAAACGTGATGGAGGCTCGGCTGATGGCAATGAGGCCATTGCCATCTTTTGTCCAACTGCAGTCTGAGCTTGCCCACGGTGTCGTCGTTATGGCCCACGTGCTGCCATGGCAGTTGCGCCGATGGCGCCTTGCACCGGGTGATTCAATACGCATCGAGCTGCACCCAGAGGACATACATGTCACACCTCTTTGAGACGCGCCAATACTGCGGGCAGCCCATGGCGCCGTGTAGCCGCTAGACTTTGGCGTTTCATTCGTCCCTGGCCTTCCAACTCGTCCATGCGGCTTATCGGCAATATTGTCTGGCTGATCTTTGGCGGCTTCCTCATGGGCATAGCTTGGTGGCTCGCAGCCCTTCTTTGCTCCGTCACGCTTATTGGGATACCTTGGGCCATCGCCGCGTTTCGCATTGGCACCTTCAGTTTCTGGCCTTTTGGAAGGCGGGTTGTGGACAGACCTGAAGGCGCCGTGGCGGGCACCTTCAGCGCACTTGGCAATCTGATCTGGGCGGTGCTGTTCGGCTGGTGGCTTGCAGTTGGACACCTGGTGTCGGCCGTAGCCTGCGCCGCGACCATTATCGGGATTCCGTTCGCCCTGCAGCACCTCAAGCTGGCTGGCCTGTCTTTCTTTCCCTATGGCAAGGACATTGAGCCTATCGTCTAGGTGTCACAGCTGAGGTTACACCAAGCCCAGGTAGAGCAATTGTTCGGGCTGCTCTAGAACATAGTGTGCTCCCCAACTCCGTGGTTCCTGCTGACCGCAGTAACCGTACGCCGCCGCTGCAGCGCCCATACCCGCAGACTGGGCGGACTGCATGTCACGTAGATCATCCCCAAGATAAAGGCATTGCGCCGGCGCAATGCCGATCATCGCTGCCGCATGCAGCAAAGGATCAGGAGCCGGCTTGGGATGGGCGGTCGTGTCGCCGCTGACGACACATGCAGGCCGGGAGGGCAGACGCAGGGCGTCGAGCAAAGCGAGCGTGAGGCTTGCGATCTTATTGGTCACAATACCCCAAGGGATAGCGTGTCGATCCAAATACCCAAGTACCTGGTCGACACCCGGAAAAAGCTGCGTATCCACGCAGATATTCTCGGCATAGTTGCGAAGAAACTCGTCGCGCAAGGCCTCGTAGCCCGAATCCCCCGGTGTCGTCGCAAAGCCTATCTGGAGCAACCCCCGGGCCCCGTGAGAGGCCATGGGACGCAGTTCCTTGACTGGCAACGCGGGCAAACCGCGATCCATGCGCATGCGATTTACTGCCGCAGCAAGATCTGGTGCCGTATCAGCAAATGTCCCATCAAGATCGAACAGGATCGCCTTGTATACACCGGTCATGCGGGTCGCCTGCACGCGAGGAAATAGTTCACGTCCACGTCCCTTCCTAGCCGGAAGCTGCGATCGAGAAGACTGACCTCGAGACCCTTGAATTCCACCGGATCGAGGCCCGCTCGCCGTGCCCATGCGGCAAGCTCACTGGGGCGGATGAACTTCGCATATTCGTGCGTCCCCTTGGGAAGCATGCGCAACAGGTATTCGGCACCGAGTATTGCAAGCGCAAATGCCTTTGCATTGCGGTTGATGGTCGAGAAAAAAACATAGCCTCCGGGGCGCACCAGCTCGGCCGCCGCCTGCACGATGGATGCTGGGCGCGGCACATGCTCGAGCATTTCCATACAGCACACCACGTCGAAGCTTCGCGGCTGCTCGGCGGCCAGTTGCTCCGCGGACACAAGCCGGTAATCAACTTTGATCCCGGCTTCCAATGCATGCAAACGGGCCACCTTCAACGCCTTGTCGCCAAGGTCAATCCCCGTCACTTCTGCCCCTTGAGCTGACATGGACTCGCTGAGGATTCCTCCACCACAGCCAATGTCCAACACTCGGGCCCCCCGTAGACTTGCATGGCCGGCGATCCAATCCAGGCGAATGGGATTGATATCGTGCAATGGCTTGAATTCCCCGTCCAAATCCCACCAACGGTGAGCGGCATCAGCAAATTTTTTCAGTTCCGAGGCTTCAGCATTCATCAAGAGACCCGATTCGGAGAAAGCGATCAGTTACCAATTAAAAAGTATGACACCGCCATGCACCCATGCGCAACCCATGAAAAAACCCCGCCGTAGCGGGGTTGTTTGCATCCCAACACCAACTCACTGAGTCACGGTGTGGGAGCCAACGATCTCGACCACAGCGCGGCGGTTTGGAGCTTGGCACTCGACACGCATCTTGAACGTGCCTTTGCAGCTCTTCGGGTCGACGCGGAAGTCAGTCTTGCCCTTACCTTCGATGTAGATCTTGTCGGCTGGAATGCCCTTGCTTACCAAATAGGCCTTGACCGCTTCAGCACGGCGCACGGAAAGCTTCTGGTTGTATGCAACGCTACCGAAGCTATCTGTGTAACCGGTGGAAACCACAGTTTCAAGATTGACGGCCTTGATTTTCTCAGCCAGATCATCCAATGCCTGTTTGCCTGCAGGTTGCAATACGGCCTTGTCAAACTGGAAGAACGCATCCGCCGAGTAAGTCACCTTCTCGCTTACCGGAACCGGAGCAGGGGCCGGAGCGGGTGCCGGAGCAGCTTCGGGCACTGGTGCCGGGGCTGGTGCCGGTGCCGCCTTAGCAACAATGGCGCCGTCGCAGCCCTGGGCGGCGGTAGCCGGGGTCCAGAAATTGTCACGCCAGCACAGGGAGTTGTCGCCGTTTTTCCAATCCAGGCCAAACGGGTTCTGCCAATTGTCAATGGTTGTGGCGTCCTGAGCGAAGGCAACCGTCGTCGCAGAGGCGGCAAGCGCGGACACTATCAAAAGTTTTGCGAATTTGTTGGCTTTAATCATCGTTCTTTCCTTTCAAAAGTAAGGACCGCAATCAATCTTATACACACATCATAAGCCGTCAAGCCTCATATTTATAGGGAGGCCGCAAGGGAAGGCCCTGATCAACCACCTGCAGTTTCAATTCTGCCACAGCGACGAGTACTTTGATGGCTCTGCGGCACACACACTCTTTGTCACTCGCTGCGCCCCACCGAGCAGCGATTTAGCCTTTGGGTGCCCTGCTGGTATCCCAACCCGCGCTGCTACCATTGAAGGCTTGATTTTTATTGGCGCCGCGCTCTGAAACTTGCGGCGGCGCCCTGTACTGGGTCCCGAATGTCCGCCTACGCCAAAGAAACCCTTCCGGTCAGCCTGGAAGAAGAAATGCGCCGCTCTTACCTGGATTACGCGATGAGCGTGATTGTCGGGCGTGCCTTACCCGATGTGCGCGACGGTTTGAAACCGGTGCACCGGCGCGTGCTATTTGCGATGCATGAGTTGAGCAATTCGTGGAACCGCCCTTACAAGAAGTCTGCCCGTATCGTGGGCGATGTGATCGGTAAATACCACCCGCACGGTGACCAATCTGTCTATGACACCATCGTTCGCATGGCACAGAATTTCTCGCTGCGCTACATGCTGGTGGACGGCCAGGGCAATTTCGGTTCCGTTGATGGCGACAATGCGGCAGCGATGCGCTACACGGAAATCCGTCTTTCGAAGATCGCGCATGAGATGCTGGCCGACATTGACAAGGAAACCGTCAACTTCGGCCCCAATTACGACGGCTCGGAGCAGGAGCCGCTGGTTCTGCCAGCGCGCATCCCTAATCTGCTGCTCAACGGATCGGCAGGCATCGCGGTGGGGATGGCCACGAACATTCCGCCTCACAACCTGGGGGAGATCATCAATGGTTGCCAGCACCTGCTGCGACATCCCGAGGCGGACGTCGAGGAGTTGATGCAACATATTCCAGCGCCTGATTTTCCGACTGCGGGCATCATCTATGGGCTCAGTGGGGTCCGCGAGGCTTACCGCACCGGACGGGGTCGGGTAATCATGCGTGCGAGCTGCCATTTCGAGGACATCGAGCGCAGCCAACGTCAAGCCATCATCATCGACGAACTGCCCTACCAGGTGAACAAGCGCACCCTGCTGGAGCGCATCGCTGAGCTGGTGCAGGAGAAAAAGCTTGAGGGGATCAGCCACATTCAGGACGAGTCGGATAAATCCGGCATGCGCGTGGTGATTGAGCTTAAGCGCGGCGAACTTGCCGAAGTGGTGCTCAACAAGCTGTACAAGCAAACCCAGTTGCAGGATACGTTCGGCGTGAACATGGTGTGCCTGGTCGACGGCCAGCCGCGCCTGCTCAACCTCAAACAGATGCTGCAATCCTTCCTGCAGCATCGGCGCGAAGTCATCAACCGCCGGAGTGTGTTTGAGTTGCGCAAGGCTCGCGAGCGCGGCCATGTCCTCGAAGGCCTTGCCGTGGCACTAGCCAATCTGGACCGGATGATCGAACTGATCAAGGCTGCGCCAACCCCGCCCATTGCGAAGGAACGACTGCTCGCCGAAGTCTGGGAACCGGGTGAGGCCCGCGCCATGCTTGCGCGCGTTGAAGGCAATCCGCAGGACTTCCAGCCGAGCGACCTCGATCCTCGCTATGGCTTGAAGCCCGCCGGCTACCATCTGTCGGACGTGCAGGCGCAGGAGATTCTGCAGATGCGACTGCAGCGCCTCACAGGGCTGGAGCAGGACAAGATCGTGCAGGAATACAAGGACGTGATGGCGCAGATTGCCGATCTCCTTGACATCCTTGCGCGGCCCGAGCGCATCACTCAAATCATCGCCGACGAACTGACAGCTCTGAAGGGCGAGTTCAACGACGCACGGCGCTCGACCATCGAACCTAATGCCACCGAGCTCGACATTGAAGACCTCATCGCCCCGCAGGAGATGGTGGTGACGATTTCTCATGTGGGCTACGTGAAAAGTCAGCCGGTTGACGAATACCGGGCCCAGCGGCGCGGTGGCCGCGGCAAGCTCGCCACCGGAACCAAGGAAGATGACTGGATCGACCAGCTATTCGTGGCCAACACCCACGACATGCTGCTCTGCTTTTCGAATCGTGGGCGCGTGTACTGGATGAAAGTGTATGAGGTGCCGCAGGGCGGCCGTGGCTCACGCGGCAGGCCGCTGGTGAACCTCTTTCCGCTGACCGAAGGTGAAAAGATCACCGCAGTGCTACCAGTCAAGGCATTCGACGAGGACCATTTCGTGTTCATGGCCACTGCGCGGGGTACCGTGAAGAAGACACCAGTGGCGGCCTTCGCCAACCGCCGTACCGCCGGCATCATCGCCTGCGGCCTTGACGACGATGACTATTTGGTTGGTGTGGCCATCACTGATGGCAAGCATGACGTGATGCTCTTCTCCGATGCCGGCAAGGCCGTGCGCTTCGACGAAAACGACGTACGCCCCATGGGCCGTGAGGCGCGCGGCGTACGCGGCATGCACCTGGAGGATGGGCAGCAGGTAATTGCCATGCTCGTCGCCGAGGATGAAAGCCAAAGTGTGCTGACCGCCACGGAAAACGGCTATGGCAAGCGCACCCCCATTGGCGAATACACCCGCCATGGCCGCGGCACCAAGGGCATGATCGCAATCCAGACGAGCGAACGCAACGGGAAGGTCGTCGCCGCTTGCCTGGTACGCCCAGACGATGAAATCATGCTGATTACGGACACTGGCGTGCTAGTGCGCACCCGAGTCGCGGAAATTCGCGAACTCGGCCGCGCCACGCAGGGTGTGACACTGATTGCGCTCGACGACAAAGCCAATCTTATCGGTGTGCAGCGCGTGGCCGAATCCGACGCGCAATCCGACGACGCCGGACCCGGCGCTGCGTTGCCTTCCGACGAAGCCTAAAGCGACCACAACTGCCATGTCAGCCCGCCCCTACAACTTTTCCGCAGGCCCAGCTGCGATACCCGAGGAAGTTCTGCAACAGGCTGCCGCCGAGATGCTCGACTGGCAAGGCAGCGGCATGAGCGTTATGGAAATGAGCCACCGGGGTCCACAGTTCGGACGCATCATTGCGCAGGCTGAAGCGGACCTTCGGGAACTACTGGGGATTTCGGCCGAATACCACGTGCTGTTCATGCAGGGCGGTGCGCTGGCCGAAAACGCCATCGTGCCGCTGAATCTGTCACGCGGGGCCAAGGCAGATTACGTCGTCACGGGGTCATGGTCGCAAAAAAGCCAACTTGAGGCACGCAAGTACTGCGACGTGCAGTTGGTCATTAATGCCCATGAAACCGTCAACTACAGCACGATTCCCGCCTTCTCGCAGTGGAAGCCACGGGCTGAGGCCCAATATTTGCACTATTGTGCGAACGAGACCATTGACGGTGTGGAATTCCACGATCTGCCGTCGCAATTTTCCCTACCGCTGGTAGCCGACATGTCGTCCTCGATATTGTCGCGGCCCATTGATGTGGGTGCACACGCATGCATCTACGCCGGCGCGCAGAAGAACATCGGCCCCGCCGGGCTCACACTGGTTATCGTGCACCGAGAAATGCTCGGGCACGCCCTGCCCGTCTGCCCGAGCGCCTTCGATTACTCCGTTGTTGCCAAGAACAACTCAATGTACAACACCCCGCCGACCTACGCCATCTACATCGCCGGGCTTGTATTTCGGTGGCTCAAGCGCCAGGCAGAGGAAGGTCTTACAGGCATTGCCGCCATCGCCGAACGCAACCGCAAGAAGGCTGACTTGCTGTACCGCTGCATTGACGAATCTGCCCTGTTTGCGAATCGCGTCAATCCGGCATGCCGCTCCCGCATGAACGTGCCGTTCTTTCTGCGTGACGAACGCCTCAATGAGCCATTTCTGCAAGGTGCCGTGGAGCGTGGTCTTCTGCAGCTCAAGGGGCACAAATCCGTAGGTGGCATGCGCGCCAGCATCTACAACGCCATGCCGCTGTCCGGCGTACAGGCGCTGGTTGCCTACATGCGCGAGTTCGAGCGCAGCCACTGAAAGACCCTCCTGTTCATGGATACCGACTTTCTTCCCCTTCGCGAGCGCATTGATGCGCTGGATCAACAGTTGCTTGATCTTCTGAACCAACGGGCTCGGCTGGCGCAAGAAATCGGGCGCCTAAAGCATCGGCTCGGGCTACCCGTATTCCGACCTGAGCGCGAGCGTGAAGTCATCGAGAAGGTGCAGAGTGCCAATAGCGGACCACTGTTGGATGATGGCCTGGCCGCCGTTTGGCGTGAGATCATGTCAGCCTGCCGTGCACTTGAGGCGCGGCAGTTGGTGGCCTTTCTCGGCCCCGAGGGCACGTACAGCGAGGAGGCGGCGCGCCGATTTTTTGGCTCCAGTGGAGACTTCGTCGCGTGTGCGAACCTGGACGAGGTTTTCCGCAAGCAGCTGAGTGGCGCGTGCGCCTACGCCATAGTCGCCATCGAGAACTCGACCGAGGGCGCAGTCGCCCGAACGCTGGACCTGCTGCTGACGCATCCGGTGCAAATTTGTGGCGAGATCAGCTTGGCCATCCACCACAATCTCCTGCGCAAGCACCCGGGCCTGGACGGCATCTCAGCAGTCCTTGCGCATCCACAGGCACTGTCCCAGTGCCGCCAGTGGTTGGACACGCACTTGCCTGGCGTGGAACGTCGCGCTGTGTCAAGCAATGCCGAGGGCGCGCGCCTAGCGGCAGCCGATGAGCGTCTGGCCGCCCTCGCCGGCGAGCAAGCGGCTTCGCTTTACGGTTTGCACGTAGCGGCCGCGCATATTCAGGACGAAGTTGAAAATCGCACACGCTTTATCGTGCTTGGGCCCCATGGCGCGAAACCAACCGGCCACGACCGCACCAGCCTGATTCTCGCGGTTCCGAACCGCGCCGGCGCCATGGTGGCAATGCTCAAACCATTGGCCGACCATGGGGTGAGCATGACCCGCTTTGAATCCCGCCCAGCCCGCTCTGGAGGTTGGGAATACGTCTTCTACGTGGATATTGAAGGCCACAGCGAAGATTCCGCGGTGCACGCCGCCCTTGAGGATCTGCGCGACCGCTGCGCATTTTTCAAACAACTTGGCTCATATCCCGTCTGGCAGGATTGACCCTCCGGACTTCTCACCACTTTTCATCCCGAGCGATGTCATCCACCACAAACGCGCGCCCGCAATGGGGCACAGAGTATGTCCGCACGATATCACCCTACGTGGGGGGGCGCCCGATCGGGCAAGTGGCCCGTGAGATTGGCATGGATGAGGCGAATATCGTCAAGCTTGCCTCGAACGAGAATCCGCTGGGCATGTCGTCCAAGGCCCGACAAGCCGTCGTCGACGCCCTGGGCGAAACTGCACGCTACCCCGACAACGACGGTTACGCTTTGCGTCAGGCGCTCGCAACGCATCTGCGCGTGCCGGCTGACTGGATCATCCTGGGTCACGGCTCCAGCGACATTCTCGAGATGGCAGCGCGTGCCCTGCTGAGCGAGGCGGACTCGTGCGTGTACTCGCAATACAGCTTCATCGTCTACGCCCTTGCGGTGCAGCAGGCTGGCGCGCGTCATCACGTGGTGCCGGCAAAGAGCTACGGCCATGATTTGCCCGCGATGGCAGCCGCCATTGAGCGCGATACGCGGCTCGTGTACGTGGCCAATCCAAACAACCCCACAGGCACGCTGGCCTCGCATGACGCCATCGCCGCATTCATGAAGCAGGTCCCCGCCAACGTGGTCGTGGTACTCGACGAGGCCTATATCGAATATATTGATCCGGCTTTGCGCACGGACAGCATCGCACTGCTGCGCGAGCATCCGAACCTGGTGGTGTCCCGCACGTTCTCCAAGGCCTACGGCTTGGCGGGCCTACGCCTAGGCTATGCGGCCGCACAGCCCGCCCTGGCCGATGTGCTCAACCGCGTGCGCTCAGCGTTCAACACAAGCACCGTGGCGCAGGCCGCGGCAATTGCCAGCCTGAAGGATCAAGATTTTCTCGATCGATCCGTCGACACCAATCGTAGGGGCATGGCCCAATTGACACAGGCTTTTGACGCGATGGGTCTGCGCTACATCCCCTCCTATGGCAATTTTGTGCTGGTGCGTGTGGGCGACGACGACCAGGCGGGCGCGCGCGTCAACGCCGAATTGCTCAACAAGGGCGTGATCGTGCGTCCCGTCGCCAATTATGGATTGGGTTCGTGGTTGCGCATTTCCGTGGGCACGCAGGCCGAGAACGCCCGCTGCATCAGCGCGTTGCAAGTGGCCCTCACTACAGTTTGAGGCATGGATACGCTTATCGGCTCCTACGCCGACTCTGACACTCCGCCGCCGACGCAATTCAAGCGTTTGGCCATTCTGGGCCTAGGCCTTTTGGGCGGCTCGTTCGCACTGGCGGCGAAGCATGCAGGACTGGCACAGGAGGTGGTGGGATACAGCAAGTCACCGTCGACCCTCAAAGCCGCCAAGGCCGCAGGCATCATCGATCACGGCGCGGATTCCGCCTTGCACGCAGCAACGGGGGCCGATCTCATCTTGCTAGCCGTTCCGGTGTCCGCCATCGGACCGATGCTCAAACAAATCCGGCTTGGGGTGGCGCAGTACGCGCTGGTAATGGACGTCGGCAGCACCAAGAGCGATGTGGCGATGGCTGCACAGGAGGCGCTGGGAGAGAAGAGCCGCCAGTTCGTGCCTTGCCATCCGATCGCCGGAAGCGAGAACAGCGGATTGCAGTACGCGAGATCTGCGTTGTTCGATGGCAGGCGTGTGGTCATTACGCCCATGGTCGAGAATCCGGAGCGTTTCGTCGAGGTCGCCACCCAAATCTGGGAGGCAGTGGGAGGCGTGGTTTCGGTCATGAGCCCGCAAGACCATGACGCAGCTTTCGCCGCAGTCAGCCATCTGCCCCATCTTTTGGCGTTCGCTTATGTGTATGCCATCGCGCGCCAGTCCAAGGGTGGTAGCTACTTGCAACTCGCGGGGCCCGGCTTTCGCGATTTCACGCGCATCGCCGCGAGTGACCCGACGATGTGGCGCGACATTTTCCAGACCAATGGGGCTGAAGTACTGGAGCAATTGCAGTTGTTCAAGCAAGCGATCGCCGGATTCGAGGCGCAAATGCGCCAAGGCAATTGGAGCGTGCTCGAGTCTTTGATTCGTCAAGCCAGTCAATCGCGCAAGGATTGGGCCTCACCCTCACCCGCCGATGATATCGTCTGACCATATAGACCTGCCGCCGCTCATCGGTGCTGGCGGCACAGCCCGGTTGCCTGGATCCAAGAGCATTTCCAACCGCGTGCTGCTCCTTGCAGCGCTTGCAGAGGGTGAAACCTGCATCACGGGGCTGTTGGACTCCGATGACACGCGGGTGATGCTCTCGGCGCTGCACGCCCTGGGCGTCAAGGTGGTCAGGCAAGGTACGAACGCCATCGTGCACGGTTGCGGGGGGCGTCTGCCGGTGGATCGGGCCGATCTGTTCATGGGCAATGCTGGTACGGCCATACGTCCGCTCACTGCAGCGCTTGCACTGCTTGGTGGCACGTATACCCTGCGCGGTGTGCCCCGCATGCACGAACGCCCCATCGGCGATCTGGTCGACGCGCTACGCGCCATCAACTGCTCCATTGACTACCTCGAAAACCCGGGCTACCCGCCACTTGCCATCCATATGGGCAGTCCGAACGTGGACGCACCGATCCGGGTTCGCGGCGACGTGTCCAGCCAGTTCCTCACGGCCTTGCTGTTGGCACTACCCCTGGTTTCGCAGCAGCACGATGTAGTGGTCGAAGTCGTGGGTACGCTCATTTCGCGGCCGTACGTCCATATCACCCTGGCACTGCTTGCCCGCTTCGGGGTGCGGGTCGAAAACCAGCGATGGCAGCGCTTCATCGTTCCGACTGGTAGCCGCTATGCCAGCCCGGGACGTATGACTGTGGAGGGTGATGCGTCATCAGCCTCGTATTTTCTCGCCGCAGGTGTGCTCGGCAGCCTGCACGGACACGGCGCGGCGGTACGTGTGGAGGGGGTGGACGCGCATAGCATCCAGGGCGATGTGGAGTTTGCACGCGTGCTCGAACGCTTGGGCGCCCAAGTGGAATGGGGAGACGGTTTCATCTCCACCCATGGACTGAAGCCAGCGCACAAGCGCTTGGCGGGCGGAAGTATCGACTGCGTCGCCATTCCCGATGCAGCGATGACCCTGGCGATCACCGCCTTATTTGCTGATGCGCCCACCTTGCTCACCGGCATTGGCAGCTGGCGGGTGAAAGAAACCGACCGCATTGCCGCGATGAGCGCTGAATTGACCAAGATTGGCGCCCGCGTCGAAGCCGGAGCCGACTGGCTGCGGGTCCATCCGCTGCCTGAGGGCCAATGGCACAGCGCCTCCATCGGCACCTATGACGACCATCGCATGGCCATGTGCTTTTCGCTGGCTAGCTTTGGCCCAGCGGACATTCGCATCCTCGACCCGGGCTGTGTGTCCAAGACCTTTCCCGACTATTTCCAGACCTTTGCCTCCATCGCACGCCCGGTTCCCGTAATCGCCATTGACGGACCTACCGCTTCGGGCAAAGGCACGGTAGCTTCCAAAGTGGCCGGAGTGCTCGGTTTTCACTATCTCGACTCCGGCGCTCTATACCGGACAACAGCTCTGCTGGCGCTGCGCCAGGACATCAAGCTTGATGACGAACCACGGCTGAGCGAACTGGCTTTGCGCTTGCCTATACGCTGCGAGGGCAGCCAGGTCTGGGTCGGACCAGAGAACGTCAGTACTGCAATTCGCACCGAGAAAGTCGGCCGGGCCGCCTCGTCGCTGGCTTCGCTGCCCGGGGTAAGGCAGGCGCTGCTCGCGCTTCAGCACAGTCTGCGCCGCGCACCGGGCTTGGTTGCGGATGGTCGGGATATGGGCACCGAGGTGTTCCCAGATGCCAGGCTAAAGGTGTTTCTCACGGCAGACGCGCAAGCCCGCGCTGAGCGCAGGTATAAGCAATTGATTTCGCAAGGCATTTCAACTACAATGTTGAATGTCCTGCGCGACCTTGAGGCGCGCGACGCGCGTGACAGCAAACGCAGCGTTGCCGCTCTCAAGCCGGCGCAAGACGCGGTGCCATTCAACACCTCCACGCTTGATGTCGATCAGACCGTGGGTCAGGTGTTGGAGTGGTGGCGTCAACGTTCCTGAGCGCAGGAAATTCCGCGTCAGGTTTGTGCAACCAACCCCGCAAGGCTTCTTGCGGATGAGAAAGTCCGTCCATGTCAGTCAACCCCAGCGCCAGCACGTCTGGCGAATCTTTCGCAGCCCTGTTCGAAGAGTCGCTCAAGACGCGCGACATGCGCACCGGTGAGGTCATCACCGCAGAAGTGGTCGGTGTCGACCCCAATTTCGTGATCGTCAACGCCGGCCTGAAATCCGACGCATACATCCCCATCGAAGAATTCAAGAACGACCATGGCGAAGTGGAAGTCCAGGTCGGCGACTTCGTGTCCGTGGCGATTGATGCGTTAGAAAATGGCTATGGCGACACCATGTTGTCGCGGGACAAGG
The DNA here is from genome assembly GCF_000733775.1 of Thiomonas sp. FB-Cd. Classification (NCBI taxonomy): domain Bacteria; kingdom Pseudomonadati; phylum Pseudomonadota; class Betaproteobacteria; order Burkholderiales; genus Thiomonas; species Thiomonas sp. FB-Cd. The sequence continues at coordinate 442,669 of NZ_JPOE01000002.1, read as the reverse complement.
CCAAGCGTCTTGCTTCCTGGATGTCGCTTGAAAAGGCCTTGGAATCCGGCGAGTTCGCCACGGGAACGGTTACAGGCAAGGTCAAGGGCGGCCTCACCGTGATGATCAACGGCATTCGCGCCTTCCTGCCCGGTTCGCTGCTTGACACGCGCCCGGTCAAGGACACCACGCCGTTTGAAGGCAAGACCATGGAGTTCAAGGTCATCAAGCTTGACCGCAAGCGCAACAACGTCGTGCTGTCGCGCCGTGCCGTGGTTGAGGCCAGCCAAGGCGAGGAACGCGCCAAGCTCCTGGAAAATCTCAAGGAAGGCCAGATTGTCACTGGCGTGGTCAAGAACATTACCGACTACGGCGCGTTCGTGGATCTCGGCGGCATCGACGGCTTGCTGCACATCACTGACCTGGCATGGCGCCGCGTGCGTCACCCCAGCGAAGTGGTGACACCGGGCCAGGAAATTACCGCCAAGGTTCTCAAATACGACGCTGAGAAAAACCGCGTGTCGCTCGGTTTGAAGCAAATGGGGGATGATCCCTGGGTTGGGGTCGCCCGCCGCTACCCAGCAGGCACCCGCCTGTTCGGCAAGATCACCAACATCACGGACTACGGTGCCTTCGTCGAGATTGAACCCGGCATCGAGGGATTGGTACACGTGTCGGAGATGGACTGGACCAATAAGAATGTTGCCCCGAACAAAATCGTCCAGCTGGGTGACGAAGTCGAGGTACAGGTTCTGGAAATCGACGAAGACCGTCGCCGCATCAGCCTGGGCATGAAACAGTGCCGTCCCAACCCGTGGGATGAATTTGCCGCGAACCACAACCGAGGCGACAAGGTGACTGGCCCAGTCAAGTCCATCACGGACTTCGGCGTGTTCATCGGCCTTCCCGGCGGCATCGATGGTCTGGTACACATGTCCGACCTTTCGTGGAACGAGCCTGGCGAAGCCGCTGTGCGGAACTACAAAAAGGGCCAGGAAGTCGAAGCTGTGGTGTTGGGCATTGATATCGAACGCGAGCGCATTTCCCTCGGAATCAAACAGATGGAAGGCGATCCGTTTATGAACTTCGCCGCCATCAATGACAAAGGCAAGGTCGTCACCGGCACGGTGAAGTCCGTGGATGCCAAAGGTGCCGTTATCGACCTGGGGCAGGACATTGAAGGTTATCTGCGCGCCTCTGAAATCTCGCGTGACAGGGTCGAGGACGCCCGCAATTTGCTGAAAGACGGCGACGAGGTTACGGCCATGGTCATCAATATCGACCGCAAGAACCGCAGTATCCAGCTTTCGGTCAAAGCCAAAGATAGCGTTGACCAACAGGAGGTCATGAATCGCTTGGCTGGCGAGCAACGCGAAGCCACGGGGACGACCAACCTTGGAGCCCTGCTGCGCGCCAAGCTCGACAACCAGAATCAAGAGTAAGCTTGCTTCAAGCAATCGCCCGCAGGTCAAAAGCCTCGCGGGCGTTTTTTTGAACGACGCGCACGTGGTATCGAGCCTCGCGATCAACACCTGCGGGGCATATCTTGACCTTTTTCCCGAGCGTACCCATGACCCGTTCCGATCTGGTGGATTTGCTTGCCGAGCGCTTCGCCCAGCTGACCCATCGTGACGCAGAGCTCGCCGTCAAAACCATCCTTGACGCCCTCTCGGAGGCACTGGAGAGCGGTCATCGCGTAGAAATCCGCGGTTTCGGCAGCTTTTCCGTCAGCCACCGCCCCGCCCGCATCGGGCGCAATCCGCGCTCCGGTGAACAGGTCGTCGTACCCGAGAAGCGGATGCCGCATTTCAAGCCTGGAAAGTCTTTGCGCCTTCTTGTTGACCAGAGCACCGAAGGCACCATCGACGCCCCCTTAGATGCGGCTTCGTGATCCTGGCACCGGCTTAAGGCCCACTCACGCAACTGCCAAATGAACGTGGACCTTTTGCTGGCACTTCGCACCCCAAGGCTGAGCACTTAGGCAAGGGCGATTGCCAGCCTAGAATGGTCCTCCAGGTGACCTAACCTTAACGCCCCATGCGCGCCCTTAACTGGTTCATTCGCCTCATCCTGTTCATGCTGCTGTTCGGCCTGGCGCTGAACAACCTCGAGCCCACGGTTCTGCATTTGCTGTTTGGCACCCAATGGAAGGCACCGTTATTCGTGCTGCTGCTGGCAGCATTCACCTTGGGCGCGGTACTGGGAGCCTTGGCGATGTTGCCAGGCTGGATACGCAATCGCCGTATGCGCGCCTGGCCTACCGAGAAGCGAAAGCCCGAGCCAACGATCGATGAACCTGTCCGCTCTGCACCAACTGTGATCGACGGAACGCCCGATGGAGTTTGAACTGTGGTGGCTGCTCGCGTTGCCCATCACGTTTGCGCTCGGGTGGCTGGCTTCGCGGCTGGATCTGCAACAATGGAGGCGCGAAGGTGAGATCCGACGCGATGCGCCGGTCGCGTACTTCCGCGGCCTAAATTTTCTGCTTAGCGAGCAGCAGGATAAGGCGATTGACGCCTTCATCGAGGCCGTTACAGCAGATCCCAACACGGTTGATCTGCATTTTGCCCTCGGCAATCTGTTTCGTAGGCGAGGCGAGTATGAGCGCGCGGTTCGGGTGCACCAGAACCTGCTGTCCCGCGCAGACCTTCCTGCCGCTGAGCGCCAGCGTGCGCAAGTTGCCTTGGCACAGGATTTTTTCAAGGCTGGGTTGCTCGACCGCGCTGAATCGGTTTACACGGCTCTCACCACGACGCCCTACCAACCGGAGGCGCTGGCGGCCCTATTACAAATCCACGAACGAACCAAGGAGTGGCCGCGAGCAATTGACATTGCCGGCCAACTCGAGCGACTCGGGGCCGGCAGCTATGGGCGCCAGATCGCACACTATTGGTGCGAACTGGCGCTGCAGCACCAACAGGCCGGCGATTTGCCGGCCGCTCAGGATGCTCTCGATCGAGCGATGCAGGCTCAGCCGCAAGCAGTGCGCCCCTGGCAATTGCGTGCCGCCCTGGCTATCCAGAGCCACGATCCGCAACGAGCGCTGGACAATCTGCGCCACATCGCGCAGATCCAACCCGACTTCACCGCCCTCGTCGCGCTCGAAATGGCCCGATTATTTCAGGAACTGGGTCAAAGCGAGGAGGGTCGCGCTTGGCTTATCACCCAGCTACAGGGTTATCCGGCCATCGACCTTCTCGATGCCGTCCTGCAACTCGAAAATGACGCGAGCGAGCGCTACCATCTCGCGCTGGGCTATCTGCAAACCCATCAAAGTCTCTTGGCTGCACGGCGGATTCTCGACCAAGCCAGCAGCCCTATTTCACCCGAACCCGCCCGATTGGCGTTGGCGCAGGCGCTGGATGGCGCCATGAAAAGCCGGCAGCGCTATCGCTGCGCCGCATGCGGCTTCGAGGCTCGGAATTACACGTGGCATTGCCCTGCCTGCCAGGGCTGGGAAACGTACCCACCCCGCCGTACGGAAGAACTTCAACTCATCGCACCATGACTCCTGAACAGCTTGCCAATGCCCGCGTGCTCGTCGTCGGGGACGTCATGCTCGACCGCTACTGGTTCAGTGCGGTCGAGCGTATTTCGCCAGAGGCACCCGTCCCAGTGGCGCTGGTACAGCGCGAGCAAGACCGCATGGGTGGCGCGGCGAACGTCGCGCTCAATGCCGCCACGCTGGGCGCGCAAACCACGTTGCTGAGCGTCGTGGGATCTGATGACGCCGGCCGGCGTCTGGCGCATCTGGTAACGGATTCGCCCATTCGCAGCGCACTGCGACAGGTCGTAGGCCTGCAGACCACAATGAAACTGCGCGTGATTTCCCGTCAGCAGCAGCTCATCCGCATGGACTTTGAGTCCACCCCAGACCATGAAGTGCTGCTTGACCTGATGGACCGGTTCGAGCAGGAGCTTGACATGCACAATGTGGTGCTACTGTCAGATTATGGAAAGGGAGGATTGACGCACGTGGTGCGCATGATCGAACTTGCGAAGCGCCGGGGGCTGCCTGTCCTCGTCGACCCCAAGGGACGCGACTATTCGCGTTATAAGGGTGCGACACTCATCACCCCGAATCGCGCCGAATTCACCTTGGCCGCTGGGGACTGGCACAGCGAAGCTGAGCTACGACAACGCGCTGATGCCCTGCGTACAGCTCTGGACTTACAGGCCGTGCTCGTAACCCGCGCCGAGGATGGCATGAGCCTGTTCACGGAAGGCGTCCCCTTGCATGTCCCTGCGCAAGCTAAAGAGGTGTTTGACGTCTCTGGCGCTGGCGACACTGTCATCGCTACGCTAGCCGTCATGTTGGGCGCTGGCAGCAGCTTGGAAGAGGCCGTGCGCACCGCCAACCGTGCCGCTGGCATCGTCGTGGGCAAGCTGGGAACGGCGTGCTGCAGTCCCGCAGAACTTTGGCCCGCAATCTGATTCCCGAAGATCGCCATGTCCACACGTACCATTGTTACCGGCGCCGCCGGGTTTATTGGCAGCAACATTGTGCGAGGCTTAAATGCCCGAGGGATCACCGACATCATTGCGGTCGACAACCTTACGCAGGCCGACAAGTTTCACAACCTGGCTGGATTGCAGATCAGCGACTATATCGACAAAAACTCGTTCTATGACGAGTTCCGTCGCGGACGCTATGGCCACGTGCAGGCCGTGTTCCACGAAGGTGCTTGCTCTGACACGATGGAGCATGATGGTCGCTACATGCTCGAAAACAATTATGCGACTAGCCGCGCGCTGCTGGACACCTGCCTAGCTCAGGGCACGCGCTTGCTATATGCCTCCAGCGCAGCAACCTACGGAGCATCCACGAGCTTTGCCGAGCAGCCGCAATTCGAGCAGCCCCTTAACGTCTACGGCTATTCCAAACTGCTTTTTGACCAAGTCGTGCGTCGTGCCCTGCCGACGGCGCGCAGTCAGGTTGCGGGCTTTCGCTATTTCAACGTTTATGGCCCTGGGGAGGCGCACAAGGGCCGAATGGCCTCGGTGGCGTTGCATCACTTCAACCAGTACCGCGCGGAAGGCAAAGTCAAATTGTTCGGCGCCTATGGCGGCTATGGACCCGGCCAGCAGATGCGCGACTTTGTGTATATCGACGACGTCGTTGCCGTGAACCTGTGGTTTTTTGATCACCCTGAGAGCAGCGGGGTATTCAACCTCGGCACCGGACGCGCCCAGCCCTTTAATGACGTGGCCGATGCCGTGATCAACACAATGCGTTTTGCACACGGCCTCAACGTGCTCAGCCTGCAGCAAATGGTGGCCGACCGCCTCATCGAGTATGTCGAGTTCCCGGCCGCGCTAGTCGGGAAATACCAATGCTTCACCGAGGCCAGTCTGCACAACCTGCGCAATGCGGGCTGCGACCATCTGTTCGCAGACGTCAGCACGGGCGTTCGGAGCTATGTGCAGCGGCTATTGCAGGACCAAAGCCAACGAACCTGAACGTACTGGCGCGCCAAGACGACGCCCATAAATCGGTACGGCCAACGAAACCACACGCCACCAAACGGCTGTTGCGGTTGTCGTGCGGGTCCGCCGGTTCTGCCACAGCGGCGCGGGGCTGTTTCCAGGGCTACGGCTTAAGCGCCGCTCCCATGCCAAGTATCTCCAGCAACCATCAGGTGGACAGCCGATCTTGCGTCGAGCGAACTTTCAGCCATGGCGCCAAAGCCAAGCTGCACCCCGCACCCCAGACGAATCTCCGTGAAAAGCTGGCACCACGCGCGTGCGGACAATGTCGGAGAACACCCAACTACCCCAGCGCCGTGGAACTTCCGCGTAGAGCTCAGTGACATTGCTCATGCCACCGCCAAGCACGATGATTTCAGGGTCGAGGAGATTGATAACGTGCGCCAAGGCCCGAGCCAAGCGGTCGCAGTAGCGGACCACGCTGGCCCGCGCGACAGGATCTCCCGCCCGCATGGCCCCCACGATCAGTGGAGCAGCGAGTTGTTCTCCCGAGTGGGCGGCGTAATCCATGGCGAGGGCGTGGCCAGATAGCCATGTTTCGATGCAACCCGCTTGTCCACACCAACAGTTGGGGCCGGGCAACTCGCGCCACGCCGCGGCCAATCGCGGCCACGGCAGCGGGTTGTGGCCCCACTCCCCAGCAATGGCATTGGCGCCCAACCACTCGCGCCCATCCACTGCAATTCCTGCACCGACTCCCGTGCCCAAAATCACGCTCACCACCATGCGCGCCCCTTGCCCTGCACCATCGACTGCCTCACTCACGGCTAAGCAGTTGGCGTCGTTGCGCACGCGCACTCGACGATTGAGCAACTGCTCCAGATCGTGCACGAATGGTTTGCCGTTAAGCACGGTGGAGTTGGCATTGCGGACCAAGCCACTCACGGGCGAAACCGAGCCGGGGATCCCAACGCCCACCGGCAATTTGTTGGGCCAACCAACTAACCCCAATGCAAGCTCGGCCTGCCTCAGCAGTTCGGCGATCGCAGCCAACGTATTAAGGTAGTCACCTTGCGGCGTCGGAAGGCGCCGCCGCCATATGACGCTGCCAACTACATCGAGTGCCGCACATTCAATCTTGGTGCCACCGAGGTCAATGCCCAGCAGGATGTCGTCTTTCATCGAAATTGATCTAGCTGACCAAGCCAAGCAAACCAGCTTCATCGAGGATGGGCACGCCCAACTCCTGCGCTTTTGCCAGCTTGCTGCCCGCCTCAGCACCCGCCACGACGTAATTGGTTTTTTTCGAAACCGAGCCTGCCACTTTCCCGCCGCTGGCTTCGATCCGCGCCTTCGCCTCGTCGCGCGTTAGGTTCGGCAAGGCCCCGGTTAGCACGAACGTCATTCCAGCGAGCGGCTTGGATCCCTCGCGCTGGCTCCGCAGTTCGCTCCAATGCACACCGGCAGCACGAAGCTGTTCGACGACCTCCCGGTTGTGCGGCTGCTCGAAAAAGGTGTGGATACTCTGCGCGACGATCGGGCCGATGTCGGCCACCTGGCAAAGGTCCTCCACGCTGGCGCTCATGATGGCATCCAAGCTGCAGAAATGCTGCGCCAAGTCTTTGGCCGTCGCCTCGCCCACATGCCGGATGCCCAAGGCATAAATGAAGCGGGCCAGCGTCGTGTGTTTGCTGCCCTCAATGGCAGCGACCAAATTGGAAGCGCTCTTGTTAGCCATGCGCTCAAGATTGGCAAGCTTGGCCACGCCGAGTCTGTATAGGTCCGGAAGGACGCGAACGATCCCGCCATCGACCAGTTGATCGACCAACTTCTCGCCCAAGCCTTCGATATCGATCGCCCGCCTGCTGGCAAAATGCAAAAGCGCCTGCTTGCGCTGCGCCGGGCAGTACAAGCCGCCGATGCATCGCCAATCAACCTCGCCTTCCTCGCGAACAATGGCCGAACCGCACACCGGACACTTTCCACCCAGCCAAGCCCACATGGCAAACGGGGAGCCAACCTCAGGCGTGCGGCGTTCGAGCACCACGCCCACAACCTCGGGGATCACATCGCCTGCCCTGCGCACAATCACAGTGTCACCGACGCGCACGTCTTTGCGCCGTATTTCATCTTCGTTGTGGAGCGTCGCATTCGTCACGGTCACACCACCGACGAACACAGGCTCAAGCCTCGCCACCGGCGTGAGCTTACCGGTGCGGCCGACCTGGACGTCAATCGCCAGCACTCGGGTCGCACGCTCTTGCGCTGGGTACTTGTGGGCCACCGCCCACACCGGCTCGCGGTTACGAAAACCGAGGCGTTCTTGCAGCGCAAGGCTGTCGACCTTGTACACCACTCCGTCGATATCAAAAGGCAGTTGGTCACGCAGAGCGGCAATGCGAGCGTGAAAGTCGATCAGGGCGTTCGGCCCTGGGCCATGGACGCGTTGACTCGCCACGGGAAGCCCAAACTCCGCCAAAGCGTCAAGCATCCCATGCTGGCTACCAGGCTGCTCAGCCCAGCCGCGAATCTCCCCCCAACCGTAGGCGTAGAAAGCCAGGGGCCGCTGCGCCGCAATATTGGGGTCGAGTTGCCGAATGCTGCCCGCCGCACCGTTGCGCGGATTGACAAGCGTTGGCAGGCTACGCGCACGCTGACGCTCGTTGTAGTGCTCAAAATCAGCGCGCTTCATCACCACCTCGCCTCGCACCTCCAGTACCGCTGGCGGATGGGCGCCAGCAAGGCGTAGGGGCAAACTGCGAATGGTGCGCAGGTTTTGTGTGACGTCTTCGCCCGTTTCGCCATCACCCCGAGTTGCGCCTCGCACGAGTACGCCGTCTTCATATCGCAGACTGATGGCCAGTCCATCGAACTTGAGCTCAGCTTCGTATCCAACCGGCGGGTCGTGCGGGCCCAACCCAAGCTTGGCGCGAACGCGCTGGTCGAAGGCGATCGCGCCTGCCGGCGTGGTGTCGGTTTCAGTCTGAATGGACAGCATCGGCACGCTGTGGCGAACCGGGGCGAATGCGGCCAGTGCCCGGCCTCCAACGCGCTGCGTCGGCGAGTCGGGTGTGCGCAGCTCGGGGTGTGCGGCCTCAAGTTGCTGCAGTTCCTGAAACAGCGCGTCGTAGTCGGCGTCCGCGACGAGCGGAGCGTCGAATTGGTAATAGGCACGGTCATAGCGCGCAATCAGCTCGCGCAGGCTAGCTGCACGGGCTGCCGCCGCAGTATCAGTTGAGTCAGGCCGCATGGCGCAAGACGCGAGTGAAAAACCAGCCAGGATTGGGGTGGAACAGGCTTACCGCCTAACTGAAGAGGCGTTGCGTGGTGAGCGTTCCCGCTTGCAGACCACGCTCATCGAGCGCGGCATAGAGCTGCGTCAGCTGCTGCTCAATTTGGTCTAATGCTGCTGGTGAAAGGGGGGCGCCGTTGTCATCCACCTGCCTCGCATCCAGCCCTTGGGCAAGCCGGCGTGCCGCATCACGCATACGTGCAAACGGCTGCAGGGCTTGGGGCACTTGGGGCACATCGAGTAAAAGGGTCGCCCGACTCACCGGCATTTCTGGGTTTTCCGCGAAGTCCGCCAAACTGTCGTAGTGGAGCTGCACCAAAGGAATCAGCCTGCCCACATCAGACCCATCGGCCGCAGCTTCCGCCGGGAACTGCTCCACGAGCGCTAATCGGCCTGCCGCCAGGGATGTATTAAATCCCACGGCTTGCGCTTGCTGACGCAGGTAGTCAACCCCCCAGGCTACACCATGGGCCTGCAAATTGATGGAGAGCTGAGCGTCATTCGCTGCTGCGAACGAGTCAAGATCGCGAGCCTGCTCCAGCACGTCTGCCATGTCCGGTAGGTCTGGCGATGAACCGAGAGCTTCACCGAGCGCGTGACACTTCGTGACAAACTCTGAGTATTCGATCGCATTGAGCGCTCCGCTGCGGCTGGCCAACTGCACGCCAGCCTGTAGTTCCGCGTAGCGCTCCGAGGGTTGTAGCGTCTCCCACAAACCCGATTGCGCATTGCGCCCCTCGAACAGTAAAGGCTTGGTTCCGACACGCGCAATGCGCGGCATGCGCGACAGTAGAGATTCGCCAGGTACTGGCTGCTCGAACATGAAACTGGCAATGGCGTCGATAAGCGGATCAATGCGCAGCGCTGGTGGCCGCAGGCGGGTGGGCTCTGCAGACGCGAGTTGTGGCTCGACGTACTGCGGCTCACCATCGAGTCCCGGCTCCCTTTGCACATCGCGGCCGGCAGCAGTGCCCGGCTCGTCGCCCATGAGCGGGCCCGCGCCCTCGGATCGCGGCCGACGTCGCCTCAGCTGCCAGGATTGCCAGAGATTGAATGCCACGACAGCAGCAATGATCAGCGCGCCCACTACTAGCAAGGCCTGCTGCAATTGACCCATGGATATCGTCCTCGTTCGTCGTCTAGCGTGTTGTCGGGTGGGCCGATAGACCTCCGCACCACGAGCTTCTCGGTGCGGCCCGCATGTTTAGGCTGCAGCTTCTGCCAATTGCGCCGCCGTGTCCATGTCCACTGCAACCAAGCGGGAAACACCTTGCTCCTGCATCGTGACGCCCACCAGCTGTTCTGCCATTTCCATCGCAATCTTATTGTGTGAGATGAACAGGAACTGCGTCGCTCCCGACATGGCTTCCACAAGCTTGGCAAAACGCTCGGTGTTGGCGTCATCCAGTGGAGCGTCCACCTCGTCGAGAATGCAAAATGGCGCCGGGTTAAGGTGAAAGATACCGAAGACTAGCGCAATTGCCACCAGCGCCTTCTCGCCACCAGACAGCAAATGGATGGTGCTGTTGCGCTTGCCAGGTGGCTGTGCCATAACCTGTACGCCGGCATCCAGAATCTCATCACCCGTCATGATGAGGCGTGCCGCACCGCCCCCGAAAAGCTCCGGAAACACGCGCCCGAAGTGTGTGTTGACCTGGTCGAAAGTCAGGCGGAGTTGCTCGCGTGTTTCGGCGTCAATCTTGTGGATGGCGTCTTCGAGCGTGCGGGCAGCCTGCTCCAAGTCATCGAGCTGCGCATCGAGAAACTCCTTGCGCTCGCGCGCGTGACCGAGCTCGTCGAGCGCGGCAAGGTTGACCGCGCCGAGCGCGGCGATCTCGCGATTCAGGCGCTGCGTTTCGCGCCCTAGCTCCTCGGGCTTGCAGTCCGACGGTAGGCGCGCGGCAAGCTGCTCCACATCAACCTGCGCATCGGCCAGCATCTGGCGATACTGCTCAGCCTGCAACCTGGCCTCCTGCTCCTCCAGTTGGCGCGCTGTGATGGCGCCGCGCAGCGGCTCCGCTTCGCGCTCCAATTGCACCCGGAACTCCTCCAGCGTGCGTAAGCGTGCGGCCAATTCGTCGTGTTCAGCACGTCGACTGGCCAAATGCTCTTGACTACGTTGCTGAGCCGCAAGCGCATCCTGAAGGCCTGCGCGGGCCGTGGCATCGCTTAGGCGTGTCAGCTCCTCGTCAACTGCTTGCAATCGCGCCGCGAGTTCAGCGAGCTGTTGCTTCGCGGTTTCAGCCATTCTGGCAGAGTCACTTCGACGCTGCTCCAAGCTGCGTATCGCATACAGGGCCTCGGCCTGGGTCTGCTCCAGCAATCTCAGGCTGGAGCGCGCCGCGGCCAACCCAGCCTGCTCACGTAGCACATCACCATCAAGGTCCGCTTGGGCCTGCTGGCACCGCGCGAGATCGGCGTCGAGTTGCTCAAAACGAGCCTCGCTCTCGGCCTGACTGGCCGAGAGCTCCTCGGCTTGCGCGTCCAACTCGCCAAGGTCAGCATCCAGGCGTTCAGCGCGACTCACTGATTCCTGCTGCTGCTGTTGCAATTTGAGCCACTCCACCTGAACCGCGTGGAACTGATGGGTCAGCGTCTGCATGCGGCGACTCTCCGCAGCCGCCTGCTCCTGAGCTTGGCTCCAGGCCGCATCCGCCTGCAACGCCGTGCTGCGCGTGTCGTCAGCGAGGATCTGCTGCGCCTTGACCTGGCGCTCCAAGTTGTCGATTTCCTGTGCTCTAGCCAACATGCCGGCCTGCTCGCTGTCCGCAGCATAAAGACTCACGCTGTGGCGACTCACAGCATGCCCCTCGCGGGTGACCAGCATGGCACCGGCCGGCAGCCCCGTGCGGTACCGTATGGCCTGTTCGACCGATTCGGCAGTAAAGACCAGGGCCAGCCACTCGTCGAGCACGGCACGCAACCCCGGGTCCACGTAGTTCAGCAGACTCGCCAGTGGCTGCAGCCCATTGGCGTTCGACATGGGGCCAGCCGCCTGCGGTGCTGCAAAAAAAGTGAGTTTCGCCGGCGGCGGGTCGGCGGCGAATCCAGCCATGGCATCCAGGGAATGCACCTCAAGCGCGGCCAATCGCTCGCGCAGCGCGGCTTCAAGGGCGGTTTCCCATCCTGGCTCGATATGGATGCGCGTCCACAACCGCGCCATGCCCTCGAGCCCATGGCGCGCCAGCCACGGTTGAATGCGCCCCTGCGTCATCACCTTGTCCTGCAACGCCTTGAGCGCGTGCACGCGCGCGATGGTTGATGCCAGCGCAGAAGCGGTTTCCTGCGCGGCTGCTTGCTGCTCCTGACGAATTTGTTGCAGAACGGGCAGTTGCTCATGCAGTTCTTGTTGACGCGCCTGCGCTCCATCGCGCTCGGCGGCCAACCTGCTTTGCTGCCGGCCGAGGTCGTCAAGACGCAGGCTGTCGGGTTTGTGCAAGCTGCGACGCTCCGCCTGCAGGCGCTGCATCCGCTGCTCGATCTGCTGGAGCTGTTGGCCAAGGGCGCGCTGACGCTCCGCCTCCACTTGCAAGCGCTGTTGTGCGGCGGCGGCCTGCAAGCGCTGCTCGGTTGCCTTCAATTGCGCGTCGGCCAGGCGAGCCTCGAGCGCAGGAATTTGGTCCATCTGCTCGCTCACTCGCCCCTCGGCCTCGGCCTGCGCAAGCTCCGCGTCGGCCAACTTCGCAGTTGCCATCTCCGAATCTCGCAGCGCTTCTTGCTGGCGTGCCTGCCATTGTGCGTGCTGGGACTGCAGCTCGAGTTGGCCCCGCTGAGCGCGGTCGCGCGCGTCAACCACATAGCGGATTTCGGCTTCAAGGCGCGCCACTTCCGCCTGGGCAGCATAGAGATTGGCCTGTGCGATGCCCAGCGCATCGGTCGCGGCATATTGGGCCTGGCGCAGCGCTTCAAGCTCAGATTCGGCAGCGCGCAATTCCGACGTCTTTGCCTCAAGGGCATTCAGCGCCAGGGTCGAATCCTGCGCGATGCGATCCTGCCGATCCTGCGCTTCCCTCCAACGCAGCAACCACAGTCCATGCTGGCTCGTTTCCAGTTGTTCCTGAAGCCTGCGGAAGTTCTGCGCGACGGCAGCCTGCTGTTCCAGCTTGTCGAGCTGACTTTCCAGCTCACGCAGGATGTCATTGACCCGGAGCAGGTTTTCACGCGTGCCGAGGAGGCGGTTTTCGGTTTCGCGCCGGCGTTCCTTGTATTTGGATACGCCCGCTGCTTCTTCCAACATCACCCGCAACTCCTCGGGGCGCGATTCGATGATGCGTGTGATCGTGCCCTGCCCAATGATGGCGTAGGAGCGAGCCCCAAGTCCGGTGCCAAGAAAAATGTCCTGGACGTCACGCCGGCGCACAAGCTGGTTATTGATGAAATAGCTAGACGTGCCGTCGCGCGTGAGTACCCGCTTGACGGCGATTTCCGTGTACTGACCGAAGCTCCCGGTGATGCGGTGGTCACTGTTATCGAAGACCAACTCAACGCTGCAGCGCCCTGCTGGCTTGCGCGTGGTCGAGCCATTGAAAATGACATCCATCATCGACTCACCGCGCAGTTCCGAGGCCTTGGATTCCCCGAGAACCCAGCGCACAGCGTCGATGATGTTCGACTTGCCGCAACCGTTCGGGCCGACCACACCCACCCGCTGACCCGGTAACTGGAAGGCTATGGGGTCAGCGAAGGACTTGAATCCGGCGAGCTTGATCCAGGAAAGACGCACTGAGTTAACTAATTGATTTACAAAGAAAAATAGTCATTTATCAGACTTGCATTGGATGATAGCATCGACCTGCTGGCGTCCCAGGCATCTGCGTCAATGTGACGGCGCCCGATAATGCAAATTTTCAGCGGCGTACCCGCCTCCACCATGAGCACCAAGCCCAGTAAACACCTGCAGACCTTCCCTAACCCTGCCCCTGAGCGCGATTTTCATATCCATATGCAGGTACCTGAATTTACCTGCCTGTGCCCTTTGACGGGCCAACCGGATTTCGCGCGCATCGTGCTGGACATCATCCCTGATAAGAAGTGCGTGGAACTCAAGAGTCTGAAGCTGTATATGTGGAGTTACCGCAACGAGGGAGCCTTTCACGAGAAGGTGACCAATACGATTCTCGACGACGTCGTGGCGGCCATCGCACCGCGTTTCCTGCGTGTTACCGCCCAGTGGTATGTGCGCGGGGGTATCTACACCAATGTGGTTGTGGAACACCACAAGCGGGGTTGGAAACCCCGACCGCGCGTAGACCTGGCCCACTTTGAGTTGGGACAACCCGCGGTAGCGGGAAGCTAACGCAACACCAGACACGGATCAGCCGGCACGGGGTTTAGGCATTGTGAACAATGCGAAGAATCGCGTCGCCGCTGCTCACAAGAATGCTTCCTTGCGGCCCCGGCGCCACGCCATAGGGCGTGATGAGCGCTCCCGGCAAGGCGCCAAGTTCCACCTTGTCGAGTTGGCCCTTGCCAGCCAAGGTGGTCACGCTTCCATCCGGCGTGATGCGCCGCACCTTGTGGTTGCCGCCGTCAGCCAGAATGACGTTCCCGGTCGCATCCACGCACAGTTGCTGGGGCTTGCGAAACAGCGCTGCTGTACCCTGTCCATCGGCATCGCCACGCTGCGCGGGGTTGCCGGCCAACGTCGAAACCTGACCTTGCGTGGTGATCTTTCGGACATCCTGGTTGAAAAATTCGCTGACATAGATGGTGCCATCAGATGCCACTGCGATCCCCACTGGTGTATTGAACAGCGCCTTTTGAATTGAGCCATCGCGGTGGCCGTTCAAGCCTGGCTGACCAGCCATCGTGCTCACCTTTCCCTCAGCAGTGACACGGCGAAGGGTGCTGTTATAGGCGTCCGCGACCAGTACGTCGCCTGTCTGCGGGTCAAGGGCGATTCCCACCGGATGATTAAACTGCGCCGCCGTGCCGTGCCCATCGGCATACCCCGGCCGTCCTGCCTGCCCGGCCAGTGTGGATACGGTGCCGCCCCTTAGCAGACGGATTGTGTTGGCATAAGAGTCCGCAATGACGATGGTGCCGTCGGGCGCCACGGCCACGGCATCGGGCCCAACGAAACGTGCTTGGGAGGCTTGTCCATCTTTGCTAACGCGCTGCTCGGCACCGCCCGCGAGAGTCGTGACATCACCTGAAGGGGTGACACGGCGGATGAGCGCATTGGCCGCATCTGCCACGATGGTGTCACCATTTCGCGGATCCAACGCCAGGCCCCGCGGGTCGAAGAATGTTGCGTCACCGCCCCGACCATCGATGTGACCATGCAGGTCTGTCTGCCCTGCAAACAAACTCAGGACTCCACCCGGTGCATTGGCGCGCGCTGATCGCAAAAAGGGCATTGTCCCCAGCAACAGAAGACCGGCGGTGCATTGCAAACTCTGGCGACGTGTGATTGGCATGGGCTCGTCTAAAGGTGGTGTGTCGCTGACATTGAGACCGGAATCCTAATGCCTCACGTCATCCATGCTTGTGTGTCGAGTTCATGCGCCACGCCGATCCATCAAGGCGCGAGCAATGGTGCCCAGATCAACGTATTCAAGCTCAGCCCCGGCCGGCACGCCCCGCGCGAGTCGGGAGATACGCAGATCCAGCGAACGCACAGTTTCGGCAATGACATGTGCCGTGGCTTCGCCCTCATTGGTGAAGTTGGTGGCCAAGATGATTTCCTCCACGTCGCCACCTTGCACCCGCTGCATCAGGAGATCCATGCCAATATCTTTGGGACCCATGCCATCAAGGGGACTGAGATGGCCCATCAACACGAAATACAGCCCGGCGTAAGTGAGCGTCTGCTCAACTGCAGCCTGGTCGGCAGGACTTTCCACAACGCAAAGTAACCTCCGGTCGCGCCGCGGGTCGGAGCAAGTCGCACAAATCTCTTGCTCCGTGTAGGTGTTACACAGGCTGCAGCGGCGGATCGCCGCCAGCGCCTGATCCAGGGATTCAGCCAAGCGCGCGGCGCCGGTGCGGTCATGCTGCAAGAGATGAAAGGCCATGCGAGCGGCCGACTTCGGCCCCACTCCCGGCAAGACCCGCAATGCGTCGATAAGCGCGTCAAGCGCTGCAACGCGCGTAAGTTGGCCAGAGCTGCTCATGCAAGCACATTCAAAACGGCAATTTCATGCCCGGTGGCAATGGCATGCCCGCGGTCACCGCAGCCATCTTTTCCTGCGTGGTCGCCTCGGCCTTGCGCACGGCGTCGTTAAAAGCAGCAGCGACCAGATCTTCGAGCATGTCCCGGTCTTCCGCCACCAGACTGGGATCGATGCTCACCCGGCGCGCGTTGTACTTGCAGGTCATCAACACCTTCACCAAACCAGCGCCCGATTGGCCCTCGACCTCGATGTGACCGAGCTCTTCTTGCACGCGCTTCATGTTGTCCTGCATCTGTTGCGCTTGCTTCATCAGGCCTGAGAGTTGTCCTTTATTGAACATGGGAATGTCCTCTTGAAGTGTGAAAAACGGAGATTTGCGCGCCTGCTCAGTTGCCAGGGCTAAGCGGGCGCACGGAGCCAGGCACGATCTGCGCGCCCAGGTCTTCGACCAGCTGGCGCACAAGCGGATCGGCCGCGATTGTTGCCTCAGCCTGCTGCTGACGCTGGATGCGGGCAGCCGCGGCGCGAAGATGGGCGCTGTCACGCACCGGGCCCACCTCGATTTGCAGGGTAATCGGGCGGCCCAATGCATCGGCTAACGCAGCTTGTAATTTGTCCAGCGAACCCGCCCGCGCGTACTGCTCACTGGGAACGCGTATGGTCCAGGTGTCGCTCTGAGCCCCGACCCACTCACTTTGCAGCGCCATACTCCGAGCCAGGGCGACGAGTTCAAGGCGGGCCGCCAGCGTGGGCCAATCGGCGTCAGGTCCTGGAAAAACAGCCGTGTCGGATGCAAGTTCAGGCAGGGTTGCGACACCAGCGGCTGGCGCGGTCTGCGCTGCCGGATCAAGATTGGGCGTAGCCCTTGGTGCCTGAGCGGCACTCGCAGCGTCATGTTCTGGAACAAGCGGCGCTGCTGGCTCTGGCGGAGTCAATGCTCCCTCCACGTTGCTGCCTGCCGACGCAGATCCCGCCCGATCAAGTGAAGATTGCCCAGCCGTGGCAGGCGCCGCAATGGGAGATGCACGATGCGCCGTGACGAGGAACTGCGCTGGTGGATGGCCTCCAACAGGCGGCGTGCCTTCACTGCGGGGCGCAACAGCCGCCCGCGCCGATGCACCGATGCGATGTTCAGCGGCCGGCGATGTGGCCACGGGAGCAAACGCCAGCAGACGCAAAAGCACCATTGTGAACCCGGCCAATTCGTCGGGCGCCAAGGCCAACTCACTGCGACCATGCAAAACCATGCTGTAAGCAAGCTGCACTGTTTCCGGACTGAGGGCATCCGCGAGCGCTTGGATGTCGTTGGCATCCGGGTCAGCGGCGTCCAACGCCTGTGGCACAACTTGGACGACGGCGATGCGCTGCAGCAGCGCTGCCAGGTCCTCCAGGGCGGTGGACAGCGAAAGACCACGCGCATCCATATCGTCGGCTAGGCGCAGCAAAGCGACGCCATCACCCGTAGCCAAGGCACCTGCCAGGCCAAACAAGTAGCCAGAATCCACAGAGCCCAGCATCTGCCGCACGGCTTCAAGTGTGATGTGGCCACCGCTGTAGGCAATCGCCTGGTCGGTAAGCGATAGTGCGTCACGCATCGATCCATGTGCGGCACGGCCCAGAGCCTGCAACGCCACGGACTCATAAGCCGTGCCCTCGGCGCGCAACACACCCTCGAGGTGTCCAGCAATGGCCGCCGGGGTCATTGATTTGAGGCTGAACTGCAGGCAGCGGCTGAGTACCGTCACAGGGACCTTCTGGGGATCCGTGGTGGCCAGAACAAATATCACGGACTCAGGCGGCTCTTCCAACGTCTTCAACATTGCGTTGAAGGCATGGTTCGACAGCATGTGCACTTCATCGATCATGTAGACCTTGAAACGCCCGGCAGTCGGCATGTAGACGGCCTGTTCGAGCAGGCGGGTCATATCGTCTACACCACGGTTCGAGGCGGCATCGAGCTCGATGTAGTCCACAAAGCGACCCGCGTCGATTTCGGAACACGCCTGGCATACGCCACACGGTTCGGCCGTGACCCCGCCATTGCCATCTGGGCCGGTGCAATTCAGGGATTTGGCCAGAATGCGGGCAAGCGTGGTCTTGCCCACACCGCGCGTACCTGTGAACAGATATGCGTGGTGCAAGCGGCGTTGTTCAAGCGCGTGCGTGAGGGCACGCACCACATGATCCTGGCCCACCAGGGTTGAGAAGGTTTTGGGGCGCCATTTGCGCGCCAGGACGGTACTGGACATGAGCTGGATTGTAGGGGTCGAAAACCGGCCCCCTGAAGCACTGCGCGAAGGAGCCTGCCATCGCCGGGCTATACAATGTCCAGTGACGGGCCGCCCCGCATTGTGGCGCGGTGAATCTGGTCAGGCCGGGAACGGAGCAGCCACAGCCGCTTACCGCAAGTGCCGGGGGTACGGCTCGTCACCATCGCCTTAGTCTCATGGCCTACTGGCTGAAGCAACGCCTCTGCTGGCGAAGGTCGGTCTGCAATTGACCCCTTTACGCACAATGGTCGCTCGGCTGTGCACAATGTGGCATGCAATGGAACCGATACCAGTTAACGCATGCAGCGGCGCTCGGTAGCTTGCTGGCGTATGGCTCCTTGGCAGGCACCCACGGCCTCGCGGCACCGGTGTACTCAACCGCCGAGCACTCAAACCAAGCCGCTGTGGCACAGGAATCCGGAGCTTACGGTGCAGGCCCAGATTTCGCGCCTTCACACGCTGGCGCCTCGAGCCGCGTCGCTGCCAGCGCGTGCAAGGCCGCTTTGCAACGCTATCCATTGCATGTCAGCCTTCAGCCCTCGAAACAGGGCCAGGGCTTTGACTTGCAAACTCAATTTTTCGCGCCTGTGCCGCCACGTGTGGCGTGGCATGCCATGACTGATTATGACGCCATGGCCAGCTACATGCCGGGCATGCTGCGCAGCGAGGTGCTCGCCGTCAGCGGCAATACGATTCAGGTCCTGCAGGAGGGGCGTGCAGGCATTGCACCGTTCCGCGTCAACCTGCGCAGCCAGTTGACCATTACATTGCAAAGAGACGCTGCGAGCTGGGTGACCACCCGCGGCAACCTGGAGTCGCGTGGCAATGCTGAGGTGTCCGGCCATGACCGGGGTAGTGCAGTGACCTACACCGCGCTTATCCTGCCCAGGGTCTGGATCCCTCCGCTGCTGGGACCATGGCTCATGCGTTCACAATTGAAGCGCCAGATGCTGGCCCTGCGTCGACACATGTGTGCGTTGCTGGGCGAGCACACGGTAATGACACGCTGAAATGTCCTCCGTGAGTTTGGCATGCGGCGTGCGGTCCACGTCGATCCCGAACAGCAGAGCAGCGCGTGCCAACTGGGTGTCGCCAACGTGCCGCCGTCTCGGGCAGCACGTTCCACGCGCCCCTCAACGGCTTCAGCAACAACTGGAAGAGGCGATAGCCCGTGTCTAGCGGATTCATTCCCGCATCGGCAATGCTCGCCGGGACTTCCCGCAAAACATCTCGGCTGCGATCAGCCAAAGCAACGCGATGGGGTGTATCGAGGATTTGCAAGTACGGAATATGTCCCGGTCAGCGGCGGGCACGGCGATGCGGCCGGACGTGGCAAGATCGGGTCGGTCGCGACAGCCAGGGGCCTCGCGTGGCACCGCATCGTCAGCGCGTTGTGCTCGCCTCGGCCGGGGGTCGCTGCGGGTGTGCTGGAAAAGCGGCGATGGGTCGCCGGCCCCGTTAAGTTGACCGCGCATTACCATCCAGTCGACCGAAGAAGTGCTGATCTCGCGCAACCATATTGCAATCCAGTGCACGCCGTTCTGCCAGAAATGCGAATTCGGGGTTAAATAGAGGGTGTTGACGGGTTCTGCCCCTTCAATCGACCATTTGCATTGGCTGCGCCCCGGCGTCAGAGTCGGCGCTTTCTGATCAGGAATTCACATGAGCGATCTCATCAAACACACCACCGATGCGTCCTTTGACCAAGACGTCCTCAAATCTGCCACCCCTGTGCTGATCGACTACTGGGCCGAATGGTGCGGCCCCTGCCGCATGGTGGCCCCCATCCTTGATGAAATCGCAGGCGAATATCAGGGTCGTCTGAATGTCATGAAGGTCAATGTCGACGAGAATCGCTCCATTCCAGCGAAATACGGCATTAGGGGCATCCCCACGCTTATGCTGTTCAAGAACGGCGAGGTCGCGGCCACGAAGGTGGGCGCACTGTCCAAGTCGCAACTGACGTCCTTTTTGGACGCCAATATATAATCCATCTTTACACACATGGCAGAGAACCCTGCCATGTGTTGAGATCCCGGCTCAAGTCGGGTCTCTTTGACGACCTCATGTGTTCATGGGCGTCTGATGTACGGCCTGTCAGGCCGGCATTCCCTACAGATCCGACCCCTTCTTGCGTTCTGTCACGCGCCTGATCCAGGCCGAGATTGCCGGATTCCGATCTCGGACTCCCAATCCAGCGCCTGGGATATCGCACACCTCACCTTCCCTCGCCTCACCCGCCTGCTATGCACCTGTCCGAACTCAAAGCCATGCACGTCTCCCAGTTGCTCGAAATGGCAACGAGCCTGGAGATCGAGAACGCTAGTCGCCTGCGCAAGCAGGAGCTCATGTTCGCGATCCTCAAGCGCCGCGCCCGCACGGGTGAACAAGTCTTCGGCGACGGGGTGATGGAAGTGCTGCCTGATGGTTTCGGTTTCCTGCGGGCGCCGGAGTCGAACTATCTCGGGTCACCGGACGACATTTACATCTCGCCGAGCCAGATCCGCCGATTCAACCTGCACACCGGCGACTCCATTGAAGGCGAGGTGCGTGTACCGAAAGACGGCGAGCGCTATTTCGCGCTTGTGAAGGTGGATCGCGTCAACGGCGTTACGCCCGAGGAAAACAAGAACAAAATCATGTTCGAGAACTTGACGCCGCTGTTCCCCACGGAACACCTCAAGCTCGAACGCGACATACGCGCTGAGGAAAACATCATCGGCCGCGTCATTGACATCATCGCCCCGATCGGCAAGGGACAGCGCGGATTGTTGGTGGCGCCACCCAAGAGCGGAAAGACCGTGATGCTGCAATCCATCGCTCATGCCATCACGGCCAACCACCCCGAGGTCGTACTGATTGTCCTGTTGATTGACGAGCGTCCTGAGGAAGTGACGGAAATGCAACGCTCCGTCAAGGGGGAAGTAGTCAGTTCGACCTTTGATGAGCCTGCCCTACGGCACGTGCAGGTCGCGGAGATGGTCATTGAAAAGGCCAAGCGCCTTGTTGAACTCAAGAAAGACGTCGTCATCCTGCTCGATTCCATCACCCGCCTCGCGCGCGCCTATAACACCGTGGTTCCCGCCTCGGGCAAGGTCCTTACCGGCGGCGTGGACGCCAACGCGCTGCAACGCCCCAAGCGGTTTTTTGGCGCGGCGCGCAATATTGAAGAAGGCGGTTCCCTGACCATCATTGGCAGTGCGCTGACCGATACCGGAAGCCGCATGGATGAAGTGATTTACGAGGAATTCAAGGGCACAGGCAATATGGAAATCCACTTGGAACGGCGCCTGGCGGAGAAGCGCGTCTATCCCGCCATCCTGCTCAATCGATCGGGCACGCGTCGCGAGGAGCTCCTGCTGAAATCGGACATCCTGCAAAAGGCCTGGATCCTGCGCAAATTGCTCTATCCAATGGACGAAATCGAGGCGATGGAATTTTTGCTTGAAAAGATGAAACAGACGAAAAACAACGCGGAGTTCTTCGACATGATGCGCAGGGGAGGATGAAGGCCTCAAACCGCTTTTCCCCATATGGCCTGCCGCCTGACGACCATCGGTTTTTGCGGCAAGGTGAATTCGTGAAATAATTACGTTTTTGGTTAAGTACAGCGGGCACGCATCATCCCTTGTTGTCTGCGCTGCGGCTGACCTTCATTTTGGAATCGACCATGAAACCTGGAATCCACCCCGAATATCGCGACGTATGTTTCGTCGACCTGTCCAATGGCAGCAAATTCGTGATCCCCTCGACTGCGCAGAGTCGCGAAACCGTCAAGATGGACGATGGCCGTGAGCTACCACTGTTCAAGCTCGACACCTCATCGGAATCGCACCCTTTCTACACCGGCACCCAAAAGAGCGTGGACGCATTGGGCGGCCGTGTGGACAAGTTCCGCCAAAAGTTTGCGCGAGCTGCCGCTGCCGCTGGCCCGAAGAAGTAAAACACTGCGCTTTTGCAACGGGTCGGCCAGCGACGCGTTGCACCTTCACAAGACGGGCAGCTTGGCTGCCCGTTTTTCTTGACCACGACGCCAATTGCCGCCCCGCAGGCCTGGACCATGAGCACGCCCAACGCCATCCCTGGCCAAGAAAGATTGCCAGCGCGCCCTGTGGTTTCGCCTGAAGCCGTGGCGAGGCTTCCGCGCTGGCCGCTATGGCTTCTTTGCGTTGCGTATGTGCTGCCTGGATTCATCGGCCGTGATCCTTGGAAAGGGGACGGCTTGGCTTTCGGGGTCATGTGGCAGATTGCGCAGGGGCATTCACACTGGCTTACGCCCACGCTATACGGTGGGCGCGTCGGGGGTGGATGGCTGGAATACTGGCTGGGGGCCATCAGCGTGCGAGCCTTTGGCTCTTGGCTTGGCGCCATTGGCGCGAGCCGCGTGCCCTTCGTCGCCATGCTCGGCCTTACCCTGGTTCAAACTTGGTACGCGGCTTACCATTTCACGCTACGCGACACGGCGCAGCCAGTTCAGCCTGCGTTTGCAGCACCCATCTCAGCGCGAAGCTATGCGAGGGCCATGGCGGATGGGGCGTTACTCAGCCTCGTCGCCTGCCTCGGCTTGCTCGGCAGAGGGCATGAAACCATTCCCGAGTTGGTGCAATTGGGTGGCTTCACTTCCTTGCTTCTGGGATTGTCTTTGCTTCCCTCCAAACCGCTCCGGGCTTCCGCAACGACACTCGGCGGACTACTCATCCTTGCAGCCAGCGGAGCTCCATGGCTTGCGCTGTTCGCGGCACTGACTGCGGCGATCCTCGTCGCGCGTCACACAGCGGTCAGCAGGCCGCTGATCCCGGGATTGGCCCTTGCTGCCGGCATCACCGCCGCCCTTGGTGTTTTATTCATACTGCATGGCGAATCCTCGGCACAGTGGCCAAGCTGGGGCGCACTCCAGCATTTTTTCGGCACGATTGCGTGGTTCATGTGGCCAGCTTGGCCATTGGCAGCATGGGCCGTGTGGCGATGGCGCGAATCACTTGGAGAATGGCATGTGCTTGCACCGCTTACGCTACTGGCGTTAGCCACGCTAGCAGCGATGCTTGCAGCAGGCAATGCGGCCACACTTGTGCTAGCCCTGCCCCCGGCTGCCGTCCTAGCCGCTCTGGCATTGCCGGTGATGCGCCGCGGCAGTTTGGCGGCGCTTGACTGGTTCTCGCTAATGTTCTTCACCCTGCTCGCACTGGTCGTGTGGGTGTTGTGGCTCGCTATGCTGACCGGCTTTCCGGCCAAACCTGCCGCCAACATTGCGCGCCTCGCACCGGGGTTCGTCGCGCATTTTTCCTGGTGGCCCACGCTCCTCTCCGTGCTCGCCACGCTGGGCTGGGCGACCGTGGTGTTCTGGCGCGCAGGACGACACCGGCATCCGTTGTGGAAAGGCATGGTCCTGTCGGCTGGCGGGGTCACCTTGGTGTGGGTTCTTGTTGCGCTACTTTGGCTTCCCGTCCTGAATTACGCCAGTACCTACCGCCCGCTGGCGGCGAGCCTCGCTGCGGTGTTGCGTGCACAACAGGGATCGCAGCAACCAGCATCCTGCGTGCAAACCTTGGGGCTCAGCCAGCCGCAACAAGCGTTGGTGGGATATTTCAGCGGCGCGACATTGGTGCCGGGGTTAAGGGGCGCAGGCTGCCGCTTCGCCCTTGTGCTGAGGCCTCTGCGTGCCGTCGCGCCCGGCGACATCCGGCACATGCCCGAGCACATGCATGGCGAGATCCGCGCCATGCGTCAGGCCGAACGAGGCGTTCTGCTTTGGAGTGGACATCGACCAGGGGAGCCGGACGAGAGCATGAGCCTTTACGGCAAATCTGCTGCAAAGTGAAGGCTGGTCCCCGCATGCTTGCCTCTGCGCCTTTCAAGAGGGGTTAAAAGCGCCATGTCGCTACCCGGCAGATTCCCTGGGCAATCGGTCATTTCGCTGCTTCGTCTTGCTGCCGGCGTCCTTATCGGCCAACTCGCCGTCATCGGCTTTGGCGTTGCCGATACGGTCATGCTTGGCCGCTATGCGGACACTGCGAGCCTGGCTACCTTGTCCCTTGGGCAAGCGATTTACATCACAATGTTCGTCGCGCTTTCGGGAGTAACGCAGGCGCTGCTTCCAACCTTCGGCCGCGCACATGGCGCAGCTTCGCCGCAACTCTTAAGCGGTGCGTTCCGACAAGGCATGTGGCTGGCCGTCATGCTTTGCGCGCTGGGTCTTGTGGTGCTGGTTTGGCCCGCGCCCTTGCTGCGGCTTACCGGCAATTGGCATGATCCATCGGTCGATCGCTATCTGCGAATCCTGGCCCTGGGCCTGCCGGCGGCCCTCTTTTTTAGAGTCCACACAGCGCTTAGCCAGGCCATCGCAAAGCCGCTGCTGGTCACGTTGCTGCAAGTCGCCGCACTTCTGCTGAAATTGGCGCTCAACGCCTTGTTCTTGCTCCCTGCAAGCTTTGGTCTGCACCACCTACCAGCGCTCGGTTCCACAGGGTGCGCCATCGCCACAGTTGTCACGCAATGGCTGCTTGTGGGTATCGCCCTCCTGCAGCACCAGCGCAGCCGCACCCTTCGCCCCTACAAAGCGCTTCGCCATTGGGAATGGCCGGATTGGGCGCAGCAACGGGCGCTTTGGCGGCTAGGCGGCCCGATCGGCCTGGGCCTGTTGGTCGAGGTCTCCGCCTTCACATTTATGGCCCTTTTCATCGCCCGGTTGGGCGACACCCAACTGGCAGGACACCAGATCGCCGCCAATTTAGCAACCGTGCTGTACATGCTGCCACTGTCGGTCTCCATTGCAGCCGGATCGCTGGTGGCGCAACAACTAGGCGCTGGCCACGTCAGTGCGGCCCGCCATGCAGCTTGGGGCGGCGTTGGCGCAGCGGCCTTGCTATCAGCAGGGATGGGCGCGATGGTGTGGCTCGAGCGCATGCGGATTATTGCCTGGTACACGCCCGATCCGGGCGTGCAGGCCGTAGCGAGCCATCTGTTCGTGTTCATCGCGTCGTACCAAGTGTTTGACGCCGTGCAGGCCTGCAGCGCGTTCGTGCTTCGCTCGTATCACATCGCCTCCCTGCCCAGCGCCTTGTATGCTCTTTCTCTATGGGGCGTGGGCTTGGGGGGAGGCTATGTACTGGCTTTCAACACCTTGGGCCTTCATGCGCCAGCCTTGCAAGGTGCAGCCGGATTCTGGATGGGCAACTCGGCAGGGCTGGCGCTGGCGGCTGGCAGCTTAGCCTGGCTATTGTGGCGCGTAACGCGGCGACCTTGAACGCACCCTGTGTCGACGCTCCATTTGCTCACACCTGCAGTGTTTCAATCGACTCGGCAAGGTCCAACCAGCGCTGCTCATAGCTGGCGATACGCTCGGCCACCAGTTTGAGCCGTTTGCCCTGCTCAACGCGTTGGGCGGCGGGGGTTGCGCTTTGGGCCAGGCTCATCTCCAGAGCCGCACGCTCGGCTTCGAGGGCGCCCAATTCGCTCTCAAGAGCCGCCTGCTCGGCCTTCAACGGCTTGGCCTGCTGTGCGAGGTTCTGGCGCGATTGCGCAGCGCTACGACGCTGCTCCTTGCGAGTGCTGTTGGCTGACGCGGATCCCGCTGCGGCACCTGCGGCCCCAGCATCGCCGGCCGATTGTGCGCCTTCGCGCATGCGAGTGCGTGCACGCTCCAGCACCCATCGCTGGTAGTCGTCGAGGTCTCCCTCGAAGGTTTTCACCTGGCCGTCGGCCACAAGCCAGTACTCATCGCAGGCCGCACGCAGAAGTGCCCGATCATGCGACACGAGAAGCATGGCCCCGCCAAATTCCTGCAAGGCCAAGGTCAGCGCCTCGCGCGTCGCCAGATCCAGATGGTTAGTCGGCTCGTCGAGGAGGAGCACGTTCGGTCGCTGCCAGACCAGAAGGGCGAGTAGCAAGCGTGCCTTCTCACCGCCCGACATCGACCCCACATGCTGCTCTGCCATATCCCCGCTGAACTGGAAGCGCCCCAACCAATTGCGCCAGTCTTGCGTTGTGGTTTGCGGCTGGGTTTGCTTAGCCAGTCGCGCGAGATGCTGCAATGGCGACTCGTCGGGGCGCAACACATCCATCTCCTGCTGCGCGTAGTAGCCGACTACGACGTCGACCCCCGGCTGCACGCGGCCTGCCAAGGCCGGCAACAGTCCGGCCAAGGTTTTAACCAGGGTGGACTTACCCTGTCCATTAGCCCCAAGCACGCCAATGCGTGCGCCTGCGATGATGTCGCGCTCGACGCCGTGAAGGATCGGCTGGCCCGCTGAATAGCCACAATCTGCGCCGCGCAGCCGAAGCAGTTGCTGCGGCTGACGGACCGGCGGCAGAAAATCGAAGCGCAATGGGTTTGACAGCATCACTGGCGCCAGCCGCTCCATGCGTTCAAGAGCCTTGAGCCGGCTTTGCGCCTGTCGGGCCTTGGTGGCTTTTGCACGGAAACGCTCGACGAAGCTGGTGAGGTGGGCGATGTCCTGCTGCTGACGCGCATACGCCTGCGCCTGTTGCTGCATGGCTTGGGCGCGGCGCTCTTCAAATGCGGTATAGCCCCCCGCGAAACGCTGCAACTTTCCCTGTTCAAGTTGCACGGTGACTCGGGTCGCCGCGTCGAGAAATTCACGGTCGTGCGAGATGATCAGCAACGTGCCCGGGTAGCGTGAAAGCCAGTTTTCAAGCCATACCAACGCATCGAGGTCAAGGTGATTGGTTGGCTCGTCCAGCAACATGCAGTCACTCGGCTGAAACAGCGCCTGTGCGAGCGCCAAGCGCATGCGCCAGCCACCAGAAAAATCGTGCACTGGCCGCCGAAGCTCGTGCGGTGCGAAGCCCAGACCCAGAAGCAATGCCTCGGCGCGAGCATTGGCGGTGTAACCGTCAGCCAACTCCATCGCTTCCGCCGCAGCCGCAAGCAGCATGCCGTCACGC
The DNA here is from genome assembly GCF_000733775.1 of Thiomonas sp. FB-Cd. Taxonomy (NCBI): domain Bacteria; kingdom Pseudomonadati; phylum Pseudomonadota; class Betaproteobacteria; order Burkholderiales; genus Thiomonas; species Thiomonas sp. FB-Cd. Next base: position 415,682 of record NZ_JPOE01000002.1, on the reverse strand, counting down.
TTTACTTCGGCATCGTGCATCGCCGCGATGGCGCCCTGCAAGACGGTGTCGGCCTGACAAACGAAATCGGTGGCTGCCAATGTTGAATCCGGCGCATCCTGCGCCACAGCCGCTACGCGCCAATGCGCAGGGAACGCAAGGCTGCCGCCGTCTTCATGCAAATGCCCCAGAAGCAGCGCAAATAACGAGGACTTTCCAGCGCCATTGGCGCCAACCAGGCCCACTTTTTCACCCGGTTGTATCGTGAGATCGGCAGCGTCCAGCACGACCTTGGAAGCGCGGCGCAGCGTCACGGATTGCAGCCGGATCATGCAGCCTCCCGCAGCGCGGCAGCGTGCACCAGGAACACTGAGTCATGCCCTGCACTTGTGGGGAGCCAGATTACCGGCAGCCGGGGGAAAGCCGCCTCAAAATGCGCGCGCTCATGCCCGATCTCCACCACGACGAGGCCCAGTGGCGCCAGCACCCGCGGGGCGTCGGCAAGCAAACGCCGCACCAGTTCCATGCCATCACGGCCGCCAGCCAGGGCCAGTGCGGGTTCGTGCTGGTATTCCTGGGGCAGCGCTCGCATGGCCGCCGCATTGACATAGGGCGGATTGCACAACAGAAGGTCAATGCCCTGGCCCGCCGGTGGGGTTGGCATCGCATCCAGCAGATCGGAATGGAGCAACTCGACGCGGTCCGAGAGTCGATGCAGCCTCACGTTTGCCTCGGCCACTTTCAGCGCATCTGCCGAAATATCGGTGCAGAGCACGCGTGCCTGCGGCCAGCGCAGCGCTGCAAGAATCCCCAGACAACCGCTACCGGTGCAGATGTCGGCCACGCGGCGGGGCTCGGCTTCAAGCCACGGCTCAAGCGCTTCTGGCAACAGTTCTGCAATGAAGGAGCGGGGGACGATAACGCGCTCATCCACGACGAATCGCACACCCTGGAGCCAGGCTTCGCCGAGCAGGTAAGCGACGGGCTTGCGAGTGGCAATGCGCTGGCCAACAAGATCATTGAATCGCGCCATTGCGCCCGGTGGAACTGGCCGGCGCGCAAGCGAGCCGAATGCCGCAAAGCTCTCCATGACTGGCCAACCAAGCGCATGAATCAGCATCCACGCAGCTTCATCCTCGGCGCTGGCGGCCCCGTGACCAAAGTGCAAGGCAGCGGCCCGAAGCGAGCGCACAGCGCGGCGCCAAGTCGGGCCAAATTGTGGCGCCGCCGCTTTACGCGTCATGCCGATTCATGCCACCAAGGCCTCAAGGACGCGCCGGTAGATTGCGCTCAATGGGTCGAGAAACCGCAGTTCCACGTGCTCGTCAATCTTGTGGATGCTTGCATTCGGCGGGCCGAACTCCACAACCTGCGGGCAGATTTTGGCAATGAAGCGTCCATCCGAGGTGCCGCCCGTAGTCGACAGCTCTGCATGCTGGCCGGTCTCCGCAAGAATGGCAATCCGCAGTGCTTCTGACAGCGCACCAGGATGAGTCAAAAAAGGCTCGCCACCCAAGGTCCAGTCGAGCGTGTATTGCAAGCCATGTCGGTTGAGCACGGCTTGCATGCGCTCCTTGAGGGAGGCGGGCGTGGACTCGGTGGAAAAACGAAAATTAAACTCGACTGTCAGATCTCCAGGAATCACGTTCGTGGCACCCGTGCCTGCATGGATATTGGAGATCTGCCATGCGGTTTTAGGAAAATGCGCGTTGCCAGCATCCCATTGCGCTGCAGCGAGCTCGGCCAGGGCTGGCGCTGCGAGATGAATTGGGTTTCGCGCCAAATGCGGATAGGCGATATGGCCTTGCACCCCATGCACCACGAGCCGACCCGAGAGGGAGCCACGACGACCGTTCTTGATCACATCACCGAGCAACGTGGTGGACGTTGGCTCGCCAACAATGCACCAGTCCAGCCTCTGGCCGCGCGTCGCCAGCAAGTCACACACGCGCACCGTGCCATCGCGTGCCGGGCCCTCTTCGTCGCTCGTCAGCAAAAAACCAATACTGCCCTGAGGCGCCGGATGACCCGCGAGGAACGCCTCCACAGCCACCACCATCGCCGCCAGCGAGGTCTTCATGTCCGCCGCGCCGCGGCCGTAGAGTTTGCCATCGCGCTCGGTGGGGGTGAAGGGCTCGCTGTGCCAGTTCTCAAGAGGACCCGTCGGTACCACGTCTGTATGGCCCGCAAACGCCAGGACTGGCGCATCTGCCCCGCCCTGCCCCAACCGCAATGCCCAGAGATTGCGCACGCGAAACCCCGGCGGGCCCGCCTCGACGAACTCGCACGTGAACCCCGAGGCCCGGAGGCGCTCGGCGATGATGTCCTGACAGCCGGCGTCGTCTGGCGTCACGGAACGCCGCGCGATCAGGGCCTCGGCGAGGGCGCGCGTGGATGATGACATTGAGGAGTGCCTCAGTGAACGCCGAGGTCGAGCGAGATCTCGCGAAACGATGGCTCGTCCGAATCGAGAATGGCATTGGCTGGCGGCTGGCTCGCTGGCCGGCTGGAGAAGTCATTCTGCAAGCGCCACATCAGATTGGTCGGCGAGTCCGCATAGGCCAGCGCCTCGTCCCGCGTGACCTGACCGTCGACGACCAAACGGGCAAGACATTGCTCGAACGTCTGGGAACCCTCGGCCATCGTCTTTTCCATCGTGTCCTTGATGGCGGACAGGTCACCCTTTGCGATGAGTTCGCGGATGAGCGGTGTATTGAGCAAGACCTCCACGGCCGGCAGTAACCCCCCGGCTGTGGCGCGCAAAAGGCGTTGGGAAACCACGGCGCGCAGCCCTGCCGCCAGATCTGACAAAAGGGCGGGTCGCATGTCCAGCGGGTAAAAACCAAGAATCCGGTTCAGTGCCTGGTAACTGTTATTAGCGTGCAACGTCGCCAGGCATAGGTGGCCCGACAGGGCATAGTTCAACGCCGCCGTCATCGTTTCGGTGTCTCGGATTTCACCGATCATGATGCAGTCTGGCGCCTGACGCAGCGCATTCTTCAGCCCCATTGACAGGCTCTTTGCATCGATGCCGACCTCGCGTTGATTCACGATCGATTTCTTGTTCGTGAACAGGTACTCAATCGGCTCCTCCAGCGTAAGGATGTGACCGGTCATGCGCGCGTTACGGTGGTCGAGCATTGCAGCCAAACTTGTGCTCTTGCCCGAACCGGTGGATCCCACCATGAGAATCAGGCCGTGTTTTTCCATCACCAGGTCAGCCATCACACCCGGCAGATTCAGGTTTTCCAGCGCGGGGATATCACTTGGGATGTAGCGGATCACCATCGCCACGCTGCCACGCTGGATGAACGCGCTCAAACGGAAGCTGCCGATACCAGTGCGCGCAATCCCCATGTTGAGTTCGCCTTCGTCATATAGCTGCTTCACCCGCGCAGCATCGACGATTTCACTCAGCAGCTTTGAGGGATCTTCCGGGGTGAGCACTTGGCGATTGATAGCAACCGCTTGGCCATTGATGCGGATGAGAATGGGCGCATGCGGACTGATGTAGATGTCCGAGGCCTTCTTTTCGGCCATGAGCTTGAACAGGCGTTCCATGGTGGACATGCGTTTTTCCCCTGGTTGGCGAATTCGGCTTGACGCGCTGCGCGACCTAGTCGCGCAGCAATTCGTTGATCGCTGTCTTGGCGCGGGTTTGTGCGTCAACGCGCTTGACGATCACGGCGCAATACAAACTGTATTTGCCGTCACTGCTGGGCAGATTGCCCGAAACCACCACTGAGCCCTCGGGCACGCGCCCGTACATCACCTCGCCAGTCGCCCGGTCGTAGATCTTGGTGGACTTTCCGATGTACACGCCCATGGAGATCACGCAGTTATCTTCCACGATTACACCCTCGACGACTTCCGAGCGCGCTCCGATGAAACAGTTGTCGCCAATAATGGTCGGGTTGGCCTGCACCGGCTCTAGCACGCCGCCAATGCCCACGCCGCCTGACAGGTGCACGTTCTTTCCGATCTGCGCACAGGACCCCACAGTGGCCCAGGTGTCGACCATCGTGCCTTCGTCGACATAGGCGCCAATGTTGACGTAGGACGGCATCAACACCACGCCCGGGGCCAGGTATGACCCATGCCGCGCCACGGCAGGTGGCACCACGCGCACGCCCGTTGCACGCATTTCTTCCTCCCCCAGACGGCTGAATTTGGTGCGCACCTTGTCGAAGAAATGAAGATCGCCGGCCCGCATCATGGCGTTGTCCGTCAGGCGAAAGCTCAGCAATACAGCCTTTTTCAGCCATTGGTTCGTAACCCAAGCCCCGTCCAGCTTCTGTGCCACACGCAGACGCCCGACATTAAGTTCAGCCAGCACGTGCTCGACCGCTTGGCGAAGCTCGGGGGTTGCCGACGTAGTGCTCAAGCTGGCACGATTGTCCCAAGCCTGGTCGATGAGAGTTTGGAGTTGTGTCGTCATGGTTAGGTCGTTCAAAGACTGCGAATGTGGGCTGCGATGCGCTCGGCCGATTCGACGCAGGAATCCACGTCGGCCACAAGCGCCAAGCGAACGCGCCCGGCGCCAGGATTGCGCCCCCCCTGCTCACGCGCGAGCAGGCTGCCAGGCAAAAGGGTGCAATTGTAGTTTTCGAGCAGGCCACGCGCGAAGGTGACATCGTCAATCGGCGTTCCCGCCCATAGATAGAACCCGGCGTCCGGTTGCTGCACGTCCATCACAGGCTGCAAAATCGGTAGGACGCGCGCAAATTTCTCCCGATATAGGCGTCGATTTTCCTCCACGTGCGCCTCGTCGCCCCAAGCCGCACAGCTTGCCGCCTGCACGGCAGGTCCCATCGCGCTGCCATGGTATGTGCGGTACTGCAAAAAGGCTTTGAGAATCCGCGCATCGCCAGCGACGAAACCCGAGCGCAGACCGGGTACATTGGATCGTTTGGATAGCGAAGTGAACATCACCAGGCTCCGAAAATCATTCCGACCCAGTTGCGCGGCTGCCTCCAACCCACCGAGTGGCGGATTTTCACCAAACCATATTTCTGAATAACACTCATCACTCGCGATGACGAATCCATACTCATCCGCCAGCGCGAAGAGCCGCTTCCATTCAGCCAGGGACATCACCGCCCCCGTGGGGTTTCCAGGCGAGCACACATACAGCAACTGCGTTTGGCTCCAGACCTGCTCGGGCACCGCATCCCAGTCCACCGCGAAATTTCGCGCCGCATCAACCGGCGCGAAATGGCAATGTGCCCCCGCCAGCAGCGCTGCCCCTTCATAGATTTGGTAGAAGGGATTCGGACACACGACGGTCGCGCGCGGCCGGCTGCTGTCAACCACCACTTGGCACAGTGCAAACAACGCTTCACGCGAGCCGTTAACGGGGAGCACCTGCGTGCCTGGATCGATGGTTACCCCATAGCGATGGCCCGCCCAGGCCGCGCAGGCCTGGCGCAACTCGGGACCACCTGCGGTCGCCGGGTAACGTGCCAGCCCTTCCAGATGGTCGGCCAGTGCTTGCCGGATAAAGTTCGGAGTCGGATGCTGCGGCTCGCCGATTCCAAGGTTAATCGGCCTATAGGCTGGACTGGGGCGCACGTCGGCCATGAGCGCGCGCAGTCTCTCGAATGGGTAAGGCTGAAGGCGGTTGAGCAGGGGATTCACGGCAAGACGGCAGAGTGGACGTGCATTGTAGAAATTAGCGTGAGTAAGTTCGCGTGCATGGGCCCGATGAGTGTGGACGGGGCCAGAACATGAAAGAACATACCGTTACATCTCATTGCGCAACGCTGTCGCGTAATCAGTCCAGTTAAACGTTGTGGCAACGAATTCGTGCATGATTGGTCCGAGCCGCAGCGCACTATCCTATGTCACATGCCTTCACGATCCCGCTTGACGCCGTGAGTTCCGATCCTGCGCTCGACAGGTTCTGCGTAGAGGTACGTCCGCGCGCCATGCGCTTGGCTTTGTTAGAAACAGCTGGCAATACTCATCTCGCAGCGGATTTTGTGCAAGACAGTCTGGCGAAGCTGATCAGCAATTACCGCAATAAGCCCGCCGACGAATGGCCGCCTCTTTTTTATAGCATCCTGCGCAACCGTATTACCGATTGGCACCGGCGCAAGAAAATCGAGAAGGTCTTCGACTTTTTTTTCGCCAGTGACGAGGATGAAGATCTGCCTGCTCCCTGGGAGAGTTTGGCTGACCCGGCGCCCGGCCCCGACCATGCCTTGAGCAACCAGCAACTCGCCGGGCGCATTGCTGATGCGCTGACAAGCTTGAGCGTGCGCCAGCGCGAAGCGTTCCTGCTGCGCGAAATGGAAGGGCTTTCGATCGCGGATACGGCCCGCGTCATGCATGTAAGCGAGGGCAGCGTCAAAACACACCATCTGCGCGCGCTCACCAGGCTGCGCCAACTGCTGCAGAGCGATAATCCGTTTCTCGGGGGTATTCAATCGTGAAAGGTGACGCCATGAACACCGACACATCCATCACTACGGTCGAGCTCGACCGGTGGCGTGCTGGCTTGCTTGACGCGCAGCAAGCGCATGCCGTAAAGCTGGCCATGCAATCCGATGCTCACCTCGCTGCGCAAGCACAATTCGGCACTCAGGTTGTCGCTGGATTGGCGGCCTTACCCCAACTGGCCGCACGCCGGCGCCCAGCCCAGCGCAAGCTGCGCTGGCCCAGGGTTATGGCAGCGGGATTTGTCTCTGTCACCGTTGCCATTTTCACCATCAGCGCGCTTCCCCTGCTGTCCAGCCGCGCCGGAATGCCTGCCCCACCCGCACAGTTAAATGCGCAGGTGAACCCACAACTGGCGGATGCTGTGCAGAATATGGATTTCTATGAGTGGCTGGCCGCTCATCCCCAAGCTCTGCAGGACGTGCGCCATGGCAATCCGGCCTGAGTCTGCGCTTGGTGACCGGCGCAACATCGGCAGTCGCACCGGACTGTCCGCGCTGCGTCGAACGCTGCTGGCCATCATGCTGGCTGAGCTTGTGACTGCCCTGCCCGCGGTAGCCAACCCGAACCCCGGTGGAGGGCCACAGTGGAACCAACGCATGCAGCAATGGGAACGCATGCCGCCTGATCGGCGCCAGCGCATCCTGCGCGAACAACAGCGCTACCAAAGCTTGTCGCCACAAGAGCAAAAACGCCTGAGGGAGCAATACCGCGAACGGCAGCGCTGACTGCCCCACTCCTGGCTAGATTAAGCCGCTCGCCTTGTTCGCCCCTGCGCTCGCGCCGCGTACGCAATCGACGCAATAGCGCTTGCCGTTCGGCCCGTCATCCTCCACCAAACCGTGAATGTCGGTTGCAAAACCGGGAAACTGCCGATTGAACTCCCGCGCAAACTGCAGGTACTGAACGATCTTGCGATTGAATCGTTCCCCCGGGATCAGCAGCGGTATGCCTGGTGGATACGGTGTGAGTAGCGCTGTCGTGATCCGCCCTTCCAACTCGTCGATGCCGACACGTTCAATGTCACGGTGAGCCATACGCGCGTAGGCCTCTGTGGGGGTCATGGCCGGTTGCAGATCGGAAAGGTACATTTCAGTCGTCAGCTTCGCCACGTCAGCAGCCTCGTAAGCGGTGTGGATGCGCTGGCAAAGGTCACGCAGCCCGACGCGTTCATATATGGGATATTTGGCGATGAACTCGGGCAGGATGCGCCACAGCGGTTGATTGCGGTCGTAGTCGTCTTTGAACTGCTGCAGTGCGGTTACCAAGGTGTTCCAACGGCCCTTCGTAATGCCGATGGTGAACATGATGAAAAAGCTGTACAGGCTCGTTTTTTCAACGATGACACCGTGTTCAGCCAGATATTTCGTAACGATGGCCGCTGGAATGCCCGTCTCACTGAAGCGCCCATGCATGTCAAGGCCCGGTGTGATTACCGTGGCCTTGATCGGATCGAGCATGTTGAATCCTGGCGCCAATTCGCCAAATCCGTGCCAGTTGGCCTGCGGACCAAGCAGCCAATCCTCGCGCGCGCCAATGTCCTCTGGCGCCAATTCGTCCGGCCCCCAAACTTGAAACCACCAGTCGTGGCCGAACTCTTCGTCGACCTTACGCATGGCGCGCCGGAAATTCAGGGCCTCCAGAATGCTTTCCTCCACCAATGCGGTACCGCCAGGTGGCTCCATCATGGCGGCCGCCACGTCACAGGATGCGATGATTGCATACTGCGGTGACGTGGAGCTGTGCATCAGATAGGCCTCGTTAAATCGCGGTCGGTCCAAGCTGCGCGTTTCGGAATCTTGCACCAGAATCTGCGAGGCCTGGCTCAAGCCGGCCAAGAGTTTGTGCGTCGACTGGGTGGAAAAAACCATGGATTCCCGCGTCCGCGGGCGCCCTTGACCTATGGCATGCATGCCCCCGTAAAAAGGGTGAAAGGTCGCATGCGGCAGCCACGCTTCGTCGAAATGAAGGGTGTCGATATAACCGTCGAGCATGTGCTTAATGGTGTCCACGTTGTAAAGCACGCCGTCGTACGTGGATTGGGTAATGGTCAGCACACGGGGCTTGACCTTCCCCGCCAGATGCGCGGTGAGCGGATTGGCGGCAATCTTGCGTTCAATGTTTTCGGGTTTGAATTCGTCGCGCGGGATGGGCCCAATAATGCCGTAGTGGTTTCGCGTAGGCGTGAGAAAAACCGGCAGTGCCCCGGTCATGATGATTGCGTGCAGCACGCTCTTATGGCAATTGCGATCCACCACGACAACGTCGCCGGGCGCCACGGTGGAATGCCACACCATCTTGTTCGAGGTGGAGGTTCCGTTCGTGACAAAGAACAGATGGTCTGCATAAAAAATGCGTGCCGCATTGCGCTCGCTTGCAGCCACGGGGCCTGTGTGGTCGAGCAACTGTCCCAACTCATCCACTGCGTTGCACACGTCTGCGCGAAGCAGGTTTTCGCCGAAGAACTGGTGGAACATCTGCCCAACTGGGCTCTTGAGGAAGGCCACGCCGCCTGAATGGCCGGGGCAATGCCAGGAGTAGGAGCCGTCCGCCGCATAGCCCACAAGAGCCCGAAAAAACGGTGGTGCAAGCGAGTCTAGATAGGTACGCGCCTCGCGGATGATGTGGCGTGCGACAAATTCCGGTGTGTCCTCAAACATGTGGATGAATCCGTGCAACTCGCGCAGGATATCGTTCGGAATATGGCGCGATGTACGGGTCTCACCATAGAGATAAATCGGAATCTGGGCATTGCGAAAGCGAATTTCCTCAATGAATTTGCGCAGGGTCTGCACCACTTGCGCTTCGGCCCCCGCCTCGGCCGCAGCGAACTCCTCATCGTCGATGGACAGGATAAAGGCGCTCGCGCGTGATTGCTGTTGGGCGAAGCTGGAGAGATCGCCGAAACTTGTCACACCCAGAACCTCGATGCCCTCGGCCTCAATGGCCTGCGCCAAGGCGCGGATGCCCAAGCCAGAGTTGTTTTCGGAGCGAAAATCCTCGTCGATAATGACGATCGGAAAACGAAAGCGCATGATGAGCTCCGGTAAGGGACCCGCTCAGAAGTTGAGCGAAACGGGAAGTGTAGAAAATCCTGGGGGCACAATGAGATTGTTGTGCCCTTGGCCCACCCCGAAACGCGACGAAGAACACAAATCCGCCTTCGCCGCCGGCCGGTCGTTCCCTAGCCGTCCTGAAATGGGTCGATCGCGCGCCACTCGGGCTGCGCCCTATCGAGGCTCCAATGCTCACGAGTCAGCTGCCACATCAACCACGTGTGCGTTGTGAGCAAAACCGCGACCAAGGCATCAAGCACTGTATTGCCCATTGCTGTTCTCTGCTGCGTTCGTCGAACGAAGGCTTGGTGGCGTCAGGGAAGCTCGATCAATGGGTCAATGTCTTCATCATCATCGGCCTCGCGCGCTTCCTGCGACAGAGTCAAGCAGAGCATGCCCAAATAATGCATCAGATCGGGATCCACCGGTTCGCCGTCCAAGATGCCGCTCAGGATTTCAATGCCCTTTTCCAGATCACCGCGGGTTTCTTCGTCAAGTTGCATGACAGGCTCCCAGCTGTTCGCATGCGTAATCACCACAATCACAACGATTCATAGCGTACGCTTCGAAACGTACCGGTGTGTTTGTTTCAGCGCAAACAACTGCCATATTTGCGTGAAGCGCCAAGGCGCAACTCTGGATGCAGCCCGTTAACCATCGCGATTCAGTGTGCCTTTCCTGGAGGCCAACACGGAGCGCAACGTGCGCAATGCGGCATGTACACGCCGCAAAGCCGGTAGCCTTTGCTAGTCGTGATCACGGGCGTTTTGGTCCGTGCCTTCCGCACATGGCGTCAACACCCTCAGATCTCGACCGCTCGCCCTACCTCGTTGCCCCAGATGCGCGGCTGCCCGCAACGCCATCTGGGCTCGCGCAGACGGCGTCACTAGAGGACAATATGCGCCGAGTCGCGTGGCCGTGCGGGCGCTCACCCTCTGCATTCGAGCGGACATGCAACCGCGAGCCCCAGCGCATCTGGTCCAAGGCTACCCATGCACGGCGAAGCCGCCTGCCTTAAGGATGCGCTGCGCCGATCCGCAATCACCATGCTTGCGACGTTCACGCGCCCCGTGTCTATGATGAATGTCTCGTTTAAGGAAAAAGCCATGATGAGCACCCCAATGCAATGGTGGATCGCCGCTGCTCTGCTGGTGGCACTGGAACTCACCAGCGGCACCTTCTATCTGCTGATGCTGGCGGTGGGAGCCGTGGCCGGGGCAATGGCCGCGCATCTGGGCTTGAACGTGCCGCTGCAGTGGGTGAGCTCAGCCTTGGTTGGCACCGGTTCGGTCTACGCGCTGCACTCGCTGCGAAAAAAACGAGTCAGACCCGCGCCAGGGGCTAATCGCGACATCAATTTGGACATCGGCTCGGTGGTCGAAGTCGATGCCTGGGACAACCGTGGCGAAGCTCGCATCCGCTACCGCGGAAGCGACTGGCAGGCGCGCTTCGGAGGAAAGGGTCCGCTGCAGCCGGGCCAATTCCGCATTAAGGCGCTGGACGGCAACACGCTGGTGCTTGAGCCGCTTGCCGGCGACGCCGCCCACGCGCGTGCACAATCAGGGGCTCACCCATCCTGACGGGCTACCCTCATTAGGCACGGTCACCCCAACAACCCGCCCATTCTGGAGATTCGCAGTGGAACTTGCACTCGTCCTGGTCATCATCGGCATCATCATCGTCTCTCGAGGCGTGAAGGTCGTGCCGCAGCAGCATGCGTGGGTGGTTGAGCGCCTGGGTAAATACGACCGCACGCTCGCGCCAGGCTTGAGCTTCATTGTCCCCTTCGTTGACCGCGTGGCATACAAACACATGCAAAAGGAAGTGCCACTGGACATCGCCAGCCAGGTGTGCATCACGCGCGACAACACTCAACTCACGGTCGACGGCATTCTCTATTTCCAAGTGACGGACCCGATGCGCGCAAGCTATGGATCCTCAAACTACGTGGTTGCCATATCGCAGTTGGCACAAACCACCTTGCGCAGCGTCATCGGCAAGCTTGAGCTCGACAAGACGTTTGAGGAGCGCGACTTCATCAACCACAGCGTCGTGTCGGCACTGGACGAGGCAGCAGCCAACTGGGGCGTGAAGGTGCTGCGTTATGAGATCAAGGACCTCACGCCACCGGCGGAAATTCTGCACGCAATGCAACGCCAGATCACGGCAGAGCGCGAAAAGCGTGCGGTCATTGCCACGTCTGAGGGCGCGCGCCAGCAACAGATCAACCAGGCTGAGGGGGAACGACAGGCCTTCATCGCCCGCTCTGAAGGCGAGCGCCAGGCAGCGATCAACCGAGCCCAAGGCGAAGCGGCCGCTATTGAGGCCGTGGCCAACGCCACAGCGCGTGCGCTGGAAGTTGTTGCATCGGCGATCGGAAAACCTGGCGGCGTCGATGCTGTGCAGCTCAAAGTCGCACAGCAGGCATTGGACGCATACGCCAACTTGGCCAAAGCAAGCACAACTCTCGTCGTACCCGGCGACATGAGCCAGGCGGCCGGGCTGATCGCCTCGGCGATGGCTGTGCTGAAGAAGACCCAGTGAGCTTGCAGCCTTGAATCGCGGCCATTGCGCACCAACCGATGAAGCATCTGCTGCCGGAAGCAGCGAACGCGCTGCCCGCTCGTGCATAAGCTGCGCGCGCGAGGCAGCGCTGCAGGCTTTGCTTTGTGGCGATCCTGCAGCCAAGACAAGCTTGACCTTAGCACTGCGTGATGATTTGAGACGTGGTGCGGTAAGCATTGCCTCCGAACGCATCGTCAAAGCGCCGTCAGCAACGCTGCCAGGGCGCCCCGCTCGCCCTGTACTGCTGCCACCTCAGCAGGTGCCCAGGCGCCGACTCGGCAGTCTGGAGGGACGTGCCGCGCTGGTGCATGCTCTCGCTCATATCGAGTTCAATGCCATCAATCTGGCATTAGACATCGTCTGGCGCTTCCCCAACCTTCCCGAGTCGTTTTACCGTGATTGGCTCAATGTAGCGGCCGAGGAAGCGCTTCATTTCACTTTTCTCCTTGAGCATCTGCGGACGCTGGGATACGACTACGGCGACTTTCCCGCGCACAACGGGCTGTGGAACATGGCCGAAAAAACTGCGGACGATCTGCTTGCCCGCTTGGCCTTGGTGCCACGCACGCTGGAGGCACGCGGATTGGACGTCAACCCCGGCATACGCGCCAAGCTGGCAGCTGCAGGCGATACGTCGGCAGCCGCCATTCTCGATCGCATCCTGGCGGACGAGATTGGCCACGTGCAGATTGGCAATTCCTGGTACCGCTGGGCCTGCACGCAAGCTGGCCTGGACCCCATTGCCGCCTATGCCGAGCTGACCGTCCGCCACCAGGCGCCACGGTTGAAAGCACCGTTCAACCACACAGCCCGGCTGCAAGCAGGATTCACGCAGTCCGAGATCGATTGGCTAGAGCAGCTCTCGGCAACTGTGCCGCCAACACCTTGAGGCTTGACGAAGCTTTTCGCATGCGAGCCAGGGATCTCGTCCTGGCCCTGATCGTGGTGTCGATCTGGGGCTTCAACTTTGTCGTGATCAAGATTGGCCTGCGCGATCTGCCACCACTGCTCTTCACCAGCTTGCGGTTTTTCTTCGCCGCGGTCCCTCTCGTATTCTTTGTGCGCAGGCCGGAGATTCCTTTACACCTTCTGACAGGCTGGGGGTTGGCGCAATTTGCTTTGCAGTTTTCCTTGCTCTTCGTCGGCATGAAGCTCGGCATGCCGGCTGGCTTGTCGTCACTGGTGATCCAGCTTCAAGCCTTTTTCACCATCGCCCTGGCATGGTGGATATTGCATGAGCATGCGCGTGCGACCCAATTGATCGGGGCTGGCATTGCACTGAGCGGAATGGGCATTGTGGCTTGGCATCTTGATACGCGATCCACGCTGGTCGGATTGCTGCTCGTCATGGGCGCCGGCTTGTCCTGGGCGGTGGCAAACATTCTTTCTAAACGCATGGGCCGGGTGCAGCCCTTGGCCTTAGCCGTATGGGGCAGCCTCATCGCCGTGCCACCCCTACTCATGGCCTCGGCCCTGATCGAAGGCCCGCGCGTGATATGGCACGCCCTTCACGCGTTGACCCTCGAATCCTCGCTCGCGGTACTCTTCCAGTCCTACCCCAACACGCTGCTCGGTTTCGGCGTATGGTCAATGCTGATGCGCCGCTACCCGGCGGCACAGGTTGCACCTTTCAGCCTCCTCGTGCCAGTTGCCGGCATGCTGTCGGCCAGCATCGTTCTGCACGAATCCCTACAGACGTGGAAGATCGCGGCTGGAGCCTTGGTTCTGAGCGGACTGGCCGTGAACCAATTCGCTGGCCGGCTGCGGGTTTTGCTCCGTCGCGCATTCGGCTAGACATCTGATTAACTTGATGCAAGCAGGCACGGCCGAAGCGTCCGCCGTGCAACCGCGTCTTTGCCGGATGGCAAGGCAATTGCTCTCAATAAAGGCGTAAAAGTGGGTTCCAAGGCTGCCCACTCACCGCCCGGTGCGGTGGATGTAGCGATTGAGTTGTGCCATATCGGTGGAGGTGCGGCGATAGAGATGATCCAGGCTGATGATGGCCACCTCAAGCAATAGCACGGCCAAGATGGGACGTTCCAGACGCAGGCGCTCGTACATGCCGCGCTTGATGCGCAGCAGGCGGGTGTCCGCACCGGCGCGCAGGCGAACCTCACGTGGCTGGCGATCAAAAAAGCTCATTTCCCCCAGCATCTCGCCTGGCTGGATCTTGCCAATTTCCATCTCGCTCTCAGGAAGTTGCGCCATCAGGCACGCTTGCCCTTCCAGCACGAAGAACAAAGATTCACCAACATCGCCGATATCTGCGATGATCTCCCCTCTCTTCGGGGCCATCAGATCACAATAATCGAGAAAATCATGGATCTCCCGCTGAGTAAGGATGCTCGTATCCCCCAAGGTTCCCAGAAAATGGGCCAAGTGCTCGCGGTCTTGCTGCGTGATTGGTAGGTTTTCCATGGTTGGTCGCTATCTCATCAATGGTGAGGAATCCACGAGGAATGCTAGCCACAAAGTCCCGTCTCAGGCGAGAAAATAGGTCCGCAAGCCCCCTAGTAACATGTTTACCGCGATCGCCGTGAGAATCAACCCCATGAGTTTTTCCCCGGCTCGCATGACCGAATCGCCCACCCATTTCAGCAGGGTCTCCGCCATCAGAAACAGGCTGCTTGTAACGACGATGGCTCCTGTAAGAGCCGCCACCCACGTCCACAATTGCCCGGGCTGACGCGATGTCAGAAGCAGCACGGCAGCGAGCGCCGAGGGCCCGGCAAGTAGCGGGATGGCCAAAGGGAAGATCATGGGTTCGCGGCCATCGCCCCCACCGAAGATTTCCGATGTGGTGGAGAAAATCATCTTAATGGCAACCAGAAGCAGAATCACCCCGCCAGCGACCTCGAGCGAAGGCTGACTCAGACCGATGAGGCCGAGAAAACCCTTCCCTCCCCACATGAACATAAGAAGTACGACGTAGGCGATCCCGATTTCGCGAAGCGCAACAGGGATCCTCCGGGATTCGGGCAACTGTCGCATGATGGCGATGAAAAACGGCAGATTCCCAAAAGGATCGAGGATCAGTAGCAGAAGGACGAAGGCAGACCAGAAATCATTGTTTAACACGAGCTTTAGCCCCGGGGATGGTGGTGGGCGTGCAACTGCTTGAGCCGTTCACGCGCGATATGCGTGTAAATCTGCGTCGTGGAAATATCGGCGTGCCCCAAGAGGAGCTGCACCACGCGCAGATCGGCACCGTGATTGAGAAGATGCGTGGCAAAGGCATGGCGAAGGGTATGTGGCGATAGTGGTGTATCGATGCCTGCGTGCAGCGCGTGGCGCTTGAGCAAAGTCCACACCAACTGCCGCGTCATCCCGCCTGTAGCACGCCTGCCGGCGTGCGCGCTGCGCCTTGTAACAAATAAATAGGCACTTTCACCGGCATCAAGCAAGGCTGGCCGTGCAATTGCCAAATAGCGCCTTAACCAGTCCCCTGCCTGCTCGCCGAAGGGCACCAATCGATCCTTGCCCCCTTTGCCAGCCACCACGCGCACCACCGCGTCCGACAAGCTAAGGTGCACGATTTTGAGCGCGACCAACTCGCTCACACGCAGGCCACTGGCGTACAGGATTTCAAGCATGGCGCGGTCCCGCAGACCTAAGGGCGTGGTCGCATCGGGCGCCTGCAGTAGTGCTTCCACCTGTTGTTCGCTCAACGTCTTGGGCCTGCGCGGCTGCTGTCGTGCCCGTTCCAGCTTCAGCGTGGGGTCGTCCCCCCGCAGCCGCTCACGCAAAGTCCAGCGAAAGAATTGCCGCATGCTGGCCAAACGCCGGTTGGATGCGGTGGCCTTGCTACCGGCAAAGCGGGCAGCCAGATAGGCCATCAAATCCGCTTCGCTCGCTGCGAGCAGCCCTTGCCGGCCTGATTGTGCCAACCAACGGGCAAACAGCACCAAGTCGCTACGGTAGGCACTCAGCGTGTTCGTTGCCAAGCCCTGCTCGAGCCATAGCCCGTCGCAAAAGCGCTGGATCACGTCCGCACACGCCGACGGCGCAGCAGGCCAGTCGGCGTGTGCAGCCGCGCGGCCGCGCCGAGGCACACGCACTTCGGGCGCATTGCCGGCGGCAATCTCACGTGCCGACACCGCACCGGCCGCGTGCGGCGGCCTGGAAAGCGGATCATCTCGAAGCGGCCCGCCCATCAAGCACCGCCGTCCCACCGGCTCGCCTTAGCGAAGGTCGGAACCGCTCCCTCATGTTGCAGCAACCACCGTTTAATGCGCAACAGCTCTCCGCCGGGATCGAGCGAATGAGCGAAGCCGCCAAGCCCCGTTGCGGCCACGACACGGTGGCAGGGAATTACCGGCGCATGGGGGTTTGCGGCGCAAGCTTGACCTACAGCACGCGCGGCGCTGCCCAGTTTGCGTGCCGCCTCGCCGTAGGTTCGCGTTGAGCCACAAGGCGTCTCGACCAGCAATGTCCAGACACGGCGCTGAAAAGCGGTTCCCGCCGCTGCAAGCGGTAAATCGAAGCGGTGGCGTGGGTTGCCACAATAAGCGAATAGTTGCGCCAGCACTTCACGGGCCAAGGGGCTAGCCGGAGGGACAGGCGGTGTGGCATCCGGTAGATACTCCAGCACCTGCACCTCGGCTGGCGCGCAGCGCAGCCCCAATTTGCCAAAGGGCAGTTCAAGAACGGCATCCCAAAGCGGCTGGGCGGCGCCGTTCGCACGCGCTCGGGATGAAACTGCAGGTATGGACATTGGGTAATCCTAATCCCGCCGCAGACGATCAGGACACGTATGCTTACCCAATGCTACGCAACGCGCTCCTGCTCTTTCCCGACTTCGCCCTCATCGTGCTGGGCTTCGCAATTGCCCAATGGACAACGCTAAAGCGCGATGTGTGGGTGGGCGTAGAGCGACTTGTGTACTACGTGCTGTTTCCGGTCCTGCTGTTCTCGACAACCTGCCGCAGCCGCTACACATTATCGGGTGCGGCAGCGGTCCTTCTGGCCGGCATTGGCGCCCTGCTTTGCGGAATCGCGTTCGCGTATGCCGCCTTCTGGCTCAAGTCCGACCGGCGGTGCACGGCAAGCGGTGTGCAATGCGCTTTTCGTTTCAACTCCTTTATCGCGCTGGCCGTGGCGAACAGTTTGGGCGGGGCCCAAGCGGTCTCGCTGGTGGCCGTGCTGATCGCTTTCGGGGTGCCACTTTGCAATGCAGCGGCGGTGTGGGCACTGGCTCGACACGGCCAGCGAGGCTTGGCGCGTGAATTGGCCCGCAATCCGCTTCTCGTTGCGACCGCAGCCGGACTTGTGGCCCACAGCTTGGCTCTGAACCCGCCCGGTCTGGTGCTTCCAGTCCTCGACCGCATTGGCAACGCCTCGATCGCGATGGGATTGATGACAGTAGGCGCCGGCCTGCAGATCCGCGGCATCCACCGCGAATGGCGCTTGACGGCATGGCTGATGGCAGTGCGCCATGCCATCATTCCGCTCGTCGCGTGGAGCTTGGCGCATATGCTTCATCTCAACGCGCTGGAAACGCTGATCGTGGTGATGTTCGGAGCTCTGCCCACCGCGTCCAGCGCCTACGTGTTGGCTTCGCGCATGGGTGGTGACGGGCCCTACGTGGCCGGCCTCGTCAGTCTATCGACCCTTCTCGGTGCCCTATCGCTGCCGATTTTCCTGGCACTGGCGGCGAGGGGCTGAGGCTCAGCCCGGCTGCTGAGCCAGCGCCCAAGCGATATGCTCGGCCACGACAGCCGGGGAGCCCGGAAGGGCCTGCTGCAGGGCAGCGGCGATGTCGCGCTGTAGATCGTGCGCGGCTGGCAGATTGCGGCGTGCGTTGCCCAGTGTCACCGCAAGGTTACGCCGAAACCGCGTATAGCCGATGCGCCGAATGGCGCTGCCCTCGGTGCGCTGCACGAAGTCCGCCTCGCTCCATGCCCACAATTGCAATAGACCTGCAGCATCAAGGCCATGGCGCGGCGCGAAGTCGGGCAGCGCCGCGCGTCGTGCATACTTGTTCCAGGGGCAAACCAGTTGGCAGTCGTCGCAACCGTAGACGCGGTTTCCCATCAACGGGCGCAATTCCCCCGGGATAGGCCCAGCCAGTTCAATGGTCAAGTAGGAAATACAGCGCCGCGCGTCCACCACGTACGGCGCAATGATGGCGCCGGTGGGGCACACGTCGATGCAACGCGTGCAGGTGCCGCAATGCTCAGATTGGGGCTCATCCACCGGCAGGGCAAGGCCAACAAAAATCTCGCCAAGAAAGAACATGGAACCGGCCTCGCGTGTCAGCAACAGCGTGTGCTTGCCCCGCCAGCCCAGCCCGGCGCGCGCGGCAAGGGCCACTTCAAGCACTGGCGCCGAATCCGTGAACACACGCACAACACCAGCGTCCGCACGGGTGCGAATAAAGTCGGCGAGCGCCTGCAGTCGTTGGCGCAAGACCTTGTGATAGTCGCGGCCTCGTGCATACATTGATACCACTGCAGCCTTCGGGTCGTCGATGCGTGCCCACTCCTTCTGCCGCCACTGGGAGGGGGCCTGCGCAGGCAAATAGTCCATGCGCGCGGTGATCACACGCAGCGTACCTGGTACCAGTTCCGTGGGGCGCGTGCGCTTGGTTCCATGACGCGCCATGTAGTCCATCTCGCCGTGGTACCCCGCCTCTAGCCAGCGGCGAAATTCGGCTTCAGCCTCGCCCAGGTCCGCATCGCAAATGGCGATTTGCGAGAATCCCAACCGGGCTGCCTCGCCCCGGATGGCCTGCGCCAAGGCTTGCAGCTGCGCACTCGACAGGGCAGGTAACTCCGGCTTATTCGGTCTTTGGAGGGTCATTTCGTCATCCTAAGCCGGCATTCCCGCGTACCCTGATTCATCATTCTGGCATTCTCCTCCTCACCCAAAGCCTCTGCCCATGACTCTAAGCCTGCACTGCGACAGCGAGCACGACATGTCAGTCTTGGGCGCAAAACTCGCTCAAGCTTTGCTGCATCTGCAACTTCCCGGGCTTCTCATCACCTTGCGCGGTGATCTCGGCGCCGGCAAAACGACGTTAGTGCGCGCCATCTTGCGTGGCTTGGGCGTCACAGATCGCATCAAAAGTCCCTCTTATGCATTGGTCGAGCCCTATGCAATTGACCGAAAATCTCTACAATTAAAGGGAACTCTTCAGACGCACGCCTATCATATTGATCTGTATCGATTTTCACAGCCTGAGGAATGGGATGAAGCAGGCCTGCGCGAACTGCTTGATGGGCATAGCTTTTGTTTGGTCGAGTGGCCCGAGCGCGCCCCAGCCCTTTTGCCTCGGGCGGACTTGGAAATTTTGTTGATTCCGGTCCCCAGCGGTCGGGATGTGCAGTTACGAAGCGGCAGCCCTGTAGGAGCTGCCTTGCTCAATCAATTGGTGCTCGCGCAAGCGCGCACCTGAAGTGCACCAGGTGAAACCTGGCGCACGACGCCAGGGAGTGTCCGCCATGGGTGCAGATCGCCGCCAGTTCCTGATCCAAACGTCAACCCTTGCCCTGCTGCTGACCGCGCCAGTACTGGCGCGTGGGGCTACGATCCTGTCGGTACGGGTGTGGCCCGCTGCGGAGTACACCCGTGTCACACTGGAATCCGATCAGGCACTGACCGCCTCGCATTTTCTTATGGCTGATCCGCCACGCTTGGTGGTGGATGTCAAGAACCTTGAACTCAGCCCCCAGCTCAAAGAGCTTGTGGGCAAAATCAAGCCCGGTGACCCCTTCATCAAGGATGTGCGTGTCGCCCAGTACACCCCTGACGTGGTGCGCATGGTGTTCGATCTCAAACAGGCGATCAAACCTCAGGTGTTCAGCCTTCTTCCCGTAGCGGCGTACGAAAATCGCATTGTGTTCGATCTTTACCCCGCGCACGGGGACCGTCTTCTCGCTTTCATGGACAGGCAGGCATCGCAGGCTGACACGGTTGGACCCAGCGATACGTCCGGGGCTGCCGTGAAGGCGACGCCGTTGACCGGGTCGGGTTCGGCGAGCACGCGAAACACCCTCGCAGACACGCCACGTGTCGTGGCGGAAAATCAACAGGACACCCTGAGCACCTGGCTAAACGCGCACCGCGACGAACTCGATCGCCCGACCCACAGAAGCCCGACCGTGGCCAGCGCCACAAGGTCAGATCCATCCAGCGACATACCGATGCGCCGCGACCGACGCAACTACCGCAGTGTGCTGCTGGCTATCGACCCTGGTCATGGCGGTGAAGACCCGGGGGCCACTGGCCCCAGCGGAGTCCACGAAAAGGACGTCGTCCTCCTAATCGGACATCACCTGCGTGAGTTGGCGATGAACACGCCGAACATGCGCGTGATGATGACTCGCGACAGCGACTTCTTTGTACCGCTGTGGATGCGCGTGGAAAAAGCGCAGCGCGTGAACGCCGACTTGTTTACGTCCATTCACGCCGACGGCTGGTTCACACCGGAAGCACGCGGCGCGTCTGTTTACTGCCTGTCGCAAGGCGGCGCGTCAAGCGTGGAGGCGCGGCTTATGGCACAGCGCGAGAATGCCTCGGATGCGATTGGCGGCATCGATATCAACTCGCGCGACTACCAGGTCGCCAAGGTGTTGCTGGACATGTCCACCACCGCGCAAATTGACGCAAGCATGAAAATGGCTGAACCTACGCTGGCAAAAATGGGCAGCCTGGTGCACCTGCATTCGCGTCAGGTCCAACAGGCAGGCTTTGTTGTCCTCAAGTCCCCCACGGTGCCGTCAATGCTTGTGGAGACCGCGTTCATCAGTAACCCGGAAGAGGAAGCCCGCTTGCAAACCCCGGATTATCGCAAGCAGGTGGCCCGTGCGATTTTTGAAGGCATCCGTGCATACCTCACCACCAATCCTCCGCTGGCCAGACGCCGAACCTTGGTGTGACCCCTGCGGCGATCGGTGATCGGAAGACCGCGCCTGTAGGCATTGGGCCATGCGCAAAACCCTCAGCAGCATAACCCGCCGTGAACGGCAAAAAGCGCATAGGCGCGGCATTGAGCAGGGCATGAGACCCGTGGCGCGTACGCTGCTGAAGGCCTCCTCAAAGCCCCAGACTTGAAGGCGCGCTTAGATCCCGGATCCGGTCAAGCGCGGTGCGTAGAGTCTGCGACATCAGTGGATCACCCTCCAAATGGCCCGCGGGAATCCAATGCACTTGAAGGGACGGCAACCCGCCGCGCACAGTGAAGACGTTTTTCGGCGGGCACACTGCATCAAAACGTCCGTGCACTGCCACAATAGGCCAGTCGACTTGCCTTAACCGACGAACGACGAGACCAAGGAGATGTGATCCAAGCCAGCAGCGATGCGCCAAGTAATGCGCTTGGACACGATACTTGAACACCAGCGCCCGCATCGCCTTCACGTGAAGTTGCCGCGCACGACAGCCCTTGCGGATAAGGAGCTGGCGTTCATAATTATTCCAGGCGACAGCAAGTTGTTGTTGTCGCACAAGTGTTCCTTTCTGGAACACTGTTGCACAACGCTGGAACAGTTTGCTCACCAAACCAGGGCCCGCCGCCCTGTTAAGCGCTCGCCACGCCTGCGGCGCTTTGGTGCGGCTCCAACCGAAGAATCGGTTGGTTTCTTGCGCGGACGTCAGATAGAGGCTGCGCAGGAGCAGACCGTCCACGCGGTCCGGATGCGCTGCGGCATACGCAAGTGCAAGTGCCGACCCCCACGAACCGCCATAGACAATCCACCGTGCGATGCCCAGCGCTTGCCGAACCGCTTCGATATCGCGAACCAAAAGCTGCGTGCAATTGCGCCGCACGCTCCCGCGCGGGCGGGACTGACCACTCGCCCTCTGGTCGATCCACACTGCCCGGTAGCGTGTCAAATCGAACAAGCTGGGACTAACCCTGCTTCCACTTCCCGGGCCACCATGGACAATAAGAACCGGTCTTCCGCGAGGATTGCCACCCAATGTGACGTGGAGCATATGACCGTCTCCAACGTCAATTCGCCTCGTGCGGGCCAAGGGGTCGCTAGGCAAACGTGGCATTCGGGTTGGCATCGAAGTTGCTTTGTGGCGAACGGGTATCGACAGATCGGCCGGTACCTATCCCGTTAATTTTTTGACTTTGAGGAGACATGCAATGAAATGGACCAAGCCCGCCTACACGGACATGCGCTTCGGTTTTGAAATCACAATGTATATCGCCAACCGTTAAACAAGGCGGGCGGCGGTCGTTGCGCCGCCCGGCAAGAGCCCATTGAGTCTGCACACCACCTTTAGCGCATGAAAATCCGCATCCTCGGGTCGGCAGCAGGAGGGGGCTTTCCGCAGTGGAACTGTAATTGTCCGAATTGTGACGGGTATCGTCGCGGCACGCTTCGCGTCAGCAAACGCACACAATCGTCGATCACTGTCAGCGCAAATGGCGAGGACTGGGCACTGATCAATGCCTCGCCTGACATTTTGCAGCAGATCCAATCTTTCGCTCCCTTGCAACCGGCGCGTGCGTTGCGTGATACCGGTATTCGCGCGGTGGTGCTGATTGACGCACAGATCGACCATACGACCGGGCTTTACATGCTGCGCGAGAGTACGCGTCCGCTTGACATCTGGTGCACACAACCTGTGCGCGAGGACCTGAGCATTGGAAACCCCATTTTTCGTCTCCTTGACCATTTTTGCGGCGTGCGCTGGCACGAATTGCCCTTGGACGGAACCAAAGTGGGCATTGACGGGCTCGATGACCTCGCGTTCCAAGCGCACGCGCTTAAAAGCAAGGCACCGCCCTATTCACCCCATCGACAGTCGCCCCAACCGGGAGACAACATTGGTCTGACGATCACGGACACGCGCCGCAAGCGCAGCGCGTTCTATGCCCCTGGACTTGCCGAGATTGAACCGCATGTCTGGCAAGCAATGTGCGATGCGCATTGCGTGATCGTTGACGGGACATTCTGGACGAACAACGAAATGGAATCGCTCGGCTTGGCGCCCAAACGCGCGTTGGAACTCGGCCATCTACCGCAATCCGGACCGGGCGGCATGATGGAGCATCTGGCGCGTTTGCCCGCCGCCACACGCAAGCTCCTTATTCACATCAACAACACCAATCCGATTCTCAACGAGGACAGCGCCGAGCGCGCACAACTGGGCGCGCGGCAGATCGAGGTCTGCCACGACGGGCTGGATATCGAACTCTGAAGCAAACAATGAACGATAGCGTCGAGACCCTTACGCCCTGGAGCCACGAGACATTTGAAGCGAGGCTCCGCGAAAGGGGCACGGCGTACCACATCCACCATCCGTTTAATGTCATGCTTAACGCGGGGCGCGCCTCGCAGGACCAGATCAAGGGCTGGGTCGCCAACCGCTACTACTACCAGATCTCGATACCGGTAAAGGACGCAGCCGTGCTCTCCAACTGCCCGGACCGCGAGGTGCGTCGGCAATGGATCCAGCGCATCCTCGACCATGATGGACATGGCGATGATCCGGGCGGGATTGAGGCATGGATCCGCCTGGGCTTGGCCGTTGGGCTGCGCCGGGAGGAAATCGAGGATCTGCGTCATGTCGTCCCGGGAAACCGCTTCGCTGTGGATGCCTACGTAAACTTCTGCCGCCAGCGCCCATGGCAGGAAGCGGTGTGCGCCTCGCTTACCGAGTTGTTCGCCCCGAAGATCCACAAGGAACGCCTAGCCAATTGGCCACAGCACTATCCCTGGATCGATTTGGCAGGACTGCAATACTTTCGCAATCGCACCACACAGGCCCGGCGAGACGTCGAACAGGGCCTGTCGATCACGTTGAACTATTTCAATACGTGGCAGATGCAGCAACGTGCACTGCAAATCCTTCAATTCAAACTCGACGTGCTGTGGCAAATGAATGATGCCATGGCGCTCAAATATGGGGTGACCGCGTGAGTGCCATAACTGACTCGACGAAGGATCAGCGGCCCAGGATTTCCAGCCGCTTTCGACTTCAATGGGAAGATGTTCAGGGTGCCTGGGTACTGCTCTATCCTGAGGGCATGGTCAAACTCAATGACAGTGCCGGCGAGATCATGAAACGCTGTGACGGCGCGCGCGACGTGCAGCAAATCGTCGCGGATCTGGAACAGGCCTTCGATGCCCAAGGCTTGGCGGGCGACGTATCGAGTTTCCTCGATATCGCGACAAAGCACCTGTGGATTGAATGGGCATGACCACAACGCCCCGTCCAGGACCGCCACTGTGGCTCCTGGCCGAGTTGACCTATCGCTGCCCGCTGCATTGCATCTTTTGCTTCAATCCCGTGAACTTTGCAAACGTCGACAAAGAGCTGACGACTCGGGACTGGTGCCGTGTGCTGCGTGAGGCACGCGCATTGGGCGCCGTGCAGTGTGGCTTCTCCGGCGGCGAACCGCTACTGCGCGACGATCTGGAGGAGATCATCGCGGAAGCCCACAGTCTTGGTTTTTACACGAATTTGCTGACGTCGGGCGTCGGCCTTACGCAACAGCGCGCCCAACGACTGAAGGCGGCTGGCCTGGATCACGTGCAACTTTCGTTTCAGGATTCGACCCAGGAGTTGAACGATTTTCTCTCGCATACTCGGACGTTCGCGTTAAAGGAGCGAGTAGCCAAATTGATCAAAGATAACGGCTGGCCAATGGTGATGAATGTCGTCATCCATCGCCTCAACATTGACCATATGGACCGCATCATTGCAATGGCGGCCGAACTTGGCTCCGAGTACCTCGAGCTGGCCAATTCGCAGTACTACTCTTGGGCCTATGTCAATCGAGCGCACTTATTGCCGTCCAAGGAGCAGCTGGTGCGTGCCGAATCGGTCACGCAGGCGTGGCGTGACCGATTAGGGGATCGGATGAAGATTTTTTTCGTCGTCCCGGACTATTACGAAGATCGCCCGAAGAAATGCATGAACGGCTGGGCAAACGTCTTCCTGACCGTCACGCCAGACGGTGCCGCACTGCCGTGTCACACGGCGCGCATGTTGCCAGGGTTAACCTTCCCCAATGTGTCCGAAGCTTCGCTGGGCGATATCTGGTATGACTCAGACAGCTTCAACCGCTACCGCGGCACGGGTTGGATGAAGGAGCCCTGTCAGAGCTGCGCCGAAAAGGAAAAGGACTTGGGTGGCTGCCGCTGTCAGGCCTATATGCTTGCAGGCGATGCTGCTGCGGCTGATCCCGTCTGCAGCAAATCGGGGCACCACGCAGCGGTCGAAGCTGCCGTTGCACAGGCGCAAGGCGGCTCGCCCACTGCACAGCCCATCGTGTTTCGTACCCCAACGGAATCACGCAAGCGAAGCCGCCCCTTCTAGGTTCGTCCTCGGATCAAAGCCGGCTCAACCAACCGCGGCGCCCCAGTTGAGATCAACATCTCCGCACGCTGGAACTTACGCGCCGCTGTCGCGCGTGGGGCACGATGCTTAGGGGAATCGAACTCCTGGCGCAAGCGCTTCACCACCAGACGACCAGCTGGGGCAACACGGGATTGCTTCTTCAGGCTGAAGCCCGCGCCATGCGCGCCCGCTTGGCTTTCCACCAGCCGAAGACCACTGGCAGGAGGGATAGCACAACGATACCAAGCGTGAGAGCGCCAAGATTATGCTTGATCCAGGGAATATTGCCGAACAGGTAGCCCGCAAACATCAACGAACCGACCCACAGTCCACCGCCGGCAATGTTGTAGCCAAGAAATTTCGGATAGGACATTTCCGCGACCCCGGCCACGAAGGGCACGAACGTCCGGATGAACGGGATGAAACGTGCGGCAACCACCGTCACGCCACCGTACTGCTCGTAAAACGCGTGTGCGCGATCGAACGCGCGGCGGTTGAACCAGCGGCTGTCTTGCCAAGCAAACACCTTGTGTCCTAAACCCGAGCCAACGCTGTAGTTCACAGAGTCACCCAGCACTGCGGCAAGCCATAACAGCGCTAGAGAAGCAGGCAAACTGAGACTGCCCGAAGCGCAAAACGCGCCAACAATGAACAGCATCGAATCGCCCGGGAGGAACGGCATCACCACTAGGCCCGTCTCGATAAACACGATCGTGAAAAGCATGCCGTAGACCCAAGCCCCGTAGGCGTGGATGAACTGTGCAAGCTGCGCGTCGAAGTGCAGAAGCAGATTGAGGAGGGTCAAAAGGTCCATGGATGGGGCGGGACTGCAGGCAGGCGCGCATGAGGCTGGTGCCTGGGCGTGCTGAAGCGACGCTTAGCCGTGGCCATCTGATCGGCACACGAGCAACGGGGATGCTCGCGCAAGGAGCGCGAAACATGCTGAGTATACTAAGGTGATGATGCTGTCTCCTGCCGAATCCCCGCTCGCGCACGCGGATTCGACTTCACCTGCGCTACAGCCCCGCGCACCGATTCGCGCACTGCCCGACACGCTCATTTCCCAAATTGCCGCGGGCGAGGTGGTGGAGCGACCTGCCTCGGCCTTACGCGAGCTACTGGATAACGCGCTCGATGCGGGCAGCCAGCGCGTTACCGTGCGCATCGCGCAAGGCGGGCTCGAACTGTTAAGCGTGGACGACAATGGCTGCGGGATTCCGCCCGAGGAGTTGCCGTTGGCCTTGGCACGTCATGCCACGAGCAAGATCACGAGCATTGCCGATTTGGAGCAATCGCAAACCCTGGGATTTCGCGGTGAGGCGCTAGCAGCGATGGCAGCAGTGGCCGAGGTCGATATTGTCAGCCGCAGGCATGGCCAGGAGGGGGCACGGATCACAGCGTCCTGGGGGCGCGTTGGGGCGGTGGCGCCAGCGGCTGCCGCGCCGGGCACAGTGGTGACCATCAAGCGACTCTTTTACGACATTCCGGCTCGGCGCCAGTTCCTCAAATCTGCCGCGACCGAAGCGGGTTGGTGCATCGAAGTGTTCAAGCGAGCCGCGATCGCCCATCCGCAAGTGGCATTCAGCCTTTGGCAGGACGGCACCCTACGCCTTCAGTTCGCGCCCGATTCTGACCCGCTCGGTGTGCGACGTTCAGTCGATGTTCTTGGCAAGTCCTTTGCGCAGGATGCCCTTGTAGTCAGCGCTCGCGTTGGCCCACTGGCTGTGCGAGGATTGGTCTGCCGCCCCACTGCAGCGCGGGCGCGGTCCGAGACGCAGCAGACGTTCGTCAACCGCCGTTGGGTGCGCGACCGCATGCTTGCACACAGCGTGCGTGCCGCCTACGCCGATGTGCTGCACGGTGCGCTACAGCCACAATATTCCATCTTGCTTGAACTTCCGCCCGAGCGGGTGGACGTCAACGTGCATCCTGCCAAGAGCGAGGTCCGCTTTCGCGAGTCACAAGCAGTGCACCGCGCGGTATTCCAAGCGGTCCAGCAAGCGCTGGCCCCGGCGCTTGCTGGACGCAGCGACCCCTCGCACGTGAGCGCGCAGGCAGAGTCCGCATCCCGGCAATCTTGGGGGCACGGTGCAATGACTAAAGCACCGACGGACGGAACAGACCCAAGGTCGCTGCCGCTCGCAAACGTGATGCAAGCTTACGCACCGCTTCGCTCCGGGTCGGGCTTGCCGATGGGCAACGACAATGCTCCCGGCCTCTGGTCAAGTGATGTACCGCTTCACCAACCCGGACACCCGCTAGGGCAGGCTATTGCCCAATTGCATGGGGTCTACATCTTGGCGCAAAACGCAGCCGGTCTGATCATCGTGGACATGCACGCTGCACACGAGCGCATTGTCTATGAGCGACTCAAGGCCGCATGGAATGGGCGCGATCTTCCCGCTCAACCCTTGCTGATCCCGGCGAGCTTCACGGCGAGCGCGCTGGAGATGGGCGCGGCCGAAGATCACGTCGAAGTGCTTGCAGCGCTCGGCCTCGACATCGCGCCCAGCGGCCCTGGAAGCTTGGCCGTGCGTGCCTTGCCGGCCCCCTTGCTGCATGGGGACGTGGTCAAACTCGCCCGCGCAGTGCTAGCCGAGTTGGCAACGTTTGGTACCAGCCAGGCATTGGAGCAACGCCGCAACGCGTTTCTCTCCACCATGGCTTGCCATGGTGCTGTTCGTGCCAACCGCGCGCTCACTCTTGCCGAGATGAATGCCCTTTTGCGCGACATGGAAGCCACCGAGCGCTCGGACCAGTGCAATCATGGCCGCCCAACCTGGCGGCAGGTGAGTCTGGGGGAACTGGACGCGCTCTTCCTGCGCGGGCGCTGACCCACTCGCAGGCATTGCATGGGCGAGCAGCCAAAACGGGTATCGGTTATCACGGGCCCCACGGCCTCGGGCAAAACCGCCGCTGCGCTTGAGCTGGCAGCTCACAGGCCCATCGAGATCATCAGTATGGATTCGGCGCTGGTTTATCGCGGCATGGACATTGGCACCGCCAAGCCGACCCAAGCCGAGCGTGCCCGAGTGCCCCATCATTTGATTGATATCCGCGACCCTGCGGAAAGCTACAGCGCAGCCGTCTTCGCAATGAACACCCTGGAGCTGATCCGTACCATCCGCGCTCGTGGCCGCGAGCCGGTTCTTGTTGGCGGCACTTTGCTCTACCTGAAGGCACTACAGGAGGGGTTGAATGAACTGCCACATGCAGACCCGCTGCTGCGCGCCGAGTTGGAAGCCCGTGCGCACGCGCGTGGCTGGCCTGCGCTATACGCCGAGCTCACGCGGCTCGATCCACAAACGGCCGCACGCTTGAAACCAGGTGACACGCAGCGCATCCAGCGCGCGCTTGAAGTCTGGCACCTGACCGGGATCCCCTTGTCGGAGCATTTCCGCAAAGCGCGCATCGAGCACGGTCTGCCACTACGCGTGCTGGCCCTTGAGCCCTCCAACCGCGCGGAGTTGCATGCGCGCATTGCCCGGCGCTTTGCGGCGATGATGGAGTCGGGCTTCCTGGATGAGGTCCGCGCTCTGCGCCAGCGCGGAGACCTGCACCACGCACATCCGTCGATGCGTGCTGTGGGTTACCGGCAAGCTTGGGCCTATCTGGCGGGAACGTGCGACTACACCACGTTCACCGCCCAAGCGATCGCCGCCACACGGCAACTTGCCAAGCGACAGCTTACCTGGCTGCGCGGCATGCCCGAGCGCATGGTCGTTGACAGTTGCCACCCTGAGGCTACGCAGCAGGCGCTCACCCACCTGCTGCGTGACTAGATCGCATAGCGCTGATGGCGTCATGGAAGGGTGCGCTTGCGCGCAATCACCTTCGCAATGAAGGTGGTGCTCCAGCTTCTGGAATAGCCTAGGTCCGCCTCCTGAACACATGCCTGCGCATCCCCCTTCCTGCACGGGGAATGCGCCTTGGACCGCGTCTGCCGTGGAAGGTCAACCGCGCTTTCGATGCACCCCCGCAAGACCGATGTTCTCGAGCCCGGGCCAGAAGTCGTCCACCAACGTGCGCAGACGAGTCTCGGCGCCCACGGCGGGATCCGTCGCGACAACATCGAAGCCTTTCGCCAGAAAACAGGATGTCCAGCTGGGGCCAACGACATCAGTGCCCGCGGCTGTAAGCTTTTTGCCGTCTTTGGTCATGGAATGCTCCTGGTAAACGTTGGAGAAACGGGACCTGCCGACGACTCCGAGATGCCCGGCCACCTTGTTTGACCTGCTTCCTCAACCACGGCGCATCAGCCGATCAACCGAGAATTTACCCCCGCCCGTCACGTACAGCAGAAGGAACCCGCCCATGATGCTGATGTTTTTGTAGAAATTGATCATGGCTTCGAAGCGGTCCATGCCAGTCATCGTCCAGTAATGATGGCCGATCAATGCGGTGCCGAAGGTATACAGCACGATCAGAATCGCCAGGGGCCGGATTGCCACGCCGATGAGCAAGGCAATGCCGACGAAGAACTCCACGGCAATCGCGATAAGCGTCGAAAGGAACGGGACCGGAGCGCCGACCTGGGCCATATAGGCCTCGGTGCCGCTGAAGCCGGTGAGTTTTTGCCAGCCGAAGATCAGGAAGAGCAGCACGAGAAGAATGCGGGCGATGAGAAGCACGCCGTCGGAGTAACGTTCGCTACCGGAAGTTGTCATGATGGAAGATGCCTTTGGTGTCGTGGAAGTTTGACGATTTGCGCTGCACCCGGTGGCGACCGGGGGTTCGGGCCGCTCGCTCGGCTTCGCAACCTTGTCGAGTTGGGGCGTCAAGCCAGTTAGAGACTTGCATGCCTTCTTGCTCCGGTTCGTTTCCCGGGCGTCTCGAAGATCGCTTCAGTGGGTGTGTTGTCCGCTGGAAGCCGGCGGAACCTCCACAATCTCGCGGCGTCCGCCAGCACCTCCGTGCAGTCACTCGATTGGGCTTTCGCGGGGATGCTGCGCAACGCCCGCAGACCTTCGTTAAGGTTCATCCAGCGGCGTCCACAAGGACCAGCTCACTGTCCATCACGGCGGTGACACGAATGAGATTCTCATCCGTGATGGCAGCACCATCGCGAGCCTGCAACGCAATGCCATTGACCTCCACCTGCCCAGTTGCAGGAACGAGATACCCATGGCGATTTATGTCGGAAAACTGGTACTCGGCGGTCTCTCCTGCCTTCAAGCTCACGCCCAGCACCCTGGCGTTGGTACGAATGGGCAAGGCATCCTCATCGCCCTCAATCCCGCTGGCCAACGCGACGAACCGACCGGAACGGTCATCCTTCGGGAACGGCTTGGTACCCCAGCAAGGCGGATCACCCTGCCGGTCCGGGAGAATCCATATCTGGAAGATGCGTGTAATGCCCGGCTCGACGTTGTACTCGGAGTGACGAATCCCCGTACCGGCACTCATCACCTGCACGTCGCCGGCTTTTGTGCGCCCTTTGTTGCCCAGATTGTCCTGGTGCGTGATCGCCCCCTCGCGCACATACGTGACGATTTCCATGTTTGAGTGCGGGTGGGGAGGAAACCCGGTACCTGGCTGGATGGTGTCGTCGTTCCATACACGTAGCGCACCCCAATGCACACGCTTTGGATCGTGATACTCGGCGAATGAAAAATGGTGCTTGGCGTCAAGCCAACCGTGGTTGGCTCCACCCAGGCTGTCGAAAGGTCGGCGTTCGATCATCGTGACTCCGCTTGTTAAGCATTGATGGAATAACTATAGGCCCGGTCATTCATATCAACAATAGAACCTATCGAATATCATCATTTCCATTTTTGACATGCTTATGTCATAGCAGAGGAGCTTCACCACCATGAACAAGCTGCCGGACCTGGAAGGCTGGGCGATCTTTGCCAAAGTCGCCGCCGAAGGCTCCTTCGCCCGCGCCGCGGAGGAGCTCTGCCTATCGCAAGCCACGGTCTCCAAAGCGATCACCCGTCTTGAAAAACGCATGAAAACCGGATTGCTCCACCGAACATCGCGTCGCATGTCTCTGACCGAAAGCGGTCGGACCGCGTTAGAGCGCGCCTCAAGAATTCTCGAAGAGGCTGAAGCGGTCGAAGCGGAACTCGCGGATCAAGCCGCCAGCCTGCGCGGCATTGTGCGGCTGAGCGCCCCGATGTCCTTCGGACTTTCGCACCTGGCGCCGGCGCTTCCAGCCTTTATGACGCAGCATCCAGAGGTATCACTCGACATCGAGTTCAGCGACGAGTTGATCAACCTGGTGGCCAACCGTTTTGACATGGCCCTGCGCATCTCCAGCTTGGCCGACTCCAGTCTGCTCGCGCGTCGCCTATGTGCCGTGCGCGTGCTTTTGGTGGGTGCGCCAGCATACTTCGAGCGTTACGGGCGTCCTCGCCATCCTCGAGATCTGTCGAGTCATCGCGCCTTGCAATACGCCTATTCCCGCAGCGGCGCAAGTTGGCGCTTCCGGCACGCGCGCCATGGCGAATTCACCCAGGCGATGAGCACGCCACTGCGGGTGAATAACGCTGAGGGACTCGTCCCCGCCTTGCGCGCTGGTCTGGGTCTGGCCCTGCAGCCGGAATTCCTCGCCTGGCAGGACCTGCAATCGGGCACTCTGGAAACGGTGATGGATGATTGGCACGTCGAGCCGATCGCACTGCACATCGTGACACCTCCCGGGCGACGCCGCCCGGCCCGCGTTCAGGCCCTGATGGAGTACCTGGCTGAGCACTTTACCAACGTGCCTTGGGCTCGACCAACCGACCCGTAAATCCGCGCTTTTGGGTCTCTTAGTTCTTCTTACTGACTTTATGCAAATGACAGCCGCGAAACGAATTGTGTTTTTACGCGGTGCACACGAAGACCAGTCGTTTGCCCACGAATGCAACCGCCGCCGCGTGCTTTGCGGGATGCGCGGCGATCTTCTTGTCCGGAAACCCAAGCGCAGACAGTGACGCTCGCTACGCCGATGGTCACCAAGACCAAATCAACCGCGATGCCCGCGATCCCGACCCGCTCTGGCATGGTGTCGAACTCGTTTTGGCGGGGGCTCGGAATTCGGCCTTTGGCCAGGAGAACGGCTGGTAAGACACCCAAACAAGCCCGGACTAAGCGCAAGCACTGCAAAGAACGCTTTAGCCATGGCAGGTAGTACCGCTTTCAGGTTTCTGGCAACTGCGCCGACAAGTCAGGGCCTTCAGCCCCAACGCGGCTCATGGATCTGGCAAAAGCTCAGTGTGGAAACCGCGCCCGCGACTTTACGCCTCGATTGGTTGGTGAGCCTGGCCGCGCTCACGTAGGAAGGCGCCGAGAGCGTGGGCCGTGTGCCCAACACTTCCGGCTTCGATGTATACAGCTGGCGGACCCTGCCGGACCAACGCGCCTCCACCCGAACCTCCCTCAGGGCCAAGATCGACGATCCAATCGCTTGACGCCATCACGTCCAGGTTGTGCTCGACCACCACCACTGTGTGACCAGCCTCAGCGAGGCGCAGCAACACACGGATCAGCTTCTCCACGTCAGCCATATGAAGGCCCACGGTGGGCTCATCCAGTACATATAAAGTGGGCCGGGTCGCGGCGGTCGCCAGTTCGGTGACGAGTTTCAACCGCTGAGCCTCGCCGCCCGAGAGCTGGGGACTGGGTTGACCCAGACGAAGATAACCCAACCCGACATCCTGGAGAAGTTGCAGTGGGCGGGTGATACGCGGGTGCGCAGCGAAGAACTCGAGGGCCGCGTCCACGCTCAAATTCAGCACCTCGCCCACCGAGAGTCCTCGCAGTTTGACGCTCAAAGACTCGGTGTTGAAGCGCAGCCCGCCGCAATCGTCACAAGGCTGGATCACGTCTGGCAGAAAGTTCATTTCCACTCGCACCGCACCCTGCCCCTCGCAGCTCGGGCAGCGCCCCGGGCCGGTATTGAAAGAAAATCGCCCGGCATCGAAACCGCGCACGCGCGCTTCCAGCGTGTCTGCGAACAAGCGCCGGATCGCATCCCAGATGCCCACGTATGTGGCCGGGCAGGAGCGTGGCGTCTTGCCAATGGGCGCCTGGTCCACCTCCAGAACGCGCTCTATCACCCGCATGCCCGAAAGGGCCGTGCAGCCTACAGCATGACCTCCCCCCCCAACAAAGATTTGGCGCTGGCGAAGAGCACACCGCGCGCCAGGCTCGACTTACCCGATCCCGAGACCCCTGTCACCACGGATAGCCTTCCAACCGGAAACTGCACATCAACATTGCGCAGATTGTGCAGATGCGCTCCGAGCACATTCAAGGCTGGGGTTTGAAGGCTCGTGGCAGGCCGTGGCACCAGAGGGTGATGAAGTGGCTCACGCAGATAGCGGGCCGTGATCGAGTCAGGGTGATGCATCAATTCCTCGAGGGTGCCTTGGGCAACCACACGACCGCCTTGGCTCCCTGCGCCGGGCCCAATGTCAAGAATGCTGTCTGCGCGTCGAATTGTGTCCTCGTCGTGTTCGACCACCACGAGAGTGTTCCCGCGCGCACGCAGCTCATCCAGCGCGCTGAGCAAACGCTGGTTGTCACGCGGGTGAAGTCCGATGGTCGGCTCATCGAGCACGTAGGCAACGCCACGTAGATTGCTTCCGAGTTGGGCGGCGAGACGAATGCGCTGTGCCTCTCCGCCTGACAGCGTCGGCGCGGCCCGATCAAGCCCCAAATAGCCAAGGCCCACGCGCTGCAAAAACTGCAGGCGTGTTTGGATTTCGTCAAGCAAGTCACGGGCAATCGCCTGCTCGCGAGAGTCCAGCAGCAACTGGTCCAGCCAAGCATGCGCAGCATCCACGGCCAGGCCTGAAAGATCAGCGATGGACCGGTTGTGGAACCGCACGGCCAGCGACACGCGGTTAAGGCGCGATCCATGGCACTGCACGCAAGGCTGTGCCTCGCCCCGGTCCCTCCACGCACCCTCCTCGCCCGTCTGTTCGGCATCAAAGCCCGGTAGATGCGCTCCAGTGCCAAAACATGTCGGACACCAGCCAGCTGATGAGTTGTAGGAGAACTGGCGAGGGTCAAGCTCGGGGAAGCTGCGCGCACACACCGGGCAGGCGCGGCGCGTACTGAATTGGCGCAGATCCAAGCCAGCGTGAGCGCCGACGACGTCGCCGGCCGCCATTGCCACACGCAGCTTGGGCAGGGGCCACACCACTTGCACCATGCCTTTACCGAGTTGGACGGCCTCGTGCACGAGCGCACGCAAACCTGCCTCGTTCTCCGGAACCACCGCCAACTCACCCAACGGCAGAGAAATGTCGTGCTCACGGAAACGATCGGGCCGTGGCCAGGGGTCCGTGGGAAGAAACAGACCGTCCACCCATAAATGGCTGTGGCCGCGCTTGGAAGCCCATTGCGCGAGCTCGACATAGATCCCTTTGCGTTGCACCACCAGGGGCGCCATGACACCCACCGTCTGACCGCGAAGTTCGCGGAGCAATTGCCCAACGATCATCTCTTCGCTCTGCGGCGCAATGGGCACTTGGCAGTCGGGGCAATACTGCGTGCCGAGCTTGGCATAGATCAAGCGGAGAAAGGGATGAACCTCGGTGAGCGTACCCACCGTACTCTTGCGCCCCCCGCGGCTGGTGCGCTGGGCGATCGCGACAGTGGGAGGGATGCCGAAGATGGCGTCGACATCCGGTCGCGGCGGCGGTTGTACAAACTGCCGTGCGTACGCGTTGATCGATTCCAGATAGCGCCGCTGCCCTTCGCTAAACAGCACATCAAAAGCAAGGGAACTCTTCCCCGAACCGGATACACCGGTGATTACTGTCATGCTGCCTCGCGGTAGATCCACGTCGAGATTGCACAGGTTGTGTTCGCGCGCGTGGCGGATCGCGATAAACCCCTCGCGCGCCCGCCGCACTGCCTGCGCCAAATAAGCGCCCTGCTCGTTCTCAACGTGCTGAAGATTGAAGTCACCGGCGCCGCCGCGACTCAGGCCAGACCTTTCCAGGGCCTGCGGATCGTGCTGCTCTTGCGCAGGCACGAGGGTTGAGCGAGGCACCTCCGGCGTGCGCATTGATCCTGACCGGCTTCCCACTTGTAATCGGTAGGCCGCTAGGGCTCGCCCGGTGCTTGAAGCGGCGCAAGACTCGACGGCATCTGGCGGGCCGGCAACCACGATTGTCCCGCCCGCATCGCCACCATCCGGACCAAGGTCGATCACCCAGTCGCTTGCGGCAACCATATCCAGATTGTGCTCAATCAACACGACGCTATGCCCAGCGTCGACGAGTTCATGCAAAGCGCGCAGCAGCTTGGCAATGTCATCGAAATGCAAGCCCGTTGTCGGCTCGTCGAGCAAAAATAAACTGCCCTTGCGCGCACCGCGTCCCGCCGTTTTTCGGGCCTCTGCGAGAAACGCGGCAAGCTTGAGCCGTTGCGCCTCGCCGCCGGAAAGCGTGGGCGTTGGTTGGCCCAGCCGCAGGTAATCCAACCCGACCGCGGACAACGCCTTCAACCCAAACTGCAGATCACGATCGCCTGTGAATGCACCCAGTGCATCGGCAACAGTGAGTTCCAGAACATCGGCAACGCTCAGGCTACGGCCGTCAGTGAGGTCGATCTTGACCTCTAGCACTTCTGCGCGATAGCGCCGGCCATCACAATCCGCACACCGCAGGTAAACGTCAGAAAGGAATTGCATCTCGACGTGCTCGAAGCCCGAGCCCCCACAGGTGGGGCACCGACCATCCCCGCTGTTGAAGCTGAAGGTTCCCGCCGTATAACCACGCCGCTTCGACTCGGGCAAAGCAGCGAAGCGCTTACGCAGGGCATCGAAAGCGCCCACAAAGCTCACTGGGTTCGATCGTGCCGTCTTGCCCATGGATGACTGGTCCACCAACACGACATCTGCGACCTGCTCAGCACCCAGCAGACGGTCATGCGCACCCGGCTCGGGCGCTGCCTTACCCAGCGCGCGCGCAAGAGCGGGGTAAAGCACATCGCCCACCAATGTCGACTTTCCGCAGCCGGACACCCCCGTGACCGCCACGAGCGCGCGCAATGGGAATTCTGCCGTGGCGACGCGCAGGTTGTGCTCACGCGCGCCTTCCAAGATGAGCCGGGGCACGGTGAGCCCCCCAGCGGCATCAATGCCGAGACGGCGCGGGGCACGATCGGGCTGCACCCGGCGCTCACCCCGGAGATAGGCTCCAGTGAGCGTGGGCGCCCGCCGCAGACCGTCGAGGTCCCCTTGGTAAACCAGCTCACCGCCGCGCTCACCCGCACCAGGGCCCAATTCAATGAGGTGATCGGCAGCCAGCATGACCTGTGGGTCATGCTCGACGATCAGCAAGGAATTGCCCGCTTCCTTTAAGCCATTCAGGACGGTGTTCAAGCGGTGAAGATCGCGCGGGTGCAGGCCAATGGATGGCTCGTCGAGCACGAATAGAGTCTGGGTGAGCGACGTGCCCAGCCCGGTGGTGAGATTGATGCGCTGCACCTCGCCGCCTGAAAGCGTGCGAGACTGCCGATCAAGCGTGAGATAGCCTAGCCCTACGTCGAGCAGGTAGCGCAGGCGCGCACGGATTTCGTCCAGTAGCAGGCGGGTAGCGGCGTCTGCTCCGAACTCGCTTTCCATTGCTGCAAAAAACGCATGGGCCCTTTCAACCGGCAGTTGCATCACATCGTGCAAAGACAACCCGGGGATCTGCCTGAGCACGGCGTCGGTCCAGCCGATGCCATGCGGCCGAAACCGCTGGCCGTCGCCCAGCGCCCTATCCGCCATCTCGCGACTGCCAACACGCCAGAGTAGACCGTCGAGCTTGAGGCGCGCGCCCCCACAGGTCGGACAGGTGCTGCTACTGCGGTATTTCGAAAGCAGCACGCGCACGTGCATCTTGTAGGTTCTGGTCTCCAGCCAGTCGAAGAACCGGCGAATGCCGTAGTACTGCTTTTCCCATTGACCCTTCCAGTGCGGGTCACCCTCAATCACCCAATGGCGCTCCTCCTCGGTCAGCTCCGCCCAGGGCACATTGAGGCGCACACCAGCGGCTTGCGCATATTGCTCCAAGTCCTTCTGCGCATCCTTGAAACTGGCGGTTTGCCAGGGTTTGACCGCTCCTTGTTTTAGGCTCTTGCGCGCATCCGGAATCACCAAACCCCAGTCCACTCCCAGCGTACGCCCAAAGCCGCGACAGGTCTCGCAGGCGCCTACTGGCGAGTTGAAGCTGAACTGGCCGGGGCTCGGATCACGGTAAGCGATGTCGCAATGCGCGCAGTGCAGATCTGAGGAGTAGCGCCAAGCGTGAGCGCAACCGACAACCTCAGGCACGCCAGGCTCGGCAAGTGTCCACACCGCGATCCGGCCCTGTCCCAGGCGTAGGCCCGCCTCCACTGCCTCCATCAGCCGCACACGCTCGACCGTACTGCAACGGAAGCGGTCTTGAACGATATGCAAGATCCGGCTTTCCCGATGCTGAATACGCGTGTAGCCCTGCGCCGCCAGGCCCTGCAAAATTTCATCCTCCGTCAACCCGTCGGGGATCGGCACTGGAAAGGTGAGCGCCAAGCGCGGGTCGGCTGCTCCTGCGGCACGCTCGTACAGATCAGCTGCGATACTCGCCGGGTTATCGCGGCGCACTTCATTGCCGCACTGGCGGCAAAACAGCCGGCTGGAGCGCGCAAACAGGAGTTTGAGGTGATCGGCCAGTTCGGTCATCGTCCCCACGGTTGATCGCGAGGTGCGTACCGGATTCGTCTGATCGATGGCGATGGCGGGCAGAATGCCTCGGATGCGGTCGACCTGCGGTCGATCCATGCGATCCAGGAATTGGCGCGCGTAGGGCGAGAAGGTCTCGACATAGCGCCTCTGCCCCTCGGCGTAGATGGTGTCGAACACCAACGAACTCTTACCTGAGCCTGATACCCCCGTGACAACAACGATTTGCCCCGTGGGTATGTCCAGATTGAGGTTTTTCAGGTTATTCTGGCGCGCACCCTCGATGTGGATGGCAGGGCTTGGCATGAGAGAGGAAATGGAATCGCGGGTGGTCATCACGTGACTATACGCAGACCCCGGGTTCGTCTGCCAGCGCGGGGGATTGGCGGCGCTTACCCGTTCGCGGCACCTGGCACCGGCTAGGATGCAGCATGGCTATTTCCACATCGCCCCCCGCCCTGGCCGCCACGCGCAATATCGGCCCGCTGCGACAACTGCTGCCCTTTATACGTCCGTACCGCGGCCGCGTTGTCCTGGCATTGCTGTTCCTTCTGCTGGCGGCGTGCAGCACGCTGAGTTTCCCGCTTGCCCTTCGTTGGCTGATCGACGGCGGGCTGACCAGTCCGGCAAAGGTTGCCAGCGGCGGTGGGCTGGCTGTCCACTTTGCCGGGCTTTTTGGCCTGGCGCTATTGCTTGGCGTATTCTCCGCTGCGCGTTACTACATGGTCAGCTGGCTAGGCGAGCGCGTGACGTGCGACCTGCGCAACCGTGTCTACAGTCATGTACTCGCGCAGTCTCCCCAGTTTTTTGAGCATACGCAAACAGGCGAAGTGCTCTCGCGGCTGACCACGGATACAACGCTGGTGCAGACCGTGGTGGGATCGAGCCTTTCGATGGGCCTGCGCAATACCCTTGTGTTGGTCGGTGGCATGGCGATGTTGGTTGCCACCAGCCCACGTCTGATGCTCACCGTGATCGTTGTCATGCTTCTCGTGGTGCTGCCTGCGGTCACCATCGGCCGAAGAGTGCGCCGACTGTCGCGTGCAAGCCAGGACCGCGTCGCAGACTCCAGCGCCATCGCCGCCGAGGTGCTTAACGCCATCTCCGCGGTTCAGAGCTACGTGCGCGAAGCCGACGAGGCGCGCCGCTTTGGGCAGGCCTCGGAAAACGCCTTTGCCACGGCGGTTCGCCGCAGCCGCATGCGCGCTTTGCTCACAGCCTTCATCATCGTCGCGCTGTTTGGCGCACTGATCTACGGACTTTACCTGGGCACGATCGCGGTCGTCGAGGGCCGAATGAGCGCTGGTGTACTCGGACAGACGGTCCTGTACATCGGCTTGGTGGCAGGAGCCGCAGCAACGCTAGCGGAGGTGTTTGGCGACCTCCTGCGCGCGGCTGGCGCCACAGAGAGACTGATGGAACTGCTGGCCGAACGCTCGCCGGTGGCCAATCCGGTCCAACCCCAAGCCTTCCCCGCCGCGCGTGGCGGTTCAAGCCTGCAATTCGCGCACGTACGTTTCAACTACCCCTCCCGCCCGGACCAGCCCGCTCTCGACGATTTCTCGTTGGTCGTGGGAGCTGGCGAAACAGTTGCCCTGGTTGGCCCAAGCGGCGCCGGCAAGACCACCGTGTTTCAACTATTGCTGCGCTTCTACGACGTGCAGCATGGTGCGGTGAGCGTGGATGACGTTCGGGTGGACCATGCAGACCTGAAAGCACTGCGCGAACGCATCGGACTGGTGTCACAGGACGCCGTGATATTTTCCGCGAGCGCGTTGTCCAACATCCGCTATGGACGTCCTGATGCCGGCGAACATGAGGTCATCGAAGCCGCGCGCGCGGCACAGGCTGACAGCTTCATTCGGGAACTACCGCAGGGGTACAACACCTATCTTGGCGAACGCGGCGTACGTCTTTCGGGTGGCCAGCGCCAGCGCATCAGCATAGCCCGCGCCATCCTGAAAAATGCGCCGCTGCTTCTCCTCGATGAGGCAACGAGCGCACTGGACGCCCAAAGCGAGCGTGCAGTACAGGCGGCTCTGGATCATGCCATGCAGGGCCGCACTGCCCTCGTCATCGCCCACCGTCTGGCCACGGTCCAGCGCGCAGACCGCATTGTGGTGATGGAGCGCGGGCGCATTATCGACACCGGCACGCATTCGGATCTGATGAGGCGCGGTGGCCTGTATGCCCATCTTGCCTCCTTGCAATTCATGCACTAGCCAGGCAAAACTTGTCGACTTGGGAGCAACGCAGTTACATTTGATTTGTTGGCACCGATTTCAGCCGTTCGTAGCTGGTTCAGCACAATTTGGTGCCTTTGCCCGTCAACCTTTCATCCCGCTATGCAACAAGACAAACCCAAGAAGATTCTGGTTGTCGACGACGATGCCCGTATTCGTGACCTTCTGCGCCGCTACCTGGCGCAGGAAAATTATGAGGTATTCGTTGCCGAGGACGCGAAAGCGATGCAGCGCGTGATGGTCAAGGAACGATTTGACCTGATCGTGCTCGACCTGATGCTCCCAGGCGAGGATGGTTTGACCGTATGCAAGCGCATGCGCGCCTCCAAGGACTTCACGCCCATCATCATGCTCACTGCAAAGGGAGAGGATGTCGACCGGATCATTGGCTTGGAGGTCGGCGCGGACGACTACCTGCCCAAACCGTTCAATCCCCGCGAACTGCTCGCACGCATCAGCGCCGTGCTGCGTCGGCAGCCCAACCCCGAGCTACCGGGAGCACCGGCACGGGATGATGAAACCGTCCTGTTTGGCCCCTTCAGCCTTGATTTGGCGCGGCGCGAGCTTTCACGCGACGGCGAGCTCATCAGCCTGACCACCGGCGAGTTCGCAATGCTTAAAGCCCTTGTCCGCCATCCGCGGCAGCCTCTCTCGCGCGACCGTTTGGCCGAACTGGCCCGCGGGCGGGACTACGAAGCGTTCGACCGCAGCTTGGATGTCGCAATCTCGCGCCTGCGGAAAATCGTCGAGGTCGACCCCGCTCATCCCCGCTACATCCAAACGGTCTGGGGAGTGGGCTATGTGTTTGTGCCCGACACAAAGGACGTTTGACGTCCGGTATTGAACCGCGTGGTGGACATCACGTCCTCTTCGACCGCTCAGGCAACCCAGACCACGCCGAGGCTCAGCCTAGCGCGGCGCGTATTCGGTGGTCTGTCGGGTCGGCTGTACTGGCGAACCTTCTTTCTCATCGTGTTGCTGGTTTCAGCCAGCCTGGCGGTCTGGTTCCAGAGCTTTCGCGTGTTGCAGCTGGGACCGCAGGTCGAGCAGACATCGCGCCAGATCACGAGCTTGATCGATCTGACCCGTATCGCATTGGTCCACTCTGCTCCCGAGTACCGCACGGCGCTGCTCGACGAACTGGTCAAGCGGGAGGATATCTATATTTACCCGCGCCAATCCGCCGATCAATGGACACCGATGGCGTACACAGCGTTCACCCGCCGGCTGGCCCAATCGGTGGATCGGCGCCTGCGAGAGAAACTTGATTTTGCGGATGTCGTGAACGGGCGGCCGGGCCTGTGGATTGGCTTTCGCATCGACGGCGACGATTATTGGCTTCTGCTTGACCGCTCCCGTATTGACACTTCGTTGGGCGAGGCTTGGATCATCTGGGGCGTGCTGGCCACATTACTGGCGCTGATTGGCGCGGCCATCATTGCCAGTTTTGTCAATCGCCCATTGCGTGATCTGAGCATAGCCACGGCCCAGGTGCGCGAAGGGAACTTCTCGCACCAGCTTGACGAAACATCGGGCACACAGGAAATCCGCGAGGTCAACCGGGGTTTCAACCGCATGGCCAGAGCCTTGCAAGAAATCGAACAAGACCGGGCGCTGATGCTGGCCGGCATTTCGCACGACATTCGTACGCCCCTTGCCAGGCTGCGCCTCGAAGCTGAACTCAGCGTGCCAGACGCGCAAGCGCAGCACGACATCATCGCTGACATTGAGCAAGCTGACTCCATTATCAGCAAGTTCATGGAATATGCTCGAGCCGCAAGCCCGACGCGCGAGCGCGTGCAGCTGCCCGACTTGGTTGCCAAGATTGTGGCCGACTCGACCAAGGTGGCTGACATGACCGTCCGCATGCCCCGAAATGCAGAAGCCTCCGCACTAGGCGATCCACTGGAGTTGCAGCGGATCGTCGTTAATCTCATCGAGAATGCCCGGCGCTACGGTCGATCGCCCGGTACCGATCGTGTGGAATTGGACATTGGATTCGCAAAGCGCGGGTCTGAAATATGTTTGAGCGTGCGCGACCATGGGCCGGGTGTGCCCGCCGAGCAACTGCCTCTTCTCACCCAGCCATTTTTTCGTGGTGATGAGGCACGCACGGCGGCCAAGGGCACGGGTCTGGGGCTGGCCATCGTGGACAAAACCATCGCCCGCATGGGCGGGCGACTGGAGATCAGTAACGCCAAAGGGGGGGGATTGATGCTCCGCATTTGGCTCCCGCGCGATCCTGCCGACGTCCTACCTCCGGCGCAGCTCTGAGTCGAGCGCTCAGCCGCGCCGCGCCGCGCCACGCACCACTGCCCGTCCCGACGTACGCGCGCGCTGGCGTCGCGCCTCTTTCGGGTCCACCTTCAGCGCGCGCGTAATGTCAATGCGCTCGCCCCCGCGAAGGATGGCGTCCGCTTGCCTCAATACACCGTGTACCGCCAAGCGAAACTCACCACCAGGCTCGCGCCAGCTCGCATTGGGTAGGGCCACGTCAAGACCACTG
Organism: Thiomonas sp. FB-Cd; assembly: GCF_000733775.1. Lineage (NCBI taxonomy): Bacteria > Pseudomonadati > Pseudomonadota > Betaproteobacteria > Burkholderiales > Thiomonas > Thiomonas sp. FB-Cd. The sequence goes on along the minus strand of NZ_JPOE01000002.1, from coordinate 372,947 downwards.
GCAACCACTGCATCAGCCAAGTTTGCTCCCGCCGGCAATCGCACGCTGCGCAGTTGGGGCGATCCCTGCGCTGGCGCCCAAAAAACCTGCACGTCGATCCACCCCTCCTGTATGCCGGGCAGACCTTGAATAAGGTTAGCCATACACGCGCTCCGCACGTTGCACAAAGGCCTCAACAAATGTCTTTGCGATATGGCCAAACACAGGACCAATGACGGCCTCCACCAGTCTGCTTGAGAAATGGTAGTCAAGCTCGAAGTCAATCTTGCAGGCCTTGTCGTCTTCAAGTGGAGTGAAATGCCAATGGCCCTGCAGATCCGAGAATGGCCCCTCAACAAGACGCAAATGGATCTCACGCCCAGGTATCTGCGTGTTTTCGGTGGTGAAACTCTGCTTGACGCCTTTAAAGTCAATGCGGATGGTCGCACGCATATGCTCAGACGTGGACTCATGAACGTCTGCGCCCCCGCACCACGGCAGGAACTGAGGATATGAGGCGACGTCGGTCACCAGTCCATACATCTGATTTGCGCTATACCAAATAAGGACGGACCTGCGGACGACGGCCATGGGATGGGCTTCTTAAAATAGCTGATTGTAAAAAACCAGCCAGACCCCATCTGGCACCATCATGAGCATTGCCGAAAACCGGAAGGCCGCATTCAACTATTTCCTCGAAGACCGATTTGAGGCCGGCATCGTGCTGGAAGGCTGGGAGGTGAAGGCGATTCGAGCAGGCAGGGCGCAATTGCTGGACGGGTACGTGCTCATCCGAGATGGTGAGCTGTTCCTCGTCGGCATGAACGTCACGGCGTTGCAAAGCGCGTCCACACACGTCCGCCCAGACGCAAGCAGAAGCCGCAAGTTGCTGCTACACAAGGACGAGATTCGCCGCCTGATCGGCAAGGTGGAACAACGCGGCTACACGCTGGTGCCGCTGAACCTGCACTATAAGGGTGCGCGCATCAAGGTCGATTTTGCCCTCGGTCGCGGCAAGAAACTGCACGACAAGCGAGACACAGAGGCCAAACGGGACTGGCAGCGCGAAAAAGCGCGCATCATGCGCCACGCTAACAAATAGGCCCATGGCGAAAAAAAGCCGGGCCCTTGCGGGCCCGGCCGGGTGCGTCTCCTCACCTCTGATCGGGATGGCCCTGCCTGCAGCGATTTATGCCACCTTCTTCTCGAAGAACTGTTCGTCCTCTGTCGAACCCTTGAGCGCTGCGGTCGATGCTTCATTCTCGATCGTCGTGGTGACGGCATCGAAATAGCCGGTACCGACCTCACGCTGGTGTTTGACAGCCGTAAAGCCCTTGTCTGCTGCAGAAAATTCCTTTTCCTGCAGCTCGACAAAAGCACTCATCTGGTTACGCGCGTAACCATGCGCCAGCTCAAACATCGAATAGTTGAGCGCGTGGAAGCCGGCCAATGTGATGAACTGGAACTTGTAGCCCATCGCGCCCAGTTCCTTTTGGAACTTCGCGATGGTTGCGTCATCCAGGTTCTTTTTCCAATTGAATGAAGGCGAGCAGTTATAGGCCAACATCTTGCCAGGAAACTTCGCATGGATGGCTTCCGCAAATGCCTTGGCGTAGGCCAAGTCAGGCTTTCCGGTTTCACACCATACAAGGTCAGCATAAGGTGCGTAAGCCAAGCCGCGCGAGATCGCCTGCTGCAAGCCGGGTTTGGTGCGGTAAAAGCCCTCAATGGTTCTTTCGCCGGTGCAGAACGGCTTATCGTTGTCATCGACGTCGGCAGTAAGCAAGTCGGCGGCCTCGGCATCGGTGCGGGCAACAAGCACGGTAGGCACGCCCATCACGTCAGCCGCAAGACGCGCCGCCGTCAGCTTCGCCACGGCCTCGCGCGTAGGCACGAGAACCTTGCCCCCCATGTGGCCGCATTTTTTCACCGATGCCAACTGATCTTCAAAATGCACGCCAGCCGCGCCCGCCTCAATCATGGCCTTCATCAGCTCAAAGGCATTAAGCACGCCCCCGAAGCCCGCTTCGGCGTCGGCCACAATTGGGGCAAAATAATCGATATAGTCGTTGTCGCCCGGATTCTTGCCTTCCATCCATTGAATCTGATCAGCACGGGTTAGCGTGTTGTTGATGCGTTTGACGACGCTGGGAACTGAATTGGCCGGATACAACGACTGATCTGGATACATCTCCCCTGCAAGGTTTGCGTCACCTGCGACCTGCCAGCCCGACAAATAGATAGCCTTCAGGCCAGCCTTCACCTGTTGCATCGCCTGATTGCCAGTGAGCGCGCCCAATGCATTAACGAAGGGTTCCCCATGCATGTCCTTCCACAAGCGATCTGCACCGCGCTTGGCCAGCGTGTGATCCACCATGACGGAGCCTCGCAGTTTGACCACATCGCTCGCGGTGTAGCCGCGCTGTATGCCAGCCCAACGGGCGTTGTGGGTCCAATCGTGTTGAAGCTGCTGTATTTGCTGTTCGCGGGTTGCCATGAGAGGATCTCCATGAGAAGGTGCTAAGGACACCCAAAGCTTATCTCATATGTGCACTGCAGCAATGTGTTGTATCTTATAGAAGACTAATTTTTATTCACTTTATAATCAATATGATATGTAGTTGTTTTCTTATTATGAAAAGATAAATCATCATCCTGAAGAAGACGACATTGCATAGCAGCATCTACTTTTCATATCGCGGAACAAGATCTCCGTATCGTGAAAGCGACGAATGTTGATCGGGCTTGAATGCGTGGCCAGCTCTCGCATTGCACGATCGCCAACCAAACCCTCACCCATGCACCAACATGTCGTCTTGACCGCGGTCCGTCCTGGCCCCCGTGATCTGCGCGAGCTTTTCTGGTCGTTCAACCGCTTGACCCTCTCGGGATTTGGTGGGGTGTTGCCTTTTGCACAACGCACGCTGGTGGACGAAAAGCAGTGGTTGAGCCGCGATGAATTTGTCGGTCTGCTTTCGGTCAGCCAGGTACTTCCCGGGCCCAATTTGATCAATTTGGCCTTGATGATCGGCCAGCGCAGCTTCGGCTGGAAGGGAGCGCTGGCAGCCTTGGCCGGAATGCTGGCTGCGCCGGTGTCGATCGTGCTTCTTATCGCTGTCGGCTATTCGACTTGGGCCAGCCTTCCGGCGCTGCATGACGCCTTGCGTGGCATGGAGTTGGTCACAACGGGGCTGGTCATCGCAATGGCGCTGCGGCTTACCCCAGTGCTGCGCACTGCGTGGGCGGTGCCGCTGTGGGCCGCAATGGCCTTCATCGGCGTCGGATTAATGCACTGGCAACTGCTCACGGTCATGCTGGCACTTGGTCCGGCTGCCGTCTTCCTGGCGCGCTATCGGCGTAGATGACCTAAGGCTCGTCTGTACTATCCACACCTCGATGGCATCAGACCCGGCGTTCACAGCGCAAGCTTCCGCGATTTTGGCCTCGATCCATAATATTCAAGCCGATGAGCCATCGATCACATACGTGTAACTGGAAAGCCGGGTCGGTTGCGCAGCCATGCCGCGCTGCCATCCGCGCCGAGCCCGCGTGGCCTTGTTTTCGTTGTCCACGCCAGCTCCCTCGCACGTCCTGCGGCACAGGCCAACGCCCTTGCACGCGCGGCATGCATCACGCGCCGCCCCCAGTCGAGTTCGCGTTGACCCGTTCAGCGCGAACTCCGGAATGGCGATAGAAATGCAGCGCCGTATATCAAAGTCAAAGCGCAATCAAGACAGCGACGCACCGAGATGCAATTGCTCAGCCCGTCGCGATTTACCAAACCAGAGCAGGCAGGCCTCTGGTTCCTCCCAGACAAGCTGATGAACGTTTACGCTCAGTGCGTTCGGCCCAAATCTGGTTGCGCTTCCCGGCTTGTTCGGCCATTTCCTGCTGTGGTCGTTACTTTCGGTGGGTGGCGCAATCGGGCTCCTTCCCGACATGCACCGTTACCTTGTGGACGCTCAGCATTGGGTCACGGACACAGAGTTCAACGCTGCGCTGGCCCTCGCCCGGGCCCAATATGACTCTGCTCGCCACACTGCTGGGTTGGCATGTCGCCGGGCTGGCGGGCGCCCTGGCCGGCGCGGTAGGCCTCATTCTCCCCTCCACGCTGATCACGCTGGCCTATTTCCGCTTCAGCAGCGACAATCCAGCACATCGGTGGATACGAGCGCTCCATGATGGTCTGGCTCCGGTTACGGTGGGCCTCTTGCTCTCGGCCGGCTGGCTGCTAGCCGAGCAGAATGTTCACAACGCGGGAGGGCATTGGGGTCATGGCTGTGATCGGATTGAGTCTCTGGACGCGGGTCAATCCACTGTGGCTGCTACTGGCCGGCGCAGTTGCAGGTGCCCTGGGATGGCTATAAATAAGAGCCCGCCATGCTTCGCATACTCCCGTCCTCACAGCATTCGCCTTTGCCCGTATGGAGCGAGGCTGCTCTACGCCGCATTGAGCGCATTGCTGCACAAGCGCTGCAGCCGCATACGCTGATGCAGCGTGCAGGGCGTGGCATCGCGGCACTGGCACGGGCCCGGTTTCCACATACGCGCCGTGTTCTCGTTCTGTGCGGGCCGGGAAATAATGGCGGCGATGGGCTCGCAGCTGCGTCCATGTTGGCCAAGCAGGATATGGAGGTCGAGGTATTGGTGGTGGCCTGCGGTGACGCGACGCAGTGGACAGCCGACCGCCGTCCTGCCGACTGGTGCTGGGCCTTGGACCAAGCACAAGGCTCCGGGGTCCGGCTCAGGGACTGGGGCGCAACCGATTCGGCAACACTTTTTCAGTGGGCCGAACTTGTCATCGACGCGCTCGTGGGTTTAGGGCTGAGTCGGGCGCCAGAGGGTGAACTCGGTAACGCGATCGCAGCGCTGCATCGGACTCGCGCGCCCGTGCTCGCGGCAGATTTGCCATCAGGCCTTTCTGCGGATACTGGCACAGCCCCAGGCCTGTGCGTCCGCGCCCAAGTCACCTTGACCTTTCTGGGCCTCAAGCCGGGACTCCTTACGGGACCCTCCGCGCCCGCCTGCGGCGAGCTGTGGCTTGACACACTCGACTGCCGGCCCGACGACTTACCCGGTCACGAGCTCGCTCCCACTGCACGTCTCGTGGATGGTTACTGCGCCTTGGCCGCATTGCCCCCGCTACGCGCAGCGGCCCACAAAGGGCAGCGCGGCGACGTACGCGTGTTCGGCGGCAGCAGTGGCATGGCAGGCGCAGCGCTGCTGTGCGCCAGGTCTTCCCTTGCCATGGGCGCAGGCCGGGTATTCGCAGCCTTGTTCGACCCCGCCGCATCTGTAGTGGATCCCGTGTGGCCCGAACTGATGTTGCGCCGCCCCGCCGCCCTTCTACTTCAGGCCCAGGCAGCCAAGCTCAGCAGCGCTGGTTGTGACGTCTTCGGGCCGGGCGCGGGAGCCTCGCCAGATGCTCTGGACGTGCTGGAGACCCTCATCAAGGTTGATGGCCCGCTGGTGATCGATGCGGACGGCCTCAACCTGCTAGCCGCTGAGGCGCGCGACGGCCCGCTTTGGCGTGCGTTGCGCGCGCGAACCCGTCCAGCCTGGTTGACGCCACATCCGCGCGAGGCGGCCCGTCTGCTGCAGTGGGATACTGGCCAAGTGCAGGCCAATCGCCTGGATGCGGCCGCCGAACTTGTGGCCACAAGCCATGCCCACTGTGTGCTTAAAGGCGCGGGTAGCGTGATCGCCACCACCACCGGCGAGTTGTGGATCAACCCGAGCGGAAACGGCCTGCTGGCCACAGCAGGCACGGGTGATGTCCTGGCCGGCGCATTGGCCGCGTTCCTTGCGCACGTACCCCGGGCAGAGCTTGCCGCGACGCAGGCTGCCGTGTGGCTGCATGGAGCTGGTGCCGATTGCGTGGTGCGCGAACAGGCCGAGTTGCGAGCTGGGACTTTGCCACAGTGGATGCTGCGGGCTTGGGCCGTTGCGCGTACCGCGGCAGCAGAGCAGGAGTTCGCGCCTAGCCCGTTCGGTGACCCTGGAGACACCGCATGGGCGCGAACTTGCGCCATGGTGCGTGAGGGGCCTGGCGCAGCCTAGTTGAGTCGCTATTTCGTACGGCTTCGCTTTTTCGGCGCAACAGATTTGCTCGCGGTTCCAGCCCGTTTTGCCGAGCCCTTGCTGCTGCCCTTCGCGGCAGGCGCCTTCGTCGTGGCTTTGATGTGCTGCCGCTCTGACGTCACCGCGTTGCGCTTTCCGCCGGTGGCCGCCGTGCGGACACGCTTGGCCTGGGTCACACTGCGGTCTTCGCGCTCCACGGGCAACTCGAACACGCTGTTGTCACTATCGTCAAGCGCGGCACCGAGCGGGGCGAGCACGGACTCTACGCGCCCGCGGCGGCGCGACGACGCCGCGCTGGCCGCGCCACCACCCATCGCGCGCAATGGGTCCGCCACCATGCGAAAATCGATCTTGCGGCCATCAAGATCGACCCGGCTTACCTGCACCAACACGCGGTCACCAAGGCCATAGCGCTTGCCGGTGCGTTCGCCCCGTAACTCGTTGCGCGCTTCGTCGAATCGGAAGTACTCGGCTCCAAGTTCCGAAATGTGGATCAACCCCTCCACATACAAGGCCGTGAGTTGGACGAAGATGCCGAAGCTCGTCACCGCCGTAATGGCACCGACGAACTCCTCACCAAGCTTGTCACGCATGTACCAGCACTTGAGCCAGCTCTCGACGTCGCGCGTGGCTTCATCGGCCCGTCGCTCATTTGCTGAACAATGCTGGCCCACCGCTTCCCACGCCAACAATTCGTCTGAGGCGGGTTTGATGCGTTTGACGCTCACTTCCACACCCGCCTTGAGCTTGGCCTGCGCGGCCTTGGATTGCGCCTGCGCACTGGGCAACGACAAGACCATACTTTCAGGTGGCTGCAATTTGTATCGCTGTGACGCGAGTACGGCCTTGATTGCGCGATGGGTCAGCAGGTCGGGGTAGCGGCGTATCGGGCTGGTGAAGTGTGCGTAGGCGGTATAGGCCAAACCGAAGTGCCCGCTGTTATGTGGGCTGTAAATTGCCTGCTGCATCGATCGAAGCATCAGGGCGTTGATTTGTGCCGCATCGGGGCGCTCGCGCGCAACATCCGAGAGTTGCTGGTAGTCCGAGGGCTCTGGATTGTCGCCAATGCTGACCGGCAAACCAAGGGTCTTGAGAAAGCTGCGCAACAACGCGAGCTTTTCCGGAGTCGGTCCTTCGTGGACGCGATAGAGGCCTGGATGCTTGTTTCGCTCCAGGAAGTCGGCTGCACTGACATTCGCAGCCAGCATGCATTCTTCGATAAGCCGGTGTGCCTCGTTGCGCGTGCGTAGCGCAATCTTCTCGATTCGCCCGCTGGCATCGCACACAATCTGGGTTTCCGGCACCTCCAGATCAATCGCACCGCGCACACGTCGCGCCTTGAGCAAAGCCGTGTAGACGTCATACAGATGAAGCAGGTGGGGCACCAACTCCGAATGCGCCTGCGCCTCTGCTCCGCGTGTATTTTCCAGAATGGCTGCCACCTCCGTATACGTAAAGCGCGCGTGTGAGCGCATGATGGCCGGATAGAATTGGTACGCCCTGAGTTCGCCCAAACTGTCAATGAGCATGTCACAGACCATGCACAAGCGATCAACCTTCGGGTTGAGCGAGCACAATCCATTGGACAGCTTTTCCGGAATCATGGGAATGACGCGCCTGGGAAAATACACGGACGTAGCGCGTTCCAGCGCGTCGAAATCCAGGGGCTCACCGGGTTTGACGTAGTGTGAAACATCGGCAATCGCTACGATGAGGCGGAAGCCCTCTTCACGGCCTATGTTCGCGGGTTCGCAGTACACCGCATCATCGAAGTCACGTGCATCCTCGCCATCGATTGTGACGAGCGGCACATCGGTGAGATCGTAGCGTCCTGCGCGGTCCTGTTCGCGCACATGCGCAGCCAATGCGGCAACTTGCCTCTCGGTGTCCGCACTGAAACGGTGAGGAACTCCATACTTGCGCACCGCGATCTCAATTTCCATCCCGGGATCATGCAGTTCCCCCAGCACCTCGGTCACTTTGCCAACGGGTTGCGCGTAAGGGGAGGCTGGCTCAGCAATTTCCACACTCACAATCTGGCCAGCTTTGGCAGTGCCGACAGCGTTACCCGGAATCAGGATGTCCTGGGCATAACGCTTGTCCTCAGGGGCCAGCAGCCAGACACCACCTTCCTGCAGGAGACGCCCAATGACGGGGCGGTTCGAGCGCGCCAGAATCTCGATGACTTGGCCTTCAGGCCTGCCTCGCTTGTCCTGGCGCACGATCTTTACCCGTACGCGGTCCAGATGCATCACCGTACGCATCTGCTGCGGAGACAAATATATGTCCTGCACGCCCTGCTCGGAAACCACCAATCCATAGCCGTCACGATGGCCTTGAACAACACCTTCGACAATCACAGTCTCATTCCTCTTGTTGTTGGGAGCACGGGGCCTGCGCTATCGGCCCGGCAGTCACGCATGCGCAGCATACTGGACAGCGCAAAAAATCCTGCTAAGATTTTGCTCCTTGCCCAGATGGCGGAATTGGTAGACGCACTAGTTTCAGGTACTAGCGCCGCGAGGCGTGGAGGTTCGAGTCCTCTTCTGGGCACCAAGAGTTAGTTCACAGCAGTTCGTATTCGTTCAGAAGCCCCTAAGAATTCAAAAACTTAGGGGCTTTTTGTTTCTGCCCTCACCCGCCGTTTTCCGCCTGCATCCAGGGATATCGCGGGGTATTCTCTGGGGTATTCTGATACCCCTCGCCACCGATACCCCAAATGCTATCTGATGCCAAACTGCGGGCGCTGAAGCCCCACGACCAATCCTACCGCGTCAGGGATGAGCGGAGCTTGTATGTGCAAGGTTGCAACGACCGGCTCCATGCTCTGGAGCTTCAAATACACGTTTGACGGCAAGGAAAAGCTGCTTGCCTTGGGCCAATACCCCGACGTTCCCCTTTCCCTGGCGCGAGAACGGCGCGATCAGGCGCGCAAACTTGTGGCGCAGGGCATCGACCCCTCGGCACACAAGAGGGCTGCCAAGAACGTGTTCGGGACGCTATAGATAAGGCCCAATAACATATGAACTTTCAGCAAGTTTTTTGATCCATTGATGATGGAAAAGGAAAACGCAAGGAAGCAAACACTGGAGCAACTTCACGAGCGGCGCAAGCAAGTCGTGAGGTTGCACAAGCGGGGCGTCAAGATCATGCAGATCGTGGACATGACGGGGCTGAGCTACCCGCCCGTTCGAGCGGCCATTGACTTGTACGAGGCTGGCGGCTGGAGCGCCATCCGGCCGACTCGGCGCGGACGCGCCAGAGGCGACGGTCGGGTGCTCAGTCAAGCGCAAGAAGAGACGATCCAGCGCCTGATCATTGACACGCGTCCCGAGCAACTCAAGATGGACTTCCATCTGTGGAGCCGCGCTGCAGTGATGCAACTCATTGAACAGGAGTTCGACATCAAACTGCAGGTGCGCAGCGTTGGAAAGTACCTCACCCGCTGGGGCTTTACGCCGCAAAAGCCCATCAAGCGAGCCTATGAGCAAAGCCCCGCGGCGGTGCAGGCTTGGCTGGAGGGGGAATACCCCGCCATCGAGCAGCGCGCCAGGGCTGAGTAACCGTGTTGAAAGTCAAGCAGTGAAAGGCTGATTTTGAGCGTTCAGATGGTCCCGGGTGATGGCGTTGAGGTGGGTGATCAGCTTGCGCATGCAGGCGATCAAGGCCACTTTCTTGAGCTTGCCTGCGGCCACCAGACGCTTGTAGAAGGCGCGAATGGCGGGGTTGAATCGTGTGGCGGTGAGCGTGGCCATGTACAAGGCACGTCGCACCTCGAAGCGCCCGCCGGTGATGCGTCGTCGGCCTCGGCTGGACCCGGAGTCCTTGGCGTAGGGGGCCACGCCGACCAAGGCACAGATCTGGCGCCGGTTGAGCCGCCCCAGTTCAGGCAGTTCAGCGATCAGGGTTGCGGCAGCGATGCGGCCGATCCCGGCCACGCTTTGCAACAGCTTGGCCATCACGGCATGATGCTGTTCGACATGGCGGACCATTTCGGCATCGACGTCGTCGAGCTGGCGGGCAATCGCCTCGAGCAGGGCATCGATACTCGGGCGCGTCACCGGGCGGGCCAGGCGCAAGCGCTGGCGCTCGGACAACTGCATGGCCACGAGCTGGCGCCTGCGGGTGACCAGGGCTGCGAGATCCTGCTGCTCGGGCTCGCTCAGCGGACGCACGAAGCGCTCGCAGTCGGGGCGCTGGGCCAGCACGGCAGCGAACTCGGCCAGGGTGGCCGCATCGATGCGGTCGGTCTTGGCCAGGCGCTGCATCGCACGAGCGAAGTCACGCGCCATGCGCGGGTTGATGACCGCCACACGCAGACCCACTGCTTGCAACGCGCACGCCAGCGCCGCCTCATAGCCACCGGTGGCCTCCATCAGCACCAGCCCCGGCTGCAGCTTCACCAAGGCGTCGGCCAGAGCGGAATGCCCCTCGGCATCGTTGCTGACATGAGCCAGCTCCGATGGCAAGACTGCTCCCAGGCAAGCCACATCGACATGCGCACTGGCAACGTCGATGCCCACCATCACGGATGATCCAGACATGGTCTTCATATCCCTTCCTTGTGCATGCGAGCAGGCGAAACGCCGCTCAACTAACCGTTCGGGCGTCAGGAAGACCAGCACGGGGTCCGTGCGCAATCGACTCAGCCACGAGCTGGCGAGCACGCTCGCCGACTCCAGGGCGTTTCAGGCTGCACGATCCGGTCCGGTCACCTCAACGGTGATTAGACTGCACCGCGCTGATCTGGTTTAAACATACAAGGGCGGGGAAATTCACTGGGGAGACGAAACCGCGCTGGTCAACACGGACGTGCGCGGCAGAAGCTTTGCCCCTGCGGGCAAAACCCCGGTGGCCATGGCCGTGGGCGGAACGCGCCAGAAGCTCTCGATGATCGCCACGGTGACCAACCAGGGCAAGACCCGCTGGATGATCATCGACGAGGCGTTTGATGCCGACAAGTTGATTGAGTTCTTGCAGGCCTTGATCAAGGATGCGGGCAGGAAGGTATTCCTGATTCTGGACAACCTGAGGGTGCATCACAGCAAGTTGGTGAAGGCGTGGGTCGCCTTACACAACGCGCAGATCGAGCTGTTTTACCTGCCCAGCTACAGCCCCCAACTCAACCCTGAGGAGAGGCTCAACGCCGATCTCAAGCAGGAGATGGGCAAACGCGTGCCGGTGCGAACCAAGGCCAAGTTACGCGAAGCCGCCAACGACCACATGGCGATGCTGGAACAAAACCCGCAGCGTGTGATGAGCTACTTCCAGGACCGGCGCGTTCGCTACGCAGCTTAATACTTCACAGGGCCGGATCAATAAAGCACTGGATGGGGTACACGCACTTCCTGACCCCGCGCCTGCAAGGCGTGGGTACGGAGATGAGCCTGAACGTGCTGGCCTACAACCTCAAGAGGGTGCTCAGCATCCTTGGGTTCGACAAGATGATGCGGGCAATGCAGTTGGTGGGTGGCTGAGCCCCCTGCGCGCCTTCATCGCGCTTCACCGATCACGCCGGGACGCGTTCATTCCGCTCTGGGACGGGCCTTGGACTCCTCGGCCACAGAGTCAGGCCGCGCCAACATCATCACGACTTGGATCCGACCAACTCAATCAGCTTCCGCACAGTCTCGACCCCAACCAGCCGTTTGCATCGCCGGGGATCCAATGACCAGTTCCGGGGTCGAGAAGTCGTGCAACACGACTACCCGCAGACAGCACCTCGGCCTTATGTGGAGCTCCACTGCCCAAAGCCGATTATGTAGATCCCGTGATTATGTTGAGCTTCCCGAGATGCAGTTCGGAGAAGCTCGTGGCAATGAGCTTTTGCGGGTCGAGGATATGGTCCTGACCTCGACATAATTTCAGCAGTTTGAATCGGACTAGCCATTGCTGCTCAATCGCGATGGCCAATCCATGTCGCGATGGAACGTGATGCAGCGACTGAATCACGCCGTACAAGTGGCCGTGGATTCCTGTCCAGGTTTGGCGACACGCCACATCTCGCCGCACGGGATTCGCCACACCACGGCAATGCACTTGCTGCAGGCCGGCGTCGACATCAGCGTCATTGCGCTTTGGCTCGGCCATGAGAGTCCGGCAACGACCCACCAATATGTCGAGGCGGATCTGGCAATGAAGGAGCTGGCACTGGCCAGGCTTCAAGAGCCAGAGAGCACGCTCCGCCGCTATCGGGCGCCCGACTCGCTGATCGACTTCCTGCGGGCGCTCTGATTATGTGGAGATCAAAATCGGCGCCTGCCGCTCCAGACGGTCCGTTGGCGCACGACGCCGGTCGTGGCTCAACATAATCACGGCATCTACATAATCCGCCAAAGCGGGCGGCCCGGCCTCCGCGATCAACGAACCGCGCTCAACTGTAACGACGCCCAATCCGCGCCAACAGTGTGCAGTATCGCCTAGCGGCAAGCGTTTCGGCGATACGTCGGCAGTCCTGCGAGACTGGGATCATTTCGGGGTTGGCGTCGACCGACTTATCCCTTATTTCTTTCCGTGGTAGTCGTAGCCTTCCTCGAAGTACGCGTAGCCGTGGTTCTCGAGATAGAGTTCGCGAGCGAAAGCACCCTGGTTCACGTAGATCCGGCCTCCGGCCTTGGGATCTGGATTGCCGTTGGCATCGTAGGAGAAGAGATTCTTCTTCGTCAGGTGGGCGCCGTTCATGGCGGCGGCACAGGCTTCAATATGAATGTTTACTCCTTCCCGCTTGAGCTTGAAGATACCTTCGATGAATTTCTTCTGCTGCGGGGGAACGGGCTTGACCAACCACTTCAAGGCCGAACCGTGCATGACGCCGATGATGTCAACGTTCTTAGGGTTGATCAAGCCCTTCGCGATCTGCTCTTTCATGACAGCTCCCATCATGAGCATGTGCTTCAAGCCGTTTGAGTTGCCCTTGCCATCAACGGTATCGGTGTCCATGTTGAACACCATCTTCGCCTGCTCTACTTGGACGGGGATGTCAACACAAACAGTCGTGTTCTTGGTGCCGAATTTTTTCGGAAATGCCAGGTTCGTCGCCAATGGCAGGTACTGGCATTGATCGAGCACTTGATTCTGTCCAGCGTTGTTGCTGTCGGCGGCGTATACGACGCTTGAACTAGCGAGTGCGCCAAGAAGGATGGCTGACCCAAGCAAGAACTTCCCGCTCAATTTTTTCATTAATGACTCCTGATGTCGTAGAAAGCGCGCAGAAAATAATAATCACTATGGCGAATCACGAATGTCATCCGCGAACTCGCGCAGCATGAACCTAGCGACAACTGGTCAAGGTGTCTTTGGAGACGTCGGTTCAGTCACCAATGATTCTCCCCAACTTCGCGCTGGGCTGTCCAACTCATTGTTCGGTTCTTCCCGATCGAAAAAATTCATGAACACGTGCTCGCGCATTCCCCTTCCTCGTATGGTCGCCGTTGTCAATGATTGCATGTGAATGAGTTCAGATCGATCGGGTGATGCGCAGTGGCAAGGCGCGGCGATGAGTCAATCTCGTATCCGTGGGTTGGGTACCACCGTTCATCGATTTGTCTCGGCGGCTGCCTCGGTCGAGGTACGCTGGGTCATGGATGACATCGAATGCCGGAATAGGAAGGTCGAAGATTCCCCTCGTCGGGGCCACGGCGCATCGCCGGATCGATCTGCTGTTGCATTTCATGGTTCAGACTGGGCTGGGGCCTCGCAAAGGTGCCAAAGCATGGCAGGCCACGGCCCAGACGAAGCCGGCCAGATCGCGTGCCACGGCCACGCAAACCTTGTTGAGCGTGACGCCGCGGGCTTGCAGCCTGGCGAACGGATCGTTGCGCTTCAAACGGCTCGGGTGTCGCATCGCGAGGCTGCACGACCGGATTTCCAATCGGCGCCAGGACTTCGTGCACAAGGAAACAACCAAGATGGTGCGGCAATGCGCCGTCCTGGCGACTGAGCAATTGGCCCCGAAGACCATGAGCCGCAGCGCGAGGGGCACGGTGGATGCACCGGGCCGGCGGGTCAGGCAAAAGGCCGGACTCAACCGGGAGATCCTCTCGGCTGCGTTCGGCATGGCGCATCCGATGCTCGCGTACAAAGCGGAAGAAGCTGGTACGCGACTGCACCTGAGCAACACGCGCCAGCTCAAACCGTCGCAGCGCTGCGCGGCGTGCTGGGAGATTGTGCCCAAGACGCTCGCAGACCGCATGCATGTCTGCCCGCACTGCGGGCATGTCATGCAACGCGACCAAAACAGCGCGTTGGTGGTGCTCATCGACGCGAACACGCCTGGAACGGGCGTGGCGGCGAGACCGAAACCTCTGCCACGGCAACGGGACAAGTCCAAGTCTGTGACCCGCGAAACCCCCACGACAACCGCGCAAGATGCTATGGATGCCTCCCTCCTTCGGGCTGGGCAGTGGATTGGGCACAAAGCCTGAACAGCCGTTGGTCAGTAGAGAAGTCCCGAGTTGCGGGTGAATCCTCTGCTGGATACGGCATCAAAGCGCCCAAGAAGTGATAGACCACCGTCTTCACCAACACCACAGAGGATCCATCATGAGTCGTAATACTGGGATGCACGCGGGACAAGTGATTGGCACGATGGCCGGGCAGCAGGTGGTCGGCCTGGACATTGCGCAGAAGGTGTTTCAACTGCACAGCGTCGACATGGAGACCGGCGAAATCTCCAACGTGCAAATCAAGCGGGCAAAGGTGCTAGAACACTTCGCCAACCGCAGGCCCAGCCTGATCGCCATCGAGGCTTGCGGCAGTGGACACTACTGGGCACGGGCGTTGCGCTCTTTGGGCCATACCGTGCGACTTCTGCACGCCAAAGTGGTTCGCCCATTTGTCAGCGGAAACAAAACCGACGCCACGGACGCACGCGCCATCTGGCTGGCGGTGCAGCAACCTGGTGTCAAGTTTGTGGGCATCAAATCAGTAGCTCAGCAGGCGACGTTGACATTGCACCGGCAGCGTCAGGCACTGATGAAGATGCGAATCATGCAGACCAATGCACTGCGAGGGTTACTCTACGAATTCGGAGCCACCTTCGCCAAGGGCGATAAAGCGCTGTTCAGCGAAATTGAGTCGGCACTTGAGGCGCTGGCAAGCACCCTCCCGCAGGTGGTCGTCGACAGCTTGCGGGAGCAGGTCATGCGTGTCAAGGCTTTTGAAGTGGACATTCTGGCCATAGAGGGTCGACTGAAATTGCAACTCCAGCAAGACCCCCAGATGCAGCGCATTGCCAAGATTCCAGGCGTCGGATTGCTGACCGCCACAGCGGCCATAGCAACCATGGGGGAAGCCAGCGCATTCAAGTCCGGACGTGAATTCTGTGCCTGGCTGGGCCTTGTGCCGTCACAAAGTGGCACCGGTGGCAAAGTTCGGCTGGGCAGCATCTCCAAACGAGGGGACACCTACCTACGTACCCTGCTGGTCAATGGTGCCAGAGGCGTAGTGCACAACGTCAGGCAACCAAGTCCCTGGATGGCGGGGCTGAAAGTACGACGCCATTCGAATGTCGTCTGCGTGGCGCAGGCAGCCAAGATGGCGAGAACGATCTGGGCACTTACTGCCAAAGCGCAGGAGTATGAAAG
Organism: Thiomonas sp. FB-Cd; assembly: GCF_000733775.1. Lineage (NCBI taxonomy): Bacteria > Pseudomonadati > Pseudomonadota > Betaproteobacteria > Burkholderiales > Thiomonas > Thiomonas sp. FB-Cd. The sequence continues at coordinate 357,303 of NZ_JPOE01000002.1, read as the reverse complement.
CAACCATGTGAGTGTGAAACCCGAAATGGCGTGAATCGCCGGCGCCAAACAATGGTGCCAATCCGCTGACAGGAGGTGTGAATAGATAGCAGGCAGCACAAGCGAAGTGATGTGAAAGTGGTCAGACCGCGGGTGAGCAAAACCTGGTAAACCGCTCGGACGTAAAAAGTCCTCGCGAGAGATGAGGTGTTCGCCAGCGAATAAGCATCGGGGCCCGCAGATCCCAGGCAACTGGGCAACTGCAATGAGGCCGGATATAAGGACGCAGCCGACTTCTTCTCATCACAAGCAAAATCTGCTTGCTATCCGGGAGGCATCCATATAAGCGGTTTAGTGGCGGGAGAGTTCATTGAATTACCGCTCGTGAACAGACCGTTGATTCGTAAGCGTCCAGCGAACCCATCTTGACCCCTGCAGTAAGAGTCAGGTGCTGACGGCAGGGGTGTTGGCTTTGGCCCAGTTGTGCGGCAGCAATTCGCCCAAGCGGCTGTTGGGCCAGGTGGGTAGCTTCGTCAGCACGTCCTTGAGATAGGCCCAGGGGTCGACCTCGCACAGCTTGGCCGATTCGATCAGCGTCATGAGCACCGCGGCTCGGCTGCCGGCTTGGGGCGAGCCCACAAAGAGCCAGTTTTTGCGGCCCAGGGCGAGGGGACGAATGGCGTTTTCCACGGGGTTGTTATCGATGGGCACGCGCCCATCGCTGGCAAACACGCACAAGGCGCTCCAGCGGCCCAGCGCATAGTCGATGGCCCGCGCCGTGGCGTCCGCCTTGGCCAGGAGTGGGCGCTGGTCGAGCAGCCAGGCGTGCAAGGCATCCAGCAAGGGTTGGCTTTGGTGCTGGCGCATGACGGTGCGCGCATCGGGCGGATGCTCCCGAAGGGTCTGCTCGATGCCATACAAGGCCCCAATGCGCTCGAGTGCCTCCTGCGCGATGGCGCTGCCGGCCAGCTTGTGCGCCTCGAAGAACTTGCGCCGCACATGCGCCCAGCAACCCGCTTCGACGATCGAGTCCTGGGCATGGAGGGCGGCGTAGCCGCTGAACCCGTCGGTCAGCAAGGTCCCTGACCAGTCCTGCAGGAAGTCGCGCGCATGCGCACCGGCGCGGCTGGCGCAATAGTCAAACACCACGGCCGGGGTCAACGCGCTGCGGTAGACCCAGACATAGGCGCGGTGCGTCTTGCCGGTGCCCGGGGCCAGCTCGGCCACCGGGGTCTCATCAGCGTGCAGCACGGGCTGCGCCAACAGATGGTCTTTGAGTGCCTGGGCCAGCGGCTCCAGGCGCACGCCACAGATGCCCACCCACTGCGCCATGCTCGAGCGCGGGATGTGCACGCCGCTGCGACGATAGATCTCCTCCTGGCGGTACAGCGGCAGGTGATCGTCGTGCTTGGCCAGCACCACCTGCGCCAGCAGGCCGGGAGCGGGGATGCCCTTGTCGATGATCTGGGCCGGCATGGGCGCAGCCAACACCGTCTGGCAGCATGCGCAGGCGTACTTGCCGCGGATGTGCCGGTGCACGAAGAAACGCGTGGGCTCGCAGTCGAGCTGTTCGCTGATCTCCTCACCGATGCGGCGCAGGGCGTGGCCCTGCGGGCACTGCCCCGATTCGATCTCGTAGCGGTGTTCGATGCGCGGCAGTTGACTGGGCAGTGGTTGGCGTTTGGGGCGACGTTTGCCTGGGGCTGTGCGCTCCTCATCGGCTGCCCGGTCCTCGGCCTGTTCCTCGGCTTGCAGCAGCGCCTGCGTCTTGGCATCGAAGAGCTCGCCCTGGGTGTCCAGTGCCTCGCTCGATTGCCCAAAACGCCATTGCTTGAGGCGCGCCAGCTCGAAGCTCAGGGCCTCGATCTTCGTCTGCTTCAACTTCAGATCCGCCTGCATGCGGGCAATGACCGCACGCGCGTACTGCGCCGTCGGATCGTCCCCCAGGGCCTGCAGTCGGTCGGAATCGATGGCGTCGAGCATGGGCACATTCTCGCGCGCGTGAGCGCGCGCGAGCAGTGGGAGTTGTCCGGATCGACAACAACCCGGGTCTACACCACGGCAATGGCTGCTGCCGTGGCGTGCGCCGTCATCCGCTGCCACGGCAGCCCGGCCACCAGCCAGCGCCATTGCTGCTCGCTCAGGTGCAGCGCCTCACGATCGTCCTGCGGCCAGACGAACCGGCCTTCTTGCAGTCGGCGCGTGCACAGCCAGATCCCGGCGCCATCAAACACCAGCACCTTCAGCCTTGTCGCGCTGCGGTTGGCAAACACGTAGGCGTGGTGCCGTTGGGCCGAGCCAAACCGGGCCACAACCTGCCCCAGCAGGCTGTCCATGCCGCCGCGCAGATCACTGGCACCCACCGCCAGCCAGACGGCCTCAATGCGCAGCATGGCTCACCCCAGCCAGGCTCGCAGCCACTGCGCGCACTCCGCCGCATGGGCCACAGGCCAGTCGATCTGCGCCCGCCGAGCGCCAGCCACGCAGGTGATGCGCGCGTGGGCCGGCAGCGCATCGGCGGCCACCGCACCAGACCTCGGGCTGAGCCGGGCTTGCACGAACCCGCTCGCACGCGCAGGCACCTCCTGCCCTGCCAACTGCGCCCGCCAGCGCGGTGCGTGGGACAGCCAGCCCCGAAGCTGCCCGTAGCTGACGCCATGGCTTTGGGCAAAAACCTCGGCACGCCCACCGCTGGCCTTGAGTTCATCGAGGATCGCCAGAATCTCCCCAATCCTCTCCTCACTGAGCTTGTCTGATCGCATGCAGCCTCCCAAAACCCCAAGCTTCGCTCAGCCGTCCTTCACTGAAAAGATGGGTTCGCCAGACGCATACGTTGATTCGAAAGACGCATGCATTTCTGCCTTCGGTTCGGCATGGTGACGGTCACACGTTGCCCAATTTCCGAGCAAACGCGGCGATTTCGGCCTGCACAGGCCGGGAGGCCGGGCCATGAACGGGCATTTCCGGGCTTTCGGCCCATCACACGCATTGCGGACGCACGTTGGCCAAGGTGCGCATCCGGGTGAGGATGTAGGCCGCCATCGTCAAGGTCAGGAGCTGATCGGCTTTCTCTGCCCCCCGCACCATGATCTGGCGGATCGGGCCGATCGTCTTGCCCCAGCCGAAGTCCTGTTCGATTCGCTTACGCCTGCTTGCGCTGATGACTGCGTAGCCAGCGTGCCGCGTCGTGCGACCACCGATCGCACTGCCTCCGGTGCGCTTGGTGCTCTGCGCCACGTGGGGTGTGACGTTCATCTTGCGGCGCGCCTTCACGAAGCAGCGCATGTCGTACCCCGTATCGGCGCCGACCATGATCCGAACGTCGCGCTTGGCGACATCGGACAGCATACGCTCGTCCACGTCGCGCTCGGCACACCCATCAGCCGCGCTAGCCTGTACGTTGACGACCAGACCGTGGCGGTTGTCGGTCAGCACATGCCCCTGATAGTTCGGCAGCGCAGGCGCTGCGCTGCTCTTGCGATACAGACGGCTCTCGGGATCGTGCATCGAAGCGTGCGTATCGTTGCTGCAGTTTTCGCCGTGCCAGTCCTCGGGCGGCCTGTCGTCCTCGCCGCCGTCCTTGCGCCTGACGCTCTTGCGGCTGGCCCAGGCATGGATCAGCGTGCCGTCCACGCTGAAGTGCTCGCCCGACAACAGTCCGCGCTTGTCGGCCATCTTCACCGTCGCGTTGGACAAATCCGTGACAGCGTCGAACTCGATCAGCCGATCACGAGTCTTGCCGAACACCGAGTGGTTCCACACCGCATCCTCAATCGACAGCCCGACGAACCAGCGAAACAGCAGGTTGAAGGACGTCTGCTTGACGATCTGGCGCTCACTGTGCACGCTGTAAAGAACGTGCAGCAACATCGCACGCATGAGCTTCTCCGGCGCCATGCTCGGACGACCACCCTTGACGCCCGCCTCGTTCATCCACTTGCGGATTGGGCGCAGCGGATGGGTCTGGGGCACGAACTCATCCAGCTTCAACGTGCTGAACAGCGCCGCGTTAAAGCTATCGGCTCCTCGCATCCTTCCTCTCTCACCGCCGATCTTCGTTGTCTGACATCGTCGCCGATCCCGGCGCGGTGGGCCAGCATTTCAACGGCCTGATAACGCCGTGCCCCGGCACCTGCGCTCGACTCAATGATGCGCGTTCCACACTCACATCGATTGATCGCATTTGATCCCCAACAGCTCCATCTGCTGTGGCGGATTCCTGTCACCCTCCAACTGTCCTTCAACACCCGCAAGCCCGCCTGCTCGGATCCCGAGCAGGCGCAACCTTTGCTGCAACTCGATCCGCTTAAGGCACATCCTGGCGGCACGCTGGATTGTTCGCGCATCAGCTGTCGGGGTGATCAGCGACACGTCCCTGGTGACTGTGCGAAAGTCCTCGAAACGCACTTTGATCCCAATGGTGCGGCCGGCCAAACCTTTGCGCTGCAGATCCGCTGCGACGCGCTTGCAGAGTTCCGCAAACACGGCTGAAAGCTCAGCTCGGTCAACAAGCGGATGCAGATCACGCTCGAAGGTGGTTTCGCGGCTAATGGACTTCCGTGTGACCTGGGTTACGACGGGACGATGGTCGATGCCCTGGGCCACGTCCCTCAGCCATGTTGCATAGGTGGCGCCGAAGTGCCGCTGCAACAATCCTGCATCTGCCATCGCCAATTCACCGATCGTGCGAATTCCCAGCCCTTCAAGCTTGAGCGTCGCCTTGGGCCCGATGCCATTGACCTTACTGACCAGAAGTGGCCAAATTCGCGTGGGCACGTCCTCGAGGCTCAAGACCGTGATGCCGTCCGGCTTGTGTAATTCCGAAGCAATCTTGGATAGCAGTTTGTTTGGTGTGATGCCAATGGAGCAGCTCAAGCCCGTCGCTTCGCGCACCGCCTGTTTGATCTGATGTGCCAGCGCCAGGGTGTCGTCCGGCAGCAGACTGAGATCGCAGTAAATTTCATCGATACCGCGATCTTCGATTTCCGGGGCGACGGTGGCCACTGCTTCTTTAAAGAGTTTGGAATAGTGCCGGTACGCCTCGAAATTCGCCGGCAGCAAATAGGCCTCTGGCGCGAGCACCGCCGCCTTCATCATGCCCATGCCAGAGAACACCCCCAAGGCGCGCGCCTCGTAAGTAGAGGTAGTGACCACACCACGTCCTGCGTACTCGCGCAGTCGGGCAAAGCGCCGGGTTCCGTCGGTCTTCGCCACCGGGTGCCAATCATGGCGCCCGCCAACCACCACAGGGTGTCCCCGAAGCTCGGGGTAGCGCAACAACTCCACCGAAGCGAAGAATGCATCCATATCCAAGTGGGCAATGCGCCGAGTATTCACAGTGGGAGACCGATAGTGAATGCTTCCGCGACTAAGCGCCTTGCGGCGCTGTAGTCGGGAGATGCGCGGTGAAATTGCTCAAATGCGGGGCCTGTCTGCTTCACGCGGGCTCTTCCCGGACGCACCTTGGCGCTCGCCTTGGCCGTCCCATCGGGTCGGAGAATGAATAACCCGCTCTCGGGCGCACAAGCAATGCATCATGTTTGCCTCGTACCCAAACGCTAGTGTAGTGTTGCATTCTGTTTAGAACTTAAGTGACTGTTGGCACGAATGACCTTCTGCAGGATGTCGGCAGCGCTCTTGGTCCAGATGAACGGCTTGGGTTTGGTGTTGTGATGGGCAACGTACTCATCAATGGCAGTGATCAACTGCGGCACGCTGGTGAACACGCCGCGGCGCAGCCGATTGACGGTGATGTCGCGGCAGAAGCGCTCGACCCTGTTCCGCCACGACGCCGAGGTCGGCGTGAAGTGCATGTTGAATCGCGGATGCTTGGTCAACCAAGCCTGTACGGCAGGATGCTTGTGCGTGGCGTAGTTGTCGGCGATCAGATGCAGCGTCTTGCCTTTGGGCGTCTCGCGGTCGATCTGCCGCAGGAACTTCCGCCACTCGGTGTGGGTGTGGCGCTGCTGACACTGGCCGATGACCTGGCCGTCGAGCACGTTCAGCGCCGCGAACAGCGTGGTCGTGCCGTTGCGCTTGTAGTCGGGCGTCATCGTCTGCGCACGCCCCTTCTTCAGGGGCAGCCCAGGCTGTGTGCGGTCCAGCGCCTGCACCTGGCTCTTCTCGTCACAGCACAGCACCAAGGCGTGCTCGGGCGGCCACAGGTACAGCCCCACGATGTCTTCGAGCTTCTCGACGAACTTCGGGTCGCGCGAGACCTTGAAGCCACGCACCAGATGGGGCTTCAGGCCGTTCTTGCGCCAATGCCGCGAGACGCTGGCTGCGCTGACCCCCAACTCGGCGGCCAGGGTTCGGGTGCTCCAGTGCGTGGCCGCCTCGGGCTTGCGCTGGGTGGTCAGTTCGATGAGGCGCGCCACATCCACAGTCACCGGCGGTGCCCCGCGCGGCAAGTCGTGCTCGATGCCCGCAAGCCTGAACTCGGCATAGCGTTCGCGCCAGCGCGAGACCTGGACTCGCCCAATGCCCAGCTCGGCGGCAATCTCCTTGCTCTGCATGCCCTGCGAAGCCAGCAGCACGATGCGTGCGCGTTGCGCCAGCCTCACGCTGGTGAGCTTGGAACGAGCCAGCTTCGTCAACTCGGCTCGCTCCTCATTGGTCAAAACAATCTCAGGGGCAACTCGCACTCGCTCTCTCCACCCCAGTCCACAGTAAAACATTGGAGATGCAGCAAGACATTAAGTTCACTTAAGAATAATTCACTACACTCGCTACAGCGCATTGGACGCTCTGGATCGGCGATGTAGGGTACGCTGCCCATTCCCCTGGATCGACTCGTTGCGCACGCGGTGCGCGACAGGGTCATCGATCTGCACAAGATCAGCCAGGATTTTCAGCGTTTGCCCCCGCTGGCAAACCAACGTGATCCAAGTCCGGTTTGTGCCATGGATCGACGTGCGTCATCAAATTCAACACACGATGACGCTGCATTACACGATCCCGCGCAGCCACGGCAATGTCATGCCCTGCCTCAACGCTAATCGCTGCATCTACTTCGATATGGGCGTCAACGACGATCATGTCGCCCATCTTGCGCGTGCGCACATCGTGGACACCGAGCACCCCGGGCGTTTGCCTCAGGGTTTGGAAAATGCCCTGAACTTCCTGGTCATCGACCGCCCGATCCATGAGGTCATGCAACGCGTCCCAACCAAATTCCCAGCCCATCTTGGCCACCATGAATCCCACGATGAGTGCGGCAATCGGATCCAGAATGGGAAAACCCGCCAAATTGCCAATAATGCCGATGCCGACGACGACTGACGATGCAGCATCAGAGCGGGCATGCCATGCGTTGGCCACCAGGAGGCTTGATTTGACCTTCTTGGCCACCGACAACATGTAGCGGAACAAAAGCTCCTTGGCAACGATCGCTCCGCCTGCCACCCAAAGCGCCGCCAAATGCACCTTTTGGACCGTGTCAGGCTCTTCAAGCTTGCGAAAGGCCGACCACAACATGCCAACCCCAACAGCCAACAGCAGAACACCCAAAACCAGCGAGGCAGCAGTCTCGAAGCGTTGGTGGCCATAGGGATGCCCTTCATCCGCATCTCGCTGGCTGTGATGGCTTGCAAAGAGCACGACGAAGTCCGCCACGAGATCGGACAGCGAATGGATGCCGTCTGCCACCAAGCCCTGGGACTTCGCCATCAGACCGACTGCAACCTGGGTAAACGTCAACCCTAGATTCACTCCGACGCTGACCCATGTGCTGCGCGCGGCCGCTGCAGCGCGTTCGGCGGGGGTATGGTGAGGATCCTCGGAATCTTCGGGAAGGTCAGCAAACGACATAGGCATCATCAGGCTCAGCAAGCCAAAAATCTAACAAGTTGTGTCAGTTGAGAGTTTACCGACTTGCGATGAAACTCGACGCAATGAACTCTCCCACCGCTAACCGCATGCCAGCGCAGCGGGGGTTTCGCGGGTCAAGGACTTCGACTTGCCACGTTACCGTGGCAGAGTGTTGATTTCCACGCAGACCTGGTCGATGAGCAAAAAGAATCGTGGGCAAGTCAAGGGCCACCCGATCATGAACCGCCCCGGGATTTGAGGAGGCTCCAACATTCAAGAGAATGGAGCCATGAACAAGTCGAACAAGTTTTCCCCTGAAGTGCGTGAGCGCGCCGTACGCATGGTGCAGGAGCACCGCGGTGAGTACCCCTCGCTGTGGGCCGCAGTGGAGTCGATTGCCCCCAAGATCGGCTGCTCGGCGCACACCCTGCTGGAGTGGGTCAGACGCGACGAGGTCGATGCAGGCACGCGCCCAGGCGTGACCTCGGCAGAAGCGCAGCGGGTCAAGGATCTGGAGCGCGAGGTCAAGGAATTGCGCCGGGCCAACGAGATCCTCAAGCTGGCCAGCGCGTTTTTCGCCCAGGCGGAGCTCGACCGCCGACTCAAGAGCTGAAGGCCTTTGTTGACTCATATCGTGAACGCTTCGGGGTCGAGCCGATCTGCAAGGTCTTGCAGATCGCCCCAAGCGGATACCGCCTGCATGCGGCCCGGCAGCGCCATCCTGAGTTGCTGTCGGCACGCACCCAGCGCGATCAGCGGCTGATCCCCCACATCCAACAGGTCTGGCAAGCGAACATGCAGGTCTATGGCGTTGACAAGGTCTGGAAGCAAATGCACCGCGAGGGGGTGGTGGTGGCGCGCTGCACGGTGGAGCGGCTGATGCGCAGGCTCGGATTGCAGGGCACCAGGCGCGGCAAGGTCGTGCGCACCACGATCCCTGACGCCAAGGCGCTGTGTCCGCTGGACCACGCCCACAGGGTCTTCAAGGCTGCGCGGCCCAATCAGCTCTGGGTGTCCGATTTCACGTATGTGTCCACCTGGCAAGGCTGGCTCTATGTGGCCTTCGTCATCGATGTGTTTGCCCGGCGCATTGTCGGCTGGCGCGTGAGCAGTTCCATGCGCACGGACTTCGTGCTCGACGCCCTGGAGCAGGCGCTCTATGCCCGCCGACCCGAGCGGGGCGATGCCTTGATCCATCACTCAGACAGAGGTTCGCAATATGTCAGCATTCGCTACACCGAGCGGCTGGCTGAAGCTGGGATTGAGCCTTCTGTAGGCAGCAAGGGCGACTCCTATGACAACGCCTTGGCCGAGACGATCAACGGGCTGTACAAGGCGGAGTTGATCCATCGTCGCGCCCCCTGGAAGACCAGGGAATCGGTGGAACTGGCGACCCTGGAATGGGTGGCCTGGTTCAACAATCACCGCTTGATGGAACCCCTGGGTTATATCCCTCCGGCAGAAGCTGAGGCAAACTACTGGATGCAGCAAGTCAGTCAGACCTCCACGGTGGCGGCCTGACTTAAACCAACTGGCCTCCACGAAACCCGTGGGCGGTTCACAAATACTATGGCGCGAAAATCTAAATCCCAAGCTCAGTTGTTTGACGTCGACGAACAGGGCGATGAGATCAAGCCATCCGCTCCGCGCATGAAGATGACTACGCCCTGTGCTTGGGATGGCGACACTCTGGTCGTCAATATCCTAGGGGAACCCTCTGCCAAACGTGATGCCATTGGTAAGACCAAAGGGCATCAACTCAAGGTGAGTGTGACAGCCACGCCGGTGGCGGGCCGCGCGACCGACCATATGGTGAAATTCTTAGCTGAGGAATTCGGTGTTCCGGCCAAGGCCGTCACCGTGGTGTTCGGCCGGTTTAACGTCAACAAACAACTGCGTATTCATGCACCCAGCAAAATCCCAGCGGTGTTGGCTAAGTTTCTGGAAGATTCAGGTGCAACGTGAGGCGCTTTTGGCAGGCTCGCGCTGACATCCGTACCGCGCCGACACGCCGCCTCAGGGCGGTTTTTTTGTGCCTTTCGCTGTCTCGGTCGCACGCTCCCGAGCAAGCGAGGAAGCAAACCGATGGTCCGCAAACCCGCGTCAACACGCGACTTCTGGCCTTGAATGTTCAAGAGGGCAGCAGAGAAAAGAGAGAGAAAAACGGCGGAAAGTACGCCTGGAAGGGCGACTTCCAGAGGGCCATGCTCAAGAGGCCAAGGCCGGAAACCGCGCCAACACTGGCGCCGTGGGCAAAAAAAACCCAACCGATAAGGGTTGGGATTTCGAGTATTGGTGGAGCCGGGGGGAATTGAACCCCCGTCCGCAAACTCTCTGCTGCAAGCTCTACATGCTTAGTGCCATCATTTGGATTTAACCGCTCAGACGCAGGTGGACATGCTTCTAAACTGGCGATCCGCTGAATTTAACGACATTGCGCGCGGCGCACAAGATCGCGATCTGATGTTCATGACCTTGCAGGTGTTACCACCCCGGCCCATCAGCGTGCCGTTGCAAGGCTCGCGGCAATTAAGCTGCGAGAGCGAAACTATCGTCGTTCGCGTTTAACTTGATTCCAGTGGATTTACGAGCTTACTGGTGCTCGGCATGCACTCCACAACGTCAACATTCACGTCGAAACCGGGTCGGCCCCGAAGAGTCAGATGGTAACGAATTTCATCCGACTTTGCATACTTGGCGATACTGCGCCCGATTTCAAGAGCCGCGGTGAAAAATTGTCGGACGCAGCTCTGGCAGAGAGCGGCAGCGATAAAGGCTAACGGCACGTATGATTTCCGCCATGCCCACCAACATTCACCAGCCCACGCCTCTGACTGGAGCCACTCACATGCCGACAGCGGAAACCTGTGTGACCCGCGCTTGGCGGAAGCATCATTCGGAGATTGAAAGGTACCTGCGACATCGCGTGGGTGATGGCGATCAAGCAGCAGACTTGCTGCAAACCGTGTTCCTCAAAGCCCTGCATCAGGGGCGCAATTTCTGTGACCTCAAAGAACCGCGTGCTTGGCTGTTCACCCTGGCACGCAACGCTCTGGCCGATCACCTGCGCACGCTTCATCCCCACGACGCGTTATCTGAGGATCTGCCGGCGGAATCTGGTGAGCAACCGCCGGTGGAAACGCTGTCCGACTGCCTGCCCAAAGCACTCGCCTCGCTCACAAATGAAGACCGCGACGTCCTCGATCTCTGCGAGCTGCAGGGCATGACGCAGCGTGACTATGCCACGCTACGCGGCTTGTCTCTACCCGCAGCCAAATCCCGCGTTCTACGGGCGCGCGCCCGGTTGCGGGAAGCGTTTGTTCGTGTTTGCGGTGTGCGATTCGATCCGCAAACGGGGTTAGTGTGCTGCCATGCCCCACAAACGGCCCGCGGCCCGCACGGGCTGCCCGTGCGGTAGTTCTTTGCAGACTCGCGCTGACCTTGCCCCTCTTCCTCTTATATGCTCCCGCCCCACCAAGGCGACGCGGCCATTGCTGCGTTGTCCCGGTGCCGCCGATCGATCACACAGCGGTGCCGCCCAAGTAGCTGATGGCGATCTCCCGAGGCGTGACTTCGGGCTGTTGTGCCACTGACGCAAACCGGTATACCAACCAGCACTCCGGCTTGCTCGCCGAAACTTGACATCCCTTTGGCCAAAAAAGCGGAGGCTCCTACGGCGCTCATTCCGGCACTGAGCCGGGACGCGTCGCTTCGGTGGGTTCCTGCTGGCATTGCGACAGCATTCACTTCACACGCGATCCGGGCGTGCCCACCCTCAAATTAAATCCAGGTGATCAAGATCAGGCGATGTCGAGGTCCGGCGCCTTATGCCATATCTCCACCACTGCCTCGCTCGGGGCCAACCACACCTGGCTCATGATTCGCCTTGCGCTGAATTGGCTAGCTGCAATTGCGTCTTTGAGCTTTGGCATCCCGCCCAATGCATCCTTTTCCACGCTCATTCGTCTTCTTCAGGGAGCAACCCAAATCTAGCCCCTTGCTTGCGAGAGTTCGATGAATACGCAAACCGTTTCCCAAGACGCACCCCAAGCGGCCAAATGCACCGGCGAGTCCGACACAAATCGGCCCATTCCGGTCTGGCGCGCCTGGACGGTACCCACAGTGTTTGTCATGGGCTGGGTCCTGCTCTACAGCCAGCTCCAATCTGCCACCGATGCGTTCATGCACTGGCTGTCCGGCGCAAGCGGCATGGTCGCCGCCAGCCATCTCTACGGTGCGGTGAGTTTCTTCGCCTTCGAAGTGCCCAAGGTGCTGATGCTGCTGGCGCTGATCGTCTTCGTCGTCGGCGTCATTCAGACTTTCTTTACGCCCGAGAAGACGCGCGCCATTCTGGCCGGCCGGCGCCAGGGCGTGGGCAACGTGCTGGCGGCCACGCTGGGCATCGTCACACCCTTTTGCTCATGCTCGGCGGTGCCGCTGTTCATCGGTTTTCTCACCGCCGGCGTGCCGCTGGGCGTGACATTTTCCTTTCTCGTGTCGGCGCCCATGGTCAACGAGGTGGCGCTGGCGCTGCTGTTCGGCATGTTCGGCTGGAAGATCGCCTCGATCTATCTGGGGCTGGGCCTGGCCATCGCCATCCTGGCGGGGCTGGTGATCGGGCGGCTGAACCCGGTGAAGCTTGTCGAGCCCTGGGTGTTCGATATCCCGGCCGTCAGCAATGCCGAAACCAGGCCCGGCTGGGATGCGCGCTTTGCCCAAGGCTGGAAACATGTGCGCGAGATCGTGCTCAAGGTGGCGCCCTACATCGTCGCCGGCGTCGGCGTGGGTGCGTGGATTCACGGCTACGTGCCGCAAGACTTCATGGCGCATCTCATGGGCAAGGGCAACTGGTGGTCGGTGCCCCTGGCCGTGCTCATCGGCGTGCCCATGTACTCCAATGCGGCGGGCATCATCCCCGTGGTGCAGGCGCTCCTGGGAAAGGGCGCGGCGCTGGGCACCACCCTGGCGTTCATGATGGCTGTCACCGCCTTGTCCTTCCCCGAGTTCATGATCCTTAAAAAGGTGATGAAACCCAAGCTGATTGCGCTATTCGCCGGCGTTGTGGCCGTGGGCATCATCATCGTGGGCTACGTCTTCAACGCCCTGATGTAACGCGCAGGTCGATCACTTCCCTATCTTTCCACAATCCAAGGAGATTTTCATGACCACCAATCGCATGGTGAGCATCATGGCCGGGTTCATGGTTCTGCTCAGCCTGATGCTGGCGCAGATCACCGGCCAGATCGACCTGTTGCACCCCACCTGGCTGTGGCTCACGGGCTTCGTCGGCCTGAACGTGTTCCAGATGGGTTTCACCGGCTTTTGTCCCGCGGCCAAGGTGTTCAAGGCACTGGGCTTCAGAGACGCCACCAATGCCAGTAGCGCCATGGCTTCAGACAAGAGCTGCTGCTGAATCCAACACGCACCCTTGCGGGCGCTCATCGCATACGACATTCAGGAGTCTGACCATGATCACCATCAAAATTCTCGGCACCGGCTGTGCCAACTGCAAGGCCACGCAAAAGCTCGTTGAAGACGTCATCAAAGCCAGGGGCGTACAGGCCCAGGTTGAGAAGGTCGAGGACATCCCCTCGATCATGAAGTACGGCGTGATGAGCACGCCTGGAGTGGTCATCGATGGTAAGGTCGTGCACGCTGGCGGCATTCCCAGCCGCGCGCAGGTCGAACAGTGGATCAGCGCCTGAGCCGGGGAACCAGCACCATGCGTAAGCCAATGATTGTGGCCTTGTCCTTGCTTGCGGCCGTGTACGGCACATCGGCCCATGCCGAAAGCCCAGCCGCCACCTGGACGCAGAAAATCATCACGCCGGAGATTGCGCTCAAAGCTGCGCAGACGGCGAAGGCCGAGTGCCAGACGCGCGGCTGGCAGGTGGCGGTGGCGGTCACCGACCCCTCGGGCCTCCCGTTGGTCGTGGTGCGCGACCGCTACGCCGGCTGGCATACCCTGGCTGCGGCCGAAGGCAAGGCTCGGACCGCAGCGAGCTGGCGCGAGTCCACAAGCACTGTTGCCGCGCGGGTGAACAAACCCGGCTCGGCCGAACAGGCGATCAAGAACCTGCCCGGCGTGGTCATGGTCGGCGGCGGCATGCCGATCGAAGCTGCCGGCCAGTTGGTTGGCGCTATCGGCGTGTCGGGTGCACCGGGTGGGGACAGCGACGACATCTGCGCCAAGGCTGGATTGGCAGGCGTCGAAGATGACCTCGCGTTCTGAGGAGCAGGCGTGATACGTCGGCGCCCCCCCCCGCGCGGTGCTCGGCGTTGGTTCATCACCCCTGGGGCAAACCTGGCGCTGGGACCAATGTCGCCCACTCGCGCTCCCTGTACCTCATCGCGGCACGCCTGCACCGGGACCCTGCGCCACACGCGATGGACGTTGCGAACAAGCATGGCTTGACACAGCTCACGCTCCACGTGGTGCGCAGAGTCTATAAAGCTCAAAATCGGATATGGCGTCATGCAGCTGCGTAGCGCGGCATGACACGCCTCCCGGATCGCTAGCACACCGCAGATTCCCCAAAGTTCACGCTCGCCGACCACGATCACCCTGTGCCTCAAGATTTCGGAGCGCGCTTCGCGCTTGGCATTGTGCTCAATCTAGCGTTCGTCGCCGTCGAGGCCTTCTATGGATGGCGGTCGAATTTTCTCGCACTGTTGGCCGATGCGGGTCACAATCTCGGTGACGTGGGTGCTCTTGGGTTGGCTTGGGCGGGGCTTGCCGCAGGTCGTTTGCATGCGAACGACCGCCATACTTATGGCTGGCAACGTGGCTCTATCCTGGCGAGCGTCGTCAACAGCACATTCCTGCTGGTGCTCATGGGTGCGCTTGCGCTCGAAGCTCTACAGCGCTTCGAAGCCCGGGCCGTGGTGAGCGAATGGTCAGTGCACGCCGTCGCGTGCGTTGGCATCATGGTCAACGGAGGAACTGCATGGCTTTTTCTCGGGAAGGGCAAGAGCGGCCTGAACGACCGCAGTGCTTTTGCGCACATGGCGGCCGACGCCTCGGTGTCGCTCGGCGTGGTCATCAGTGCGGCAGCGGTATTGGCCACGGGGTGGACTTGGGTCGATCCAGCCGTCACGCTGCTCATTGCAGGGGTTGTGTTGTGGGGGACATGGATCGTGTTCAGGCAGTCCCTGCATCTGCTATTTGATGGGGTACCTGCCGGTATCGATCTGACATCGGCTCGCGCCCACCTGCTGACGATACCGGGTATCCAGGCGCTGCACGATCTGCATGTGTGGGCGCTGAGCACCTCGCAGGTGAGCTTGACTGCGCATCGGACACTCGGCAGGGATGCGCCAGGCATCGATGCCATTCTCGAGCAGGCGAAGCGCATGCTGCACGACAGCTTCGAGATCAGGCACGTGACGCTGCAAATCGAATCCGAGGCCTTTGCCGCCTCCTGTGAACTTGCCGCGGTGCCTCGGGCTGCTTGCCCCGGCAATACGACCTCCGAAGGAATATCGAGGTGAGCGGCTCCGGAGACTCAATTCATTCCGCTGCAATGATGGACAGTTCCAAAACCTGCTGTGTGCCCGGCTTCGTCCCTTGGCTCTCCAGGCCCTTGCTGCGGAGCCTCACGCGGTTGACACAAGCGCCCAAACGTTTCGCTTTGGTGGCCGGCGCGATGCAGACGGGACACTCCTGGTGGGGACACGGCGACGCGGACGGCCGCCACCTTGTGGATACCACGATGCTGCCCCACGTCGCCCGCATCGCCGAGTGGGATGCGTGGCGGCCCCTACCAGAATCGTCCTTCGACGGGGCACGGTGGATGCATTGGCTGGCCATAGATCAACCGCAAAAGTTCGCGACGCGCGTCTGGCGCCTTATAACAGGCCCGATTCAAACAAGCGCCACCGCTCCGGGCGTCACCACCTTTTTCGCGCTTATAGATAAGGCCCAATAAAATATGAACTTTCAGCAAGTTTTTTGATCCATTGATGATGGAAAAAGAAAACGCAAGAAAGCAAACACTCGAGCAACTTCACGAGCGGCGCAAGCAAGTCGTGAGGTTGCACAAGCGGGGCGTCAAGATCATGCAGATCGTGGACATGACGGGGCTGAGTTACCCGCCGGTTCGAGCGGCCATCGACTTGTACGAGGCTGGCGGCTGGAGCGCCATCCGGCCGACTCGGCGGGGACGCGCCAGAGGCGACGGTCGGGTGCTCAGTCAAGCGCAAGAAGAGACGATCCAGCGCCTGATCATTGACACACGTCCCGAGCAACTCAAGATGGACTTCCATCTGTGGAGCCGCGCTGCGGTGATGCAACTCATTGAACAAGAGTTCGACATCAAACTGCAGGTGCGCAGCGTTGGAAAGTACCTCACCCGCTGGGGCTTTACGCCGCAAAAGCCCATCAAGCGAGCCTATGAGCAAAGCCCCGCGGCGGTGCAGGCTTGGCTGGAGGGGGAATACCCCGCCATCGAGCAGCGCGCCAGGGTTGAGGGCGCGGAAATTCACTGGGGAGACGAAACCGCGCTGGTCAACACGGACGTGCGCGGCAGAAGCTTTGCCCCTGCGGGCAAAACCCCCGTGGCGATGGCGGTGGGCGGGACGCGCCAGAAGCTCTCGATGATCGCCACGGTCACCAACCAGGGCAAGACCCGCTGGATGATCATCGACGAGGCGTTTGACGCCGACAAGCTGATCGAGTTCTTGCAGGCGTTGATCAAGGATGCAGGCAAGAAGGTGTTCCTGATTCTGGACAACCTGAGGGTGCATCACAGCAAGTTGGTGAAGGCGTGGGTCGCCTTGCACAACGCGCAGATCGAGCTGTTTTACCTGCCCAGTTACAGCCCCCAACTCAACCCTGAGGAGAGGCTCAACGCCGATCTCAAACAGGAAATGGGCAAACGCGTGCCGGTGCGAACCAAGGCCAAATTACGCGAAGCTGCGAACGACCATATGGCGATGCTGGAACAAAACCCGCAGCGTGTGATGAGCTACTTCCAGGACCGGCGCGTTCGCTACGCAGCTTAATACTTCACAGGGCCGGAGCAATAGGAGGATCCGCTTGCCAGATATGGAAGTTGGTGCGCGGGCACGCAAGATCAGCGAACACGATCTTGGAACCGTCAATCGGGCCGGGCGATGACTGGTCGGCTCGACATCTTGGGACTCACGTTCCCAGTCAATCGCCAGCAACGCGGGGCAGTGCAATCGGGGCGTCTTGCCGCGTCCGTTACCCCTGACCTTGGCTTCCTCATCGGCCGGTGCAACGACAACGTGAGCTTCCGCGCGATGCACGCTGGAATCCTGGGTACCTCGGTCGTCTCGGGTATCGAGCTGGCGGCGCTTCTGCGCGACAAGCTGGTGCATTGAGATGGAGCCACCCCAAGCACAAGGAGCGAAAGCCAGCAAAATCCAGAGCCTATCCACTGCCGAGTCTGTCCAGCGACTCCAGTCCGAAGGCCCCAACCTTTTGCCGGGAAGCGCGCCCAGGACCCTTTTTAGTATCGCGCTTGGCGTGCTGCGCGAGCCGATGTTTCTGATGCTCTTAGTCGCCGGTAGCATCTATCTGCTGCTGGGCAACCAGGCCGAAGCCATTTTCCTCCTTGCCTTCGTGTTCGTGGTCATTGGCATCACCCTGGCCCAGGAACGCAAGACGGAGCGCGCCCTGGAGTCGCTGCGCGATCTCTCGGCGCCTCGCGCGCTGGTGATCCGCGACGGAAAGGAGACGCGCATCGCAGGACGCGATGTGGTGCGCGGCGACCTGCTCGTGCTGAACGAAGGCGACCGTATCGCAGCAGACGCTCAACTGCTTCAGGGCCAGCTCACGGCGGATGAATCCCTTCTCACCGGCGAGTCCGTGCCGGTGGACAAGCGGGCGAATGCGGCACTGCATGAACTTCCCGCGCCGGGCGGTGACGGCTCAGCGGAGCTCTTCGCCAGCACGGTGGTGACCAAGGGCGCAGGCCTTGCCGTAGTCCAGGCCACGGGTTCCGCGACCGCTGTCGGTCGCATCGGCCTCGCCTTGACGACCACTGAAGAGGCCGGCTCCGGGTTGCAGCGGTCCTCACGCACGCTGATCCGCAATCTCACGCTCATCGCCCTCACGCTGGCGACTTCGCTGGTGCTGACCGACTATGGGACGGTCGTGCACTGCTGGATAGCTTGCTGGTGGGCATTGCTCTGGCCATGGCCATCTTGCCAGAGGAGATTCCGGTCATTCTCACCGTATTCTTGGCCTTGGGCGCTTGGCGTCTCTCAAAAAACAAAGTCCTCACGCGCCGCGTGCCGGCCGTGGAGGCTCTGGGCGCAATCACCGTCCTGGCTGTAGACAAAACAGGCACGCTGACGCAAAACCGCATGCAGGTTGGCGAACTTGCGGTTGGAAACGTCCGGCTCAAAGCCACCGAACCCGCATTTCCCGAGGACTTTCACGCACTGATCGAGTTCGGCATGCTGGCCACGCCCCCGAACCCTTACGATCCGATGGAGCAAGCCATCCAGGAATTCGGCCACACGCGCTTGGCAGGCACCGAGCATATCCGTGACGAACGCAGCGCTGAGTTCCAGTACGCGCTTGACCCCGACATCCTGGCGCTAACCCGTGTGCTCTCGGGCACGGCTCCCGATGCTCATCTTCTGGCAACGAAGGGCGCGCCTGAGGCGGTAGCCGACTTGTGCCACCTGCCCGAAGCGGATCGTCAAGCGATCCACCAGCGCGTGGAAGCGATGGCGGCACGCGGCCTGCGCGTTCTGGGTGTGGCACGTGGAATCTGGAGGTCTGCAGGCGCCACAAGCGGATGGCCCAAGAGCCAGCATGACTTCGATTTTGAGTTCCTTGGTCTGATCGGATTGATCGATCCGCCACGAGCGGATGTGCCCGCCGCCATTGCGCAATGCCGTGCTGCTGGCGTGCGCGTGCTGATGCTCACCGGCGATCATCCCGCCACGGCGCGCGCGATTGCCCAGCAAGTTGGTCTGTCCGAGCGAGCTGAAGTCATCACGGGTCCTGAAATCATGGCGTTGGATGATGTCGCGCTGCGAGAACGCCTCCATTATGTAGACCTTTGTGCGCGCCTTAAGCCAGAGCAGAAACTTCGCTTGGTCCGCGTGCTGCAAGAGGCAGGCGAAGTCGTGGCAATGACCGGCGACGGCGTCAATGACGCGCCCGCGCTAAAGGCCGCCGATGTGGGTATCGCCATGGGGGAGCGCGGCACGGACGTGGCTCGCGAGGCAGCCGCCTTGGTCCTTCTTGATGACAGCTTTGCAAGCATCGTCGGTGCGATCCGTGGCGGCCGGCGCATTTACGACAACATCACCAAGGCCACCCGCTTCGTATTTGCGGTGCATTTGCCCATCATCGCTCTGGCCCTCGTACCTGCACTACTGCACTGGCCGGTGCTACTGTTGCCCGTGCATATCGTGCTTCTGGAACTGCTCATCGATCCCGCCTGCTCCATCGTCTTCGAGGCCGAGCCGTCGGCCATTGACCTCATGCTCCGCCCGCCACGCCCATTGAATGCGACACCATTTGCGCCCAGGAACGTCGCTTCGGCACTGGCGCAAGGGCTTGGCGTTGCCGCCATCCTGTTGGGCGGATATGCGCTACTGCAAGCGTATGCAGGCTGGGGTGAAGCCAGCCTGCGCTTGACCATATTCAGCGCTCTGGTGCTTGTGCTATTCCTGCTAATCTTGGCCAATCGCAACAGGACGCACACCGTGCTCTTGAAGTTTCCGATCGACAACCCTTGGTTGGGTCGCTTGTTCGCCAGCGTTGGCATCATGCTGGCGGCGGTCACTCTCATTCCCGCTTTGCGTCACGTGATGGGCTTCGCCACCATCACCTGGCCACCCTTGGCCGCCGCCCTCATTTTGCTGTTGGCCTGCGGCCTTTGGCTGCAAGTGCTACGTTCAGCCAAAGGCTTGCAGTGGTATTAGCCAAGGTGCCTTTCTTATTGGAGACTCCAGCCATGTCGAGAATGCATGTTGAACGCCATCGCACCCAGCATACGGGCTGGCTGCGCGCGGCGGTGCTCGGCGCCAACGACGGCATCGTCTCCACGGCAAGCCTGATCGTCGGTGTTATCGCGTCAAACGCCACGCACAGCGCGGTGCTCGTGGCCGGTGTCGCGGGCCTCGTCGCGGGGGCCATGTCCATGGCGGCAGGTGAGTATGTCTCGGTCAGCTCCCAGGCCGACACCGAACAGGCCGACATTGCCCGCGAGCGCCAGGAGTTGGCCTTCGACGGCGTGCGCGAGGAGGCTGAGCTTGCTGGCATCTATGTGCAGCGGGGTCTGGATGCCGATCTAGCCAAGCAAGTGGCAACGCAGTTGATGGCGAAGGATGCGCTGGCGGCCCATACCCGCGACGAACTTGGTATTTCTGAAAGCGTGAGGGCAAACCCCCTTCAGGCTGCATTCACGTCGGCATTCGCGTTCGCCGTAGGTGCTGCGCTGCCGCTTCTCTGCGTTGTGGTCTTCCCAAGAGGGAATCTGCCCTGGATCGTCAGTGTGACATCCATTGTTTTTTTGGCCATCCTCGGGGGGCTTGCGGCCTTCATGGGCCGCGCACCGCTTGTGCGTGGCGTGCTACGCGTAACGTTCTGGGGCGCACTGGCGATGGCCATCACGGCAGGTGTGGGCCTGCTGTTTGGATCTGGCGCCTAAACCAAGCCTCGGAGCCGAAACCAGGCCTCCCTCCAGAAGCAGCTGCATCAACGACAATTACCAGATTACATCTTACGAAACTGCCTATGTGTGGAATTTGCGGCGAGTTACGGTTCGACGGCACACGTGCCAATGCAGAAGCCGTGGGTCGCATGACTGCGCGTCTTGCGCCTCGCGGCCCGGATCACGCTGGCCACTGGAGCGCTGGGCCGATAGCGTTCGGCCACAGACGTCTGGCCATCATCGACCTGAGTGCTGCGAGCGACCAGCCCATGACAGACCCCGACTCGGGTTGCACGTTGGTGTTCAACGGGGTGATCTACAACTATCGCGAACTTCGCGCCGAACTTACAACGCTTGGCCACCACTTCAGCACATGCGGCGACACGGAAGTCATTCTCAAAGCCTATGCTGCCTGGGGCGAAGGTGCGGTTGCGCATCTTGATGGCATGTTCGCCTTTGCGCTGTGGGATCCACGCGTCGGCATCCTGCTGTTGGCACGCGACCGTTTCGGGATGAAGCCGCTGTACCTGGCTCAGGACGGAAATCGCCTGCGTTTTGCGTCCAGCCTTCCCGCGTTGCTTGCCGCAGGCGGCGTGAATAAGGCCATCGATCCCATCGCCCTGCACCACCTCTTCACCTTGCATGCCGTCGTTCCCGCACCACGCACCATCCTCCAAGGTGTGCGCAAACTGCAACCCGCTCACCTGCTTCGGGTGGAACTCGACGGAACACGCACACTTTCACGCTATTGGCATCTTTACGCTGGGCGTCGCGCACCCGAGCCTAGCGAGGAGGAATGGATCACCCGCACGCGCCACGCACTACAGTCGGCGCTCGACAGCCATTTGCACGCCGCCGACGTACCGGTGGGGGTGCTGCTCTCCGGTGGGCTGGACTCCAGCCTGCTCGTGGGAATGCTGGCACACCACGTCCCTGATCTACGCACCTATTCCATCGGCTTTGAAGACCTGGGTGACACCCCTGAAAAGGCCGATGAATTCATCTATTCCGACCTGATCGCGCGCACCTTCAACACACGTCACCACAAGCTCAGCATTCCCAACAGCATGGTTCTGGAGCGACTCCCAACAACCATTGCGCGCATGACCGAACCGATGTTCAGTCACGACGTTGTGGCGTTCGACCTGCTGGCAGAATGGGTGGGCCACGACGTCAAGGCCGTGTTGGCTGGCCAAGGAGCCGATGAGGTATTCGCGGGTTACTTCTGGTATCCGCAAATGCAAGCCGAAAGGGGCTTGCCCCTGCAACGCTTCGCCCGCCACTACTTCGACCGCGACCATGCCGAGTGGCTGCGCTTCATCGCTCCCGAATATCACGTGCCGGACGTCACCTCTGAACTGATCGAAGATGCGTTCGATCGATCAGGCGCCGACACCTTTCTTGACCGCGTTCTGCGCCTCGATGTGACCACGCTGATCGTCGATGACCCTGTCAAGCGCGTCGACAACCTGCCTATGGAGCACGCACTCGAACTGCGCGTGCCTTTTCTCGACCGCACGCTGGTGGAGCTGGCAGCCCGCATGCCACCCGAGCTGCGCCTGCGCGAAGGTGGGAAGTACCCACTAAAGGCTGTTGCCCGCGGCCTGATTCCGGACGCCGTCATCGATCGCCCTAAGGGATATTTCCCTGTGCCGGCGCTCAAACATGTGCGCGGCGCATTTCTGGGCCGTATGCGAGATCTGCTCACATCCACCGCATGTCTCAACCGCGGCCTGTACCAACGCGGGTACGTCGACGGATTGCTTGATGCGCCCGAGGCGCCCGAACATTTCACCCGTATTCAGGGCAGCAAGTTATGGCATGCTGCATTGCTCGAGTGGTGGCTACAAACGCACGTGGACATCGCGCCCGCCTGAAAGCCATGATTGAAAGACTGAATCGCGATTGCTTTTGCATCAGCCTGGATCGCCAGGCTCTGGCGCAAGCCTTGGAGTCCGAACTCGGCCAGCCCGGCTTGTACGCGCTTATCCAGCAACGCAACCCTCACATGTTCTCGGCGCAGCCGGTCTTTGTCGCGGGCAGACACATTGCCCGAATGCGAGCCGTGGTGAAGGCCGTGGAGCGTGTCGCCTCGTTGCCAAGCTTCGAGCAAGCCGTGCTCGCTCGAGCGCCGGCGGCAGCCCGCCACGACCCCGGCAATCCGGGCGTATTTCTTGGCTTTGACTTCCACCTTGAAGGTGAGTCCTTGCATCTCATCGAGATCAATACAAACCCGGGTGGCGCGCTCCTGTCCGCGGTGCTGGCGCGCGCCCAGCGAGCCTGCTGCGAGGAAATGCAAGACATGGTCCCAAGCGCAGAGTCCGTTGACGCCTTCGAGGCTGACATCATGGCCATGTTTTTGCGTGAATGGAGGCAAGCAGGACACACTGGCGCGCCGCGCCGCATAGCCATTGTCGACTCGGAGCCCGCCACGCAGTACCTCTACGCCGAGTTCTTGCTCTTTGCACGACTGTTCGAACGCGCCGGCATCGAAACTGTTATTGTGGATCCCACCGCGCTGCGTATGGACGATTCACGCCTTTGGCATGGCGACAAGGCGATCGATATGGTCTACAACCGGCTGACCGATTTTGCACTCGACGCACCGGCTCATGCTGCGCTGCGCCGGGCGTGGAGTGCCAATGCCGCGGTCATTACCCCGCACCCCCGCGCCCATGCCCTCTATGCCGACAAGCGCAATCTGGCGCTACTGAGCGACGCCGACTCGCTGCGCGCTCTGGGCGTGGAAAGCAGTATTTCTGCGCTTCTCGCAGCGCATGTGCCGCAGACGCAAATCGTCTGCACACAAAATGCGGAGAAGCTCTGGGCTGAGCGGCGAGGCCTGTTCTTCAAGCCCTGGGCCGGGTACGGCAGTCGCGCGGCCTACCGCGGCGCGAAGCTCACCAAAGGCGTATGGTCGGGCATCGTGCGCGGCCAGTATGTGGCTCAAGCTTTGTCCCCTCCCGGGGAACGCAACATTGGCGACGCCAATGCCCCCCAGCCCCTCAAGTTCGACCTCAGGGCTTACGCCGATACAGGTCATGTGCTTTGGTTCAGCGCACGCCTCTATCAAGGTCAAACGACCAACTTCCGCACACCGGGCGGAGGCTTCGCCCCGGTGTACACGGAACCCACAGGGCAAGAGGCATCAACGACTCAACCGCGACCAATCCCGTAATAGGCCAGCCCCGCGGCGCGCACGGACTGCGGGTCCCAGAGGTTGCGACCATCAAATACGACTTTGGCACGCAGTTGCAAAGCAATCTGCTCGAAGTCGGGTGAGCGGAATGCATGCCATTCAGTGACGACGACCAGCGCATCTGCACCCTGCAGCGCCGACGCGGCGTCTTTCGTAAGCTCCAGACCTGGACGAGCTCCCCAGATTTTTCGAGCGCTCTCCATGGCAACCGGATCAAAGGCCTGGACCTTGGCACCCGCCCCGAGCAAGGCTTCAATGAGGTCAATGCTGGGGGCGTCCCGCATGTCATCCGTATTGGGTTTGAAAGCAAGCCCCCATACAGCGATCGTGCGGCCCTTGAGTCCATCCGCTGCAAAGTGTGCGGCAATCTTCTCAAACAGGCGCTGCTTCTGCCGCTGGTTGACCGCGTCGACGGCCTCGGCCAGTTCGGCGCGCAAGCCGGCTTCGCGCGCCATGAAGGCAAGTGCCTTCACGTCCTTCGGAAAGCATGATCCGCCGTAGCCCGCGCCCGCATACAGGAAGTGGCTGCCGATGCGTTGGTCCACCCCCATTCCAAGCCGCACCTGCTCAATGTCGGCGCCCACAGCCTCAGCCAATCGGGCAAGTTCATTCATGAAGGAAATGCGCGTGGCCAGCATGGTATTGGCGGCATACTTGGTGAGTTCGGCACTAGCCGCGTTCATCACCATCATCTTCTCGTGATTACGGTTGAACGGCCGATACAGGTCGCGCATCACCGCGATGGCACGTTCGTCGATGCTACCCACCACAATGCGGTCACCACGCGTGAAATCGTCAATGGCCGATCCCTCCTTGAGGAACTCGGGATTGCTTACCACGCTAACCCAGTGCTGTACGCCGCGACGTGCCATTTCCTCGTCGATGATGTCTTGCACCATGGCGACCGTGCCGACGGGCGCAGTGGACTTCTGCACCACCACGAGCGGACCATTGACGTACTGGCCAATTTCATGGGCGGCACCTCGCACCTGGCTCATGTCAGCTTGGCCAGTGGGCAGTGGCGGCGTACCGACGGCGATAAAGCACACCTGCGCCCCATTGAGTCCTTGCGCAAGACTGGGCATGAAACCCATGCGTCCCGCCTGCGCGTTGTGTGCCACGAGTTCGCTCAGGCCTGGCTCATAAAACGGCACCTGGGCTTTTTCCAGCGCAGCAATACGTCCAGCGTCACGTTCAACGCAGATAACGGTGTTGCCAACGTCGGCAAAGCATGCCGCAGTAACCAGGCCCACATACCCGGCGCCGATAACGGTGACTCGCATGAATCCATCCTTGGTAATGTCGCAGTAGCCCATTATTGTGCATTGACAGCGCACGGCGCGGTTTGGAGCAGCACTTGCGCGCGTCCACTCTCGGATGGCCACCGCCGTTACGCTTGACGCATATCAACCTTCCTGCGGCGTTGCAGCATTACAAATAACCTATAGGCTTTATGGAGATGGGCATGAAATCAAACACGCAACCCCGTGCTTCGCGGCGCAACCGTTCCGGTACCGCGATCGGGATCACCCCTGCGCCTGAAATCCCCATCCCAACCGGCGCTCAGCACGATTCAGGCTCACCCGGCGAGCGCCCGCAAATCGGTGTCTCCCTCGCGGCAGCTGTGCCTGCGCCAAGCGCGGAGTCGGCAGCTTGCTTGAGTCCGCCGCCTCAGCCCGACGCGGGGCTGGCTGAATTAATTGATCGCGCCGCGCACGCCATGCAGGCGCGGCGCACGCTGGGTCTATCACCCGCGTCTCTGGGATTGGCCGCGGCTGATTGGTGGACACACCTTGCCGCCTCGCCGGGCAAACGCCTTGCGTTAGCAGGAAGTGCCTTGCGCAATGCGGCCATCTACGCAGAGTATTGCGCTCGCGCAATAGCGCATCGGCCAGGCATGGGCGATACAGCCAATTGCATCGCCGCAACCCCGAACGACCGGCGTTTCGCCGATCCAGGCTGGCAACGGTACCCGTTCAATTTGCTTCAACAGGCATTCTTGTTACAGGAAGACTGGTGGCGCAATGCCACATCCGGCGTGCGCGGTGTGTCCAGGCATCATGAGCAGGTGGTTGCTTTCGCCGCTCGGCAATGGCTGGACATGCTTGCACCAACCAATTCGCCTTTGACGAATCCCGAAGTCATCGATGCCACGCTCAGGACTGGCGGCATGAATTTGGTCGAGGGCACCAAGGCCTGGATGGATGATCTGCAACGTGTCATGACTGGCCAGCCCCGCGCTGGAACGGAGAATTTCCTCCCAGGGAAGCAAGTCGCTCTCACCCCCGGCAAGGTGGTATTTCGAAACCGGCTCATTGAGCTCATTCAATACAGCCCAACCACCGCGCAGGTTTGGGCCGAGCCGCTTCTGGTGGTACCTGCTTGGATCATGAAGTACTACATCCTCGACCTCTCACCCCAGAACTCGATGGTCAAGTATCTTGTCGACCAGGGCCACACAGTTTTCATGATCTCATGGAAGAATCCAGGCCCCGAGGACCGCGAACTCGGGATGGATGATTACCTCGCGCTTGGCCCTCTAGCCGCGCTGGACGCGGTAGGACGCATCCAGCCTGGGCGCAAGGTACACGCCGTCGGCTACTGTTTGGGCGGCACTCTTTTATCCATCGCGGCCGCCGCCCTGGCGGCCAAGGACGATGAGCGCCTCGCTACCGTTACGCTTTTGGCCTCGCAGATCGATTTCACCGAACCTGGAGAGCTGTCCTTGTTCATCGACGAAAGCGAGGTGAGCTTCCTAGAAGACATGATGTGGGCGCAGGGCTATTTGGACACCACGCAGATGGCCGGCGCCTTTGAGATGCTGCGCTCGTATGACCTGATCTGGTCACGCATCACCCGCGACTACCTCATGGGCCAGCGCCGTCCTCCAAACGATTTGATGGCCTGGAACGCTGACGCCACGCGCATGCCCGCTCGCATGCACAGCGAATACCTGCGCGGCCTCTATCTGAATAATGACCTGGCTGAAGGGCGCTGGAAGGTGGACGGCCAGACCGTTACGGTGGAGGATGTACCGCTTCCGTGGTTTGTCGTCGGCACAGAGGCTGACCACGTTGCGCCCTGGCGGTCCGTATACAAGATTCATCTGCTGGATCACAGCGAGGTAACTTTCGTGCTGACCAGCGGCGGTCACAATGCTGGCATCGTCAGCGAACCGGGGCACCCACGGCGGCATTATCACTGGGCGTTGCACAAGCATGGAAGCGCCTTTCAAGCGCCGGAGCAATGGCTGGCGCAGGCCACGCCTGAAGATGGTTCATGGTGGCCGCGCTGGAGTGCGTGGCTGGGTGCCCACAGCAGCCAAATGACTGCGCCGCCGCGCATGGGCGTTGCAGGCGCGAAGCCGCTGATGGATGCGCCGGGCAGTTACGTGCTGCAACGCTGAACCTCATGGACCTCCACCCCCGATATGCCATGGCCGACCTCATCGAAAACCACCCCATTGCTGAACTGCAGGTTGGAAACTCGGCTTCGCTGACGCGAAACTTTACCGAGGACGAAGTGCAGACCTTTGCGCTGATGTCAGGGGATGTGAACCCTTCACACGTGGATGCAACCTTCGCGGCAAGCGATCCCTTCCACAGGGTGGTGGCGCATGGCATGTGGTCGGCCGCGCTGATTTCCAATGTCCTTGGCACCCAGCTTCCAGGGCCGGGGACGGTGTACTTGAGCCAGGATCTGAAATTTCTCAAGCCGTTGTTCCTGGGCGACACCGTGCGGGTCACGGTGACCGTCACGGCGATCGACACCATTGCCGAGCGTGCGCCCCGCGCAACCCTGCACTGCACC
Organism: Thiomonas sp. FB-Cd; assembly: GCF_000733775.1. Taxonomy (NCBI): domain Bacteria; kingdom Pseudomonadati; phylum Pseudomonadota; class Betaproteobacteria; order Burkholderiales; genus Thiomonas; species Thiomonas sp. FB-Cd. The sequence goes on along the minus strand of NZ_JPOE01000002.1, from coordinate 329,865 downwards.
GTGGTCAATCAGCGCAACGAAACTGTTGTCGAGGGATCCGCCCACGTGCTCGTGCCAACTGAAAAGGTCAGCCGCCCGCGCGTGCATCTGCCCAGGCTGGAGCTGCGCGACCCGGGCGTAAAGCTGCGAGCAATCATTGAACAGGCCCGCACTGCATTGGCAGGGCGACCACCCCTCTCGATGGCTGTGGTGCACGCGGTGGATGCCGTTTCCTTGGGTGGCGCCGTGGACGCGGCGATGGCGGGGCTGATCCGCCCGATTTTCGTGGGCCCGGAAGCCAAAATGCGCGCCGCTGCCGCTGCCGCTGGCATTGATCTCACGGCCTATCCCTTGGTGGCGACCGAGCACAGTCATGCCGCGGCTGAAAAAGCGGTAGCCATGGCGCGCACGGGAGAGGTACAGGCATTGATGAAGGGGTCGCTGCACACGGATGAGCTCATGCATGCCGTAGTCGATCCGCAAACGGGACTGCGCACGGCACGGCGCATCAGCCATGTGTTCGTGATCGATGCCGTGGGCCAACCCCGCTTGCAGCTGCTTACCGATGCGGCGGTCAACGTCGCGCCAGATCTGGAAGCCAAGCGAGACATCGTCCAAAACGCGATCGATCTGGCGCATGCACTTGGCATCGCACAGCCCCGGGTCGCCATTCTCTCGGCAGTGGAAACCGTCACCCCCAAGATTCCCTCCACGATTGATGCAGCGGCCCTGTGCAAGATGGCGGACCGCGGACAGATCACGGGCGGCCTGCTCGACGGCCCGCTCGCATTCGACAACGCCGTGTCCAAACGCGCCGCGGATACCAAAGGCATTGTCTCGAGCGTTGCCGGTCAAGCCGACATCCTTGTGGCACCCGATCTGGAGGCGGGCAACATGCTCGCAAAACAGCTGGAGTATCTCGCCGAGGCCAAGGTCGCGGGTATCGTATTGGGCACGCGCGTGCCCGTCGTGCTCACCAGCAGGGCCGACCTTTCGGATGCGCGCATGGCATCGTGCGCACTGGCCGTGCTTCTGGTTCTGGCAACCAGCACGATGGTGCCTGCATGAGCTCCTCGGTACTCAGCCTCAATGCGGGTTCGGCCAGCCTCAAGTTCGCTTTGTTCGATCACGCCATCGCCCGCGGTGCCTCGGGCCTTCCGACCGCGACTCTGCGTGGTGAAATCGACGCGCCAGACGGCAAACCCACTTTGACCTATAGCCGAACCGGCGAGCCCTCCCGCACTGAGGCGCCCAATGCGCTGCGCGGCGACATCGGCGGCGAAACCACCTGGCTTATCGATTGGCTGATGCGAGCGTGCGATGCGCCACGCCCCACGGTTGTGGCGCATCGCATCGTTCACGGAGGACTGCGCTACAACCAAGCCGTGCGCATCACGCCCGGCGTGTTCGCTGATCTGCAGGACCTCACAAGCCTCGCGCCGCTGCACCAGGGCCCTGGTCTTGCGGGCGTGCAAGCGGCACAAGCCATCTTGCCCGACGCGACGCAGGTGGCCTGTTTCGACACCGCGTTCCATGCAAACCACACTGATGCCGAGCGGCGCTACGCGATTCCACGCGTTTGGCATGAGCGGGGCTACCAGCGCTATGGCTTTCATGGCCTGTCGTATGACGCCATTAGCCGGCGCCTTCCTGCCGTGCTCGGCGAGCAGGCGCATGGAGCCGTGGTCGTCGCGCATCTAGGCGGTGGCGCAAGCCTGTGTGGCATGCGCAGCCTTCAAAGCGTTACGACGACAATGGGGTTTACGGCGCTTGACGGACTGGTGATGGGCACACGCTGCGGCGCGCTCGACCCGGGCCTTGTGCTGCAGTGGTTCCAGCACGATGGCATGCGACCGGAAGAAGTCAGCGACCTGCTCTACAAGCAAAGCGGACTTCTCGGTGTGTCGGAGATCAGCGCTGACACACGCGACCTGCTCGCCAGCAAGGACCCGCGATCCCAGCAAGCCATCGACGTGTTCGTGGCCAGTATCGTGCGCCAGATGGGATCGGTGGTTGCCGCTTTGGGCGGGCTCGACGCACTGGTGTTCACCGGTGGAATTGGCACCCATCAACCCATGATCCGGGCCGCCGTGGTGCAGAGGCTTGCCTGGTTGGGCTTGGCGCTCAACGCCGAGGCGAACGCGAATGGCAATCTGAATATCGCCTCAAGCGCCAGCCGCATCCCCGTCCTTGCGCTGCCCACCGACGAAGAAGCCGTGATGGCGGCGCAGGCCGCAGCCCTGCTGACGGTAACGGCCGGAAGGTGAACGCATGACCGGTACCCTACCACCGCTTCTCCTGCAATTCGCCGCCACCGCGGTGCTCAGCTTTGTGCTCGGGCTTGAGCTGCACAGCTACCGCCGCGCGCAGGATGAAGGCATCGGCTTCGGCACCACACGCACGCTAACCCTTATCGGCGCGGCGGGCTTCGTGCTTTGGCTTCTCGACGGCTCCTCGCCGCGTGGGCTTTACCTTGCGGGCCTGGCAGCGCTGGCGGTTTGGCTCGCAGTGGATCTGGCTCGGCACGGCGCCGCTGGGGCGGAAGGGGGCGGCGCGCTGTTGCCTTCGGTCATTGCTTTGCTTGCCTTTGCGCTCGGCCCGCTTGTGCTCACGCAGCCCGACTGGCTGGTGGCCGCAGTATTGATCGTCGCCATTCTGATGCTCGCCGAAAAGCCGCTGATCCGTCGCCTGTCGGACGCCATGCCGATGGCCGAGGGCGTGACCCTGGTCAAGTTCCTCATCCTGGCTGGTCTCGTTCTCCCGCTGCTGCCCAACACACCGATCCCTGGCCTCGTCGACATCACTTACGCCAAAGTCTGGATGGCCGTCGTCTTGATTTCCACCATTTCTTACGCGGGCTATCTGGCGCACGCCTATTTGTTTCCGAAAGCAGGCACATTGCTCACCGGCGTTCTCGGCGGCGTGTATTCCAGCACGGCAGCTACCGTCGTGCTTGCGCGGCAAGCACGACTCGACACGGGCATCGCTGCACAAGCGCCCGCGGCCACCGTCCTGGCGACCGCGATGATGTATGTCAGGCTGTGGATCGTGATCGTCGCACTGGGGCACTGGCCCGCGGCATTGCACCTTGCACTACCGTTCACTTTGCTGCTGGCTGGCTCGCTTGGCGTGACCTGGTGGCTTTGGCAACGCGGCCGCCGACAGGCGCCGCAAGCCCCCGGGGCGACGCTTGGAGCACACAGCGCCAATCCACTTGACCTGCCCGTTGCATTCCTGTTCGCCGGACTTTTCGTGGCTTTCGCGGCCATCACGAGCTTCGTCACGCAGCACTTCGGAGCGACCGGCTTGCACGTGCTGAGCTTCCTTGTTGGGTTCACCGACATTGATCCCTTCGTGCTTTCACTGCTGGCCGGACATTTCCAGGTGACCGAAACGGCGGTGATCACCGCTGTGCTCATCGCAACCGGAAGCAACAATCTTCTCAAAGCGGGGTACGCTTTGGGCATCTCCAGGCAAAAGGCCATGCTGCCGGCGGCGGCTTGGCTGGCCTTTACCCTGCTGCTGTCTCTGGGCTGGGCGGCATGGGTGAAATAACCTCGCTGCTCAGCGCTTGCATATGAACCCCGCAGCCTTCGTTGCCGAAACAGCCACCACCGATCGCACGCGCGGCCTGACCGACGACGAGGTGAATCGGCGCCTGGCGCAGTCGGGGCCTAATGCAATCCCGGATAAGGCAGTCGCGGCTTGGCGTCAATTTTTGGGTAAGTTCTGGGCGCCGGTGCCGTGGATGCTCGAAGCGGTGATCGTGCTGCAGGTTTTGTTGCGGCGTGGCCCGGAGGCCATCGTGATCGCCGCATTGCTGCTGTTCAATGCGGTGGTCGCCTTCGCCCAGGAACAGCGCGCCAAGGACGCGCTGGCCTTGCTGCGCAAGCAACTGCACGTCAACGCCCGCGTCCTGCGCGACGGCGTCTGGCGCACTGTCCCCGCCGAGCAGTTGGTGCCGGGAGACGTCGTGCACGTACGCGCTGGCGACTTGGTTCCAGCCGACCTGCAACTGTTCGAAGGCGACGTGGCACTCGACCAGGCTGCACTGACCGGCGAATCGCTGCCGGTGGACGCTGGCCCTGGAAAATCGGCCTACGCCGGGTCCATCGTGCGGCAAGGAGAGGCAAGCGGCATCGTCACGGGCACGGGCGCACATACCTTTTTCGGCCGCACCGCGGAACTCGTGCGCACGTCAAGCGCGCCGAGTCATATGCAGCGCACAATTTTCGGTATTGTCGAGCGACTTGTGGTGTTCGATGCGGTTCTGGTCGTGCTCGTCGTCGCCTATGCCTTGTCGCACGATATGCCCATGCTGGACACCGCGGTGTTCGCGCTGATGCTTCTGGTGGCGTCCGTCCCGGTAGCGCTGCCGGCGACCTATACGCTGGCCACTGCGATCAGCAGCATGCAACTCGCGCACAAGGGCGTCCTGGTCACGCGGCTCCCGGCCGTGGAAGAAGCCGCTGCGATGGACACGCTGGTGTCGGACAAGACCGGCACACTGACACAGAACACGCTCACACTGCAAGCCGTGATGCCCTTGGCAGCGGGCACCGACGCCAAGCAGGTGCTGTACGCTGCCGCACTGGCCAGCGACGACGCCACGCAGGATCCATTGGATCTGGCCGTTCTCGACCCAGCGCGCAAGCAAGGGCTTCTGCAGGGTGCGCCGCTGCGTCAAGCCTTTCACCCTTTCGACCCGGCCACCCGCCGCAGCGAAGGCGTGTACCTCGCCGACGGCAAGCCTTGGCATGCCTTGAAGGGGGCGGCCAGCGTTATCGGGCCCCTTTGCCGGCTCGATCGCGCGCAACAGGGCGCGCTCGACGCCGCGCAAACACAGCTCGCCGCCCGGGGCGCGCGCGTGCTGGCGGTTGCGGCGGGGAACGATGATGCATTGCAGCTCCTCGGCCTCGTCGGCTTATCCGATCCGCCGCGCCCGGACGCCGCCGACCTGATCGCCCAACTCACGCTTCTCGGCGTGCGCGTACGCATGGCCACAGGCGATGCACTGGAAACCGCGCGCGCCATCGGTGCTGCGCTGGGCCTCGGCACACGCGTATGCGAGGCAAAGGGCGACGCGCTGCGCGACCCAGAAAACTGTGATCTGTTCGCCCGTGTGCTGCCCGAGGACAAACACGCCATCGTGCAGGCGCTGCAGCGCAACGGCCACGTCACCGGCATGACCGGCGACGGCGTCAACGACGCTCCGGCACTGCGTCAGGCGGAGCTTGGCGTGGCCGTGGCCAGCGCGACCGATGTGGCAAAGGCTGCCGCCGGTGTGGTGCTCACCGACCCGGGCCTGTCCGGTGTGCTCACCGTGGTGCGCACCGGGCGCGAAGTGCACCGGCGTATGCTCACCTACACATTGAACAAGACTCTCAAGACCTTCGAAATCGTTGTCTTCCTCACTCTGGGCTTGTGGCTCACGGGACGCTTCGTCATCTCGCCCACGCTGATCGTACTGCTGCTGTTCACCAATGATTTCGTCACCATGACGATCGCCACTGACCGCGTGCAACCCGCGCCGCGTCCACAGCGCTGGCAGGTGCGCAAACTGGTCGCCGCGGCCCTCGTGTTCGCGGCGCTGTCGCTTGCGTTCTCATTTTCGTTTTACTGGTGGACACATGCCACCCTAGGGCTTTCTGCGCCGCAGTTGCAGACCGTCGTCTTCCTGATCCTGGTCTTCACCACCCAGGCGAGTATCTATGTGCTGCGCAGCGACGGCCGCTTGTGGTCGTTGGCGCCCGGGCGCTGGATGCTCCTTGCAAGCCTTGGTGACGTCTTCGTGGTGAGCTTTTTGGCCGGCTTCGGCGTACTCATGGCTGCACTGCCTTGGGGGCTAATCGCCGCGCTCATCGCGTGTGTCTTGGTGTTCGCACTGGCGCTTGATCAGGCCAAGCACATCGTGTTCAAACGTTTTGCCATCGTTTGATGGCGGGAGGACTATCGTTATGACCCAGGCGACCAAGCAGCCATCGAAGGTGCCGAACATCAACGTGCCTATTTTCTGGCCCGTGCAACTGGCCGCTGATATGGCTGAGCAGGGCATGGATCTTCTCGCCCGCAACGTCAAGTTTGTCGCCGAGGAGTCGCGCCTGCACGGCGGCCTCAAGCCGCACCTTGCCACGGCGCATACCGAGCGGCTCAAGCTGCGCACGCTGACGCTGTGTGACTATTCGGCGCCGGATGCCACGGGCGCTGCGACGCTGGTGATTGCGCCGTATGCCGGCCACACCTCGATGATCGCCGACTACCACCAAGGCCAGAGCTTGATGCAGACCCTGCGCGGCGCCAACGTCAACCGGTTGTTCCTTACCGACTGGCACAGTGCCACGCCCGACATGAAAGACCTGGAAGTTGATCAATACCTGGCCGAGCTGCTGGCTTGCATCGATGATCTGGGTGGTCACGTCAACTTGGTTGGCCTGTGTCAAGGTGGGTGGACAGCGGCGATGCTGGCGGCGCGCTTTCCCGAGAAGATCGCCAGCCTGGTGCTGGCCGGCTCGCCGATCGACACCCACGCAGGCAATGGTTCACTGGTGAAAATGGTCAAGGCCAGCCCGATGAGCTTCTATGAAGATCTCGTGGCCTCCGGCGGCGGGCTGATGCTCGGCAAATACATGCTCGCTGGATGGAAGAACATGCACCCCGAGCAGCATTACGTGCAGGAGCACATCGATCTTTACGAGCACATCGACGACCCCATCTGGCTGTCCAAGACAGAGGCGTTCGAACGCTGGTACGAGAATCCGCTTGACCTACCCGGCCGCTGGTACCTGCAGGTGATTGATCAACTATTCAAGCGCAATTTTCTGGCCAAAGGCAAGTATGTCGCGCTCGGTCGCACGCTGAGCCTTAAGGCCATCACCTGCCCCCTCTATCTGCTCGCCGGGGAAAGCGACGACATCACCGGTCACCAGCAGGTTTTCGCTGCCGAGGCGCTTTGCAGCACACCCAAGGACAAGACTAAAAAGCGCATGGTCCCGGGAGGGCATGTGGGTCTGTTCATGGGCGCGCGCACGCTCAGGGATGTATGGCCCGAGATTGGCCGCTGGATCGTGGCCCAGGGACGTTGATCGCGCAGGGTTTTGGGAGCTCAGGCTGTTGTGTAGCGCGCCGATTCCTAACGCTCGATCTCGCATTCCACAATCGGACCTCGCACTGACGACGGGGCAAGGCCCGGATCCTTCTATCCGGCCTTTGCAGCCACTCCCACGCAGCACGCACGGCCTTCAGTGCGCGGCGTGATGTTCGCCGCCTTGCATGACATCGCTTCGTTTCATCAGCCCACGCCCCTCCCCCATTCGAGCGCGATGGGCGAAGCGGCCGCTGCGATTTCCGATCACGGCTTTGCGCCCAACCGTTGCACGCACGCCAACGCTCTCACTCAACGACGAGACACGCCCTCGTCGCGCGCGTCGCTGTTGCTGCTGCATATGCGTTTTCCCCAATCGACGCACCTGTACCAATGGCGGCCTTGGAAAATCGCCCCATATGGCGCACACGTGTTCTATCTCAGGCACGGCCCTTTGCGGTGAAGCGCATCCCTTCCAAGCACACGCGGCATTGCCCTTGCCCACGCCGGGAACACATCCAGTCTCAGACATCCCCCGGCGGCAAGTCCGGCGGTGGCTCCAGGCCAAGCCTGGCGCGTCTGGCCACGGCGAACTGCGCCAGCACGGCACCCGCGAGCCACGCCAGGGCTCGCAGGGCCCGTATCAGCAGCGGCGATACGCTTGCGGATGCGCTGCCCCACTCGCGCAACAGGCGCGGATCCAGCGAGCCCGATACCGTAAAGCTGACACCCAGTGCGGCGACGAGGCTCAGCAGCCACACGATGCCAAGCCGCCGAATGAAGGCAAACAGCAGCCGGAACACGACGGCACCCAGTAAACCAAAGAGCAGCGTCTCGATCAGCAGGATACGAATCACGTTCATCTCTCCGGAATGGACACAGCACCGCCGCTTCAGGCCATGCGGTGTCGAAACAGCCAAGCGGCAGCGGCCATGCTTGCCAAGCCGATCAGCGCCAGTGGCCCGTACTGCGGCAATAGCATGTGCACGCTGTCGCCTTGGAGAAATACACCGCGGACGATGATCAGGAAATAACGCATTGGGTTGAAATAAGTCAGCAGTTGCACGGCTTCGGGCATGTTCGCAATCGGAGTGGCAAACCCCGAAAGAATGATCGAGGGCACCAGAAACATGAAGACACCAAGAAGGCCTTGCTGCTGGGTAACGGCCAGCGAGGAGATCATCAGACCGATACCGATAGCGGCCAGCAAAAAGAAAAACAGTCCCAACGCCAGCGCGGCGATGCTGCCGACGAAAGGAACCTTGAACCACCACACAGCCATCAGCGCGATGAAGCCGCCCTCGAGCCCGCCAATGACGAAGCCTGGAACGGCTTTGCCAACCAGAATCTCGAATGGGCCCATCGGTGTCACCAACAGTTGATCAAAGGTACCCATCTCGCGCTCTCGCGCCACGGACAAACCCGTGACCAGAAGCGTTACCACCAGTGTCAGCAGGGCTACGATACCCGGTACGATAAACCAGCGCGACAACAGGTTGGGATTGAACCAGGCGCGTATGTCGAGCCGCGCCGGCGGCCCCTGATTGCCATGCGTGCCGGCCCACTGCTGGTTGAAGTCCAGCAGCACGCCGCTGACATCATTGAGAGCCAGCGATGCGGTGTTCGAATCGCGTCCGTCGATGATGATTTGAAGCTGCGCGGGGGCCTGCGTGAGCAGGTCACGCGTGAAATGCTGCGGCACATGCAACACGAGAAGCGCCTGCTTGTCATCGATCAGCGGGGCAATCTGCGCTTCCCGAGTGATGGTGGCGATCTGCTCGAAAGTCGCGGAGCCTGCAAAGCGCGCCAGCAACTCCCGTGCGGCGTAGCCCGTGTCCTCGTTATAGACCGCGTAGGGAATGTGGTTGAGATCAAAGCTTGCGGCGTAGCCGAACACCATCAACTGGATCAGCGGCGGGCCGATCAGCACAGTTCGGCTGGCCGCGTCGCGCAGCACGGCGAGAAATTCCTTGACGATCAGCGCGAGGATGCGTGCCCACATGATGCCTGTCGCTTCAGTCCAGACGCTTGCGGGACTTGCGTCGCGCAATACCGAAGAAAATCAGCGCCATGAGCGCCAACGCCGCGCTGTTCGAGAGCACCACTGGCCAGACGTCTCCCGCCAGGAACAAGGTCTGCAAAATGGCCACGTAGTAGCGCGCGGCCACAACGTGTGTGAGAAACCGCACCACTGCCGGCATCGATCCGATGTCGAAAATGAATCCAGAGAGGATGAACGCTGGCAGAAAGGTCACGATCACCGCCACCTGCGCGGCGACGAACTGGTTCTTGGCAAGCGTTGAGATCAACAGGCCCATGGCGAGGGCCACCAGCAGAAACAGCGCCGAGCATGCCACCAGCAGCCAGAAACTTCCCACCAGCGGCACCGTGAACAGCCATACAGCCATCGCCACGGACAGCAGCATGCCCCCCATACCCAACACGAAGTAAGGCACGAGCTTGCCAATCAGGATCTCGCCAATCGTCACCGGACTGGCCATCAGTGCCTCCATCGTGCCGCGCTCCCATTCGCGCGCGATGACCAGCGCCGTAAGCAGCGCGCCAATCAGGGTCATAATCACGGCAATCAGCCCGGGAACCAGAAAGTCTCGGCTGCGCAAGGCCGGATTGAACCAGATGCGATCGTCGGCAACCACCGGAATCGTCAGGGGCTTGCCGGCCGCATCGGCTTGCAGCTGGAGCCAGTTCTGCCACATACCTTGCAGATAGCCTTCAAGGATGCGCGCGTTGTTGGCGTTGACTCCGTCCACCCACACGCCCACCAGCGCGCTGCGACCCGATAGCAGGCTGCGACTGAAATCCGCACGCAGCCACACGATGCCGTTCACAGTGCCCTCCATCAGTGCTCGCCGGGCTTCGGCGACGGTAGCGTAATGCCGGGGGGCGAAATAGTCCGACTGCACAAGCCCGCCGACAAAGCCTGCTGTTTGCGCCGTTGGCTGCTCAACCACCACGGCCAGTGGCACCCGATGGGCGTCCAGCGACACGCCATAACCAAACAGCAGAAGCAAGAACACTGGAAGCACGAACGCGATGGCAATCGCCGACGGATCGCGCACAATCTGCAAAAACTCCTTGCGGATCAGCCCCCGCAAGCGCTGCCGGTTCACGCTGCCCTCCGGATCTGTGTCTCGTGCGCCTGAATCAGCTCGATGAACGCATCTTCCATGCTGGGCTCGGGAAGCCGGACGCTGCGTACGCGCGCGCGAATCTCCTGCGGCGAGCCGAGAGCCAGGATCTCACCCAGCGACATCAGGACCAGGTTGTCGCAATACTCAGCCTCGTCCATGAAGTGCGTCGTGACCATCACCGTCACCCCGGACTCGGCCAGCTGGTTGATGCGCTGCCAGAACTCGCGCCGAGCCAGCGGATCAACCCCCGACGTGGGCTCGTCGAGAAACAGGATCGAAGGCTCGTGCATTAGTGCGCAAGCCAGCGCCAAGCGCTGCTTGAAGCCCAGCGCTAGGTCGGCGGTACCGGCATCGAGAAATCCACCGAGATCGAACTCGCGTTGCGCCCAGTCCAATCGCGCCTTGCGCCGAGCGCCGCGCAATCCGTAGGCCGAGGCGAAAAATCTCAAGTTTTGCGCCACGCTCAGGTTGCCGTACAGTGCGAATTTCTGCGCGACGTAGCCGATCCGCGCCCGGGCTGCGCTGCGGGCCGTGTGCAGATCCACACCGGCCACGCGCAAGGTGCCGGAGCTGGCCGAAAGCAGGCCACACAGCATGCGAAATGTCGTGCTCTTGCCGGCGCCGTTGGCACCCAGAAGGCCAAAGACCTCGCCACGCGACACGCTGAAGCTGATCCCCTTGACCGCTTCGAAGCTACCGAAGAAGCGGCGCAGCTCATGTGCCTCGATCACCGTGTCGGCGGTTGGCGCCGCCACGGCGGCCCGTATTGCAGGCGCTGCTGCAGCGGACAGGGACATCGCCAAGATATCACCGCCGGCAGTTCCCACCGTCCCGGCGGTGGGGGTTGGACCAGGATTGCCAAGTGCCGGAGTGGGGCTCGCCGCTGGCGCCGAACGCAACAGGCTGACGAAGGCATCCTCGAAGCGCGGCGCCACCGGCTGCCAGTCTTCGCCGGCTTGCGCTTGTGCCTGTGTGCCGCCCAGCACCACGTGGACACCGTCGGCCTGAACCAGCGCGTCAATCACGCCCTGGCGTGCAGCGAGCCGTGCCTGCAAGGCACGGCGCCTCAGCGTGGGGTGCTTCACAAGATAACAGCGCCCCGCCAGCGGCGCGCCAAACGCGGCGGGCGCTTGCTGCGCGAGCAAAAGCCCGCGGTGTAACAGCACGATGTCGTCACACAGCTCAGCCTCGTCGAGATAGGCAGTGCTGACGAGGACGCTCACCCCCTGCGCGCGCATGGTCTTGATGATGCTCCAGAGCTCCCGTCGCGAAATCGGGTCGACACCGACGGTCGGCTCGTCCAGAAGCAGGAGTCTGGGTGCGCGTAACAAGGAGCAGGCCAGCCCCAATTTCTGCTTCATGCCACCGGACAATGCGCCGGCCCGGCGCTTGCCAAACGGCCCCAGCGCGGTCAGACGCAGCAATTCCTCGAAGCGCGCGCCGCGCTGGGTTTCGTCCAGTCCTTGCAGATCCGCGTACAGGTTCAGGTTTTCCTGCACGGTGAGATCTTCATACAGGCCGAAGCGTTGCGGCATGTAGCCGATGAGCTCCTGAATGGCTGCCGAATTTGCGCGCGTGTCGTGCCCCAGCACGCGCACCGTGCCTGCCTCAGGCAACAGGAGCCCGGCTGCCAGGCGCATCAGCGTCGTTTTGCCGGCACCATCCGGGCCCAGAAGCCCGGTGATGAAGGCTGGCTGCACCGTAATGCTCAAGCCGGCGAGCGCCTCCACGACGCGACGTCCTTGATGAAAACGCTTGTGCACACCATCAAGCTCCAGCGCTGGCGATCCCACGGCCTTGTATGTTTAAACCAGATCAGCGCGGTGCAGTCTAATCACCGTTGAGGTGACCGGACCGGATCGTGCAGCCTGAAACGCCCTGGAGTCGGCGAGCGTGCTCGCCAGCTCGTGGCTGAGTCGATTGCGCACGGACCCCGTGCTGGTCTTCCTGACGCCCGAACGGTTAGTTGAGCGGCGTTTCGCCTGCTCGCATGCACAAGGAAGGGATATGAAGACCATGTCTGGATCATCCGTGATGGTGGGCATCGACGTTGCCAGTGCGCATGTCGATGTGGCTTGCCTGGGAGCAGTCTTGCCATCGGAGCTGGCTCATGTCAGCAACGATGCCGAGGGGCATTCCGCTCTGGCCGACGCCTTGGTGAAGCTGCAGCCGGGGCTGGTGCTGATGGAGGCCACCGGTGGCTATGAGGCGGCGCTGGCGTGCGCGTTGCAAGCAGTGGGTCTGCGTGTGGCGGTCATCAACCCGCGCATGGCGCGTGACTTCGCTCGTGCGATGCAGCGCCTGGCCAAGACCGACCGCATCGATGCGGCCACCCTGGCCGAGTTCGCTGCCGTGCTGGCCCAGCGCCCCGACTGCGAGCGCTTCGTGCGTCCGCTGAGCGAGCCCGAGCAGCAGGATCTCGCAGCCCTGGTCACCCGCAGGCGCCAGCTCGTGGCCATGCAGTTGTCCGAGCGCCAGCGCTTGCGCCTGGCCCGCCCGGTGACGCGCCCGAGTATCGATGCCCTGCTCGAGGCGATTGCCCGCCAGCTCGACGACGTCGATGCCGAAATGGTCCGCCATGTCGAACAGCATCATGCCGTGATGGCCAAGCTGTTGCAAAGCGTGGCCGGGATCGGCCGCATCGCTGCCGCAACCCTGATCGCTGAACTGCCTGAACTGGGGCGGCTCAACCGGCGCCAGATCTGTGCCTTGGTCGGCGTGGCCCCCTACGCCAAGGACTCCGGGTCCAGCCGAGGCCGACGACGCATCACCGGCGGGCGCTTCGAGGTGCGACGTGCCTTGTACATGGCCACGCTCACCGCCACACGATTCAACCCCGCCATTCGCGCCTTCTACAAGCGTCTGGTGGCCGCAGGCAAGCTCAAGAAAGTGGCCTTGATCGCCTGCATGCGCAAGCTGATCACCCACCTCAACGCCATCACCCGGGACCATCTGAACGCTCAAAATCAGCCTTTCACTGCTTGACTTTCAACACGGTTACTCAGCCCTTGCAGACATCGCTCGGAATCGTTCGTGGGGGATTGTTCGACAGCGGCACGTCCACTGTCACCGGCATGCCAAGGCGCAGCTTGCCCTGGGGATTACAGGCGTACACCCGCACGCGATAGACGAGCTCGGTGCGCAGCTCGGTCGTCTGCACGGACTTGGGCGTGAACTCTGCGGTGGGCGAGATAAAGCCGATCCAACCGGCTAGGCGCTGGCCGGGGAAGCTGTCACTTTGGATCTCAGCGCGCATGCCTGGCGCGAGGCGCCCGAGTTCGCGCTCGCTCACGTAAGCACGAACCCATACCGGGTTGTCGAGCGCAATCGTCATCACCGGGGTTTGTGGCGCGGCCATGTCGCCCACTTCGAGAATGCGGTTCTCGACCACCCCTGCTTCGGGCGCGATGAGCTCGGCGTCGGTCAGTTCGCGCTGTGCCAGCGCCAACGCCGCCTTGTCAGCCTGCACCTGAGCCTCGGCCGCGGCAATATCTTCCTTGCGTGGACCTTGCACCACGAGGCTCAGTGCCTGCCGGGCACGCTGCAACTCGGCCTGGGACGTCTTCAACGTCTGTGCAGCGTTATCCAGGCTTTGCTTGGGGAGAAAATCGGCTTGGACGAGCGTCTCCTGGCGCGCATAGGTAATCTGCGCGTTTTGAACGGCGGCTTGCGCGGCCTCGACCCCGGCCTTAGCCTCAGCGATTTCCTGCGGCCGGCTTCCCGCACGCATGCGCGCCAGCACGCTTTTCTGCGCAAGCAAGGAAGCCGCGGCGTGCGCCACCGCGTCTTGAAAGCGCAGAGCATCCAGCTTTGCGACCGCTTGGCCCTTGTGCACATGGTCGCCCTCCTGAACCAGCAACTGCTGGATGCGACCGGCATCGTTGAAGGCGAGCTGCACCTGCCGGATATCAATGTTGCCGTAAAGCGTGACGGCGCTTGGCGCCACATTGGGCCGCGTCAAATACCAAGCCGCCCCGGCAACCGCGGCGACGATGACGACAAAAACAACGAGCAGGGAAAGGCGCTTGCTTTGGAGCATGATGACGACGTGGAGCGCGGCAAGGAGTGTATTGATGTATTGTCGCCTCGCTACGACGCTTGCACTTGATGAAGCGCAAACAAGCGGGCCGAACCGAAGTTAGCATGGGCTCCATTAGCCGAATAGCCCGGCTCTGAATCCGGCATGCGCACTCAAGCAGCGCCTCCCGAAATGCCCCATCCACCGTTGTCCAATTCATCTCGATTTCTTCCGAACACTCGCATGCAAGGTCAATGCAGAGCGATGCCCGCCGCACGCTGCCGCGCCTTCTCCGCAGCGCTTGTTCTCGGACTCGCAGGACTCGGGTGGTGTGGCGTGGCTCAATCCGAGACGCTCGCACAGGTGTTTGCCGAGGCGCAGCAGCACAACCCGGCCCTGCGGGCGTCGCAGGCCAACTACGAGGCCGCACTCGCGCGGGTACCGCTGGCTAGATCACGCCTTTTACCGCAGATCGCCGCGGGGGCCAGCCTTAGCGACAACGCCCAAAGCAACAGCGAGAATCCGCTTCTACAAAAATTCGGGTTTCCCACGAATTGGGATTACATCGCGCGCGATGTCAACCTCACGGCCACGCAGGCACTGTACCGACCGGCCGAACGCATCGGCGTGAACCAGGCGGAGATCGCCGCTCGCATCGCCTACACGCAGTGGACACAAGACAACCAGGATCTCCTCGTTCAGGTGGCGTCGGCATATTTTGACGTATTGGCAGCTCAGGACACCCTGCGCTCGCTGCGTGAACAGAGTAAAGCCATCGCGCAGCAACTCGAGGCGGCAAAACACAATTTTGCCGCCGGCAACGGCACCATCGTCGACGTGCGCGATGCGCAGGCGCGCAACGACCTCACCGCAGCGCAGCTCATCGCGGCACAAAACCAGATCGAACTCGCGCGCTCGGCGCTCGAACAACTCGCTGGCAAGCCGCCTGGCCCCTTGGCCGAGCTCACGCCCGGCATCCGGCTGCCGGCCCTTGCCGGCTCGGTGGAGACTTGGGCACGAACGGCGGAGGAAACGAATCTGGCGGTGGAACAGGCCCGCATGGCGTTGGATGTGGCACGCCTGGAAAGCCGCAAGGCGAGCGCTGCGAATTTGCCGACGGTGGATGCCTACGCACGTCTGGACCGCGGCAGCACCAGCGGCGGCAGCACCCTGTTCCCCTTCGGCACCCGCGCTGAAGTCGCCTCCATCGGCGTGCAAGTCCAAATTCCCATCTTCACTGGCTATGCCGTGCAAAGTCATGTGCAGGAAACGGAGCATCTGCTGGACAAGGCGCAGGCCAACCTCGATAGCGTGCGCCTCGCCGCAGCACAGAGCGCTCGGGCTGCATATTTTGGCCTGGAGTCGGGACGCGCACAGGTCAAGGCCCTGGAGGCAGCAATCGCCTCGAGCCAGAGCGCGCTGCAAGCGAATGAAACAGGCTACAAGGTCGGGGTGCGGGTGAACATCGACGTGCTCAATGCCCTCTCTCAATTGTTCGAAACGCAGCGCCAGGCCGACAAGGCGCGCTATGACGTTCTGGTGAATGAGCTCAAGCTCAAATACGCTGCCGGCAAACTGCGGCTTGTTGACCTGGACGCTGTAAACGCGCTGCTGCAATCATCGCGGCCAAGCGAATAGTGCGGCCTTGCCGCGAGGCCACAATCTCCAGCATCGGGCGCACCATTTATTGCACGTTGCATCAAGGACTGGGGCAAACGGTGCGTCGTCTGATCGGTGTGGCGACGCAAGTTCCGGTGTCTCCAGAGACGACCGTGCTGTTTGCCCGAGGGCTGGCTCCATCCGAGCTCGACCGATGTGGCACGTACCGTTGCAAGCGCGTGGATTTCATGTCAAGACTCCGGGCCTCAGGTTCGAGGGCCAGCCTGCCGTCCGACCTAATCGTGGCGGTACACGGTCCGTGAATGTCGCGTCACCATGCCTTGGCAAGGTCTCACCCGATATGCACGGCGACACGAAGCGGGCTGCACCTCCCTTCTTCTGGATCACCTCGCTGCGGGTACGCGCGTGGCAATGGCGGAGTCTCCCAGCGCATCTCCCCATGGGCCCGGGCTTTCCGCCAGGTCCCCTTGCCTGCGAGTGCTCTTGAGAATTGATGCGCCGTAAGGCCACTGGTGGCCGCGTTGTGTCAGGCCACAGGTGCTTCGCCTGGATGCACGATAAGCACCGGCACTCTGCTGAGCCGAGCCACACCTTCAGCAACGCTGCCGAGCATCAGGTGTCGAGCGCCGCTGCGCCCGTGGCTTCCGACGACAATCAGTTCGGCGCCCCATCGACTCGCCTCAGTCACAATGGCGTCGGCCACACGCGGAATTTTCGGGTTGGTCTCGACGATGGCGGTGCTCACGTCCAACCCCCACTGAGAGGCCTGGTTCATCCAATCATCGAGCGTCAGGCGCGCATCGTTGTTCACCACTTCCACGATACTTGGCACCCCACCGACAAGACCGTTGAGGTCAATGACGGTAATAAAGCGCAGAGCTGCCTTGCACGCCCGCGCCAATGCGATGGCGTGTTCAGCAGCTGTTTGTGCCGTTGCACTGGCATCAAGAGGGATGAGAATTTTTTTGTACATGGCTTTGCACACAGCGATGAGCATCGATTCAGATATTGGCCGCCTTCCGGCCACCATGGGGTACCGAGGTCACAGATGGATTGACCCCGTCAAACGCCTGTCATGCGGTCCTTGGCCTTGAAGTAATGGCGGGCGTGGTCTGCAAGCTGACCGTCGCTTGGATGGTCCGCAGTCTCCATGCCAACAACGTGCTTGGCCACCTCGGGGTCATGGTGCTGCAAATGTTTGAACAGCTCCAGCTTGGCCTGCCCCGGACCCGCGATGAGGATCTCTTGCGTGTCACGCAGAGCCTGCGCGATGCCGTGGTAATAGTGCTGGTCCTCAGCCGCCTTGCCTCCACCGACGGAGCCGCGTTTGTGGTGCAGACGAGGATGTTGTGCAGGTTCCAGAATGGATTTTTCGATGTTTTCAGCATCGATGAACAACACATGAGCCTGGGCGTGGTCAACCCAGACGACAGCGTGGCGATTAGACATGATTGACTCCTTATGTGGTGCCTGGTGTGCAGGAAAAATCAATAAGCATGCGATCCATGCAATTCGACCAACGCCACGATTGAACGGCCCAAGCCCTGACTCCGGTGCAAGTGCTCATGGCGCAATCAGGCCTTCCGCGACGATCTGATCTGTATAGCCAAAAACGATGGCGGGGTCTGGGCGCAGCAACGCGTGATCCTTGCCTTTGTAATCCAGACGCGCAAGCAGGTCCATGATCAGGCTCAATCGTGCGCGCTTCTTATCGTCGGCGCAAACAACGGTCCATGGTGCCAGGGCCGTGTGGGTCCGTGCGAACATCGCGTTGCGCGCGACGCTGTAGTCCTTCCAATGCTTTTGCGCCACGGCATCGATAGGGCTCATCTTCCATTGCTTGAGCGGATCGGTGAGCCGGTCTTTAAGGCGCTTTTTTGCTCAACTTTGCTGATGTCCAGGTAATACTTGAACAAATGGATGCCCGATCGCACCAGCATCTGTTCGAAGACGGGGACTGTTTCCATGAACTCTTCGTACTGCGCCTCGGTGCAAAAGCCCATCACCCACTCGACCCCGGCGCGGTTGTACCAACTGCGATTGAACAGCACGAACTCCTCGGCAAGCGGGAGATGCGGGACAAATCGCTGAAAATACCAAGCACTGGCTTCCCTGTCTGATGGCTTGCTCAGAGCCACCACTCTTGTCTCGCGTGGCGAGAGGTGTTCCACGATGCGTTTGACGGTACTGTCCTTGCCCGCGCTGTCGCGGCCTTCGAGGATGATGAGAATGCGGCTGCCATGCGCGATCAGGTGTTTCTGGAACTTCACCAGCTCGATCTGCAACGCCCGCAGGGTCTTGGCGTAACCTTGGCCCGTCGCGTATTGCGCATGTTTCGTCACGGCAACATCTCCAATGCCAGCGCGATGCCCTGGCCACCGCCGATGCAAAGCGTGACCACTCCGCGCTTGAGTCCATCACGCCGCATGGAGTGGATCAACCGTGTGGTGAGAATCGCGCCTGACGCGCCAATCGGGTGGCCATGCGCTATCGCGCCACCTTCGACGTTGACGATGTCCTGCGGCAGCCCCAGTTGACGCGAACACGCAATTGCTATTGCGGCGAACGCCTCATTGATTTCCACACGCTCCAAATCTTTCGCCGTCCACTTGGCGCGATCCAATGCCATGTGCACCGCCGGCACCGGGCCGAGGCCAAAAAATCCGGGATCCACTGCCGCCACACCGTAGCTCACCAAGCGAGCCATCGGCTCCAGGCCCTGCGCTTCTGCCCAAGTGCGATCCGCGACGATCATTGCACTGGCTGCCGTGTTCAATCCTGGCGCGTTACCCGCAGTGATGGTGCCGTCCTTGCGAAAGGCTGGCTTGAGCTTGGCGAGCGATTCGGTTGTGGTCTCGGGTCGGTTGTGCTCATCCCTGGCAAAGTGCTCCGGCCCTTTGCGGCCTTTGATTTCGATCGGCACGATTTCTGCATCAAACAAGCCGGCGGCCTGCGCTGCAGAGAAAAGTTTTTGCGAACGCAGGGCCCATGCGTCCTGCTCCTGGCGGGTGATGCCAAACTTGGACGCGAGATCTTCGGTGTGCCAGCCTGAATGCTGATTGCTGAACGCGTCATTCAGGCCGTCTAACAGCATGCTGTCGAGCACGGCACCGTCGCCCATGCGCATGCCCCACCGGCCATTTGGCAGCAGATAAGGCGCCTTGTCCATATTCTCCATCCCGCCAGCCACGGCGCATTGAATCTGCCCAGCCATGATTTCCAGAGCCGCCGTGGCGATGGCCTGGGCGCCGGAACCGCACACGCGGTTGACGGTCATGGCGGGAACTTCGATGGGCAAGCCCCCGCCGATCGCCACTTGGCGCGACGGGTTCATCTTGGCGCCAGCCTGGATGACTTGACCGAAAACCAAACTTTGAACTCGGGCCGGTTCGAGTCGTGCGCGCTTGACAGCCTCGCGCACCACTGCGGCGCCAAGTGCAGTCGCTGGAGTGTCCTTCAAGGTTCCGTTATAGGTGCCGATGGCGGTACGCACCGGAGCACAAAGGACAATGTGGGGTTTGGACATGATGGTTTCCTGCGTCAATTTCGGCCACAACTCAAAGGGATGAAAGCCCGAGCGCTTCGGGCCGTACAGATCCTGCCGCCGCTCCCCTTCGCAGCGGGCGACGGATTTTTTCGATGCTCTTGAGACTTGGAACGACCGATACGGTGGCCTTCCGATCCGGCTCAGTCAGGTGTTTAAGAAAACAATCGTCGATCATCTCATCACCGCCCGCTCGCTCGCTCCGACCATCACGGCACCAGCCAGGTAAAAGGCCGGCGCTGTTTGCACCCTGCAGACGCCTGGCAGATCCGCGGTGCGTGCCCACTTGTGCCGGATCGGACACAAACGCCAAGGATGGGCCTCACCCACGCGTTCGTCAGCCGTGGTACTTCAGTGGTCCTTGCAGTGCCTGAGGCACGTCTCATCCTTTCGATGTCCTTCCGCTACTGGGCATGCATGCGGCTATGCTCATCGTCCGTTAAATCATGAACTGTCCGCCATTGATCGACAGTGTGGATCCGGTGATGAAGCCCGATTGCGCATGCACGAGAAAGGCCACAGCGTGCGCAATCTCCTCGGGCTGCGCCAATCGCCCCACGGGAATCTGCGCGACGATGCCCTCCAGAACCTTCGGATCCACTGCCGCGACCATGTCGGTTGCGGTATAGCCCGGAGCCACTGCATTGACCGTAATGCCCTTGCGCGCTGACTCAAGCGCCAAGGCCTTGGTGAACCCGATTACGCCAGCCTTGGCAGCTGAGTAATTGGTCTGGCCGAATTGGCCCTTCTGGCCATTGATGGAGGTGATGTTGACAATGCGTCCCCAGTTGCGAGCGCGCATGCCATCGATCACGGCGTGGCACATGTTGAAGCAGGCGTCGAGGTCGGCGTCAATCACCGCGCGCCACTGTTCGAGGCTCATTTTGTGCAGGCTCGCGTCGCGGGTAATGCCCGCATTGTTGACCAAAATGTCGATGGGCATCCCTAAATCGGCTTCCACCATCCGCGCCCCTGCCTGACACGCCGCATAGTCGGCGCCATCCCACTTGTAGGGCTTAATGCCTGTTCGTTCCTGGAAGGCGCGGGCGGCTGCGTCGTTGCCCAAATAAGTCACGGCAATGCGGTAGCCGTCACTTTGCAGACGGGTGGCAATGGCTGCGCCAATTCCGCGCGTTCCGCCAGTGATGAGAGCAAGCTTGGTCATGATCGTCCAGACAATGGTGGCGAGGCGCTGAATCCATCCACAAAACCCAATGGCGCCCGCCACAGGGGCGGGGTAGCCCTCCGAGAACCATACATCGTTGCAGCCCTGCGCGACTCCGCCGCAGCATGCCGCTGCACTCTCTTAGCCCGTGGACTGCGCCGTCTTCTTTACGCTCGTTCAATGCACTCCCGCAGAGAAGCTGGGCACAGTGCCTTTGCCGTTCCTTAAAAGATTCGGGCCCTAACGATGCAGCATCATGAAACTCGACGCTTACCCGATTGCGCGGCCTGCTGGGCGCCCTTCGCGGCCGTTTGCGCGACGTTCTGCACGCTGTCCGACACCATTTTTGTCGTCTGGCTCTGCGTCTTCTGCATCGCCTCAACTGCCTGGCTGGTGAAATTCATCGCACTTTGCATCAGCGCCGCGGCGCCCTCGCTTCCCATCGGCAAATTGTGCGTCGAGTTCTGCATGGCGTCACGCAGAGCTTGTTGCATGCGCGTCATGCTCTGGTTCACCACTCCAGCGAGTTCGGCCTGTGTACTCGCCGCAATTTCCGCGAGCTGCTGCGCATAGGCGAAGGCCTTCTGGCTCTGCGCCTGAATCGGATTGTCTGTCTGGACGCTCATCAGCTCCTGCACATCACGCGCCGACAACGCTGCACGCATGCCCTCAGCTGCGTTCTGCGCCACTTCCCGCAGAGTTTGAAGATTGAGTTGCGCAAGCCGCTCAAAGCCGTTCATCGTTTTCTCGACCATGCTGGCCATAGACTCCAGTTCAGCCTTTTGTGCTGCCTGGATCTGTTCAGTGGCATTCATCGTAGGACTCCCTCTCGCCTTGAAAGAACTCACTGAGTCTGCGCGAATTTGAAACGAATTTCCTTGATCTACATCAGGAAGGGCGAAAGCCGCCCCAAAAGATCTCGGTCTGGCCCCAATGGAGTGAGCTTCTGCAGACCCAGGACGCTGCGCGTCACCAAGCAGCGTCCAGCCTCGATGTGTTCCTGACGCGCTTCCCGTCCGCCCCATCCTTGATCCCCGGCAGCCAGGACCGTGGGGCCGCGCAACACCGTGAGCCATCGTGGTGTCACGCGCAGGACCAGGCACCGCTTGGCGAAACCCGGATTGCTCATGCCTTGCACATCGCCGCGCTCCGACCAATGATCACCACCCTCGCAGAGTCCCGACCCCCTCGCCGCAGGCCTGAGCAGCGTCAGCGCGTACCCGGCGAGGCGATGACCCTGAGCGTAGCGCGGCCAAAATGCCGCCCGTCGCGCGCTGCCGTCAACCCCTCACTGCACCTTCACCTCAATGCCTTTGGGCTTGACCTCGGCCACCTTGGGAATCTGGAGGCTTAGGACGCCATCCTTAAAGGTCGCCTTGGCGGCATTTGCGTCAACGTTATCGGGCAACGAAAAACTGCGGCTAAAGCTGCCGTAGAAGCGCTCGATGCGGTGGAACTTTTTGTCCTTTTGCTCCACTTCGCGTTTGCGCTCACCCTGCAATGTCAGCACTCCGTTGTCGATGGTCACCTTCACATCGTCCTTGTTAATCTCGGGAAGTTCGGCCTTGATCGTGAATTCCTGTGGAGTCTCCGCGATGTCCACTTGCGGAGACCAGTCCGCAAGTGTGGCGACCTCCCCTCCTGCCGCTGATCTGCGTGGGGCTCCGATTGCACGCGTGTACCGGTCGAACATGTCTTCGATTTCACGCCATGGATCCCATTTCACAATTGCCATGATGCACCTCGCTTTCATGCGGGCTACATACCTATTGCCCACCTGGCCCGCTTACAGGTAGATCCCAATGAAATGCGCGAAGCACCCGATGGGCAACCCGCACGCGGCCTTGTGGCGCTTGCGGGGAAGCCAAAGACAAGAAGCGCATTTCTGCTGATTTGCGTAAATATTCGTAAGTCTGCGCCGTCACACGCGAAGTTTCCTTGACGTGCATCACGCAATTGCATCGCGGATGGATCCGATCTGCTATCAATGCGCCATGGAGGGGCATTACGCGTCCAGCGAGGAGCGAAAGCGCCAGACACTCACGGTCAACATGATCGTGGCAAGCAACGCCATCGCTGCCAAGTCGGTCCATAGAACGGTAAACCCAACACCTTTGAGGAAAACTGCCCGAATAACCACCAAGAAATACCGCAATGGGTTGATTAACGTGAACCATTGCAACAACGAGGGCATGGCTGCGATCGGGAACGCGAAGCCGGAGAGAATGAAAAACGGGTTCACAAAAAAGAAATTCAGTGCAAATGCCTGCTGCTGGGTGCGCGAGAACGTCGACAGCAGCAGCCCCATGCCCACGGCGGCGAGCAGGAACAGCGCCGAACCGGCGAGCATCACCAGCGGATCGCCGATGAAGGGCACACGGAACCACAGCACGCCGATGGCACTCACCAAGGCGATGTCGCCCAGGCCGATCAGAAAGAACGGAAGCGTCTTGCCCAGGATAAATTCCACCGGCCGGATCGGGCTGACCATGATCTGCTCCAGCGTGCCCACCTCACGCTCGCGCACGATGGCAAAGGCGGTCAAGCTCACCACCTGCATCAGCGTCAGGCTGCCGATGACCCCGGGGATGAAAAACCAGGTATCGTCCAGCCCCGGATTGAACCACGGCACCGCCTGCAGGCTCACGCCGATTTGCGGCGGTGCCAAGCTGGCATGCGGGGGCGCGAGCCGGGCCGCCTCGTCGGTGGTGAACCGGGAGACGATTTGGCTCATGTAACCCAGCGCGATGAGGGCGGTGTTGGAATTGGTGCCGTCGACGATGATCTGCAGCGGCGCGCTCTTGCCGTTGCCCAGGTCGCGCTCGAATCCGGCGTGGATGACGATGGCGATGACGGCGACATCGTGGTCGATGTCGCGCTTGACCTGTGCGGTGTCGCGTGCGGTGTCAACCACGTCGAAGCGCCCGGAAGCGACGAAATGCGAGATCAGGCTGCGACTGGCCTGGCTCTGGTCGAGGTCGAGTACAACCGTGGCGACGTGGTGGACGGTAAACGTGGCGGCGTAGCCGAAGATCAGCATCTGGATGACCAACGGCACAATCATGCGCATGATGGCCGTGCGGTCCCTGCGGATCTGCAGGAACTCCTTCATCAGCATCACCAGGAGGCGCTCGAACATCCGGTCAATCCAGTCGCTTGTGGAAGGCCCGCGATGCCAGCCAGACGATGAGCACGGCGAAAATCCCAAGGCCGAGCAAGGGCTGCCAGAGGTCGGACAGGCTACTGCCCTTGAGGAAAATGCCGCGTAGGATGGTGACGTAGTAGCGCGGGTAGACGATGAGGGTCAGCGCCTGGATCGCCTTGGGCATCTGGTCAATCGGGAAGGTGTAGCCCGACAGCAGCGTGGTGGGCAACAGCGTGACATACAGCGCCACCTGGCTGGCTGCGAGCTGGCTTCGAATGCGCACCGAGATCAGGTAACCGATGCCCAGGATCACCAGGCTGAATAGCGCAGTGGCGGCGAATAGGGTGAGAAGGTTCCCCCGAAACGGCACACCGAACCAGAGCACGGCGAGCCCCAGACACACCGCAGCATCGACCATGCCGATGCCGAAGTACGGAATGAGCTTGCCCAGCATCACTTCTAACGCGTTCACCGGTGTGGAGATGAGTTGCTCCATTGTGCCGCGCTCCCACTCGCGCGATACGGTCAGCGACGTGAGTTGCGCCCCCACAAGCGCCAGGATGACGGCGACCACGCCCGGGATGATGAAGTTGCGGCTGTCGAGGGTTTCGTTGAACCAGGTGCTTGGTTGCAAGTCGACCGCGCCGATCTGCGAGGGATTGACCCCGTGCGCGGCCTGCCACTGGGCCTGGATCTGGGCATTGACCTGCGTGACCACGCCCTGGATGTAGCCTTGCGCGATGTTGGTGGTGTTGACGTCAGTGGCGTCGAACACTGTCTGGATCGACGCGGTTCCGGTGACCGCCAGCTGGCGCGAGAAGTTCACCGGAATCACCACTGCGGCGATGCACTGCCCAGCATCCATCGCATGGCGCAGGCTGGCTTGGTCGTGCAGCACGCGAGTGGTGGAGAACCAGCCGCCGGCGTCGAAACGGCTGGTGATGCCGCGGGTAAGCTGGCTGTTCTCCTGGTCCTCCACGCACAGCGGGACATGCTTGATGTCGAGGCTCACGCCGTAGCCCAGAAGGCCCATCTGCATCAGCGGCATGATCAGCGCAATCGCCAGACTGCGCGGGTCGCGCCAAATCTGCAGCGCCTCCTTGTAGGCCATCGCTAGCAGGCGGCGCAGTTTCATGCCATCTCCCGCGTGTCCTGCCCGCGCGACACCAGGCGCACGAACACGTCTTCCAGACTCGGCAGCACTTCGCGCACTGCGCCCGGCTGCAGGCCGCGGGTGCTCAGCATCGTGGTGAGTGCCTGCGCACTCATGCCGTCTGGCTTCAGCACGACGTGCAGCCTGTCGCCGAAAATCGCGGCGTCGACGACGCCGGGCGCGTCGTGCAGTGCCTCGAGCGCGGCGCCGAGCGGGGTGCACTCGAATTCGTAGAGCGTGCCACCCAGGCCGTGACTGCGCAGTTCCCCCGGGCTGCCAATCGCAACGAGCTTGCCGCGGTCGATTAACGCGATGCGATTGCAATACTCGGCCTCGTCCATGTAGTGGGTCGAGACGAGGATGGTGACGCCGCCAGCGGCGAGTTCGTGGATCAGATCCCAAAACCGGCGCCGCGCCTCGGGCTCGACCCCCGACGTCGGCTCGTCGAGGAACAGCACCGGTGGGCGGTGCAGGATGGCGCAACCCAGCGCCAAGCGCTGTTTCCAGCCGCCAGCGAGCGTGGCCACGAGCACGTCCTCCTGGCCCTTCAGTCCAGCCATGGTCACCGCGTAGTCGATCCGCTCGGGCATTTCCTGTCGTGGCACGTGGTAGATGCCGCCGAAAAAGCGCAGGTTCTCGCGCACCGTGAGATCACCGTAGAGCGAGAATTTCTGCGACATGTAGCCAATGTGCTCGCGCACCTGCTGCGGCTCGCCGCCCACGTCGAACCCGGCCACGCTGGCGCTGCCTTCGGTGGGCAAAACGAGTCCGCAAAACATGCGAATGGTGGTGGATTTTCCCGCGCCGTTGGGGCCGATGAAACCCATCACCTCGCCGCGAGCGATGCGGAGATCCAAGTGGTCGACCGCGGTGAAGCCCCCGAAGCGCTTGGTCAGGCCCTGCGCGACGACGGCATCGGCCGCCGGTGCATTCATGACTCTCCCCCACCGAGAAGGGCCACGAACACGTCCTCGATGCCCGGTTCGGCCGGATTGATGCGCGCATTGGCCAGGCCCGCCGCATCCAGCGCGGCGCGCAGTTCCGGCATGCGGCGCCCAGCATCGTCTACCCGCACGTGCACGCGGTCGCCCATCAGCAGCATGCCCAGAACCCCGGTGGCGCTGGCAATGATTTTGCGCACGGCGCGCGGCTGCCCCGACAGCACGGCGAGAAGGGTGCCCGGCATCGCCGCCTTCAACCGTGCCGGGGTGTCGCAGTAGCGCACTTCGCCGGCGTGGAACAGGGCCAGACGCGAACAGCGCTCGGCCTCATCCATGTACGCCGTGGCCATGACGATGGTCACGCCGCTTTCGCGAAGCTTGTACAGAATGGCCCAGAAATCCCGCCGCGATACGGGGTCGACGCCAGTGGTCGGTTCGTCCAGCAGCAGCACGCGCGGTGTGTGGATCAGTGCGCAGACCAAGCCGAGCTTCTGCTTCATGCCACCGGAAAGCTGCCCAGCCAGGCGACGCTCGAAGCCGCCCAGCCCGGCCGCCCGCAGCAACTCGCTGCTGCGCGCCAGGCGCTCTTTGCGGGGTACGCCGAACAGCTCAGCGTAGAAATAAATGTTCTCTGCAATCGTCAGATCTTCGTACAGACCGAAGCGCTGTGGCATGTAGCTCAGGTGCCGCTTTGCGGCCTCGGGGTTGCTCGCCACGTCGACGCCGTCGACGGTTACCGAGCCTGCGTCCTGCCGCAACACACCGGCGAGCATGCGCATGGTGGTGGTCTTGCCCGCGCCGTCGGGGCCGACCAAGCCAAAGATCTCGCCGCGCGTCACCTCGAAACTGACGCTGCGAACCGCGTGCACTGCGCCAAAGCTTTTCACCAGCCCGTCCACCTGCACGGCTGCAGGATCGTGTGCTGTGTTCATGGCCCGGGCGCGAGCAGTGAGATGCTGGCATCGGCCGGCATGCCCGGAAGCAGCACGTGCGCGGGGTTGTCGATGTCGATGCGGATGCGGTAGACCAGGGTTACGCGTTCGGCATGGGTTTGCACCGTCTTGGGCGTAAATTCCGCCTGCGAAGCGATGAAGCCGATGCGGCCGTGAAACACATGGCCCGGGTAGGTGTCGGTCGTGACCTGCGCAGCCTCCCCAAGGCGAATCTTGCCCAGATCCTGCTCGTTGACGTAGGCGCGCAACCAGACGTGGTCAAGGTCGTCGAGGGTAAAAATCGCCACCCCCGGACCCGCAAGCTCCCCGAGCTCCGCCTGCCGCACTGCCAGCACGCCGCTGAACGGTGCCTTGAGGGTGGTGTAGCCGAGCGTCACCGTGTCTAGAGCCACCTTGGCTTGCGCCGCCTGCACGTTGGCCAAGGTCAGCCCAACATTCGTCTGCGCCACATTGACCAGCGCGTTGTCCCTCGCCAGAACCGCAGCGGATTGGCCTGCAGCGGTTGTCGCGAGATCGTAGGTCTGGCGCGACACCGCACCCGATGCAAGCTGGCCTTGGTCACGCGCCAACTCGCGCCGCTTTTCAGCCAGATCAAGCGTGTCGCTGGCCACCGTGCTTTTCGCTGCGGCGAGGTTGCTGCGCGCGACGGCCACCTGATGCTGGGCGACGTCGAGCGCGGCCTGGTCAATCTGCAGTTGCTTGCGGTAGATGCTATCGTCGACGCGCGCGAGCACCGTACCTGCACTGACGAACTTGCCTTCGTCGAACGCCAGGAGTGTGATCGGCGCCTGCACGCCGGTGAAGCTCAGCACGCTCTGGTGCGCTTCGATGTTGCCCGAGACGACAATGTGATCTGGAGCCTGGCCCGTACCGAACACCAAGCGGTGGGCCGCTGGCCAGAGCCAGACCAGCAGCAATGCGGCCAGTACGACGGCCAGCGCCAAGCCGATGGCTCGACGACGTGATGTCATGAAGGAGTCTCCGTTCAAAGCTTGAAATTGACCGACTGCGACCGCGCGTCAGCCGCCCAAGGGCGGTGCTCGATGAGCACGCGCACTGACCCCAGCCGCGCCACGCCTTCGGTGACGCCGCCAACCAACAGGGGGACGGCTCCGCGCCGCCTATGGCGGCCGAGCACGAACAGATCCGCACCGACCGCTCGCGCCAGCTCCGCCCGCAGCGTTGATAGCCGCTGGCCGCCGACGGCCTGCGAAAGCCGCGACTTGACCTGTACACAGCGCCTGCTGACGTTGGCGCTGGCCCGACCGATCAGTTCTGGCCGGCGTTGACTTTGGGGTTCGACAACCGCGTCGGTGGCCGAGCTCATGCCTCGCACGTCCATGACATGCGCGAGAGGCAGCTGCGCGCGCTGCTCGTGGGCCAGGCCGTCGATTGCGTGTTGCAGCGTCGCGCCGGCAACCAAGCTGCCGTCAATGGCGACGCAAAGATGGGAATCCATGATCGGTGGCCATTTCCAATCCGAATAAGCGCCATGCCTGTTCCATGGCAAGAGTGTGCTCGTGACGGGCCCGGGCGAACTTGATCTGCGTCAGCCCCTTGCGGCGGCGCAGCCGCCCTCGTGTAACGTCATGTCACCGCAGCAGGATAGGCTCGCTCATGCCCGGAATCTGCCAGGGCTTGCCGTGCTTGTCCAGAAGTTCGCTGAAGGCTTTCATGCCCTTGTCGAAGTCGCCATGCACCAGGAACACCTTCTCCGGCTTGCCGCAGCGCTGAAGCCAGGCGAGCAGCTCGCTTTGTCCGGCGTGCGCGGAAAACCCGTTGATGGTATGAATTCGGGCGCGCACCTGAATCTGTTCATCAAACAGCCGCACACTCTTCGCCCCATCAATGATCAAGCGCGCCAGCGTGCCATGCGCGGCATACCCGACGAAAATCACGCTGGCGGCAGCGTTCCAAAGGTTGTGGCGAAGGTGGTGGCGTACGCGCCCGCCCGTGGCCATCCCTGAGCCAGCCATAATGACCGCGCCACCGCGTATGGTGTTGATCGCAATGGATTCGGATGCATCGCGCGTCATCCGCAGTCCTGGCAGCGTGAATGGATCGTCATCATGTAAACGGCTCGTGAAATCGGCCCGCATCGCTTCGGGATAGCGGATGAAAATTTCCGTGGCCGAAATCGCCATCGGGGAGTCGAGAAAGACCGCCAGGTACCGGGGCAACTTCTGCAGCCGCATCCCCTCAGACAGTGCGTAGAGCACTTCCTGCGCGCGCTCCAGGGCAAAGGTCGGGATCACGACGTTGCCACCCCTCGCATGGGTCGCGGAGATCGCGTCAATCAGTTCGTCGATGGATGCCCCCCAGGGGCGGTGGTCGCGGTCGCCGTAGGTGGTTTCCATCACCACGTAGTCGGGTGGCGCCGGCGGACTCTGAGGGTCGTCGAGAAGCGGTCGGCCGGGGTTTCCGACATCGCCCGAAAAGTAGATGCTGCGGGTCGTACCGGCATCTTCCACTTCAACGAAAATAGAGGCAGACCCCAGGATATGCCCTGCATTCATGAATGTTGCATGCACACCCTTGGCCACCTCCATGCGTACGCCATATGCGGCGGCGCCGTCGAAATAATCCATGCTGCGAAACGCTTCCGCCAGGGTGTAGAGCGGGGGCGGCAACGGTTGTTCATCCCCGCGGTGCCTTGCATGACGTTCGGCGCGCCGCGCCTCCTCCTCCTGCAGGCCGGCCGAGTCGGCCAGAACCAGCCGGGCGAGTTCGCGCGTGGGCGCGGTGGCGATGATGCGGCCACGAAATCCCCGCTTGACCAGCAAGGGAATACGCCCGCAGTGGTCCAGGTGGGCATGTGTGAGCAAGAGCACGTCGATGGTGCTGGCGTCGAAGCCGAACTCCTCGGCATTTTCCTCGGCGAGCTCATGCCCGCCTTGGAACAGGCCGCAATCAATGAGCACACGGGACGTCTCGGTCTCGACTAAATGGCAGGATCCCGTGACCTGCTTGGCGGCTCCGTGGCTGGACAGGCGAATCATGGCTGTGCTCCTGTGTTGACTGGTATCTGGGCTGGCGTAGCCCGCGTGGCATTGACCTCGGTCATGTCAAGCACGCCTTGCGCCGTGTCTTGCGTGAGATCGATGATCTCGACGCCTTCGTCGTTCGCAATGGCCACAGTGTCGGTCACTGCAAGCGTCGCCGCGCCTGCTGCGCGAACCGCGGACAGCGCATCACCAGCGAACAGCCCATGCACAGCAATGCACACGGGCGGTAATGTGTGACGCTGTCGAAGATGGTCCAGCACCGCAACCAGGGTACGCCCCGAGCTGATGATGTCATCGAGAAGTACCGGAGTTCGGCCGGGATGAAGGTGCAAATCCGGCACTGTCGAGTGCACGTCTTTGTCCCCCAGCCTGGTCTTCTCCACAACGACTACGGGCGCCTCCGCACGCGCCGCCACATCGGCCGCCCACTGAGCGCTTTCCGCATCAGGTCCGATGATCAGTGGCCGTTCCACATGCTCCTTGATCCAGGCAGCAATGCGTGGCGCAGCGTGCAGCACCGCGCATCGCAGGCTGTAAATCTCGGACAGGTCATGAATACGATGCAGGTGTGGGTCCACCGTGATCATCCAGTCGAAGTACCCCGAAAGAAGCTTGGCATACACCCGGGCTGAGATCGCTTGCCCATCCAGAAAACGCTTGTCCTGGCGCATATAGCCGAGATATGGAGCCACCAGTCCGACTTGCGCCGCGCCCAGGTCACGCAGGGTGCTTGCCGCCATGAGCAGTGGTATGGTCTTGGAGTCCGGGTCGTTGAGGGTACACACCAACACCGCCTGGCTCCCAGCCGCTGGGGGTTGCACCCGCACAAGGCTTTCGCCATCGGGAAACCGGTGAACCGTGCAGTCCGCGAGTTGTACCTCAGCGCGATCTGCCAGCGCACGCCCAATCGCCTGCGCGCGCGCCTCGTTGCCAGGCAGTGGATAGAGGGCGAGAGATGGCATTTCAGCTCTCCAGATGAATGAGGGCCGGATGACTACGCACGAAGTCCAGTGCATATTCGAGTTCGCCCTCCGACTCCGCGTGCAGCACGAACAGCGGTTGATCGCGTTCGACATGCTCGCCAACATGGGCGCCCAGCCACAATCCAGCGGTCTTGGCATGCGGAGCGCCCGCAAGTTTGGCAGCACGTGCCAAAAGGCGGTTGTCGATGCGAGCCACTCGCCCCGCGCGCGTCGCCGTAATGGGATGACGATGCGTCGCCACGCCCGGTTCGTGAAAGCCCCCTTGGGCCTGGCAGATCGCCTGAAATTTTCGCCAGGCGCGGCCATCCACTAACGCCGCGTGCGCCATTTCTTGCGCCACCGTGCCCTGCGCGAGGCCGCCAAGCTCCAACACCGCGGCAGCCACTTGCAGTGCGCGCTGGCGCAGGTCATCCGGCGCCTCCGGGTCGTTTCGCAGTACCGCAAGCACATCATGCGCCTCCAGCGCCGGGCCAACCCCGCGGCCCACAGGCTGGCTGCCGTCGCTGATGATCCCATGCAGCTGCAGCCCGATCGCATGCGCCGTGAGCCTGAGTGCATGCAGAAGCGACTGCGCTTCGCCCTGACTTCGGACCTTCGCAGTCGGGCCTGTGGGAATGTCGATCACCACATGGGTTGAGCCAGCGGCGGCCTTCTTCGACAAGACGGATGCCACGAGCTGGGCCTCGCTGTCCAGGTCCAGCATCCGCTCAACACGGATCAGCAGGTCATCGGCGGGGCTCATGTTCATGGCGCCGCCCCACACCATGCACCCTCCCTCGGCTTCCACGACGCGGTGCATTTCGGCGAGGGTCAGGTCGACGCGCGTGAACGTTTCAACCGTGTCCGCGGTACCCGCGGGCGAGGTGATTGCGCGCGAACTGGTCTTCGGCATAATCAGCCCGAGACTGGCGGCGATGGACACGACGATAGGCGTGGTGCGATTCCCGGGCAATCCGCCTATGCAATGCTTGTCGACCACGACGGGGTGTGGCCAGCTCATGCGGGTGCCTGTGTGCACCATTGCACGTGTGAGGCTTGTGACCTCGGCTGTGCTCATGCGACCGCCCGCGCAAGCGACGAGGAACGCTGAGATCTCGACGTTCGACAGTCGCCCGCCGACCACCTCGCCGATGATTGCATCGAACTGATTTTCGCTCAAATGACTGCCGAAAATCTTGCCCCGGATGTGGCTCATGCTGTCGCTGGGCGCAGCGTAACGAAAACGCAAACGCTCGCCCGCCGCGGGCTCCAGGCGGTGCCACGCCGACTCGGACAGACCCACCTCGTCCGTGCCGATCAGCTCCCCCGCCTTGAGGATGTTTAGCGTCGCAATGATGCTCCGCCGCTCGCCGACCACCTCGATGCGTGCGTGTGCCTCAAAACCCTCGGCGCGGCATACTGGAGAGTCGGCTCGCAGCACCACCACCGGCTCGTGATGCGTGTCAATCCCCAACCGCGTGGGTCTTAGCGAGAAGCCCGGCGGCGCATCGGTGGCCAACGGACCCGTAGCCTCTGTCGGCGAGTCTTTCATCTCCATCTCCGTCATTGCCTCTTTATCCCTTTGAGCTTGACCGCTGCTGGCCCACCCCATCTATCGCGGAAGATGGAGGTTGCGCCCAGCGCCAATCGCGCACATCCGGCATATCCTCAAATTGGGTGCGGATATACAGGGCGTGCTCGGTGATCCGCTGCTGGCAATGCGTGCGCAGGCGGTGGGCATCAGGGTCGTCACGCGCAGCAAGATCCAGAGCCTGCATGGCAAGGTGAAAGCGGCTGACGCGATTGCGCACAACCATGTCGAAAGGCGTGGTCGTCGTACCTTCTTCGCGGTAGCCCTCTGCGCGGATGCGCTGGGGGTTCGCGCGGCGATGCACCAAGCCATCGATGACATGCGGGTAGCCGTGGAAGGCGAAAAGCACCGGGCGATCTACCGTGAAAAGCGCGTCGAAATCCGGGTCGGGCAATCCATCCGGGTGGTCGAGCGGAGAGGTCAACGCCAGCAGGTTCACCACGTTGATGAGCCGGAAGCTGAGATCCGGCACGAAGCGGCGCAGAAGATCGGCCGCTGCGAGAATTTCGAGCGCTGGCACGTCACCAGCGCAGGCCAGCACGACCTCCGGGTTGGACGCGTCGCCGCCCTCCGCCCAAGGCCACCGTCCGGCACCCACGGCGCAATGCCGGAGCGCAGCCTGCAGCGACAGCCATTGCGGCATCGATTGCTTGCCGGCGATGATGACGTTGACTCGGTCGACGCTGGCAAATGCGTGTTGCGCCAATGCGAGCAGGCAATTGGTGTCGGGAGCCAGATACACCCGCACGTGCCGGTGCTTTCGATTGAGCACGTTGTCAATGAATCCCGGGCCTTGATGGCTGTAGCCGTTATGGTCTTGCCTCCAAGTGTGCGAAGTCAGCAGGATGTTGAGTGCGGGCAGCGGGCGGCGCCATGTCACTTCGGCCGACGCCTTGAGCCACTTCACATGCTGGTTGATCATACTGTCGACAATGGGCGCAAACGCCTCATAGCAGGCAAACAATCCGTGTCGCCCGCTAAGCACATAGCCCTCAAGCCAACCTTCGCAACAATGCTCCGAAAGAACCTCAAGCACACGGCCATCCGGCCCGAGGTGATCGTCTCCCCGCACGGTGGGCTGCACCGTGCAACGCCGGGTCGTCTCGAATACCGCGTCGAGCCGATTGGAAACCAACTCGTCGGGGCAAAAGATACGCAGATTCGCCGCTCCAGCGTTGAGTCGCAGAGCGTCCCGCAGCCACATCCCGAGGCCACGAGCGCTCTCGAATGCGGTTGCACCCGGGGCCTGCACGTCAAGGGCAAGCTCAGCGAGCGATGGCAGTTGCAAATCGATGCGAACGCGGCCACCATCCGCATGGCGGCAGTTGCCCGGTAGCAGCCCTTGCGCCGGAAGACCTCGGAGCAAATCGCGCTCCGGGCAGCCGTTGCTGTCAAACAATTCCTGCGGCCGGTAGCTACGCAGCCAGGCATCCAGCTGGGCACGCTGCGTGGCATCCTCCCGTGCGCGTGGCAAAGGGACCTGATGAGCTCGAAAGGTTCCTTCCATCGGCAATCCATCGACTTGTTGCGGACCGGTCCATCCCTTGGGCGTGCACAAGACAATCAGGGGCCAGACCGGGGTCGTGCGCTCGCGTGCGGAGGGCGCGCGCCAATCGCGCTGGATCGCGCAAATATGCGCAATTGCAGCGTCCATTGCACCAGCCAAATCGCGGTGCACGGCCGCCGGCTCCCGTCCCTCCACCAGAAGCACGCGGTAGCCAAGACCCTCGAAATGGCGGGTAATTTGCTCGTCCGCCATGCGTCCGAACACAGTGGGGGCCGCGATACGGTAGCCATTCAGATGCAGGACCGGGAGCACGGCGCCATCGCGCTTTGGATTCAAGAAGTGAATCGACTTCCACGCTGCCGCCGCCGGGCCGGTTTCTGCCTCGCCGTCACCCACTACCGCCAGGGCGAGCAGGTGCGGGTTGTCGAACGCCGCGCCAAAAGCATGCAGCAGCCCATAGCCCAACTCGCCACCCTCATGCAGCGATCCTGGAATGTGCGGTCCAACATGGCTTGCCACGCCACCTGGCGTCGAAAATTCACGGCACAGTCGACGCATGCCCACAGCGTTGCGGCTCAGCTCTGGCCGCACCCCAGCGTAGCTGCCTTCGAGCCATACGTTGGCCAAAACGGCCGGCGCCCCATGCCCGGGGCCCGCGACGAAAAGCGCTTGCACGCCATGCAGCCTCACCACACGCAGCAGATGGGCATAGAGAAGATTCAAACCCGGGCTTGTGCCCCAGTGCCCCAGAAGCCGCGGCTTGATGTGCGCTGCAGACAGGGGGATTTGCAAGAACACGTTGTCTTGCAAAAAGATCTGCGCGCAGGCAATATAGTTAGTGGCACGCCACCAGCGGTCGAGCCAATCGGCTTGCGCCTGCTCCAGCCTGCCATTGGTGCTGCTTGCCATGCGCCGTCTCCATGTTGGGCATCGTCGGCTTCCCGCTGTCCATTGTCCAAGCATCGCATTGCGATCATCTGACGCAGATCAAACCAGCACGGCACCATGACCGAAAATCATGACACGCGGCACGGCCAGGTGGACGGCGCCGCTCAGATTGACTGAAGCCGATGTCAGGATACGCATCCGCAATTCGGCATTCAAAAACCGTCTTGCGCAAAAACCGCTGACAACAGCCACGCACCGCCGAAGGCGGCGCAGGGGGAAGCGCCAATTCTGCGCACGGCGCTACTTTGCTGCAGTCGAACAATGACGTGGAGGAGCCGCCCGTCCGCCCCGCCGTGAGCGCGTCAATCCAAGGCTTATGGCCGCCCCTTACGCGCTGCGTGCGGCCCTTTCGCGGGTTCGCGAATCGAACGCCGCAACGGGCTTTCGTCAATTCTGTGCGAACAAAAGCTTGCTTACCGTATCGTTATCAATGGGCTCACCGAACAGGGTACGCACCAGAAGATCGCTTCCCAGCACCTGGGGAGCAAAGAGCAGATCGGGCTGGACCCGGCGGATCTTGGCCAAATGGCGCGCATCATTCACCCCCGCAATGGTCTTCACGCCAGGCGCCAGTTCTTTTACGGCCAGTACGGCGAAGGCGTTCTCGGCATCATCGTCGCGCAGGGTCAGAACAGCTTTGGCCTGTGGGACACCGGCCTCCTGCAGAACTTCGTTGCGCGTCGCATCGCCCGTGATCACATCGGCATCTTCCGGGTACGGTGAATGTTGACCCAATCCGATGATCACCGTCACGGGCACGTTGCGCGCATGGAGTTCCTTCCACATGGTGTACGCCAAGCTGGAAACGCCCAGAATGACGTAGTGGTTTCGCCGTTGCTGCTTTTGCATGCGCCCCTCCAATGCTCGCTTGATGCTCCCGCCAACTAGCGGCCCAATGACGACTGACAACGTCGTCGCAAAGACGGTGATCCCCAGCACGACCATGGACACGGTAAACATCCGCGCCTCAACCGTGCGTGGCACGATATCCCCATAGCCGAGCGTCGACATGGTCTCGATCGTGTAATAGAAGGCCGTGGGCAGATCCTGAATGGGCGGCGCATAGCCTGCGCCAAACCACAGGCTTCCAAGCACGCCATAGATCAACAAGCTTCCGATACCCAGCAAGGCAAAGAGGGAACTGGCTGCCAAGCTGCTGCGGTTGAAGTGCCGGCTGTAGACCAGCAATACTGCGATGAGAAGCGCAGCGCTGGCAAAAATTGCATTGGGCTGGCGCGCGATCCACAATGCCAGCCCCGCGGATAACAATCCCAGCAGGAGCCCAATGACCCAGGCCACGCGTGCACGAAGCAGCAAGCCGACAGCCATCAGAACCAGCCCGATTCCGACGAGAACGCGCGGCAAGGCAGCCAGATCCGCCAGATGCGTGACGGAGCCTGGACCGCGCTGCAGCAAGTGCTGCAGCGCGGTCAACAGCGGCGCGAACTGCGGACTCACCTGCAAGACACCACAGGCAGTTGCCAGGAGCGCAGCCAAGGCCTGGGGACCGTGTTCGCCCCATAACTTGACACCCAAGCGCCAGGCCGCGGCCAAGCGCGCTCGCACGATCAGCAGCCAGGGGGCCTTGCGACGCGTCGGAGCGCTCGCCGAGGTCGGTGGCGAAGGTACGTTCTGACGCGTGGCCGAGCCCACCTGGGGTTCTGGCCGAGTGGGTTCGGGCGCGTGCTCCGGCGGGACCATTATTGATCTCGGCATGCAGGGCTCATGATGCGATCACTTTGCCGGGGTTCATGATCCCCTGGGGGTCCAACGCAACTTTGATGGCACGCATCATGCCAAGAGCCACCGGGCTCTTGTAGCGCGCGAGTTCAGGCGTCTTGAGTTGTCCCACCCCATGCTCGGCTGAAAAGCTGCCGCCGCAGGCGATGGCGGCGTCATGCACGATCGTGTTGCAGGCTTCTTGGTGCCGGTCGAGGAATTTCGCGGCGTCGACATCGAGCGGCGCCTGCACGTTGTAGTGCAAATTGCCATCACCCAGATGACCGAAGATGATCAGCCGCGCCCCGGCAAGGCCTGGGTCACAAGTTCAGCCGTGCTTTCGACGAAGGCGGCCATCCGCGAAATTGGCACTGCGATGTCATGCTTGATGTTCAGCCCTTCAGCTGCCTGTGCCAGCGGAATATGCTCACGCAGCGCCCACATCGCCTGCGCCTGCGCCAGCGTCTGAGCCACGGCGGCGTCCACCACCTGACCGCGCGCGATTGCCTCACCGAGCAGAGATTCGAGTCGTGCCTGGGCGTGCACCCCGCCTTCGCTGTCAGAGATTTCGAGCAATACACACCATGGTGCCGCAAGTTCGACTGGAAGGCGCAGCTGCGGGAAATGGCGCTGAACAAGTTGCAGACTGTGCGCACTCATCAGCTCAAATCCAGTGAGACCCGCACCGAGGCTTGCGCGTGCCTGCTGAAGGAGGTCGACTGCATCGCGTACGCTTGCCACAAGGCTCAGCGCGGTGAGCTGTGCCGCCGGCTGCGCGAACAGTTGCAGGCTGGCCGCCGTGATGATGCCAAGCGTGCCTTCGGCACCGATGAGCAGATCGCGCAAATCGTAGCCTGTGTTGTCTTTACGCAAGCTGGAGAGCCCGTCCCACACCTGGCCCTGCGCTGTCACCACTTCCAAGCCCAGGCACAGCGCGCGCGCTGTGCCGTAACGCAGAACGGCAGTGCCGCCCGCGTTCGTGGACAGCACGCCACCAATTGTGGCACTGCCCTCGGCCGCCAGGCTCAACGGAAACAGCATGTCGGCTTGCTCTGCTGCCTCTTGCACGGATTGCAGAACGCAGCCAGCTTCGGCCACCAGCACGCCATCAGCCACGGAGAGCGCACGGATGCGACGCAAGCGCTTGAGCCCAAGCAGAAGCTGGGTGCCGGTGGCGTCAGGCGTCGCGCCGCCGACGAGACCTGTATTGCCCCCCTGTGGCACGATGGGTACGCCGTGCGTGGCACAGAGCTGCACAATCTCCGCCACTTCAGCCGTGTCTCCTGGCAAGGCGACTGCCAGCGGTTGACCGTGGTAGCGCCCTCGCCAGTCGCGAGCGTATGGGGCGATCTCCTGTGCGGCATCCAGCACATGGCTCGTGCCGAGCAAGGCCCGCAGCGCATCAAGAAAGAGGCGGCGATCAGCAAGGTTCATGATGTTTCATCCCGGCGCGGCGTCGGCGCGCGAGCATGGGCTCGCAAGGTGACTGCCATCAGCCCAAATGCCATCAACGCAAGTGCGCATTCTCCCCAGGCGAGGGCGCGAGATGCCGCCAGCGGGTCCGTAAGCCCGCGAACGACGCCCTCTGCCAGGTAAAACCAAACCAGCATGCTCATCCACTGGTAGGTGTACAGCCTGCCGCGCCACATGCCAGGCGCAGCAGCCAGCAGGGGCAAAACCTTCAGCGCCAACCACGAACCCCCGGGGCGCAGGGGTGCCCACACAAGCTCCCAGCCAAGACACAGCGCGACGAGAGCCGCCCAAATGAGAAGGTTGGCAAGCCGCCACGCGGGGGTAACTGCTCCCGGGCTTTGCGTTGGCCTGTCGCTCTGGAGTGTTTGTGGGCGCATCTCGATGCCTTTACGCGACAAGCTTTTGCGCCGCTGCCGCCAGGCGCCGACCCAGCGCAAGTGCAAGCCTGAGTTCTTCACCTGTAGCCGCTCGGCTGGAGTCATGGCCCGCGTGGTGGCTGGCGCCGTAAGGCGTCCCGCCACTTGCGGTCGTCATCAACTCCGCCTCAACATAAGGCACCCCCACGATAAACATGCCGTGGTGAAGCAATGGCAGCATCATGGACAACAATGTGCTTTCCTGCCCGCCGTGCAGGCTTCCGGTGGATGTAAACACCGCCGCTGGCTTGCCTGCCAGCGCACCGGAGAGCCATAGTCCAGACGTCTGGTCCCAGAAATATTTCATGGGTGCGGCCATGTTGCCGAAGCGCGTGGGCGACCCGAGCGCCAGTCCAACGCACTCCTCCAGATCCGCCTGCTCCACATAGGGCGGGCCATTGGCCGGAACAGGCGGCTCAATCCGCTGCACAACTGCCGCCACACGTGGCACGGTGCGCACACGTGGCAGCATGCCGGGAACTTCAGCCACACCCTGGGCAATGGCTTCCGCCAGAGCGCGGGTGCCTCCATGTACGCTGTAATAGAGAACCAGTATTTCATCCATGTTGCAATCCTATGCGCCCGCGCTACCGTCCACCTGATATCCCGCAAACCCTTGGCCTCCTGATCCGTCGCTTTGGGCAGGAACGGCTGGCGCAAACTGCAGGCAGCCTCACGTTTACCACGCTGATCTCCATGGTGCCTCTACTGGCCGTCGGTCTGTCGCTTTTCACGGCGTTTCCGGCTTTCCACACCATGCAGGATCATCTACAGACGCAATTTGCCCATGCCCTGCTCCCGGAAGACATCGCCGAGACGGTGTTTGGCTACCTCAATCAGTTCGCTGCCAAGGCCAAAAGCCTGGGTGCGGTTGGTGTCGCTGGTCTCGTCTTTCTCGCAACCTCGATGATGCTCACGGTCGATAAGGCACTCAACGCCATTTGGCGCACGGCACGCCCGCGCCCGCTCGCGCAACGCGTGCTGTTGTACTGGGCGGGCATCACGCTGGGCCCGCTGGTGCTCGGTGCAGGGCTGGCAGGGTCCGCCGCCCTGATGGCTGCGCACCGTGGCTGGCTGCACCAAATTCCGGGCGGCACGGGCGTCCTGCTCACCGTGCTGTCGTGGCTTTTCATGGGCTCGGCGCTCGGGGCTTTGTACCGCTATGTACCGAATACGGACGTGAAATGGCGTGATGCCTTGACCGGTGGTCTTTTTGCTGCGGTGGGCTTCGACCTTGCCGGACGCGCGTTCGCCTGGTACGTGGCCAGCGTCCCCACCTTCACGGCTGTCTATGGGACGTTCGCCACCTTACCGATTTTTCTCCTTTGGATCTATTGGAGCTGGATTGTGGTGCTGCTGGGTGCCATGCTGGCTGCATTGCTGCCTTTGCTAAGGGTGCGCGCCCTACCTGTCCAGAATGCCGCCGGAGGCGATTTCTTGCTTGCACTCAAGCTGCTGCGCCTTCTCGCGCTGGCACGTAAGGCTCCCGATAGCGGACAAGAAACGCTGCAACTTGCGCGTGCCTTGCGCTGCGACCCCCTGCATCTGCAGACGAAACTTAATGCGCTGGAGGCGATGGGCTGGATCGGCCGTGTGGCACCCACTGAGCGACACAAGGCGATGCGCTGGGCGCTTCTGGTGGATCCGGCACAGACGCCTATTGCCGCACTGGTGGACGTGCTACTGCTGGACCATGAAGCCGCCGCCGCCGTATCACCACTTCTGGGGCACATCATCAGCGACGAAGAGCGCGCACTTTCCCTGGACGGATTGCTCAAAATGGAGGCCTGAGCGGATCCACAGCGCGACCGACCGTGTCTCCACGACGCCGTTTCCCAGCTCAAAAAACTAGTGCAAGCTTTAGAACCCGATCTGGAGCATCCATGGACATCACCGTCTACCGCGCCCCGCCCATCGCCCGCGAATACCGCACCATGCCGGCCGCGACCTATAACCTTGGCCGCGCGCTTCAGGCGCGAAGCCCCAACGGCGTAGCCTTCGTCCCGATTCGATCGATGCAAGTGCTGGCCATCCTCGACGCCGAGGAGTTTGTGTTCCTCGACAGTGCGCACAAATGCTGGGTGATGCTCGCCTGGACCTCATTCCAGACCCAAGCGAGAACAGCGCTGGACCAGCCTGTCGCCTTTGAATCCGTGAGCTACGAGGACACCGCGGCGCAGGCCATGCGCCGCCTTCCTCGCGAATTTCAGCTAGCCCTCCAGGCGCTGTCCGCCAAGCATCGCATCGACGGCCCAGCCAAGGTATTGCACCTCAACGCCAAGCGCCGCGAGCATGCCCAGCCGGGCCCGAATCAAGAGAGTTGAAGGGTCGATGCCAACAGCCTAGTGGTGGACCACCCGGCACCAACTTTGGTGCTGCTGCAATGGTTGGGCGGCGCAGCGCTCACTCGTCATCTCCAAGCTCGGCATTCCATCCACGCTCCTTTGCGCCGGCAATGGCCTTGGCATAGATGCGCGTATGGCGCTCTGCCAGCTCCGGAGGCAGTCGGCTGGGGAGATTCCCGTACTGATCCCATTGCTTGTCGACCCGATCCATGAGTGTCTGCATGCGGCCGATGTCCCAGCCGCCACAATCTTCGGTATCAGGGATGAAGCCGAAGAGCCGGGCGTCGAGCACGACGCGGCCCAGTTGCGTGATACCGTGCTTATCCTTGTCGAGGCCAACGTATTTATCCATGGATGCGGCTTGTTTCTTCACGAAGTGATGGGCTGCGGAAGCGATGTGCTAGGGGGACATGCCTCCCCCCCGCGAAGGATACGCCTGAGCGTGCCTGGCGTGAACCACCGTCAATGCTACGGTCTCTTGCTCGGCGCTCGGTGCTCGACGAGCATCACCGCACAGGCCTGCTTCGCACTGGATCCGCCGCGCCTACGGTGATCTGCCAATCCAAGTGTCCCACAGGTGACCCGCCCTTTGAGGGATCAGCGCGTCAGCCCCGCATACAGGAGCGGCAGCTTTTCCGGAAGACGCTGCACATGGTCGACAACCATAAAGTTTTTCTGGCCAAAGATGCGCGATACATATTGGTCCGCCCGCGGGTCCAGACTCATGCAGTAGGTGACAACGCCATGTTTGGCCACGTCCTCCACCGCCTTCTTCGTGTCAAATCGCAGGTATTGCGGATCGCGCACGTCGATGTCTGCAGGTTCTCCATCGGTGATGACGATCAACAGCTTCTTCGCTGATCGCTGCAGCTTGAGGTGGTGTCCGGCATGCCGTATGGCGGCGCCCATGCGTGTGGAAAGTTGGCCGGTCATACCGGCCAGACGAGCCTTGGGTTCCCCACTCCACTCCTGGTCGAAGTCCTTGAAGCGCAGGTACTGCACCTCGTGCCGTCCGTCCGAGCAGAATCCGTGAATCGCGAAGGGATCGCCAACCTTGCTGATTGCATCCGCCAGAAGCACGCAGGCCTGGCGCGTGAGATCGAGCACTGTATAGTCCTGCCCCGCCACCTTTTCGTTGGTGGATTCTGACAGGTCGAGCAGAACCAGAATGGAGAAGTCCCGGGTCTTACGCACGCTGCGCATCATGATGCGGGGATCGGGCTGATGGCCCATGCGCATGTCGATGAAGCCGGTGACCGCCGCGTTGATATCGATCTCGTCGCCATCCTCCAGCTTGCGGATGCGCTGCACGCCTTGCGGCTGCATGGCGTCGAGCAGAAACTTCATGCGATGGATCTCGCGCTTGTACTGCGCGGCGATCGCGTCGATGATTGCCAACTCACCTGTCCTGCCGCGGCGCTCGAGCACCGTCGCCCAAGCCGGGCGCTCAAGCTGGATCTGATAGTCCCATTCAGCATAATGGAAGGGCTCGGATTGGGGCTCCTTGCCCCACATGTCGTTGAAGCTTCGGCCCATGTCCTCGTACGGAAACATCTCCGTATCGAGGACCCAGATCTCCTCCGCATCATCACCAGCGTTCTCGACGTCGATCTCGTTGGCCATTTCCATCACGCTTACGTGCTTGCGCACCTGCTTGATGGTCTCATAACCAGCGTTGGCCGCCTTGTCGAAGTCGAACTCCTCGAATTCCCAAAAATACCGATTGTCATCGCGATAAGGCGCCGTGAGCACGTCGCTGCGCGCATTGAACGGAAGCCGTTTGTCCAGCAGCTTATGCGCGAGCGTCACACCAATATCCCAGGAGATCTGGTTGTCGCATAGCGCATCCAGCGACCGGGCAAACAGTGCCCGTCCCTCTGCGATCCATGGATCGGTGTCCGCATAGGCATCATCGAGCAAAGCGCGCGCGAGCCGGTTGAGATAATCGCCCACGCTGGCGTTCATCGCGGGGGTTGCCGTGTGGAGCTTGGACCAAAGCATTTTCAACCCGGGAAAGCGGCGTATGGACAGCGTTTCGACCCGGGCGTCCTCGATGACGGAAATGACCGCCATCTGAAGCGGATTCAGCGCCTCGGCAGAGATGGGTGTGCGTGTCTCCACCACATGCGCGGCGCAGTGCGCTGCAGCGGCACGATAGAGTTCCAGGCCCGGCACGCCGTCTAGATCGTCAAAGGCGTCGGGCAGGTGAAGCAGATAGTCCTCGATGAAGGGCTTGTAGCCCTCCCGCGTCTCGAAGTCCCCCGAGGTTGGGCGCATGAAGAAGTCACGCCCCCATAGTGCACGAAGATACATGTTGATGCGTCGCTGCACGTCCACGAGGAGCGTCCCCTTGCGCTCCTTCTGCAGCATGGCCAGCGATTCCTTGGACTCCAGCGCGAAATACAGAATTTGCGCTTCGTAGTCGGTTCGGTGAGCGTGCGCGC
The DNA here is from genome assembly GCF_000733775.1 of Thiomonas sp. FB-Cd. NCBI lineage: Bacteria > Pseudomonadati > Pseudomonadota > Betaproteobacteria > Burkholderiales > Thiomonas > Thiomonas sp. FB-Cd. Next base: position 286,704 of record NZ_JPOE01000002.1, on the reverse strand, counting down.
CCCACAGCGCCCAACGACGCAGGCCGCCAAGAGTGAGTTGCTGCAACAGCACATCAAGCTTTTCCAGCATCGGACGCACACCGCGCGGTGCTTGAGCGATGAGGCTGTTGATGAAGTGGAGGTAGTTCACGAACAGTTGCGCATCGCCCAAGCGCTTGGCGGCGGTGGGAGCCGTGGCCAGCAGCAGTTCAATCACCACGCCAGAAGTCTTCGATGCCAGCGTGAGCGCAGCCGTTGCGAGTTCGCCCACGACATCTTCGCTCACCTCCTTGGCCACGAGCGGCGCGTGTTCGATCCAAGTCTCCACCAAGGAGTCACCCTTGCCCAGGCGCCTTAGCGCACCAGCGCCTTTGATGTAGTTGTCCAGCCCCCGCGGGCTTAGGACCTTCACAGCATCTTGCCAAGCCGACTTGAGCGCGCCACGGCTATGCTCCGAGAGGTCCTCGATGTATTCAGCGTAATCGTCAAGATTGATCGCCATGGCTCATGCCTCCGCGCTTGGGCAAACCGTCATCAGAAGAACGTGCTCACCGCGGCGTCCAGGGCGTCGCGCATGTCGGGGTCGTCGGTGATAGGCCGCACAAGTGCGACACGGCAGGCCGACCTGGCGTCGACACCCTTGGCGATCAGGCTGCCGGCATAGATCAGCATGCGGGTGGACAGGCCTTCGTCCAATCCGTGACCTTTGAGGTTGCGCGAGCGTTCGGCGATGGACACGAGCTTGCCGGCCACGTCGGCAGCAACACCGGTCTCATGCGCCACGATCTCGGTCTCGATGGCGTGCTCCGGGTAGGTGAAGTCCAGCCCGCCGAACCGCTGTTTCGTGGACTGTTTCAGGTCTTTCATCAGACTCTGGTAGCCAGGGTTGTAGGAGATGACGATCTGGAAATCCGGATGCGCGTGCACCAGCTCTCCCTTCTTCTCCAGCGGAAGCACGCGGCGATTGTCGGTCAGGGGGTGGATGACCACGGTTGTGTCCTGGCGCGCCTCGACCACCTCATCGAGATAGCAGATCGCGCCATGCCGCGCAGCAATGGCCAACGGGCCGTCCTGCCAGCGCGTGCCCTGCGCATCAAGCAGGAAGCGCCCAACCAGGTCCGACGCCGTCATGTCTTCGTTGCAAGCCACGGTGATGAGCGGTTTCCCCAACTTGTAGGCCATGTGCTCAACGAAACGGGTTTTCCCGCATCCGGTAGGCCCCTTAAGCATCATGGGCATGCGCACGGAATATGCAGCTTCGAATAGCTCCACCTCATCGGAAACCGTGCGGTAATAGGGTTCCTTGCTGATGCGATATTGGTCGATGACGTCACTCATATTGGCTCCTCGATACAAAACGTGATTCATCCGCGAATGGCGCGCATCATCGAAACCGTCTGGCCTCGGGCCATGGACTGCGCGCCATTCGCCGACAAACAAAGGCCCCCGCGCCCTGCGCAGGCGACGGGGGCTCGACTGGTCACCCGTCGCGGTTCTTACACGGTCTTGCCGCGGAAGATCACCATCGAGGCACCTTGCGATTGGTTGAAGTTGTTGTAGCCGATGAGGCGCACGTGGTTGTTGGGATTGGCCTTGTGACAGGCCTCGGCCTCCGCCAGGACCTTGTCCACGTCCGTCTCACCGAACATCGGCAGCTTCCACATATACCAGTACGAATCCATCATGTGCTCGGGCTCGATATGCTCAATTGCCGGATTCCAGCCCTTCTTCACCAAGTATTCGACCTGTTTCTTGATGTCCTCTGCCTTCATCGCCGGAAGATAGGAGAAGGTCTCGAACTTGCGGCTTGCGGGGTCGCTCAGGCGCGACTTGTAGTCTTGCATTTCACTCATGTTTGTTCCTCAATGGTTTCCCGCTCGCGAAACGTACACCCGGAGGCGAGAGCCCGAATGGCCTCGCATCGCGGCGCACACGTCCGCGCAACGTGTGCTCTTACTTGTGGGCGACGTCCAGTTTGTCCACAGTGTCGAATTCGAACTTGATCTCCTTCCATGTTTCCATGGCGATCTTGAGTTCGGGGCTATGGGCCGCTGCCGCGGTCAGGATGTCCTTGCCCTCTTTCTCTACGGCACGGCCCTGGTTGCGCGCTTCCACGCACGCTTCCAGCGCGACGCGATTGGCCGCGGCTCCAGCAGCGTTACCCCAGGGATGGCCCAGCGTACCCCCGCCAAACTGCAGCACGGAGTCGTCACCGAAGATCGTGACCAGCGCCGGCATGTGCCAGACGTGAATGCCGCCGGAAGCCACCGGCATCACGCCCGGCATGGAGCCCCAGTCCTGGTCGAAGAAGATGCCGCGACTGCGGTCTTCCTTGATGAACTCGTCGCGCATGATGTCGATCCAGCCAAGAGTCGCTTCGCGGTCGCCCTCGAGCTTGCCCACGACCGTACCCGAGTGCAGGTGGTCTCCACCCGACAGACGCAGCACCTTGGTCAGCACGCGGAAGTGAATGCCGTGATGCGGATTGCGGTCGAGCACGGCGTGCATCGCACGGTGAATATGCAGCAACATGCCGTTGTCACGGCACCAGTTGGCCAGCCCGGTGTTGGCCGTAAGGCCGCCGGTCAGGTAATCGTGCATGATGATGGGCGCGCCAATTTCCTTGGCAAACTCCGCGCGCTTGTACATTTCCTCGGGGGTGGGGGCCGTCACGTTCAGGTAGTGACCCTTACGCTCGCCAGTTTCACGCTGTGCTTTCAGCGTCGCTTCTTGCACGAATGCGAAGCGGTCGCGCCATCGCATGAATGGCTGGCTGTTGACGTTTTCGTCATCCTTCGTGAAGTCCAAGCCGCCGCGCAGGCATTCATACACAGCGCGACCATAGTTCTTGGCAGACAGGCCGAGCTTGGGCTTGATGGTGCAGCCCAGAAGCGGACGACCATACTTGTTCATCTTGTCGCGCTCAACCTGGATACCGTTGGGTGGGCCCCCACAAGTCTTCACATAGGCGATGGGGAAACGAACGTCTTCCAGGCGCAGGGCGCGCAGCGCCTTAAAGCCAAACACGTTACCAACCAGAGAGGTCAGCACGTTAACCACAGAGCCCTCTTCGAACAAGTCGACCGGGTAAGCCACAAAGGCGTAGAAGCAGGTGTCGTCGCCGGGCACGTCCTCGATGCGATAGGCACGTCCCTTGTAATAGTCGAGATCCGTCAACAGATCCGTCCACACCGTAGTCCAGGTGCCGGTTGACGACTCGGCAGCCACCGCAGCGGCCACCTCCTCGCGGTCCACACCTGGCTGCGGGGTGATCTTGAAGCACGCCAGAATATCGGTGTCCTTCGGGGTGTAATTCGGTTCCCAGTAAGTCTGCCGGTACTCTTTAACACCGGCGTTGTAGGTTTTAGTGGCCATTAAAAACTCCTTGCATGATTGAAACGAGGGCCGTCCCGACAGTGTTGAGATGGCGTGGCGCCCGAACGAGCAGAGGAAATGTAGTCTCCTTCCTAGACAAAAAATAATTGTTTTTTTGACTTGCTATCATAGATTGCCATCTATGTTTGATATTGCATTGCAGCAAATCGATCTATGCGCCACGCGACATTGCGCCAGTTGAAGGTCTTCGAAGCCATCGGACGGCTGCGCAGTGTGACGCGGGCAGCCGAGGAATTGCACCTCACCCAGCCCACCGTATCGATCCAGCTCAAGCAACTCAGTGACATGGTTGGCCTGCCTCTTTTGGAGCAGGTTGGCAAGAAGCTTTACCTCACCCAGGCGGGTCAGGAGTTGCTCAAGACATGCGGGGTGATCTTCGAGCAGCTCGCAAGATTCGAGATGGTGGTGTCGGACTTGAAGGGAACCAAGGCCGGGCGCCTCCGCCTGTCTGTCATCACCACTGCGCAATATTTCATTCCGCGGCTGCTTGGCCGCTTTTTCGAGCGTTACCCCGGCATCGAAGTTGCGCTGGAAGTCACCAACCGCGGCAAGGTGCTGCAGCGACTTGCAGACAACGCCGATGACCTCTATGTCCTGGGCCAGCCGCCCGAGCACATGGATGTTCAAGCCGAGTCATTCCTTGACAACCCCTTGGTGGTGGTGGCTCCGCACGACCACCCGCTGGCTGGGCAACGGCATATCGCCCTGCCACGATTGGCCGAGGAATATTTCCTTATCCGCGAGCCCGGCTCGGGTACCCGCCTCGCTGCTGAAAATCATTTCAAGGACATGGGACTTGACCTGAAGGTGCGTATGGAGCTGGGCAGCAACGAAGCCATCAAGTTGGCTGTGGCTGGAGGGTTGGGGCTCGCAGTGCTTTCGGCCCATACGCTGGCGCTTGAAAAGAACAGCGACGAGATCACGGTCCTCGATGTGCAAGGCTTTCCGATCCGCCGCCAATGGTATGTGTTGCACCCTGCGGAAAAGCAACTGTCGGTTGTCGCGCAGACTTTCTTGGACTTTTTGCGGACAGAAAGTCAGGCGATGGCACGCAGCTATCTGCCGCAGATTCCTGCTTTCATGCCTGCTGGCGACGATCCCGAGGGACAAGAGCGCATCACGCCCGTAGCAACGGCATAATCCATTGGCACCCGCCGGCGGACGCCTTGCGTCCCAACGCTTAGCCGCCGCGCAAGGCGTTCAACGCGGCGACGAATTGCGACGCTACGGACTTTGAGTCCTGCACGTTGAAATTGAGGTCACGCAGCAGGCCATCCTTCAGGCCGTAGACGCAAGCATGCACCGTCACGCGTTGGCCACGCGCCCACGCGTCTTGGAGCACAGTCGTGCGGCATACATTGTTTGCCTGCTCCAGTGCGTTGAGTTCGCACAATCGGTCATGCCGTGCCTGCATGCCCGGAAGGGCGTCAAGCTCGATGAGATGGCGTTCCATGACGTCGCCGACGTGACCGAGCCAGTTGTCAGCAAGCCCTACACGGGCGTTGTCCAATACGGCTTTGATTCCACCACATCCATAGTGTCCCACCACAAGAATGTGCTGCACTCCGAGCACGTCGACCGCGAACTGCAACGTGGATAACGCATTGAGATCTGAATGCGGAACGACGTTAGCCACGTTACGGTGCACGAACACTTCACCCGGCGCAAGATCGATGACCTCGTTGGCAGGCACGCGTGAGTCCGCGCAACCGATCCAGAAATATTTGGGTGCCTGCTGCCGTGCCAAGGCCTCAAAAAAACCTGGTCGCGTCTCGTTGACGCGTGCGACCCAGCGTTGGTTGTTATTGAAAATCAGCGAATAATCAGGGTCTCGGGATGTAGTCATAGCTCGTGTGGTTGTGCAGCGCGGTCAAGCGCAAAAGAGCCAAGGCTCTCCATCGTAGCTTGAGCAAGGCGTCGAACGCCGCCGCTGGGGGCTAACACGCCAGACGCCCGCTCAGCAATTGCCACCACATCATCCAATCACCCATGAGGCTGTAGAAGGGTCTGGTGAAGGTGGCGGGACGGTTGTGTTCGAAGAAATAGTGCCCCGCCCAAGCGAATGCATAGCCGCAAAACGCCGCCATAGCCAACAACCAGACATTGCCTGTAAACACCAGGAAAAACAGGCAGAGCAGTGCCAACGTTGACCCCGCAAAGTGCAGGCGCCTGCAGGTTGCATTGCTGTGCTCGGCCAAGTAAAGGGGATAAAACTCTGCGAACGTCTTGCAATGCGCCAACCGCACGGCGTCGGGACGCGGACTTCTGGCCCGCGCCGTGTCGATTGCCCCTGGCTGATGCCGTGCGCGCATGGCAACTTCCTCCATCCTGAATGCGGACTTCAAACGTGCGGCCAGCATCGGTTGCGATCCGTCGCCGCGGCCCGGTGTCTCAATTCGGCAATCCCAGTTGCCAATTGTGCTCCACTTACACGTCGACCGGTGCCCACTGCGTGGCGCTGCATAGCCGCTGACGTGCTGCCTGGTACTCGCGACCAAGTCGCTCAACCAACCCGGCGGCCGGAAGCACCTGGTCAACGGCGCCGATCCCCTGGCCGCAACCCCATATATCCTTCCAGGCTTTGGCACCGCTTACGGCGGCGGCAAAGTCCATCTTGCTGGGGTCGCCTTGCGGCAGATGCTCCGGATCAAGGCCTGCGGCGACGATGGACCCACGCAGGTAGTTGCCATGTACACCAGTGAACAAGTTGGTATAAACAATGTCTTCAGCGCTGCTCGCGGCAATCATTTGCTTGTACGCATCGACCGCTCTTGCCTCCTCGGTCGCGATAAAGGCGCTACCGATGTAAGCCAGATCGGCCCCCATCGCCTGCGCCGCCAACACCGCATCACCGCGGGCGATCGCACCCGAGAGCACAAGAGGCCCTTCGAACCATTGGCGAATTTCCTGCACAAGCGCGAACGGGGATAGGGTTCCAGCGTGTCCACCGGCACCAGTCGCCACGGCAATCAGGCCGTCGGCACCTTTCTCCACCGCCTTATGCGCAAACCGATCGTTGATGATGTCGTGCAGAACAATGCCACCCCACGCATGCACCGCCTGATTAACCTCGGGCCGGGCGCCGAGCGAGGTGATCACGATGGGCACCTTGTACTTCGCGCAAATCAACATGTCCTGCTCTAACCGATCGTTGCTTTTGTGCACGATCTGATTGACCGCGAAGGGCGCTGCTAGTTGATTGGGATGAGCCTGGTCCCATCTCGCCAGCGCGTCCGTGATCTCTGCCAACCATTCATCAAGTTGCGACGCGGGTCGCGCGTTGAGTGCCGGAAAGCTGCCGACGATTCCCGCTGTGCACTGGGCGATCACCAACTTGGGGTTCGAGATGATGAACAGCGGCGAGCCAATGATGGGCAAGCGCAGACGAGACAGAGCACTGGGCAGGGGCATGGAAAGAGTCCGCGATGGCAAAATCAGAAAAGGTCTGCTTCGACTAGGGGCACTGCAAACAATCGGAAAATGACGACTACCGACCGCGATCAAAGGCGTCCATAACGACATGCAAGCGGCCTGGCGTCATCGGTACTCTCGCTCGTCATTCCGGCAGTTTCATCCTCACACTGGAACACGTGGCGTTCGGGCGATCAGAACATCTCGACCGGTAGCGCCATGACACTATCGGCGCCTTGCAGAATCGAATCGCGCAGGCTGGCACAACGTGGCAGCATGTGGGCGCAAAAGAAGGCGCACGTTACGCGCTTGGCCTGGGCGAAGGACCCGTCTGCCTGCGTCAGCGCATCCGCGGCCAGCCAAGCCTCACCCATCTGCCAGCCCGCCAACAGGTATCCCGAAAGCATCAGGTAGGGCACGCTACCTGCGTAGGCCGCATTCGGTCGGGGTTTGCCGTTAGCAACGATGAACGCCACGACTTGCTCATAGGCCGCGCGCGCTTGCACTATCTGGCTGGCCATGGCCATTGCTTGGGCGTGACCACTGGCCAGCAGTCTGTTTTCCACGTCTGCGGCGCGGCGGGCGAAACTCAGCGCCAGAGCCCCGCCGTCACGCACCGTCTTGCGCCCCACCAAGTCGTTCGCCTGAACGGCCGTGGTACCTTCATAGATGGTGAGGATGCGTGCGTCACGGTAGAACTGCGCGGCACCGGTTTCCTCGATGAAACCCATACCGCCGTGCACCTGTACGCCGAGGCTGGCCACCTCGATGCTCATCTCGGTGGAAAACCCCTTGATGATCGGGACGAGAAATTCGTAGGCCGCCTCGTGCGTCGCCCGCTGAACTTCATCGGGATGTGCACGACCGACGTCATGCAAGCTCGCACCCACGAGCGCCAGCGCCCGCGAGCCTTCGGTGAGTGCTCGCATGGTCATGAGCATGCGACGCACGTCCGGATGATGGACGATAGCCACTGACTCTTGAGCGCTCCCATCCACGGGGCGCGACTGTACCCGGTCCCGTGCATAGTTTGCCGCCTTTTGGTAAGCGCGCTCAGCCACAGCAATGCCCTGCGTACCGACCGCGAAGCGTGCAGCATTCATCATGATGAACATGTACTCGAGGCCCCGGCTGGGTTCGCCAACGATTTCACCGATGGCGCCCTCGCCGACCTCCCCCTTGCCGTCCCCATACACCAGCACCGCAGTGGGACTGGCTTTAATCCCAAGCTTGTGCTCGATTGAAGCGCACCACACGTCGTTGCGACGTCCGTCGGGAAGCACCTTGGGCACAATGAACAAGGAGATGCCCTTTACGCCAGCAGGCGCATCAGGCAGGCGAGCGAGCACGAGATGGACGATGTTATCGGCCATGTCGTGCTCACCATAAGTAATGAAAATCTTTTGCCCGAACAACCGGTAGCCTCCACCATCTTGCGGCACCGCGCGCGCTCGGACCAAGGACAGATCGGACCCCGCCTGCGGCTCCGTGAGATTCATGGTTCCGGTCCATTCCCCGGAAATCAGCTGCGGGATGTAGCGATGCTTTTGCTCTTCACTGCCAGCGGTGAGCAAAGCCTCAATCGCGCCATCCGACAGTAGCGGACACAATGCGAAACTCAGGTTTGCGCTGTTGAGCATTTCAGTACAGGCGGCGGCGATGCACTTTGGCAAGCCTTGGCCACCAAAATCGGCGGGGTGCTGTAAGCCCTGCCATCCACCGTCAACGAATTGCCGGAAGGCTTGCTTGAAACCTGGAGTGGTGGTCACTTGGCCCGCATTCCAACTGCTCGGGTTCTGATCGCCAGCCCAGTTCAAAGGGGCAATCGCATCTTCAGTGAACCGTGCGCATTCTTGCAGTACGGCTCGGGCTGTATCGGGCGTCGCCTCTTCGTGTCCGGGCAGTTTGACAAGCATGTCCAGTCCAGCCAAATGCTCTAGGCAAAACATCATGTCCTTGACGGGGGCGATGTAGCTCATGCGTGTCTCCTGTCTTGATCCCCAACCCGGCACGACATGGCATAAGAAGTGCCATGGGGGCGTCGGACGCGCCGAAGCGGCCAGCTAGGAAGGCGTTGTTGTATGGTATGAACGGGCTTGCGCGAGATGGGACGCGCCCTCAAAGTTGCTTGACCATCTCCGGCACGGCCGTGAACAGATCGGCGACCAAGCCGTAATCGGCGACACCAAAAATCGGTGCTTCCTCGTCCTTGTTGATGGCCACGATGACTTTGCTGTCCTTCATGCCAGCCAAGTGCTGGATGGCGCCCGAGATGCCCACCGCCACGTAGAGCTGGGGAGCAACGATCTTGCCCGTCTGGCCCACCTGCCAGTCATTCGGTGCGTAGCCGGCGTCGACCGCAGCGCGACTTGCGCCCATTGCCGCGCCGAGTTTATCGGCCAGCGGCGTCATTACCGCCTCGAAATTTTCCTTGCTGCCAAGCCCTCGCCCGCCAGAGACGATGATTTTGGCTGCAGTCAGCTCGGGGCGCTCGCTCTTGGTGCTCTCGCGCCCGACCAAACGGGACAAACCCGTCTCAGCCACGGCAACCAGGGCTTCCACGGTTGCGCTGCCGCCACTTGCGGCGACAGGGTCGAAACCCGTTGTGCGCACGGTGATGACCTTGATGGGATCGATGCTGCGCACGGTGGCAATCGCGTTACCGGCATAGATCGGCCGGTCGAACGTGTCCGGGCCCAGTACGTGGATCACGTCGGAAATCTGCATCACGTCCAGCAAAGCAGCCACGCGCGGCATCACGTTCTTGCCAAAGGCAGTGGCCGGCGCAAGGATGTGTGTGTAAGAACGGGCAATGGCAAAGACTTGCGCCATCAGATTCTCGGCCAGCGCGTCGCCAAGATAGGGAGCGTCGGCGTGCAGCACCTTGGCCACGCCAACAATCTGCGCAGCCGCCTGGACAGCGGCTTCGCAGTCGCGGCCTGCAACGAGAACGTGCACATCGTTGTTGCAGGCGACTGCCGCTGCAACGGTATTCAAAGTCGACGGCTTGATGCCGTGATTGTCGTGTTCGGCAATGACGAGCGCGGTCATGTCAGATCCTTCGGGTATGTGGTTCAAATGACCTTGGCTTCGGTCTTCAAACGCGACACCAGGGTCGCGACGTCGGGCACCTTCACGCCAGCGCCTCGCCTGGGTGGTTCAGAAATCTTCAGCGTCTGAAGCCGCGGAGCCACATCCACACCGAGATCCCCGGGCTTGAGGGTGTCAAGCGACTTCTTTTTAGCCTTCATGATGTTCGGCAATGTGACATAACGGGGTTCGTTCAAGCGCAAATCCGTTGTCACCACCGCCGGCAGATTGATCCCAATGGTCTCCAGCCCCCCATCCACCTCGCGGGTCACACGGGCCCCTTCACCTTCGAACTCGAGCTTGGATGCAAAGGTCGCTTGGGGCCATCCCAGGAGGGCAGCGAGCATCTGGCCCGTCTGGTTGGCGTCGTCGTCGATGGCCTGTTTGCCCAGGATGACCAGCCCTGGCTGCTCACGCTCCACGATGGCCTTGAGCAACTTGGCTACCGCCAGCGGCTGCAACTCCGCGTCTGTTTCCACGAGCAACCCGCGGTCGGCTCCAATGGCCATCGCCGTGCGCAGCGTTTCGCCACACGCAGCCACACCACAACTCACTGCAACCACTTCGGTGGCCAGACCCTTTTCCTTCAGACGCACCGCCTCTTCCACGGCGATCTCGTCAAACGGATTCATGCTCATCTTGACCCCGGCGATATCCATCCCCGTCCCGTCGGACTTCACCCGAACCTTGACGTTGTAGTCAACCACGCGCTTGACTGCGACCAGCACTTTCATCCAAAACTCCTGTTGATGGACTCGTCTTTGTCCGAGTATAGGCAGGGCCCCATGTCCGCCGCGCGTGCCCGCCCAGCGGACCGGGGCGGGGGTTCGCGCCTGGTTACATGGGCGCTCCAGGGATTATGTCGTAAATGACCTCAAATCGAACGGTCGTTCTTTTTTTAGAGTGTATCGACACATGCCTTGCTGAATCAAGTCCCCTCGGTATGCGAAATTTCCGCCCCGCCCGGAATCAACGTCTCCGGCAATGGCTGCCCTCCCTTGGCACCGGCCCCGTTCGGCCCTTGCTCAGGCCCCCAATGCAGGACACGTTGCGGGAAGGGAATTTCTACGTTGGCGGCTTTCAAAGCATGCCACACCGCCAAGTTGATCGCACCGCGAATGTTGAGCGTGCCGTTCTCAGGGTCCGCGATCCAGTAGCCAATCGTGATCTCCAAGCCATCAGCACCAAAATTGCTGAGGACGGCGCTGGGCGCCGGCTCATGCAGTACACGCGGCACGGTGAGCACCGTATCCCGAATCTGGGTCAATACGGCGTCCAGGTCACTGCCATACCCCACTGATACGGTCGTGGACAACCACACGTTTGGATCCGTGTATGACAGGTTCTCGATGCGATTCGAGATCAGCATCTCGTTGGGAACGATGGATTCGGTGCCACCGCTGCTGCGCACCAACGTATAACGCGTCTTGATGTCCAGGATCTTGCCCTGAAAGGTATCAAGCCGCACGTTATCACCCACGCGCAGGCTGCGCTCGAGCAAAATGACAAAGCCCGACACATAATTTGCCGCGATGCGCTGCAAGCCCAGCCCGAGGCCCACACCCAGAGCACCCCCAAACACACCCAGCACTGTCAGGTCGATGCCGACCATCTGGAGCGCAACCAGCAGCGCGACCAAAAAGATGCCGGCGCGGATCAGACGCGACAGCACCAATCGCAGATTGATCTCCAGCGGCGAAGCAAGCAACCGCCCTTCCAATCGGGACGATAACCACAACGCCAGCACGAGCGTAATCGTGATGGAGACGGCACCGCGTAGCATCGTCCACCCTGTAAGTCGCTGGCTTCCGATGTGCACGGAGAATGCATCCAAGGCCTCGATGATTTCCGGTAAGGCGCCAGTCAGGTACAACAGCAAACCGATCCAGGCCAGCCAGTTCATTCCGCGTGCCAACAGGCGCATCGCTTCGTTGCCCGGGAACATGCGATAGGCAACGCGCGAGGCCACGCGTACCAGCAGCCACACGGCGAGCACGGGGAGCGTCAATTTGAGCAATGGCGCCTTGAGCAAGACGGGAGAGCCATGGCGCACCAACTGCAGCAGCAGCACGGCTACCGCCGGAAGGCCCACGCCGCGCCCGAGCGCTGCCCGAATCGCGCCACGCCAACCATCGGCCTGCCTTGATGGGCGCTCCAGCCATACGCCCGCCAGCAGTGCCAGAATGAGGGTCCCCGCGATAACGAATAGTTGCCAACGCAACTGCTCCCAGGGATGGTGCAGCACGGCGTGAAGTAGGGGGGATTCCATACACGTGGCGGGTGGGGTTCAAACCTGAATGCTATCGACACAGCCAACCGCGCCGTCCACAGCACCCATGTGTGGATGATGGGTGCGTGGCGCAACGGGCTTGCCGCAGCCCTTGTTTGCAGCCTTCGGTCGCGCGACGGCGCAGCCTCAGCGTGCCCCCACGGCGATTAATGAAAACCCACGCATGGGCTTGCCCGGAACCTCCCCCGATGCCGATCGGCGCTTCGGCGAAGTTCGCCAGCAGCTGCCTTCACGCCACCAGATTTGGTCGCCGACCGAACGCCGGAGCACAGGACTGGCTTGCACAAAGCGCAGCAGGCGGTGACGCACGGTCGCGTTCAGCAGCGACGGGGAGGATCCGAGAGCCTGCGATCAGGCACGACGACGCGCTCGGGTCCGCCAGGGCTTTGCAGGCTCGGACGCGTCCAGGTCAGAAATCGCTGCGCCAAACCGGTGGCCGCTTTTCGATGAACGCCTGCACGCCTTCAAGTGCCTCGTCGGTCATGAAATTACAGGCCATGGTCTGCCCAGCCAGTTGATAGGCGGCGGCAATACCCATTTCGATCTGGCGGTAAAACTGAGCCTTTCCCATTGCGATGGCTGCAGCGGGCTTGGCCAAGATGCTTTGTACGAGGCGCTCAACCTCGCCATCCAACGCATCGGGCGCCGCCACGCGGTTGACCAAGCCCCACTTCTGCGCGGTCACAGCGTCGATAAAGTCCCCCGTCAAAAGCATTTCCATCGCCACTTTGCGTGGCACATTACGCGCCAGCGGCACGCTAGGGGTCGAGCAGAATAGGCCTACATTGATGCCTGATACTGCAAAGCGCGCGTCGCTTGTGGCCACGGCCAAATCACACTGCGCCACCAGTTGACAACCCGCAGCGGTGGCAATGCCGTGCACACGGGCGATCACTGGCTGTGGCAACGCCAGCAATCCCAGCATCACTTTGCTGCAGCGCTCGAACAACTCATTGCACTTTTCGTGGCTAGGGTCGGCACGCATTTCCTTAAGATCGTGCCCGGCGCAAAAGGCGCGACCAGCGCCCTGCACGATCACCACACGCGCGGACGGGTCGCCGCGCAACGCATCGAGCTCCACCTGTAGCGCCGCTAACAAGGCATCTGACAAGGCGTTGAATGCCTGCGGTCGGTTGAGCGTCAACGTGACCACGCCGCGCGCATCGCGGGCATTGATCACCAAAGGGGCTTCTGCCGTTTGCACCGTGGTTGACATGGTGTCTCCTCGAATCGGGTTTGTCTAGACTGCCGGGCTTTGGCTTGGAGCTGCCCTTGGCACATGGTGCTCAGAGATCAATGGCATCGCGCGAATGCGCCAATTCGCGTAGCGCGTATTTCTGAATTTTGCCTGTGGACGTCTTCGGAACCTCGCCAAAGACCACCTTTTTGGGAACCTTAAAACCGGCCAGATGCGCTTTGCAAAACGCGATGATGTCCTCCACGCTGGCGTGCGCACCGGCCTTGAGCTCAATGAACGCGCACGGCGACTCACCCCACTTCGGATCAGGCATCGCCACCACGGCGGCCACCATTACTGCAGGATGACGGTACAGCACGTCCTCCACCTCGATGCTGGAAATGTTCTCACCGCCAGAAATGATGATGTCTTTGCTGCGATCCTTGATTTTGATGTAACCATCAGGGTCAACAACAGCCAGGTCGCCCGTGTGGAACCACCCGCCGAGGAATGCTTGCATGGTGGCCTGTGGATTGCCCAGGTAGCCCTTCATCATGATGTTGCCTTTGAACATCACCTCGCCCATGGTCCTTCCGTCATGCGGAACTTCGGCCATTGTTTCAGGGTCGCGAACGGTGGCTCCATCTTGCAGGTGGTAGCGCACACCTTGGCGCGCATTCAGGCGAGCACGCTCGGAAAGTGGCGAGCTGTCCCAATCGGCCTGTTTGGCGCACACGGTCGCTGGTCCGTAGACCTCGGTCAGGCCATAGACATGCGTAAGGTCAAAGCCCATGGCCTCCATGCCCTCAATCAGGGCCGCAGGTGGTGCCGCGCCTGCCACCATGGCCCTCACCTGGTTTGTGATGCCGGCTTTCATGGCCGGCGGCGCATTGACGAGCAAATTGTGAACGATAGGCGCACCGCAGTAGTGCGTGACCTTTTCCTCCCGGATGCTGTCGAAGATCGCCTGTGCCTCGACCTTTCGCAGACACACGTTAACTCCGGCGCGGGCCGCCACCGTCCACGGGAAGCACCAACCATTGCAGTGGAACATCGGCAAGGTCCACAGATATACCGGGTGCTTGGGCATATCCCACTCAAGGATATTGGATACCGCGTTCACATAAGCCCCGCGATGCGAATACACGACACCCTTTGGTTGGCCCGTGGTGCCTGAGGTGTAGTTGAGCGCAATGGGAGCCCATTCCTCACCCACACCGGGCAACGTTTCAGCCGGGTCGCCCCGATCGAGAAGCCCTGCATACTCAATGCTGCCGATGCGCTCGGTCGGCATATTGAACTGTGCATCGACAGCGTCCACAACCAGTGGAGGAGCCAAACCCTGCTGCACGGCAAGAGCAATGGCGCGACGCATGACCACCGCGAACTCCGGATCCACCATCACCACTTTGGCTTCGCCGTTCACCAGCATGTACGCCAACGCCTCAGCATCCAACCGTGTGTTTAGCGCATTCAACACGAGGCCCGCCAGTGGCACGCCAAAGTGCGCCTCCACCATGGCCGGCACGTTGGGCAACATCGCCGCCACGACATCACCGGGCCGCAATCCATGACGAATCAAGGCCGAAGCTAGCCTGCGGCAACGCTCCTCTGTCTGTTTCCAGGTCTGGCGCAGGCCTCCATGAACAATGGCAATGCGGTGCGGGTAAACGGCAGCCGCGCGGCCAAGAAAAATCAGCGGGCTCAACGGCGCGTGGTTTGCCGCATTCGGGACCAAATCGGCATCATTCATGCCTGTCTCCTACATCCATTGGTGCTCGCATGCTGCGCTGCCAGCCTTGCTGCAATCTTGCAGGCACGCGATGCTATTCATCCAATCCGGCCAGCACGCGAATGTGCTCGGTCACGCTTCGCCCCAAGGCGCTGAGGTTGTAGCCTCCCTCGAGACACGACACGATACGCCCTTGGCACACCTCGGCCGCAAGACTCCGAAGCGCGCGGGTGATCCATGCATAGTCGGCCTCGACTAAGCCCATCTGTCCCATATCGTCTTCGCGGTGTGCGTCAAATCCCGCCGAGACGAAAAGCATCTGCGGCGCGAAGCTGCGCAAGCGTGGCAACCACGTGTGCTGGACGATCTCACGAACCTGCGCTCCTCCCGAGTATGCCGGCACGGGCACATTGAGCATATTTGAGGCTGGGTGGTCAGTACCGGTAAACGGGTAAAAGGGATGCTGAAAAAAGCTGACCATGAGTACCCGCTCATCCCCCGCGAAGATGTCTTCCGTGCCATTGCCGTGGTGGACGTCAAAATCAACAATGGCCACGCGCTGCAGGCCGTGCACGTCCAGCGCATGGCGAGCGCCCACCGCCACATTATTGAGGAAGCAAAACCCCATGGATTGGTCCCGCATCGCGTGGTGACCAGGCGGGCGCACGGCGCAGAATGCGTTGTCCAGAGTGCCTCCAAGCACGGCGTCGGTGGCGGCGATGGCCGCTCCAGCCGCGCGCCTCGCTGCCTGCCAAGTATGGGGATTCATGATGGTGTCGGGATCGATCCAGGCATAGCCGTCGCATGTGAGCCCTTTTTCACGCAATTCGGCGATGTGCAGCGCACTATGCGCCAATTCAAGTGCCGATTCGTCAGCCAAGGGCACCTCGGGACGCGCGAGTGTCCAATCCAGCCCTGCTGCAAGCAGCCTGTCTTCAATGGCGGCAAGCCGGGCCGGACATTCTGGGTGATGCGGCCCCATCTCGTGCAGGCTGCAATCGGGGTGGGTGTAATACCCAGTGCGCATGGCGTCTCCTCGTTCTTCGGCTCTTTTCCCAATGCCCTGTCCCGCGATACCCTCGGAACAGATAGGCACAATCTTGATTTATTGTGCTACAGCGCGCTTTGCACCGCTCGATCCCTCAATGAACCCTCAACTTGGTGCCTTGGTCGCGCAGATCGACTGCGTGCTTGTCGGCAAGAGCACACAGGCCCAACTCG
Source organism: Thiomonas sp. FB-Cd (assembly GCF_000733775.1). Taxonomy (NCBI): domain Bacteria; kingdom Pseudomonadati; phylum Pseudomonadota; class Betaproteobacteria; order Burkholderiales; genus Thiomonas; species Thiomonas sp. FB-Cd. The sequence goes on along the minus strand of NZ_JPOE01000002.1, from coordinate 270,408 downwards.
CCGTGTGCTGCCTTCTCGCAGGCGGCCATCTGCTCATCGAAGACGTACCCGGTGTAGGCAAGACAACTCTGGCCCACACCCTGGCCCATACGTTTGGACTGGATTTCTCGCGTGTGCAATTCACGTCCGATTTGTTGCCAGGGGACCTGCTTGGCGTAACAGTCTATGACCGCAACAGCAGCGCTTTCAGCTTCCACGCCGGACCGATATTTACCCAACTGTTGCTGGCGGACGAAATCAATCGCGCTCCGCCCAAGACGCAAAGTGCACTGCTTGAGGCAATGGAAGAGCGGCAAGTTAGCATCGATGGCGTCACTCGTGCGCTGCCATCCCCGTTTTTCGTGCTGGCGACACAAAACCCGCACGATCAACGCGGGACCTATGCATTACCGGAATCGCAGCTCGACCGCTTCCTCATGTGCCTGTCTCTTGGCTACCCGGATAGTGCCGCAGAGCGCTCCCTGCTTTTGGGCGAAGACCGCCGCACCCTGCTAGCCCGCCTTCCGGCACTGCTCGATGTGCAGAGCCTCTCGGCTTTGCAGCGGCAGGTGCAGGCTGTGCATGTAGCAGAGGCTCTGGTGGATTACGTGCAACGCCTTCTTGCTGCCACGCGCGCTCCACGTCGTTTCGCCATCGGCTTGAGTCCCCGTGCCGGACTTGCTCTGCTTCGTGCATCCCGCGCGCATGCTTTGCTGCATGGACGTGACTATTGCAGCCCCGAGGACGTGCGGGCTGTTCTGCCCGCCGTGGCCACTCACCGTCTGCAGCCCACCGTCGACTCTGCAGGCTCGCGCGAGGCAGTGCAGGGTCAGATCGCGGAGCTGCTGCAGCAGGTTCCGATCTGATTACGCAGCGCGCATTCGAGTCATGCACGGCATACACACGGTGTTCCCAAGACTCACTGGATGGTTGCGCGAACGCTTTGCCCGCTGGGCGCAAACCCGGCACCCCCCAGGGGCCCAGACCGTTCTCGCACACCGCAACGTTTACATCCTACCGACGCCCGCCGGATGGTTCTTCGGGCTCACCCTACTGGTGCTGCTGGTGGCATCCATTAACTACCAACTCAATCTCGGCTATCTGCTCACCTTTCTGCTCGCTGGCAGCGCTCTGGCATCCCTGCAGATCACGCACAACAATCTGCGTGGACTCGAACTTGCCGCGCACATGCCCGATAATGCCCACCTCCATGTGGGCCATCCCGGTGCATTGCGCCTGCAACTGTCCAGCCCGGGACGACAGCGTTGGGGCGTGCAGCTCGCCGCCGACCAGCAGGGCTGGCACGCGATCGACCTGGGGGGCGATGCAATGACGCGCTTCACGCTGCCCTGGACACCGGCCCGACGGGGGATCCAAGCTTGGCCGATGTTGACGATCGAAAGTCGCTATCCGCTCGGCCTGTGGCGTGCCTGGAGCTTGTGGCGGCCCACTGGATCGCTTTGCGTCTATCCCGCGCCGGAGAGCCCCGCTCCACCCGTGCCGGCGCCAAAGCCCGCGCCTGCGAGCGCCCAAACGCCAGCGCGGCCGATGGCGGGCGACGAACTTGACGAACTGCGCCCGTACCGGCGCGGAGACCCACTGAACCATGTGGTTTGGAAAAGGGGGGCCACCGAGGATCTGATTGTGCGCGCGGCGATTCCTTCCGCAACCCAGCTGGAAAACTGGCTGGAGTGGGCTGATCTGCCCGCCGCGCTGACCGTCGAAGCGCGTTTGTCACGCCTTTGCGCCTGGGTATTAACCGCCTCGCTGGCGCCGCACCCTTATGGTCTTCGCCTACCGGGCTGCATCATCCCGCCCGCCAATGGTGCCGCCCACACGCGGCGGTGCCTGTGTGCGCTGGCCGGCTTTGCAGTTGTCAAAGCATGCTAGCAACGCCCTCGCGTGGCCGTCGTGACCATTGGATCGCCGATCTTCGCAGCCTGCCCCGTGGCGCGCGCGATACGCTGTTTCTGATTGTGGTGGCAACGATCACTTTGATGCCGCTGGGCGCCCACATGCCGGCGTGGGCGATTGCTGGCTCGGCCGGGCTTCTTGCCTGGCGCGCATTCTTGGCGTGGCGCAACCGTCCTTTGCCGCCACGATGGTTGCTGGCGCTGGTTTTGATGCTCGCCCTGGGCGGTGCGATGTTGCAGTTCCACACGATTTTCGGGCGCGATCCCGGCGTCACACTTATCAGCCTTCTACTTGGTCTCAAGGCTCTGGAGACACGCAACCGCCGCGATACTTATGTGCTCTTCTACCTCGGCTTTTTCGCCGTGGTGGTGAATTTTCTGTACTCGCAATCCGCACTTTCTGCGGCTTGGATGGTGGTGGCAACATCGGGATGGGTCACTGCGCTCATCAATGCAAACTTGCCCGTGGGCCAGCCGCCGTTGACCCAGCGTCTATTGCTCACAGCAAAGCTGCTGGCTCTGGGGACACCCACGATGGTCCTGCTTTTTGTCCTTTTTCCGCGTTTCTCAGGCCCTCTGTGGGCGCTACCGGACCCTGCTCAAAGCGTGGCTGGCCTGTCTGACAGCATGGACGCGGGCTCGATCGCCAAGTTGGCGAGCAATGACAGCGTGGCCTTCCGTGTGCAGTTTCACGGCGTGCGCCCGCCCCAGCGGGAGTTGTACTGGCGCGGTCCAGTTCTCACGGAGTTCAATGGCCGGCAATGGAGCGCGCAACACGCCACCCTGCCCCAAACTGCGCCCCGGCCCGACGGTCCCCATGACTTCCTCGCGGATGGACCCGCCGTGCATTACACAGTCACGCTGGAACCGTCCCAGCGGCCTTTCGTGTTCGCATTGGATGCGCCCAAGAGGGCACCTGTATTGAAAGGCCCGATTCAAGCCCATGTGGTGCAGCTTCCCACCTTGGATCTGGTGGCAAGCCGGCCAATCTCCCAGCTCACCCGTTACGATCTGACCTCTTACCCCCGCTTCGCCTATGGGAAGGACGTCCGGACGACAGGCCTCAAGGCCGACATCCAACTGCCACGCGGGGACAATCCGCACACCCTGGCCTTTGGTGAGCACGTCGCGCGCACGATTCAACGTGAAGGCGGCACCAAACTCCAAGTTGCACAAGCCGTTCTTCAGATGTTTCGGAGCGAGCCATTCCGCTACAGCCTTGAGCCCGGTGTTTATCGCGGGCCCAATCAGATCGACCACTTTCTGTTCGATCGCCGGATAGGCTTTTGCGAGCACTATGCCCAGGCCTTCGTCGTGCTCATGCGCGCAGCGGGCATTCCGGCGCGCATCGTCACGGGCTACCAAGGCGGGCGCGAAAACCCGATCGACCACACTTGGGTCGTGCGGCAGAGCGACGCCCATGCCTGGGCCGAATACTGGATCGCCGGCCGAGGCTGGCTGCGTGCCGACCCCACTGCGATGGTCGATCCCTCGCGCGTGGACCGCAGTGGCTTCACCTTGGCCGCGCGTGAACCGCTGCTGGGCATCGTTGCCCTCGGCCCGCGCGATACGGCGCTGCTGCTGCGCCTGAGGAATTTGTCAGACGCATTCAACAATGCATGGAACCAATGGGTGCTGGACTACAGCCAAAGCCGCCAAAGTGCTCTGCTGCGCAACCTCGGCATGGGCCAGCCTGATTGGCGCCAGCTCTCGGCACTGGCAATCGCCGCGCTTAGTGCGGCCGTAAGCCTCACGGGCCTGTTTCTCGTATGGGAACGCCGCAAAGTGCATCCTTGGGATGCCGCCTATGCTGCCCTGCGCAAACGGCTTGCACAAATGGGCATTAAGAGCACCGCCGCCGACACGCCTGAAAGCCTGGGGGCGCGCCTTCGCCAAAGCGGCCTGTCGCCCGCCGCCATTACCGACGCCTGCAACCTGCTCAACGCGCTTGAGCTCTGGCGCTACGCCAAGCCCCCGGACGACAACGGCAAGCGCCATGCGCGCAGGCTTGTTGAGCTGCGGCTGGCGATCCGTCGACTCCGACTGCCGTGACCTGCCGCAGTTCTTCGGCGCAGGCATAAGGAGCGCTCTTCGCAAGACCGTGAAGAGCGCTTGGCATGCCACGGCCGGAGCCTCCCACATCTCCGCCCAAGGACGTCAACTGCGATCAATAAATTGCGCGAAGGTGCTCATGGCTTCGGGGTGGATCCAAGCCGGCGCCCGGAGGGGGTCGCAGGACGATGCATCCGTTAAACCGGCAGGTTGCGGGTGCGGCGAGCGCAGGCGAAGCCGACACAGGTGTCCTTGGTCTGCCGTAAACTTCACATCGTGATGTGTGTCATGTGATTTGTTTCATGCTTTTCTTCCCGGAGATCCCGCCATGAACACCAAACGCCTGTCCAGCCACGTTGTCATTGCCCTGCTCAGCGTGGGTCTGCTCGCCGCCGCACCCGCCGCAAAGGCCGAACTCATCAGTACGCAACAACTTGCTCAGCAAGCGGCGGGGGCTCCCGATTCGACCCTGGCGCAGGATCGCCAGACACTAAACGTCTTCCTGGCCCGGGCAGATGTGCAGAAAAAGCTTGAGCAAATGGGCTTGAGCCGCGAGGTCACGCAGCAGCGCTTGGCAGCGCTGAGCGATCGCGAGGTCGCGGAGCTTGCCGGAAAGATCAAGACCATGCCTGCTGCGGGTGCTCTCGGTTTTCAGGAAATGGTGATCATTCTGCTGGTTGCCATCTTGGTGGTGCTGGCGGTGTGAATGCAGCCTGCGAACCAAACGCCTTGCAATTCGCACGTCCACACGCCAGCCTGATTCCACGGGGGGCGCTTGCGGTCGCCGTGCTCGGATGCTGCATGATCGGCGGGTGCGCGCTGCCGCCCGGCGCAGAGCCCTACAAGGCGCAGTACTTGAACGGCAGTCTGGTTGAGGCTTCCCCTGGTCTGCCGCGCAGCGCGCGTGTCGAAGGGGTTCCTTTCTATGCCGACGACCGTAACTACTGCGGTCCCGCGACTTTGGCAGCGGCACTCGGGTACTCAGGCGTGAAGACCTCGCCTGAGCAGTTGCTCCCTCAGCTTTACACACCGAAGCTGGATGGCACACTGCAATTTGACATGCTCGGCGCGACACGCCGCGCGGGTCGATTGGCTTACGTCCTGCCTGGCAAGCTCGCAGCACTATTCGCACAAGTCGCTGCCGGGATCCCGGTCGTCGCGTTGCAGAAGGTGGGTATCGGTGCGCAGGATTGGCATTTCGCGGTCGTAACAGGGTACGACCTTGCTGCCGACACCGTGACTTTGCATTCGAGCACCGCGCGCAACTTGGTGCTGTCAATCGGGCAGTTCGATCGGTCGTGGGCACCAGGGGGGCGCTGGGCCTTCGTTGTTCTTCGGCCCGGACAGTTCCCGGCCAATGTGACTGAATTCGATTATCTCAACGCCGCGTCAACGCTGGAGGGCGTGGCACCCGAGGCAGCACGCGAGGCCTATCACGCCGCACTTGAGCGCTGGCCCAAAGCGTGGATTGCAATGATGGGGTTGGGCAATCTGGCCTATGCCCAAAAAGACTATGCCAAGGCCGCCGTGTATTTCGCCCAAGCCTCCCGCGCCCATCCGGATGATGGCGACCCACTGAACAATCTCGCCCAAGCCCTGCTCGCCGCAGGGGACTTTCCGGCCGCGCAGGGCACCATCGCCGAGGCTATCCGGATCGGCAAGCCGCACCCAGATCTGTACCGGAAAACACTGAAGCAGATCGAGGCAAAGAGTCGGCGCTGAGAAAAGTGGAAGAAACAGTCAACCGAAAATTTCCAACCCTGCCCCGGCGAGGCTATCTTTCGAATCGCCAAGTCGGTGCGATCTATTTTGCAGCTTGCGCATTCTCCTGATCTCGCGAAGAAATTCGCTTCGGAGTCGCATCCTAATAAAGCGCGCGACAGCCTTTGGCATCCGAGCGGGGTGCCAAACGGCGATGGTGGCTGATTACACTCATACGTCCGGCTCCCGTCGTCATGGATCGCTCTCAACCCCCTGCCTCACGCTGCCTCCAGCGCCGTCACGCGCTGCGCTGTGCCTTGGCCCTCCTGACTGCCACTTGGCTTCCGAGGATGGCGTTTGCACAGGGCTCTGATTCTCCCGCGAGTGAAGCCGACATTGCGTCGACGCCGAGCTATGCCGATTCGCCGCGCGTGCCACAACTGGCCGCACGGCTGGCGCAACAAACCGAGTTGGACCGAAAGTGGATCGCCAGCCAACTCGGCCGGGCACGATTCCAGCCAGAAGTGGTGCGTCTCATCATCCCCGGCAAACCACAGCAGAAGAACTGGGCCGTGTACCGCAGCCACTTTGTTGACGCCATGCGCATTCGTGCTGGGTCGGACTTCATTCAGGAATTCAGCGTGTGGCTACGCAAGGCGGACAGCCGCTTCGGCGTGCCCCCCGCCATCGTCACCGGGATCCTCGGGGTCGAAACGATCTACGGTCGCAACATGGGCAGTTTTCGCGTCCTGGACGCTCTAACGACGCTGTCACTGGACTTTCCGACCACTGCGCCCAGAGACCGCAGCGGCTATTTCAGTGCTCAGCTCGGCGACTATCTGCTTTGGTGCCACCAGAATGACTTTGACGCCGCCGAGGTGAAGGGCTCGTATGCGGGCGCCATTGGCATGCCGCAGTTCATGCCGGGAAATATCCTTCGCTACGCGCTGAATTTTGATGGCGGCAGCAAGATTGACATCATCGAAAACCCCGCCGACGCAATTGGCAGCGTGGGCAACTTTCTGGCGGAACACGGCTGGCAACGGGACAAACCCACGCATTTTCCGCTTGTGATGCCGCACTCCATTGCACCCGACACACTGGCACGGCTTCTCGAGCCTGACATCATTCCGAGCTTCAGCGCGCCACAATTGCAGGCCGCAGGCCTGCCCCTCCCACCCCGCGCTCTGGATTATGGGGGCAAGCTCTCCGTGGTGCAATTACCCAATGCAGATGGCGAACCTGACTACATTCTGGGAACCGATAACTTCTACGTTGTGACTCGTTACAACCACTCTGCGCTCTACGCTCTGGCAGTCATCGAACTCGGCAACGCTGCAGTGGCTGCGGCGCAGGCATGAGCGATCTGCGACGCATAGGCACCAAACACCTGAAATGGATCTAACCATGACGTATAGCCCCAATGTCAAAATGACGATTGCCGTGCTGATGGCCACAGCCGCTCTGTCAGGCTGCGGTGTGATGGCTGCCCCATGCCGCGTAGCATCGGCGGGCATCAAGATGATTCCAGTCGTCGGCCATGTCGCCGCGGCTCCTACGGACGTCTGCGCAGCGGTGATTGACCCTTGACACGCGAGTCATCGCCGAGCATAGGGGCGCAAGCGGGCGCAAGCGGGCGCAAGCGCGGATTCCAAAGCCCATCAACTGCGCCTTCCCACCATCCAAACCCCGGTGAAATGCATCCGTCTCAGGGTCGCTGGCGTCGCAAGAAGGATGAGGGACCGCATCAGCCAAGTCAGCGCCCGCAGCACGGCGCGAGACTCGGCGCAGAGAGCCCCTGATATTTTTGCGGCCTTGCGCGCGCTGCCGCCCGCAGGAAACGGGCAGAGATGTCTACCGTCTTGGGACGAAAGGGATTGGTGGCATCCACACGCAGCTCGGCCTGGCCATGATGGTCAGCGTGCCGGCGACATTCGCGGTCGCGCTCGCAACGCCACGTGAATGCCAGCAAAGATCAGTGCGGCACCGAAAAGATGATAGAGCGCGATACCCTCATGTAGGAACACGTAGGACAGAAACGCCGCAAAAATTGGGGCCAGATTGCCGAAATACGCTGGAATCTGTGCTCCTGTGCGCGCCACCGCCGTGCCCCAGCACACGTAGGCTAGGAGCGAGGCCAGAACGGCCACGTAGGCGATCGCCAGCGCCACCGACAGCCCCCACTGCGTGCTTTCCCCCAACCCCCAATGCTCGAACGCCGCAAACGGCGCAATGAATAGCGTGCCCCAGGCCATCTGTGCGGTCAGCGAGACGAATGGCGATAAACCCAGCGGACGGCGGCGCAGTTCCCAAGTGTAAAAGCCCCATAAGAATACGGCGACCAACATGATGATGTCGCCGGCTGCCAAATGCAGTTGCAGCAAGTGTGCCAGATGCCCTTTCGTAACCACTACACCGACCCCTGCGATCGACAGTGCAGCCCCCCACCACGATTCGGCCCCAATCGGCTCTCGGTAGAACAGAGCGCCAATGAGCAAAATAAACACGGGAGCTGCGGACGTGATCAATGACACATTGAGCGGCGTGCTGGTATGCAGGGCGACGTACTGCAACGAGTTGTAGCAGGCCACACCAAGAAAACCCATCCTTGCCAACGCAACCCATTGCCGTCGCAAAATCGTGCGGCTGCGCCACAGCGGCACGGCAGTAAAGAGCACAGCCACAATAAACGCAAAAAACCAGCGGTAAAAGCTAAGTGCAAGCGGCGGGATTTGTCCCACCATCAATCGACCGACAACGGCGTTGCCCGCCCAGAAGAATGGTGGCAAGACGAGCAAGACGAGGGTGTTGAAATTCAATGTGTGGTGGGTTCGCATGCCCACATTATTTCAAGCGCGCGCAAATCGTGCTGCGGCCATGCACAATCCGCAGCCGGTGCTCGATTCGTGATCTCATCGAACAGACCAGACCATCCGCCCTTGCTCCGCATGCAGCCACGGGGCCTCGCCATCTGCAATGCGCATCCCAATCACGCCTCTGCGCCTGGTTCGGCTCACTTTGCCGCACGGCGGCTGCCTTCATGGGCCATGAAGCCCAGGCGCCCCTGCGAGAAGCGGTTGGTGTCCACGCCTTGGCTCGCGGACGGCCCATGGACGGCATCGACTGGGAAGCCGGACACATGATGACCTTCGCATTGCCAGCCTATTGGCGGACCTTCGCTGCGGTGACCGCCTGTGCAACCACGGCAGTGCCATGCCACAATCAGCGCACCCCTTACCCACATTTTCGCCGCCCATGAGTCCTACTCTGCGCATTGCCGTGGTATCTGATATTCACGGAAACCTGCCTGCGCTCCAGGCTGTGCTCCTCGACGTGGCGCGGCGTGGTGCGGACATCGTTGTCAATTGTGGCGACTTGGTGAGCGGCCCTTTGTGGCCAAGCGAAACAGCGGAACTGCTGATGCACCACAATTGGCCGACCATCACTGGCAACCACGAGCGGCAATTGCTCGCCTGCGCTCACTTACCTGGCGACGCCGCCGACCGGTACGCCTTTGACGCGCTTACCCAGCCACAACGCGATTGGCTCGCCCGCCTTCCAGCAACCTCGGCACCCGCGGATGATGTACGCATGGTGCATGGAAGGCCTGGCAGCGATGTTGACTATTTGCTGGAAACGGTCACGCCTGACGCAGGAGCACTCGGTGCACGCATGGCAACGCAGCGCGAAATCGCCGAGCGGCTGGCGGGCTTCGAGGCACCGGCCCTTTTGCTCTGCGGCCACAGCCACCAGCCTCGTGTCGTGAATCAGGGAACCACTCTGATCGTCAATCCGGGTAGCGTCGGCCTTCCAGCTTTCGACGATGACCACGGCGGCATCCATATCATCGAAACTGGCGGAGCGCACGCGCGCTATGCCCTTTGCGAACGTCGTGCGGGGCGCTGGAGCGCAGCACTGATTGCGATTGATTATGACTGGGATGCAGCCGTGACCAAGGCAAGCGCAGCTGGGTTTCAGGACTGGGCACGTTGGCTTGCGACGGGGCGGGCGCACAGCTAGTGCGCACGCCTTCAACCCGGCCAGGCCCTCACGTCGTCGCCGCGGCGTCCAGACTCTGCCAAGCCAACTCCCATTGTCCGCTGAGCAGTTTGTCCAGCCAAAACGCCCCGATGACAGTTTTAACGTCGGTCACCGTTCCATCTCGAACCCAGCTGAGCAAGTCCGCCGGCTCAGCCTCGAACACTTCCAGAAACTCGTGCGCGTCAAGCTGCTGCCTGCCCGCTTTGAGGCCACGCGCGAATGTCAAATGAATCGCCTCGTCCGAGTAGGAAATCGCATTGTTAATGGCGCCAATATAAGCCCATTGTGCCGCACTGTACCCGGTCTCTTCTCGCAGTTCACGCTGGGCACAGAACTGCCAACACTCGCCGGCATCAAGCTTGCCTGCAGGAAACTCAACCATCACACGGCCCATCGGGGTACGCCACTGCCGCTCCATCAAGACGCGTCCATTGTCCAGCAGCGGAATGACCATCACCGCGCCCGAATGCTTGATGTATTCCCGCGTCGCGAGCACACCGTCGGGCAGACGCACGGTGTCGCGCCGGACATGAAGAAACTGCCCATCAAACACCCGCTCCGTGGAGACCTGGGTTTCCTTAAGATGGGACGGCTCAGTTTGACTCACGTCGATTTGAGGATCTCGCCCCAGGCTAGCTTTCCACGCGCCGCATCAGATAGCGCAGCACATAGCCTGGGAAAGCCAAGACCAGGAACATCGAGGCTGATACGGCGTAGAACTCCCAATGCTGAGGGTAGATCTGTCCCAGACGAGACTCCAGGCTCAACGATAAGCCCCCAACGACGAAATACAGCACCACGACCTCGGCCACGCGCAGGAGCCAACCTTTCGGCCTTTTCAGGGGGAATACCAGGAAAAACTGGTTGGAAAGGAATGGAAGGTTGGCACCAATAATTGCAAGCACCAGGACGAGCCAAACAGCAGAGGATTGCATAAGCAAGAAATTCCAGTGACGTCTGCGTTTAATGCAGTGTGTTGGCGATGGCTTGATAGCACAAGGTCATCAGGCCGCCCGGCAGGATACCCAGGCCCAACACAGCCAACCCGTTAAGCGACATCAGAGCCCAAGCGACGGGCGAAGCCTGAACGCGGTGCTCGCGCGTTGGCGCGTCGAAATACATGGTCTTGACCATGCGCAGATAGTAAAAAGCGCCAATCACCGAGAGCACCACGGCTACGACCACCAACCAGACACGGCCAGTGGCCAGGAGCACGGAAAGAACTTCAAATTTCGCGTAAAAACCCGCAAAGGGGGGCAACCCGGCAAGCGAGAACATCAAAAACGCCATGACGCCGGCGAGCCACGGGTGGCTCTTGCCAAGCCCGGCAAAATCCTTCAGATCTTCGGCTTCAAAACCCTGATGGGCCATGAACATGATGACTCCGAAGGTCCCCAGTGTCGTGAGCACATAAATGACCAGATAAAACATTGCCGCACCATAGGCGACTGATGCGGATATGCCGTTGCCATTAATCATGCCAGACATCAGGCCTAGCAGCATAAATCCGATCTGCGCAATCGTCGAATATGCCAGCATGCGCTTGAGATTGGTCTGCGCAATAGCCGCAAAGTTCCCCACGACGATGGAAAGCAGCGCCAGTACCATCAGCATCTGCTGCCAGTCTACGGCCAGCGGGAACATGCCTTCGACCAGCAAGCGTATGGCCATCGCAAAGGCCGCCAGTTTGGGCGCCCCGCCCACCAGTAGAACGATAGCCGTGGGCGCACCTTGGTACACGTCGGGAATCCACATGTGAAAGGGCACTGCGCCGAACTTGAAGGCAACGCCGGCGACGATGAACACGAGCCCCATGACCAGCGCGGCACGATTGATCGGCTCCATGGCAATCGTCTTGAACGCCACGCCCAAATCCAGGGACCCGGTAGCGCCATAGATCATGCTCATACCGTAGAGCAAGAAACCGGAGGCCAATGCCCCCAGCACGAAGTACTTCATTGCTGCTTCGGTCGCCAGGGCCGAATCGCGCCGCAGCGCCACGAGTGCATATAGCGCGAGCGACAATAGCTCAAGGCCCAGATAGATCATCAACAGGTTATTGCCGGAGATCATGACGAACTGACCCAGCAGCGCAAACAGCGAAAGGCTAAAGAGTTCGCCACCCCACATGCCGCGGTCCAGCGCATAGCGTCGCGCGTAGATCAGGCTGATGCCAGTGGCCACAGTTGTAAACAACTTGAGCAACATGGCCATCGGATCGACGATGACCATGCGCTGCATGGCGAATACCTCAAGGCCCGATGCGTAATAGGCGCCGCTCATGACAGCCAGCACGAGCAGTGTAAGGAGCGTGAGCCCGTATGCCACGCGATGGTCTGCGTCCTTGAAAAACAGGTCGGCGAGCATGACCACGCAGGCCATGACTAGCAGGTAGATCTCGGGGTAGATCGCAATCCAGTTCATCATCAGGTAGGCGGTTTACTGCAGTTTGGAGGCAGCCACATGCTGCAGGAGTTGGGTGACGCTGGCTTGCATGGGGTCGGTGAAGAATTTGGGGTACAAGCCGAACCACAGGACCGCAGCAGCGAGCAGAGCCAAGATGACGAACTCACGCGATCCGATGTCCTTCAGCGCAGCCACGTGGTCGTTGCGGACGGGACCAAAGAACACGCGCTTGACCATCCACAGCGTGTAACTGGCGCCGAGGATCAAGGTCGTGGCAGCCAACATGCCGAGCCAGAAATTGCCCTTCACAGCGGCAAGAATCACCATCCATTCGCCGACGAAACCACTTGTGCCAGGCAATCCAGCGTTGGCCATCGCGAACAGCACGGCAAATGCGGCAAAGTGGGGCATGACCGTCGTGACGCCTCCATACTCGGCAATTGCACGAGTGTGCATGCGGTCATACAACACTCCAATGCTCATGAACATCGCACCCGAGACAAAGCCGTGCGAGATCATCTGCATCAAGCCGCCCTGCACGCCAAGGTTGGAGAACAGGAAAAAGCCAAGCGTGACGAAACCCATGTGCGCGATGGACGAATAGGCGACCAGCTTCTTCATGTCCGTTTGCACCATGGCCACCAGGCCGATATAAATGACCGCAATGATGGATAGCGTGATGATGATCGGAGCCAGTTCGTGGCTTGCGTCGGGCACGATGGGCAACACAAACCGCACGAAACCGTAGGCGCCAAGCTTGAGCATGACGGCGGCAAGGACGATGGAGCCACCCGTGGGGGCTTCCACGTGCGCATCGGGCAACCACGTATGCACCGGCCACATCGGGATCTTCACCGCGAATGCGAAAAAGAAGGCCACGAAAAGCAGGACCTGCGCCACGCTGGATAGCGGAACCGTGTACCAGTCAAGAATGTTGAAACTACCGCCGGACTGGAAGTAAAGATAGATGAGCGCCACAAGCATCAGCAGCGATCCAAGGAGCGTATAGAGAAAGAACTTGAACGCTGCATACACGCGGCGTGGTCCTCCCCAGATTCCTATGATCAGGTACATCGGGATCAGAGTTGCCTCGAAGAACACGTAGAACAAAATGCCATCGAGTGCACAAAACACGCCAACCATCAACCCGGAAAGAATCAGGAATGAGGCCATGTAGAGCGCTACGCGCTCGGTGATGATTTCCCAGCCTGCGATCACCGTAATGACCGTGATGAAGGCGGTAAGCGGGACAAACCATAGCGAAATACCGTCGATCCCGAGGTGGTAGTGAATGTTAAACGGCTCGATCCACGGCGCACGCTCGACAAACTGCATGCCTGCGTCGGCCAGGTTGAAGTTCGTGACCAGCGGAATTGTGACCAGGAAACTCAAAATGCTTCCGGCAAGCGCCAATGAGCGCATAGCCGGAGCGTTGGAATCCCGCCCGAGCAGCAATATCAGGATGCCAAAGGCGATGGGCGTCCAGATGGACAGGCTCAGCAAGGGTAGCGATTGCATAAGGTTGAACGAAGCCGCGGGCCCTGTTGGATTTATCGGATGAACCAGCCGGACAGCAGCTTGCCCGGAACGAATAGCCACATGAATACGACCACGCCCGCCACCATGGCCAATGCGTAGTAGTAAAGGAAGCCGGTTTGCAACTGCCGAATCAGACCGGCGGCGACATCGATCATGCGCGCCGTACCGTTGACCACAAGACCGTCGATAAAGCCTGCGTCAGCGCCCTTCCACAGCCCCTTGCCGACCAGCCGGGTCCCTGCGGCAATGACGTGCTCATTGATCCAGTCCATGTAATACTTGTGATCAAGCAAAATGTAGACGGGCTTAAACATGCGCTGCACCGCGGCTGGAAAGGCCAGATTCACCATGTATGCGTACCACGCAACGGCCACACCTGCAATTGCCAACCAAAGCGGCAACGTGCTCACCGCATGCAGTGCCATCTGTAGGGGACCGTGGAAATGCTCGCGCAAATCGGTCATGGCCGGATGCGCTGCCGCGTTCACCACAATGGCTCCATTGAAAAACCCGCCGTACAGCAGAGGCTGAATCGTCACGTAGCCGATTACTGCTGAAGGGATCGCCAAAAGGATGAGCGGAAGCGTAATGACCCATGGAGACTCGCGCGGCTCCAGGGAGCCGTGGCCGTGGGCATGATCCTGCCCGCCGTGCTCGTCATGTCCAGGCACGTGGCGGAAGCGCTCTTCACCATGGAAGACTAGGAAATACAGCCTGAATGAGTAAAGCGCCGTGACAAACACGCTGGCCGTCACGGAAAACGTGGCGAATCCGGATCCAGACAGATGGCTGGCCGCAACCGCATCGATGATGCTGTCCTTCGAATAGAAGCCGGCGAAAAATGGTGTTCCGATCAGCGCCAGCGATCCAATGAGGAACGTGATCCAGGTAATGGGCATGTACTTACGCAGGCCGCCCATGTGGCGGATATCCTGATCGTGATGCATGCCGATGATGACGGAGCCCGCAGCCAGAAACAGCAGCGCCTTGAAGAAGGCGTGGGTCATGAGGTGGAAGATGGCCACCGAGTAGGCTGAGGCGCCCAAGGCCACAGTCATGTAACCCAGCTGCGAAAGCGTTGAGTATGCGATCACCCGTTTGATGTCGTTCTGGATGACCCCCAGGAAGCCCATGAACAGCGCCGTGATTGCGCCAATCACCAAGATGAAGGACAGCGCCGTATCAGACAACTCAAACAGCGGCGACATGCGCGCCACCATAAAGATGCCGGCAGTCACCATCGTGGCGGCATGAATCAGCGCGGATATGGGGGTGGGACCCTCCATGGAGTCGGGGAGCCACACGTGTAACGGGAATTGCGCACTTTTTCCCATTGCTCCCACGAACAGGCTGATGCACATCACGGTCATGAGCATCCAGTCCGTGCCCGGGAAATGAAGTTTGGCAAGCTCTGGCGCCTTGGCGAAGATGTCGTTGTAGTTCAGGCTACCGGTGTAGGCCAGCGCCAGACCGATGCCGAGTATGAATCCAAAGTCACCCACGCGGTTAACGATGAAGGCCTTCATGTTGGCGAACACCGCAGATGGCCGCGTGTACCAGAAGCCGATCAGAAGATAGGACACGAGCCCCACGGCTTCCCAGCCGAAGAACAGTTGAAGCATGTTGTTGCTCATGACCAGCATCAGCATGCTGAAGGTGAACAGGCTGATGTAGGAGAAAAAGCGCTGATATCCGGGGTCATCGGCCATGTAGCCAATGGTGTAGACATGCACGCACAGCGAGACAAAGGTCACGACTACCATCATCAACGCCGAGAGGCTGTCGATCAAGAATCCAACATCCATCTTGAGCGAGCCAACCTGCATCCATGTGTAGACCGTCCCGTTGTAGTGGGCACCGCCCACCACCTGTATCAGGACCCAGGCCGAAAGGGCGAAAGAAATCGCCACGCTACCTGTGGTGACCGTGTGTGCACCAGCGCGGCCGATTGCCTTGCCGAATAGACCGGCGATGATCGCACTCGCCAGCGGCGCCAGCGCGATGACGAGCAAAAGCGTGGGATTGAGCGTGCCTGCCATGCCTTAGCCCTTGAGATGGTCGAGTTCATCCACGTTGATCGTGGACAGATTGCGAAATAACACCACCAGAATGGCCAAGCCAATGGCCGACTCGGCCGCTGCGACGGTGAGAATGAAGAACACGAACACCTGACCGGCCATGTCCTGCAGGTAGTGCGAAAAGGCGATGAAATTGAGGTTCACCGCCAAAAGCATCAACTCGATGGCCATCAAGAGGACAATGAGGTTGCGCCGGTTGAGAAAGATACCAACCACCGAGATGGCAAAGAGGATGGCGCCGAGCACCAGGTAATGCGCGAGACTAAGTGATCCCAACATGGCTTACTCCTTGCCCTCTGGCTTCATCTGGACCAAACGCACGCGGTCTTGTCGCCGCACTTTGAGCTGCTCGGAGACTTGAATGCTCTTCGTATCCTTGCGACGGCGCAGAGTCAGGGAAATGGCGGCGATGATGGCCACCAAGAGAATGACCGCTGCAATCTCGAGCGGGTACAGGTAATGCGTGTATACAACCAGCCCAAGCGCGTTCGTGTTGGGCATCTGTGCAAGGGCGTGCGCCGCTGCTGAAGCGGGCTGTCCGCCGATTTGCGCCGCCGCAGTCTGCCCCCCGATCTGGAACGCTTGCATCAGCACTGCAGCCATTTCCAGCACGATGAAAACGCCGACCAAGGCGGCAACTGGGAAGAATCGCCAAAAGCCCTGTCGCAATCGGTCGAGGTTGATGTCGAGCATCATGACCACGAACAAAAACAGCACCATGACGGCGCCCACGTAAACCAGGACGAGCACGATCGCAAGGAATTCCGCTCTCAGCAGGATCCAGATTGTGGACGCCTGGAAGAATGCCAAGACCAGATACAGCGCCGAGTGAACCGGGTTGCGCGACGTAATGACGCGGAACGCGGCAAAAAGAAGAACTGCGGCGAAGATGTAAAACAACGCGGTTTGGATGGTCATAGCAAGTAGGGAGTTCGACACCGCAGACAGGGCCGCATGCGAGGCAAGAGCGCGGTCGGGAGCCTGGCGCGTGAGAAGGCGCGGCATCCCGGACGGCCCCGAGAGCCTTCAGCGATATTGGGCGTCGGCCTCCTTGTTGGGCGCGATTTCGTGTTCGTAACGGTCACCTACAGCCAGCAGCATCTCCTTCGTGAAGTACAGGTCGCCGCGCTGTTCGCCGTGATATTCAAAGATGTGGGTCTCCACGATGGAATCCACGGGGCAACTCTCCTCGCAGAAGCCACAGAAAATGCACTTGGTCAGGTCAATGTCATATCGAGTGGTGCGGCGCGTGCCGTCAGCGCGCTGGTCACTTTCGATCGTGATCGCCAGCGCTGGGCACACAGCCTCGCACAACTTGCACGCAATGCAACGTTCTTCGCCATTCGGGTAGCGGCGCAGCGCGTGCAGGCCGCGAAACCGGGGTGACATCGGCGTCTTCTCTTCGGGATATTGCACCGTGATTTTGCGTCGGAAGGCGTGCTTGCCGGTGAGGGCAAGCCCCTTGAAGAGTTCGACCAGGAAAAAGCTGTTGAAGGTGTCGCGCACGGCGGCCATGTTCGTACTCCGTTCAGTGCCAAATCGACCAAGGGGTTTGCATCCACGCGCCGATCAGCACCAGCCACACCAAGGTGACGGGGATGAAGATTTTCCAGCCCAGACGCATGATCTGGTCGTAGCGGTAACGCGGAAACGTCGCACGCACCCACAGAAAGATGGACACTACGAGAAAGGCCTTGATGCCGAGCCAGATCCATCCTGGGACGAAACCGAGGAACGACAGTGGCGCGTCCCACCCGCCAAGAAACATGATCGTGGCGAGGAACGAAACAAGGATCATGTTCGCGTATTCCGCAAGGAAGAACAGCGCGAACGACATGCCGGAATATTCGACCATGTGGCCGGCCACGATTTCCGACTCACCCTCGACCACATCAAATGGGTGGCGATTGGTCTCCGCAATCCCAGAAATGAGGTAAACAACAAAGATAGGCAACAGCGGCAGCCAATTCCACGAAAGAAAATTCAGTCCCATGAGGGCGAAACGGCCCTGCTCCTGCCCAACCACGATCTGCGTGAGGTTGAGGCTGCCAGACACCATCAATACGACAACCAGGCAAAAGCCCATGGCGATCTCGTAGCTGACCATCTGCGCCGACGCACGCATGGCGCCCAGGAACGCGTACTTTGAATTGGACGCCCACCCCGCGATGATGACACCGTAGACCTCCAGCGAGGTCACGGCCATGAGCAACAAGAGCCCGGCGTTTACGTTAGCCAGCGCCACATCCGGCCCGAAAGGCATGACGGACCATGCAGCCAGCGCCGGCATGATCGTCATGATGGGTCCCAGAATGAACAAAAACTGGCTTGCCTGCGTGGGTACGATGATTTCCTTGAATATGAACTTCAGTCCGTCGGCTATCGGCTGCAAAAGTCCGTAGGGTCCGACGCGGTTAGGACCGATTCGAACCTGAATCCACCCGATGAGCTTGCGCTCCCACAACGTGAGGTAGGCGACCGCGATGAACAGCGGCAGCACGATAGCAACGATCTTGATGATGGTCCAAATCACGGGCCACGCGACTGGGCCGAGCAGGTTCAATCCACCGGAGTTGAAGGCTTCAAGCATGGGTCAGGCCTTGTGCACAGAAACTGCGCCGAACATGGGGCCGAGGCCAACGGTGGCGGGGTGCGCCGCGGCAATACGTACCACGCCCGTCGCCAAGCCATTGTCCAACCTCACCGATAACTCGGTGGTGGCGGCTCCCTGCTGCACCTTCACACGGTCCCCGGACTGCAGCCCGAGCCGCTGCCATGCATCAGGGGCGAGCGCGATCTGCCCTGCCAAGCGTGCATCGCGGGTTTGCTGCAGCGAAGCGGCGCGCCTTACGATTGCATCGCTGAAATAGATCGGCACTTCAGCAAGGCGCTCAAAATCGCTCAAACCTCGCGCCTCGCCCTGCAAGGCAAGGGAGGCGGGCAATTCCGTTCCGGTGTGCGACTGAAGGCGCTCTGCAATGTTCACGCCATGCAAAGCGGCATCGCGCACGGCTTCCACGGTGTCGTACTCAAAACCCGGCAAGCCGAGCTGATCGGCCAAGACGCGCAGCACCTTCCACGCAGGCCGCGACTGTCCGACCGGTCCAACGACCGGGCTGTACGTCTGCAAACTCCCTTCACAGTTGACGATCGCGCCCGCGGTTTCGCTGAAGGGCGCAATCGGCAACAGGACCTGGGCGTAATCGGCGACCGTGCCACGGTAGGCGGATAGCGCCACAACAAAACCGCACGCGCGCATTGCTGCTGCTGCGGCAGCGCCGTCCTGCATGTCGAACTCGGGCTCGACGCCCAAAAGAAGCATGGCCGCCGGGGGTTTTTGCACCATTTGCGCCACATTCAGGCCGCCGGACCCGGGTTTGGCGCCGACTAAATATGCCCCCACGGTGTTCGCCGCTTCCACCGTGTAGCCGAAGCTTGCACCGGTGTGCTCGGCGATCCAGCGCCCCAGGATGTCCAAATCACGTGCATGCGGATGCTGGGCCGCCGCGTTCCCAAGCAGAACCGCCTTGCGTTCGCCAGATAGCAGACTCTGCGCGATGCGTTGCGCATCCTCGGATGGCTGCATTCCCTCAAGAACTTGAGGACGAGCGACGCCGGCCTGGTCCGCCACGCACGCAGCCACCTCAGCAAGCCGGTTGACCCATGCACTCGGCGGCGCGATGAGTCGGGCGTGCAGTGGCATCAGGAGATCGTCGTCAGCAGCATGCACCACGCTGATCTTGCCGCCGGATTTGCTCGCGCGCCGCAGCTTGGCGGCAAGCAGGGGATGGTCCTTGCGCAGCAACGATCCAACGATCAACGCCGACTGAAGATGGCGCACATCGGCGACCGGTAGGCCCAAAGAGGGAATGCGGTCGTCACTGTCTCCATCCTGCGAGAAGTCGGACTGACGCAGACGGAAGTCGACGCTTTCGCTACCAAGCGCGCGCACCAACTTGCTAACCAGAAAAAGCTCCTCGACCGTGCTGACAGGGGACGCCAGCGCGCCCAGCTGCCCCGGCCCGCCCGCATCAATGATGCGCTTGAGACCATTGGCCACATAGGATAGGGCTGTGGGCCAATCCACGTCCCGCCATTGATCGCCGTCGCGGATCATCGGCTGGGTGAGTCGCTCGGAGCTGTTCAAACCTTCGTAGCTGAACCGGTCGCGATCCGAAATCCAGCACTCGTTGATGTTCTCGTTTTCCTGCGGCACCACGCGCATCACGCGGTTGTTCTTCACCTGCATGACGAGATTCGTGCCGAGGCTATCGTGCGGACTGACCGACGCGCGCCGGGTGAGCTCCCACGTCCGGGCCGCAAATCGAAAGGGCTTGCTGGTTAGTGCGCCCACAGGACAAATGTCGATCATGTTGCCTGAAAGCTCCGAGTCGATGGAGCCTTCAAGGAATGTGGTGATCTCAGAATGCTCACCGCGCATGGCCATACCCAGTTCCATCACGCCGGCCACTTCCTGACCAAAGCGCACGCATCGGGTGCAATGAATGCAGCGGGTCATTTCCTCCATGGCGATAAGCGGGCCAGCGTTCTTGTGGAACACCACGCGCTTGTCCTCGTGGTAGCGAGACGTCGATGCCCCGTAGCCCACGGCCAAGTCCTGTAATTGGCATTCACCGCCCTGGTCACAAATGGGGCAATCCAAGGGGTGGTTAATCAGCAGCAACTCCATCACACCCTTCTGCGCCTGCAGAGCCTTGTCGGAATGGGTGCGAACGATCATGCCCTGCGCGACCGGCGTGGCGCAAGCGGGGAGTGGCTTGGGCGCCTTCTCGATATCCACCAAGCACATACGGCAGTTGGCCGCGATGGACAGCTTGGGGTGATAGCAGAAATGAGGAACATAGATGTCAAGCTTGTGCGCCGCCTCCATAACCATGGAGCCCTCGGGCACCTCGACCTTTCGACCATCGATTTCCAATTCAACCATGTCGTATCAACCTCGTGTGCATACGATGCGGCAGGGCAATCAGGATTTCCGTCCCGTTCTTAAACATGCTCGTGCACCATGCAGGTCTTGTGTTCAATGTGATGTTCGAACTCAGCTCGAAAATGCTTGATGAACGATTTCACGGGCATGGCCGCCGCATCCCCAAGGGCACAGATGGTGCGTCCAGCGATGTTGTCAGAAACCGAGTTCAGCACATCGAGATCTTCGGGCCGGCCCTGGCCATGTTCGATTCGGTGAACCATTCGATAAAGCCAGCCCGTGCCTTCGCGACAAGGCGTGCACTGGCCGCAGGATTCATGCTGGTAGAAGTACGACAGTCGCTCGAGCGACTTGACCATGCAGCGCGTATCGTTGAGCACGATGACCGCCCCCGACCCCAACATGGAGCCGGCTTTTGCGATTGAGTCGTAGTCCATGGTGCAGTCCATCACGATGCTTGACGGAAGCACCGGTGCCGACGAGCCGCCAGGAATGACCGCCTTCAGCGCCCTGCCCTCGCGCATACCGCCAGCCAGAGCCAACAGCTTTGCAAATGGCATGCCCATGGGCACTTCGTAGTTGCCGGGATTGGCCACATCTCCCGAAACTGAATAAATCTTGGTACCACCGTTATTGGGTTTGCCTACATCGAGATATGCCTGGCCGCCATTGCGGATGATCCAAGGCACCGCCGCGAAGGTTTCGGTATTGTTAATGGTGGTCGGCTTGCCGTACAGACCAAAGCTGGCCGGAAACGGTGGCTTAAAGCGGGGCTGCCCCTTCTTGCCCTCAAGCGATTCGAGCAGCGCGGTTTCCTCGCCGCAGATGTAGGCCCCGAATCCATGCGAGGCGTGGAGCTCAAAGCTGAAGTCCGTACCAAGAATTTTGTTGCCGAGATATCCAGCGGCACGTGCTTCTTCGAGCGCCTCCGCGAAGCGCTCGTAGTCCTCAAAAATCTCGCCGTGAATGTAGTTATAGCCGACGCTGATTCCCATCGCATAGGCTGCAATGGCCATGCCTTCAATGACGATATGCGGGTTGAATCGCAGAATATCGCGATCCTTAAAGGTGCCAGGCTCCCCTTCATCCGAATTGCACACCAAGTACTTCTGGCCCGGGAACTGTCGGGGCATAAAGCTCCACTTCAGCCCTGTTGGAAAGCCAGCGCCACCGCGACCCCGCAGGGCTGAGAGCTTCACCTCAGCGATCACCTGCTCTGGCGTCATGCCAGGGTGGCCGTCCACGCCGAGGACTTTGCGCAAAGCCTTGTAGCCGTCCCGCTCCGCATAATCGTGCAGAGCCCAGTTCTTGCCATTCAGTCCCCGCAAGATTTGTGGCTCGACATGGCGACCGTGAAAGCAGGTTTCAAGGCCGGTAGAGGTCCCGAATTTCATGCCACGCCCCCTTGCTTGGCTTCGTGGCACAGCGATTCAATTAAGCGGTCAATTTGCTCATTGCTGAGAAAACTGCACATCCGGCGATCGTTGACAAGGGCCACTGGAGCATCGCCACAGGCACCCAGACACTCGCTTTCCTGCAGCGTGAACATGCCGTCGTTGGTGGTCTCTCCAGGAGCGATCCCCAGCTTTGCACTGAGGTACTGCATGGCCCGCGCACCGCCGCCCAACTGGCACGGCAGATTGGTACAAACGTTGAGCTTGTAGCGCCCGACCGGCTTCGTGTTGAACATGTTGTAAAAGGTCACCACCTCGTGCACGGCAATTGGTGGCATCCCGATATACGCGGCAAGTTCGCTCTCGGTGTCCGGTGAAATCCATCCGCGCTCCTGCTGCAAGATGGAAAGTGCCGCAATGACCGCCGACTGCCGCTGGTCTGCGGGATACTTGGCCAGTTCGCGGTCGATGCGCTGGCGGGTGGGTTCTGACAGCATGAGGTTTACCGATCGATTTCGCCAAACACGATATCCATCGTGCCAATGATGGCCACGGCATCCGCGATCATGTGGCCGCGCGACATTTCGTCCATGGCCGCCAGATGCGGGAAACCGGGAGCACGGATTTTCAGACGGAAGGGCTTATTCGCGCCATCCGACACGATGTAGATGCCAAACTCGCCCTTGGGATGTTCCACCGCAGCGTAGGCCTGTCCCTCTGGCACATGGAACCCCTCGGAAAACAGCTTGAAGTGGTGAATGAGATCCTCCATGCTGGTCTTCATCTCAACGCGCGATGGGGGCGCCACCTTGTGGTTGTCGGTGATGACTGGACCCGGGTTTGCACGCAACCAGGTGACACATTGCTGAATGATTCGGTTCGACTGCCGCATCTCTTCCATGCGCACGAGATATCGGTCATAGCAATCGCCGCCCTTGCCCACTGGAATATCGAAATCGACACGATCGTAGACATCGTAGGGCTGGTGCTTGCGCAGATCCCACAAAATGCCGGAGCCACGCAGCATGGGGCCGGTGAAACCCATCTGCAGGGCGCGCTCTGGGGACACCACGCCAATACCCACCGTGCGCTGCTTCCAGATGCGGTTGTCGGTCAGGAGGGTTTCGTATTCATCAACGTATTTGGGAAAGCGCTGCGTGAAATCGTCGATGAAGTCGAGCAAGGAACCTTGCCGGTTCGCGTTCAAGGCCTTCACATCACGAGGACCGTGCACACTTGACTCACGGTATTGCGGCATTTGCTCAGGCAAATCACGGTACACGCCACCGGGTCTGAAATAGGCAGCGTGCATGCGCGCACCTGAGGCAGCCTCATACATATCGAACAGATCCTCACGCTCGCGGAACGCGTACAGGAAGATCGTCATCGCGCCGCAGTCGAGGCCATGCGCGCCAAGCCAGAGCAAATGATTCAGCAGACGCGTGATCTCAGCAAACATCACTCGGATGTATTGCGCACGAATCGGCACGTCCACGCCCAGCAGCTTCTCGATAGCCAGCACATACGCATGCTCGTTACACATCATGGACACGTAATCGAGACGGTCCATATAAGGCAACGCCTGGATGTAGGTGCGTGTTTCGGCCAGCTTTTCGGTCGCCCGATGCAAAAGCCCGATATGCGGGTCCGCACGCTGTATGACCTCGCCGTCAAGTTCCAAGACCAGCCGCAGCACGCCATGCGCGGCGGGGTGCTGGGGTCCGAAATTGAGGGTGTAATTCTTGATTTCAGCCATGGCGTTCAGGTCGTGGAGGCTGCCGGTTTAGCGGAGCCCATACCACCATAACCGGCCTCGCGCACGATGCGCGGGACAATTTCACGCGGTTCAATGCTCACGGGCTGATAGATGACGCGCCTCTGCTCAGGGTCGTACCGCATTTCCACAGTGCCGCTGATCGGGAAATCCTTGCGGAACGGATGGCCGATAAAACCATAATCGGTCAGGATACGGCGTAGGTCGTTATGCCCGTCAAAGATGACACCATACAGGTCAAAAGCCTCGCGCTCGTACCAGTTGGCGCTGCTCCAGATGTCGCAAACCGAAGGCACCACGGGAAGGCTGTCATCAGCGCACCATAAACGCACCCGTACGCGTTTGTTGTGATCGATGGAAAGGAGGTGCAACACCACGCAGAAGCGCGGCCCTGACCAAGCGCTATTCGCGTAACCTTGGTAATCCACCGCGCAGAGATCAATGAGCTGCTTGAACAGCAGGGCCTCATGGTCGCGGAGGATGTTGCATGCCTCCAGATAGGTAGCGTGATGTAAATCGACTGTCATTTCGCCCTTCCCCACAGACAAGGACGCAATGCGCGCGCCCAATTGCTGTTGGAGATCGAGCTGAAGCTGTTCGAGTTTGCTGGGCATCGGGCAGTGGCGGTCGTGATGCGAAAGACTGCGCTCAGCGCGCAATGGTGTTCGTGCGGCGAATCTTGTTCTGCAACTGAATCAAACCGTACAGAAGCGCCTCGGCCGTTGGTGGACAACCGGGCACATAGACGTCCACCGGCACGATTCGGTCGCACCCGCGCACAACTGAGTACGAGTAGTGGTAGTAGCCGCCACCATTGGCGCACGACCCCATGCTGAGAACCCACCGCGGCTCTGCCATCTGGTCGTAGACCTTGCGCAGTGCGGGCGCCATCTTGTTACACAACGTGCCGGCGACAATCATCAGATCAGACTGCCGTGGACTCGGGCGAAACACGATGCCGAAGCGATCCAGGTCATAGCGTGCCGCACCTGCATGCATCATCTCAACTGCGCAGCAGGCAAGCCCGAAGGTCATGGGCCAGAGCGAGCCTGTGCGTGTCCAGTTGATCAGCTTGTCAGCCGAGGTAGTGATGAAGCCCTCGTTCAGTACACCCTCAATGCTCATAATTGGTCCTTGGCTGCTGGCTCAGATTACTCCCAGTCCAGCGCTCCTTTCTTCCACTCGTAGATAAAGCCCACCACCAGAATGGACAGGAAGATCATCATCGCCCAAAAACCCATGGGACCTACCTGCTTGATGACGACAGCCCAGGGAAAAAGGAAGGCAATCTCGAGGTCGAACAGGATAAAAAGAATGGCGACCAAGTAGTAACGCACGTCAAATTTCATACGGGCGTCCTCAAACGCCTCGAACCCGCATTCGTAGGGGGCGTTCTTTGCACTATCGGGGCGACTCGGACCCAGAAGACGGCCCAGCGCTAAGGGACCGATGCCCACGCCGATACCAACCAGGATGAAGAGCAAAACCGGCAAGTACTGCTCGAGAAACATCAGGCTCTCCTCCTTGTGGCTTCGTTGATTCAAGCTGGCCGGCGTTTCGCGACCAACCCACCCACTCACTCCCGGTACACCATACGCGGGATCCGTTGTTCTTTCTTTGATGTACTGCAACAAACTTGGTGCCGACGGCGAGACTCGAACTCGCACAGCTTTCGCCACTACCCCCTCAAGATAGCGTGTCTACCAATTTCACCACGTCGGCAAGACGCAATCGCATAAATCGTATGTAACCGGGCACTTATGCGACCAAACTCAATATTTTAACGGCCTTGGGAAGGTTCAGGCAACGTCTGTTCTGATTCATTTGCGCGATGGCAAGTTTCCAGCCTGCGAGGGGTTGACACCCCGCAAAAAACGTGTTGTGCATTGCACCATCAAGGTTGCTTGACGTCGCTTGCGCGCGCCGCCGGTGCCTTGCCCGCAGCTGGAACCTCGCCGGCGCCAGGGATCTGGGCAATGCCCGCGGGCGCACTGGCGGCCGATGGCCCGGCCCCAGCAGGAGCAGACGCGGAAACCAACGGCCTCCCCGCCCCTGCAAGTTTGCTCATCAACCCGCCACTATCGCCCGGTAGATTTCCGAAATACGCCAGCGCGAGGGTGCACGCGAAAAACACCGTAGCGGCGACTGCAGTACTGCGGCTGAGGAAGTTCGCCGAGCCGGTGGCACCAAACAGGCTGCCTGAGGAACCGGAACCGAACGACGCCCCCATGTCAGCGCCTTTGCCGTGTTGCATCAAAATCAGGCCGACCATGGTCAGCGCCGCGAGAATTTGAACGATAAGAATTAGATTGAGAACGATATGCATGATGAAAATCAGGTGAAGGACCGTGTCCAACCTCAGGTTGCAGCGCTTGCCGCGTCAGCAATGGCGAGAAACTCGACGGCGTTGAGTGACGCTCCTCCAATCAAGCCTCCGTCGATATCAGGCTGCGCAAAGAGCTCGACGGCGTTGGCAGACTTGACGCTGCCGCCATAGAGGATGCGCGTTCGGGCCGCGCCTTGGCAATGCCTTTGAGCTCGCTGGCGGATGAATGCGTGGACATCCTGAGCTTGTTGGGGGCTTGCTGTGCGCCCCGTGCCTATGGCCCAAACCGGTTCATAAGCAAGGATCAGATCGTGCATACGATCGCCCAGGAGATGCAGGATGGCATCAAGCTGCATACCCACCACGGCTTCAGTTTCGTCTCGCTCGCGTTGCTGCAAGGTCTCACCCACACAGACAATCGGCGTCATCCCGCTTGCAAGCACACGCTGCGCCTTGGCCGCTACAGCGGAGTCAGTTTCCCCGTGATACGCCCGGCGCTCAGAATGGCCCACGATGACGTGGCCACAGCTGAATTCGTGCAACATTGCGACTGAGACTTCCCCGGTGTAGGCGCCCTGCTCGTGCACCGAGCAGTCTTGTGCGCCAAGTCCGATCGCGCTGCCTGCAAGCCTTCGCTGCGCTTGTGCCAGATAGGGAAAAGGCACGCAGACCACGACATCGCAAGTGAGCCGTGCAGACGCCGCAGTGAGATCGCCGAGGAGAACCTCATTGGCAGCGAGCGAGCCGTGCATCTTCCAGTTTCCAGCAACCATCTTGCGACGCATGTCGTATTGTTTCCTTTTGACGGCTTGTGTCTATTAGGGCCAAGTCAGCACGATCTTGCCGATGTGCTGACCACTTTCCATCAATGCATGGGCCTCGGCGATCCGTTCGGCCGGCATCACCGCATGTACGCGGGGCCGGACGCGCCCAGCAGCAATCAACGGCCAAACCCTCTCGCGGAGCGCCCTTGCCACGCCAGCTTTGAACGCCACGCTACGCGCGCGCAGCGTGGAGCCCGTGATGGTTAAGCGGCGGCGCATGAGCAGCGAGGCGTCGAACGCAGCTGTCGCCCCACCCTGAACCGCGATGATGACCAAGCGGCCGTCCTCGGCCAGACAACCGACCTCACGGGCAACATAATCGCCACCGACCATGTCGAGCACAACATCGGCCCCTCGTCCATCAGTGTGCTCGCGCACCTGCTCGGCGAAATCCTGCGAACGATAATTAATCGCTCGCTCGGCACCCAGCTCCAGGCAAGCCTTGCACTTCTCATCGGAGCCCGCGGTAGCCCAGACTCGAGAACCCATGGCGCGAGCCAGTTGAATCGCTGTCGTGCCAATGCCGCTTGCCCCCCCTTGCACCAAAATCAGCTCGGCGGGTTTGAGCGCGCCGCGCTCAAACACGTTGTGCCAAACGGTAAAGAAGGTCTCGGGTATGGCAGCGGCTTCGGCGTCACTCAGCCCTTCGGGTACGGGCAGACATTGCCCAACAGGGGCAACGCAAAATTCGGCGTAGCCTCCCCCTGTGAGCAATGCGCACACCTTCTGGCCTGCGTACAGATCGGACCCGGCGAGATCACCCTTGATCACCTCGCCGCAGACTTCTAGACCCGGGATATCCGAAGCTCCAGGCGGTGGCGGATAAAGCCCTTTGCGCTGAAGAATATCGGGACGATTGATCCCGAACGCACGCACGCGCAACAAAACCTCCCCAGGCCCCGGCTCGGGCACAGCGCGATCCACCCAGCGCAACACATCGGGTGGCCCAGGTTTAGTAATTTCGGCAACGAGCATGTTCATGGCAAGCGCGCTAAGTGGCTATCCACACGCTACTGAATCTCAGGATTGCTGAGGCTCGACGCTCGCGGGCTGCGGAGCTGGTTCGCCATCCCCCAACAATGCCTTGATCGACAAACGAAAACGGCCCTTGTCATCCGTCTCGATGACCTTGACGCGCACCTTCTGCCCCTCCTGCAGATAATCGGAGACTTTGTTGACGCGCTCATTGGCAATCTGCGAAATGTGCAGCAGGCCATCCTTGCCGGGAAGCACGTTAACCAGCGCACCGAAATCGAGCAGCTTGACCACAGTGCCTTCATAAATCTGGCCGATTTCAACCTCGGCCGTAAGTTCGCCAATCCGGCGCATGGCTTCCTTGGCCTGCTGCGCATCGGTAGCGGCCACGGTAATGGTGCCATCTTCGGCGATATCAATTTGCGTGCCCGTTTCTTCGGTGAGCGCGCGAATCACGGCGCCGCCCTTACCAATTACGTCGCGGATGCGTTCAGGATTGATCTTCATGGTGTAGAGGCGCGGCGCGTAGGGCGAGACCTCGGCGCGCGCACCACCCACGGCTTGCTGCATCAAGCCCAAAATGTGCATACGGCCCTCGCGCGCCTGCGCCAGTGCCACCTGCATGATCTCGCGGGTGATGCCCTGAATCTTGATGTCCATCTGCAGCGCGGTGATTCCGATGGCCGACCCGGCCACCTTGAAGTCCATATCTCCCAAATGGTCTTCGTCGCCGAGGATATCCGTGAGGACCGCAAAACGGTTGCCATCCTTGATGAGACCCATTGCGATGCCAGCCACGTGTGCCTTCAACGGGACGCCCGCATCAAGCAGGCTTAGGCACCCACCGCAGACGGACGCCATCGACGAGGAGCCGTTGGACTCGGTAATTTCCGAGACCAGGCGCATCGTGTAGGCGAAATCCTCCTTCTTGGGCAGCACGGCGAGCAGCGCGCGCTTTGCCAAACGACCGTGCCCGATTTCGCGGCGCTTGGGTGAGCCCATGCGGCCCGTTTCGCCCGTGGCAAACGGAGGCATGTTGTAGTGAAGGAGGAAACGATCACGGTATTCGCCCCCAAGGGCATCGATGATCTGGGAATCCTGATCGGTACCTAGGGTCGCGACGACCAATGCCTGCGTTTCGCCCCGGGTGAACAACGCGCTGCCGTGTGTACGCGGCAACACCCCGGTACGAATCGTGATCGGGCGTACGGTGCGTGTATCACGACCGTCGATGCGCGGATCGCCGTTGAGGATCTGGCCGCGCACAATGCGCGCCTCCATGTCAAAAAGAATGGACTCCACCTTGGCGGCATCCACCACGGCCCCGTCGGCAGCCAAGGCCTCGTGCACCTGAGCATAAACTTGGCGCAGCGCATCGGTTCGCGCCTGCTTCTGCGTGATCTTATAGGCGGAACGCAGCCCCTCGCCCGCGACTGTGTCAATCCGGGCGATCAGTGCCTCGTCGCGCGCCTCGGGCTTCCAGTCCCATGCCGGCTTGCCACCTTCACGCACGAGATCATGGATGGCGTCAATCGCCAACTGCATCTGCTGGTGGCCGTACATCACCGCTTCAAGCATGACATCTTCCGCAAGCTGCTCGGCCTCGGATTCCACCATCAGCACGGCTGCCTCGGTGCCCGCAACGACGAGGTCAAGCCGCGACTCGGCCATTTGCGCCTTGCTTGGATTAAGCACATACGCACCGTTGATATAGCCCACGCGAGCCGCACCGATCGGGCCGTCAAATGGAATACCCGAAACAGACAGTGCGGCGCTTGCCGCGATCATCGCCGGAATGTCCGCCTCGACCTCAGGGTTGAGTGACAGGACGTGGATGACCACCTGCACCTCGTTGTAAAAGCCCTCAGGGAACAGCGGGCGGATCGGGCGATCGATCAAGCGCGACGTCAGCGTCTCACTTTCACTCAGTCGCCCCTCTCGCTTGAAAAACCCACCGGGGATCTTGCCTGCCGCGTAGGTCTTTTCGATGTAATCGACCGTGAGCGGGAAAAAATCCTGCCCCGGCTTCGCCGTCTTTGCCGCGACCACAGTAGCGAGCACCACGGTGTCGTCCATATTCAGCAATACCGCACCGCCCGCCTGCCGAGCAATTTCGCCGGTCTCGAGGGTGACCGTATGCGCACCCCACTGAAAAGTCTTGGTTATTTTGTTGAACATCGTGAACTCCATTTCATAGGCAGGGGACAATTCCCGCACCCCATTCAGCACCCAACCTTTGAGGGGCTAGGCCAGGCGGGAAGCACAATGCCATTCCAGCGCAACTCTTCATCCGTGCAATTTGGCGAAAAGCTGTCCTGGAATGACACAGCAGTACCTCCCTCATCAAAACGGCGCATGAACGCCATGCGCCCCGAACAACAACAGGGCGCCTGGGTCGAAAACTCAACGCAGGCGCCCAGGCTCATCCACCACCTTACTTGCGCAGGCTCAGCTTGACGATCAGCGCCTTGTAACGCTCCGCATCTTTGGACTTGAGGTAATCCAGGAGCTTGCGACGACGGCTCACCATCCTGAGCAGCCCACGGCGCCCGTGGTGGTCTTTCGCATGGGTTTTGAAATGCCCGGTCAATTCATTGATGCGGGCTGTAAGCAGTGCCACCTGGACCTCCGGGGATCCCGTGTCCTTGGGCGCACGCGCGTTGTCGGCGACGATTTGCGCCGTGTTGCTCTTGTCGAGACTCATCTGCAAAGTTTCCTGTAAAAAGACTAGCGAACGCAGAAGAAACCGTTCCGCGCCGTGAAAACCATAAGTCTACCTGATGACGGGAAGTCGCATGAACTCTCCCGCCGCTAAACGCATAGCGTTGTAGTGGGGGTTTCGCGGGTCACAGACTTGGACTTGCCACGTTGCCGTGGCAGAGGTTTCGGTCTCGCCGCCACGCCCGTCCCAGACGTGTCCTGCGTGTTGAATGCGTCGATGAGCACCACCATTGCGCTGTTCTGGTCGCGCGGCGCCGTGTGCCCGCACGGGCACACATGCATGCGTTGGCTCAGCGTCTTGGGCACGATCTCCCAACAGGCGGAGCACCGCTGCGACGGTTTGATCTGGCGCGTATTGCTCAGATGCAGTCGCGTACCAGCTTCTTCCGCTTTGTACGCGAGCATCGGATGCGCCATGCCGAACGCGGCCGAGAGAATTTCCCGGTTGAGTCCGGCCTTCTGCTGCACGCGACGGCCCGGTGCATCCGCCGTGCCCTTCGCGCTGCGGCTCATGGTCTTCGGGGCCAATTGCTCGGTCGCCAGGACGGCGCATTGCCGCACCATCCTGGTTGTTTCCTTCTGCACGAAGTCCCGGCGCAGATTGGAAATCCGGTCGTGCAGTTGTGCGATGCGACGCCCGAGCCGTTTGAAGCGCAGCGATCCCTTCTTCTTCCTGGCGCGCTGCCGCTGCAGCGCGGCAAGGTGCGGCAGTTCCTCGCGCACCCAGCGCGGGTTATCGATGGTCCGTCCATCGTCGAATGTCGCCCAGTGGGTGACACCGAAGTCCACGCCACGGCGCTGATCATCCGCGCGCTGCCGCGCACAGGCCGACTCGGGCACGCGCAGCGTCACCGACACGAACCACCCACCACCTTTGCGCGTGAGGGTGATGTCGTTGGGTTTGGCCTCAACCCCAAAGCGGTGACGCCCGCGCGCCCGGATAGACAGGGCCGCATCGCCGCTTCCCAACCGAAGCGTGGCACCACGGCCGCCGTGCTGCATGAGCTTCCAGCCAGCCGGGTCGGGATAGGCAAAGCCCGCGAACCGCTTCGCGGATTTGAACCGAGGGAATCCGGGCGTTTGACCAGCTTTGACCCGGCGAAAGAACGACTGGAAGGCGAGATCCAGCCGCCGCAGCGTCTGCTGCAAGGCATGACTGCCGAGCTCCACGAACTCAGGCCGATCCGCCTTGATCTGTGGCAGCGCGTTTTGCTGCTCGTAGTAAGAGATGGACTTCCTGGCCTTGTGCCAGGCGTCGATGCGCTCTTCCAGTGCCGCGTTGTACAACTCGCAGTGCAGCCGCGTCCACGCCTCCAGCCGCGCAGCTTGCGCGGCATTGGGATACAGCTTGAGCGTGACTTTGCGCCGTTGCATACTGGTATTTTATCCAGCCAAAGACCGAACAACAAGCGAAACCCGCCCGCTTGACCCCCTCCTGCCCGGTCGGCTTCGCCTGAGCGACGCTGTGCGTCGGGCCGGGCGAGGAAGGGGAACGCGCGGGCATTTGTTCAGGCCGAGGAAGGATAGCGCGCACGCTGCAAGCGCCGTGATTTACACAAAGGACAAAGACAAAGCGGGAAGAAGACACATTTTCCTGGCGTCATGTGAACAACTTCACACCATCGCCTCATTTCGAGCGAGGCCCCGCCGCATCCCCTGCCATTGCCGGCCATTTGCGGGTACATTGGCGGCGATCGAAAGCCTGCCCAATCCAACCACGCCGATCCGCGCTCCGGACATGCGCCTTCAACTTCTCTCTGACCTCCACCTTGAAACGCAAACCTTCGCGCCTACGCCGGCGCCCACTGCGGACGCGCTGATCCTGGCTGGAGACATTGACGCCCATCACGACGGCTTGGAGTTGTTCGCCAACTGGCCTGTGCCCGTCCTGTTCGTCGCCGGCAATCATGAGTTCGACAACAAGGATTTCGACTCCACGCTGAAAGCTCTGCGCACGCGCTGCGAACGGCTCGGCATCACGATGCTCGAGCGCGAAACCGTGGTCATGCGCTTCGGTGAGCAGCTGGTGCGTTTCGTCGGCACTACGCTGTGGAACGACTTCGACCTTTTTGGCGCTGCAGAACGTCAGCGTTGCATGCGCGCCGCTCGGTATTTCATCGAGGAAGTCCAGCGCTCCTCGCGATACGGGCTGCCAATGGACGCTGAAGCCCTGCGCCAAGAAGGCCTGCGCAATAAAGAATGGCTAACGAATGCGCTGCAAGCACCACCCAGCGTGGCTGGCGTGTATGACAGGACCGTCGTCGTCACCCATTTTGCGCCAAGCCTGCGCAGCACGGATTCTCGGTATCCGGTGAACGGCGCCACAGCCAGCTTCTGCAACGCCTACGATGACCTTATTGAACGTTGCCACCTATGGATTCACGGCCACTTGCATTGCCGACATGACTACCAGACAGGCAGCACCCGCGTGATCTGCAACGCGCGTGGCCACGCCAGCAGTGGCGAAGATTACGATTTTAAGCCCTTGGGCGTGTGGGAAGTCTGACCATCGCCCAGACGAGCGCCCCCACTCAGTTTGCGGTTGCACGATGCTCAAAGCTGGCGGTGGAAACCAACTCTGCCAGGTCCCAGCGCGGGCGAACATCAAAGGCGTAATCCCGGCTCGCGCTCGCCAATCCAGCTTGCAACCTACGGCAAGCAGCGTATGCGATCATCGGTCCATTGTCAGTGCACCACTGCAGATCAGGGTAGTACACATGCTTCCCGGCCTTCATGCAAGCCTGATCGAGCTTTTCCCGCAAACGACGATTTGCCCCGACGCCCCCTGCCACCACCAAAGTCGACCGGTTCGTGAGCCGCGTCGCCTCCATCGCCTTGCTCACCAGGACGTCGGTGATTGCCTCCTGGGTGGCGGCCGCGAGGTCTGCGCGGCTCTGTTCACAACTATTGGTACCCAATTGCCTGACTTTGGTCAGCACCGCGGTTTTTAGCCCCGCGAAGGAAAAGTCCAGGTCGCCACTATGCAACTTGGGCCTGGGTAACGCGAAAGCTTGCGGATTTCCGAAAGATGCCATACGGGCCAGCTCTGGCCCACCCGGATAGCCCAGACCGAGAAGCATGGCTGATTTGTCGAACGCCTCGCCCGCAGCGTCGTCCACCGTTTCCCCCAAGAGCCGGTAATCGCCAAGCGCAATCACGTCCAGCAACATGGTATGGCCACCCGACACCAGCAAGGCCACGAAAGGAAAGGTCAACCCGGAATCCGACAGCAAGGGCGACAACAGATGACCTTCGAGATGGTGGATGCCAATGAGGGGCTTGTCCGCCGCCATCGCCAAGGCGGTGGCGAGCCCCGCCCCCACCAGCAGTGCCCCTGCCAACCCGGGACCACGCGTGTAGGCAATGGCATCAAGGTCTGCCAGCGTGCAATCCGCCTCTGTGAGTGTGTGCTCAATCAACGGCAGCGTGCGCGCGATATGGTCGCGCGATGCCAGCTCTGGTACGACACCACCATAGAGCCGGTGCATGGCCACTTGCGAATGCAAAGCATGTGCGAGCAGACCGCGCTCGCTGTGGTAGACCGCAACGCCGGTTTCATCACATGAAGTTTCGAGCCCTAAGATGCAAAGAGGTGCGTGGGACGAAGCCAATTTGTTGTTGTGCTCTGGAGACATTGGTATGAGTCGTACCAGCATTGACGTGGTCGCCGGAATTAGTTCAACGTCTACTGGATGGATATTGGTATACTTTACCGGTTTTTTCACCCTCTCCTGATTACGCCGAGACTTGTAGTTCAGTAGTCCGCGCCCAGACTTCGCTGAAAGGTAGCTGTTTGCAATGACCACGATTCGCATCAAAGAAAACGAACCCTTCGATGTTGCCCTGCGCCGCTTCAAGCGCACGATTGAAAAACTCGGCCTGTTGACGGATCTGCGCGCACGCCAGTTTTATGAAAAGCCCACCGCCGAGCGCAAGCGCAAGAAAGCCGCTGCGGTCAAGCGCCATTACAAGCGCATTCGCAGCCACATGCTCCCCAAGCGCCTGTACTGATTCTTCTCGGGCCGGGCACAACCGGCTCTGCGTGAGATCACGAGGGGCTTTATCTTTTGCTCGCCATCGTGAGTGACGCCATGCAAACATCGTTTGTCCATCTTGCCCGCAAATCATGCATGTCTGCGGGCTTTTTCTCATCATGAACCTCAAGACACGCATTCAAGACGACATGAAGGCGGCAATGCGGGCCAAGGATGCTGAGCGTCTGGGCACGATACGCATGCTGCTGGCCGCGATGAAGCAAAGGGAAGTCGACGAGCGCGTGGAGTTGGACGATCCCGCCATCGTTTCCATCATCGACAAGATGATCAAACAACGGCGAGACGCGATCACGCAATTTGAAGCTGGCAACCGGTCCGATCTCGCCGCGAAGGAAGGTGCTGAAATCGCGGTGCTGGAGCCCTATTTGCCTGAGCGTTTGAGCGAAGATGCGCTCGATGGGGAAATTCGCGCCGCGATCAAAGACACTGGCGCGAAAGGCCCACAGGAATTGGGCAAGGTGATGGGCATCCTCAAGTCTCGCCTGGCTGGACGGGCCGATATGGCACAGGCATCGGCACGCGCCAAAGCTCTTCTCGGACAGGCCTAATCAACCTCAGCGCAGAGCTGCCCTACGCGCATCACCCCTCGATTCGAGCGTAAGCCGAGTGGTTGTGGATCGACTCGAAGTTCTCCGCTTCGACCACAAAATGCTCGATGCGCAGATCCTTTTGCACGCGTGCTGCGACGTCGCGCACCAAATCCTCGACGAACTTGGGGTTTTCGTAGGCACGCTCGGTAACGTATTTTTCGTCGGGCCGCTTGAGAAGGCCCCAGATTTCGCACGACGCTTCTTCCTCTGCGATGCGAATCAGCCGCTCAAAAGCCAGTGGCTCCAGAAGGTCAACCGCGATGGTGATGTGTGACCGCTGGTTGTGCGCACCGTAATCCGAGATTTCCTTCGAACAGGGGCACAGCGCCTTCACCGGAACCTGCACGCTTGCGGTGATTTGTGTCTTTGGGCCATCGACGCGTGCGATCCAGACCGCCTCGTAATCCATCAAGCTTTGTACCTTGCTCACGGGAGCGGTTTTGCGTATGAACAGGGGAAAACGAAATGCAATCTGCCCTGCGTCTGCCTGCAAACGTTGGCGCATCGTCTGCGCCAAAGCAACCAACCCGGCATGGTCCAGCGGTTCGACCAACCCCTCGAGCACTTCGACGAAGCGCGACATGTGTGTGCCTTTCTTATTAGCCGGCAAGGCCACATCGGCATCGACCATGGCTACCGTTGCCTGCGCGCTTCCGTCAACCATACGCACGACCAGTGGATAGCGCAGGCTTTTGACCCCTACACGCTGGATGGCGATACGACGGTCATCTGTGCCGCTCTGAATATCGGGGATAAGTTCGAGAGGTTTGTTCATGGTCGGGACAGGTCTCGTCCGCTCAGGCATGGACGACGAATTGGTTGACTGAGTTTTGACCAATTATCGTGGCCAACCCTATTCCTTCGCTTGCCGGCGAGTAAGCCACGTTCACACGAGCCTTAAGCATTGGCCGCGCGTTGAAGTGGTCCAGGTAGGTCGCCCACGATGTCAGGGAATCGGGCGTGGATGCTGTGCAGGAGACCCGCCGCGTCGAGGCCGATTGCGGCCGTAATTTGGACAGGGTCACCATGCTCGAGCCAGGCGTCCGGCAAACCCAGGCTTAGTACGGGCGTGTGCGAATCCCGCGCCTGCAATGCCCCAATACAAGCTGAACCTGCGCCCCCAAGTACAGCGCCCTCCTCCACCGTCACGAGGGCGTCATGGGTCTGCGCCATGTGGTGTAACAACTCGACATCCAGTGGTTTGATGAATCGCATGTTCACCACTGAAGCATCCAGTGACTCGGCAACTCTCAAGGCCGTATACAGAACTGGTCCAAAAGCGAGTATGGCAATGCGCCGGCCGCTCGGCGCCTGTGATGCTCGCCGCAACTGCGCGCGGCCAACAGTCAGCACGCCCATATCGGCGCGGTTAACCTGCGCCCCCACCCCGGCACCACGCGGATAACGCACAGCCGAAGGTCCGTTCAGGCTGTACCCGGTACAAAGCATCTGCCGGCATTCCGCTTCGTCAGCTGGCGCCATCAGTGTGACATTAGGCAGGCAGCGCAGTGCCGGTATGTCAAATGCGCCAGTGTGCGTTGCGCCATCAGCCCCCACCACCCCGGCGC
Source organism: Thiomonas sp. FB-Cd (assembly GCF_000733775.1). Lineage (NCBI taxonomy): Bacteria > Pseudomonadati > Pseudomonadota > Betaproteobacteria > Burkholderiales > Thiomonas > Thiomonas sp. FB-Cd. The sequence goes on along the minus strand of NZ_JPOE01000002.1, from coordinate 233,524 downwards.
GGTCGATTGCGAAAAGGACGGGCAAGTTTTGTATGGCGACATCATGGATAACCTGGTCGTAGGCTCTCTGAAGGAAGGTGGAGTAAATAGCAACGACCGGTTTGAGTCCCTCGCACGCCAGACCCGCTGCGAAGGTGACAGCATGCTGCTCGGCAATGCCCACGTCGTGATAGCGGCCGGGGTACTTCTGGGAGAACTCAACGAGGCCGGACCCCTCGCACATCGCCGGAGTGATGGCGACCAAGCGATCATCCTTGACCGCGATGTCGCAAAGCCATTGCCCGAAAACCTGCGCGTAAGTCGGCTTGGGTGCCACAGCGGGCGGCTTGATCCCCTCAACCGGGTTGAATCGGCCTGGGCCGTGGTACGTGATGGGGTCAGCCTCGGCCAACTTGTAGCCGTAGCCTTTCTTGGTCACAACGTGGAGCAACCGCGGTCCGCTACGCTCGCGCAGGTTTTGCAGCGTGGGCACAAGTGCGCTCAAGTCGTGGCCATCGATTGGGCCGATATAGTCGAAGCCGAACTCCTCGAACAGTGTGCCGGGCACCACCAGGCCCTTGGCATGCTCTTCCAGTCGTCGTGCCAGCTCGAACAGGGGCGGAGGCGCAACTTTCAGAACTTGTTTGGCCGCATCTCGCGCGCTTGCGTAAAAGCGGCCCGACAGCAGGCGCGCCAGATAGCGATTAAGCGCTCCTACCGGAGCCGAGATCGACATGTCATTGTCATTGAGCACCACCAGCAGGTCCGCCTCTGGGTGCACGCCGGCATTGTTCAACGCCTCGAATGCCATGCCACCCGTCAACGCGCCGTCGCCGATCACGGCCACCACCTTGCGTCGCTCGCCTTTGCTATGCGCAGCCAGCGCCATGCCAAGCGCTGCCGAGATCGACGTGGATGAGTGCGCTGTGCCAAACGTGTCATAGGGAGACTCTTCGCGGCGCGGAAACCCGGAAATGCCGCCATACTGCCGCAATGTTCCCATCTGCTCGCGCCGACCCGTCAGAATTTTGTGCGCATAGGTCTGATGTCCTACGTCCCACACCAAGCGGTCCTGCGGCGTATCGAACACGTAGTGCAGAGCTACCGTCAGCTCCACAGTGCCCAGATTTGATGACAAATGCCCGCCAGTACGCGAGACCGTGTCAAGAATAAACTGCCGCAATTGCTGCGCCAGTTGCGGCAATTGGTCGGGTTTGAGCCGGCGCAAGTCGTGCGGATCCTGGATACGGTTGAGTAGTTCCATGTTTAATGATTCCTGGACACAATGCGCTGTGCAAGTGCAGTTAGATGCCCAGCACGTGCGCGCTGGGCTGGTGGCAGCGCATCAATCGCACCTAGCGCCTCGCCCAGCAGTTGCCGAGCCAGGGCCCAAGCCGGCTCCAAGCCCAAAAGTGTCACGAAGGTGGCCTTGCCCTGCTGCGCGTCTTTGCCAGCGGTTTTGCCCAGCGTGGCCGAATCGCTACTGGCGTCGAGCACGTCGTCCACAACTTGGAAAGCCAGGCCAATTGCATCGGCGTAGCGCCTGAGCAATTGCTCACAATGCGCGGTGACAGGGTCGATGAGGATCTCGCTGCTCCCGCATGCCAGTCCCATCAGCAGGCTTGCCTTGACCAACGCGCCCGTCTTGCGCCGATGCATGTCGGTCAGCGCGTTCGCGCCAAGCACATGCCCAGTCGCGGCCAAATCAATAGCCTGCCCGCCTGCCATGCCATCGGCACCAATGGCCCCTGCCAGCAAGGCGCAAAGGCGCGCTTGTACCGCGGGCGGCACCGCTGGGTTGGACGTAAGCACCTCAAATGCGCGGCTTTGCAGCGCATCGCCAGCCAATAGTGCCATGGCTTGCCCGAATTGCACGTGTACCGTAGGCAACCCACGGCGAAGGATGTCGTTGTCCATGCAGGGCAAATCATCGTGCACTAAGGAGTAGGCATGAACGAGTTCGACCGCGCATGCCGCCGCGTCCAGCGCCGCGGGTTCACCATCAAAGCATTCGCCCGCCGCCCACACCAACAGGGGCCGTATACGCTTGCCCCCAAGGGCCGCCGCATAGTGCATTGCCTCGGCCAAAGCGGGGCTGGCCGCAGAGCACCCGGGAACATGATGCTCAATCAGCGACTGAATTCGCGCAACATGTGTATGCACCCAGGCGTCGAACGCAGGCTCCGCATCCTGCAATGGGGCTTCCGAATGATCCCAGTCTCGCATCATTGAAAGCCTTGCGCCAGGCGCATCAGAATCCGGCATGCCATCAATTGCCGGGGGCGCGGTCATTTGCATATGGCTTGAGCTCTGTTCCATCCAGCATCTGGATCTGCTGCTCCACCGCTTGGAGCTTCTCGCGGCAAAAACGCAACAGGCCGGCTCCGCGCTGGTACGACTTCAGTGTGTCATCAAGGCTCATCTGACCGGACTCGAGTTGTTGCACGAGTTGCTCCAGCTCCGCCGTGGCGTCCTCGTAACTGGCCGGCTGTACATCGACCAGGGTCTGTTTGCGCGTGCTTGCATTCATGGCTGTAGCGGGAATGCCGCCGTAAACCGAATCAACAGATGCGGCAGGGCTGGCTCAATCAAGGGAAAAGGTGATACGGCATTTTATCGGCTAGGGCGTAAGCCACACTGCCAGCCATAGCCAACCTCGGAATAGCCGGGGCGGTCTACAATTGACTTGCGTTATTTATTTGATTTTTCAGGAGATTTGAAGCCCATCATGTCGGATTTGAGCGTGCATCTGGCCCCGAGCAAAACCCAACTGCCGGTCACGGCATATTTTGACGCCGAGCTTTATGCGAAGGAGAAACAGCTCATCTTCGATGGCGGGCCACGCTATCTCGGGCATGAACTCGCCGTGCCGAACGCCGGTGATTACTATGCGCTGCCCCACGAAGGCGACGGTCGCGTGCTACTGCGCAATGCTGCAGGATCGGTTGACCTGCTCTCCAACGTGTGCCGTCACCGCCAGGCCGTCATGCTCAAGGGACGCGGTCAAACCGGCCGCAATATTGTTTGCCCTCTGCATCGCTGGACCTACAAGCTCGATGGCGAATTGATTGGGGCGCCCCATTTCAACGAAGACCCCTGCTTGCATTTACAGCGCTACGCCCAGCCACAAAGTTGGAACGGGCTCCTTTTCGAACGCAACGGCTTCGATGTGGCACAAGCATTAGCGGGCTTGCAGGCTGGCGCGTACCTCGACTTCAATGGTTATGTGCTTGACCACGTCGAGATGCACCAATGCGACTACAACTGGAAGACCTTCATCGAGGTGTATCTGGAGGACTACCACGTCGCCCCCTTCCACCCCGGGTTAGGGCAGTTCGTGAGCTGCGATGATTTGCGCTGGCAGTTCGGGACTGCTTTCAGCGTGCAGACCGTGGGCATCAACAACGCATTGAGCAAGGCCGGAAGCAAGGTTTACGCGAAATGGCACCAGGCCGTACTCAATTTCCGCCAAGGTGTGCCGCCCGAACATGGTGCGATCTGGCTTACGCTGTATCCCAACATCATGGTGGAGTGGTACCCACATGTACTCGTGGTGTCGGCCTTGTATCCGCAGGGCCCCCAGAAGACGCTGAATGTGGTTGAGTTCTACTACCCCGAGGAAATCGTTGCCTTCGAACGCGAATTCATCGAGGCTGAACGCGCGGCCTACATGGAAACCTGCACGGAAGACGATGAGATCGCGGAACGCATGGATGCTGGACGCCGCGCCTTGATGGAACGGGGTGATGATCAAGCCGGCCCCTACCAGACCCCTATGGAAGACGGCATGCGTCATTTCCACGAGTGGTACCGCAACAAGGTGGGCACGGTTGCATGAAGCCGCTTTGAGGGCAAGGCCTGTACATTGAGCTCTCCCCCGCGACAACGCATGGCGTTTTCGCGGGGGTTTCACACTTCACCGACCCGGGCGGGACGGCATGGCGGACGTCCGGACTGACCGTGGTCTCCATGGGCGTGACTTCGGATCGTTCCAACCCGGGTTGGACCTTGAACCGTAGGCGCATCGTGCGCTAGCGATCGCGCTCCCGGCACGATCCGGCGAGGACCTCATCCACGCCACGCTGCGCAATCACGCGGGATGCGTTGGCGTCGGCGCTGTCCTGATACCCGCAGCGCGGACAGACCAAAGCGGCCTGCGTGGGCCGGCTGTCCCGATAAAAATGGCCGTACGCCGCACAGTCCTGCGAGCTGTGTTGCGCCGACACGGTCAGGCACCGCTTGCCCGCTCGCAGCGCCTTGCATGTCGAAAAGGCGTTCGTCTTGCCCAACGCTGAGCGCAGGGTCGCGGCATTGAGCTCCGATTTGGCGGATTCGCCGTTGCGCTGCCAGCGCCCCTGCTCGTCCTGCTTGGGCCTGGCACCGGCGGTCCATCGCCCTGGCGAGACCGGGCCGCGCACGGCAGCGCGCATTGAGGAAGCCCAGCCAAGGGGGCATCGACCCGGCTGCGCCGTGACTCATCAACAACGCCAGCGCGTGATCCTGAACGGTACTCGCCGGTCGAGCCCAGCGACGCCGGTAAAAGGCTCACGCGGGGCCGCAGCGGCTCGAAGCCAAACCCGCGACGGCGACGGCAAAACGCAACACCCGCAGCGGTTCATGCACCTCTATAAACGAGAGTACGGCCAACACGACGACGCATTGACCATTGACGTGGCGGCAACAGCGCATCGGCACGCCAGGCCAAGACGGTCATGCGCAACGTCGTGCCTTCACTCGCAATGCCGGCACGGCCATGGAGTTGTTGGCGGAATGTGCAGTCGGAATGGCAACCATGCCCGAAGCTCCCGAGAACCCCCTGTCCGCCCTGAAGGCGCCATAAGCCATGCGCGCGTCATGAGCTGCGGATCGCGGACGTTCCGATCGAGGGGATGGGAAAACCTCTATCCAGAGAAGATTTGGGGCTCCGGCTCAAAGACAGAGCGCATGGAATGGGCCGAAGCCTGCGACCGAGGAATCCAGATACCTTTCGCGAAGGCATAATCAAGGACTCCTGACCGGTGCCACCCTTCCATGACCTACCATCACACTCTGATTTCCGCGTCGCAGCTGCAGGAGATTCTCTCAGAGGCGTTTGTCGCCGACTGCAGTCACGAGCTCAGCGACCCTGCTGCCGGGGCACACGACTACGCCAGTGGCCATATTCCGGGCGCGGTTCACTTTCATCTGGATCGCGATTTGTCGTCTTCGCCTGGCCGGCACAACGGTCGTCATCCGCTCCCCGACCGGGACGCCTTCGCTGCTTTGCTGCGTGCACGGGGCCTACGCGATGGGCAACAGGTGATCGCCTACGATCGCGCACAGGGGCCTTACGCAGCACGCCTGTGGTGGCTGCTGCGCTGGCTGGGTCATGAGCGGGTCGCCGTGCTCGACGGCGGCTGGCAGGCGTGGATCGCAGCAGGCGGAACGTCCCAGACCGAAACGCCTGCTCCGCGACCCGTTGGGGATTTTCAGGCCCGACCCGCGCTTGTTGGATTCGTTCAGGTGGGCGATGTACTGGCCAACCTGCGCCATGGCCAGCGTCTGCTCGTGGACGCCCGCTCGCCAGAGCGCTATGCCGGGCAAGGCGAAACCCTTGACCCCAGGGCTGGCCATATTCCCGGCGCTGTGTGCCGCTTTTTCCGAAATAATTTGCAGAGTGACGGACGTTTCAAGCCTGTCGACGCCCTGCGCACCGAATGGCTGGCTGTGCTGGGCAAGCGCAAACCCCATGAGATCGTCAACCAGTGCGGGTCGGGCGTATCCGCTTGCCTCAACATCCTGGCTCTGGATCACGTCGGGCTGGGAGGCTCTTTGCTCTATCCTGGTTCTTGGAGCGAATGGTGCGCGGACCGTGATCGCCCCATGGTAAGTGGCACACAAATCGAGGATCCGGCGGCCTAATCGGGCAATCGGCCCACACTTAATCGTGTTTCACGCGCAAACGTTGCATCAGATCAAAGCCCGACAGGGCCGCTAGACGCAAGATATTCTCTCGTCTTGATCTTTCGCCAACCAAGGAGAATGTGATGTACAGGAAGATTCTGGTCCCCACCGACGGCTCAGAGACAGCAACCAAGGCCATTGCGCCGGCCGTGCAACTCGCCAAGCAATGCGGCGCGGCTGTGGTGGGCGTGACGGTGACTGACCCCTATCCTTACTCAGGTCTGGCCGAATCCGTGCCGATCACGGCCGACGAATACCGAGCTAGCACCACGAAGGCCGCCGAGGCAGCGCTTCAACCGTTGGTGGACGCCTGCAAGACAGCGGGCGTGGGCTGTGAATGCGTTGTTTCCGAGGACATCCACCCGTGGAAGGCTGTCCTTGAGGCGGCTAACGAGAAAGGATGCGATTTGGTGGTCATGGCATCGCACGGGAGACGCGGCGTCCAGGCCGTGCTCCTCGGCAGCGAGACACAAAAGCTTCTTACTCACTCCCAATTGCCGGTCCTAGTGGTGCGCTGAGCGTTAAACGCCGCTGCCTTTTCGTCGGCACTGTGTCACTCTGCCAGCTTCGCCGGTTTTCCCTGATCTTTGGAGATTTTCATGTTCAAACACATCCTCATTACGACAGACGGCTCGGAGTTTGCTGAGCGAGCTATTCCCATTGCCATTGAACAAGCGAAGGCGAATGGAGCCAAGGTGACGGCCGTTTCGGTCGTAGATCTCTATCCCTATATCGGCGCCATTGAAGTCATGCCCACCGGCATCGAGGGTTGGCAGGAAGCCATCCGCGCTCAGGCTGATGCAGCTGTGCAAAAGGTTGCGGATGCGGCCAAAGCCGCCGGCATCGCCTGCAACACTGCCGTGCAGGAAGACACGCTGGCTTGGCGCGGTCTGCTCGCGGTCGCTGAGCGCGAGCACTGCGACCTGATCGTAATGTCCTCCCACGGCCGCGGAGGGTTGACCTCTGCTCTGCTGGGGAGCCAGACCGCGCGCGTACTCTCGCACACAAAAATACCGGTGCTGGTGGTGCGCTGACCAGATGCAGGACAAGCCCAGCCGCCCGGGGCGGGGAAGAATGGCGCGGACGTCGCAGACATCGTTGAGGGGCTTGCGGTCGGTCTGCTCAATGCTTTCGATTGAACCTGGATTGAAGGCGGAACACGCCCGGATCGCCTGCGAATTCAGAGGTGCAGCCATGCCGCCGGCCGCAGGAACCCACCGAAGTGGCCCACCGCGGCTCGATGCCGGGGTGAGCGCCGTGGGAATCCCCGACCTTTGCGCGCACGCGGTGGCGAAAGTCAAAGGCGGTGAGATCTCAATGTCACTGACTTGCGAAGTTCTAGGCCGGGTACCGCGTCAGTCATGACCGCGCGGTCCGAGAGCCGTCTCGTGATAGCAAGCGCCATGCGACAAGCGCCAGCGCGGGATCCAGCACGGCAAACATCAGCAGCGTGTGGGGAAAGACGCCATTGACTGCAGCAGATATGAGGACGAGCGGCACGAGGACAATGCGATCAAGAATTGACGCCGCGACGACCTGCCTGCCGCCAGACCGGCCCACGAAGATATAGAGCCATCCAATCATGGCCACGGTCATTCCAAGGAGGCGCGTGAGCGTGGCCTCGTTTTCCACGAATGCCGGATCAAGAAAGAGCTTCTGAACTGCCGCTGGCCACAACAGGAGCAACGAACCTGATGCCAGGTACACAAGGCGGCAGGCTGAGGTGAATTTCGAGGCGGCCGTGAGATTGGCTGGTGACTCCTTGAGCGCGCCGATAAGTGTCATCGCTGTTCTCCTACAAGAGTGACTACGGCAATACACACGGACCGCGTACGGCATGCGGCATGCGGCATGCGGCCTAACGAATGAGTTCAGCGCTCGCCGAAGCGGTCCGTTGGACAAAGGGTCTTCCCCGTTCCTGAGATGCATCGATGTACCAAGATCGAGGTGTCGAGGATGAACTCTCCCGCCGCTCGATGCATGGCGCTGTCGAGGGGGTTTCGTGGGCCAAGGATTTCGACTTGGCCCGTTGCCGGGGTCGAGGTTTGGGTCTCGCCGCCACGCCTGTTCCAGGCGTGTCCCGAAAAGGGATTTGCTGCGCTGCATGCGCGTCGATGAGAACGACCAACGCGCTGTTGCGGTCGCGCGGCATGACGTGCCCGCAGTGCGGGCACACTGCGTCCGCTGGCTGAGCGTCTTGGGAACGAGCTCCCAGCACGCCGAGCAGCGCTGCGACGATTTGAGCTGGCGCGTATCGCTCAGGTGCAGTGGCGTCCACGCCGCAAGCTGCGCGGCGTTGGGGTTGAGCTTGAGCGTGACTTTGCGGCGTTGCAATCCTGTGAGTTGATCCAGCTAAACGCAGGACAACAAGCGAAAACCGCCCGCTTGCCCCCTCCCGCCCGGACGGCTTCGCCGATGCGACGCTGTGCGTCGGGCCGGGCGAGGCAGGGGAATGGGCGAGCAAATGATCAATGCGCCAATTCCCAGTTTCTGCCCATGCCGAGCTCTGCCAAGAGATGAACATCAAGTCTGGCCACGCCGGCCATCAACCGAGGAATCTCGGTGCGCACCCACTCGGTTTCGTCGAGCGGGACTTCAAGCACGAGCTCGTCGTGAACCTGCATCACCATGCGGGTCTGCAATCCTTCGCGCGCCAATGCGCTGTCCACCGCAACCATCGCCATCTTGATAAGGTCTGCCGCGGTCCCCTGCATCGGCGCATTGATCGCGGCACGCTCGGCGGCGGCACGCCGAGGGCCATTTGGAGAGTTGATCTCGGGCAACCAAAGGCGACGGCCAAACACCGTCTCCACAAAGCCCGTGGCCTTGGCTTGAGCACGTGTGCGTTCCATATAGGCCGCAACCCCGGGGTAGCGCGCGAAGTAGCGGTCGATGTAGAGCTTGGCCGCATCGCGTTCCAGCCCCAGATTACGCGCAAGACCGAATGCGCTCATGCCGTAGATCAACCCGAAATTGATCACCTTGGCCATCCGGCGCTGCTCAGCATTAACCTCGATGGGCGTAACGCCAAAAATCTCTGAAGCCGTGGCGCGATGAATGTCCTCGCCGGCCGCGAATGCTGCCAACAACCCCTTATCCTGGGACAGGTGCGCCATGATGCGCAACTCAATTTGGGAATAATCACTCGATGCAATCAACCAGCCTTCTGGGGCAATGAAGGCCTCGCGAATACGCCGACCTTCGGTCGTGCGCACCGGAATGTTCTGCAGGTTCGGCTCGTTCGACGCCAACCGGCCGGTCACAGCAGTGGCTTGCGAGTAATTGGTGTGCACGCGCCCGGTTGTCTCATTGACCATAAGGGGCAGCTTTTCGGTATACGTGCTCTTGAGCTTAGAAAGGCCGCGATGGTCAAGGATGACGCGCGGTAATGGGTAATTTTCAGATAACTTTTCCAAGACCTCCTCGTCCGTGGACGGCGTACCCGATGCCGTCTTTTTCTGCACCGGCAGTTGCAACCGATCAAAAAGAATCTCGCCGATCTGCTTGGGGCTGGCCAAATTGAACGGCCCACCGGCCAGAGCGTAGGCACGGGTTTCAAGATCGTGCATTTTGGCGGCCAATTCCGCGCTTTGCACATGCAGCGCCGCTGCATCGATTAAGACCCCGGTACGCTCCATCCGTTGCAACACGCGGCTGACCTGGATCTCCAGTTCGTAGATGCGTGCCAACCCGGCGTCGGCCTCGATACGCGGGAACAAAGTGCGGTGGACCTGCATGCACAGGTCAGCGTCCTCACCGCTGTACCGGGTCGCAAGGTCAAGCGCGACTTGGTCAAAAGTAATCGCGCTAGCACCCTTGCCGCAGACCTGCTCATAGCTCAAGGTGTCGTTACGCCCGAGGTGCCGCACCACCAGGCTGTCCAAGCTGTGCGTCTTGTGCGCCTCAAGCACGTAGCTTTGCAGAAGCGTGTCATGGACGTAACCACGCACGTTGATGCCGGCATTTTGCAGCACATGGCGATCGTATTTGCTGTTTTGGCCCAACTTGGGCTTTGCAGCGCTTTCCAGCCAGGGCTTGAGACGCTGGAGGACTGCATCAAGGGGCAACTGGGCAGGCGCCCCAGGGTAAGCATGCGCGAGCGGAATGTAGGCCGCGTGTCCTGGTTCGACACATATCGACAGCCCCACCAGCCGCGCGCGCATAGGCTCGAGCGAGTCTGTCTCCGTGTCCAAAGCCGTGAGCGGGGCGCTATCAACGAGCGCCAACCATGCCTCAAATTGCCCCCACGTGCACACCGTCTCATAGTGCCCGGCGCGTTGCGCGGGTTGGGCGGGCAAATCGGCGGCGCCCTCATGGTTCAGCCCGCTGTCAGCAAGAAGAGAGCCCTGCCGCGAGGGTCGCTGAGCTTGCAACTCGTGCAAGAACTTCTTGAGTCCGTAGCGCTGAAAAAATGGGATGAGCGCGGCAGCATCTTCGGGTTGCGGACACAGATCGGCGTCGAAATCCTGCACGTAACCATCGAGGCTGCAATCCGTAGCGATGGTCACGAGCTTGCGCGCCGTAGGCAGCCACGCAAGTGCCTCTCGCAGGTTTTTCCCTACCGCACCTGGGATTTCTTCGGCATGGGCGACCACGCCCTCCAACGAGCCATATTGACTTAACCACTTCACGGCTGTCTTGGGGCCGACATTGCGGACCCCAGGCACGTTGTCCACGCTGTCACCCACCAGTGCGAGGTAGTCGACAATCATCCTCGGCGGAACGCCGAATTTGGTCAGCACGCCCTGCTCGTCCAAAACCTCGTTGCTCATCGTGTTCACCAGACTGATGTGGTCGTTCACCAACTGTGCAAGATCCTTGTCCCCCGTGGAAATAAGGGTGCGCACACGCCTGGCATGCGCGCGCACCGCCAGCGTGCCAATTACGTCGTCAGCCTCGACGTGCGGCACTTCGAGCAGCGGCCACCCCATGAGGCGCACCGCTTCGTGTATCGGTTCGATCTGCTGCACCAATTCCTCAGGCATCGGCGCGCGCTGGGCCTTGTAATCGGCGTACATGGCGTTGCGAAAGGTGGGGCCCTTGGAATCAAAAACGCACCCCGCCAGGCGATAACCCTTGGTGGGAGGGTACTGTTCGCGCAGGCGCCGCAACATGGCAACCATGCCGTAAAGCGCGCCGGTGGGTTCACCCTGTGGGCCGCGCAGATCGGGCATTGCGTGAAAAGCGCGGTAGAGGTAGCTGGAGCCGTCGACCAGCAGCAAAGTCGGAGCGTTGTCGGATTGGTGCGTCATGGGTAGGATTATCAGCGCATGGCCGGACCTTTGGTGGGACGCACTCCGGCCGCGAGCGACAGTGCTGCCTTGGCGCGCCGTTAAAATTCACTCCATGAACTGTGCTCGATCCATACGCCGTGCCGCATGCTTGGTCCTGACCGTCTCTCTTGCATGGAGCGACGCGTGGGCGCAGGTTGACTCGCCTGTTCGCCCTTCGCCCAAGAGCGGCTTGGCCGACACGCAGCCCAAATCCAAATATCCCGAACCTGTCGTGCGCAACCAAGTGACGCAGGATCGTGCAATGCGCATCCAAGAGCGGCAGGTCCGTGGCGCGACCACCGTGATTCATGTGCAACCGCTTCACGGAGGCGCTGCCTACAACGTCGTGCCGCCCGATGTTTCGTCCAGCACAGACCCCGCAAACATGCAGGGCCGCGCGCAGTGGACCATCGGCACGTTCAAATGATCTTGGCCCGCCCGCAGGGCCGCCTCCCACGTCATACCCATGCGCCAGTGCACTGCGCGGCCTGCGCACCACACGCGTTGCGCCTGTCCTGACTTCGTCCATGGCTGTCTTCACTCCACTCGAGGCAAACGACGTCCGAGCCTTCCTGGCTGGCTTTGATCTCGGCTCACTTACCGAACTGCAAGGAATAGCGAGCGGTATTGAGAACACCAATTACTTCGTCACGACTACACGCGGATGCTTTGTCCTTACGCTTTTCGAGCGCCTGCGCTCCGAACAGCTTCCGTTTTATCTGCGGTTGATGCACCATCTGGCCACACACACCATTCCCGTGCCGGACCCGATGGCTGACCGTGAAGGCCGCATCCTGCATGAAATCAAGCACAAACCAGCTGCCTTGGTCACGCGCCTTCCCGGCCGCAGCGAATTGCAGCCGGACCCCACGCATTGTGCCCAGATCGGCACCTGTTTGGCCCGCATGCACTTGGCAGCCGTGGATTTTCCCTTGCAACAACCCAACCTGCGCGGGTTGGCCTGGCAACGTGAAACCGTTCCGCGGATCGTGCCTTACCTGAACACCGAACAGCGAGCTTTGCTGGAGGCGGAACTTGCCTATCAGATCGCACTCGCAGAGGACCCCGCGTACAGCCGCCTGCCGCGCAGCGCGGTGCATGCCGACCTGTTCCGCGATAACGCGCTGTTCGACAATGGCGTACTGTCAGGCGTTTTCGACTGGTATTTCGCGGGATGCGATACATGGGTATTTGACTTGGCAGTCGCCTTGAACGACTGGTGCATTGTCCAGCCTTCCGGCGTCCTGGATGCTGAGCGCACCCAGGCCATGATCAGCGCCTACGAACAGGTCCGTCGCCTGCGCCCCGAAGAGATCGCCCTTCTTCCCGCTGCTCTGCGCGCTGCAGCGCTGCGCTTTTGGGCCTCTCGTCTGGCGGACTTTTATCTTCCGCGCGATGCTCACCTGCTCAAACCCCACGATCCCGCTCATTTCGAGCGCGTGCTGCGCCAGCGAGTGCGAGCGGCGCAGGCCAAACACGCGCCAGTCTGAGCCAGGCGCCGCCCGCTGCGCCCGGGTTCACCATATCACCCCCAACCACCATGCAACTGCGTACCGTCCCCGCCCGCGAGGGCCTGAGCTGGGTCAAGCTGGGTTTCATCTGGCTACTGCGCCAACCTTGGAGCGTGCTGCTCATGATGAGTAGCTACATCCTCGCGGTGGGCCTGTTCTCCATGCTACCGGTGCTCGGCGGGCTGGTTCCACTCCTGGTTGTGCAGATTGCCACTTTGGGCTTCATGCTTGCCTCTCGAAAAATCGCCGTGGGCGAAACGGTGTGGCCCACAGTCCTATTGGCTGGGTTACGCACGGCTCGCCCACGTGTCCGCGCCTTGCTCATGCTCGGCGTACTCTATACGGCGGCCGTCGTTGGCGTTCTAGCGCTTGCATCCTGGGTGGACGGCGGCGCGCTGTTGCGACTGCTACTGTTTGGCGCCATGCCGTCTGCCGCGCTAGTCAAGAGCGGGGCCTTGCGCATCGCGGCATTACTGGCAACGCTGGCCTATGTGCCGGTGTCCATGGCGTTCTGGTTCGCCCCGCCCTTGGTGAGTTGGTGGGGCATGGGCCCGTGGCAGGCGCTCTTCACAAGCTTCATCATCGTGCTAGGCAACCTGCGCGCGTTCATGCTCTATAGCATCCAGTGGTTCCTGCTCTTTTCCGCCGTCCCCATCATCATCGTGCTTTTGGCCCAGTTAGCCGGAGCCAGCGCGGAAGCCGCCACGTTACTAAGCCTGCCCGTGGCGCTGTTCTTGTTTCTCGCCTTCATTCTTTCTTTCTATGCAAGCGTGCGCAGCCTGATTCCTGGCCCTGGTCCAGACGTCGCGGCGCCACCTCCAAGCACTGCGCAAGAGCCAAACTGAGCGCGACGCAAAATGACACCGTATGCTTCGGTATGTCACAAATCCGTGCCGAACAGCGAGGCCCATCATGCGACCACTCCGTCTAATTGCCGCCCTGCTTCTGCTTGCTTCAAGTCTCAGTGGTTGCGGCTACAACGCTCTGCAGCGGCAGGACGAGCAGGTCAAAGCCTCGTGGGCTGAGGTACTCAACCAATACCAGCGCCGAGCCGATCTCGTACCGAACCTGGTCGCAACGGTCAAGGGATACGCCAGCCATGAAAAGGAAGTTCTTACGGCCGTGACAGAGGCGCGCGCGTCCGTCGGTTCGGTCAGCGCCACGCCTGAACTCGTGAACGACCCGCAAGCCTTTGCCAAATTTCAGGCGGCTCAACAACAGATGACCAGTGCCCTGTCGCGCCTCATCGCTGTGTCCGAGAACTATCCGCAACTCAAGGCCGACGCATCGTTTCGCGACCTGCAAGCGCAGCTCGAGGGCACGGAAAACCGCATCACCGTTGCCCGCATGCGCTATATCGAGGCGGTGCAGGCCTACAACAACACGGTACGTCAGTTCCCGAGCAACCTCACGGCCACGGCGCTCGGCTATAAGACCAAGCCAAGCTTCACGGTCGACAACGAAAGCGTGATCGCCACACCCCCCAAGGTCGATTTTGGCACTGTTGCGCCAAGACCTAAGCCCGCAGCATCGAATTGAGGGCGGCCTTGCTCCGCCCGAGTTCGATCATGATGCGGCATACTGCCTCCCGCTTGCTATGGGGCGCGCTCCTATGGCTTTCGTCGCTGGTACCTGCGTGGGCTCTGGTTGCCGTTCCGCCCCTCACCGCACCGGTGACTGATCTCACAAGGACCTTGAGCACGCAACAGGTTCAGCAGTTGGATGCACAACTCGTGGGGTTCTCGGCGCGCAAAGGGAGCCAGATCGCGGTACTTATCGTGCCCACCACGCGACCGGAGAGCATCGAGCAATACTCAATTCGCGTCACCGGCATCTGGAAGCTGGGCCGGAAAGGCGTCGACGACGGCGTGCTGGTGCTGGTCGCCAAGGATGACCATGCAGTGCGCATTGAGGTGGGCTACGGACTGGAGGGGACGATTCCAGACGCCAGTGCCAAGCGCATCATCGCCGAGGACATCACGCCGCGATTTCGCCTTGGCGACTATGACGGAGGAATCCAGGCTGGGGTAGCGCGGCTGATGCAACTGATCGAAGGCGAAGCGCTTCCGCCAGCGCCGGCCCAAGTGCAGCGGGCGCATTCACAGCAGGGGTCACCCATCGAACTCGGCCTGTTCATCATATTCGGCGCCATCATCCTCGGCCATGCGCTCAGCGCCGCGCTCGGCCGGCTGCTGGGTGCAGGCGCCTCAGCTGCTGTTGCTGGCGTAACTGGGTGGTTGCTCGCCGGCTCAGGTTTGTTGGGGCTGTTGGCCGCTCTGATTGCGTTTGTTGTCGTATTCAGCGGCATCCGCATTGGCGGCTGGCCCGGAGGCTTCGGCGGAGGCGGTTTTGGCGGGGGCGGGGGAGGTCTTGGCGGGGGCTATTCCGGCGGCGGCGGGGGCTTTGGCGGCGGCGGCGCATCGGGACGATGGTAAGTAGCGATCTGGCACGCTTTGCGCGCCACGCATTCTTTCCCGCCGCGAGGGTACACGTGCTGTTCCCCCGCCGCGCAATGCAGGCCATCACGCAGGCCGTGCATGACGCCGAACGCCTGCACGGAGGCGAAATCCGCGTGGCGATCGAGGGCACGCTGGACTGGCCCGAATTGCTACGCGGGGTCACGCCCCGCCAGCGCGCAGTCGAACTGTTCTCGCTGTTGCGGGTGTGGGATACCGAACACAACGACGGGGTGTTGATCTACCTTCTACTCGCTGAGCACGCAGTGGAAATCGTGTGCGACCGCCGCCTCACGTCGAAGGTCGCCCCCGCACAATGGCAGTCCGTATGCCAAGACATGGAAGAGCAACTCAGCGCGGGCCGGCACCTGGAAGCTGTTCTCCGTGGCATCGCCGGGCTGACCACACTGCTTGCCGAGCATGCGCCGAATTCGGGCGGCGCCAAGCGAAATGAATTGCCGGATTCCCCAGTCGTGGTCAAGCGTTGAGACGAAGCTGACCTGCCAAGGGTCACGAGTCAATTGACCACTGTGAGCTTGGCAATGCTGAGCGCCAGCCACTTCGGGCCGTGCCGATTGAAGCGCACCTGGGCGCGGGCGTCCGCCCCACGACCTTCAAGTGTCAGGATGACACCCTCACCGAACTTGGTGTGGAATACCGACTGACCGACGCGCAAGCCGGGCGTCGATTGCGGTTGAAAATTCTCCGCCGGTGTGAACGGCGCGGCCGGTGCATCCTGCCATGGCGAGCGAATGCTCAATCCAATGGATGGGCCGAATCCACCACCCACGGCCCGGCCTGAAAGCCACTTGAGCGTGCCTTCGGGCAGTTCCTCCAAGAAGCGGCTGCGCAGGTTGTACCGCGTCTGGCCATGCAAGATTCGGCTTTGCGCATGGCTCAGGTAAAGGCGCTTGCGCGCGCGGGTGATGGCTACATACATCAGTCTTCGCTCCTCCTCGATGCCATCGGCCTCGTTCATCGCGTTTTCATGAGGAAACAAACCCTCTTCGAGTCCCGTAATGAAAACAACGTCAAACTCCAGACCCTTGGCGGCATGCACAGTCATCATCTGCACTGCGTCTTGTCCGGCCTGCGCCTGATTGTCACCCGCTTCCAACGCGGCATGGGTGAGAAAAGCGCTCAGCGGAGACAGCGTCTCACCCGTGGCGGGATCAACGGCCTGAAGGTTGCTCAGCGCCTGCTCCGACAGCGGCTGCAGCGTAAGTGCCTCCGCGTCCAGCCCGAAGCCCTCCTGCGTGACGAAAGCAGCAGCAGCGTTGACCAGTTCCTCGAGGTTTTCCACCCTGTCCTGCCCATCGCGCTCGCTGCGGTAATGCGCGAGCAGCCCCGAGAGTTCCAGCGCATGGCGCACAAGATTCGGAAGGGACAATGCTGCGCAGTCCGCGCGAGCTCTAGCCAACATCTCGACAAAAGCCTGGAGGCTCGCGGCGCCCCGCCCACCGAGCGCAGAGATGGCATCGACAAGGGGCACCTGGCGCAATCGAGCGGCATCCTGCAACTGCTCCAGGGTACGTGCGCCAATTCCGCGCGGAGGAAAGTTCACCACACGCAAAAATGCGTTGTCGTCCTGGGCATTGTCGAGCAGGCGCAGGTAGGCAAGCGCATGCTTGACTTCTGCGCGTTCGAAAAAGCGCAGGCCACCGTAGACACGGTAGGGAATCGCTGCATTGAACAGCGCCCCTTCAATCACACGTGACTGCGCGTTGGAGCGATAGAGAATGGCGATCTGGTCACGCGAAAATCCGTCGCGCAGCAGCAGACGGATCTCCTCGACGAGCCAAGCTGCTTCCTGCTGATCCGTGGGCTGCTCGATCACTCGGACCAACTCGCCTGCGCCGGCATCGGTCCTCAGGTTCTTACCTAAGCGGCGGGCGTTGTGCGCAATGAGGTAGTTCGCAGCATCAAGAATGTTGGCGTGCGAACGGTAGTTATGCTCGAGCTTGATAATGCGGTGCACATGGAACTCGCGCTGGTAGTCATCCATGTTGCCCACATTCGCCCCGCGAAAGGCGTAGATACTTTGGTCGTCATCACCCACGGCTACCACGCTGCTCGCTTGCTTGTCCCCCGGCCCGGCCAGCAGCTTAAGCCACTGGTACTGCAGACGGTTCGTGTCCTGGAACTCATCGACCAGGACATGGCGGAAACGGGTCCGATAATGCTGGCGGATGTCAGCGTGATCGCGAAGCACCTCGTATGTGCGCAGCAGCAGCTCGGCGAAGTCCACCACACCCTCGCGCTGACACTGCGCCTCGTAGGCTGCGTAGATCTCTGCCAACAGGCGGCTCTGGGCATCGCGCACATCGCAGTCCTTCGCGCGCATGCCATTTTCCTTGCAGTCGTTGATGAACCAAGCCACCTGCTTGGGCGGCGCGCGCTGCTCATCCACGTTCAGGCTTTTCAGCAGTCGCTTGACAGCCGAGAGTTGATCCTGCGCGTCAAGAATCTGGAACGTCTGCGACAGACCAGCCGCTTTCCAATGCGCCCGCAAAAACCGATTGCATAGGCCGTGAAATGTCCCCACCCACATGCCACGCACGGGCATGGGCAACATGGCCGACAGCCGCGCAAGCATCTCCTTTGCCGCCTTGTTGGTAAACGTCACCGCCAGGATCCCGGCCGGCGACACCTGCCCGGTTGAGATGAGCCAAGCAATACGGGTGGTCAGGACACGTGTTTTCCCGCTTCCGGCACCCGCCAAAATTAGCGCGTTTTCCGGTGGCAGCGTGACAGCAGCAAGCTGCTCTGGATTGAGGTGAGCCAATAGATCGGACATGCCGCCATTCTAGGTGGCGCGGTCCGCGTCTGGCCGCTGCACAGGCCTGCGCAGCAAGGTTGGCGGAGCCTACAATGTCTCACCCGGGTTGCGCCCGATCTTTTCTGCGCGCGCCCGGTTTTTTGCGTGCGCAAGCGCCCGAAACGGGGCTTGCATCGGAGTGCACCGTGGACATCTTCGATTATGAGAATATTTTGCTGCTTCCCAGGCGTTGTCGCGTGGGGAGCCGGGCTGAGTGCGACCCGTCCCTGACCTTTGGTGGGCGCAAGTTCCGGCTGCCTATCGTGCCCGCAAACATGAAGACCGTGATCGATGCACACATTGCGCGCTGGCTGGCCGCTCAAGGTTACTTTTACATCATGCACCGCTTCGACGTTGACGCCGTGGCGTTTGCGCGGCAGATGCACGAAGCGAATCTGTTCACATCCATCTCGCTGGGGGTCAAGCCTTCGGACCGGGACGTCGTCGACAAGCTTGCTGCCGAGGGCCTTGGCGCTGACTTCATCACCATTGATATCGCTCACGGCCATGCTGACAGCGTGCAGCACATGATCGCCCATATCAAGCATCGCCTTCCGCGAACTTTCATCATTGCCGGCAACATTGGCACGCCAGAGTCAGTGATTGACCTGGAAGGCTGGGGCGCGGACGCAACCAAGGTGGGCATTGGTCCGGGCAAGGTGTGCATCACGCGGATGAAAACCGGGTTCGGCACCGGCGGCTGGCAGCTCTCGGCGTTGAAGTGGTGTGCACGCGTGGCGACCAAACCAATTATTGCGGATGGCGGTATCCGGGAGCACGGCGATATTGCCAAGAGCGTGAGATTCGGCGCCTCGATGGTCATGATCGGATCCATGCTGGCCGGGCACGAGGAATCTCCGGGGCAGACAGTGGAAGTCGATGGCCAGCTCTACAAGGAGTACTTTGGAAGCGCCTCGGAGTTCAACAAGGGCCAACGGCGCAACGTCGAGGGCAAGCGCATCCTGGAGCCAATCAAGGGCCGGCTTGCCGATACGCTCAGGGAGATGGAAGAAGACCTGCAAAGCTCCATCTCCTACGCGGGAGGGACGCAGTTGGCAGATATCCGCAAGGTGAATTACGTCATCCTCGGTCAGAATAATGCAGGCGAGCATCTTTTGATGTAACGCGCGCCTGCGGATTAATCGACCACTTTGTATCGATCCCATCAATGACAGAACTCGCTAAATCGTTCGAGCCCAAAGACATCGAAGCGCGCTGGAGCGCGCAATGGGAGCAGCGCGGCTGGTTTGAGCCCACGCTGGATGCCACACGCCCTTCCTTCTGCATCCAGCTTCCCCCACCCAACGTGACCGGCACGCTTCACATGGGGCACGCGTTTAATCAAACGGTGATGGATGCGCTTACGCGCTACCACCGCATGCGGGGATTCAACACCCTTTGGGTGCCCGGAACTGACCATGCCGGCATCGCCACGCAGATCGTTGTGGAGCGACAACTGCAGCAAAACAGCACGACCCGGCACGAACTTGGGCGGGACGCATTCGTGCGCAAGATTTGGGAATGGAAGGAGCAATCGGGCGACACCATTACGAGCCAAATGCGCCGCATGGGTGACTCGGTAAGCTGGTCCCATCAGTACTTCACCATGGATGACAAGTTGTCCAAGGCGGTAGTGGAGACCTTCGTTCAGCTACACGAACAGGGCCTGATCTACCGCGGCAAGCGCCTGGTGAATTGGGATCCGGTGTTGCGCAGCGCGGTAAGTGACCTGGAAGTGGAAAGCGCGGAAGAAGATGGCTTTCTCTGGCATTTGCGTTACCCCCTGGCGGACGGTTCGGGCTCGCTCCTCGTAGCCACCACTCGGCCCGAGACGATGCTTGGCGACACCGCAGTGATGGTCCACCCGGACGATGCGCGTTACCGCAATCTGATCGGCAAGCACGTCAGGCTTCCCATCACTGGGCGACTGGTGCCCATCATTGCCGACGCCTATGTCGACAAGGACTTCGGCACTGGAGTCGTGAAAGTCACTCCGGCGCATGATTTCAACGATTACATGGTGGGGCAACGGCATGATTTGCCCACGATTTCGGTTTTGAATCTGGATGCGACCATCAATGACCAGGCACCCGCCGCGTTCCGCGGCCTTGACCGCTTCGAGGCCCGCAAAAGGATCGTTGCGGCGTTCGAGGCTGAGGGACTGCTGGGGGAAGTGAAAAAGCACAAGCTGATGGTGCCGCGCTGCACACGCACTGGGCAGATCGTCGAGCCCATGCTCACCGACCAGTGGTTCGTCGCCACAACGAAACCGGGGCCCGACGGAACGAGTATCGCGCAAAAGGCCATCGATGTAGTCGAGAGCGGCGAGGTGAAATTCGTGCCCGAGAACTGGGTCAACACATATAACCAGTGGATGCGCAATATCCAGGATTGGTGCATATCGCGCCAGCTCTGGTGGGGCCACCAGATTCCCGCGTGGTATGGCGATGGTGGCGAGATATTTGTGGCGCGCAGCGAGGAAGATGCGCACGCCAAGGCCGAGGCCGCCGGATACACAGGCCCTCTCAGGCGCGATCCGGACGTTCTTGACACGTGGTACTCATCAGCACTCGTGCCATTCTCCACAATGGGCTGGCCCGCCCAAACGCAGGAAATGGACCTGTTTCTGCCATCCTCGGTATTGGTCACGGGCTATGACATCATTTTTTTCTGGGTGGCACGCATGATCATGATGACCACCCATTTCACAGGCAAGGTCCCGTTTCGCCATGTCTATATCCATGGCCTGGTTTTGGACGCACACGGCAAGAAGATGAGCAAGTCCGAGGGCAATGTGCTAGACCCCGTGGACCTCATGGATGGCATCGCGCTTGAACCTCTGCTTGAAAAGCGTACGACTGGCCTACGCCGGCCTGAGACGGCACCAGCCGTGCGCAAAGCCACGGAAAAGGAATTTCCTGAAGGCATTCCGGCCTTTGGTGCAGACGCACTACGTTTTACCTTTGCTTCGATGGCCACCCTCGGGCGCAACATCAATTTCGATGCCAAGCGTTGCGAGGGTTACCGCAATTTCTGCAACAAGCTGTGGAATGCTTCCCGCTTTGTGCTGATGCAAGTGCAGGGACTGTCGGATTTTGACCGTGGCTTGGGGGTGTGCAACGACTCCTGTGGACCCGAAGGCTACATGCATTTCTCAGCGGCTGACCGCTGGATCGCCTCGATCCTGCAGCGCGCCGAACAACAGGTCGCGCAAGGTTTCGCCGACTACCGTCTGGACTTTGCAGCACAGGCCATTTACCAGTTCGTATGGGACGAGTATTGCGACTGGTACGTCGAGATTGCCAAGGTACAGATCACGACTGGAACACCCGCGCAGCAACGCGCGGCACGTCGCACGCTGGTGCGCACGCTTGAGGCTGTATTGCGCCTGGCCCATCCGTTCATGCCCTTCATGACCGAGGAACTCTGGCAAACGGTAGCCCCGCTGGCCGGGCGTGAGGGTCCTTCAATCTGCATTGCGTCTTACCCGCAGGCCCAACCGGAGAAAATCGATGCTGCGGCGGAGGCGGAAATCGCAGCACTCAAGCAGGTGGTTGATGCCTGCCGCAATCTGCGTGGGGAACTGGGCGTGTCGCCAGCGAAAAGGCTACCCCTTTTGGCGTGTGGCGACACCTCGCTCGTTGAACGCCACCGTGCCGCGGTCATGGCCCTTGGCAAGCTTTCGGAGCTTCGCCTTTTCACCGATGAAAATTCCTGGGCCGACGCGGTGCAGGCGGCGCCGACCATGGTCGTAGGCCAAAGCAGGTTGGCCCTGTTCGTCGAAGTCGACATGGCGGCCGAGCGTGAACGTCTGTCCAAGGAAGTCGCGCGACTGCAAACCGAAATTGCCAAGGCACAAAGCAAGCTCGGCAATGCCAGCTTTGTCGAACGCGCGCCAGCGGCGGTCGTTGAGCAAGAGCGCAGGCGCTTGAGCGACTTTCATGACCTTCTTGCCAAAGTGCAGGAACAACTCGACCGCGTGCCGCTGGCCGCGGCCTGATCTGCTTGGAATCTTGAGCTTCACATGCCGGAGCTATCCTGCGGCCATCCCTCTCAAACCATCTGACCATGTCACAAGCCATCACCAAAGCTGTCTTCCCTGTTGCCGGTCTCGGCACCCGCTTCCTGCCCGCCACGAAAGCCACGCCGAAGGAAATGATGCCTGTCGTGGATAAACCGCTCATCCAGTACGCAGTCGAGGAGGCCTATGCGGCCGGGATCACGGAGATGATCTTCGTCACGGGGCGCCACAAGCGGGCGATCGAGGATCATTTCGATACAGCGTATGAGTTGGAAAACGAACTCGCTGCGGCGAACAAGCAGGCACTTCTGGATCTGGTACGCAGCGTCAAGCCGGCAGACGTGCAATGCGTGTTCGTGCGACAGCCCGTGGCCAATGGCTTGGGGGCCGCGGTGCTATGCGCCGAGCGCCTCGTGGGCAATGAGCCGTTCGCCGTGCTCCTGGCCGATGATCTCTTGGTGGGAAGCCCGCCTGTGATGGCCCAGATGGTTGAGCTTCATGGCCGCCACGGACGAAGCATCTTGGCCACCGAGGATGTCCCTCGCGAACAGACGCGTCGCTACGGTATCGTCAGCGGGCAGGAAATCCTGCCAGGGCTGACCTCGATCACCGGAATCGTGGAGAAACCTGCGCCCGAGGTCGCACCGACCACCCAGGCGGTCGTGGGCCGCTACATTCTGAGCCCGCGGGTGTTTCACCACTTGCGCCATGCCCAACCGGGAGCGGGCGGTGAAATCCAGCTCACCGACGGCATTGCCGCGTTGCTTGGTGAAGAGGCGGTCTATGCCTATCGATACGTCGGCCGCCGTTTCGACTGCGGCAGCAAGGCGGGTTATCTCGAGGCGACAGTTCAGCTTGGCCTCGACCACCCCGAGACCGGCCCGGCCTTCGCCGCCTTTCTCAAAGGCTTGAATTTGTGTGTCTGAACTTTAGCGACGTCGTGCCGAGCGCCTAAGGCGGCCAGGCCGCTGCTTACCGTCGACGCATTACGTGAGCAAAGGTTCCAGGCCCCTGGCTCTGCTCCACGAGTTCGTTACCCGTTTGCTTCGCGAAGGCTTGGAAGTCTCGCACCGACCCGGGGTCGGTGGCCAGCACGCGAAGCAACTGGCCGCTTTGCATGCCAGCCAACGCCTTCTTCGCCTTCAGTATGGGCAATGGGCAATTTAAGCCACGCGCGTCGACCTCCACGTCCACCTTGTCCACCGCCGCGCCGTTGCTCATGGGAATCCTTCGTAAGTGTCTCGTTCCATTGACAATTGTAAAAGGTGAATGCTCCCGCGACTAAGCGCTTGCGCGCTGTATCGCGGGATGCGCGGTGGAATTGCTCAATCCAACGGCACACCCAGGAGGAAATGGCTACCCACGCGTGGCCCTGCTCGCGCCGTGACGGACTTTGCCTCGCTCGCTGGCCATACCCATGAGCGCACGAACGCGGCCTTGATCTTCCGGCATGAAATCCGAGGCACACAAATGGCGGGCCACGCTTGTGAAAGACCGTCGGCATTCCCTGGATCGGCAGGTGTGCCACGCAACAAGAGCAAAGCGCACACTCCCGGGTTGCGCCGCGCGCGCTTCGCTTCGCCCTTATTCCCTGCGAATCAGTCGCAGGCACCACACTTGGCGGGCTTCCCTCAGGCCGGAAACACGCCGGTACTCAGATAGCGGTCGCCCCGGTCGCAGACAATGAATACGATGGTCGCGTTGTCCACTTCACGAGCAATGCGTAGCGCCACCTCGCAAGCGCCCGCTGCGCTGATGCCGCCGAACAGCCCCTCCTCGCGAGCGAGTCTGCGAGCCATATTCTCGGCAGCAGCCTGGCTGACATACTCAATCCGGTCGACGCGCTGGGGTTCATAAATCTTCGGCAGATATTCTTGTGGCCATTTGCGGATTCCCGGTATGCGCGAGCCTTCCTCCGGCTGGGCACCCACGATCTGCACGGCATCGTTTTGGGCCTTAAGGTATTTCGATACGCCGGTGATGGTGCCCGTTGTGCCCATCGCCGAAACGAAATGGGTGACGCGGCCCTCGGTGTCGCGCCAGATTTCTGGGCCAGTCGTCTCATAATGTGCGCGCGGATTGTCAAGGTTGGCGAACTGATCCAGCACCAATCCCTTGCCCTCGCGCTGCATCTGTTCAGCGAGATCCCGCGCGTATTCCATACCGCCGTCCTTGGGCGTGAGAATCAGCTCGGCCCCATAGGCCTTCATGGTTTGTGCACGCTCAATGGAGAGATCCTCCGGCATGATCAATACCATTCGGTAGCCAAGAATTGCCGCAGCCATTGCCAGCGCGATCCCGGTATTACCCGAGGTCGCCTCGATCAGTGTGTCGCCAGGCTTGATCTGCGTGCGTTCCTCCGCGCGCCGAATCATCGACAAGGCCGGCCGATCTTTCACGGACCCGGCGGGGTTATTGCCTTCGAGTTTGCCAAGAATCACATTGCCGCGCCGCACGTTCTCCGCGCCCGGAATACGCTGCAAGCGCACGAGCGGAGTGTTGCCAATCGTTTGTTCAAGGGTAAGGTAGGTCATAGCGCTCTCCTGCACGAATTCTGACATGGCAGCCAGCCCCTTGCTCACGCCAGCCAACACTGTGCTGTCCACACCAGGGGCGCGCATGCAAGCAAGAACGGCACGCTGATGCGATGAAAGGCAGCCAAACCACCAGGGCTGCCCTCCAGCCTCAGCGCAATGAGGTTGGCAAGAGATCCTATCCCGAGTCCAAAGCCGCCGACGTTGACCGCCACGGCCAACGCCATCGTATTGGCCGTGTAGTGTGACAGGAAAACCGTGGCCGGTACATTGCTCACGAGTTGTGAAAGCACAATGCCGCCAAGATACAGGACAAGGGGTTGGCGCCAGTCGGGAACCTGCGCCAGCGTATGCACGAACGACCATTGCGCCAGATGCCCCAAACCAACAAACATCACGGCAAAGGTGGCCAATAGCATCCAGTCCACCCGCATGAGAACGCTGCGAAAGGCAAGCGCGAAAACCAGCAGCACCATGGCGCAAGCAACTCCCGCGGAACCCAACTGCAGTAGGCCGACGACCCCCACAAGGAGCCCTGCCGAAACAATGCCCAGCGCAGGCCATGGCCGCGCTCCTTCGTCTTCCGGACCGGCCTCCGCGTGAAGCGGCCGGGATGCGAACATGAAACAGGTCAGCACCAAAAGCAGCGAAAGCATGACCAAAAAACTTGGCATCATTTGGCGCACGAAGGCCGGAAGCGACAGGCCCGAATGACGCCAAAGCAGCAGGTTCTGCGGATTGCCGATAGGACTCAGAGTGGAACCTGCGTTCACGGCCAAGGCCTCAAATATCACGAGCCGCCGCACGGGCAGCGGGCTCTCATGACCGAGCGCCACGGTGAGAGGCACCACAAGGAACAAGCTCACGTCGTTGGTAAGCACCATCGACAATAAAGCTGCCGCCAGCACCAACCACAGCGCCAGGGCTCGCACGCTATGGGTGCGGTGGACCACTGCTTTAGCCACGCGTTGGACATAACCACTGACACGTATGCCTTCGATGGTGACCAGCAGCCCCACCAAACCCAGGAGTGTGGGCAGTTCGAGCCAGTGGCGATACTGAGCCCAGGGACGCGGGTCGAGAAGCGCAAGGCCGATGGCCAACAAGCCGAACATCCACAACAACCGTTCCCGAACGATGGCTGCGAATAGCCGGGAAATGCCATGCGGCATCACGGCCAGGCGCTCAAAATTCAGCACGGGCTAGATGCTGCCGCCTGCGCTGGCGTCATCGGTCGACAAGTCCTGTGCGGCTAGGCGCCAGTGCCGTGCTGCTTGACCTTCCCTTTCGATACGCTCTTGCAGGCGAGCGAGAGCAGCGTGAATCTGCCCGCGGAGCTTGCGCTCGTCCGGCTGGCACTGATCCAGCGCCTTGTGCAGGTACTGCTGCGCTTTGCCCCAGAGTTCGAGCTCCGCACAGGCCCTCGCGGCAAGGAAGGTGGCCTGTGCCTCTTGCGGCCAGCGATCCATCCAGGCCTCCGCCTGAGCGACAAAACCTGCGTCGATCCCCGACAGCATGCTACGCAGTGCCGGCATTAGCGCAGCCGGCTCCGCGTCGGACGCACGCAGGGCATCAACCAGCAGGCTACGCGCCTGGGCTGATTCGCCCGCCGCATAGAACCCGCGAGCTGCCGCCGCTGCGATCTGCGGATCGTGCCGCAACGCTGGATCAAAGGATTTCCACAACGGACGCAAAGCCTCGGCGTCGTGATTCGCTTGGCGAATAAGGCCGAGCGCGGCGACGTGGAGCATCGCCTGCGCAGCCGCCGGGTGCAGTCCATGGTGCTTGCGCAGAGTGGTGGCCAATCGCAAAACCTCGCCGTGATCCTTGAGCGCACGGGCAGCTGCCAATGCCAGGCGCATCGTCTGCGTACGACGCTGCATGCCGCCTGACAGGCGGCGCAGCGCGGCTTGCGCAGCCTCGACATCTCGAGCCTCAACCTGCCACTGCGCCTGTAACAGGATTCCGGTTTCGCGCGCTGCCGGCGGCAGCGCTTCAAGGTAAGCGTCGCGCCTGTCATACGCCTGCATCGCCTGAGCCGCCTGTGCCGCCGTCAGAAGAGCACCGGGTTTGAAGGCGTCAGTCTCAGCGGCCTTGCCCGCTGCCCTCTCCGCGCGACGGAAGCGGCCGCCCAGCAGGTGCATGACGGACTCGTGCAATGCTTTAGCCGCGACCTCCTTGCGACGCCGCGAACGGAACAATGCCGCAGCACGCGGCAAACCCAAAAGCAAACTGAATGCTCGTATAGCGACGTAGAACAACACAAATCCGACCAACAGCAGCAAGACCGTCAGATTCAGTGATAGATCGATGCGATACGGCGGCAGCAGGATGGCCACATTGCCAGGCCTGCCGCTTGCCGCCATCGCAAGCAGGGCAGCAGCCAACGCCAGCGCGACCACCCATGCCAGCCACCGCATCAGTTGCTCCCAAGCCCGAGATTGGCCAGCGCCGCCAGCGATTCAAGATTGGCCGCAGGCTGCGCCGCGAGGTCGACCTGCTCGGCCTGCCGTGCCAGCGTCAGGGCCATTTGTGCGCGCGCCTGGTTGGTATTGAAATAGTTGTGCAGATTGGAGACGATCGCTCGCATGTCAGCGCGGTAACCTGAGGCATTGCGCGATAAAAGATCCAACCGCGCGTTGAGCACTTGTAGCTTGAGGTTTTCCCGCAGGTAGTCAGCCTGCTGCGGCGACATCAGAAGCACCTCAGGATGATCAATGCGAGTGATGCTCACAAGCCTGCGGACCTGCTCCCAACCAGCTTGCGTCCAATGTCCAAGCCACGCCGCCCAGCCTCGCGCGACGGGGCTGAGGTCATGAGCGGTTCCCTGCTGCTGCGCCGCGTTGCCCTCCGGGGGCGCGGCTGAAGCGCGAGTTTGCAACTGGTCGATCAACGCCGCCAGCTCGTCAAGACGCTGTGCGGCAGCGGGAATGTCCGGTGCCACGCTGCTTTTGAGGCGGCTTAAGTCCACCTGCACAGCGCGCAACACCAGTTGGGCACGCTGACTGTTGGCACGCTTGAGCCTCACCGCGGAGGATTCCAACGTGCTCACCAGTGGGCTCAGACTTCCGGTAAGTTCAGCCTGCTGCTGCCCCAACGCGATGAGCTCAGCCGTCTGCCCCAGAAAGGCATCGTCGCGGCTCTTGGCAAAGTCCTGATAGAGCTGTTGCAGCGCCATGCGCTGCGCCGCAAGATCCTGCTCACGAGATTCCAGCACGGCGACGCGTGCATTCAACGCGCCCACGATATCTGCAGACTGCTTCGCCAGCGTGCGAGCCTCGATCGATGCGGTATTCGCCCCTTGCAGCCGCTTGGCAATCTCGGCCTGCGTCGCGTACAGGCGTCCGTCCAGCCACCAAGCCACCACGCCCACCAGCACGACCACAGCCACGAGTGCCACCCAAAATTTTCCCAACCCCTGCGGTTCGGCGGCCAACAGGTGCGCATCCTGCCCGGGTGGAACGCCGAGTGGGGGTCTTTGCGGGTCGGCAGCGGCAATGTCGTCGGACGTCGGCTCCGCAGAGGTCTGCGCGCCAGCGGCCATCGGCTCAAGGGAGGCATCTGCGCCCTGGGGAAATTGCGGGTTCGGCTCTGACATGCAGTTGATTCTAGGGAAGACCGAGGTTCGAAATGCAGCGAAGTGTTGGATCCCTGTTGAAGGCCAGGCGGGGTGGGGCAAAGCCAGCCCTCGCCCGGAGATTAACTCATGCCAGTGCATGGATGATGGCGGATGGTTCTGGTGAACATACATCAACTCGTCCAAACCCTGCTGCGGCTGCCGCTTCCGCGATCCGTGCATGAATGACAAGGGCTCTTTGGGTTGCAAGAACCTCCTTGGCCCGCAAGCCACCGGCGGCCAAAAGGCCTTGGAGGTTGCGCACGCCCTCCGACGCAGTGAGCAGCCAAGCTGAGGGCGCCGTCAACAAGCGGCGCAACGCCGAGAGGGTTACGGCATCAGCCGGTGGTGCCTCCCGGCGGTAAACATCGACAAACTGCACGAGGGCGCCTGCGGCCACAAGCGTGTCGGCCAGCCAGTGCCGCCCCGAGCCACCGCGCAACAGGAGCACTTTGGCGCCTGCCCAGCCCTGTGGTCGCAGTGCTTGCAATCGGATCCATAAGCCTTCAGATTCAGCCGCGTCCGCTGGGGCAGACACCAAACTCACCGATTCCGGCTGCTGGTTGCGCAAGCGCAGCGCCTGCTCGAAAACTGCGCGACTTCCGGGCCCGATGAGACCTACGGCGCAAGACGCCGGCCACGGCCCCTCCAGCATATGGAAGGTGGCACGCACGGCGGTGGGACTGACGGGAATGGCGCAATCGAACCTGTGCAGTGCCGCCAGCGCCTGCCGCGCTGGCCCCGGGTCACGGGGAGGCATGATTTTGATCAGCGGGAACCAACGCAACTCGATTCCTGCGTCGCTCAGTTCGCGCTCGCGCGCATCAAGCTCGAAATCGGCGGCGGGGCGTGTGATCACAAGGGGAAGCATGGCCAGAACTCGTATGGGCCACGCCTGGGTAACCTGCTCAGACCACCTGCAACTGATCTAGCACGGCTTGAGCACCTTGCCCATGCAGTTGCCGCACGGCCTCCAGCCCCAAGGCTTCGGCCGCTGAGGCCGAGTCCACGGCAGCAGATGCCTCTGCACGCAACATGCGGCTGCCGTCTGGCAGACCGAGAAGGGCACGCAGGTGCATGACGGGACCAGACCACTGCGCGTATGCGCCCAACGGTGTACTGCAGTTACCGCCCAAGGCACGCGCGACGGCGCGTTCCGCGGTGGCGCACAGATAAGTCGGCAGGTGATTCAACGGCGCAAGCACTGCAGCCAAATCGGCGCGCCCCTTGGGGATTTCGATACCAAGCGCCGCCTGCCCCACGGCCGGCAGCAGTTCGGACGTGTCAATTAACGCTCGGATGCGGCCGGCCAGCCCTAAGCGCTTCAAACCAGCGGCCGCCAGCACAATGCCGTCGTACTGTCCTTCGTCAAGTTTGCGAAGGCGCGTATCCAGGTTGCCCCGCAGCGGCAACACACGCAGGTCGGGCCGTAACGCGCGAATCTGCATCTCTCTGCGCAAGCTTGAGGTGCCAACCACCCCCCCTTGCGGCAATGCGGTAAAGTGCGGTGCTCGAGCGGATACCCAGGCATCGGCTGGATCTTCACGCTGCATGACTACAGTTAACAGGAAGCCGTCAGGCAGCTCCATGGGTACGTCTTTGAGGGAATGCACCGCCAAGTCGGCCTCCCCTGCCTGCATGGACGCTTCCAGCTCCTTGACAAACAGGCCTTTACCGCCAACCTTGGATAGACTCTGGTCAAGAATCTGGTCGCCGCGTGTAGTCATCCCGTTCAGGCAAATTTGGCAGCCGGGGTAAAGCTTGCCCAATAGTGTTTGCACATGCTGCGCCTGCCACAAAGCCAAGCGGCTTTCGCGTGTGGCAATGACAAGGCGGGGCGGGACGGATGGAGATTGAGAGATCGCGGCACACATGATGGAATCGTAGCAGCGACGCCACAGCCTCGGCGCTACGAATGGGTGCTGACGCAATCTCGAATTGCGATCGCCTCCGAGCGTGTCCTAAACACGCCCAGCCGCTGCTAGCATGGTTCTTGCTGCCTCCGATGACGCTTTGCGTTCCGTGCGTCTATTCGACACACCATGCTCGATACCATGCTCGCCCGCTCCAACGATTCACATTCCGACACCGCCCTCTTCGACGACATCCGCCATCTTGGCCGC
Source organism: Thiomonas sp. FB-Cd (assembly GCF_000733775.1). Lineage (NCBI taxonomy): Bacteria > Pseudomonadati > Pseudomonadota > Betaproteobacteria > Burkholderiales > Thiomonas > Thiomonas sp. FB-Cd. The sequence goes on along the minus strand of NZ_JPOE01000002.1, from coordinate 203,250 downwards.
CTGCTGGGCGAGGTGATCCGCGAGCAGGAGGGTCAACCCATGTACGACACTGTGGAAAAGGTACGGCAGTTGTCGGTCGCGTTCCATCGTGAGGGCGACACCCGCCAGCGCCGCGCACTCGACAAGCTCCTGCAGGGTTTGTCGCGCGATCAAGCGGTGAGCGTGATTCGTGCTTTCAGCTATTTCTCCATTCTTGCCAACATTGCCGAAGATCGGCATGCCCTGCGCCGGCGCCACGCACACGAACTATCTGGCGACAAACCTCCAGCGGGGAGCACCCGCGCCGCGCTGGACAAGCTTCGCCAGGCCGGTTTTGACGCGGCACAACTCGACGAGTTTTTCGCGCATGCCCTGATCTCGCCAGTTCTGACTGCGCACCCCACCGAAGTGCAGCGCAAGAGCCTTCTCGACGCCGAGCGCGTGATTGCCCGACTGCTAGCCGAGCGCGACCAACCGCTTGCGCCCAGACGTCAGCGCGACATCGACGCCGAATTGCGTGCGCGCATCACCCAGCTCTGGCAGACACGCTTGCTGCGTTACACGAAGCTGCGGGTATCGGACGAGATCAAGAACGCCCTGTCGTATTACGACAGCACATTCTTCAGCGAGGTGCCGCGCCTGTATATTGAACTCGAGCAGGATCTTGACGAGCTGTTCCCCCGCCCGGACGGCAGGCCCTGGAGGCTTCAGCCGTTTTTTCGCATGGGTCACTGGATCGGCGGCGATCGTGACGGCAACCCCTTCGTAACCGCTGAGACCTTGGCCTATGCGCTGCGATTGCAAGCACGGACGGCTCTTGAGTACTACATCAACCAGGTCCATGCACTGGGGGCGGAGCTTTCCGTCTCCCTCATGCTGGCTTCAGCGAGCCCCGCCCTGCTGGCACTCGCTGAAGCCTCGCCCGACAACTCGGAACATCGCAAGGATGAACCGTATCGACGTGCGCTCATTGGCGTGTACGCGCGCCTTGCCGCCACGTTGCGAAAACTCGGGGCAGCCGAGGTGCTGCGTCACGAGGTGGGCCAGGCGGACCCCTACCCAACCGCTGAGGCATTCGCCACCGACTTGCGAATCGCGCGCGATTCGCTGGCTGGCCATCATGCCGAAGCTCTGGCGCGCCCCCGGCTCGATCCGCTGATTCGTGCCGTCGAGGTGTTCGGCTTTCATCTGGCCAGCATCGACCTGCGCCAAAGCTCGGACAAGCATGAGGAGGTTGTCCGCGAGCTTCTGGCAGCCGCGCATTTGTGCAGCGACTATTCCGGGCTGGATGAACCCGAGCGCATTGAGCTGTTACTGCGCACCCTCCAAGACCCTCGTCCGCTGCGCGTGCCCGATGCCGGGTACTCGGAGTGGACACGCTCTGAGCTTGCCGTGTTCGAGCAGGCGCGCGACGCGCGCCTGCTGCTCGGTGAGGACGCCATCCGCCAGACCATCATTTCTCACACGGAAAGCGTCAGCGACCTGCTTGAAGTTCTTGTTCTGCAGAAAGAATGCGGCCTGTTCCATGGAACCCTGGGCAGGCCCGGGGCCAATGCAGAGCTGCTGGTTGTGCCGCTGTTCGAGACAATCGACGATCTTCGCAATGCACCCGACATCATGCGTGGCTTCTTCGCGCTGCCGGGTATGGCTGAACTGGTTCAGCATTCGTACGCCCTGCAGGAAATTATGCTGGGGTACTCCGACAGCAACAAGGACGGCGGCTATTTCACCTCCAATTGGGAACTGCACAAGGCATCGGTGGCCCTCGCGGAGCTGTTCGGTCAGCTTGGAGCTAATCATGGCATCCGATTGCGCCTTTTCCATGGTCGCGGAGGCAGTGTGGGGCGCGGCGGTGGACCAAGTTACGAGGCCATTCTGGCCCAGCCAGCGGGGACAGTGGGGGGCAGCATTCGCCTGACTGAGCAAGGCGAGGTGATTTCCAGCAAATACGCCAATCCCGAAATTGGGCGCCACAACCTGGAAACCCTGGTCGCGGCCACGCTTGAGGCGACGCTGCTCTCCACTCGCGCCAAGGGCAGCGATTCCCCACAGCAGCGCCAAGGCGTACGAGCCGGCGCTCCGCAAGTATTTCTGCAGGCGGCTGCCGCGCTGTCGCAACAGGCGATCACAACCTACCGAGAACTGGTGTACGGCAACGTGCGATTCGTGGACTATTTTTATGCGGCCACGCCCATCAGTGAAATTGCGGGACTTAACATCGGCAGCCGACCGGCATCGCGCAAGGCGAGTCAGAGCATCGCGGACCTGCGTGCAATCCCCTGGAGCTTTTCCTGGGGGCAGTGCCGGGTTGCTCTGCCTGGGTGGTATGGGTTTGGCTCTGCTGTGGAAGCGTTCATCGCGGAACATCCAGAAACCGGAGCTGAACTGCTGGCACGTATGCACAAGCAATGGCCGTTCTTCCGCGCTTTGCTCTCGAACATGGACATGGTGCTGGCCAAAACCGACCTGGCTGTCGCCTCGCATTACGCGCAGCTTGTACCGGAGGCGCGCACGCGCAAGCAGGTGTTCGCTGCAATCGAACAGGAGTGGGAGCGAAGCGTTCAGGCGATGCGACTCATTACCGGTTGGAATGGTTTTCTTGAAACGAATCCCACGTTAGCGCGCTCCATCCGCGCCCGCTTTCCGTACATCGATCCCCTTAACCACCTGCAAGTCGAGCTGCTGCGCCGCTTCCGGGATGGCCAGACCGACGAGCGTACAAAGCGTGGCATCCACCTGAGTATCAATGGCATCGCTGCGGGCCTGCGCAACACAGGATGAGGCGGCGCCCGACGCGATGTTCCTCGGGCAACCTGAGGAACAAGAAACAGCTCGCCCCGCGGCGTTGACCTCACGATTATGGAATAATGGCCCACTTTGCCGGGATGGCGGAATCGGTAGACGCAGCGGACTCAAAATCCGCCGCCCTTAAAAGCGTGGGGGTTCGAGTCCCCCTCCCGGCACCATCAGCATCTTGCTCGACATTGCCAACCAGTCCAGCTGATTGCAAGAAATCTTTGGAATCAAGCGGTTCGACATTTCTGAGGCTCTCAGGCAATCGTACGGAATCGGAATCGCTGCTGTTGTCAGCGCCGCTGCGAGTAGGCTAGCCAGTAACACAACTCCTCTCTGGAGAGTTACTGGAATTGCACTCAATCTCCTGTCCGACGCTGCGCTGCGTCGTGCTCGCCCACAAGAGCGGCCCTACCGCTTGCGCGAGGGCAATGGCCTTCACCTCCGTGCAGCCAACCGGGGCGATGTACTGGCGCACGGACATTTGACGCTGACGACAAATTGCGCAATTGGGCAGACATGCGCCAACTTTCGGAGGCTCAGGACTGGCTCAAGGTTCCTATGTCTGGTGACCGCGTTGCATCGCTCGCTGATGGTCAGTGTCCGGTCGGCGGGACTGCTCTGTGCAGTACGGCGCCAACAGGGTAAGCGCCTGCGGCTCGGTCAAGGCGTGCGCGAGAGGAACGTCACGCGGCGAGTCGCCAGAAGCACCAGCCACACGGGTTGCTGCGGGATCGACCTGCGCACAGCACGGCACGGTGGCTACGCAATGAGCCAGTGCAAATGCATTGAGCAGTGTTTCGGCTGGGGCAAGACGATCGGGACGCTCCGCCGAGTCATGGTAGGCACGCGGGAGAAGGTCGATCAGTGTCTGACCCTGACCATGACGTCTTACAACTTCAGGTGGTTGCGCAGCTTGGCAGGCGTGCGTCCGCAGTTCGCATGAAGGGCCGGAAAACGATGAAAATAGCCGCGTGGAACACCCCTGCCCGCCGGATCGATCCGATGACCCCGTCCCCTGCACCGCGCGTGCTCACCCTGACGCTCAATCCGAGCGTCGACATCTCCTATGAGATCGACCGCCTTGTCGAAGACCGCAAGGTCCACGCCTCCGCCTACCGGCTCGACCCCGGTGGCAACGGCATCAACGTGGCGCGCGCGCTCACTCGCCTGCACATTGCGGTGCACGCCTTCTTCGTCGCCGCCGGCGAGACCGGCGCGCTGCTTGAGCACCTGGTCGCCAAGCAGATCGCAAACCCGCATTGCCGGCACATTGCCGGCGAGACGCGGATCAACGTCACCATCGAAGCGCGTAATCCGCGCGCGCAGTACGAAGTCATCGGCGTGGGCCCGACGATCGACGACACAACGCTCGATGCGATCGTCGGGGACGTCGTCGCCCTCGCCGACGACGGCTACGTCGTGCTGACCGGGTCGTTGCCGCCGGGCGCTTCCGCCGGAACCTATAACCGAATCATGCGCGCACTCGGCCCGCGCGTGCGCGTCGTCGTCGACATGCAGGGTGAGGCGCTTGCCCGCGCGATCGAGGCCAAGCCCTTCCTCATCAAGCCCAATCGCTACGAGTTCGAGGAGTTCGTCGGCCGCGCCCTGCCGACTCTCGACGACGTGCAGCGCGAAGCGCGCGCCTTGCAGGCTACGGGCGTTACGCATGTCTGCGTGTCGCTCGGCGCCGACGGCGCCGTGCTAGCCGACGCCCAAGGCGTGCGCCATGCCTGGCCTCCGCAAGTCGACGTCCAGTCGACCGTTGGCGCGGGCGACTCGATGGTCGCCGGCCTGATCGCCGCGTTCGCCCAAGGCGGCGGTTCCGCGCAGGCGCTGCGGCTGGGACTTGCCTGCGGCAGCGCGACCGCAGCGCAACCGGGCACCGAGTTGTTCGACGGCGCCGAGGTGCAGGCGCTCGCGGCAGGCGTCGACGTCAGACTGCTCGCTCCAGCGCCGCCCTGAGCGCCTCCGTCGCTATTGCAGCCCATGGATGTGGAGCCCCGCCTATGGATGTGAGGCGTTATCTCGACCGCGACCTCCCCGCCCGACTCGGGCGGCTCGGGCGGCTCGCCGAACTGGCACTCGATGTGCGCTGAAGTTGGAGCCATGCCTCGGGCGCGCCGCCATGCAAGAGCCGATTGCGTACTTCAGCATGGAGTTCGGCGGCAAGGCGCACTCCTGGTTCCGAGCAGCCATCAGCTATTACCTGCTGTATTCTCGCTATGCAGTGCACGCTCTCGCCACAGAAGATGGCTGCATGCATGCATTGGTACGCAAGACGCACTGACCATCGCTAGCCGCGTCATGCAGTAAGTGCCAGGGTAAGAGCGAGCGCGACTCGTAAAGATTCGGTGATGACGTAGGCTGACCGAGTCGCGAGCAGAACGTGCTGGACACAGAAGTTTTTTCGCCGTACCCTGTTTGCTGTGAACGACACAGCCGCAGACCTGGACTCGGCGATCGGGACGGTGCCCGACGCAAGACGGCCGACGCCGAAACCCTATGACCAGGAGTTGGTCACGCTGACCAGGCGCGAGCACATCGAGTTGGTGCAGCGGGCAAGTTCATACCGATCCCTGCATGCGCGAGCCGTGGCGCGCATCGAATTCGTGGAACGTCGGCATCAGGCCGAGAAGGCGCGATTTGCGCAGCGTGAAGCCGAGTTGAAGGCGGCGCTGGAGGCCGCGCAGGCGCAGATCCGCGATCTTCGCCTGCGCGTGTTTGGCGCCAAGACGGAACAGTCGCGCCGGATCAATGCGGTGTGCCAGGTCAGCGCTGGCCCTCCACGGCCGCGGGGCCAGCAACGTGGGCGGCGTGGTCACGGCCGCACGCGCCTGGGCGGATTGCCGGCCAGGGTTGAGGAGGTGACGCTGCAGACGACGTGCCCACGCTGCGGCCTGGGGCTGAGCGCGTTTCCCGGCACGCAGGATGCCGAGATTCTGGAGATCGAGGTCAAGGCGTACCGCCGCATCGTCCGTCGGCACCGCTACCGGCCGCTGTGCTGCTGCGGCGCACTTCCCGGCATCGTGACGGCGCCGCCGCCGGCGCAACTCATCCCACGGGGCAAGCTGGGCGTGTCGGTCTGGGTGGAGGCACTGCTGTCGAAGTTTCTCTATGGGCAGCCCAGCCACAGGCTGCTGCAGGACTGGGACGATCATGGGCTGCACATCGCGCAGGGCACGCTCACCGAGGGCCTGCGCATGCTGTGGCCGTTGCTGGGGCCGGTGGCCGAGGCTGGCCTGGATGAGCTGCGACGTGGCTCGCACTGGCATGCCGACGAGACACGCTGGGAGGTGTTCGAGGAGGAGCCCGGCAAGGTCGGGCATCGCTGGTACCTGTGGGTGTTTCAGTCGGCCACTGCGGTGTGCTTTGTGCTCGATCCTTCACGCTCGGCCTCGGTGCCGGCGGCCGCACTCAACCATGTGGACGAGGGGATTCTCAGTGTCGACCGCTACGCCTCGTACCGCAAGTTCGCCCGGTTGAACCCGGGGGTGAAGCTGTCGATCTGCTGGGCGCACCAGCGGCGCGACTTCCTGCGCGCGGCCAATGATTATCCGGCGCTGTGGGACTGGGCCATGGGATGGGTCGGGCTCATCGGCGAGCTGTACGCCTTGCACGCCCGGCGGCGGCAACAATGGGCGGATGGCGACGCTGCCTTCAAGGACAGCGATGCCGAGACGCGCGCGCTGGTGGCCTCGATGGAGCAGCGCTGCCTGGATGAGTTGGCCGACACGGCACTGGCAGGCGCGGCGCACAAGGTGCTGCGTACCCTGCGCACGTACTGGGCGGGACTGATCCTGTTCCTGGATCATCCCGCCATCGACCTGGACAATAACGCCGCCGAACGCGCGCTGCGGCCCGCGGTGGTCGGGCGCAAGAACTTCTATGGTTCGGGCAGCCAGTGGTCGGGGCAGCTGGCCGCCACGATGATGAGCGTGTTGGGTACGCTCAAGTGCTGGGGGATCAATCCGCGCACCTGGCTGAGCGCGTATCTGCATGCCTGCGCACACGCGGGCGGCTGCATGCCGGCGGACCTCGACCGCTTCCTGCCCTGGCGGATGGATGAGGCCCGGCTGAGCGCGATGCGCGGCGTGGCCTGCGCAACAATCGACAGCTCATGAACAAACGGTACTGCGGGCGCGTGTTCACGCAGGAGGAGCTTGACGCCATCGCCTGGCTGATGGCGCAAAACCCCCAGCTCAAGCGCGCGCCGCTGTCGCGCAGGGTGTGCGAGATGATCGACTGGCGCCGCCCTGATGGACGCCTCAGCGACATGAGTTGCCGCGTGGCGATGCTGCGCATGCAGACTGACGGCTTGATCACGCTGCCACCCTCACAGATGCCTCACCCGCGGCGCCGGGCGCAGTTCGACCCCACACCGGCCACCGATGCGCAAGGTGCGATCGACATGCCCGTGCATGCTCTGGATGCCTTGCGCCTGGAGGTGGTCGCCGGTGTCGGCGCGGCCTCCAGGCTGTGGAACGAATATGTGGCGCGTTACCACTACCTGGGCTACACGCCCATGTCGGGCAGCCAGATCCGTTACAACGTCTACGCTGGCGACCGGCTCGTTGCCTTGCTGAGCTTCGGCGCCAGCGCCTGGAAGCTGGCCGATCGCGAACGATTCATCGGCTGGAATCACGATCAGCGGCAGAACAACCTGCAGCGCGTCGTCAACAACACGCGTTTCCTGATCCTGCCGTGGGTGCAGTCCAAAGGGCTTGCCTCGAAGATCCTGGCCCTCGCCGCGCGTCGCCTGCCCAAAGACTGGCAGCAGCGCTACGGCTACTCGCCCGTGATGCTGGAGACCTTCGTCGAAAGCCCCAGGCACAAAGGCACCTGCTACAAGGCCGCCAACTGGGTCCTCGTGGGCAAAACAACCGGCCGCGGCAAGAAGAGCCTCTCGCACCAACAGGCGCTGCCCATCAAGGACATCTGGCTGTACCCGCTGCGTCCCGACTACGCAGCCATCCTGCGTCGGTAACGGCTGCCGACGTCATCACCGAATCTTTACCGCGACTCAAAATAAAAAAGCCCAAGTCATTGATTGACTTGGGCTTTAATTTTGGCGGAGTGGACGGGACTCGAACCCGCGACCCCCGGCGTGACAGGCCGGTATTCTAACCAACTGAACTACCACTCCAACTGCTATTACTGCTGCTCAGCTTGTTAGGGCTGGCGTCCCCTAGGGGATTCGAACCCCTGTTATCGCCGTGAAAGGGCGGTGTCCTAGGCCTCTAGACGAAGGGGACAGGACTTGTACAACTCAATTTCGACTGCTGCTGAGTGGTGGAGGTAAGCGGGATCGAACCGCTGACCTCTTGCATGCCATGCAAGCGCTCTCCCAGCTGAGCTATACCCCCACAAGCAAAGAGCGAAATCATAAGGCATGCAGCGGTAAACGCGCAAGCCCTACCCGCCAGAAAATTGTGGGGCTCACGCGCCTTCGACCCTCAATGCCGCGTGGAAGCGTCGACCACTACAGGCGAATCTGTGGCCGCACCGGTTGCCGCAGGCACCGCAGGAACAGGTTCTTCCGGCAAGGGGGCTGGCGCGCGTTCCAGAGCCAGCTCAAGCACTTTATCGATCCATTTGACTGGGATGATTTCCAAGTTGCTCTTGATGTTCTCAGGGAACTCCTGCAAGTCCTTGACATTTTCCTCTGGGATCAAGACGGTCTTGATCCCGCCACGATGCGCTGCCAAAAGCTTTTCCTTCAGGCCTCCGATTTCCAGCACTTCGCCGCGCAGCGTGATCTCGCCGGTCATGGCGACGTCCGCGCGGACCGGGATTCCCGTCAGGGCCGACACGATAGCTGTGGTCATTGCCACCCCCGCGCTTGGCCCATCCTTGGGCGTAGCGCCTTCGGGGACGTGAATGTGAAGGTCAAACTTCTCAAAGACCTCATCCTTGATACCCAGGCGCTTTGCGCGCACACGTACCACTGTACGCGCCGCCTCAACGGACTCTTTCATGACGTCGCCAAGCGAACCTGTACGGATGATCGCTCCCTTTCCAGGCATCTTCGTCGCTTCAACGGTCAGCAGTTCGCCTCCGACTTCAGTCCACGCGAGTCCAACGACTTGGCCCACCTGGTTTTCGCGACCGGCGAGGCCGAAATTGAAGCGTCGCACGGAAAGGAACTCATTCAAGTTCTCGCCCGTGACAACAACCTTGCCGACGTACTTTTTCAGCATCTGGCCCTTGACAGCCTTGCGGCAGATCTTCGAGATCTCCCTCTCCAATGAACGCACGCCAGCCTCGCGGGTGTAGTAGCGCACGATTCCACGGATCGCGTCTTCGGTGACGTCGAGCTCGGACGCATCGACCCCGTTATTTTTCATCTGCTTGGGCAGTAAATACCGCTGAGCAATATTGACCTTCTCATCCTCTGTATAACCCGAGAGTCGTATCACCTCCATGCGGTCGAGCAGCGCAGGCGGGATGTTCAGCGAATTACTGGTCGCGACGAACATTACGTCAGACAGGTCGAAATCCACCTCGACGTAATGGTCACTGAACGTATGGTTTTGCTCGGGGTCGAGCACTTCGAGCAACGCCGATGATGGATCGCCGCGGAAATCCATCCCAAGCTTGTCCACTTCATCGAGAAGGAATAGCGGATTGCGCACCCCAACCTTGTTCAGGCTTTGAAGGATCTTACCCGGCATGGATCCAATGTAGGTGCGACGGTGCCCGCGGATCTCGGCCTCATCACGCACGCCACCCAAAGCCATGCGCACGAACTTGCGACCCGTTGCCCGCGCCACAGACTGACCCAGGGATGTCTTGCCCACCCCAGGAGGCCCGACCAGGCACAGGATAGGCGCCTTGACTTTGTCCACGCGTTGTTGAACGGCAAGATATTCAAGAATGCGCTCCTTGACGCGCTCAAGACCATAATGATCTTCATCAAGCACCTGCTGGGCGAAGGCAAGGTCATGCTTCACCTTCGACTTCTTTGCCCAGGGCAGGTTGACAAGCACATCCAAATAGTTGCGCACCACTGTCGCTTCTGCCGACATCGGCGACATAAGCTTCAGCTTTTTGAGCTCGGCATCGGCCTTCTTGCGCGCCTCTTTGGGCATATGCGCGGCCTTGATCTTCTTCTCCAGTTCCTCGATGTCGGCCCCTTCCTCGCCTTCACCGAGCTCCTTTTGGATCGCCTTAACCTGTTCGTTCAGGTAATACTCACGCTGACTCTTCTCCATCTGGCGCTTGACTCGCCCGCGGATACGCTTTTCAACTTGCAGGATATCGACCTCGCGCTCCAGTTGCTCGAGGAGATTTTCCAAGCGGGCGTGAATGTCTGCAAACTCGAGCACCATCTGTTTATGTTCGAGTTTGAGCGGCAGATGCGCAGCAATGGTGTCCGCCAGACGACCTGGATCGTCAATGCCGGAAATGGAGGTGAGAATTTCCGGCGGAATCTTCTTGTTCAGCTTTACATACTGATCAAACTGCGTCACGACCGCGCGGCGAAGTGCCTCCGACTCTGCAGATGCCTCGCTTGGCGCTTCCACCAATTCGACTTCGCACACAAAAAAATCACCGTTGTCCTCAACCTGGCTGGCCTTGGCGCGTTGCACGCCCTCCACCAACACCTTTACGGTGCCGTCGGGCAGCTTGAGCATCTGCAGGATTGTGGACATGCAGCCCATCTCGAACAGATCTTCGGGCTTCGGTTCATCTTTGGCTGCTGTCTTTTGCGCGACCAACATGATCTGTTTGCCGGCCTCCATGGCCGACTCCAGCGCCTTGATGGATTTGGGTCGACCCACAAACAGCGGGATGACCATATGAGGGAAAACGACCACGTCACGCAATGGCAGAAGCGGGACCGCGGAAGTGGCCAAGGTCGGGGAATTTTGGGTTTCAGCCATGGGGAGCACCCTGGAAAGTAATGGTCAACAAATGGGGCGAGTTGCCCGAATTACAAGACAGCCCGCGTGCTCCGACGGGCAAACCGTTCAGGCACCCGCCGCCTTGGGAGGATCTTCAAATGTGAGCAGAGGCTTGCCACCGACATTGACCGTGTTTTCATCCACCATCACACTCGTTACACCCTTGAGATTGGGGATCTCGAACATGGTCTCCAGCAATGACTGCTCAACAATCGAGCGCAGGCCACGGGCGCCGGTGCGCCGCTGCAGAGCCTTGTGGGCGATTGCGGAAAGCGCCGATGGTCGGAACTCCAGCTTGACGCCATCCATCTCGAACAGCTTCTGGTACTGTTTGACCAGGGCGTTACGCGGCTCTGTCAAGATTTGAACAAGGGCCGCCTCGTCAAGTTCGGAAAGTGTCGCCGCCACGGGCAGTCGTCCGACCAACTCGGGGATCAAGCCGAATTTGATGAGATCTTCAGGCTCGATTTGCTGGAACGTCTCGGACACACTCTGCTGCGTCTTGGATCGCACCGTGGCTGAAAACCCGATCCCGGACTTCTCCGAACGATTCTGGATGATTTTTTCCAGCCCATCAAAGGCACCACCACAGATAAACAGGATATTCGTGGTATCGACCTGAATGAAATCCTGATTGGGGTGCTTGCGCCCACCCTGCGGTGGCACAGAAGCCATCGTACCTTCGATCAGCTTGAGCAGCGCCTGTTGCACGCCCTCACCCGAGACATCACGAGTAATCGATGGATTTTCAGATTTGCGCGAGATTTTATCGATCTCGTCAATATAAACAATGCCGCGCTGAGCCTTTTCAATCTCGTAATTGCAGCTCTGCAGCAACTTCTGGATGATGTTTTCGACATCTTCGCCCACGTAGCCCGCCTCGGTCAGGGTGGTGGCGTCGGCAATCACGAATGGCACGTTAAGCACTCGCGCAAGGGTCTGGGCCAAAAGCGTTTTTCCCGAACCGGTTGGTCCGATGAGCAAGATATTGCTCTTGGCCAGTTCAACCTCGCCAGGCTTTCCCGCATGCTGCAGGCGCTTGTAATGGTTATACACGGCCACGGACAGAATCCGCTTGGCGGACTCCTGCCCGATCACGTACTGGTCGAGAATATCCTTGATTTCCTGGGGGATGGGCAGGTCCGACTTACCAAGCCGATCTGCCTTCTCGGATCCTACGGCCTCATCCCGGATGATCTCATTGCACAAGTCGATGCACTCGTCGCAGATAAACACCGATGGGCCCGCGATGAGCTTTTTTACTTCATGCTGGCTCTTTCCGCAAAAGGAGCAGTAGAGGATCTTCTCGCCTGCGGGTGTTTTCTTGTCAGCCATGGCTCGCTACTCGCAAATCTGGATGGGGGACGGCGCTCAGGCGCGCTTGGCAATGACCTCGTCAATCAGGCCATAGTCCTTGGCCTGATCCGCTGACATGAAAAAGTCCCGGTCGGTGTCCTGTGCGATTTTTTCGATCGATTGCCCGGTGCGCTCGGCAAGAATGGCGTTGAGTCGCTCGCGCAAATAGAGAATTTCACGCGCCTGGATTTCAATGTCAGTCGCTTGGCCTTGGGCGCCACCCAGCGGCTGATGAATCATCACACGGGAATTGGGCAGGGAATAGCGCTTGCTCTTGGCGCCAGCAGCGAGAAGAAAAGCGCCCATGCTCGCAGCGATACCTGTGCACAGCGTGGACACGTCTGGCTTGATGAACTGCATCGTGTCGTAGATCGCCATGCCCGCCGACACAGAGCCGCCCGGCGAGTTGATGTAGAGCGAAATGTCCTTGTCCGGGTTTTCCGACTCCAGAAACAACAATTGGGCCACAACGAGGTTTGCGGTCTGGTCATTGACTGGCCCAACAAGAAAGATCACGCGCTCGCGCAGCAGGCGCGAGTAGATGTCATAGGCCCGCTCCCCTCGTCCGCTTTGTTCGATGACGATAGGAACCATGCCAAGATTTTGGGTTTCGATGGCGCTCATGGATCGAGATTGGTAAGCAATGGGGCAAGGTTAGCATGGCACAGGCGAGCGCAATGCTAAGCCTCACAAAACCTGTCGGTAAGGGGTGTCAAGTGATGCGTGCGCAACAAAAAACCGCCCGACCGCCGCTCAAGCGGCAAGCGGGCGGCTTGTCCCGGATCTCGACGGCGATCAAGCCGTCTGCATAACCTCGTCGAAACTCAGCGACTTTTCCGTCGTCTTGGCCTGGCTAAAGACGAACTCGGCCACGTTATTCTCGACAACGATCGATTCCACCTCGGACAGGCGCTGCGGATCACCGTAGTACCAGCGCGTCACGTCTTGCGGGGTTTCGTAGCTAGAGGCCAGCGCCTCCACATGGCCACGCACCTGTTCGGGCTTGGCGTGCAGTTCATTTTCCTTGACAAGTTCGGCCACGATCAGCCCGAGGCGTACGCGACGCTCAGCTTGCTCACGGAACATGTCAGGAGACAGCGGCAATTTCTCGACGTCCTTCATGCCGCGCGACTGCAAATCCTGGCGCGCGGCGCGCATCAGTTGCTCGATCTCACTGTTGACCACGCTCGACGGCAGGTCCACGCTATTGACCTTCAGCAGCCCATCCATTGCGGTCCGCTTGTTACGCGCCGTCAGCCGCGTCGCAATTTCACGTTCAAGATTTTTGCGGATGTCATCGCGAAGCCTTTGAATATCGCCGTCGGGAACCCCCAATGCCTTGGCGAAATCGCCGTTGAGTTCAGGCAATACGGGCGCCTCGACCTTGATCACGTCAAGCGAGAATCGCGCCGTCTTTCCCGCCACTTCGCGCCCTTGGTAATCGTCGGGGAAATGGAGATCGAACTCCACCGTGGAACCTGGCAGCGCACCGCGGGCGGCGGCCTCAAACTCGGGCAACATGCGGCCTTCGCCCAACACGAATTCAAAGTCATCGGCACTGCCACCGGGAAAGGCCACTCCGTCAATCTTGCCCACAAAATTCACGGTCAACTGGTCACCATCGCGCGCAGCGTTATCGCCAGAGGCACGCTCCTGAAAGGTACGACGTTGCTTCCTCAGGATTTCCATCGTCTTGTCAATGGCAGCATCGTCCACGCTACACGTGGCACGTTCCAATTCCAAGCTGGTGAGGTCACCCAGGATCACGTCAGGGTAGACTTCAAAGACCGCATCAAAGGCGAATGCATCGGCACCATCGGTGGCCTCGTGCGGCGTGAATGCTGGCATCCCGGCGACACGCACATGCGCCGCATTAACGGCTTCATAGAACACGCTGCCAACTTTGTCTTGCAGCACCTCGGCCTCGACCGAAGAGCCGTAGCGCTTTTGCATCACCGACAAGGGCACCTTGCCCGGACGAAAGCCGGAGACACGCGCCGTGCGTGACAGATTTTTCAGGCGGGCCAACACCTCACTCTGCAATTCGGTCTTGGGCACAGAGACGGTAATGCGGCGCTGCAACTTATCCAAAGTTTCTACGGCTGTCATGGGAAATCCGATCGTGAAAATGAATGAGGATGCTGTGGTGCGAGGAGGGGGACTCGAACCCCCACGCCTGTGAAGGCGTCAGGACCTAAACCTGGTGCGTCTACCAATTTCGCCACCCTCGCAGGGGCCATGCGCATGCTGCGCCGATTACCCGCGCCCGTCCTTGCCCGCCAACTCAGGGCAGGCGATGGGGGCGTGTTCTGCCACCGACAAACATATTATTTTATCCTGTACCCCGCCGCGCGCTTGACTCAGTGGCATCCATTCACACACGCGCTGCCCCATGACCCCTGAATTTCAATCGGACCTAGGTCTTGCGCCACGGGGAACGGCCTGGTACTACGCCACCCTGAACCAACCCGCTGCGCGACGGCGAAATCTCCTGCTGTTCCAGGCCTGGTGGCGCGCGGTGCGCAGCATCCCCTACACGGTGTCGGAACCCTCCGTGGCCGCGGCCAAGCTCGCTTGGTGGGAAGCGCAGGTACGCCTTTGCCAGGACGATCGGCCCGACCATCCCCTGCTGCTCCAACTGCAACCGGCCCTGCTGGAGGCTTGCGTGGCTCCTGGCGCACTCCTTCAGGCGATCACGCATGTCCGGGCCAGCTTGCAACAGAACCGCTGGCTCGACTGGATTGGCATTGAAAACCATCTGGATTGCGGGCCGGGGCAAGTCGCGCGCGTGTCGTGCCAACTCGCAGGCCAAGGGACATCTGCTGCGTTGGACTGGGCCGCGGCGCTTGGCGTAGCACTCGCCCAAGTAGCCATGGTGCGCGACGTGGGGCGCGACGCGCGACGCGGCGTGATTTTTTTTCCCGTTGACGAATTGGCTGCGCTTGGGGTCAAGGCACGCCAATTGCTCGCCTGTGACGAAACCCGCGAGGTTCGCGCGCTCCTGGCGCACGCAGCAACGAGGGCCCACACGGCCCTCGTAAGGGCCGACACGCTACGCCCGCGGGACATGGGTCAAGCGGCGCTGCCCGGCATTGCGCTTTCCCGCATGGCGCATGCCCTGCTGCGCGAGATGGAGCGCGATCAATATGCCCTGCTGAATCAGCGCCTGAGCCTTACCCCGACGCGCATGCTGTGGGCGGCATGGACGGCGCAATGGGCGCGGTGAAATGCCGCGAACGCCAGCCGCCTCCAGTCAGGAGGCTTCAAGCGAGATCTTCATCTGCCGGTACTCTTCCAGCGCCTCCGGGTTGGCCAGCGCGGTGAGATTCTTCACGGGTTCTCCATGCACCAGGTTGCGCACGGCAAGTTCAACGATCTTGTTGCTCTTGGTGCGCGGAATGTCGTGCACCTGCACGACGCGCGCTGGAACGTGGCGAGGCGTTGTGTTGACGCGGATGGTCTGCTTTATGCGTTCGATCAGCGCGTCATCAAGCACGAGTCCGTCGCGCAACCTGACAAACAGCACCACCCGCACATCGTTGTAGGTGCCGGGCGGCCAATTTTGGCCGATCACCAGCGACTCCATCACTTCGGGAAGCTTTTCAACCTGCCGGTAAATTTCTGCAGTACCGATACGCACCCCTCCGGGGTTGAGCGTCGCATCGGACCGCCCATAAATGATGTAGCCTTGGTGGACCGTGCGCTGGATGTAGTCGCCGTGGTGCCACACCCCTGGCATGCGCGTGAAATAGGCGTCAAGGTATCGGCTTCGACCCTTCTCCAGACTTCCGTCGACCAAAAAGCCAAGCGGCATGGTCGGGAAAGGCTGGGTGCACACCAACTCACCTTTTTCACCTTCAGGCAGGGGTTTGCCATCTTCCCCGTAGACGGCCACCGCCATACCGAGCGCGGCTGCCTGGATTTCCCCGCGCCACACCGGATGTGTGGGTGTGCCGAAGGTGAAGCAACTCACCAAATCAGTGCCACCAGAGATGGAACTTAGGCAGACATCGCGCTTGATGCGTTCGTACACCGTGTCGAAACCTTCAGGCACCAAAGGCGAGCCCGTGGAAAAAACACTGCGCAGCGCTGCGAGCTTGTGGGTCTTCGCGGGGGAAAGGGATGCCTTGTTCAGCGCCTCAAGGTACTTGGCCGAGGTACCGAAATGGGTAAATCCGGCCGCATCCGCATAGTCGAAGAGCACGTTGCCCTCCGCCGCAAAGGGCGAGCCGTCGTACAGACAAAGCGTGGCGCTCTGGGTGAGAGCCGAGACCAGCCAGTTCCACATCATCCAACCGCAGGTGGTGAAGTAGAAAACCCGGTCGCCCGCATGCACGTCAGCATGCAGACGCATTTCGCTGAGATGCTTGAGCAGGACCCCACCGGCGCGGTGGACGATGCACTTGGGAACGCCCGTGGTGCCACTCGAGTAAAGAATGTACAGAGGGTGATCGAAGGGCAGTTGCACGAATAGAACTTCCGCCGCTACGAGCGGCGCCAGCGCTTGGTTCCATGTTTGTGCCTTGGGCACCGCCGACACATCGATCGGCAGGTCGAGTGCCGCAGCCACATAAGGCACGACCAGCACGGCGCTCAGGCTGGTCAATTGCGGCACGGCCTGCATGAGCTTGTCTCGCACATCCACGGTCTTGCCGCCATAAAAGTAGCCATCGCAGGCCACCAGCACCTTCGGTTGGACCTGGCCGAAGCGGTCCAATAGACCTTGCGCACCAAAGTCGGGGGAAGCGGAAGTGAATACTGCCCCGAGCGAAGAAGCCGCGAGCATGGTAATGACAGCCTCGGGCATGTTAGGCAGGTAGGCTGCCACTCGGTCACCGGGGCCCACACCCTGGCCGGCCAACCACTGCTGCATCCGCGAGACTTCATCATGCAGCTGGCGCCAGGTCATTTCACGCCGCACCTTGTCCTCGCCCCAGAAAAGCAGGGCCGGCATGTCGTCACGCCGGCGTAGCAGATTCTGTGCGAAGTTCAAACGTGCGTTGGGAAAAAAGCGCGCATCCGGCATGCTGGCCGCAGACACATAAACCGGGTCGCCGCGGGTCTCGGCAACGACATCGGATGTGTCCCACACAGCAGCCCAGAAATCCCCCAGATTAGAGGTGGACCATTGCCACAACGCTTCATAGTCTGCAAGTTGCAACCCGTGGCGTCTGTTCACAAAATCGCGAAACGCCGTGACATGAGCGAATGCGATGCGCTCGGGGCCGGGCCTCCAAAGCGGCTCGTTCATCTCCACGAACTCTGCGGGCTGCTTGCTGGCCGATGGATTCATGTGGGTCTCCGAATGGGTGTCAATCCGCGATCAGACGTCGCAGTGAATCGGGAAGTGGTGCGCCTTTTCGAAGGGCGTAATCAATCCACACCGTTTTGGCGCCGCCACTGGCGTACACGGTTGCGAGATCGTCGCTGCGCCGAAGCTCGTAATACGTGTCAAAGCTGCTACGCCCGGCGTTGGCCACAAACATGCGCACAGCAACATTGCCTGGGTGGCGCAACTCTTGATGGAAGTTGCAAAAAGCGTTGACCACGACTGGTCCCTGCCCTTGCGGAGCCGCCCCCAAGCTTAGGCTGGTCAACCAATCCAGGCGGGCGATCTCCATGTAGCGGAAGTACACGGTGTTATTGACGTGGCCCATCGCGTCCATGTCGCCCCAGCGGATGGGAACGGTGGCCTCGAAGACCCACTTTTTGTGTTCGGGCAGGGTTAGGCGCATGAAGTCGCTCCACCAAGCCTCAAGCACCGAAGCCATCGTCGGCAGCAATCACCGCGCCGTTAACGAAGTCACTCTGCCCGCTGGCCAGCATCAAGAGCACGGCGTCGAGGTCTTCGGGTTTGCCCACGCGCTTGCGCGGCAGCATCTGGATCAACTTCTGGCCAGCGTCGGTCTGCCAATGGCTGTGGTTGATCTCGGTGTCGATGTACCCGGGGCAAATGGCGTTGGTGTTGATGCCGAAACGCCCCCATTCCAGAGCCATCGCGCGCGTCATGTGCACCACCGCGGCCTTGGTCATCGCGTACACGCCGATCTGCGGCAGCACTCGCAGCCCCGCCATGGAGGCGACGTTGATGATGCGCCCCCCGGCCCAAGTGCCAGGCGCAGCCCCCTGGGAGCGGGCGATCATGCGCTTGGCAATCTCCTGCGCGACGAAGAACGCCCCACGCGTATTGGTATCGAACATGCGGTCGTAGTCGTCCGGCGTGATGTCGGTCAGTTTGCGAGCCACCGACATGCCTGAGTTGTTGACCAAAATGTCGATGTTGCCCATCTCGGTCTCCGCGTGCGCCACGGCCGATCCGATGCTGGCGATATCCGTCACGTCAAGCCGTACGACGTGAGCGTCGCCGCCTTCGGCCTCGATACGCGCGCGCAACTCCTTCAACCTCTCCGTGCGCCGCGCCGCCAGCACCACGCCGGCGCCGGCCTGCGCCAAAGCGCGGGCAAATTGCCAACCTAGGCCGCTGGATGCGCCCGTGACCAAGGCCACCCGGCCTGATAAGTCGATTGTGTAAGCCATGCGTCGTGCCTCCCGTTGAGCGTCTATCGCCGCCGGAGAATGGGCGGCAATGCGATCGATCCTGTGCATGGTACGAGCGATGCGGCGCCGCAACAACGCCGCCACGCGAAGTTCGCGCCGGCCGTTCGTACGGCTTTTATGCCGAATGCCCACGCAAAGCTCCGCTTTGCCGATAATGGCAGCATGTCCGAACGCACCATTCCCATCCTCGACCATCGGTACGCCTCCACCGTACCGCGCGTACCCGCGAATCAAAAGGCTCCCGTGGGCCTTTTGGCCGACAGACTTGGGCGGCCGTTACACGACCTGCGCATCTCGATCACAGACCGCTGCAACTTTCGCTGCACCTACTGCATGCCGAAGGACGTGTTTAGCGCGCACTATGAGTTCCTGCGCCACGCGGAGCTTCTGCGTTTCGAGGAAATCGACCGGCTCGCCCGTATCTTCGTGAATCTTGGAGTGCGCAAGCTGCGCATCACAGGAGGCGAGCCTCTGTTGCGCAGGGGCGTGGAGGATTTGGTCGCAATGCTGGCGAAAATCCGCACACCGGGTGGCAGTCCCGTGGAGCTGACGATGACCACGAACGGCTCCATCTTGGCTCGCAAGGCCCAGGCGCTGGCTCAGGCAGGGCTTTCCCGAATCACGGTCAGTCTCGACGCGCTGGATGATGCCGTCTTTCGCCGCATGAATGACATGGACTTCCCTGTGCGCGCGGTTCTCGACGGCATAGACGCGGCTCAGGCCGCGGGGCTACGCCCAGTCAAGGTCAACATGGTGGTGCAGCGCGGCGTCAATGATGACCAGATCCTGCCCATGGTCGATCATTTCCGGTCGAAGGGCGTGGTGCTGCGCTTCATCGAGTTTATGGACGTGGGCAACACCAACCACTGGCGTATGGACCAAGTGCTGCCTTCAAGCGAAGTGCTTGCGCGTATCGCTGCGCGTCATCCCATGCATGCACTGGATCCCAGTGTGCAGGGAGAAACCGCCGAGCGGTGGATGCTCGATGACGGAAGTCTGGAAATTGGCGCCATCTCCAGCGTGACCCACGCATTCTGCCGCGATTGCAACCGCGCCAGATTGTCGATGGAGGGCAAACTTTATCTTTGCCTGTTTGCCACGCACGGTCATGACCTGCGGGCACTTCTGCGCGGCGACGCCGCCCAGGGGATCGTCGCGGTGAGTGATGAGAATCTGGCGGCGGCTGTGGCCCAGGTCTGGGGCGTGCGCGAAGACCGCTATTCGGAATTGCGGGGCACACCTGCTGCCGAAGCCTTGCGGGGGGAACGCCGGGTGGAAATGTCCTACATCGGGGGCTGACCCCCACGCCAGCCACCAGGTTTTGATCGCACTGCCGTGAGTAATCGTGAACACTCCAGGGACCCCTTCCGCCCCGTGCTGCCGGGCTTGGAGGTTGTGATCGCCCGCTGGCTGATTCCAGCCTATTTTGCTGGTGTCATACTGCCCGCCTTCGGCGCCTTGTGGATGCACCTGACACGGGCCCCCGGGCCCTTGGATATGGCCCAGGAAAAGTCGCTGCAAGTCGTGGATCTGATGGCCGTGGGGTTGGCCCTATTCGACGCCACATTCGTGTTCACCGTGGCTTTGGGCTGCCTAATCGTCACACTGATGAAGGCGCGCCCACGTTATGCAGACTCCATGCGGCCGCCCGCTGCTTGAGACGCCGTGAGCCTTTCGACTTGCATTGCTTGTTCCCAAGAGACGTCGTGCGCTGATTCAGCCGATCGCCGCCCAGCCGGCCGCGCTTGAGAACCGACGTAATATAGCCAGCGAAGCGCGTAGCCGCGCCGCAGTTCGCCGCCCCGGAGCCGACCATGACCGATCCGATCGCCCCGACATCCATCACTGGTCTCATCCTCGCTGGCGGCCGCGGATCGCGCATGGGCGGCCAAGACAAGGGGCTGCAGCCGTTTCGTGGACTACCGCTGGCGATGCATGCGCTGCTGCGTCTGCAACCGCAAGTGGGCACGGTGCTGATTAACGCCAACCGCAACCTTGCCGCCTACGAAGCCTTCGGCGTACCGGTCTGGCCCGACGCGGACCCGGGCGAGTATGCGGGCCCGCTGGCTGGTTTCTCTACTGGTCTTGCCCACTGTGAAACGCCTTATTTGCTCACCGTGCCTTGCGATTGCCCACAATTTCCGATGAGCCTCGCGCGTGGCCTTGCCAACGGCCTCAATGCTGCCTCGGCCCAGGTCGCCATGGCACGCGCCGGCGGGCGCACGCAGCCGGTGTTCTGCCTATTGCAAGCGGCGCTCCTCGAGAATCTGACTGCGTTTCTCGATACCGGCGGCAGGAAGATCGATGCCTGGACCGCCACCCTGCGCACAGTCCAGGTCGATTTTGATGACACTGAAGCATTCGAAAACGTCAACTCGATATCCGAGCTACGCGCCTTGGAACAGACAACGCTCCCCACGCGTGGTGCGACCCGCTGAGCCGAACGCCATGACCGAAGATTCCGCACCCACGGCCGCTGCCCTTGAACCCGATCTTGCTCAAATCATCAGTTGCGTTGGCGGCTACGACCCCAAAGCCCTGCCCGTAGCGATGGCAAAGGAAGTTATCGGCCGCTTCGTGCAGCCCTTGCGCGTGGCCGAACGCGTGGATCTTCGCGCCGCCCTAGGTCGCGTGTTGGCCGAGGACGTGGTTGCTCCGATGGATGTGCCTGCGCATGACAACTCGGGCATGGACGGCTATGCGCTGCACGGGGCCGACCTCGGAGCCGATGGCGCCGCAGTCCTGCGGGTGGTGGGCAAAGGGCTCGCAGGGCACGAATTCACGGGAGCTGTGCCTGCCGGAACCTGTGTTCGCATCATGACCGGCGCCGTGCTTCCGGGTGGATGTGACACCGTCGTGCCTCAGGAATTTTGCCAAGTCGTCGGCGATGCGGTGCATATTCCGCCAGGCGTACTCAAGCAAGGTGACAACGCCCGCAAACGGGGAGAGGACCTTCGCGCCGGTCAACCTTCGGTGTCCAGCGGAAGGCTTCTGCGCCCGGCCGATATCGGTCTCATTGCCTCGCTCGGCCAAGCGGAGGTCATGGTGTGGCGCCGACTTCGCGTAGCCTTTCTGTCAAGCGGCGACGAGTTGCGCTCCATAGGCCAGCCACAGGAGCCCGGCAGCGTTTACGACAGCAACCGCTATACCCTGTGGGCCATGCTCCAGCGTTTGGGATGCGAGGTCCTTGACTTGGGCGTGGTGCGGGATGATCCCGCATTACTGGAAAGCGCGCTGCGTCTCGCAACCGAAAATGCGGACGCCGTGATCACCTCCGGAGGGGTGAGCGTGGGCGAGGCCGATTACATGCGGCAAATCATGGCCAAACTTGGTGATGTGGCATTCTGGCGCATCGCCATGCGCCCAGGCCGGCCAATGGCCTTTGGCCGCATCGCAAGCCGCGGCCATAACGCGGTGCTTTTCGGCCTTCCGGGAAACCCAGTGGCCGTCATGGTCACGTTCTATCACTTCGTTCGCGATGCTCTCCTTCACATGATGGGCGCCAAGGCGAAAAGTCTGCCGCTTCTACCCGTGGTGGCACAGGCCGACTTGCGCAAGCGCCCCGGGCGAACTGAATTCCAGCGCGCTGTGATTCACCCCCTGCCCGACGGCCGCTACAGCGCTCGCATCACCGGTGACCAAGGCTCTGGAATTCTGCGCTCCATGAGCGAAGCCGACGGATTCCTCGTGTTGCATCACGATCAAGGCAGCGTACGAGCGGGCGAGATGGTTGACTTTCTGCCATTTGAGGGGTTGGTGTAACTGTGCCGACGTGGCACAACACGGTCAAAACAGCTTGTTGATAAGGTCTTCGCCCAGTCCGATTCCCGCACCCATTTCCATGGCTTGGCCAAAGCCGGATCCGAGAAAACCGCTGAGGGCACCCATCAGTCCCCCCGTTCCACCAGGCCGACCAAAGGCCGGCGGGGCGGCATTCTGCCCCATCGCCTGCGGCACGTAGCCACCTTGCATAGCGGCTGGCATGGCCTGAAGCTGGGTCTGCTGGTTCTGCCACATCGCGTGAATGGCTTGAAGCAGCTGGGTCATTTGTTGCTGCTGGGCCTGGACCGTCAACGCCACCTCCCGCAGGTCAAGCAGCCATTCGCGTGCGTCGGAGTTGCCGCCTTGCGACGCAGCCTGCAACTTGCCTGCGAGGGCCTGCAGTTCCTGCGCGATGGATTGATCCTGTGCCTGCACTTGCTGGTAAAACTGGTCGATCGTCTGGGTATCCATGGTGCCTTCACAGCGTGAGAAAGTGATGCCTGGATTGTGCGGCCGCGTGCGCGCATGACAAGGGGCTGGCATCGTAAGCAAAGGTAAACGCATCGGCCAGACTTTGCAGTCAGACCTTGAATGCGGGGTGTCGCGACGTAGCCACGCCCCTAAGATGCGCAAATCACCCTACACACCTTCAACAGCATCGCGCAAATGTGCGGCATCGCAGGCCTACTGAACTTCCGACACCCGCCCGATTTGGAGCGCGTACGCAGCATGATCGCCCGCCTGCGCCACCGCGGTCCGGATGCACAGGGCTTTCACGCCGAGGGACCCGTCGCGCTTGGCCATGCGCGCCTTTCAATCATTGATTTGGATGGCGGCGCACAGCCCATGTCCAGTGCCGACGGTGCGGTCTGGGTGAGCTTCAACGGAGAGATTTTTAATCATGTGGAGCTGCGCGCATCGTTGGAGCGGCATGGGCATCGCTTTGCCACGCGCTCGGACACCGAGGTTATCGTGCAGGCCTATCTGGCGTATGGGGATTCCTGCGTGCACCACCTCAACGGCCAATTCGCCTTTGCGCTGTGGGATGCAAATCGTCAGCGCCTACTTTTGGCGCGTGACCGTGTAGGCATTCGCCCACTGTTTTTCACGCGCACAGGGAGTCAGCTCGCCTTTGCCTCAGAAGTGAAGGCGTTGTTCGCCCTACCGGGCGTACCACGCCGGTTAAACGCGCAGGGCCTTGGCGAGATTTTCACGACCTGGGCACCGTTGCCAGCAAACACCATCTTCGAAGGCGTGTCCAACCTGGGCCCCGGTGAGTGCATGGCAGTCGATGCGGGAGGTTCACGCACTTGGCGCTATTGGGATTGGAGCTTTCCCTGCGAGTCCGGGGTCGAGCCCTATGCCAGCGCCGACCACGCAGCCGAGGCGCTGCGCGAGCTGCTGATTGACAGCGTGCGCCTACAACTGCGAGCCGATGTGCCCGTTGGGGCGTATCTCAGCGGTGGACTTGATTCAGCGATCGTCGCCACCCTTGTGCGCCGGTTTACCGGCGCTCCCCTGCGCACCTTTTCCCTCACCTTCGACGACGCCGAGTTCGATGAAAGCGCCGAGCAGCGCATCCTTGTTGATCACCTCGGCTGTGAACACACCACCTTGCGCTGCACGCGCGCGGATATTGCCGCAGCACTGCCGCAAGCTGTATGGCATGCGGAATCGCCCATCCTGCGCTCTGCCCCAGTACCCATGATGCTGCTGGCTGCGCATGTCCGTGCAAGCGGCTATAAGGTGGTCCTCACCGGAGAGGGCGCCGACGAAGTGTTCGGCGGCTACGACCTGTTCAAGGAGGCAAGAGTCCGTCGCTTTATGGCCAGGAAGCCGCAATCGGCTTGGCGCGGGGCGCTGCTAGAACGACTCTACCCCTACCTGCGTCACTCCCCTGCGGCAAGCCGGACGCTGGCACAGCGCTTTTTTGCCGACGGTGCGGAACATTTGGACGAGCCAGGGTTTGGCCACCTGCCCCGCTGGAACACGACGCAGCGCACTTGGCAATTCCTTGCTCCCGACGTGCGTGCGCAACTGGGAGATTGGAGCGCACTGCACGCCATCGCGGCCCAGGTCCCGCCGGATTTCCAGCGCTGGCAACCGTTGGCCCAAGATCAGTACATCGAGGCTCACACACTGATGAGTGGCTACCTTCTGTGCTCCCAGGGCGACCGGATGGCCATGGCTCATTCTGTCGAAGGGCGTTTTCCGTTCCTCGACCACCGGCTCATTGCCTTCGGCAACCGGTTGCCGCCGCGCTACAAGCTCATGGGGCTGACCGAAAAATGGTTACTCAAACGCGCGGTGCGCGGGCTCATTCCCGAGGTGATCCGCACCCGCACAAAGCAGCCCTACCGCGCGCCCGACAGCCAGAGTTTTTTCGAGAATGGTGAGCCCGTTGATTATGTGGCCGATTTGATGAGCTCCAGGGCGATTAGCGACGCCGGCTATTTCGACCCCAAGGCGGTAGATAAGCTGTTTGCCAAATGCCGGGCCGGGCGCGCCATCGGCTTTGCCGACAACATGGCCTTCATCGGCGTGCTGTCAACAATGCTTCTCCACAGCCAATTTATGGACACGTCGATCCCGCAAACGCGGGACGAAAAAATGCCCGCCCTGTCATAGCCGCGTTTGCATAATATGAAGTCCACGTTTTCAGTTGACTTCCATCCTGTGCTGCTCCACGATTTTTTTTCAGCCACCGCCGCGCGCCTTGCCGCGAAAACGGCACTCGTGTGCCAAGGCCGGCGCAGCAGTTACGCGGATATCGCTGCGCGGGCCGGAGGTCTCATGGTCAGTCTGCGTGCGCAAGGGCTGTCGCGCGGTGACAGGGTCGCCTTGTTTCTCGACAACTCGGAGGACATGGTTGCGGCGATATTTGCCGTACTGCAGGTTGGCGCCGTGTTCATGCCCGTCAATACGCTAACCAAGGCTGACAAGCTCGCCTACATGCTGAACGATGCTGGCGCAAGCGGGCTGATCACGCAAACCGCGCTAGCGCCGGTCGTGCGTGATGCCCTTTCCCACGCACCCGGCGTTCGTGCATGCTGGACGGTTGGTGCTGCAGAGAGATCCACATTCAACGGCACCGAGCTCCTAAGCTACCCTCCTGCGCTGCCGGCCGGCGAAGCCCTTCCCGCGCCTGACCGCAACACGATCGACCAGGATCTGGCCGCCATCATTTACACCTCTGGATCCACTGGCCACCCCAAGGGGGTGATGCTTACGCACCTGAACATGGTGTCTGCTCAGGAGTCCGTCAGCCAGTATCTGGGCCTTCGGGAAAACGACGTCATCGCCTGCGCGCTGCCTCTGGCATTCGACTACGGCCTTTACCAGATCCTCATGGCCTTCAAGCTCGGCGCCACCGTGGTCCTTGATCGCTCATTCACTTACCCTGTGCATGTGCTACAGACCATGGCGCGCGAGCGAGTCACGGTGTTCCCCGGTGTCCCCACCATGTTCGCGTTGCTCATGGCGCTTGACAACCTGGCTGATTTTGACCTCTCCCACCTGCGCCTGATTACAAACACCGCCGCCGCCCTGTCCGAAACCCAGATTCGCCGCATCCGCGCACTCTTTCCGCAAGCCCTTCTTTACTCAATGTACGGCTTGACCGAATGCAAGCGGGTGACCTACCTGCCCCCCGAACAACTTGACATCCGCCCAACAAGTGTCGGGCGCGGAATGCCAAACGAAGAGGTATGGCTGGTGGACGAGGCCGGCACACGGCTACCCAATGGCAGCACCGGTGAACTGGTCGTGCGAGGCAGCCACGTGATGCGTGGCTATTGGAACAAACCCACAGAGACCGCTGAGCGTCTGCGCCCCGGACCTAGTGCATTCGAGACCGTGCTGTACTCCGGTGACATCTTTCGCACCGATGCAGAGGGCTGGCTCTATTTTGTGGGGCGTAGGGACGACATCATCAAGAGCCGTGGCGAGAAAGTTAGCCCACGCGAGGTTGAAAACGTTCTTTATGAATTGCCAGGCATAGTTGAAGTCGCTGTGGTGGGGGTCGACGACGCCTTGCTTGGACAAGCCGTGAAAGCCTTCATCGTCCTCGTACCTGGTAGCACCTACAGCGAGCGCGACGTGTTGAAGCATTGCCACACGCGCCTGGAGAGCTTCATGGTCCCAAAGCGCGTGGAGTTCGTGGATAGCCTGCCACACACGAACACCGGAAAAATCAAGAAAATCGGACTTCGCTAGGCCTTTGCGGCAAGCGAGGCGCAATGATCCACGATTGGGAGAAACAACTATGAGCGACGTCAAAGAGCAGGTCCGACGCTATATCGACGACAACTTCATCATGGGTTCGGGCTCTGAGCAGTTCTCGGATGCGGATTCGCTGCTCGATCTACACATCGTCGACTCCACCGGCATCCTCGAACTTATCCTGTTCCTTGAGGAGTGCTTTGGCATTCAGGTGCAGGATGCGGAAATGGTTCCGGAAAACCTCGACAGTCTCGAAGCCATTGCCGCCTATGTAGGGCGTAAGCGCCACGCGCAGCTTGCAGCATGACCAGGCAACTTCCCCAGCGTGGGTGCCAAGACGCAAAGCGCGCGGTCACTTCAGTGCCAGCTGCAGCTCAAACCGAGGGGGCGCCGAGCCAGGTCTCGATTAGCCCGGCCGTATTTGATCTGGACTACGAGCTTGAGGTCGAACGCATCACTGCTTTCATGCGGCGCGCCCTCGCAGGCATGCACAAGCGCGGCGTCGTGCTGGGCCTTTCGGGTGGGGTGGACAGTTCCGTGTGCGCTGCGCTTGCTGCACGCGCACTCGGTCCCAATAAGGTGCTGGGCCTGTTGATGCCGGAACAAGACTCCAGTTGCCAGAGCACAAGTCTTGGTGCCGCTGTAGGCGCGCACCTCGGTCTTCGCTGTGAAACCGAAGACATCGCACCGGCGTTGACGGCCTTGGGCTGTTATGCCCGGCGCGACGAAGCGATCCGATCCTTGTTTCCTGCGTATGACTCCGATTGGAAAAACAAGATCGTCATTGCAAGCAGCAAAGACGGCAAGGTCCATTTCTTTGATCTCGTCGTCCAGGATCCAGAAGGAGTGACGGCGCGTGCGCGACTGCCGCTGCGTGAATACCTTCAAATTGTTGCTGCAACCAACTTCAAGCAGCGCGTGCGCAAGACGGTCGAGTACTACCATGCCGACCGCCTCAACTACGCCGTCCTGGGTACGCCCAACCGACTCGAATTCGACCAGGGTTTCTTCGTGAAGAATGGCGATGGCGCGGCGGATCTCAAGCCCATTGCTCACCTTTACAAGACCCAAATTTACGCCCTTGCGCGGCATCTGTGCCTGCCCGAGTCCGTGTGCACCGCCACGCCCACTACGGATACATACAGCTTGCCGCAGGGCCAGGATGAATTTTATTTTGCCCTGCCTTGGGCGCGGATGGATTTGGCGCTTTGGGCCCGCAATGAAGGCCTGCCTGCGGGGCAACTCGCGCAAGCACTGGGATTGTCGACCGTTCAGGCCGAACAGATCTACGCGGACATCGACGCCAAGCGGCGAAGCACGCATTACCTGCACCAACCCGCGCAACTGGTTGAGCCCATCCTCACCTCGGCAACGCACTCCACATCGTGAACATCAGCGCCCCAGCATCCATGCTCACGCAGGCCGAGAGCGAGCACCTGTCAGATGAGAGCCGCAGGCGCTTCGCCGAGCGGTACTTGCAGTTGGAGCAAGCGCTGCACGCGCTGCCCGATAAACCCGAGGAAACCCCCAATGCGGCCTTGCGTGCGCTATGGCATCTTGCAGCCGGAACCGCCTTGTCTGCAGCGCAGGCGACGGAGCGCAGCTTGCCAAACCTCAATTCCGAGCAATTGGCAACCCTGGATGCGCTGATCACCCAGCGCTTGCAGGGCATGCCATTGGCGTACATCACCGGCCGCCAGCGCTTCATGAACTTGGATCTTTTGGCAAGCCCGCAAGCACTCATCCCCCGGCGAGAAACCGAGATGCTGGGCCTGGCGGCTTTGGCCCGCCAACGGGAACTTCTCGCCATGAATGGCCGCGTGCGCATCGTCGACGTATGCTGCGGATCGGGCAACCTCGCCCTCGCGTTGGCGCACGCGGACCCGCGAGCGCATGTGCATGCAGCCGATCTCTCGTTGGACGCATTGGAACTCGCACGCAACAACACCTCGCTTCTGGGCCTGGCACCACAGGTGAGCTTCCACCATGGAGACCTCCTTTCGCCGTTCGATACACCCGACTACCATGGGCGCATCGACATGGTGATATCAGCTCCGCCATACATCTCTACGGCCAAGGTGGACACCCTTCCTTCCGAGATCATTGGCTATGAACCAACTCTGGCCTTCGACGGCGGCCCGTTCGGCGTCGGCATCTTGATGCGCCTGATGCGGGAATCCCCCGCATTGCTCCGCGCGGGCGGCTGGTTGGGTATGGAAGTTGGCCTAGGCCAAGGCGCCGCCATGCTTCAACTGCTGCGCAAGAACTTCGAATTCGACCGGGTGGACACCGTCTGCGACACAGACGGCAACATTCGCGTCTTGATGGCCCGCCGGCGCACGCCGGCAAATGCCAGCGTTTCAAGCTGTGCCTGAGCAGCCAGGGCAAGAGCGCTACCGGGTTGAGGCGGCAAACCTCGACGCGGAGGCCCAGGAGATCGTCGGCCTCTGGTCAGACAATCTCGGGCACCCCGAGCGCCGTGCCACCAAACTCGACTGGTTCTATCGTTGCAACCCTGTGCGCCGTGCCGAAATCTTCCTGCTTCGTGACGTGTGCCAGCCGCGAGCCGTCGGAGTAACGGGGCTCGCATGCCGACAGCTTCGCATAGGCGAGCATCTGGTCGAAGCGGGGCTCATGGCGGATTTCGCAGTCGACGCACACCACCGCACCCTGTTTCCGGCTCTGACCCTTCAACGCAGCGTATTGCAGCTAGGGCTGAGGCAATATGGTCTGCTGTATGGTTTCCCAAACCCCAAATCGCTGCCCGTTGTCAGGCGGGCCGGCTATGAGGTGTTGAGGGGAATGTCGCGCTACGTTCGCGTGCTGCGCACCCGCGACTACCTTCCGCGCTGGTTGCCCGCTGGCACACGCGTGGTGGCAGGTCAAGCACTCGATATGCTGCTGCGCTTACGCCATGGCTTGCTGCCCCGACTGTTTCAGCCGGGGTCATATTCGGCGGCTTGGGTTGACCAACCCGATGCTCGTTTCAACGCTTTGTGGGCGACGCGACCAGGCAACGACCGGCAAGTCATGGGCATACGCGACCGCGCTTTTCTGGCGTGGCGGTTTGCACCCAAACCATGGCACCGCTACCGGTTTTTCGTGGTGAGCAAACCCGCAACAGACCAAATCCTCGGATACGCGGTGTGTGAATCTGATGGCGGAGTGTTGCACGTTCGTGATCTTCTGGCGGCGGGCCCCGAAGGCCGAAACCTGCCCATACTCTTGCGCGCGCTGATGCGGGAGGCACGGATCCAGGGCCATCGCAGCGTCTCGCTGGAGTTCATGTGCCCAGCCGAAACCGTGAAGATTCTGACCCGTGCCGGGCTGCGTGAACGCGAACACTCCAGCCAACCGATGATTCTCGCAACCTCGAAGGAATTCACCCTGGACTTGCAGCCATATGCGTGGTACCTAACGCGCGCGGATGTCGACGAGTAACCGCATTGCTCCCGCGCCCACACGCACGCGTGCAGATCACTCCGCGCCCTACTCCTTGGCGTGATTGATCGAGTACTTGGGAATTTCGATCGTGACGTCCTTATCGCTCAGGATGGCCTGACACGATAGGCGTGATGTCGGCTCAAGACCCCAAGCGCGGTCCAGCAAATCGTCCTCACACTCATCAGGCTCCCCCAACGAGGCGTAACCCTCGCGAACGATCACATGACAGGTTGTGCAGGCGCACGACATCTCGCAGGCATGCTCGATTGGAATATCGTGCTCGAGCAGCGCCTCGCACACGGAGGTGCCGCGCTCGGCCTCAACCCTTGCGCCTTCTGGGCAATACTCATGGTGCGGCAAAACGGTGATCACGGGCATGGATTTAAGGCTCGTTAGGGGCCGCCTGGTCAAGCGCGTGTGTCTCACCGGCCAAGCTGGAAACGCTTTTCCCGGCTAAAGCGCGGCGGATACTGCGGTTCATGCGCTGCGCAGCGAAAGATTCGGTCACGTGCGCCAGCTGTTCGATCGCGCTGCGAATGGCAAGATGGTCCTCGCCGCGGGAAGCTTGGGCGACGCTCGCCATCGCCGCATGGATACGATCCAGCTCCTCCGCGCTCAGCAAATCCGAGTCGGCGCGCATGGCATTGCGGGTGGCGTCGAGCAAGCGTTCGGCATCCACTTGCTCCTCGTGCAGCGCACGCTGTGCGGCATCCCGACCCGCCGCGGCAAAGCTCGCTTGCAGCATGTCAGCAATTTGCGCATCGCTCAAGCCATAACTCGGCTTGACCTCCACCTTTGCCTGCACACCAGTGCTTTGCTCGCGTGCGCTGACTTCCAACAACCCATCGGCGTCGACCTGAAACGTGACGAGGACCCGTGCGGCGCCCGCCGTCATTGGTGGAATGCCGCGCAGTTCAAAACGCGCAAGCGACCGGCAATCGGCGACCAACTCGCGTTCCCCCTGCACGACGTGAATGGACATCGCTGTCTGCCCATCCTTGAATGTTGTGAACTCCTGCGCACGCGCAGTCGGGATCGTGGTGTTACGCGGAATGATGCGCTCGACCAACCCCCCCATTGTTTCGAGGCAAAGCGACAGCGGAATGACGTCAAGCAGCAGCGGGTCTTCTTCGCTGTGATTGCCAGCCAGCGCATGTGCCTGGCGCGCCGCACCCACAGCCACAACCTCATCTGGATTGAGATCAACCATGGGCTCGCGCCCAAAGAATCGGCGCACGGCTTGGCGCACCACTGGCATCCGCGTCGAACCTCCCACGAGCACGATCCCCGCGATGTCCGGGGGGCTAACCTGAGCGTCGCCTAACACCTGATGCAACAGCGCAATCGTGCGCTCTGTCAGCCCTTGGGTACACCGCGCGAAATCCTCTTGCGTGATCGTCTGGGCCACACGTTCGCCGGACGGCAGCCCCACGTCGACGCGGACCGTGTCCTGGCTGCTGAGTTTCTCCTTGGCATTTCGCGCGACGCTCAGCAGTGCCGCTCGCGCATGAGGATCAAGGGTTGAAAGGCCACTCTTCGTCGCAATCTCGGCTGCCAGCAAAGCGTCGTAGTCGTCCCCTCCCAGGAAGGTGTCGCCACCGGTAGCCATGACTTCAAAGACGCCGCGCGTGAGGCGCAGAACCGATATGTCAAATGTGCCGCCACCCAGATCGTATACAGCGTACACACCCTCGGCAGCATCATCCAATCCATAGGCGACGGCGGCTGCCGTCGGCTCGTTAATCAGGCGCAACACATTGATCCCGGCTAGGCGCGCGGCATCCTTGGTTGCCTGACGCTGCGCGTCGTCAAAATACGCGGGCACGGTCACCACAGCTCCGACGATATCAGTGCCGAGCGCATCTTCAGCGCGCTGCCTGAGCACGCGCAGGATATCGGCCGAGACATCCACCGGTGTCTTTACCCCCCGGACCGTTTGGATTCCCACCATCCCGGGCTGCTCGGCGAATCGATAGGGAAGATGCATGGCCGGGCTAAGATCGGCAAGACTGCGGCCCATCAGCCGCTTTGCCGATACGACTGTGCCCTGCGGGTCCGCGGTTTTTGCTGCCAGCGCCTCCCAGCCAACCGTGGGCGCACCCTCTGCGTGGTAGCGCACAGCCGATGGCAGCAAGACGCGACCCTGCGCATCAGGCAGGCACTCAGCCACACCACTGCGCACGACGGCGACGAGTGAATGCGTGGTGCCAAGATCAATGCCGATGGCCACCCGCCTCTGATGCGGATCGGGGGACTGGCCGGGTTCAGAAATTTGGAGGAGAGGCATGCAGCAAAAAGCGCCCTTTCTGAGCGCGTTGAATGGGCAACTCAGGTTGCCGATATAAACGACTGGCTTGCAGCTCGAGGCTGCAACGGCGCCAGACTTTGGCGGAATTTATCCACAAACATTAACACCCGCACGAGCGTTGCCGCCTCGCGTGTAGCTTGGTCCTGCCGCACGACTGTTGCCGGGCCAGCGCCCTCTGCGTCGAGAAGCGCGGCCAAACGTGACAATGCCTGCTCGCGCGCCTGCTCCACCATCTCCGCCAGCGCGTGCATGGCATTCGCGTCCTCTGCAGAGCGTGCCTCGTCCAACTCTTCGCGCCATTGGAGTTGCTGCATCAAGAAGTCGGCGGGCATCGCGGTATTGCGCTCGGCGTCAATCGGGACACCGCGCAGCTCGCAAAGATAGGCAGCGCGTGCCTGCGGATCCAGCAGCGTGCGGTAGGCCGTATTGACCTGAGTCGACCATTGCATGGCGAGACGCCGTTCAGCAGCACCAGCGCCCGCAAAGCGATCTGGATGCACCGCAGCCTGCAAGCGCCGCCACGAGCGGGTCAACGCTTCGACATCGATCGAGAATCGCGCTTGAAGCCCAAAGAGGCTGAAATGATCCTGGCGCAAATCGGCTCGATCCTGCACCTCATGTTTGGGACTCAACGACATGCGCGAAGCGGCTTGTGAAACGGCACCCAAGCTCAAACCCTGAACGATTCGCCACAACCGCAACGATCGCGCTCATTGGGGTTATTGAACTTGAAGCCTTGCTGCAGACCCTCGCGCACGAAGTCCAGTTCCGTGCCGTCAAGGTAGGTCAGGCTCTTGGGGTCAATCAAGACCTTTACCCCATAACTCTCGAAAACTTGATCCTCCGGGCTGACCACATCTGCGTACTCCAACTTGTAGGCGAGCCCTGAGCAACCGGTTGTCTTCACCCCCAGACGCACGCCCACACCCTTACCACGCTGGGCAAGGTAGTTCGCTACATGCTTTGCTGCGCTTTCGGTCAACGTAATGGGCATGCCATGACTCCTCGATCAAATGACGGCTCAAGCCGCCTTGGGTTCGGAATCGCCAGCACTGGACGCTGTCTCAGCCCGGCGCATTTGGTAATCCTTTACGGCGGCCTTGATGGCGTCTTCAGCGAGGATGGAACAGTGAATCTTCACGGGGGGCAGCGCCAACTCCTCGGCGATCTGCGTATTACGAATCTGCAGCGCGTCATCCAGCGTTTTGCCCTTGACCCATTCGGTGACGAGGGAAGAGGAGGCAATCGCGGAACCGCACCCATAGGTCTTGAAGCGTGCGTCCTCGATGATGCCTTGCGCGTTGACCTTGATCTGCAATTTCATCACATCGCCGCACGCTGGTGCACCGACCATTCCGGTGCCCACCATGGGGTCGTCTTTGGAAAAAGAGCCCACATTGCGGGGATTTTCGTAATGCTCAATGACTTTGTCGCTATAGGCCATGATGATCTCCTGAAGTGCGTTCCGCGCCGCGCTGAGCCGCGGCTCTGGTTGGTGGCTCTAGTGCGCCGCCCATTGAATCGTGCTGATATCGATGCCGTCCTGGTGCATCTCCCACAAGGGCGAGAGCTCGCGCAGCTTGGTCACTTTCTCCTTGAGCACGCTGATCGCAAAATCGATATCTTCAGCGGTCGTGAAGCGGCCTATCGTCATGCGCAACGACGAATGCGCAAGCTCGTCGCTGCGTCCCAAGGCCCGCAGAACGTAAGACGGCTCCAGGCTGGCCGATGTACAGGCCGAGCCGCTGGACACGGCAATCCCCTTGATTGCCATGATCAGCGACTCACCTTCCACGAAATTGAAGCTTGCGTTGACGTTATGCGGCACACGGTGCTCGAGGTTGCCATTGATATAGACCTCCTCAATATCCATGATGCCTTCGAGAAGACGCCTTTGCAGCATGCGAATGCGTTCGATTTCAGTACCCATCTCCAGCTTGGCGAGCCGATACGCCTCGCCCATGCCAACGATCTGGTGCGTGGGCAATGTGCCCGAACGCATACCACGCTCGTGGCCGCCACCATGCATCTGCGCCTCAATGCGCACGCGCGGTTTGCGGCGCACGAACAGCGCGCCAATGCCCTTGGGGCCGTACGTTTTATGTGAGGCCAAGCTCATCAGGTCCACTGGCCAATTTTTGAGGTCGATGGTGACCTTCCCGGTCGCCTGCGCGGCATCCACGTGAAAGATGATGTTGCGCTGCCGGCAGATCGCACCGATCGCATGAACATCCTGGATCACGCCAATCTCGTTGTTTACCAATAACACCGAGGCCAGGATGGTGTCCGGGCGCAGCGCTGCTGTAAAGCTGGCGATGTCCAGCATCCCGTCAGGCTGCACGTCGACGTAGGTGACCTCGAAACCCTGGCGTTCGAGTTCGCGGCAGGTGTCCAGCACTGCCTTGTGCTCTGTTTTTAGCGTGACGATGTGTTTCCCGCGAGCCTGGTAAAAATGTGCTGCACCTTTGAGCGCCAAGTTGATCGACTCCGTGGCGCCTGAAGTCCATACCAATTCTTTGGGATCACAGTTCACCAGATCCGCAACCTGAGCACGAGCCTTTTCCACTGCATCTTCGGCCTCCCACCCCCACGCGTGGCTTCGTGATGCAGGGTTGCCGAAGTGCTCGCGCAACCAAGGAACCATTGCGTCGACGACGCGTGGATCGACAGGCGTGGTTGCGCCGTAGTCCATATAAATAGGGAAATGCGGAGTGCTCGACATGGTTCAGACTCGTGAATGAGGTGGCATGGAAGGACCGATTGGCGACAAGGGCGTAGCGATACGCCCCTGCTCTCCAGGGCGCTCACCCCATGTTCTGGGCTAGATTGAACACGGAATTTGGCGCACGTACTTTTACAGGCTTGCTTGCCGGCATGGGCGACACGGGTTTACGCACCACGGCTACTTCCTCGATGGTCACACCCTGTGCCAGATTCTGGTCGACCATGGTCTTCAGGTTGACAGAATCCAGAAACTCCACCATGCGCGTGTTCAGCGCCGCCCAAAGGTCATGCGTCATGCAACGACCTTCGCCATCCTCGCCGTGACAATTTTCCTTGCCTCCGCACTGCGTGGCGTCGAGCGGCTCGTCCACGGCGATAATGACGTCGGCGATGCTGATCTCTTCAGGTTTACGGGCCAAACTGTATCCACCGCCTGGGCCGCGAACCGAATCGACCAACTCATGCCGGCGCAGCTTGCCGAAAAGCTGCTCCAGGTAAGAGAGGGAAATATGCTGGCGCTGGCTGATGCTGGCCAGAGTAACGGGTCCGAGATGCTGACGCATGGCCACGTCGATCATGGCGGTCACCGCAAATCGCCCCTTTGTTGTCAGTCGCATGATGATCTCCAAGTGTAGAAGCGGATGACCGTCACAGCCGCCAAATCGGCTGGCACGCACCCACTCAATACTTGACGAATTCAGTAGGATTCTAGCAGAACCCTGAGTGAAACCGTCAACTACTAAGACATTTTGTCTAGGACAAACTGCATTGCTTTCTGTACCTCACCTTTCTTCTTGTGGTGAGACCCGTTTGAAAACCCCTAGTTCCGCTCAGGATTTCAGGTTTTTTCAAACCCTTGTTTTGACACAGTTTTCTTCCGGATACCGCGACTCAACGACACATCATCAATGGCTCCATATGTCCTTCAGGTTGCGTTTGGCCCCTCCCTGACATTCGGCTTCGGTCTTTTTAGCGATTACAGGCGACAATTACGGCCAATCAACTTGAAATTTCAATGCGTCTGACCCTGAGACAACTTGATGTAATGGTCGCGATCGCTCGCGCTGGCAGCACGACCGAGGCGGGCAGACAGCTTTCGTTGTCGCAGTCCGCAGTGAGCGCGGCTCTTGCTGAACTCGAATTGCAACTTGGCACCCGCGTGTTCGACCGCGTGGGCAAACGCGTGGTCCTCAATGACTCCGGTCGCCTGTTGCTACCGCGCGCGCTTGCCCTTCTGGACCAGATCCGAGAAGTCGAAACGCTGTTTGTCGACGGGGCCGCAGCCTTGCGGGTGAGCGCCAGTACCACGATCGGCAACTACCTCATGCCTGCCGTTCTGGGAGCCTATCAACGACTGTGGCCCCAAGCGGAATTCCAGCTTGAGGTCAGCAACACGCAGGACGTGATCAAGGCCGTGGCCGATTATGAGGTGGATATCGGGTTTATCGAGGGTGCCTGCCACCACGATGAACTTGAGGTCTGCCCCTGGGTGACCGACAGACTGGTTGTCGTGGCCGCCCCCACCCACGCGCTCGCCAAGGAGCATGCCACGTTGGCGCAACTGGGTGCAGCGCGGTGGATCCTGCGCGAACCTGGATCAGGCACGCGCGAGACTGTCGAAGCGCTATTGCTGCCGCACGTCCAGCGATTCGGATCGACCATGCATCTCGGCAACTCCGAAGCCATCAAGCATGCCGTAGCGGAACAACTCGGCGTTAGCTGCCTGCCGTTGCGCGTCGTGCAGGATCTGCTCACCACGGGCCGACTCGTTTGCGTAGATACTCCTTTACCGATCCTGGAGCGCACCCTTTACCGCATCCATCCCAAGCGCAAGGTGTTCTCCCCTCCCCTGCAGCGGTTCATCGATCACTGCGACTCGTGGCGTGAGGCCGCGGCCTGAGCGTTCACGCGGTGCGCGTGCGCTTGGCCATTGTGTTGATCCGCCGCCCCTCCCGCATTCACTCCATTCAACGCTCCTTTCTTCTTTATGGCCCAGGAAAACCGTACTGATGTCGCGCCTCGCCTCACGTCCCTCTCTCATGGGGGCGGCTGCGGCTGCAAGGTCGCCCCGAGCGTGCTGAGCTCGATCCTGCAACAAAACCCGTTGTTTCCAGCCCCCAAGGAGCTGCTCGTCGGGATCGAGACCTCAGACGATGCGGCGGTCTATTTGCTCAATAGTGAGCAAGCCCTGATTGCGACAACGGATTTTTTTATGCCAGTTGTCGACGACGCGCGCGACTTTGGTGCCATCGCCGCCACCAATGCCATCTCTGATGTTTACGCCATGGGCGGGCGACCCATTTTGGCCTTGGCGCTTCTGGGCATGCCCATTCATGTCCTACCGTCTTCGACGATAGCTGCCATCCTTCGCGGCGGACAGGAGATCTGCGCACGCGCAGGCATACCGGTAGCAGGGGGCCATTCCATCGATTCCGTTGAGCCCATCTACGGGCTTGCAGTGCTGGGTCTGGCGCGTCCTGAACACATTCGCCGCAACCGAGACGCCCGCGCTGGTGACGTTCTGGTCCTGGGCAAGCCTTTGGGCGTAGGCGTGCTTTCGGCGGCCTTGAAAAAGGACAATCTGGGTGCCGATGCCTACCACCGCATGGTGCAGACCGCGACCCAACTCAACACCCCTGGGCCTTTGCTAGCGGAGCTTCCAGGTGTGCACGCGATCACCGACGTGACTGGCTTTGGACTCCTTGGCCACCTTCTCGAGATCTGCCGCGGCTCCGGACTGAGTGCACACGTGAACGCCGGGGACGTGCCACTGATCGCCGGTGTGCGTGATCTGGCTGCCCAAGGCATGGTGACCGGCGCCTCGAATCGCAACTGGGCAAGCTATGGCCAGGACGTGGAGTTGCGCACCGCAGACTCCCTCATGCAGGCGCTGCTGACTGATCCGCAAACCTCTGGCGGCCTTCTAGTGACATGCGAGGCAGCCGCCAGGGATGCAGTGCTGAGAATTTTTCGCGACGAGGGCTTTATGGACGCTGCCGTGATTGGCCACATGTTGGACGGCCCAGCCCGGGTGCTGGTTACCTGATCCCTTGCGGCCCGGTCGGGATCTTGAGCCCACAGCAGAGTTTCCTGCTTGCCACGAATCCCGAGGTCTCCCGCCACGGGCTTGCGGCGCTGCACCGACGGTCTGCGGTCGACACGATTGAGCCGGTTGACAAATCCGACGCATCGGATCCAGCAGACGGGTCTGTTTTGAGGGTCCGAATGCCGGTCTCCCATGTGCGTGTTGCGCGAGCGCGACCCTCAGCGCCGAAAAAAGACCGCGTCGACACGCACAACGGTGGCGGGTTGTCTTTTGAAGGACCAAACTACGCTTGCGCGACTCCAACGCGCGCGGCGGACACGCCATCGCACCCCTTTATGGAGCTCCCAACATCCTGCTCACGCGCAATGAGCATGGCCTTGCGCGCGATACCCCAGCGATAGCCAGCCAGCTCGCCGCTTTCGCGGATCACGCGGTGGCATGGAATCAAAATGGCCACGGGATTGGCTGCCACGGCTCCGGCCACCGCCCGCGCAGCGTCGGGTCGACCCAAAGCTCGCGCGAGACCGCCGTAGCTTACGAGGGCGTTTGGCGGCAATTGCATCAGCGCCTGCCACACACGCAAGCGAAAATGGCTGGCACGCACGTGCACGGCGGCGTGACCTCCCGAGTCCAGTGCACCCCGCACACGCGCCTGGAGCATCGCATCGTCGCGCGCCCAGAGGGCGTTTGGCCAAGTCGTTTGCAGACTCGCCTGAAGCTCGTGTGCTTCATCAGGCGCACCACTCCGCGCAAATTCCAACGCGCAGAATCCCAGGCCGGTCCATGCTGCGAACATGACCCCAAGCTCGGTGTGGACCATCCCGGCGGTAATGCGCATGCCTCTCCCAGCCTGTCGTGCCTGTGCAGGGGTCGCGCCTTCGGCGTGGATCAGCAGTTCGTGGGCCCGCCCCGGACCTGAGAGTCCCGCCTCCAATGCGGCGTGCAATACCGGCATATCCGCCCGCAAGGCATGCAGAAGGCGCTCCTTGGCCAGGACTTGGGCAAAACGCTTGGGACTCAATCCCACGCACGCGCTGAATTCGCGTTGAAAGTGTCCTGGACTTAAACCAACCGCGCAAGCCAAAGCGTCCAGCCGTAGTTCGTGCCCAGCGAGAACGAGCCGCTCAATGGCGGCTTGTGTGCGCTTGAGCGCGATCTGCGACACAAAGACGTCGTCGGCAGGCATGGGGGATGGGCTGTCTGGAGTGCGCATGCCATAAGCCTATGACCACATCCATCGCCCCTGCATTCCGATTCCTGCGATGAGAAGGCCCTGGCCAGCGTCTGGACCGCCCGCGACTGCTCACTCAGGGCCAGCCCCCCCGTGTTACGCGCCTTTTACGTCCGAATCCACTGCATAGTCGCTTACCGGGATGCAGGCGCATTGCAGATTGCGATCGCCCCAGACGTTGTCGATGCGTCCCACCGGCGCCCAATACTTGTGCGCGCGCAGACTGGGGACGGGAAAGGCGGCCTGCTCGCGCGCATAGGGGTGTGTCCATTCAGCGCCGAGGACTGAAGCGGCGGTAAACGGTGCACCCTTCAAGGGATTATCGTCCCGCGGCCAGACCCCCTCTTCGATTTGTGCAATTTCAGCGCGGATGGCGACCATAGCGTCGACAAAGCGATCCAGTTCAGCGAGCGATTCACTCTCGGTGGGTTCGATCATGAGCGTTCCCGGCACCGGAAAGCTCATGGTTGGAGCATGGAATCCGTAGTCCATCAATCGCTTGGCCACGTCCTCATTGCTGATGCCACTGCTGTCCTTCAAGTTGCGGAGGTCCAGGATACATTCGTGCGCCACGAAACCGCTGTCGCCCGTGTAGAGCACCGGAAACAGAGGCGCCAGGCGGTGAGCCATGTAATTCGCGTTGAGGATGGACACGGCGCTGGCCGCGGTCAGGCCCTCTGCGCCCATCATGCGGATATACATCCAGGTAATGGGTAGCACCGAGGCATTGCCGAGTGCAGCACCGCTGATGGCCCCCACGGCCTTTCCCGCATCACCGCTCGCGGCATGCCCTGGCAAGAAAGGGGCTAAATGCGAGCGCACTGCAACCGGGCCCACCCCGGGTCCGCCACCACCATGAGGAATGCAGAAGGTCTTGTGGAGGTTCAGGTGCGACACATCGGCCCCGAACTCGGGCGGACTGGCCAAGCCCACCATGGCGTTCATGTTGGCCCCATCCACATACACTTGGCCGCCGAACTCATGAACGATGTCGCAGATTTCCCGCACTCGCGGCTCAAACACGCCATGCGTGGATGGGTAGGTGATCATGCAGGCTGCAAGCCGTTCCGCATGTTGTTGCGCCTTTGCCCGCAAATCATCCAGATCCACACTGCCGCTCGCATCGCATGCCACCACCACCACCTGCATCCCTGCCATCTGCGCGGACGCGGGGTTGGTGCCATGCGCCGAGGAAGGTATCAGGCAAACATTACGGCGCGTGTCGCCCCGGCTTTCATGCCATGCGTGGATCGCGAGCAGCCCCGCGTACTCCCCCTGCGAGCCCGCATTGGGCTGCAGGCTTACCGCATCGTACCCAGTGGCCTGGGCCAGCCACTGCTCCAGTTCGGCAGCCAGTCGTGCATAGCCACGTGTCTGCTCAGCTGGCGCGAAAGGATGAATGGCAGCGAACTCCGGCCAGGTGATGGGAATCATCTCGCTCGTGGCATTGAGTTTCATCGTGCATGACCCCAAGGGAATCATCGCCCGATCCAGGGCAATGTCCTTGTCGGCCAAACGACGCAGATAGCGAAGCATCTCGGTCTCGCTGTGATAGCGGTTAAATACGGGATGCGTCAAATAGGCCGTGCTGCGGGCGAGCTCCGCCGGGTATCGCGTGGCGACGCCCTTGGCATAAGGGTCAAACAAGTTCTCGGCTGGCGGCCGCAAGCCGCGCGCACTGCCGAAAGCACCGACCAGCGCAAGCACATCGTCGCGTGTCGCGGTTTCATCCAGGGTCACGCCGACTCGGTCCGCACCGGCACGGCGCAGGTTGATCCCCGCCGCATGTGCTGCTGCGTGGACTGCTTGGGTGTGCGCACCAGTAAGCACGGTAAGGGTATCGAAAAACGCTTCGTGTTGCAGCTTCCAGCCCTGGTGCTTGAGCGTCTCAGCCAAAATAGCCGTGAAGGCATGGACGCGTTGACCGATGCGACGCAGCCCCTGTGGGCCGTGATAGACGGCGTACATGCTGGCCAGCACTGCTGGGAGAACCTGGGCAGTGCAAATATTGCTGGTTGCCTTTTCGCGGCGGATGTGCTGCTCGCGAGTCTGCAGTGCCAAGCGCAGCCCCGGGTTGCCATGAGCGTCCACGCTCACGCCAACCAAGCGGCCAGGCATCTGGCGCTTGAGTGCGTCGCGCACGGCCATATAGGCGGCGTGTGGCCCGCCGAAACCCAGAGGCAAACCGAAACGCTGGGTATTGCCCACGGCAATGTCCGCACCAAGTTCGCCAGGAGCCGCAAGCAGCGTGAGCGCCAGGATGTCAGCCGCCATAATGACGACGGCACCCTTTGCATGGGCTCCTTTGATCAACGCTCGAAAGTCATGGATGCCGCCGTCCACGCCGGGGTACTGCAGTAGCACGGCAAAATGGTCCGAATCGGCGGCATGTGCGGCGGGGCCGACCACCACCTGCAAATCGAGGGGGCGGGCGCGAGTCCGGATGACTTCGATCGTCTGCGGCAGCACGTCATTGGCCACGTACATGCTGCGGCTCGCACTCTTTGCCGCACGCAACGCCAGCGTCATGGCCTCAGCCGCCGCGGTTGCCTCGTCCAGCATCGACGCGTTGGCGACATCGAGCCCCGTGAGGTCCGTCACCATCGTCTGGAAGTTGATCAGCGCTTCCAGCCGCCCTTGGCTAATCTCGGGTTGATACGGGGTGTAGGCGGTATACCAGGCTGGATTCTCCAACACGTTGCGCTGGATGACGCCGGGCATGTGAGCATTCGCATAGCCTTGGCCGATGAAACTACGCATGACCTGATTGAGCTGGGCCACGTCACGAAGCTCAACCAGCGCCTGCTGCTCGCCCAAGGCCGCAGGCAGCTCGAACTTACGCTTGCGGCGAATACCGGCGGGAATGACCGCCTGCATCAACGCCTCCAGATCAGGTTGCCCGAGGGCGTGCAGCATGGAATTTTGATCAGCGGCGCTCGGGCCGATATGGCGGCGCTGGAAAGCCGCGCTATCTTCAAGCTCGGCCAGAGTGGGTTCAGTTTGCATCAACATGGATGTACTCAAAAAAAGGGAGGCCGGTCCGACACGGGCACAGCTCAGGCACCTTGCAACAATTTGTCATACGCGGCCTGATCCATCAATGTATCGATCTGGGACAAGTCGGTTGGGCGCACGCGAAAAAACCACCCCGCTCCCTGCGGATCGGTGTTGGCCAACGCAGGATTGGCCACCAGCGCATCATTGACAGCGACGACTTCCCCCGCAATGGGCATGTACACATCAGCAGCAGCCTTGACGGATTCGACGACACCGGCCGCATCTTTTTGAGCGTAGGTTTTGCCTGTGCCAGGCAGTTCGACGAACACCACGTCGCCCAATGCGTCCTGCGCATGGGGTGTGATCCCCACAGTGGCAGTACCGTCGGCTTCGAGACGGACCCATTCGTGGTCTGCGGTGAACTTGAGTGTCATAGTGGACTCCAGGACGTGTTGGAACGAGAACGAGAACCCGCGCGCTTTCAGGCGCGCGAGTAGCGATGTGGCACGAAAGGCATGGACGTGACATGCATGGGAATCTGCCTGCCACGCACCAAGGCGAAAAGCATGGAACCGATGTCTGCGGCCGAGCTTTGCACGTAACCCATCGCGATGGGTCTTCCGGCCGTTGGCGTCAGGCTGCCACTGGTTACGTGGCCGATGGCACGTCCGTCAGCGTCCTGCAATTCGGCGCCTTCACGCACGGGAACGCGCTCGTCGGCGACAAGGCCCACGCGCCTGCGCGCCACGCGTGATGTATCGTCGATCTGCGCAAGAATGGGCGTTGCCCCGGGGAAACCGCCAGCGCGAGCACCGCCCGTGCGCCGAACTTTCTGTATGGCCCATTGCAAACTGGCTTCAACGGGCGTTGTATGCGTGT
Source organism: Thiomonas sp. FB-Cd (assembly GCF_000733775.1). Classification (NCBI taxonomy): domain Bacteria; kingdom Pseudomonadati; phylum Pseudomonadota; class Betaproteobacteria; order Burkholderiales; genus Thiomonas; species Thiomonas sp. FB-Cd. Next base: position 160,045 of record NZ_JPOE01000002.1, on the reverse strand, counting down.
CCATATCGTGGCCATAAAGGCACAGCCCCGCTTCCAGGCGCAGGCTGTCGCGCGCACCAAGCCCTGCTGGCTTGACTTGGGGCAATGCCAACAACGCGCTTGCCAGCGGCTCCGCATCCCATTGATGCGCCGAAATCTCCACACCATCCTCACCTGTATAGCCGCTGCGGCTGATGAAGACCGGGTGCTTGCCGATCGTCGGGGGCAGCGCAAACCACGCCGCATCCATGAATCGCAATTTGGCCACATCGGGAAGCAGGGATTGCAGCGCCGTCACCGCCTGCGGCCCTTGCAGGGCTATGAGTGCCTGATCCGGTAACGGCTCGATATGGCAGCGCGCCCCAATGCGCTCGCGCATCCAAGCCAAATCCTGCGTCTTGCAGGCCGCATTAACGATCAAAAAGTACTCACTTCCCTGTCCGTCCGCACGCGTCCGGTGGGTGAGCATCAAATCGTCCAGGATGCCGCCGGCGTCGTCGGTGAAATAGCCATAGCGCTGCCGCCCCACGGGCAAGCCCTGTACATCGATCGGAATAAGGCTCTCCAGGGCAGCAGCCGCGTCCGGTCCGGTGATGCGCACTTGCCCCATATGCGAGACGTCAAACAGCCCAGCTGACTCGCGGGTCTGTCGGTGTTCCGCCACAATGCCCGATGGATACTGCACCGGCATCGCATACCCGGCAAACGGCACCATCTTGGCACCAAGCACATGGTGCACGAGAAACAAGGGCGTTTGCAGCAGGACAGATTCAGTAGAGGCAGACACAGGCGTCTCCAAAGGCGTGCAGAAATCCGCCGGGCCAATTCCGGCGATGACGCCCCGCTGTCCTTGGTACCTGAGAGATTGACCGTACGGAGCATGCATGCATGCCGCCCGGCTTGCCCCTTCGGTGGGCCCCCGAAAACGGGCGCCGCTCTCCAGTGAGGTCACCCGTGAGGGTGTCGTCAGTCCTTTTGCCTGAGCGGTACACCCCAACAGCCTCAAAGCTGCTCGGATTTACGCCTTCGGCGGCCTTCGGGCCGCGCGCAATTTGCAAGCCCGTCGACACTCTCCTGACAGTTGGCGAGTGTATCGCATGCCCATCAGCGGCTGCTCGCGTCCCCTGTCGCTTCCCATCTTTTTTTACTTGCGTGGACGCATACCGAGAAATCTTCGCGCGCGTTCGTTGCGCTCCTTCTTGCGATCATCCATTTCACGCTGAGCGCGTTTTTGCGACACGGCAAACATGGGATCAATGATTTCCCACCACAGAAATACCAATGCCAGCGGCACAGCTACCCACCACCACGACAGATTGGCAAAAGGGCCGATTGCGGCCAGCTTCAAACCGAGTAGCACGATTGCAACAATCAAGATCCACATCGCTGTTCCCCCTGAGCCAGGATCAATATTCAGTTCCGATTTACATGTAAACACCTGCGTGTCGGTTAGCATTCTCGCTGCTGTTGCGCTGAGTGCATCAAGCATGTCAACCGTCTGCATGCCGTGGCGTTATAGCGGATAGCTTCGCTCAACCTTGGAGATCTGGAATGAAAAAAATTGTGATTGCTGTCGGTCTAGCCGTTGCCGGCGTGTCGCAAGCGTACGCCGCCGACATGACTGCCCTGGCCAAGTCCAAGAACTGCTTGGCGTGCCATGCAGTGGACAAGAAGCTCGTTGGCCCGTCCTACCAAGATGTGGCCGCCAAGTACGCTGGCAAGCCGGGGGCCGAAGCCACGCTGGTGAACGCCGTGCTGCACGGTGTCTCCGGTGTGTGGGGTCCAGTGCCCATGCCTGCCAATCCTCAGGTCACCCCGGCGGAAGCCAAAGAGCTGGTGACTTGGATTCTGAGCATGAAGAAGTAATTTCTCGGCACCATGCTGTTATGAAAACGGGGGCGCTCTGCGCCCCCGTTTTTTTGTGATGACTCGCTAAAGCACACTGCGGATCGCCGGATCGCTGAGCCAAGCTCATCGGCTGAGCGCTGTTTTGTGGCCACCCGGAAAACTCGAAATCGTGATTGCGGGATCAACAAGTTCGCCGTCGCTGTTGAACTGAATGTTGCTCTTGGTCACGCCGTCATAGCCTATGTGCCGAATGGCATGGCGGTAAATCTGGGGGCTCACGGAGCCCGTCTCGATCATCGCTTGCGCCAACAGCATTGTGGCGTCATAGGCGTAAGGCGCATAGAGTTGAAAAGTCGAGGCGCCGAATTGGGCATCGAAGCGATCCTTCCACGCCGAGCCGGAGGGCATTCTCGCCATGGGCACGCCGCCTTCGGCACAGATGACGTTCGAATTCGCAGCCGTGCCCGCTAGCTTGGCAAACTCCGGCGTGCAGATCCCGTCGCCACCAAGGAATCGCGCTTTGCTGCCTTGTCTGCGCATTTGCTGCAACAAAGTGCTGGCCTGAGGTGCCATGCCGCCGTAGAACACAACGTCCGGTTCAAGGCGCCCGATCTTGTCGACGATCTCTTCAAATTTGGTTGCTGTCGGGTTCACGCTTTCCTGATCCAGAATCTGGATCCCTAAGGACTTTGCTACACGCGCGAAGGCCTGCGCAATACTGCTGCCATAGTCAGTCCCATCGTCCACGATGGCCGCTGTTTTTGCCTTCAGGCCTTTCTGTGCATACAACGCGAGGCCGGCACCGATCGCATAATCGTTCGCAATAATGCGATAAAAGGACCGATAGCCGTGCTGCGCAATTTTCGGATCGCTGGCCGATGGCGTGATCTCTGGAATGCCAGCCGATGCATAGATCGGCGCGGCAGCTGCTGTGCAGCTTGAGTTCAAGTGGCCAATCACGCCATTCACATGCTCGGCGACAAATCTTCGCGCCACCTGCACTGCCCTTGACGGATCCGCCTTATCGTCCTGCGCGTCGAGCCTCCAAACCACCCTGTGGCCGCCGATTTGGATGTCTCTCTTGTTCAGATCGTCGATAGCCATGCGCACGCCGTCGGTATTGTCCGTCCCGAATGCCGCCTGCGCTCCGGAAAGAGGTGCTGCACTGCCGATAACGACGGTCATCGAAGGTTGTTGATCCGGCGTCGTCTGGCGCGGGCTAGCTAAGCCATCAGGCGCGCCAGCCCGCGCCAGCCCGCTGCAGGCCAGAGCCAAAAGACAAACAGTGAAACGCGCAACGCGGGAGTTGCCAGTCATGGTTTGAGGGTCATAGAGGAATGCGGATGCATTGTGCATGGTCCCCGACAAGGGCATTGTGGCCACGGAGGGCGCCAGGATGGGGGAACGCTAGAGCGCGCCCACGCTCAGGCCCTACAGCATGACATCGAGGCGAGGAAATTGTCCAAGGGAAATGCCACCCGCTTTGGTGGTTGGCGGGGGTGATCATCTGGACGCAGAATCATCGCCCATCCCGTGCGGGAAGCGATCGCGCAAAAGGCTCACCGAGGTCCCGCGACCCCATTCACGCGCGGGCATGGAATGCCCACACAGGCGAAAAAGCCCACGTTAATGTGTGGGCTTTTCTTTAAAACATGTTGCTTTTCTTAGCAAGACTGGTGCGCCCGGCAGGATTCGAACCCACGACCCCTTGGTTCGTAGCCAGAATTGCATTAGGCTTGCAAGCCAATGATTGCAAGGTTTCCAAGTTTTTGACAAGGCTATTTGGGGGAATCCAGGGGGAATGCATGGCGCATATCGAACAACGCAAAAACGGGTGGAGAGCACAAATCCGCAGGCGGGGCATGCCATCGCTCAGTCGGACTTTTGACCTCAAGGCTGACGCCGAAGCATGGGCACGTGAGGTCGAGCGCGAAGCGCAGCGCGGCAACATCGCGGCGCTGAACGATCAGGCGCAGCGTGTGACTGTAGCGGAGCTGTGCCAACGCTACCGGGTATCGGTGCTGCCCACGCTGCGCGATGCGGCCAGGCCAACCCTGCTGCGCAACATCGAGACGCGCTTCGGAGCATTTTTCCTGGGCAACATCCGCAGCATCGATGTTGCAGCATGGCGCGATCATCTGATCGCCGAGGGCTATGCCCCGAAGTCCGCAAAGCATCATCTGGTCGCCCTATCCACTCTCTTCGCATTCGCCGAGCGCGAGCTGTCGATCCCGCTCCCTGCCGGCAACCCAGTGCGCACGGTTCGCAAGCCCGCCGAGCCAAAGGCACGGGATCGGCGCTTGCGGCCAGGTGAACTCGATTACTTGCTCAAGGGCGCAGATCAAGGGCGGGCGCTTGGCCTTCGCCAAGTCATCGTGCTGGCAGTAGAGACCAGCATGCGCATGGGCGAATTGCTCGGCTTGGAATGGGAACGGATCGATCTGCAGCGGCGCACGGCGCACTTGATGGACACCAAGAATGGCGAGAGCCGCACCGTGGCTCTGTCCAGCGCTGCCGTAGAAGCCCTGCAAAACCTGCCACGCAGGATCGATTGCAAAGTGTTCTCGTGGAAGCCAAACAAGGAAAACGGTAGCTTTGAAAAGCTCTGGCAGCGCTGCAAGGCCCGCGCCCTGGCTGCGTATCAAGCCGACTGCGCCAAGTCTGCCAAGAAGCCCGATCAGGCATTCCTGGCCGAGTTGCACTTCCACGATCTGCGCCACGAAGCCACGTCGCGCTTGTTCGAGAAAGGCCTTGGCGTCATGGAAGTGGCTTCGATGACCGGCCACAAGTCACTCGCCATGCTCAAGCGCTACACCCACATCGAGGCGGAGAAGTTGGCGCAGAAGCTAGGGTAAGCAAGCACTCAAACGACGATCTCAAGCGAGGTACGGGCATCTGAAATGGCGTGTTGGAACTGCATGTTGGTTCTGTCGGTCAATCAGGGTGAGGGCGAGTTGGATGTCAAATCTCGCATCCTGAAGGGCTCCGGCCAGATTTGCCGATGCTGGAACAGGTCGAGTAGACGGCGATCGTAATAGAGTGGGCAGATAACATTCCTGAATCCGTGACCTTGGATAATCCACTGACCTGAGATCTGATCGTGGCGTGCCAATTTTCCCGATTGCCCACAGATTCATGGGTCGATCACCGTGGCGATGATGCTTTTGGGGCCGTGCGCAGACGATGGGCCCCCTTGATCGGTCATTTCGGATGGGTTGCGCGCAGCCATTCTCCCGCCGAGTCCTTGATGTTGGTGTCCAGTGGGGTTGAACAAGCGCGTGCTGCGTCTTCAGCCGCTGGCGGCGAACTGCGCATGCAGATCGCAAAAGGCACGGGCTGCATTGTCGTTGGCGCCCAGTCCCAACCACAGCCGCCCGCCATGGTTGATCACGCGTGCTGCGCGGATGACAATCTCCTGGATCACAGTCTTCAGACGCCGTCGCCTGGCCGCATGGCGCACCGGTGCATGCGGCCCCAGCAGCCCTTGCTGACCCATGAGGCGCAGCACGTTCATCGTCAGGGCCGCAAGCTGGCAGACAAGATCGTTCGTGTCGAACTTCCCCGAGGGCAGTCGCTCCAGATCCATGTCGGTTTTGAATTCCGCATGGAACTGCTCGTGCGTGGCGTGCCCGGCGTACAGGTCGATGATCGCCTCGGCGCTGATGGCCTTGGGCAAGCTTGTCGTCCAGCCCTCCAAGATGATCTCGGGGTGTTGCCGCCGACGGTGAATGAGCCAAATCTCGGCGGACTAACGACGTCTCTCGCTGAGCCGCTTACCGCAAGACGATACCGAAGCTTCATGCGCGTTCCGCAATCATTGGTATGGCTCACCGATTTGTCGGTAGGCTGGCTCAGTCTGCGGCCGGCGCGAACAGTGAAAGTGCTCGTGGCTGGTCCCGTCGTCGTGGGCATGCTCGTGGCGGTGCAGCGTCGGCTCAGCAACCGCCTGGGTCGCTCGACGCTTGTAGCCCAGCGCCCACGCGACCAGCGACGACAGCCACGCGACCAAAAACAGACCGACGATCAGATAGCCCAGATCACCGAGGTTCAGGTTCACGATAGCATCGGCTACCCTGCCCTGCCAGCCGATGGCGGGGATGATCACCTGCAGCAACTCAACGCCACCCAGGACGAGGGCGACCAGCACCGACAGCAAGGTGGTGCTGATGTTGTAGAAGATCCGACGTAGCGGGTTGGCCAGCGCCCAGCCGTAGGCCTTGGTCATCAGAACGCCGTCTGTGGTGTCCATGGCGGACATCCCCGCGGTGAACAGAATGGGTAGCGACAGCACGGCCGGAACCGGTAGGTTGCCCGTGGCAGCGCCTGCGGTCATGGCCAGCAGGCCAATCTCGGACGCCGTATCGAACCCAAGGCCGAACAGGAACCCCACCGGATACATCTGCCAGCTTTGCTTGATGACCCGCTGCAACCGTCCGCCGAACAGCCGGTAGAACAGGCCGCGCTTGGCCAGCAAGGTATTCACATGATGATGGTCGTGCACCCCGCGTCGAGCTCCGTTCCATACCTTGAGCAGATCGAGCAGGATCAACAGGTTAAGCGCCCCGATGATCACCAGAAAGATGCCGGACACGCCCGTACCCAGGATACCGCCAATGTGCTGCATCTCCGGCATATGGGTCTTCACAGCACTCACCATGAACGCGGCGAACACCGTCAGCAGGAAGACCACCGTGGAATGGCCCAGAGAAAAGAAAAAACCGACGCCGAGGGGCTTGCTGCCCTCCTGCACGAGCAGCCGCACGGTGTCGTCGACAGCGGCGATGTGGTCGGCGTCGAAGGCGTGGCGTAGCCCGAAGAGGTAGGCCGTCAGCCCCAGACCGATCATCGCAGGGTAACGCTCGGCGTAATAAAGGTAGAGCCCCCATCCGGCAAGGTGCAGCACGACGATAAAGCCGTAGTAGCCGGCGAGCTGCGCCCACTCATCTCGATCAAACCTCAAGGCGCCCAGCCCGCGCGCACGTGGGCGGGGCGTCAGCACGGCTGTTGCATCGCAGTTCAAGCGATCAATCCCAGAATGTCGGTTAGATGGCAGGACGCGGCCGACATGAGCACCGCCCCGAGGAGTTTACTCAGAACTCGTCACCCTTGACACGGCGGGTGTCCTTGAAGGTCCGCCAGCCGCTGATCATGGAACTGACGATGGACTGGCGCGACATGATGTCCTCGCGAATAGCCACGTAGATGTGCACGAGGATGAACGTGATCAGGTACCACATCGCTAAATGGTGCGCGGTGCGCACAGCCTGGGGCTGTCCGAAGATCGGGGTGATCCATGACGAAAACCAATCGTATTGCCATGAACCTTCCAGCGTTCCCTCGCCGAATAGGGCGAGCCCAGTGAGGATGATGAAGATCGATCCCCACACAAACATGACGTGCATCGCCAGAATGGCGAGCGGGTTGTGACCTGAATACTTGTTCGGCTCGCGGGCGAGAAACAGGTACCACTTAATCTCATGCCAAACACCGCGCCAGTACTCGCCTCGAAAGAAGGGCGGCAGAAAGATTTCGCGGGCATGCAAATTGCCCGCGAAGGCCCAGTAGATGCGAAATAAAAAGCCAATGATGAAGATGTACGCTGCCGTGAAGTGGGCGAAACGGATGTAGCCCATCAGGAAGTGGTCGTAGGCCTGGCCCGGCTGACTGGGCAACGGATGGCCGATAAAAAACCCTGTCACGCACAACGTCGCGATGGCAAAGAACTGGATCCAGTGCCATAATCGGATCGGTGCCTCGTAAACATACACCGCCGGCTCGGCATGGGTTTGATGCGTGGACTGCGCGCTCATGTTTGTCTCCTGATTGGTCAATGGCGCGTGGCCCGGCCAAAGGCGCAGGCCACGCTGTCAGCGCACCTTCACCCGGGTGAGTTCACTTCCGTCCTCGCTCATCACATGAGTGGAGCAGGCCAGGCAGGGGTCGAAGCTGTGCAGGGTGCGCAAGATCTCGACTGGCTCGTCCGGGCGCTCCATCTTGGTATTCATCAGGCTAGCCTCGAAAGCGCCAATGTTCCCGGCTGGATCGCGCGGCGATCCGTTCCAGGTGGTTGGCACCACGGCCTGGTAGTTCTCGATGCGACCATCTTTGATGCGCACCCAGTGACCCAGCGCGCCACGCGGGGCAGACACTGTCGCAACGCCCTTGGCCTCCTTGGGCCAGGTGCTCGGGTCCCACTTCTCCATGTTGGCGGTCGCCGTGTCGCCCGCCTTGATGTTGGCGATGAGGTCGTTCCAGTCATCCACCATCATGTCGGCGCAATACTCGGCCTCCAGGGCGCGCGCCAAGGTGCGGCCGATCGTGGTCTGCAAAACGGCCTTTGCATCCAAATTCGTGCCGGCAAGTTGGTTGAAGAACGCCACGCCGCGGTCCACCTGTTCGCGTTGATGCGGGAACTTCTTGGCGTATGCCAGCGTGTAGCGAGATAGCGGCCCAACCTCCACCGCATGACCTTTCCAGCGTGGCGCCTTGATCCATGAGTATTTGGCCGACTCGTCGATCTCCTGGATATTGGTCTTGGTACCTTTGGTGTTGGGGCCGAGCTCGAATTTCGGATCGGTTATGCCGTCCCAGGGGTGGAGTCCCTTGTTCTCCTGCCCCGGGTAGGTGTACCAGGAGTGGGTCACGAACTCCTGGACCTGGGCCGGATCGCGCGGATCGACCTCGAACACCTCATCCCAATTGCCGTTGAGGATGACGCCGCCAGGCATCTGGTTGGTTGACTTGTCGTATTGCACCTTGGCGTAGTCTCCGTAGTCCATCACGCTCTTGGCGCCCAGCCCACCGCCGTACAGCCAATCCTTGTAGAAGCTGGCGATAGCAATCACGTCGGGCACGTAGACGTTCCTGCAGAATTCCACCATCTCATGGATGCGGCTGCGCACGAACTCAAGGCGCTCCATATTCAGTGGAGCGCCTGCGGCGAGGTCGCCGTCCATATTGATGGCGCAGGGCACGCCGCCCACCAGGTAATTGGGGTGTGGGTTTTTGCCGCCGAAGATGGTGTGCACCTTCACGAACTCGCGCTGCATGTCCAGCGCTTCGAGGTAATGCGTGACACCCATCAGGTCGGCCTCGGGCGACAGCTTGTAGGCCGGGTTGCTCCAGTAGCCATTCTTGAACGGCCCAAGCTGGCCCGAGTCCACGAACTTCTTGATGCGCGACTGGATATCACGGAAGTAGCCGGGGCTGGATTGCGGATGGTTCGGCGACACCGTCTGCTGCAGCACCGACGTTGCCTTCGGATCGGCCTTGAGGGCGTTCAAAGGGTTTACCCAGTCCAGCGCGTGCAGGTGATAGAAGTGCACCACGTGGTCGTGGACCTGCAGGGTCTTGGCCATCATTTCGCGAATGAGATAGGCGTTCTTTGGAATCTTAATATTTAGCGCGTCTTCGACCGCACGCACAGACGCCAGCGCGTGGCAGCCGGTGCAGACGCCGCAAATGCGCTCCACGAAGGCCCAGACGTCGCGCGGGTCACGACCCTTGACGATCACTTCCAGGCCCCGCCACATGGTGCCGGTGGACACCGCGTTGCGGATCATGTTGTCCTGGTCGACATTGACCTCACAGCGCATGTGGCCCTCGATCCGGGTGACCGGATCGACCACCACGCGCCGACCCGAGGTGTCCAGCGTGTAGCCGTTGGGGGTGGTCACCGTGCTCATTCGTTATCTCCCTTGTGTTCCGTCTCGCTCTGCTTGCTGCTGCGCAAACGTTTGACTGCGCTGACCACGGCGTGCACCGCCACGGCTCCGCCCACCACACCGGCGGCAGCCGCTCCGATTTCATCGGCATTGGCTTCGACGCCGAAGGGCTTGATGTCGGTAAGGTGGGCGTACCAGGAGCCCTTGTCCCAGAACCCGTCCTCCGAACAGCCGATGCAACCATGGCCGGACTGGATGGGAAAGGACACGCCGTCGTTCCAGCGCGTGGTCGAGCAGGCGTTGTAGGTGGTCGGTCCCTTGCAGCCCATCTTGTAGAGGCAGTAGCCGCGGCGCGCGCCCTCGTCGTCGAAGGCCTCGACGAACTGGCCGGCATCGAAATGCGGCCGGCGGTAGCACTTGTCGTGAATGCGCTGGCTGTAGAACATCTTCGGCCGACCCTGGCGGTCGAGCTCGGGCATGCGGTCGAACGTGAGCATGTAGGTAATCACTGCGGTCATCACCTCGGCGATCGGCGGGCACCCCGGCACCTTGATGAGCGGCTTGTCAGTGATGACCTTGTGCACCGGCGTCGCCCGCGTCGGGTTTGGCTTGGCCGCCTGCACGCAGCCCCAAGAGGCGCATGAGCCCCAGGAGATGATGGCCTTAGCGTTGCTCGCCGCGTAGCGCAGCTTCTCCACGAAGGGTTGGCCGGCGATGATGCAGTACATGCCGTCCTCGTTCAGCGGCGGATTGCCTTCCACGGCAAGGATGTAGTTGCCTTTGTACTTGGTGACAACCTCCTCGACGATGGCCTCCGCCTGATGGCCGGCAGCGGCCATCAGGGTGTCGTCATAGTCCAGCGAAATCATGGACAGAATCACGTCCTTGGCCAACGGGTGACCCGAGCGGATGAACGACTCCGAGCAACAGGTGCATTCCAGCCCATGAAGCCAGAGCACCGGCAGGCGAGGTTTGTTCTCCATCGCGTAGGCGATTTCACTCGCGTATTGCGGGCCCAGGCCCAGCGCCGCCGCCGTCAGGCTGCAGTACTTGAGAAAACTGCGACGTGAAATGCCCTGGCGCCGCATGACTTCGTAGAACGTTTCCGTAACCGACATGGCCTGCCTCCTCCTAGTTTTGCGGCTCCACCGGAAGCCCTTTGTGCTGCCAGTCGAATGCAATTCGTGTGCCAGTGCATTACCCCTAGAAAAATCAAAGAATTAGCTGTGCAGAACCGTGGATTTCATGGTTTACCCCAGGTCGCCGCATAGCCGGCGTCGATGCGGCACTGGAAGCCAGCTAACCGCTCCTGCCACTCTGGCGACCACCGCCATTTCAGTGCATACCTTTATTCCATTTCATTCGCTTATGTGGAAACCTGTTTTGCAGTTATTCCAGGCCGCATTGGAAAGCCAGCGTCAGATCTGAATGCAATCAGGCACTTAGCGCGACCAGCGGGGCTGGCATTGCATTTGCTCACTTCGATGGAAAGCGCATCCCGGCAGGCCGGTTTCCACCCCTGACCGCGGAGCAACCAGATGCAAGGAGACAACGCCATGCTGGACAATCAACCGTCGGTGCTCATCCTGGGCATCGGCAACCTGCTTTGGGCCGATGAAGGATTCGGAGTGCGTGCCGTGGAGGCACTGCATCGCACCCATCACTTCGACGACAACGTGCGCCTGATGGACGGCGGCACACAGGGGATCTACCTCGTCCACCATGTTCAGGACGCGGACATACTGCTGGTGTTCGACGCGGTCGACTACGGCTTGGAGCCCGGCTCGCTGCACTGCGTGATCGGCGAAGACGTGCCCCGCTTCATGGGCGCGAAGAAGATGAGTCTGCACCAGACCGGATTCCAGGAGGTTCTGATGACGGCTGAGCTGCTCGGCGGCAAGCGGCGCCAGCTCGCGTTGGTCGGCGTGCAGCCCCATACGCTGGAGGACTTCGGCGGAAGTCTCACCGAGTTGGTCAAGGCGCAGATCGAGCCGGCCATCACCGCAGGCCTGCGCTGGCTGGCACGGCTGGGCGTGGAGGCCAGGTACCGCGCCGAACCGCTGGCCCAGTCCGAGCAATTAAGCCCGCAGGCGCTCGACCAGACCCGCTACGAGGCAGGCCGGCCTGACGCCAAGACCGCTCTGCGCACCGGGGATCCACGTGTGCTGGCAGACCCGGACATTCGCTTCGATCCTAAACACCAGCACGACGCCTGGCCGCGCCTGAGCGTCAACGTTGACAGCCGTCGCCCCCTCTGATCATGTGCATCGGCCGCCCCATGTGCATCGTCGAGATGCACGAGTTCTTCTCCCTGTGTGCCGGCCCAGGCGACGCACAGGAAGCGGTCGACATGTCCCTTGTCGGCCCACAACCTTCGGGAACCTGGGTACTGGTCTTCCTCGGCCATGCGCGCGGCTTGCTCGAACCCGAGGAGGCCCTGCGCATCCAGGATGCCCTCGCCGCGCTTGATGCCGTGATGCGCGGTGAGGCCCCCGACGTCGACCGCCTCTTCGCCGACCTGGTGGGGCGCGAGCCCCAACTACCTGATCACCTGCGCGGCGCAGCCGCCCCTCCTGACCGCTGAAAGGAACCACCCCCAATGTCAACCTCGCTGATCGACCGTCTGACCGAAGAACTCGGCTATCCGCGCGTGACCACGAAGACAGTCGACGCCGTGCTGCGCGCAGCCGACAACACCGTGCTGTTCTTCACCGCGGATCCCGCCAATACCCCCGAGGCCAACGACGTTGCCGTGGTGCTGCCCGAGTTGGTCAGGCATTTCCATGGCCGCATTACGCCGGCCGTCGTCGCACGGGAAGACGAGCGCACCCTGCAGGCAATGTACGGCTTCGAACTGTGGCCTTCACTTGTTTTTCTCCGCAAGGACCAGTACCTCGGCACCATCTCCAAGATCCAGGACTGGGCTGACTACCTGGAGCAGATCCAGGGCTTTCTCGACGCGGGCCCGGTGCGGCCACCTGCCCCGCGCATTCCCATCATCCCCGCCTGAACACACGACCATGCCAAAGTCCATCGACATTCCAATCGTCGCCGTCGGTCCCGGCAGCCAACCTGTAGAAGATGACACCCTCGAATACATGGCCATGCCCAAGGAGATGTACACACACGACTCCATCTCCCTGCCCGAGCCCGAAGATCTGCACCATCGCCACCGCGTGCGCGACCTTCTAGAGGACTTGCTCGTCACCGCCCGCGCCTACGCGCCAGGCGAAGAAGATGCCATCGCTCATGATCTCTCAAGTCTCGACGCGGATGACCTTGCCTGCATCAACCAAATCCTCGGCGCAGGCGAGGTCAGCGTCACCATCGACCAGCCCGGCGGTGCCATCCTGGCTCAGGAAGCCGTACTCACCGGCGTGTGGCGCATTCGCCGAGTCGATGCGGTGCAGAACGTGCTGACCGACCATATCGAAATCGCCGACATACCTCAGTCCGTGCGCTCCAGCAACTCTGCCGCGCTGTCTGAGAGCCGGCTCGATCCCAACGCCGCGCCCATCTCTGGCGTGCAAAACGCGCCGGCGCTGCTGAGCGAGATCGCGGACAAGATGGCCAACTACTCGCACGGCGATCCCTCACACGTCATCAATCTCACCCTGCTGCCGCTGACCCGCGAAGACCTCATCCACCTCGGCACCGAGCTAGGCGTGGGGCCGGCCACCATTCTCTCGCGCGGGTACGGCAACTGCCGCATCGGCGCAACTCGTCTGCCCAACGTGTGGTGGGTCAAATACTTCAACTCGCAGGACGCGCTGATCCTCAACACCATCGAGATCGTCGACGTGCCGGAAGTCGCACTAGCGGCGCCAGAAGACTTCGCAGACACTGCCGATCGCCTGCGCGAAATCCTCACCCTGTTCCAATGAACACTTTCGAAGGTTCCTACATGGGCGACGCCTCTCGCTTGCGCAACCACGCGCGGCTGGAGTGCCGCATCTGCTGGTACGTATACGACCCCGCCGTGGGCGACCCGGTATGGCAAATTGCACCGGGCACCCCGTTCAGCCAACTGCCGCAGCACTGGCGCTGCCCCGAATGCGACGGCGAGGCCATGCACTTCATGGTGGTACGGGACGAGACATGAGCACCAATGCTCACATCGGTCCCATCGGCCGTTCGCTGGAGGAGGCATACCGCCACGTCCAGAACACGCACATGCTGGGCCTGCCCATCGTCAACCCCGCACTGCGGGTCGAGGCCGTCGGCCTGCGTGAATGGGACGGGTTGTGCGTCGGCGTGATCGTCACCCCCTGGTGCATGAACGTGTTTGCCCAGTCGCTGCCCGGTGGGCGGGAATTGCCACCCGCCCAGGTGGGCACTACGCGGGCGATGGATCTACCCACCGGCAGCTACGGCCTGCTCGCAGCCCATCTGCCGCAAGTCGGACACCACCTCAGTGGCTCGCTCTTCTCGCCGATGGACGCATTCACCAACCAGGAACAAGCCGTGGCCGCCGCACGCGACGCGCTCGCGCTGATGTTCGACACCGACACCGACGACGAGCCCGCAGGCATCGCCTCCCGGCGCAGCTTCCTGTTCGGCCGCTCCGAACGCTGAGCCCCGCCATGCACGCTGCTCAGCAACACCTACACATCCACCTCGGGACGCCGCCCCGGGTGGACGGGTCGTGCACATCAATAACCAGCGTCCGGTGCAGGCCATGCGCTTGCTCGAAGGGCGCACCGCCGCCCAGGCCGTGCAGCTTCTGCCCCTGCTGTTCAGCCTGTGCGGCCATGCCCAGCTCGCCGCCGCGCGTGATGCTCTGCGAGATTCGCTGCCGCCGATGAATGCAGCCCAGCGCCGCGCCCTGCACTGCCGCGTGCAGTTCGAGACCGTGCGCGAGCACCTGCTGCAGATCCACCGCGACTGGCCCGTGCTGTGCGGCGCCCCACCCAATCCCGACGACCTCCGACAGATCGTCTGCCGCACCGATGCCGCCACGGCAGACCCGGCTGCCCTTGACGCCCTGGTCGACTGGGTGGGATACCACACCATGGGGCTGCCGCCTGCCGAGTTCCTGGCGTTCGACGCGATCGACGCAATGCGCCGCTGGGCGCGGTCGACAGTCGAGGCAGCGGCGCCGCGCTGGCTCGACGCCCTGTACGGCTGCGCGACCGCCCTGCCCGCCATTGAACTGCCGACGCTCGAATCGCTGCCGCCCGACAGCCTCTGCACTGCGCTCGTTGCCGACGACACCTTGGAGTTCGTCAGCCAGCCCACCCACGCCGGCGCCTGCCTAGAAACCGGCCCGGCCGCCCGGCACCGCGACCACCCGCTGGTGACTGCCGCAGCCCTCCATGGCCTGCTCGGGCGCTTGGCCGCACGACTGGTGGATCTTTGCACCGTGCTCGTCACCCTCAGGCAGGGCGACGATACCGCCCCGCCCCCGCCCGCAGCGGCGGGCCTGGGCTGGGTGGACAGTGCACGCGGACGCCTGATCCACCATGCCGAACTCGACGCTCACCAGCGCATCGCGCATTACCGTATCCTGGCCCCCACCGAATGGAATTCCCATCCGCAGGGCTTGGCCGCGCAGTTGCTTGCAAGCATCGGGCCCGGTACGCTGGAAACCGTGCAGAAACAGGCGCGACTGGTGGTCCAGACCATCGACCCTTGCGTGCTGGCCACCCTGCAGTTCACCACACCGCAAGCCGCGCCGGAGCCCGCCCATGCATGAAATGTCGCTGTGCGAAAGCATCGTGCAGATCATCGAAGAGCAGGCCAGCGTCCAGCAATTCAAGCGGGTGCGGCGCGTGATTCTCGACATCGGTGCCCTGTCGTCGG
This sequence comes from Thiomonas sp. FB-Cd, assembly GCF_000733775.1. Taxonomy (NCBI): domain Bacteria; kingdom Pseudomonadati; phylum Pseudomonadota; class Betaproteobacteria; order Burkholderiales; genus Thiomonas; species Thiomonas sp. FB-Cd. The sequence continues at coordinate 144,752 of NZ_JPOE01000002.1, read as the reverse complement.
TGGACGCGGACGCACTGCGCTTCTGCTTCGACGTGGTTGCCGCGCACGGCGTGGCGCAGGGCGCCGAGCTCGAGATTCACACCACACCCGCGCAGGCCTGGTGCATCCCCTGCGCCACGCGGGTGGACATCCCCCAACGCTTCGACCCCTGTCCGCTCTGCGGCGGCCACCAAGTGGTGGTAGAAGGAGGCGACGACATGTGCATCAAGGAACTGGAGGTCGACTGATATGTGTACCGTTTGCGGTTGTTCCGAGGACGAGGCCCGCGTCGATGGCCACGCGCTGGCCGGCACCGATGCCGCGCATCATCACTCGCACGACCATGGCCATGACCATGCGCACGAACACGATCATGCGCACGACCTCACCCATGCGGTGGAAGCGGTGGCGGGCGGTGCCAACCACCACTACGGCAACGGCCCGGCGCGTGCGCATGCGCCGGGGTTGAGCCAGTCGCGCATGGTGCAGATCGAACAGAACATCCTGAGCAAGAACCACGGCTATGCTCACGACAACCGGCTGCTTTTCCGGCAGCGCGGCATCCTGGCGCTGAACCTCGTCTCCAGCCCCGGATCGGGCAAGACCGCCTTGCTTACCCGTACCCTCACCGCCCTGCGCGGCGAATTTGATCTGGCGGTAATCGAAGGCGACCAGGAAACCTCGCTCGACGCCGACCGCATCCGCGCCACCGGCGTGCGCAGCGTGCAGGTCAACACCGGCAAGGGCTGCCACCTGGACGCCCACATGGTCGGCCACGCCATCACCCAACTCGACCCGCAGCAGGGAGGCGTGCTGTTCATCGAGAATGTGGGCAACCTGGTCTGTCCAGCGGCCTTCGATCTCGGCGAGGCGCACAAGGTGGCCATTCTCTCGGTGACCGAGGGCGAGGACAAGCCGCTGAAATACCCAGACATGTTCCACGCTGCGGACGTCATGCTGATCAACAAGATCGACCTCCTCCCCCACCTGGATTTCGACGTTGATCGCTGCATCGACGCCGCACTGCGCGTCAACCCTGATCTGCAGATCCTGCTGGTCTCGGCGCACAGCGGCGAGGGGCTGGACGCATGGTACGAATGGCTGCGCCTGTCGCGCCGCACCCGCCTGATCGGCCGCCCGCTGCCTCTGCGTGCCGACGCCCCCACCGCCTGAACCGACCCATGGCCGCCAAGCCCACCATCCTGGTCGTCGACGACGAAGTGCGCTCGGTCGAGGCACTCACGCGCGTGCTCGAGGACGATTTCGACGTGCTCAGCGCAACCAGCGCCGCAGCGGCGGGAGCGCTGCTGGAAAAGGAGTGGGTGCAGGTCATCCTGTGCGACCAGCGCATGCCCGAGACCACCGGGGTGGAGTTCCTCTCCCGGGTACGTCAGCAGTGGCCCGAGGTGATCCGCATGATCCTCTCCGGCTACACCGATTCGGAAGACATCATCGAGGCGATCAACGAAGCTGGCATCTACCAGTTCATCAGCAAGCCGTGGACACCCCCGGACCTGCTTCTCAAACTGCACAACGCGGTGGACCTGTTCCGCCTGCAGCGCGAAAACGAACAACTCTCCATCGAGCTGAAGCTCAAGCCTGCCACCCTGAGCAACAGCCTGCAGGAAAAGCGCCGCGTGCTGCAGGCCCGTTTCGACTGGGACCAGGGCATCATCCGCGCGCCCGACAGCCTGCTCAACGCGGTGTGCGACACGGTGCGCACCGTCTCCACCTACGACGTCAACGTGCTGGTGTGCGGCGAATCCGGCACCGGCAAGGAGTTGTTCGCCCGTGCCCTGCACTACAACAGCCTGCGCGGCGACAAGCCGTTCGTCGCCGAGAACTGCGGCGCCCTGCCAGACGACCTGTTGGAAAGCGAACTGTTCGGTCACAAACGCGGCGCCTTCACCGGCGCGGTGGAAGATCGCATCGGCTTGTTCGAGCGTGCCAACGGCGGTACGATCTTCCTTGACGAAGTGGGCGACATTTCCCCCGCCTTCCAGGTCAAGTTGCTGCGAGTGCTGCAGGAGGGCGAGATCCGCCCGCTGGGCAGCAACACCCGCCGCACGGTCGACGTACGGTTGCTGGCCGCCACGCACCGCGACCTCAAGGAGGAGGTGCGGTCGGGCCGCTTCCGGCAGGATCTGTTCTTCCGGCTGGCAACCTTCAGCATCGCCATTCCGCCGCTGCGCGAGCGCCGCACCGACATCCCGGTGCTGGCGCAGTCGCTGCTGCAGGAGGCCATGCGCACACTTGGAAAGACGGTGCGCGGCATCACGCACGAAGCGCTGGCCTGCCTGCAGGCCTACGACTGGCCAGGCAATGTGCGCGAGCTGCAGAACGAGATCAAGCGGATGCTCGTGCTGGCACCCACCGACCAGCTCGGCGCCGAGCTGATCTCCCCGCATATCCTGCGCGGCACCACCGAGGAGGCGGCCGAGGCGCTCGAACTGCTCGCCGGCATCGACGGCTCACTCAAGGAGCGGATGGAGTCTCTGGAGGCGCGCATCGTGAAGGAAACCCTCATCCGCCATCGCTGGAACAAGACTCGCGCGGCGCAGGAGCTGGGGCTGTCGCGCGTTGGCCTACGCAGCAAGCTCGAACGTTACGGACTGGAGAAGATCGAGCAGATCGAGGAGTGGGCCGACCATGGCTGAGCTGCGTCGCAAGGCCCTGCGCGAGTCCGGCGTACCCACGTCGCAGCCCGCCCAGATGGGACTGAGCGAGGAAGCGTGGATCGAAGTGATCCACCGCATGGACGAGATCTACGCCGACCTGGTGCGCTACCAGGTGGACCTCGAAGAAAAGAACGCCGCGCTGGAAGAGGTGCAACGTTTCATCGACAGCGTGCTGTCGTCCATGTCCGACGTGCTCGTCGTCGCCGACGTGCAGGGCCGCATCCAGCGCGCGAACAAGGCAATGGTCAATCTGCTCGGCCGCAGCGAGGCCGAGCTGGTCGGGACCAACCTGTCTGCGCTGTTCAGCACCTCGGCAGGCTTGATGATCGCCAACTTCCCCGACCACATCCGCACCGGCGACATCCTCGATTGCGAGATCGAAATCCTTGCGGCCGGCGGCGAGGCGGTTCCACTGGCCGTGAACTGCAGCCCACGCTATGACAGCGAGGGTACGCTTTCAGGCATGGTCATTACCGGCCGCCCGCTGGGCGAACTCCGCCGCGCCTACCGGGACCTTCAAGACACCCATCGCCAACTCAAGACCACGCAGCAGCAGTTGCTGCAGTCGGAGAAGATGGCCTCGCTCGGCCGCCTGGTGGCGGGCGTGGCACACGAGCTGAACAACCCCATCAGCTTCGTATTCGGCAATATGCACACCCTCAAGCGCTACGGTGGACACCTGCGCGACTACCTGGAGCTGGTGCAGCGGGGCGCCACCCCTGACGTGCTGGAAAAGGCGCGCGTCCAGAACCGCATCGACCGCATCCTGAAGAATCTCGGACCGCTGATCGACGGCTCGCTCGAAGGCGCCGAGCGTGTCAGCGACATCGTGCAGAACCTGCGCCGCTTCGTCACGCCGCAGCGGCAGAAGCGCCGCACCTTCGATCTCTGCCGCCTGGTCGAGTCCAGCCTCACCTGGGTGAGCAAGGCCGTTCGGCAGACCCCGCAGATCCACCTCGACATGCCCGCTGAACTGCCGGTGCACGGCGGCGAAGGCTATGTGCAACAGATCCTCATCAACCTGATCCAGAACGCCTACGACGCCATGGAGGGACGGGGGCAGCCGCGGCTCGATCTCCGCGTGGCCGCCGCCGGCGACTTCGCCCAGGTGCAGGTACGCGACCACGGGCCCGGCATCGCCGAGGACAACCTGTTGCGGGTGTTCGACCCGTTTTTCACCACAAAGGCCGTCGGCAAGGGAACCGGTCTGGGTCTGTACATCAGCTACGGCCTAGCCACCGACCAGTGCGCCGGCGCGCTCAGCGTGCGCAATCACCCCGATGGCGGCGCCGAGTTCACTCTTGACATCCCGATGGAGGCCCAGCATGGCTGAACGTCTGAGTCTGCTGTGGTTGCAATCCGGTGGCTGCGGCGGCTGCAGCATGTCGCTGCTCAATGCGGAAGGGCCGGACCTCTACACCGCACTCGACCTCGCGGGTATCGACCTGCTCTGGCATCCCTCGCTGAGCGAGGCCAGCAACGGCGAGGTCGTCGCCCTTCTGCGGGCCATCATCGATGGCACGCGGCGGCTGGACATCCTCTGCCTCGAAGGCTCGGTGATGCATGGCCCCGGCGGCACTGGTCGCTTCCACATGCTGGCCGGCACCGGCCGTCCGCTGCGCGACTGGCTGGCCGAACTCACCGAGAGGGCGCGCTACACCGTGGCTGTCGGCAGCTGCGCGGCCTTCGGCGGCATCACCGCCGCGGGCAGCAATACCGCCGAGGCCACCGGCCTGCAATACGACAGCACCCGTCACGGCGCGCTGCTGCCCGCGCAATGGATCTCACCCGGCGGCCTGCCGGTGGTCAACGTCGCCGGCTGCCCGGTGCATCCCGGTTGGGTGACCGACACGCTCGCCCAGCTCGCCCTGGGCGAACTCGGCGACGACACCCTGGACGAACTCGCCCGCCCGCGCAGCTATACCGACCATCTGGTGCATCACGGCTGCGCGCGCAACGAGTTCTACGAGTTCAAGGCCAGCGCCGAAAAGCCCTCCGACCAGGGCTGTATGATGGAACACATGGGCTGCCTCGGAACCCAGGCGCGGGCGGACTGCAACCTGCGGCCCTGGAATGGCGGCGGCTCCTGCCTCAAGGGCGGCTATGCCTGCATCAACTGCACCGCGCCGCGCTTCGAGGAGCCGGGCCGCCCCTTCACCGAAACGCGCAAGATCGGCGGCATCCCGGTCGGCCTACCCAGCGACATGCCCAAGGCCTGGTTCGTCGCGCTGGCCTCGCTCTCCAAGGCCGCCACACCCGACCGCCTACGCAAGAACGCGGTGGCCGACCACATCAAGGTGCGCCCCTCGGTCAAGCGGAGCAAGTGACATGCGCATGATCGCCAACACCACTGAGGAATCGCGCGCGTGACCCGACGCATCTTCGGCCCGTTCAACCGCGTCGAGGGCGACCTCGAGGTGCAGGTGGAGATCGCCGACGGCGCGGTATCCGCCGCCTGGGTCAACTCGCCGCTGTACCGCGGCTTCGAGCAGATCCTGCACGGCAAGGATCCGCGCGACGCCCTGGTCTATACCCCGCGCATCTGCGGCATCTGCTCGGTGTCGCAGTCGATGGCCGCCGCCGCCGCGCTGCGGGCCGCGATGGGCGTGACAGAGGCCGACAACGGTGCGCTGGCCGCCAACCTGGTGCTGGCCTGCGAGAACCTCTGCGACCACCTCACCCACTTCTACCTGTTCTTCATGCCGGACTTCGCCCGCGCTGAATACGCCGATCGTCCGGACTTTCCGGCCACCACCGCGCGCTTCAAGGCGCAGACCGGCACCGCCTCGCGCGACATGCTGCCCGCGCGCGCCGCCTTCCTGCATCTCACAGGCATCCTCGCCGGCAAGTGGCCGCACAGCCTGGCGCTGCAACCAGGCGGCACCACCCGCGCCATCGAACCGCAGGAAAAGGCGCAGCTGCGCACCATCGTCGCGCTGTTCCGCCGCTTTCTCGAAACCACCCTGTTCGCCGACCGGCTGGAGCAGGTGTCCGCACTCGATTCCGCCGCCACGCTGCACACTTGGGCGCGGGCCCATCCGCAAGGCGACTTCGCCCATTTCCTGCGACTGTCGGACGCGCTCCGCCTCGACCAGCTCGGCCGCGGCGGCGGCCGCTTCCTAAGCTACGGCGCCTATGCCCTGCAGGGCAGTCACTTGCTCGCGCGGGGCACCTGGGACGGCGCGTCCAAGCCGCTTGACACCAATGCCATCACCGAGGACATCTCCCACGCCTGGCTACATGGTCAGACAGGGCCGATGCATCCGCTCCACGGCTGCACCCTCACCAGCCTCGACAACCCGGATGCCTACACCTGGTGCAAGGCACCGCGGCTGGACGGTGCCGTGATGGAAACCGGCGCCCTCGCCCGCCAGATGGTCGACGGCAACCCGCTCGCCCGCGATCTCGCGTTCAAGGGCAGCAACGTGCAGGCCCGGGTGGTCGCCCGCCTGCTCGAACTCGCCCGCGTGGTACCCGCGATGGAACAGTGGGTCGCGACGCTCCAGCCTGGCGCACCGTTCTGCAACGCCGCCGAGATGCCAGACGAGGCGGACGGCACCGGCTTGGTGGAAGCCGCCCGCGGCAGCCTCGGCCACTGGCTGCGCATCCGCAAGGGGCGCATCCTGAACTACCAGATCATCGCCCCGACCACCTGGAACTTTTCGCCGCGCGACACCGCAGGCACTCCCGGTGCGCTGGAACAGGCGCTGGTGGGTACGCCCGTTGGGGCGGACGGCGCCGACAGCGCTGCCGTGCAGCACGTCGTGCGTTCATTTGATCCGTGCATGGTTTGCACCGTGCATTGACCGCCATGGGCGCCGCAGAATTCCGCGTCGACACCGCGCCGACTGCCGTCCAGGGCCGGCTGCTGCGGGTACGCGGCGTCGTGCAGGGCGTGGGATTCCGGCCCATGGTGTGGCGGGTGGCCCGGGCGCTCGGCCTCGCCGGGAGCGTGCATAACGACGCGGACGGCGTGCACATCGCCGCCTGGGGCGCACCGGGCGCGCTCGCCGCGCTACCGGCTCGGCTGCGTGCGGACTGCCCACCGCTGGCACGCATCGAAGCCATCGAGGTCACGCCGCTGCCCGCCGGCATGCCGCCTGAGGACTTCACCATCGCCGCCAGCGAGGGCGGCCGTGCCACGACCGACGTCGCTCCGGACGCCGCTACCTGCCCAGACTGCTTGGCTGAGGTGAACAGTCCAGCCGACCGCCGCTGGCACCATGTGTTCGCCAACTGCACCCACTGCGGGCCGCGCCTGTCCATCGTGCGCGCTGTGCCCTACGACCGCGCCAACACCGCCATGGCCGGATTCGCCATGTGTCCGCGCTGCGCCGCCGAGTATGCCGACCCAGCCGACCGGCGCTTCCATGCTCAGCCTATTGCCTGCCCAGACTGCGGCCCGACCCTCTGGCTGGAGCAGGGTGGCGAGCGCGTCGCGGGCGACCCAATTGCGACGGCCGTCGATCTGCTACGCGCTGGACGCATCCTCGCGGTCAAGGGCGTCGGCAGCTTCCATCTGGTGGTCGATGCCACGAATGCCGGCGCGGTGGACGCGCTGCGTGTTCGTAAGCACCGCCCGCACAAGCCTCTGGCGCTGATGGCTCGCGATCTGGACATGGTGCGCCGCTACGCCGCGATCACGCCCGATGACGAACACGCCCTGTTAGGCCCTGCAGCGCCAGTCGTGCTGCTCGAGGCTACGAGCTCGCTCGCGTTGCCCGAGACCATCGCCCCCGATACCCGGCTGCTCGGCTTTATGCTGCCGATGAGCCCGCTGCATCACCTGCTTCTCGCCAGCTTCGACACTCCGCTGGTCTTCACCTCCGGCAATGCCTCGGGCAAGCCGCCGTGCATCGACAACGCCGAGGCCCTCGACCGTCTCGACGACATCGCTGACGCCTTCCTGCTGCACGACCGCCCCATCCTCAACCGCCTCGACGACTCGGTGTTGCGCCGCATCGGCGGTACGTTGCAACCGCTGCGACGTAGCCGCGGCTATGCCCCCGGCGCGTTGCCGCTTCCCGAAGGCTTCGGCGACGCACCGGCCATCACCGCGTTCGGCGCGGAACTGAAGAACACCGCCTGCCTGCTGGGCGTTGGCCGCGCCATCCTGTCCCAGCACTTCGGCGACCTCGGCGACGCCAGCGCGACAGCCGATGCGGCATGCGGGCTGGATCGCCTGTCCCGGCTGTTCGACCACCAGCCCGCCATCGTCGCGGTGGATCTGCACCCCGGCTACCACGCCACCCGCCGCGGCCGCGGACTGGCTGCGCGCGATGGCCTGCGCCTCGCCGAGGTGCAGCACCACCACGCCCATATCGCCGCCTGCATGGCCGACCATGGCCATGCACTGGATGGTCCGCCCATATTGGGCCTGGCCCTCGACGGTCTGGGCCTGGGCGACCACGGCATGCTTTGGGGCGGCGAGCTGCTGCGCGTGGACTACACTACCAGCACCCGTCTCGCCAGCCTGCGACCAGCCGCCTTGCCCGGCGGCGACGCCGCCAGCCGCCAGCCCTGGCGCAACCTTGCCGCGCAACTCCTGGCTCTTCCCGCTGCGTCCGAATTGCTCGCCCGCCACGCCGACCTGCCCGCAATGCGGCATCTGCACGGCAAACCACTCGACACTCTGGCCCGCATGGTTTCCACCGGCACCCACGCGCCGCTGGCCTCCTCCACCGGCCGGCTGTTCGATGCGGTGGCCGCCGCACTCGGCTTGCATGCGGAGGTACAGACCTTCGAAGGCCAGGCCGCGATGGCGCTCGAATCCCTGGCGACCTCGAGCACGGATGCCGGCGCCTATGCCTTCGCGCTGACCGAAGTCGACGGCCTGCTGCGCCTGGACCCGGCACCGCTGTGGCCCGAGCTGCTGGCAGATCTGCAGCGTCACGCCGCGCCGGGCACTGTGGCCCGCCGCTTCCTGAACGGCCTAGCCGCGGCTTGGGCGCAGGCCATCGCCAGCGTTGCAGGCAGCAGTGCCTTTGCCGCTGTCGCACTATCGGGCGGGGTATTCCAGAATGCGCTGTTCAGTCAACTTCTACAGGACCAATTGGTCAACATCGATCTCCCGGTGTGGATGCACCGGCGCGTGCCGGCCAACGATGGCGGCCTTGCTCTGGGGCAGGCGGTGATCGCCGCCGCCCGCGCTCTTCAACCGAATTGGAGCAACTGATATGTGTCTTGGAATTCCCGGCCGCATCGTCGACATCGTCGACGCCAACGCCTGCCTGGCGACAGTGGAAGTCTCCGGCGTGCGGCGCCAGGTCAACATCGCCTGCGTGGTCGACGCCGACCACCCGCCCGCGTCGTGCGTGGACGACTGGGTGCTGGTGCACGTGGGCTTCGCGATGAGCCGCATCGACGCCGACGAAGCCCGCAAGACTCTGGATCTGCTCGCCGAGCTCGGCGAGATGGAGGCCGAGCTCGACGCCATGCGCCAGACCTCGGGAGCCTGAGATGGACACGCCCTCTGCGCTCGAAGGCCTCTACCCCTTCCTCCACGGCCATCCCAAGGACGCCACGCAGGAACACGCGGCGCTGCTCGAATCGGTGCGGCGCAAGAGTGCGGACAGCATGGCCGCCAAGGAACGCTTCTACCGCGACCATGCCGAGGAGGTGGTGGCCTGCGCCCGCGCCCTGGCCGCCGTCTATGCCGGCGGCGGGCAGATGTTCGCCATGGGCAACGGCGGCTCCAGCTGCGACGCCGCACACTTTTGCGTGGAGTTCCAGCATCCCGTCACGGCGGGACGCCCGGCGCTGCCGGCGATGAATCTGGTGATGGACATGGCCATGTTCTCCGCAGTATGCAACGACATCGGCGTGCGCCACGTGTTCGCCCGCCAGCTCGAAGCGCATGCGCGCTCCGGTGACGGCCTGGTGGGGCTTTCCACCAGCGGCAACTCCGACAACCTGATGCAGGCCTTCGCCAAGGCGCGCGACATGGGGCTGCGCACCATCGGCTTCGCCGGCGGCGACGGCGGCGCGATGCGCCGCAGCGGCCTGCTCGACCACTGCCTGGTCGTCGACACCGACTCCATCCACCGCGTGCAGGAAGTGCACGTCTCGCTCTATCACATCCTCTGGGATCTGACCCACACCCTGCTGGCCGACCAGCGCGGCGCAATCAAGGACACCGACCATGCAGTACGTTGACGAATTCCGCGACCCGCAAAAGGCGCGCGCCCTGGTACACCAGATCGGCGTGCTGCTCGAGCGCATTCCCGCCGCGCACAGCCGCCCGCTGCAGATCATGGAATTCTGCGGCGGACACACCCACACCATCTTCCGCTACGGCCTTGAGCAGATGCTGCCCGAGCACATCGAGATGATCCACGGCCCGGGCTGCCCGGTGTGCGTGCTGCCGATGGGCAGGGTCGACGACTGCATCGCCATCGCCCAGCGCCCGGAGGTGATCTTCACCACCTTTGGCGACGCCATGCGCGTACCCGGCTCGCAGAAGAGCCTGCTGCAGGCCAAGGCCGACGGCGCCGACGTGCGCATGGTGTATTCCCCGTTGGACGCGCTGGACCTCGCCCGCCGCAACCCGGACCGCGAGGTGGTGTTCTTCGCTCTGGGTTTCGAGACCACCATGCCCAGCACCGCGCTCACCGTGCAGCAGGCCGAGCGCGAAGGTCTCCGTAATTTCTCACTGTTCTGCAACCACATCACCACGGTCCCGACCATCAAGGCCATCCTCGATTCGCCCGACATGCAGATCGACGGCTTTCTGGCACCCGGCCATGTCTGCATGGTGGTGGGCGAGGCGCCGTTTGCGTTTGTCGCGCGGGACTATCACCGCCCCATCGTGATCACTGGCTTCGAGCCACTGGACATTTTGCAGTCGCTGTGGATTCTGATCCGCCAGATGGCCGAGGGCCGCTGCGCGGTGGAGAACCAGTACGCCCGCGTGGTGCCCGCCGGCGGCAATCCGCCGGGGCTGCAGGCCATCAGCGACGTGTTCGAACTGCGCGCGTTCTTCGAATGGCGCGGCCTTGGATCGATCGACCATTCCGGCGTGCGCATGCGCAGCAAGTACGCCGCCTTCGATGCCGAGCACAAGTTCGCGGTGCCCAACCTGCGCATCGCCGATCCAAAGTCCTGCCAGTGCGGCGAGGTGCTCAAGGGCACCATCCGTCCCTGGGAGTGTAAGGTCTACGGCGCCCCCTGCTCACCCGAAACGCCACTGGGCGCGCTGATGGTGTCGTCCGAAGGCGCTTGCGCCGCCTATTACAACTATGGCCACCAGCCCCGCCGGGTGCAGCCCGACGCGCGCCTGGCCGCCCACTTAGACACTGCCGAATGAACGCTCCAGACTCCTTCCCGCGCCGGCGCAGTGGCAAAGTCGTCGACGATCAAATCACCCTGTCACACGGCAGCGGCGGCAAGGCCATGCGCGACCTGATCGACGACCTGTTCGTGCGCACCTTCGACAACCCGATGCTCGCCACCCTCGAAGACCAGGCGCGCATCGACCTTGCCGAACTTACCGCGCACGGCAACCGGCTGGCGATGACCACCGACTCCTACGTTGTCACCCCGCTGTTCTTCCCCGGCGGCGACATCGGCAAGCTCGCCGTGGCCGGCACCGTCAACGACCTGGCCGTGAGCGGCGCGCGCCCGCTCTACCTCACCTGCGGCATGATCCTCGAGGAGGGGCTGCCCATCGCCGAGCTGCGCCGGGTGGTGGCCTCCATGCAGGCTACAGCGGTGGCGGCGGGAGTGCGCATCGTCACGGGCGACACCAAGGTGGTGCCACGCGGCGGCGCGGACAAGCTGTTCATCAACACGGCAGGCATCGGCATCATTCCCCACGGCATAGACATCCGCGCCGACCGTGCCCGACCCGGCGACGTGGTACTGATCAACGGCCACATCGGCGACCACGGCGCGGCCATCGTCGATGCCCGGGGCGAGCTGGCTCTGGAGAGCGGTGTGGAGTCGGATTGCCAGCCCCTGGGCGGGTTGATCGCCGCCATGCTCACCGCTTGCCCGGACATCCACTGCATGCGGGACGCCACCCGCGGCGGCGTGGCGACCGTGCTCAGCGAGTTCGCCCAAGCAAGTCGCTGCGCTATCCGTTTGGAAGAAGACGCCCTGCCCATTCGCGAAGCTGTGCGTGGAGTATGCGAGATCCTCGGGCTGGACCCGTTGTATCTCGCCAACGAAGGCAAGATCGTCGCCATCGTCGCACCCGAGCATGCCGAGGCGGTGTTAGCCGCGATGCGCGCCCATCCCGCCGGACGCGACAGCCGTGCCATCGGCACCGTGCGCGAGGCGCCGAAAGGTACCGTCGTGCTCGCCACGCATTTCGGCGGCGACCGCAGGGTGGACATGCTCTTCGGCGATCAGCTGCCGCGGATCTGTTGAACGGCAGAATTGAGTCTCCCGGGGTCTCGAGGGCGCTCTGACCATGGCTTCGGTGGGCAGCACAGTCACGAAGTTTGGAGACCCCAGTGGTCAGCCGATTGGCGAATTGGGAACCTTCTGCGTAAGCAATGGGATGGACGCTCCTGGCAGTTGAGTGGTTGTTGATACCTCCACTTTGGCACAACGATGCCGCGGAAGGTGGGAGCGTCCATCCCATTGCTTACGCAGCAGCGGGTCGACCCCGGCATCGCCGCAGGCGATCACGTTGGCCTGGCTGAAGAAGCCGAAGAACGAATGGAGCCCCGCTGCGTGGTTCGTATCTGGGTCCGCATGCTGGTCGTGCAACAAGGCCGTCTGTAGATGTGCAGTCTGTTCCTCGTTCGGGTGCGCCTTGAATTCATGCAGAGGCAAGAAAAATCGCCATCAAGGAAAAACCATCCACATCTCTTGACTGCGGGGGGAGTCCCTGTAGATTTTTTAGAGGGAGCGCTCACCAAGGCGGGATTGCTGAGCGCAAGACGATGATCGACCGAGACCACAAACTCAGCATCACGCGTCAGGCCCAACTGCTGGGCATGAGCCGCGGTGCGGTGTACGTCCTACCCCAGCCCACGAGCCCAGCCGACTTGGCCCTGATGCGCCAGATCGACGAACTGCATCTGGAGCATCCCTTCATGGGCGCGCGCATGCTGCGTCGGCAGTTGGCCCAAGAGGGGTGGCAGGTGGGCCGGCGTCACGTCGGCACACTCATGCGGCGCATGGGCATCGCGGCCCTGGCCCCGCAGCCTGGCACCAGCAAAAATGCGCCCGGCCACAAGATCTACCCCTACCTGCTGCGCCGACTGACGACTGCGCGCTCCAATCAGGTCTGGGCGCTCGATACGACCTACATTGCGATGGCAAGGGGTTTCGTCTACCTCACCGCCGTGGTGGATGTGTTCAGCCGCCGGGTCTTGGCCCACAAGGGGGCCATCACGCTGGAGGCTTGCCATGCCAAGGAGGTCATCGAGCAGGCCTTGGCCCGCTGGGGCACGCCCGAGATCGTCAACACCGATCAGGGCAGCCAGTTCACCGCCACCGAGTTCACCGACGCCGCGCTGGAGCGTGGCTGCCAGCTCAGCATGGATGGGCGCGGGGCCTGGCGCGACAACGTCTTCGTGGAGCGACTCTGGCGCAGCGTGAAGTACGAGCGGGTGTATCTCAAGGCCTACGGCAGCGTGATCGCCGCGCGGGCCGACATTGCCGAGTACATGACTTGGTACAACGGCAGCCGGGCGCATTCACGCTTGCAGGATGCCACGCCGGATGCGCACTACTTTGCCAACCTGCCGACCGAAAAACAGGCCGCATAAGATGGAAGTCCCCGGTGCGCCCCGAGTTGTCCACCGCGGCTTGCGTTCGTCGCAAGCGACGCCGCCGCCGTGGACAACTCTGCACACGAGACCGATGTCGCAGCGTTCGATGCTGGCCATGGTGTCCCCACCCGAAAGGGTTTCCGGGTGATCCACGCCGGGGATATCGACAAGGGCAATGTCCCCGCTGAGCAGATCAACCGGCAGGCGGATCTCCAGACACGTCGCATGGCGCGCATTGCCTAGATTTTGTTGGGCGCTCACGAACTCGGCGATACGCCCGAGGTCGAAGCTCTCTATGAGCGCATCGGCAAACTCCGCTTGGCCAATGGGCGAGGCTCCGTAGACGATGCGCACGGGAACCGCCGTGATGGGCGTGACACCGACCGGAAGCACGGGCTGACCAAGAATCCGGTTGAGAAGCTCAGATTTCCCGGCCTTCACGCGGCCAAATGCGGCGACCTGCAGGATCGGAACATCCAACCGTGTTCCGAGCATCGCGACAGGGCGACGAAGCACGACGAGATCGTAGGTGTCGACGATGCGCTCGATCTCTGCGAAAAGGGCTCCCATGGCCAGTAGCTGGCCCTCGCGCATCAAACGCGCGGACCGAACTGCATTCCCGCCCTGCGCCAAGTAGGCGTCCATGGCGTCGAGCCGCGCCGCTAGATCGGAAACGAGGGCACGAAGCTCCCGCGCCTCGTCGTCTGCAACCTCGCCCCGAGCGGCAAACCGGAAGGGATCGAGGCCGTCCAGGGCACGCTGCGCATCGATCAGCCCTACTCGTGCGGATCGCAGCGAACCCAACGTGGCATGCGGGGCGGAGATACTCAGGCGCTTGAGCGACGCCCGCACGACTGCGCGCAGGTCGCGGACATGGTCTGCCACCAGCCGCTCCTGGACCGGAGCCGCATCCGGGCTGCAGGGTGGAAACAGCCGGTCTCTCGCTCCTGGGCCCAGGCGACTGCACACCCCGGCCAGGACCTCGTCGATCTGCCGGAGGACGGAAAGCAACTCGGTGCGACGGGCGTCGTTCATGCCTCTGGTCGTTCGTTCTCATGCCGGCCTCACCGGGCGGCTGACGCTCCGGGCCCGGCGACCCTCGTGAACAGGGGCAAGGCAGCGAACTGGCATGCCAGGCAGAAGGCCGCCATGGTGGCGATGGGCCACTGGTAGAGCGCCCCGATGACCACGCTACCGGCGAACCAGGCGATGCCGTTGCCGGTGGTGAACAGCCGGTAGGCTGAAGCACGACGCTGCGACGACACCCGGTGCGCCAGCGCTGCCTGGGTCCCCGATTCATGCACCCCCATGCCAAGGCCCCACAATGGCGCGCCGACCATGGCGAACCCGAAACTGCCGTAGCACACCAACGACACCAGCGGTGCGAACAAGGCGCCGGCTAGTGTCGGGGGAATGAGCACCTTCAGGCCGTAGCGGTCGTACAGGCGGCGGAACACCACTGACCGGGCCACGTCCACGCCACCGCCATGGCGACGGCATAGAGTATCGGAACCCAGTCGATGCCGATCGCGCCGCCGCGGCTTGCAGTGGAAGGCGATGAGCGGAAAATCGGCGTAACCCCGCCGCGACCAGCGACCTCAGCAGCCGCAGCTGGGCGAGGACGCGTCCAGTCTGCCTGGCTTGCCGTGAGCCGCCGGGCGCATCGCCCGCGTCCGACTTTTGCCGGATCTGCTCGAGCAGTCCCGGCAGCATGTTGTCCACATTGGACGGTGGGGACGGCAGCTTGGACTTCATCGGCGAGGCGCGCAGCAGACAATGAGCTTCGGGTATAGTGGCCGCCGCGAGCTTCGCGGCCATTCTTGCGTTCCGTCAAAGCTGCGATGCTTCGCTCCCATGCCCGATCGACACTCGGCTGGACATGACTTGCACTATCCAGCTTGCGGCCGCTGCATCCACCGCAAGCACAACCCCGACGCACGACTAGCCAGGAGACCCCGATGCCCCATTCCCGTTACGCCACATGCACGATGCTCACCGCAGCCCTCGTGTGCGCCCAGGCCGCGTGGGCCGCCGAAACGCCTGCGACTTGGCCTATGTACGCACTGCAGCCCGGCCACAACGCAACCTTCGCGTCGGGATTTCCCGCCGAGCACTGGACCTTCGACACGCCCGGGGCCGCCGCGGCACGCGCCGCGGTGAAGAGCAACACGACCATCCGCGACCTCGTCGGCTGGCCGATTGGCGTCGCCGTCGCCGGCGGCGCGGTGTACGCGCCGAACGACAACGGCTGGCTCTACAAGCTCGACGCGCGCAGCGGCCGGTTGCAGTGGTCCTTCGACGCCTACAACCAGCTGATGACCACGCCGGTGGTCGCCAGCGCTGGCGGCCGCCAGCTGGTGTACGTCGGCGCCGGCAACTCGGTGTTCGCGTACAGCCACGCCAAGCGCTTCGGCGTGCGCGACGCCGGCGTGGTCCGCGGCACCGACGTCTCGGCCATCGATGCCGTTGACGCCGCCACCGGCAAGCTGGTGTGGAGCTACCCGACCCGCGGCGAAGACATGCCTTCGGCGGTGCTCGCGCACGGACTGCTGATCTTCGGCAACG
Organism: Thiomonas sp. FB-Cd; assembly: GCF_000733775.1. NCBI lineage: Bacteria > Pseudomonadati > Pseudomonadota > Betaproteobacteria > Burkholderiales > Thiomonas > Thiomonas sp. FB-Cd. The sequence continues at coordinate 128,806 of NZ_JPOE01000002.1, read as the reverse complement.
GCGATGGCCACGTGTATGCGCTCGATGCCGCCACCGGTGCGCTGAAGTGGAAGACCTCCATCGGCTCCTTCGTCAGCATGTCCTCCGCCACCTACGACCCGAAGCGCAACGTGGTGATGATGGGGGGGACCCATCCCAGCGACATCTATGCTGTCGATGCTGCCACCGGCAAGCGACTGTGGACCGTGCGCCCGGCGCACATCTTCTCGAGCAGCGGCGGCGACGGCACCTGGGCGGTCGCCGGTGCGGTCGCGGTGGGCCAGATCGAGACACGCAGCCGCGGCCAGCACGGCGTCTCCGGATCCGAGGAACTCGGCATTGAGATAGCCACCGGCAAGCTGCTGTGGAGCACGCTGCTGGGCACGGGCAAGACCCCGCCGCGCAACAAGGACGCTGTGCCCGCGGTCGACGCCGGAATCGTCTACACCGGTAGCCCGGTCACGCATGCCGAGTACGCGATCGACTCGCGCAGCGGCAGGATCCTCTGGCACTCCAGGCTCGGGCCGGGGATGAAGGCGGCGCCGACCATCGTCGGCGACAAGCTCATCCAACCGACGGGGAGCGGCAAGATCTTCACGCTGGATCGCCACGACGGCGCGATCACCCACGTCTACGACGCTGGCCTGGGAGGCTACGGCCCGCAGAACGGCGTGGCCGTCGGCGGCACCTACTTTATCGGCACCAACGCCGGCTACCTGCAGGCGATCCCGCTGTCCGATCTCGGCGCCACAGGCTGAGGGGCGACGGCTGGCCCGCGGGCCGGCCGTCGGACGTACATCAGCCGATTGCGATCCAGGCTCTAGCAAACCGCCATCAAGCTCGAGGAACTGGCAAGCCGCGACAGCCTGACCAGCCTGTGGAACCGGCGGCGAATCGAGGTCCTGCTGTCGCGGGAAATCCAGCGCACCGTCCATTCCGGCGCGCCGCTGACGATCATGCTGGCGGATCTCGACCATTTCAAGGGTATCAACGACAGCTTCGGTCACGCCACCGGTGACGAAGTCCCGCGCCATGTCGGCAGCATCATTCACTCGACCTTGCGCGCCGGCGCGGAAGTCGGGCGCTGGGGCGGCGAGGAGTTCCTCATCGTCCTGCCAGACACGTCGATCGGCGATGCGCTGGCCTGCGCGAAGCTCATCCACGAACCACTGGCATCGACCGGATTCAACATGCCGGAGCGTTTCGCTGTAACGGTATCCCTCGGGCTCGCGGCCTGGTCGTCCGGCGAGACCTTCCCGGCCTTTTTCTCGCGTGCCGACCACGCGATGTACGAGGCCAAGATTGCCGGGCGAACTACATCGGCATCGTCAAGCCGGCATGGGCGGCAGGCGTGGGCGCCGCGCCTGCGCAAACCGCCCGGCCACTACGAAATATAGTTGCTGCCATGCGCAGCCTCGGCGTAACTGGCGCTCAGCGAGCCGCTGCTGATCTGCGCGATGGTGCACGGCGCTGCGAAGAAGAGTACAGGCAGCCACTGCTGTTGTTGAGCGGAGACGGCTCGACCACTCCGGACAACGTCACGATGCCCTGGAAGCCCGGGTGGGCGCCGAACTGGTCTCCGCTCACGTTCGACGTGAAGGTGGTCGTCGTGAGCGTCGAGAAGCTGCGGTCGGGCTGCACCGCAATAGGTGATATTCATGGTTCCGTTCGCGTACTCGCCGTTAGAACCGATTTATGGCTTCAGCGTGATCCTCCAGTTCTCGTTTTTGTCCGATCCAGCGAGCCAATAGATTCAAGCAATAAGCCGAGCCAAGCCGCTGGTTTTTTGCTTTTTGAGTCTCATGTAGACGCCATGCTGACTTTACTCAGCAGTCGATAAATAAGTCGACAAAATGGGAACTCAGAGCCGACAACTACGTTTTTCAACGGAATTTGACAGAAGCGACAGGTGGCAAGGGGCAATTGGCCGCATGGTCGCCTTGACGGAAATTTGATGACGGTTCTAAACTGATTACAAACGAGGTGGCGATGGAGTTCGCCGCAACCGCCCCGGCGCCAGCCGGTGGCTGATGACTCCTACCCAGTGCCGCTGCGTGCGGTGAGTGGTCTGCATGGGAGGAGTCGATGCAAGCACAAGCCGTATGGCAACAAGTCGCCCAGGTGCTGGTCATCGTGTTGCTGTCTCCCCTGCTGCACGGCTTCATCGCCACGCTGGAGGAAAAGGTGCAGCGCGGCCAGGGGCCGAGCATCTTCCAGCCCTACCGCGATCTGTTCAAGTGGTTCCGCAAGGAGATCGTGGTGCCGGAAACGGCGTCTTGGATCTTCTGGGCCGCGCCTATCGTGGCGTTCTCGGCCATGCTCACGGTGCCCATCCTCATTCCGGTGCTGACCAACTATCCGCTGCCGCTGTCGGACATGGGTGACATTCTGGGCGGCGGTCTCATCCTCACGCTGGGCGGCTTCGCCATCATGGTGGCTGGGCTGGACAGCGGCCACCCTTACGGCGGCCTTGGATCGAGCCGCGAGGCCATGCTCGCCATCCTCGCCGAGCCGACGCTGATCATGGTGTTCGTCGGCATCACCCTGCTGGCGCAGGCCATGCTGCCCTTTGTCGTCAACCATCTGCTGGTTGCCAGCCCGGCGGTGTTCTGGAGTCCGGCACACCTGTTTCTCGTCGCCGCGTTTTTCATTCTGCTCACGGTGGAGACTGAGCGCCTGCCCATCCATTCGAGCATCCACTACGAGATTTACATGATCGGCGAGGCGCGCATCCTCGAATACTCCGGCCCGCTGCTGGCGCTGCTCAAGTGGGCCTCGTGGATGAAACAGGCCATTCTCTACACCATCTTTCTCAACGTGCTGACCATTCCCTGGGGCCTGTCGGAACAAGGCACGGCGCTGGGCATGATCGGCGCCACCCTCGCTCTGCTGGCCAAGTGGTTCGCCCTCGGACTGGTGATGGTGTTTGTCGACACATCGCAGTCGCGCCTGCGCTTTTACCGTTATCAGGAGCCGCTGGCGCTGTCCTTCCTGATGGCCGTCCTCGCCATCGTCGCGCGGCAGGTGTGAGGAGCATGCCATGTTGATCTTCCACCTCGGCGGCGTGCAGGCATCCATCTTCAGCCTGCTGATCATCATCGCGCTCATCCTGGCCTTCGTCATGCTTGGCTCGCACTGGATCAAGAACCACATCCTGGCCTTCGCCGCCGAGTCATGGGTGATTGCGGCGCTGTCGCTGGCCATCGGCATCACCGGGCATTACCCGGAGCTGATTTTCATCGCCGCACTGACCGCGCTGTTTCGCGGCACCCTGCTGCCATACCTGCTCGTGCGCATCGTCAACGGCCTGGGGCAGAACCGCGAGTTCACGCCCTTGCTGCAACCGGCGTCGAGCATCGTGCTCGGCGGCTTTCTGGTGCTGTTTTCCTACGCTGTGGCGGAGAAGCTTGGGGTGCGCATGAACCTGGTGGACAACATCGCCGTGCTGGCGCTGACCGCCATGTTCGCGCTCAAGCTCATCGGCTTTCTGATGCTGGTGCTGCGCGCGGAGGCGGTGAGTTCCATCCTCGGCCTGCTGGTGATCGAGAACGGCATTTTTCTTGGCTCGCAAATCCTGGTGCCGGGCATGCCGCTGTTGCTGGAAATGGTGATCCTGTTCGACCTGCTGATCATCGTCTCCACCTTCGGCATGCTCATCCGCTACCTGCACAAGGAAGTTGGCTCCACGAGCAGCCGCGCACTCACTCGGCTGGTGGGGTGAGGCCATGATCTGGAATGTCTTGTATGCGATCTGGATCGTCACCGCGCTGGCCATGGCGGGAAGCTGGATGTCGCACCGCAGCCGCGTGGCCGAAGCGCTCAATCTCACAGCGGCGGTGATCGACTTCGTGCTGGTCGTCGTACTGCTCATCGCCACGCCAGACCACGGCATCACCGCGCTGAACCACTACCTACTGCTCGACGATTTCGGCGTGTGGGTGATGCTGTGCCTGGCCATCGTCTATCTGCTGGCCAGCGTCTACGCCATTGGCTACATGCGCTGGATGCATGGGGAGCTGGCGCGGCTGCACCGCTTCTACAGCCTGTTCGCCGCGTTCGCGCTCACCATGTTCCTGGCACCGGTGCAGAACAACCCCGGGCTGTACTGGATCGCCATTGACCTCACCACCATCGTCAGCGCGTTTCTGGTGGGCTTTCAGCGCGCGCCGGAAAGCATCGAAGCGGCGTGGAAGTACATCGTCATCGTCTCCGCAGGTCTTGGTCTGGCGCTGCTGGGCACAGTGCTGTTTTACTGGGCCGGCACGTTCATCCTCGGCCCGGAGTACGACATGACCTGGGCCAACCTCGCCGGCATCGCCCCCAAGGCCGAGCCGGTGTTGCTGCTGCTCTCCTTCCTGCTGGTCTTGGTGGGCTTCGGCACCAAGGTCGGCCTGGCGCCGATGCACACCTGGCTGCCGGATGCGCACAGCGAGGGCCCGGCGCCGGTGTCGGCCATGCTGTCGGGCGCGCTGCTCAACTGCGCCATGCTGGGCATCGTGCGCTATCTCAACATCCTGCAGCACACCCGCATCGAGGCCACGGCGCGCACCGCACTGGTGGTGCTGGGCGCGTTCAGCCTGCTGGTGGCAGCGCTGTTCATCAGCCACCAGACCGTCATCAAGCGCCTCGCCGCCTATTCCAGCGTGGAGCACATGGGCGTGGTCGCGCTGGGCTTCGGTTTCGGCGGGCCGCTGGGGGTGATCGGCGCGCTGTATCACATGCTCAATCACTCGCTCACCAAGTCGCTGGTGTTCTTCGGCGCGGGCAACATGATGCACGCTTACGAGAGCAAGGAGATTGCCAATATCCGCCGTGTGCTGCACTTTTTTCCTCGCTCGGGCGCCATCTGGCTGGCCGGTGCCGTGGCTATTACCGGGGCGCCGCCGTTCGGCCTGTTTCTCTCGGAACTCACCATCCTGCGCGGCGGCATGGTGAGTACAAATCCGTGGGCGGTATGGTGGATGGCCGTGCTGCTCATCGTCATTTTCATCGGCTTTCTCAACCACTTCCGCGCCATGTATTTTGGCTCGCGTCCGAAGCATGCGCCGCATCTGAAATTGCGCTTCGTGCATGTCGCGCCGATGGCCGTGGCACTGGTCGCCATCCTGCTGCTCGGCCTATGGTGGCTGCCGCCGATCTGGACCCATCTGGCGGGCATCGCCACGCAACTGGGAGGGGTGTGACATGCGCCACTGCGACACCACCCGCCTCTCCCCGGCCGCCCTGCTCGCCGCAGCCGGCGGCCTGCTCACCGACCTGGGTGATGCCCCGAGCGCCCACGGTCGCATGCAGATGGCCTACGCTTGCGGTTGCGCCGATGGCGAACTCGACGTTTTATATGTGCTCAGCCAGGGCGCGAACCAGCCCTACAAGGTGTGGCGCGTGCGGCCCGAAGACCGCACCCTCCCCTCGCTGGCCAATAAGCTGCCGCTGCTGGGCTGGTATGAGCGCGAGATGATGGACCTGTACGGCCTGCGCTTCACCGATCATCCCGAGCCCAATCCGCTAGTGCTGCACGAAGGCATGCCGCGCGAACCGGCGCCCTTGTCCCATGGCTTCGATCGTGATGCACCCGCGCTCGATTTCTCGCTGCAACCGCCAACAGTGCCGCAGGTGCTCGGCCCCGACATCCAGCGCCTGCCTTTCGGCCCGGTGCGGGCGGACATTGTGGAATCTGCGCAATTCCTGTTCTTCTACATCGGCGAAGGCATCCTGCACTATCACCCGCGGCTGTTCTACAAACACCGCGCGATGGAAGCCAGATTTCAAGGAGCTGACCGGCGCACAGGCGCGGTGCTGGCCGAGCGCGTCAGCGGCATCGATTCGGTCGCGCACGGCCTAGCCTACGCCCAGGCGGTGGAAGGCGCAATGGGCTGGCGCGCCCCGCCGCGTGCGCGCTATCTGCGCGTCATCCTGGCTGAGTTGGAGCGGCTCTACAACCATCTGCATTACCTCGGCCACCTGTCCAAGACCACCACGCTCAAGGTCGGCGAGGCCGAAGGCCATTTGCTCGAAGAACGGGTCAAGCAGATCAACGGCCCACTCACGGGCAGCCGGTTTTTGCGCGGCCTCATCACCCCCGGCGGCCTGCGGCGCGATCTCGACATCAGCGGCCTGGACAAGGCGCTCGACGCCATCAGCGACGAGATCGACCGCTATTTGCAACGCCTGGAAGCCACCCGCAGCCACCTCGACCGGCTGATGACCACCGGCGTGCTGCCGCGGCAGATGGCGTTCGACCAGGGCGCCACCGGGCCGATTGAACGCGCCAGCAACCTCGACCGCGACCTGCGCCGCGATCATCCCTATGCCAACTACGAGAAAGTGCGTTTCTCCGTGCCGGTGCAACAGGGCGGCGACGCGCATGCACGCTCACTGGTACGCATGGAGGAAATCCGCGAGTCGCTGGCCATCATCCGCCAGACCATCGGCCGCACCAAGCCCGGCGCGGTGCTGCGCTTTGACGTGATGGAAGAGCCAGACCCTCAAGGCGAAGGCCTGGGTTGGGCGGAAGCCACGCGCGGCGGGCTGTTGTGTGCAGTGCATCTCACCGCCGACCGCACACGCTTGCAGCGCGTCAAGATCAAGGATCCGTCGTTCTCGAACTGGCGGGTGTTTCCGTTCACCGTGGAGGACAGCAACATGATGGATTACGCCATCAACGAAGCCAGCTTCGGCCTGTCCATCGCTGGCGCTGATCGCTGAAAGGAAGGGGAAACATCATGCCCGTCTGGACCTGGTTTGGCCTGCAAAAAGGCCGCGCTACCACCCCCTGGCCCGAACGCCCCGGCCCCGATGGGCAAGAGGGCGTGCTCGGCCTGCCGCGCTTCGACGCGGCGCGCTGTATCACAGAGAAAAATGGCTGCGCCGACTGTGTCGCCGCCTGCCCCGCGTCGGCCATCACCCGCAATGCAACTGGCGAAGTGCAACTCGACTACGCCCGCTGCGTGGGTTGTCAGCTCTGCACCGAAGTCTGTCCCGATGGCGCGTTCAGCATCAGCCATGACTGGGCCTTCGGCGTGCGCGACAAGGCGGATCTGGTGAGCCTTGGCGGAGCGCAGTCCTCCCCACCCCAACCCTCCCCACCGGGTGAGGGAGAGGCGAATGCCACCGCACTTGAGCAGGAACTCAAGGCCTTCGGTCGAAGCCTGCACATCCGCCATGTCGACGCCGGCTCGTGCAACGGTTGCGAGAGCGAGCTGCAAGCCCTACTTAACCCCTTCTACAACCTGCACCGCCTGGGCATTTTTTTCACGCCCTCGCCGCGCTTTGCCGACCTGCTGCTGGTCACCGGCCCAGTCACAGCGGCCATGCGCGAGCCGCTGTTGCGCACCTATGACGCCATGCCCCAGCCCCGCTGGGTGATGGCTGCAGGCACCTGTGCCACCGGCGGCGGCACCAACGGCGGCGGCTACGCCTGCCATCAGGGGCTGGACGGCATGCTGCCCGTGGACGTGTGGCTGCCCGGCTGCCCGCCCAACCCGGCTGCGCTGATCGAAGCCCTGCTCTTGCTGCTGCAACGCAGACCGCAGCAGGTGCACGGCGGCGTCCATGACGCCCATCGCGCAGGGCAAGGGGCGCCCACATGAAACTGCCTGACACCATCACGCTCTGGGCCTTCGGGCTGGCGGCGCTTGCCTGGCTGCTGGCGCTGCTGACCGATCTGTTCATCGGCACCGACCTGCCTCGCTGGTTGCTCGGTCTGGGCTGCGTGTTGGCCGCGCTGGGCGCGCTGTGGGGCCTGCCCGGTGGCGACGCGGGCCAGGCCATCCTGCAGCTCGGCGACACGCCCGTGGTGTTCCACCCGGACGCGGCCGCGCTGTGGCTGATGCTGCCCGCGCTGCTGCCCGCCTTCTTCGCCAGCCTGCTCGGCGGCACGGGGCATGCGCGCGGCTGGGCGGCGGGCGCGGCGCTGTCGCTGCTGGGCGCATTGGGCGTCTATGGCCTGCAGGACGGTGCGAGCTTTCTCATTGCTTGGGAGTTGATGGGCTTCGGCGGCGCGCTCATGCTGCTGGCCGACCATCGCAGCGTGCACGCCGGGCATGACAACCTGTTCATGCTCGCCCTGCTCGAAGTTGGCGGCGTGGCGCTGCTGCTGGCCGTGCTCATGCTGGGCCAAAGTCTCGCCTTCGGCACCTATGCGCTGCAATGGACGCAATGGGGTGTGGCCTCGGCGTTTTTCCTCGGCCTGCTGTGGCTGGTGGGTTTTGGCGCCAAGCTCGGACTGCTGCCGTTTTACGAGTGGTACCCAGGCGCTTACGGCAGCGGCGGCGGCGCCACCGGAGCGCTGATGTCGGGCGTGGTGATGAACGCCGCCTACTTCGCCTTGGGCCGCGCGCTGCTGCAGTGGACGGGCAACCCGCCATGGCTCGCGGCCTTTGGCGTGATCGTGTTGGCGGTAGGCACCTTCACCGCAATACTGGCCATCCTCTACGCCTTCCAGCAGAGCGACTGGCGGCGGCTGCTGGCATTTTCCTCCGCTGAAAACGCGGGCGTGGCCGTCACGGCTTTGGGTGCGGCGCTCATCTTCCGCGCCGGTGGGCAAGACATGCTCAGCAGCCTGGCCTGGACCGTGGGCATGCTGCACCTCATGGGCCATAGCCTGGCCAAGGGCACGCTGTTCCTCAGCGCCGACGCCGCTGCGGCCTTGCAGGGCAATCATCACCTGCGGCAGAGCGCCATCCTGCGCCATGCGCCGCTCACCCTGGGCCTAGGCGCGGTGTTTGGGGCCATGAGCCTGGCGGCCATGCCGCCCACCGCCGGGTTTGTGAGCGAATGGTATTTGTTCCAGACCCTGTTCCACGACTTCACCTTGAAGGGCGACGGCTCGCGCATCGCGCTCGCGCTGGCCGGCGCCGGCATGGCGCTGACCGCCGCCATCGCCCTGGCGACCATGGTCAAGCTGTTCGGCGTCGGCCTGCTGGGGCAGAACGAGAAACATGCCGCGCAACATCGGAAGCACCAGGCCACGCTCACTCCCCTGCAGCGCTGGGCCGTGCTCGTCACCGGCATGGCCGTGCCCGCGTTTGCCGTAAGCCTGGTGTTCTGGCTGCCACAGATGGCCAGCTCGGTGTGGCCCACCATGCAAGCGCCGCAGCAGATGACGCATGACTGGCTGCTGGTGCCGCTATCGGCCGGGTTTGCCTTCATCTCTCCCACCATGCTGGTGATCACGGTGCCGCTGCTGGCGCTGATTCCGCTGGCGCTGGTGTGGGGACGACGCCGCTACCCGGTGCGCCATGCGCCACTGTGGTGCGGCGGCGAAGACTACGCCGCGCACGCCGGAGCCACCACGGCACTGTCGTTCTCCAACGCAATGCGGGTGTTCTACAACTTTATTTATCGCCCGCACAACGCCGTGGCACGGCGGTTCGATGGCAAGCCGTATTTCCTGAAAGAATTGCAGTTCGACTATTCCCAGGCGCCGATTTTTGGCCCGCTGCTGTTCACCCCGGCGGTGCAAGCGGTGCAATGGCTGGCGCGCAAATTGCGCTTTTTACAGAACGGTTTTATGAACGCCTATCTCGCGTATATCGGCTTGCTTTTGATCGTTGTGTTCGGCTTGGTGCTGGTGTGGAGTCCGGCCTGAGCGTTTTTTGGGCCGTGCCTTGCGGTGCGGCAGTTTTTTCATTGCCAACATTTTGGATGTTTCGCATGACCTACGTTTTCATCGCCATCTTCGCCATCGTCGGCGCGTTCGCGCGCTACGGCCAGAGCATCGTCGTTCAAGGTGTGCTGGGGCGTTCGTTCCCCTTTGCCACGCTGTCGATCAACGTGCTGGGGTCCTTCCTCATGGGTTTTCTGTTTTTTGAAACTCTGGAACGCATCAACCTCAGCCCCGAGCTGCGCACCGGCATCCTCACGGGTGGACTGGGGGCTTACACCACGTTCTCCACCTTCTCGCTGGAGTCGCTCAACCTCATTGAAAACGGCGAGCTGGTCAAGGCCGGGCTGTATGTCGGCGGCTCAGTCGTGCTGTCGATCGCGGCGGCGATCTTCGGCGCGTATCTGTCACGCAACCTTGGAGTTTCCGTATGAAAACAGTCACGATCGCACGCATCTATATCAAGGAAGGTGACAAGGTTGATGGTCATAACTTGATGCAGGAAATTTTCAAGCTGCTGCATGACCAGCACAAGGTTCACGGCGTCACCGTCTTTCGCGGCGTGGCCGGTTTCGGCAGCAAGGGCGAAGTGCATTCCGACGATCTGCTGCGCATGACCGTGCACCTGCCGCTGGTGCTTGAGTTCTATGACGACCCTGAGGTGGTGGCGGCCGTGCTGCCGCATATCCAGCAGATGGTGCCCGCCGGACATATCGTCTCCTGGCAGGCGCAGTGCGGCTGCGACTGAGCATGCTGCCCACGCTTTACGGGTACAGGCCACGCGGCTGATGCAAGACAAAGGCTGCGTTTCTTCGCTCGATACGCATCAAACCGACTCACCCCCAAACACTTCGGCGTAGAGGTCAGCGCCGAAACTGGTCTGCAAAGGCACGCCCACGACGAGCTTGAAGCTGCGCGTGCCATCGTCGCGCCGCTGCGCACGCAGCAACAGGGTGTCGGGCGCAGCCTGGTTGACCAGGCGACGCGCCGCGTCATACAGATGCGTGACCAGGACAACCTTGATGCCGCGCTCGCGCAGCGCATCGACCACCTGCAACAGCAACTCGGAGCCTTCGCGCTCGTTGGTCGAGGCGAACGATTCGTTGGACAGCAACTGCGCGCCGGGCACGATGCGATCGGCGATGGCGCTCATGCGCAGCAACTCCTCGTCGAGCTTGCCGCCTTGCAGCGTGGCGTCCTCCTCCCGCTTGTAATGCGTGAAAACCCCCAGCGCGAGTTCACCCGCGTAAGCCTCGGCGGCCACGAACAGGCCCGCGTGCAACATGACCTGCGCCAGCCCCATCGCGCGCAAAAACGTGGACTTACCGCCCTGATTGGCGCCGGTGACGGCGAGTAACCCCTTGCCGTCGGCGTCGAGATCGTTTTCCACCGGGGCACGTTGCAACGTCAGCGCCAGAGTGGGATCGCGCATCGCACGCACAGTGAGACGCCGCGTGCCAATGGGATGAAACGTCGGCATGCAGGTGGCCACGCCGAGTACGCCCAGGCGCTCGTGCAAATTCAGGCAAGCCACAAAAAACGCCAGTTCAACCCGCAACAGCTCGAAAAAACCCAGCACGTGCTCGGTGGCCTGCGCCAGTGCGTTGGCGACTTCGTTAATGCCGCGATCGACCAGTTCAGACAGCATGCGCTCGCCGGCCTCGTCGCGGTCGGCGAGGCGAAACGCGTATTGCGGCGGCGCCTTGCGCAGCAACCGCGCCAGCCAGCCTGGACGCGCTGCGTTGCCCGCATGGAGCACATAGCCCGTACCCGCATTGCCGGGGCCGAGGCTGGCGCTGAGCAGCACGCCGTGGCGAAAACGCAGGGTATCGAGATGGTCTTGCACTTCGGCAAAGTAATCGTCGCCAATTTCGCGTTGCAAGGTGGTGAACAGCGTGCCAAAGGCCTCGGAGCGAAAGCCGCTGGCCAGCGTGTCGGCCTGCTGACGCAGGCGGCGCAGCATTTGCATGTAGGTTTGCAAGAGCTCCACCGCGCCGTGCAGATTGGAGCGCGGGTAGCGGCCGAACATGCTGAGACCAAACAAATGTTTTTTGCGGCTTTCGATGGCCTCGACCACCAGCGCATACAGCGCGCGCAGTTCCGGCGCATGTGCGAGCGCGTCGCGCAACGCGGCCTGCCGCCAGGCAATGATGCGGGCGTCGCCCTCGCCTGTGGCGGCCAGCAGCACGCTGGAGGCAACCGCGTGCAGAAAGGCGTCGCTAGCGGCCATCGCCGCGAGCAGCGTGTCGAGTTCGAGGTCTTGCCCGACTTCGCGCCATTGCCCTGGCGGCTCGGCCTTGAGGTCGATATCGCGGTCAGGAAACAGCAGATGCGCTTTCATGGCGCGATCCTCGCCAGCAGGCGCTCACGCGTGACACCGTATTTCTCCGCCAGCGCCAGGGCGTATGACTTGCCGTCGGCCGGCTTGCGCACGACCTTGAAGGTGCGCACCGTGGGATCGTCCGCGTCCACCGTGGCGACCATGCTCACGGTCTGCGCGTCGAACGCGGCGAGCTCATCGAGGAAGGTGACGAACACACACACCGCACCGATTGCGCAGAGGCGCGACATGATACGGCGCGCCAATTCCAGCGCGTCGTCCAGGGTGGTCGAGGAAAACAATTCGTTCATCAACACGATGCTGCGCGAGCTGGCGGCGGCCAGAATGCGGTGCATCCGCACCAGATCGTCTTGCAGCTTGCCACGCTGGTTTCCGATGTCCTCCACGCGCTCGAAATGGGTAAACATCCGATCGAACAGCAATAGCGTGGCGCTGCTGGCGGCCACCGGCAGGCCCAGGCTGGCGATGTGGTGCAGTTGTCCGAAGGTACGCGCCAGCGTGGTCTTGCCACCGTGGTTGGGGCCGGTGACGACGATCATGCGCTCTTTCCCGCGCAAGGCAAAGCCATTGCTGATCACCGCCTGTCCAGCCTCCACCAGATTGCGCGCCAGGGCGACGTCGAAGGCATCGTTCGCTTCGATCTGCCCGCGTTGCGTGGTGAGTTCGGGAAGGCACACGCGCAGACCGGTGCGGGTGAAGCGTTGCGTGAAGTCGTGCCATGACAGATACCAGGCCAGCTCGCGGTCGAGACGCAGCAGGCGCGCGTCGGCAAAATCATCATGCTCGGCACGAAACCGCGCCAGCCGGTCAAACACCTCGAGGTGCAGCATGGCCACGCGGTCGAGGATCATCCCCTCGACGTGATTGAGCCCCGAGGCGGGCGTGAATTGCGCGCGGTAGTCGCGCACCTCGCCCTGGCGAAAGCGCGCGAAAGTGCGTGCGATCGCCGCGCTGTAGTCGGGCTCCGCTGGGTCTTGCAGCACGGCTACCGTGCCACCGTCTACGCGCACCGCATAGCGCACCTTGGCCAGATCATTCGCCAGCGCCTTGGCCTGGGCAACGAGATCGGTATGGCCGGGCGAAGCCCGCAGGGCAGCCAGATGCTGCCGCAAGGCGCGCAACGCTTGCGACTGCAACTGTGCGGCGTCCAATGCGCCGTGCAGCGCAGCCACCGCGTCGCCATACGCCAGCACCGCGTCGAGAAACCAGCGCTGCCCCTCGATGACGTTGAACGCCCGCTCGGCGCGCCGCAGATTTTCGCGCATGGTGCGTGCGCCGGTCTGGAACACTTGCATGGCACGCCAGACAGCGTCCTGCTGCAAGTCGCGCATCGTGTCCTGGCGGTAGCGCACAACGTCGAGCCCGGTCAGCGGCGAGGCGAACAGTGCTTGCAAGGTGGCATGCACCGCGGCGCGGTAGGGGGCCTCTTCGTCAGGCCGCACGGTGTAGAGAGTGGTTTGTTCCTTGGGGGCAAAGCCGCCGTACGCCGCATCAAAAATTTGATCAAGGAACAAATCGTGGAACACGTCGCGCAAGTCTGCGCGCGGTTGCGCGGCCGACTCGTGCGCCAGCGACGGGAACACAATGCTGTGAAAGACTGGCGGCTGGGCTTGCGGCGCGTCCACGGAAAACTCAGAGATAGGGATTGACGAACTCGGCCTTGGGCCCCAATTCGCGCTCGATTTCGAGCAGGCGGTTGTACTTGGCCAGACGCTCGCTGCGGGACAGCGAGCCCGATTTGATCTGCCCCGCACCAACCGCCACCGCAAAGTCGGCAATGAAGGTGTCTTCCGTTTCACCGCTGCGGTGCGAGATCACCGTGCCCCAACCCGCTTGTTGGCACAGTCGCACGGCAGCGATGGTCTCGGTCACGGTGCCAATCTGGTTGAGCTTGATGAGCGCGGCGTTGGCCGTGTGCTCGTCAATGCCACGTTGGATGAAATGGGTGTTGGTGACGAAGTTGTCGTCACCAACGATCTGAATGCGGTCGCCCAGGCGCCGCGTCATCGCGGCGAATCCCTGCCAATCGTCCTCGGCCAAGCCGTCCTCGATCGAGACGATCGGGTATTTGTGCAACCAGCCAGCGTAGAGATCGATCATGTCCTCGCTGGTGTAGTGACGATTGCCAGCACGCACCAGCCAATAGGCACCATTTCTGTCGAACGAGGTTGCGGCCGGATCGAGCGCGATGGCAAGGTCAACACCGGGTCGATAGCCCGCTCGCTCAATGGCCTGCACGATGAGCTGGCATGCAGCCTCGTTGCCACCCACCAGCTTGGGTGTGAATCCGCCCTCGTCGCCCACCGCCGTGGAGTTGCCCATGGCGAGGAGCAGCTTGCGCAAGGTGGCGAAAGTCTCGGCCGCATAACGCACCGCCTCGGAAAACGAGGGGGCCCCCAGTGGCACGATCATGAACTCCTGAAAGTCCAGACTGCTGCTCAGGGCATGACGCCCGCCATTGAGCACGTTGAACATGGGCATGGGTAATAGGAAAGAGGCTGCGTCGCACACGGTGCGGTGCAGAGGCAGCTCGCAGGCGGCAGCCGAGGCGCGCGCCACCGCCATGCTTACCGCCAGCATGGCGTTGGCGCCGAGGTTGGATTTGTCCTTGCTGCCGTCCAGGCGGATCAGGATCTCGTCGATGCCTTGCTGGTCCAGCGCATTGCGGCCTTCCAGGGCATCGGCGATCTCACCCTTCACATGGCCGATGGCTTTGCGCACACCCAAGCCGAAGTAGCGCTTCGGGTCCTCGTCGCGCAACTCGATGGCCTCGTGCTTGCCGGTGGACGCGCCACTGGGTACGGCTGCGCTGCCGCTCGCACCCGACTCCAGGGTGACGGTGGCCTTGAGCGTCGGCGTGCCACGCGAGTCGAGGATTTCGATGGCATCAAGAGCGGCAATCGGGGAATTTAGGAGTGATGACATGGAAAGTTCCGGATCGTTGGGAAAAATGGAGATCAAAAGACGGGTTCGGTTGGCGCCGTGACCGCCACGGCGCCCGGGCTGTGGGGCCGACATTGCGCCACCGCCGAACGTTGGCCGGGCACTCCATCAGCACCGCGTCACGCTTGGGACAAAACCCCAGCGACTTGTTGAGCTCGCCGATGATCGGCCGCTCGCCGTAGTTCCCGTTGAGGAACGAGAAAACATGCTGGCGCCCGCCTTCGGCCAGGTTGACGCACCCCGGGCAACCGGGTTTTTGCAGCGCGCCCGCCATCGACGCGCCGAACGGATCGGCTCGGGCCCTGGCTTTAGCGTCGCTGGCCGTTCCCGACCGTCTGCGCCAACACGGGCAAGTCATCAGCCAAGCGTCACGTCGGTTTCGCCTTTCGGGGCGAGCGGCCTGGGGGTTACTCATCTCAAGCTCCGGGACGGATCGCGTCAATGGCTCAGAACTCGGCCATGCGCCGTTGTGGCGCGGCAGTCTGGGCAGCACGCAAGCGAGTCCGCATCGCTTGCGCGGTCTCATCGGTGTCTGGTTGGGCGTACATATATTCCCGATTGAACGGATATTCACTTTGCGCCGCGCGCAGTGTGGTGGCGAACTCCAGGCGCATCTCGACCTGCCCATTCGGGCGCGAGCCCAGAATCTGGAACAACGAAATCCAGCCCTGCTCGAAGCCCATGGCCGAGCCCGCCAGGTAGAGCCGGTAAGCGCGCAGCACCTTTTCCGCCTTGTCGCCCAGCACGCGCCGCGCCTCGGCCTCGTGTGCCTCCAGACCATCGAGCCAGCACCACAGGGTCTGCGCATAGTGCGGCCGCAGACATTCGGCGTCCACCGGCTCCAGCCCCCCGCGCGCGAGGGTGTCGAGCATGACGCTGACGTGCACGAGACGCCCGCCTGGGAAGATGTACTTCTCGATGAAGTCGCCCATGCCGCCATCGAGTTGGGAATTGTCGGTGCCTCCGGCGGTGATGCCGTGGTTCATAACCAAACCGCCCGGCTTGAGCAGCCTGCGGATCTTGGCGAAATACGTCGGCAGATTGGGCCTGCCCACGTGTTCGCACATCCCCACCGATGCCACCTTGTCGAAGGGTTGCGACTCGTCCACGTCGCGGTAATCCTGCAACAGCATGCGCACACGGCCCTGCAAACCCTTTTGCTCGATGAGCCGGTTGACATAGGCGTACTGGTTTCGCGACAGCGTGATGCCGGTGGCGTCCACGCCGTAGTTCTCGGCCGCCCACAGAAGCAGCCCCCCCCAACCCGCGCCGATGTCGATGAAGCGTTCGCCGGGACGCAGCATCAGCTTCTTGCAGATGTGGTCGAGCTTGGCCTCCTGGGCCTGCGCCAGACTCATGGCAGGATCGGTGAAATAGGCACAGGAATACACCCGGCGTGGATCGAGCCACAGCGCGTAGAAATCGTCGGAAACGTCGTAATGGCTCTGAATTTGCGCCGCGTCTTTGGCCCGGCTGTGGTGGGTGCGCTCCCAGACGGCGCGCTGCAGGCGCTGCAGGATGCGCGCCATGAATGCCGAGGGCTCTCGCGTGGGATCTGTGCCGAGCAAAGCGGGCGCGGCCATCATAAGGTCGCGCAGGCGGCCTTCGATCTCGAGACGGCCTTCGACATAGTCCTCGGCCAGACGGCCGATCTGGCCGGTGGCCAGATGCATGAGCGCGCGCATGTCGCGCGCATGCAAGACGAGATGCGCCGAAGGCGGTCCGATGCGCTGGCCACCGGGCATCACCAGGGTGCAGGGCAGCGGCAGGCGTTCAAGGCGTCTAGCGATGGGGCGTTCGATGGCAAGACTGATCATGACAGGGTCTCCGGAACACGCTGAACGCAAAAACCCGGTGCGCCGCCTGGACAGGCCGCACCGGGGACAAAAAAATTGCGGGCGGAGGGGAAAACGCAGCGCGCTGTATGGCACAGCGTTGGGCGCAGCAAGGCACTGGCCGACGGATCAATCGGCTGCAGGCATAAACGTGCTGTGGATACTTGCATGGCTCCTCCCTGAACCTGTGACAACAGGATGCGCGGCTGGCGCGCATTGGGTAGGAGTCATCAGCCCTGTAAAACTTGGCGGGCAAAGTGTCGGCGAACTCCATCGCCTTGTGGACCCAGTCTAAGTCTGGCTTTCCCTAAAATCAACAGTCAAACCGGATGCAGTTGTAAGCGGTTGCTTAGGGCTGGCGGCAACCAGATCATTGCCTGCAATGAGTAGCCACACGATGCCTCTGCATCAGGCGCAGAATGCCAAGGCGCTCATAAAAAAAGAAAAGCGCAAATAGCACCGCAGACTCACAGCCGGTGCCGGTTTGCATTCCATGACAACCAAGCCATCATGATCCCGCAATACGAGATGTTATTTCGCCTCTTGCTTGCTGCCGCACTCGGCAGTGTGATCGGTTTCGAGCGGGAGCGGCTGAACTGGGCCGCGGGTCTACGCACCCATATGCTGGTCTGTGTCGGAGCGACGCTGATCATGCTGGTGTCGGCCTTTGGCTTCGCGGACGCGCTCAGTCAGAAAAATGTGGATTTCGACCCTTCGCGGGTGGCGGCGCAGGTGGTCTCCGGCATCGGCTTTCTCGGGGCCGGTGCCATCTTGATGCGCGGTGAGGTCGTGCGCGGTCTGACCACGGCGGCCAGCCTGTGGTCGGTGGCCGGTATCGGCCTGGCCGTAGGCGGGGGCATGTACACCACGGCGGTTGGTGCCACCTTCATCATCCTGCTCATTCTGGCTGGCCTCAAACCCCTGGAGCGCCGCTTCATTGCTGTCAAGCAGCAGCGCAGCGTGGATTTTCTGGCCGATCGCGGCAGCGTGTCGTTCGACAGCGTGCACCAGGCCTTGGGCAGCGGCAGTGCGCGCATCAAGCAATTCATCGCCCAGCATGCCGAGGACAATGCGGACCTCGACGAAGTGTCCATTGTTCTATCGCGGGTGAGTGACCGGGAGTACGCCGCGATCTGCATCCGGCTGGAGCGCATGACGGGCGTACGGGAGTGCCAGCGCAGATCCTCATAAGGAAATGAAGAGCCGCTCTCAAGATTCTTTGAACCCCGCGGTGGGAGTCCGTTTACGGACTTCTCGGCACGCCTCAGTAGCGCACCAGCACCACGCCGATCACCAGCAAGAAGGCGCCTGAAAGCCGCACCAGATCGACCGGGTGCCGTGGTACGCCGAACAGGCCGTAGTGGTCGAAGATCAGGGAGGAGAGCATCTGGCCAGCGACGAGCAGCGCCACGAACGCCGCCGTACCGATTCGGGGCACGAGCACGATGGAAATGCCGATATAGATGGCCCCGAACAGCCCGCCGCTCCATGCCCACCAGTGGCTGCGGGCGATGGCGCTGGCCTGTGGCACCTGGTCACGCAAAACCAGGGCAAGGACGAGCATGCAGATCGTTCCACCGAGATAGCTCACGAATCCTGCCCAAGCGGCGGAGTGCAGGCTTGCTCGCAGATCTGCATTGACCGCTTGCTGCATGACGAAACTCAGTCCAGCGACAACGGCGAGCAGGCTGATTCCAACGAGGGCGGCGAATTGCGACATGCGCCAGCTTATCGCGGCTTCGCCGCCAGCGTCCAGCATTGTGCGTCGAGATGGGCTTGCCGCTTGAGCATGGCAACGACACCATCACCGCCGCAGCCACCACCCGCAAGCTGTCAAACTCTGCTGCAGCCGTTCAGCCAGCACGGCCGCATGCGCCGGTGCTGTTGTGTTGTTCTTGCTGACTTGCTCGCCGGACGCGGTGTAAAGCTGATGCTGCAGCGCTAGCGCCGCGCCGCGAAGCGTGGCGTCATCCTGCATCGCAGCAGCGAGCAGCCAGGCGTCGAGTGTCGGTGCCGGCCGTTGCTCACGACCTGGCGGCAGATCCAGCCAGGCACGGCGCAGGGCGTCGGCGGAATGCGCGGCAGCCAGCCGCGCTAAAGCCAGCCGCAGTGCACGGCGGCGGCGCAGACAGCATAGGGTCGCACGCAGCGCGAACAGCAGACCGAGCAGGGCCAGTGCACCGCCCAGGCCCTGCGCCAAATGAACCGGGCGTGGATCGTTCACCGTGGTTACTGGCGGGGACCACCACGCGACGGCGGGCAGTGCTGTGCGCGGATCAAAATAGTCCAGCCGCAATGCGGCTGACTTGAGAGTGCCGGCCCTGAGTGGACGGAAGAACACCCTGACCTCCCAGGCGCCCCCGGTCAAGCCCAGCTCATCGGGTCCTTCACTGCCACGCCGCACTTCGACCCCAGCGATCTCCAACCCGGGCTGTGGTTGCGCACGCCAGGCATCGAAGACGCGTAACACCTGCGCCCGATCGACTCCCGCCCCCTGCAACCGCAACCGCCATTCCCCGGTCTCGCCGAGTCGCAACTGCCGGCTGGCCTGCAGGGTCTGCACCTGTGGTTTGCCAATCAAGCCCTCGGCAGGCCACCATTGCGGCAAGGCTTGCGCCTCGAACGTCAGCGCCGGTGGCGCATAGACGCGCAACTGACCAAAGGCATAGGCGCGCAGCAAGCCGAATTCCACGTCAATCTCACCGGCCTTCAGCGGCAGCGCACTCCAGGCAAACACCTGCACCTGCTGGGGCTTGCCGTCCACGGTTTCGGTGCGGCTGTCCGGGGCCAGCGGGGTCAGCAGCGCTTGGGGGCTGCGGGGCTGCGGCGTGGTCCACACCAGATTGCCGCCGCCAATCACGCGCAACTCCACGCGCATTTGCTGCATCTGGTAGGGTCGCGCCGGAGCGAAGCGGGTGCGCCATTGCAGCGGCGCTTCACCCTGGGCATGGTCGACCACTTTGACCGTCTGCACTGGGCATTGTTGACCGCCCACCGCGACGGCTGGCAGGGCAAGCGCTCCGGCGCGCAGCGGGTAGAGGACCAGCGTGGCCGACTGATCGCTATGCCCAGAGGCATCGCCACTACTCGATTCTTGCTGACCCTGCAGCAACCAGTCGGGGGCGAACTGGGCTGGGGTGAATGTGGGCAGCGGTTGGGCCAAATCACGTCCGGTGATGGTCCAGGTGAAGTCTTGGCCAAGTCGGGCGGGCTGGCTGCCAACGCTGCATTGCAGACTCTGTGCCACCGCTGTGGCGCATCCGGTTGCGTAGGCCAGCTCCAGCAAGGCCATGCCCACGCGCATGATGAATACGCTCGAACTCATTGCGCCCGCCCCTCCTGCGCCGCCGCATCCCGTGCGGCACGGCTGTCGATGTCTGCGCGCGCCTGCCAAAGCGCCTGTGTTGCGTCACGTAAAAGCTGGGTGCGCTTGTCGGCGCTGGCCCAATCGAGCATCGGGGGCTGCCAGGCCTTCGCGATATTGGTCGGTGCAGCCAGCGTACCCAACTTGCCTTGGGCCGCCAACACCTCTGCTTGATGCAGTGGCGCCGCAGCCAGCGGCGGCGGCTTGTGCCGCATCTGCGAGGGTGTGTCCGACGACTGCCGGCCGAAGCGCCCTTGGGCGACGGCTGGGCCACGCTTGGCGATGCCCACCAGATAGCCGGGCGGGTGGTGGGTTTCGTATTGCCGCTGTGCCAGCCGCGCGTTGCGCAGCGCGGCGGAGTCGTGCGGGCGGATGCGCAGCGCGGCATCATATGCCTGTACGGCTTCCAGGGTCGTGCCCGGTAGATGCATCGACGCATTGCCCAGGTTGTAGAACGCGGCAAAGCGTTGTTGCGCCGTGTCCGCATCCAACAACGCGCGCTGCCAGGCCTGCGCCGCCCGTTGAAATTCCCCGCTGCGATAGGCGGCGGCGCCTTCGCCCATGCGTGCATTCCAGCCTGGCAAGGCGGCGTAGATCGCCTGTGCGCGGGCATAGTCCTTGGCCTGCCAGGCCGTCCAGGCTTGCTGGGGCGACGCCATGGCGGCACGTGCAGCGGGTGGCGCTACTACCGCTGTCGCCAGCATGCCGAACATCATCAGGAGCAGCAGATTGCCGGAAGGACGCTGGTGCCGCGCACGAAGCGGCCCATCACGCCACAGCATCAGCAACAAGGCCGGAAGCAGGAACAGCTCAAAGAGCTCGCGCCATTGCAGGATCTGCTGCGGCAAGTTGGTTTGAGCCACCGGAATGCGAGCAATCCCTCGGTCGTACAGGTCGGTCCATACTGCAATCGACGTTTGCCCAGGCGGCACGGCGGCATAAACCCCGCCGCTGCTGTCGGCCAGGGTACGCAAAGCGATGGCCTGCGCCGTGTCGAGGCCTGGCAGGGCGAGCACAAATACCGGCAACCGCGCTGCACGCATTTGGCGACCCAAGGCGCGTGGGTCGGAGCCTGCTGTGATCGGCACATCCGCGCCTGCGACGAGTAGCAGCGCTGCGGCCTCGCCAGCGACGTCTTGCTGCGCCAATCGTCGACGCGCCAAGTCGAACAAACCCGACAAGGCCGTGGTCGCTTGGTCGGTTGTCAACAGACTTTGGCGTGCCAGGCGCGCAAAGTGGCCGAAGATTGCAGCGTCATGGGTCGGGGGCAGGAGTTGCACCAGGCTGATGCGCGCGCTGTTCGGCGGCGAACCATAAGCCATGAGTCCCAGCCGCTCACCCTGCAGACGCGGCCACAGGCCGGCAAGCAGCAACCGTGCTTGCTCCAGCGGGCTGATGCTGCCGCTGGCCTGTGCGGCTTGTGCTCCAGTGTCGAGCAGCACCATCACCGCCATGCGGTGTCCCGTTGGCGCGCCGTCCGCCGTGGTGGGCAAGGGCTGGCGCGGGCCCGCGGCGGCGCAGGCGAGCAGCGTCCACAGCACAAGGTCGAAGACCACGGCGCCCCTTGCGGCACGTCGTCCAGGCTGACGGGTGGCGAATGGCAGCAAGGGGGCGTCGGCATAAGCCAGTGCCTGCGCGCGCTGTTGCTGCGCCCTTGCCAGCCGCAACAAGGCAAGCACAACCGGCATGGCAAGGAGTCCAAACCCCCAAGGGCGCGACCAGAACCAGGGTTGTGACCACAACCCACTCCACCCGGTCATGGTCGCAGCCTCCGTCGCCACAAACCGTCGTCGGCAAATGCCGCCAGCAACCATAGCGCCGCACCGAGGAGCAAGGGCCAAACGTACAAAGGTTGTACCGCGCGTCGTGTGGGTGGGGGATGCAGCCGTGGGTTAAGCGCACCGATGTCGCGGACCGCCGCCTCTTGCGCGCCGGGGCTGGCGGCAAAGTAGAAGCGCCCGCCGGTGGCCTGCGCGATCAGGCGCATATCGGGCTGCGGCCCGGAATAGGCAGGGACGGTGTAAGGCGTTCCGGTGTCAGCGCTGGGGCCAACCTCGACGGCATAAATCTTGACCCCCTGATGCCGTGCCAGCGCCACGGCGTCAGCCGGGCTGATGCTGCCGGTATTGCTTACGCCGCCGTCGGAATACAAGATGAGGATGGGGTGCAGCCCACGCTGCGGCTGCACCTGACGCAACGCGAGTGCAATGGCGTCGCCCAGTGCGGTGTCGTTCCCCAATTGCCCAACGCTCAGCAGCCCCGCCATCTGCCCGGCCATGCGCACGTCGAACGTGGGCGGCAGCAAGGAGGCAGCATGGCTGCCGAACGCAATCAGTGTAAAGCGGTCGCCCGTGCGGTTGGCAGCGAAGCGCGCGAACACCTGCTGCGCCACGGCGAGCCGCGAGGCGGATTGACCATCCCACTGCAGATCGCGCAGGCTCATGGTCAGCGAGGTGTCGAGCAGCACCACGATGTCGCGACCCTCGGGAGCCGAGGCGATCCACGCCCCCAGACGCTGCGGCTGTGCCAGCGCGACGACGAAGGCTGCCAGCGCCAGCGTGCGCAGCCATGGAACGAGCCGTGGCCTACGGATTGGGCGAGGTTGTTGCAACAAACCGTGCAGGTCTGGATGCAGGAGTTGGGGTGCCTGCGCCGATGTCGGCTCGCCCCCGCGCCTGGCCGCGAACAGGGGCAGAAGCACCAACGGCAGGGCAAGCAAGGCCAAGGGCTGCGCCCAGTGCAACGCCGTCAAAAATCCGGTGAGTTCCGCAGCGATTTTCATGCTCTGATCTGTGCCTGAATCGGTGACGTTGGTCGCGCAGCGTCCTGGGCCATATGGCGTAACGCTCGGGCAAACACGGCTTGTGCCGGGTTTGACGGCCTCCAAGCGGCACGCGCTGCCTGACAGCTGGCGGCTTGGATGGCAGCGGCCACTTGTTGCAGCGCGGCTAGCGCTTCTGTTGCTGACCTCGGTGCAAAGCGCAAAGTATCCAGCGTTAGGCGCAATGCCGACGGCCAATCGCTCTCGGGTAACACGGCGCGCAATTGCGCGGCAAGTGCGGTTGCCCTGTGCGCCATGTTCACCGCTCCAGGGTTGTTGGCGGATCCAAGCGAGATCTGCGCGACAGCATCGCCCAGCCGTCGCCAGCGCCGGCTGCGGTGCAGCCAGAGTAAGGCCCACCCGACGACGAGCGTGACGATCACGGCGGCCAGCCACACAGCAGGCAGTTGCCACCACGCGGCCGGCGGCAATGGGGGCGGCGGTGCGGGAGGGATGATGTCAGCCAGTGCGGCGATGCGGTCCATGCCAAGTTCTCAAACGACTTGCCGTAGCACGCGCAGCACGTCGGAATCGGCCTGTTCCACCCCTGCCTCAAGGCAGATGAGGCCATGTGCGCGCCAACGAGCCAGCAGAGCGTCACGGCGCTGCAGCGCAAGGCGGGTGAATGTGGTGCGTAACGCGTCATCTCCTGGCAAGGTGCCGGTTTGCCGCTGCAGCAGATCAACGAAGGTGGCTGCAGCCAGTGCGTCTCCTGACGGCAGGGCGTATTCCACCGGGTCACGCACCAGCAGCACCAGCACCTCGGCACGGCTGCGCAAGGCCCAGAGCGCGGAGTCGACCCCAGGCACATCCCAACCCGCAGCGTCGCTCACCAGCACCAGGCGCGAGCCGTTGGGCAGGGTTCGTACCAGACGCTGCGCCCAGGTCTCGAAAGCTGCTGCCACGTCCGGGGGGGCTGCATCCAGATCCGACTTCGCCGCAGGCACAACCCGTTCCTGCTCCAGCACCCGTGCCAAGCGTTGCATCGCCGGTAGACCGCGGCCCAGATCCAGAGCGCGCGGCACGTGCCGCCACAGCGTCAGCCCCATGGCGCCGGATGCGCCTTCGGCGGCCAGCGCCAGGGTCGCGCAAGCGAGCAGGGCCATGCGCGCCGCCTGCTCCGCCTTGGTACGCAGCCGCGTGCCGAACGCCATGCCGGGGTGCAGGTCGAGCAGCACATGCGTCGCCGGCGCGTGCTCCTCCTGATGCACTTTGATGTAGGGCTTGCCGGTGCGCGCCAGCAGCCGCCAGTGCAGATCGCGCAGGTCGTCGCCGGGTTGGTAGACGCGGCTTTCGGCATAGTCCAGCCCGCGTCCCATCCAGGCTGAGAGGCTGTCGCCCGAGGCGCGCTGTCCGACCGGCCGACTCACAGGCATCGTGCGCGCTCCACGCGCCTGAGCGATCAGCGCGGCTGCGTCATCGGCAGGCAGCAAGGGACGCGCGGCGTCTGGGGCCGCGGGAGCGCGCAGTGTCCGACGCACCGTCCGGAGCACATCATCGACCCACGCCATCATGCGCTCAGGGCCAAACGGTGGCGGACAGCAGATCAGCGATCAATGCATCGGCACTCATCGCCTGCAATCCCGCGTCGAGCGAGAGCACGATGCGGTGGCGCAGCACATCGGGAGCGAGTGCGATGACATCGTCGGGCAACACAAAGTCGCGACCGCGTAGATAGGCCAGCGCCCGCGCTGCGTCCGCCAGCGCCAGCACTGCGCGTGGGGACGCCCCGGCTGTCACCATCCCAGCCAGACGCGCCACATGCTGCTGCGGCTGCCGCGTGGCCCGCACCAGATCGACGATGGCACGCTGCAACGACTCAGCCACATGGACTTGCAGCACTTCTTGCCGCGCAGTGAGCACGGTGGCCAGATCGATGGGATGTTCCGCATCGCGGCCGATTATCGACCGTGTCGGATAGTTCGCCTGCAAATGCATTTGCAGAATACGCAATTCTTCGTCGGCCTGCGGATAGTCCAGCCGCACATGCAGTAAAAAACGGTCGAGCTGCGCCTCGGGCAAGGGATACGTGCCCGCTTGTTCTAGCGGGTTTTGTGTTGCCAACACCAGGAACAGGGGTGGCAGCGCATGGGTCAAGCCGCTCACTGTGATCTGGCGCTCTTGCATGGCTTCGAGCAGGGCAGACTGCACCTTGGCGGGCGCGCGGTTGATCTCGTCGGCCAGCACAATGTCATGAAACAGCGGACCACGGACAAAGCGCACCGTACCGTCCGTCGGGTTGAACACCTCGGTGCCGGTGAGGTCGCCAGGCAGCAGGTCGGGGGTGAACTGGACCCGCTGAAAACTGGCGCGGACCCGTGCCGCCAGTGCTTTGACCGCTGTGGTCTTGGCCAGCCCGGGCAGGCCTTCGAGCAGCAGGTGGCCGCCGGTGAGCAGGCCAATCACCAGCCGGTCAAGCAGCGCCGTCTGGCCAACGATGTCGGCATTGAGCTGGAGACGCAACGCGGCAATATCGGATTGGTGCGTGAAATTCATGATCCAGGCTAGGAGGCTGTCGGACTTTCCAGGCTTTCGCCTGATGGTTCGATCCGAGACAATGGCGACAGTCCATTGAGGAGTTCCTCGCGATGAGTCGCTTTGTTTGTGTTGATCGAGACACGGCCTACCTTCTGCCGCCGTCGGTGGACGAGTGGTTGCCCAGTGATCACCTCGCGCGCTTTGTTGTCGAAGTGATTGATCGGCTCGATCTGGACGATTTGGTCAAGCAGTACGCGGGCCGGGGTTCGGCCGCGCATCACCCTGCGGTGCTGCTGGGACTGCTGATCTACGGGTATGCCAACGGGGTGCATTCGAGCCGCAAGATCGAACGCGCGACCTACGAC
This sequence comes from Thiomonas sp. FB-Cd, assembly GCF_000733775.1. NCBI lineage: Bacteria > Pseudomonadati > Pseudomonadota > Betaproteobacteria > Burkholderiales > Thiomonas > Thiomonas sp. FB-Cd. Next base: position 103,076 of record NZ_JPOE01000002.1, on the reverse strand, counting down.
TCGGTGGCGTTCCGCTTTGTGGCGGCCAATACGCATCCGGACCACGATACGCTGGCCGCGTTCCGGCGGCGCTTTCTGAAGGAGATCGAGGCGCTGTTCGTGCAGGTGCTGGTGCTGGCGCGCGAGATGAAGTTGCTCAAGCTCGGGCACATTGCGCTGGACGGCACCAAGATCCGAGCCAGCGCGAGCAAGCACAAGGCGCTGTCGTGGGGGCATGCCAACAAGATCGAGGCGCAGTTGCGCCAGGAAGTCCAGGACCTGTTGGCGCGGGCGGAGAAGGATGATCGCTCCAGCGCGCCCGATGGCATGGATGTGCCCGCCGAGATCGCGCGCCGCGAGGACCGCCTGAGCGCCATCGCGCAGGCCAAGGCCAAGATTGCGCAACGCGCCGCCGAACGATTCAAAGCGGAGCAGCAGGAGTTCGAGACCAAAGAGGCCAAGCGCCGGGCCCAGCGCGAGGCCGGGAAGAAGCCGCGCGGGCGGGACCCTGAGCCGCCCCAGGCCGGACCCCAGGACAGCGACCAGGTCAACCTGACGGACGAGGAGTCGCGCATCATGCCGGTGTCCGGCGGCGGCTTCGAGCAGAGCTACAACGCCCAGGCCGGCGTGGACATCGAGACGATGATGGTGGTCACCGCGCACGTCACGCAGGCCTGCAATGACAAGCGCGAAGTGGTGTCCACGCTCGAGCAGATTGCGGCGTTGCCCGGGGCGCTTGGCAACGTGCAGACCCTCGTTGCCGACAACGGTTTTTGCAGCCAGGCGAACGTGCTCGCCTGCGTGCAGGCGGGAATCGAGCCGCTGCTGGCGATGAAGCGCGAGTCGCATCACGTGCCCCTGGCCGAACGGTTTGGGCCCGACCCCGACGCGCCGCGAACTGCGGAGCCGGTCGCCAACATGGCCCACCGCCTGTGCACACAGGCAGGCCGGGCGCTGTACAAACTGCGCAAGCAGACCGTCGAGCCCGTGTTCGGCATCATCAAGCACGTCATGGGCTGGCGTCAGATGAGCATGCGCGGGCTGCACAAGGCGCGAGGCGAGTGGAACCTCGTGACCATGGCCTGGAACATCAAGCGCATGCATGTGCTGCGCGCCGGGTGACGAGCAAAGAGGGAAAGTGCGCCCAGATCGCGCCCCGCACGACCTGCTCTGCGCCCCAACGGGCCGCCCAGGAGCCTGTGCAAGTGATGAAGACGCTGGCGGCGTGCCTGGCCGCGCATAAACCGCGCGGCTCACCGCCGCCACCCCCGCCCCTCGGGCTCAAGTCCGACGGTCTCCTAGGGTGCGGGAAATAGGCAAGATGCGCCATACGCGATGACATCGCAATATACGCATAAGCTGCCATGAGTGGCGCCGTGGTTACGGCGAGTGTTTCAGTTGTGCGTCGCTCGCAGCCAAGCTGGCGAACAGCGGCAAAGCGGCCAACTGTGTGCCGAGACAGAACACCACCAGCCAGTCCAGCGACACTGGATAAAGCAGGCCGATGACCACGCTGCCACCAAACCAGGCGATGCCGTAGGCGGCAGTGAACAGGCCGTAGGCCGAGGCGCGGCGTTGCGGGTTAACGCGCAGCGCCAGGGCGGCCGGAATGATGGACTCGTGCACACCCATGCCCAGGCCCCACAACGCCACGCCGAGCCAGGCCCACATCGGCCCGGCGAGAAACACCAGCGGCGCGAACAGCGCACCGGCCACGGTGAGCGGCAGCAACAGGCGGGTGCCGATGCGATCGAACCAGCGGCCCAGCAACAGCGAACCACCGCCCGACACCGCCATCGCCAGGGCATAGGCCTCGGCAATCCATGTGCCGGGCAAGGCATCGTATCGATGCAGGTGGTAGGCCAAAAGCGGATAGTCGGCGAAGCCGGCGGCCACCAGGCAGGCTGCCACCAGGTACAGCCAGAAGCCGCGACCATAGGTTCTGCTCGGTGCGGCGTCGGGCCGCGGCGTCGGCTCCAGATCTTGCGGCCGTGGGTAGGTGTGTCTGGCCCTGAGCACCAGGGTCAGATTGATGAGCGCGGGGATGAGCAACAAACCGTAAACCAGGCGGTAGTCATGCTGCCACAGCAAGACCGCCGCCACGAGTAGCGGCCCGAGCACGGCGCCGGTCTGGTCCAGCGCTTCGTGCAGGCCGAAAGCCCAGCCGTAGCCGCCCAGGCTCTGCCCGGCATGCGCCAGCAAGGCGTCGCGCGGCGGGTTGCGCAGGCCTTTGCCAATGCGCTCGAGCACGAGCAGCAAGGCGGCCTGGGGCCAGGTGTGGGCCAACGCCAACGCCGGCACTGACAGCATCTGCACGCTGTAACCCACAAGGATGATGGGCCAGAAAGCCTGGGTTCGATCAGCGGCGCGACCCGACAGCAAACGCAGCGCATACCCCGCCAGTTCGCCAAGCCCGCTGACACTGCTGATGACAAGGGCCGAAGCGCCGAGCAGACCGAGATAGGGGCCGAGGACGCTGCGCGAACCTTCGTAAGTGCAGTCGGCGAACAAGCTGAGCACGCCGATCGTCAGCACGAAGGCCAACGCCTGGCGCTTGCGTGCCGGGCTCACTGGTGAGCCGTCGACAGCGTCGAGATCGGGCGCCCGCATCAGTATTTCTGCCGCGCCGGGATCACGCCGCGTACACCGCCCAGCGGGTCGTCCATGTCACCGTGGTAGCGGGGGATGAGATGCAGATGAACGTGGAGAATGCTCTGGCCGGCGGCCAGTCCGCAGTTCACGCCGAGGTTGAAGCCGTCGGCGTCGTGCTCGCGCTTGAGCAGGGTGCGGGCGTTGTCGGCCAGCGCGAGCAGGCTTCGCTTCTCGTCCCAGGTAGTGTCGAACCAGTCGGCCACATGGCGATAGGGAATGATGAGCATGTGCCCCGGAGTCACCGGGTCGCGATCGAAAATCGCATAGGCCAGATTGTTGCGCAGTACCGGTTCTGTGATCTGGCAGAACGGGCAGGGCTTGGTGGCGGACATCGTCGTCTCCTCGGCATGGTCCGACGCGCAGCGTGGCGACACGGAGCGCAGAACAGACATCATCAGCCTGGAGGCGGTTGGGGTCAGGAGGATGTCATCTCCTGGGATGCATTACAACAAAGCTGAAGCAGATGGCATGTTTCGAATTGTTAGTTCATGTCTGCTCGCCTTGGGCTGCATACTCAGGTCAAGCCGCGCAGATGGGCAGTATCGTTGACCCGGTGCACGCTCACCTGAGCATCCGCGTGGATGTCGAGCACATTGATGCAGCAAGGGCTTTGCTCGATGCGCCAATAGCTTGAAAGCGGCAACTCCAGCGCCTGCATCAGCAGCACGCGGTTGACGCTGTCATGCGCCACCAGCACCACGGTGTCGTCGGCATGGCCGGCGAGCAATTCGCGCAGCGCGTCGGCCGTGCGCAGCGCCACCGCCTGCAAGGATTCGCCGCCGGGAAATCGCATCCACTGGGGAGTTTGCTTCCACAGCGCGAAGTCGCGCGGGAACTCGGCGCGGGCTTGCTCATGGGTTTTCCATTGCCATTCGCCGTAGTCGAAATCGTCGATGCCCGACTGCACCTGCGCTGGCAGGCCGCAGGCTGCAGCAATGGCCGCGCCGGTATCGCGGCAGCGCTGCATCGGGCTGGTGTAGATGGCCGCAGCTTGGAACTGAGTGGCGATGGTCTGGCCAAGCGCTGTGGCCTGGCGTCGGCCCAGATCAGTAAGTGCCAGCTCCATACGACCGCGAAAGCGTGGCGGCGTGATGCCTTCAACCTCGCCATGACGGGTGAGAACGATGTGCATGTGATGCTCCTTGCGTAAAGACACGGAATAGGCCCGTGCTGGCCATGCCGACATTCGCGGCGTGGCCATGTTGCCTCGCAAGGGTGTCTGCGGCAAGTCACTGTCACTGCATCTTGCCGGGAAAAGCGCGAATCGGTCATGTAGGCGCTTTTCTCCAAACCAAATGGCGGGTGTGGGTCCGCAGCACCGTTTGGTGATTGACCAAGCGGACATTCAGATGCGGCCGTGAACCGCGGAATCTGACCGTCCGTTCCGGCCGAGCACTTGCCGGTCGACATAATTGGTCGAATGACCGCCGCACCTTGAAGCTGCCGTTGACGTATAGCCAGGTCCATCGGCCGCAGACGAACGGAGCCACATCTCACATCGAGGAAGAGAAATTGGCGAAGACACTGGGCTGACTTCAACCCCTGTGAAGCTGCAAAGTGCTGCGCCGTGATCACGCTGCGCCTGGCGGCAGCAACAATTCATCGCCTGCGACCGGCACAGCATCCGGGCTAGCCTCCAGCCAGGCGTCGAACGCCGTGAGATCACCACGGCTACGCCGCTGCGCGAAATAAGCGCTCGTCTTGAGCGCTGACACCTTTTCGGCAATGGCGGTCACAAAAAACTGATTCATCGAGACATGCTCATCGAGCGCCACTTTCTTGGCATACTCCATGAGCGAATCGGGCACGCGCAAGGCATAGTTGGCCATCAGAATCTCTCCGATTGAAGGGTTTGCAAAAAGGCTCCGGGCGTGAGGACCGGAAGGCCAAACCGATGGGCAGGCACGAAATCGCGGCCATTGAGTGTGACCAGCGCATCGGCCCGGCCATTGAGCGCGGTTTCCAACACCATCTCATCGGCAGGATCGCGGAGCTGCGGCCGCCAGAGAAAGAACAACTCCACAGGTTCGGCCAGCAGGCAGAACGCGTCCAGGAAAGCCTCCACCATCGGTGCCGTCCTGTGACTCGCAGCGAGCTGCTCCGGGCGCGAGAGCACGGCTTCATATTCAAGCACCAGGGGCACCGATGCCAGCGCCAACAATTGGCCCTCACGCATCGCGCGTAGCACAGCGAACGATGCGCCAAGGCGACTGCGTGACGCAGCGACCAAGACATTGGTATCGAGCACAACGCGCTTTTTCATACTGCCGATGATATAACAAGCAAGATCTGTTTGCCCAAAGGGCCGCCCACCAGCGCCACTCAGCAGGTATGGTCAGCAGGTCGTCGAGGTCAGCGAGGGTCGATGCTGGGTACAAGGCGCCCGCATCGAGAATCGCCCGGATTCCAAAAACGTGTGAGAAGCGTAGTGCCGAAACGCGAGACAAAACAGGGTGTCGGGCGCAGCCTGACCAAGGGGCCGGTTTCGCCTGAAGCGCGAGCGCGACAGGTGAAACCTAGGCTTACCTTGCCCAGATTGAAAAAACCAACAAAACACTGATCGAAACACTACCTGTAGTTGCCCGGACCAAGGCCATGCACTACATTTAGCGCATGTTGATTAGCCCCGTGATTTTGCGCGCCGCATTGGAGCGGCCCATCGTGAAGCACCGTCCTGTCCTAGGGGCGGTGTTGGGGGCTGGCGTTGGCATGGGTTTGATTGCTGGAAACGGGGCGATCTTGGCCGGTGCGGCTTGGGCGATCATCGCGCTACTCGTTACCCTCATTGCGGCGGTAGAAACCTCCGCCGGTGTCCCACGCTTTTTTGCGCGTCAGGCGCGCGAGTTTGCGCGCGCCAACATCGCTCTGATCGCTTCAGCCCTACGCGCGACAATCGATGCCGTAGGCGTGGCCGCTGCACTGCGTGCCGTGGTCGTGCCGCGTCTGCAAGCCTTGACGTGTAAGGCGGCCATCCTGCCGCCTGTGCGCATCGCCCACCGCCGCATCGCCCATATCGCCATCACCGCGCGCGTCGTCCCCGCGCCGATCTCCCGCGCCTAGACGCGCGGGCTGCACTCCGTTCCTCGGTTTTGCTGCGCACTGCGCAGCCCGCGTCGTACCTCCCAAGCAGCGCATGACGGAGGATGACCATGTCACCCCATAGTTCTACCCACGAAATTAGCGTTGATACGCTCTTCAGCGCATTGATCGCCCAGGGCGCGCCGATGGTCATGGCCCTGGATGACTCCTATCTTTGCCAGACGCTGGGCTATACCAGCATCACGGCCGCACAAAAACGCCGCGAGCGTGGCGACTATCCGCCGACAACGTATATCGGCGGGCGCGTCGTGGTCATGCTGCCAGCCCTGGCTGCGTGGCTTGCCACAAAAAGCACCGCACCTGAGGCCGCCGCGCCACGACCCAGCGCAGAGCTGATTCCCGCATCATCACCACGCAAACGTGGCCGCCCCCGCAAGGCTGTGGCAACGCACGCCACCATCGGATCGGGAGGCGCGCGATGACGGCCCTGACCCTGCTTGATCGACTTTCGGGCGTCAAGCGCACCGGCCCCGGTCGGTGGCTGGCGCGTTGCCCCGCCCATGACGACTGTCGCGCGAGCCTTTCGGTTCGAGAACTCGACGATAGGCGCGTACTTTTTCATTGTTTCGCGGGCTGCGACGCCGAGGCCATTCTTGCAGCCGTGGGGCTAGGCTGGCAAGACATCCTGCCCCCGCAAGCCGTCGATCATCACCGACCGCGCGAACGCACCCCATTCCCTGCTGTCGATGTGCTGCGCGCTATCGAGCATGAAAGCCTGATCGTCTGCATGGCTGCCGCGATGCTGCGCGAAGGCCAAACCCTGCCCGAGCCTGACCGTCAGCGCGTGAGCGTGGCGCACGCCCGGATTCTTGCCGGGGTGCAACTCGCGGGGATGCGGCCATGAGCGTGATTGCCGAAGCAACCCGAAAATTTGATCACGCTGCGCGTGGCGCGTCCATTCTCGACGCCCTGGCAGAGCGTGTTGGTCAACATCTTGCCCCACAAACGCCAGAAGCCGCATTAGAGCCTTTGCCGCTGCTTGCCGCAATCCGCCGGGCGGAAGTGTTACTCAAACCGGAGCTTGACGCAGGCAGCGATGGCTACCCGACCGATGCGCTTGGTCCCTTGGCGCAAGCGGCATGTGACTTGGCCTACGGTGCGCAAGTATCCCCCGCCATGGCCGGGCAATCGTTCCTCGCAGCCGCCGCCTTGCTGGCGCAATCGCGGGCCAACGTGCGCACCATCGACGGCGGAGTCCGACCCCTGAGCCTATATTGCTTGACCGTGGCGCGATCCGGCGATGGTAAGGACATGGCTGACCGCGTGGCCCTGCGCGCGATCCATGAATTTCAACGCGAAGTGGGGCAGGCATGGCTGCGGGAGGTGGAGGTGTATGAGGAAGCCTGCTCTGAGCGGAGCAAGAATGCCCCCAAGCCTGCGTCCCCTCCCCCTGCCCCTTACCGGCTGGCAGGCGACATCACTATCGAGGGCCTGCACCGCTCGTATGCCGAAGGTGTCGCCGGGCAAGGCGTGTTTTCGACTGAGGCAGGCGTCATGCTCGCCGGGCATGCCATGAGCCAAGACCATCGCACCAAGACGGCGGCGTCTTTGTGCGGCCTGTGGGATCGTGGGCACCTGTCCGTTGTCCGTGGCGGCGGCGGAAGATTTGAGCGCTACGGCGTGCGCTTGTCGGCGCACCTGCTGGCGCAACCCGAGGCGTTGGGTGACACCCTATCTGACGAGTCTTTATCGGGGATCGGCTTTTGGCCCCGCTTCTTACTGGCATGGCCCGAGGAACTTGCCCCGCGCGTGTTCCGCCCTTGGCTGCCCGACGAATCGCCAGCCATTGTCGGCTTCTTGGCGCGCTGCACGGAACTGTTGCGTGATCCCATGCCAGATCACTGCGACGATTTACCTGTCATCGAACTATCCGCCGATGCGCGGCAGGAACTGGCGGCGTTCTTCGAGATCATGGAGCACGAGGCCCGACGCGGCGAGCTGCGCCCCGTGCGGCCCTTCGCTCTGCGGGCAACCGAGCAGGCTTGCCGCATTGCAGGTGTGATGGCGGCATGGGCGAACAAGCCCATGATCGACTGCGAAGCTGCGCAAAACGCGATCCGCCTGGTGCGCTATACGCTGCAAAGCTGGCTGACGGCGCTGGGTGGCAAGGCCGATCCGACGCCCGACTGGGCACTGACGCTCTATCGCTGGCTCGCCCCGAGGGGCGAGCCGATGCCAATCCGTGACATTCCCCGTATTGGCCCGGCGATCCTCCGATCTGCAAGCCGAAGGGACGCAGCCCTTGACCGGCTTTTAGCCGCCGGGCTGGTGGCCGTCGGCACCGGTGCAGTGCGCGCACTGGGAGTGGATCAGGCGAAAACGCAAACGGTCCGTGCGAATGCTGCGAATCCTGCGAAAACCCGCATGGATACTGGGTTTGTGGGCCATGCGAATGGTTGCGAAACCCTGCGAACGACCACCCCTGCGGCCTGCGAATTCGCAAGCATTCGCAAGCCTTCGCAACTGGGGCAAAGCCAAGCGCAGCAAGGCTTTTCGCAGGATTCGCAGGATTCGCAGGATTCGCAGGATTCCCAAAGGGGAAGCCCGCAAACCGTGAAGCTCGCCCCGCACGATGACAAGGTGGCGCTATGAATCCCAGCGCCCTGCTTGCTCATCTGCGCACATCGGGCTTCACCATCCAACCCGACGGCGACACGTTGATCGTGTCCCCGGCCTCGCGCCTGGCCGATGATCTGCGCGAAGCGATTTGCCAAGCCAAGCCTGATCTGATGGCGCTGCTGTGGGCAGAAAACCTGCGTGAGCACTTCGAAGAACGTGCGGCAATTCTCGAATGCGACGGTGGCCTATCGCGCAACGAAGCCGAGGCCAACGCGCGCGCGTCAACCGGCCTGCTGGCGCGCAACCTTGGCCTGCCGTGGCGGGCACTTCGCGAGGCACTTCGCGACCCTGATCTGCCTGACACCTTGACCCCGGTTGACGGTGCTGCCTACGGCCTGCCGCATTGGTGTGTGAGCCCAACTGGGCGGGCGATACGACAAGGTTTCTTCCGCCACGATCAAGGGACAGCCTAATGGGCACACCACGACACACTGCGCAGACTCGTTTTTTTTTGTGGGGCAAGGTAAGCCTAGGTTTCACCTGGCGCTCGCGCTTCAGGCGAAACCGGCCCATTGGTCAGGCTGCGCCCGACACCCTGTTTTGTCCCGCGTCTCGGCACTGCGTTTCTCACACCTTTATGGAGCATCGACATGACTCAATCATCCACCATCTTTGAACGCATCGATCAGGCTGCAAAACTCTCACGTCAGCTCACGGGCAAAGCTGCAGCGCGCACGGTCAGCGATGCGTTCGTGACCGAGCGTATCGCTGACATCAAGGCACTGCACCAAAGCGGTGTGCCGCTGGCGCGCTACGCGCGGCTCGTTGCTCCCGCCCTTGGCGTGCGTCCTTCGGCACTGCTGGCGGCTTTTGGACGCGCTGGCATGACATCGCAGCCCACCGTGCCGCACGCGTCGGAGGTTGCCAAGACCGAGACCACAACCGCAACTCCGGCACCTGTCATCACGGCCAAACCGCGCGACATCCACGATCAGCCAAGCTGGGCCGATGGTTCCGACAAGCGGGATGACGAATCCGACGAGGACTATCGCCTGCGCAAGCAGCTTGAAGGGCCACCAAGCGCCGGGTTCAAAGCCATCGGGGAATCACCCGACGAACGCGCCGATATGCTGCTCAAAAGCGGCAAGCTCGGCTTCGGTGCGTCAGGCGTGACCGAGAGCGACCGCAAGATCATCATCGCGCTCATTGAGCGCTTTGGTGCCAATGCCGTGGAGCGGCGCATCGACATCGAACGCAAGGCGTCGCCGGGGGACAAGCTCTACCCGAGCAAGCTGCGCGCACGCATGACGGGAGACTCTCATGCGTGAGCGAACCGTTCACCTGGCGCTGCGCGCAACGCCTGCCGAGGCTGCACTGATCCGCCATATGGCCGATGCGGCGATGCTGACGACAAGCAGCTACCTGCGCACCATCGCTCTGCGTGGCGATACGCGCGTGGCCCGGCTGCAAACCCTGCAAGCCGAGCTGCGGCGTCAAGGCGGACTGCTCAAGCATCTAGCCGCACGCGGCCAGCTCGACCGCAGCGCCGTGGAGCTGGCTCTGACGCAATGGCGCGCCACCATCCAGCACATCGCCGAGGTCGCCGATGCTTGCCAAAGTCATCACACGTAAAGCGGTCTCACGCGGATTTGGCGAAGCCGTGCGCTATATCGCCCGCGACAACCCGGACCAGGTCGCAGAACCCAGCCCCGAGATGGGCGCGCTCAACCTCGACTGCCCGTTAGACACCCCAGAGGATCGCCAGACCGCCATCGACATCCTCGACGCCACGGCTGCGGCGGCACGCAACACGACTGCGCGCGGGCCGGTGTACCACGTCACCCTCGCTTGGCAGGAGGCCGAGCATCCCGAGCGCCAGCAGATCGACGCCGCGTGCGAACACGTCATGAAAACGCTGGGCTTCGAGGGGCACGATGCACTGTGGGCGCTGCACCGCGACACCGATCACGATCATGTGCATCTGATCGTCAACCGCGTGCATGCTGACGGCCATACGGCCAAGGTGCCCAAGTATGACTGGCTGCTCCTGGACAAAGCCATGCGCGAGATCGAGCTTGCTCAAGGCTGGCGCCACAGCCCCGGCCCTTATGGCGTCGTCCACGATCAGGGAAAGGCTGGCATCGTGCGCATGAGCCGCGCCGAGCGCACCACCCTGGGGCAGCTCGACGGGGGGCAGCGCGTGAGCAACGCGGCCAAGGCGGCTGAGCATCGCAACGCCGGGGCACAGTCGTTTCAGACGTGGCTTGCAGGGGAACCGGCTCAGGTCATTCGCACCGCCGTGCAGTCCCCAGGGGCAAGTTGGCACAGCGTGCACCGAGCCGCAGCGCTCTATGGCGTGACGATTCAGCCCAAGGGTTCGGGCATGGTGGTAACAGCCACGCTCGACGATGGGCGCGTGTTGGCGGCCAAGGCGTCGCAGATGGGGCGGTGGGCAAGTAAGAACGCCCTGGAAAAAGCGCTTGGCCCCTATGAGCCATCACGCGGTCCCATGCCAGAACCCAAAGTGAGGTATGCCGCTGCGCTGGACGGCCAGCGCGCCAGCCTCCGGGGTGAACCGCAGCATGCCAGCGCCGACCCCGAACGGCAGCGCCGCCGTGCTGCGCGCGCCCAGGCACGCGCCCTGCTGGCTGCGCGCTTCAAGGCCGAGCAGGAGGCAATCAGAAAACAGCGCCAGGCGCTGCGCAAGGCGATGACCGCGCGTCACCGTGACGAGCGGCAAGCGTTGATCCCCACGCTACGCGGAGAACGTGCCACCGCACTAGCGGAGCATCGGCGCGATGGCATGGACGCCAAGGTTGCTCTCAGCTACCGTGCATGGGAAGAAGCCAAGGCCAAGGAAGGACTCCAAAAGCGCCAGGCCGTCGAGCGCAAAGCGTTGACGGCCAAGACTCCACGGACCGAAGTGTGGCGCACCTGGTTAGAGCAGCTGGCCGATCTGGGCGATGAAGCGGCCAAGGCAACGCTGCGCGGCATCCGCTACCGCGAGCAGGGCAACAGCAAGAAGTACCAGCAGCAGGACGGCATCGAGGGCGAAGATCTCGACCCGCTGCGCAAGCTCACCGTGGCCGCGCTCGATGTGCAGATCGACCACAAGCGCCAGTTGGTAATCTACCGTGGGCAGGATGGCCAGGCGAAGTTCACCGACACAGGGCCGCGCATCGTCATGCACGACAAGGCAGATGACTCCCTGGAAGCGGCCTTGCGCATCGCCGCGCAGAAATACGGAGGCAAGGTGGACATCACGGGGAGCAGTGAGTTTCGGGAGCGGGCGGTGCGTGAGGCTGTGCGGCTTGGCATCGTCGTCACCAGTGCCGATTTGCAGCCTATCGTCGCCGACGAGCAGGCGCGGATGCGCGCCGAGAGAATGCCCACGCGGACGATGAAGGGAGAACAGACTGCGGAGCGCAGGCGCACAGAACCCGAGAAGGCCGACGACTTATCCCCAGATTCTGGGGATAAACCGGCACCGCACCGCCTACCCGCTGCTGCCAGTCAGACAGTCGCCGCTGCGCCTGAAAAACAGGCAGGAGCGGCAGGCCCTCACGAGCAGGCGGTCCGGTCGATGGAGCAGACCGTTGATCGCTGGGTGGACGGCGATCGCAGCAGCGGCACTGTCAAGGCGTTCATTGACGCGTATGACTGCGCCCGCGCCCAGGGGACAGACGGGCACGGGCTGATCGCCGAAGTGGCGGATCGAATCATCAGCCGCCGCGGCGATGGCGTGGCCGCCGGCCTCGCCAGCTTCATGGCGGCAATCGAGCGGCAGCGCAAGCGAGAGCAAGGGATGGGGCGGTGAGCGCAGATCACCCGGTTTTAAAGAGACGGTGGGCCGTCCTAAGTTTCTTTGCTGTAAGCCGGAGGTGGTTGGCACGGCCCGGAACTTGGACGCGCTCATGAGATCGCAGGCACCCCCGTGGGGGGAACCGCAAGGGGATCTGTAAAAGGGGCGGTGTGGGTATGCTTTGGGGGAATCTAGGGGGAATTCAGGTGGAATTCGCCCCCCAACAGACGAAAAAAAGCCCGACTGTTTAGGTCGGGCATTGTTCTCTAATACCTTGATTTACTTAATAAAACTGGTGCGCCCGGCAGGATTCGAACCCACGACCCCTTGGTTCGTAGCCAAGTACTCTATCCAACTGAGCTACGGGCGCATGCAAAGCGCAAATCATACACGACTCAACCCACACTTGACCAGCCCCTTGCGATGCCGGGTGTGCGTGGCACACCCGGCATGCTCCCCGCGAAATGGCCCCACCCCTTTCGGCGTGGGTGGTCTCGCAGCTCGTCGCGGCTATCCTGGAACACGAACTTTGGGCATTCACAGGTCGGAGCAAGCGACAATCACGGGCCATGTCAATCGTGCGCGTGTTCTCGCTCAGTCTTTTATTGCTCGCGGCAAGCCGCCTTCTAGGGGTCGTGCGCGACGCGGTCGTCGCGAGCCAATTTGGGCTTTCCGGTCACGCGGACGCGGCGCTCGTTGTACTGTCCTACCCCGATTTCACCGTCTCCTTGCTGTGGGGTGCGGCGGTGCCGGCCGTCATGGTGCCGCGGATGGCAGGACGGCCGCTCAACGCGATTGCGAACGAGGCTGCGCGCTGGAGCCGCTTTGCGCTGACGATTTTTGCATGCGCGGGCGTCGTGAGCTGGCTGTTCAGCTCCGTCATCGTGCACTGGCTGGCGCCCGGCTTGGGAGCACTCGACGCTCGGCTTGCAGCCGGTGCCCTGGGGCTTTCGGCGCTGATCGCCTTGCCCGCCGGTGCTGTGGCGATGGTGGGTGCGGCGGCGCTTCAGGCCCAAAGACGCTTGCAATGGCAATATGCCGGGCATGTCGTGTTCAACCTGGTGCTCATTACCGGGCTGCTGCTGGCCGCCAGGCTGGGCCGATTTGACTGGATCGCCGCAGGCATTGCTGCGGCGGCGATTGCGCGGCTGGCCCTGATGCGCTGGGCTGCAAGCGTTCGCGCTCCGGCACCCGTGACGACCGCGCGCTGGCCCGATGCCGACGCACTGCGCGCCTCGGCCTTGGCACTGGCTGCATCCGGCCTGACCGTTCTCTATACCCTGGCCGCGCGGGCGTTTGCGTCGGATGCCGGACCCGGTCGCTTGGGTGTCTTTCACTACGCCCAGCGCGTGGGTGAGTTGCCGCTGCACACGGTCTTCGCCGTGGCCGCAGCGTTGGCCCTTGCGCGACTTTCCGCAGCCGAGGCGTCAGGCGACGCCGCAGGCGCGCGCGAACGCGGGCGGCAGTGGATGCAGTCCATGCTGCTTGTGGCCGCCCTGCTCGGCGCCTGCGGCATGCTGATTGCGCCGCTGGGCGTGCGGCTTCTTTTTGGCTGGGGACGCATGAATCCCGCCAGCCAGGCTGAGGTGGTGCAGTCCATGAGGTGGATTTTGTGTTTGCTGCCGCTGCAGGCCGCCCAACTGGTGCTGTCCGCGCGACTGAATAGCCACCGCCGGATCGCCGATCAGGTCCTCGGCTATGGCCTGGGGCTGCTGGCCCTGCTTGTTCTGGGCTGGGCACTTCCCGATGCATGGTGGCGAGCACTGGCGGCATATGGCGCTGGGTACCTTGTGGCCACAGTGGTTCTTTGGCAACGCCTGAGTCGGCATACCCTGGACGTGGAAATCAGGAACCTAAGCATGCTGGCTATCGCGTGCGCGTTGCTTGGATTGCTCGCAACAATCCTCGCGCACGGCGCAGCTGCGCCGTGGCCGATGCTCATCGAGGCCGTGCTTGCCGCGCTGGTGTTCGCCATCGGTGCAGCCGCGCTGCTGCGCTGGGATGCACTGGGCGCAGTGGCCCGCCAAGCGCTTGCGCGCCGTTACACTCGGCGGTGATTTCGCAACTTGCGACTTTGTCGCTCACACGCATGGATTGGATCCAGATTACAAACCAACCCGCGTTCGCCGCCTTTGCCCACGGCTGCGGCGTGCCGCGCATCATGGTGGATCTAGAGCACATGGGTAAAAAGGAGCGCCAGGGCGGGCTCGGCACCTTCATCTCCGACCATCAACCACAGGACGTTGGCAAGGTACGCGCCGCTGCACCGCGCGCGCATCTGATCGTGCGGGTCAACCCGATTCACAGCGCAAGCGCTTCTGAAATCAACCAGGCGATCGCCGCAGGTGCCGACAGCCTGATGCTGCCGATGTTTGAGGAAGCCTCCACGCTGCGCACCTTCGCCGACCTCGTGGCTGGCCGAGCGCGATGCATTGCGCTTCTGGAGACTCGGCGCGCGCTGGCTACCCTGCCGGAATGGGCTGGGCTGGCAGGCCTCGACGAGATTTATGTCGGCCTAAACGACTTGCACCGCCAACTCGGTCAGCGCTTTATGTTCGAACCGCTTGCGGACGGCACCTTGGACCGGATTGCCCGTACCGCGCGCAGCGCGGACAAACGCCTCGGGTTCGGTGGCATTGCGCGGCTAGACGAAGGGCTGCTGCCGGGTCGCGTGGTGCTGGGTGAGCACTTGCGGCTCGGTTCCACAAGCGTCATCCTGTCTCGCACATTCAACCGCGAGATGCTGGAGGCTCCGGAAAGTGACTGGCGCAGCGTCTACTGTCAAGCCATCGCCCGCATGCAGCATTGCGAAGGGGTATTGGCCACCCGCACACCGGAGGAGGTGGAAAGCGATCGTCTGCTCGCGCGTGACCTCATCGCCAAAGCCACGGCAGCATTGACGCCAGCACCAGACACTCAACCAGGCGCCTCCAAGCGAATCATTGTTGGCTGAGGCGGTGGCAGCGACGGTTCTACAACAGCCAATGAAACGCCTATTCGACATCACCATTGCGCTGTCAGCCTCCATTTTTCTTGTCGTCCCGATGCTGCTCATCGCGCTCGCGGTATGGGTCGACAGCGGCCGCCCGGTGTTGTTTACCCAAGTCCGGGTGGGCAAACATGGCAAGCCATTCAGACTGTACAAATTTCGCAGCATGGTTGTGGGCGCTTCGCGCATCGGCCCGCACCGCACAGCCAGCGGCGACCCGCGCGTCACGCGCGTCGGCCGCCTCCTGCGCCGCACCAGCCTGGATGAGCTTCCGCAATTGATCAACGTCCTTCGCGGTGATATGAGCCTGGTGGGGCCACGCCCGGACGTGCCAGCACAGGCCGCGGATTACCGCCCGCTGGACTGGACCATGCGCTGCAGCGTGCGTCCAGGCCTGACCGGGCTGGCGCAGGCGCTGTACCGCTCACGCGCCACGCCGAAACAGCGCCTGGCGGCTGACTTGGACTACGTGCGGCACCACAGCCTGCTGCGCGACCTGCACATCCTGGCGCTGACCGCCGGACAGCTCCTGCGGCGCAGCGGCAACTGACGCCCACCTTCGCCACCGACTGGCCGGCGACAATAGCAGCTTTCCCATCTGGTTTTGCCTTCGCTCTTCCTACCTCATGTGCGGCATCTACGGCTATTTCAATCGCCAAGGCGTTAGCGTCGGCACGTCTGTGCTTGCGCGCATGGACGCAAGCCTCGTCCATCGTGGTCCCGATGACAGCGGCTGCTTTACCGCAGCTGGCGTGGCCCTGGGCAACCGGCGGCTCGCCATCATCGACGTGAAGGGTGGCCACCAGCCTTTCGTTTCGACTGACGGGCGGATCGCCTTGGTGCAAAACGGCGAGATCTTCAACCATGTTGAGCTGCGTGCCGAACTCCAGCGGCAGGGCGTCGCCTTCGCAACGGACCACAGCGATACCGAGGTGCTGCTGCGCCTCTATGAGCGCGAAGGGCTGGGCTTTCTGCCACGGCTTAACGGCATGTTCGCCATTGGCATTTTCGATTCGCGCGATGCCCACAATCCAACGGTGCACCTCATCCGCGATCGCATAGGCGTCAAGCCGCTGTACGTGCACGACGACAGCAAGCAGGTGCTGTTTGGCTCGGAGATCAAGGCGATCCTTCAAGCCCTGCCTGCGCACCCGCGCATGGACTTGCCCGCACTTCAACATTATCTCGCCTACAACTACGTTCCACCGCCCTTCACCCTGTTCGCGGGAATCCGGCATGTGCCCCCCGGTACTGTGCTGACGCTCAGTCGACAAGGTCGCCAGGAGCAGCGCTGGTGGAACTTGGCCGAGCAACGCGAACACCCTCAGCATTTTTCGGCTTGGCAAGAGGAATTTCTGGACTTGATCGATGACGCCGTGCGTCTGCGCCTGCGCGCAGATGTGCCTTTCGGCGCATTCCTTTCGGGCGGGGTCGATTCGAGCACCGTTGTGGCACTGATGGCACGGCATGTGCGTGAGCCGGTGCGCACCTTCTGCATCGGATTTGCCGATGCGCGGTTCGACGAATCTTCCTACGCCCGCCAGGCCGCCGAACGCTTCCACACGGCGCATCAGGAGCACATCGTGTCGCCCGATCTTCTGGACGCCTGGCCTGACGTGCTATGGCACTTGGACCAGCCGCACGGGGATGCCTCGTTCATGCCAACGCGCGAAGTCGCGCGCTTGGCCGCGACGGAAGTTAAGGTGGTACTCACCGGCGACGGTGGCGATGAACTCTTTGCAGGCTACGACAAATATGCCAGCTTTCTCGCTGATCCCGTCTTGGGGCGCATTCCCGATGCTGATTTTGGGCACGCTTTTATCGAGCACACAGGCCTGTTCACGGCAGCTGGTCGCGCTGCGCTGTTCCAGCCTTGGCTGCGCACGCGCTTGGCCGATATTGACAGCGTACGAGACGTGGCTGCACCTTGGCTCGATCAAGCGCGGCACTTCGACCGCGTCAACCAAATGTTGTTTCTCGACATGATGCTGCTTCTGCCTGGCAACAATCTGGTCAAGCCAGACCGCATGGGCATGGCAGTCTCACTCGAGGCGCGAACGCCCTTTCTGGACTGGCGCGTGATGGAATTTGCGTTCCGTTCAGGCGGCGCCACGAAATTGCACGGTGGCGACAAAAAACACTGGTTCAAGCGTGCAGTTGAGCCGCTGATCGGCGCTGATCTTGCGCACCGGAAAAAGCAGATGTTTACGGTGCCCATCGGCGAATGGTTCCGCGGCCCGCGCAGGCAGTGGCTGCACGATCTGCTATTCGCCCCGGAAGCACTCTGTGGACGGCTGTTCGAGCTCTCGCAGGTGCGCAGGCTCTTTGACGATCATGTGGCGGGCAGCGGCAATTACACCCGCGAATTGCGTGCGTTGGCTGCGCTCGAGCTCTGGGCGCAGCGCGTCCAGCCTGATATTGGATAGGGGCACCGCGTGCTGGTTGCTTCGCACGTGCATCGCCGCTGGATGGGCAACTTGGCCAACCCGATTCGATCGGCTCCATCGCTGATGGGCACGAAATAACACGACAATACGCATGAACAGATCACCAGTCAGCATTCTCATGGTCGCCTACGGAGGCGGGCACATTGCGATGGTCCTGCCGGTGATACGCGCACTGCGCGCGCGCATTCCTGGCGTGCATATCGATCTGCTGGCCCTGACCACGGCCAAGCGCACCGCGCTGGAGGCCGGTGAGGCTGCCCTGGGCTATGCCGATCTGTTGCACCTGTTGTCCCCTGCCGAGCAATCGCAAGCGCTGGAACTCGGCCGCACCCTGCTAGAGGGCAACGCCCACCCAGACGTTCCGCAAGCTGAATCCCTGGCATACCTGGGCGTCAACGCGCTGGATTTGTATCAGCGCCTCGGACCGGCGGCTGCTCGGGACGTACTTGCGAAGAAGGGCCGCCACGGCTTCTACCCCATTGGTTTTCTGCGCCGCGTCATCGATCACCTGCGGCCCGACCTGGTGATTGCAACCAACGCGCCGCGCAGCGAGCAGGCGGCGCTAGACGCTGCTGGCGATGCAGGTATTCCGACCTTGGCGATGCTCGACCTCTTCGGCGTCGGTGCCAACCCGGGTGTCGGTGAGCGGGCTTCACGCCCCGTGCGCCTGCGAGCGCCTTCGTCGAGTTCAGCGTCGTTCTTCGCAGACGCCTTTGCTGCGCGCACCCGCCACCCGAGCCGTGTATGCGTGTTGGCGGGTGCGGTACGCGATAATCTGGTGGCGAGCGGCTGGCCCTGCGAAATGATTGCAATTACCGGCAACCCTGCCTTCGATGCCTTATTTGACCCCACCATGCGTGAGGCCGCGATGGCCCTGCGCAAACGCCTGGGGTGGGTGAACAAAAAGATTGTCCTGCTCGCGGCACAGCCCGAACCGCGCGGGCATCCCGCTACGCGCTGGCCCGCGGGAGATGCGCTGGCGCAAGCGATGGAGTCCCAGTTGCGCGCCTGGGTCATGACCCGGCCCGACGCCGCGCTGATCGTGCGCCATCACCCCAATCACTGGCATCGCTACCCACGGCTGGCGGACAACGCGCAGGTTCATTTCAGTGTGCCGCGAGAAGAATCCATCGACCCCTTGATACTCGCCTCCGACTGCGTGGTGGTGCAAACGACGACGGTTGGACTGCAGGCGGCCACGGTGGGTATTCCGGTCCTGGCGATGCAATGCTCGCCCGGTGCGCTTTCCGGCTTCAGCTACGCGGATTTGGGGATTGCTCAGCGTGTGCCCGATGTTGCTGATCTGCCCGCCGCGCTCGACTTCGCTCTCGATCACCCTGCCCCGGCTACTGCTTGGGCTCGCAATAGCCGCGCTGCAGAGGCCGTGGCGGGTGAGGCATTGACGCTTATTGCGCCCCAAATCGGGGGCGCGGCCGCGTCCGGTGGAGAAGCCTGATTGCGTACTCATCACGGATGTGAATCATGACAACCATCGCCACCATCTGTGCACGCGGCGGCAGCAAGGGGCTGCCGGGCAAAAACATTCGCCCCTTCGCAGGTCAGCCTTTGATCGTGCACAGCATCGCTTTCGCGCGTGCTCATCCGGCGATCAACGCAGTCTATGTATCCACAGACGACCCCACGATTGCCGAAATTGCGGCGCAGGCCGGTGCAACCGTGCCCTTTCTGCGGCCCGCCGAGTTGGCGCGTGACGACGCCCCAAAGCTGCCGGTGATTGAACACTTGGTCAGGCATCTCGAAGCGCAGGGCGCGGAGATCACGCGCATCGTCGACCTGCAACCCACCTCGCCGCTGCGCGCGCGTGAAGACTTGGACGGATGCTTGGCCTTGGCCTGCAGTCCAGGCGCCGAACTCGTTCTCAGCGCATTCGACAGCGGTTTCAATCCGTATTTCAACCTCATCGAGCAGCAGCCAGATGGCTGCGTGCGCATCAGCAAAGGCGATGGTCTGGCCGCGCGCCAAGCCGCGCCTAAAGTGTGGGCACTCAACGGATCCATCTACGTTTGGCAGCGCGGCGCCCTACGCCATGCTGCCGCAAACGGGCTGTGGAGTGTGCGGGTCGCCGCTCATATCATGCCATCTGCGCGCTCGGTGGACATTGACACCGCCGACGACTTTGCCCTGGCCGAGTGGCTGCACACGCGCCAAAACCCCTGACCTTGAACCCTGCATGTCCATCGACCGCGTATTCATCATTGCCGAGGCTGGCGTCAACCACAATGGACGGTTGGATCTGGCGCTCGCCTTGGTTGACGCCGCAACCGCAGCCGGCGCTGATGCCGTTAAATTTCAGACCTTTCGGGCCGAAGACCTCGTCTCGCCAGGGGCCGCCACCGCAGCGTACCAGCAGGATAATACCGGTGAGACCGACCAATTTTCGATGCTGCGCAAGCTGGAACTGTCTCCAGCGCAATTCGAGGCTCTTGCCGCCCGTTGCCGCGAGCGCGGCATTGAGTTCATGTCGACGCCATTTTCCGAGGCTGCCGTGGATCAACTTGTGGCGGTGGGCGTCAAGCGGCTGAAAATTTCGTCTGGAGAGATCACCAACCGCCCGCTTCTTGAGCGAGCCGCATCGGCTCGGCTACCCTTGCTGCTATCCACCGGCATGGCCACGCTCGAGGAGGTACGCTTAGCTGCAGGCTGGGTGCAGTCCGTGTGGGAACACGGCAGTGCACCGCCGCCTGCCCCAGGCTTGGACGCGCCCCTCGTGCTGCTGCACTGCACATCGGCTTATCCAGCCGCGGATGCGGCGCTGAACCTGCGCGCGATTGCCACCATGCGATCAGCAACCGGTCTCCCGATTGGCTATTCGGATCACAGCCTCGGGAATACTGCCGCTCTTGCAGCAGCCAGCCTCGGGGCTTGTGCACTGGAAAAGCACATCACACTGGACCGCACCTTGCCTGGCCCGGATCATGCTGCCTCCAGCGAACCCGCCGAGTTTGCTGCTCTGGTATTCGAGCTGCGGCGCTTGCAGGCGATGTTGGGCAATGGCGTGAAAGAGCCGCAAGCCGAGGAAGCCGAGGTGCGCCGCGTGGCGCGACGAAGCGTGGTCTTGGCCTGCGATTTGCCCGCGGGCACGGTGCTCAGACGCCAACATGTTCTGCTGCGCCGTCCCGAAACCGGTATCCCCGCGGCCAAGCTGGATGCCGTGATTGGGCGCAGTCTGAACTGCGACCTGAGCGCAAGCACCGTGTTGCAATGGACCATGTTGGCATGACTCGGCGTCGGATCATCTATGTCTCCGGCACGCGAGCAGACTTCGGCCTGATGCGTCACACCCTGAAAGTTATCGCCGCGGATGCTCGACTGGACCTTTCAGTTGCTGTCACCGGCATGCATCTCCACGAGGAGTTTGGCCACACAGTCGATGAAATTGCGGCGAGCGGCCTGCGCATTGCAGCCCGCATCCCTACGCACGTAGCCGAACGCAACCGCCCCGCAATGGCGTATGCCGTCGGCCAGACGCTGATGGGCCTGACCGAACTGCTCGGCACCGAGCGCCCGGACGCCTTGCTGCTTCTCGGTGACCGTGGGGAAATGCTGGCTGGTGCCATTGCCGCACTGCACCTTGGCGTGCCTGCAGTGCACATCCACGGCGGCGAGCGCTCCGGTACCGTGGACGAGCCCATGCGGCACGCGGTCAGCAAGCTCGCCACCTACCATTTCTGCGCGACGCTTGAGTCGCGTGAGCGGCTTATCGCGATGGGTGAGGCTCCCCAGCGCGTCTTTCAGGTTGGCGCGCCCGGGCTGGATGATCTTCCTGCAGTGCTCGGAGCACCGCGCCAGACTGCGCTTGAAACATTGGGGCTCACGCAGGATGGCCCCTACGTGCTCGTGTTGTTTCATCCCGTGGTGCAAGAAGCGGAAGGCGCTGAAGCGCAGGCTGCAGCACTCATACAGGGACTGCGCGCGGCAGGCGCCGGCTCCGCGTTCGAGGTGGTGTGGCTCGCGCCGAATGCTGACGCCGGCTCGGACGCCATTTTGCGGCAGCTCGCAAAGCTTACCGAACCCGGCTGGCACCAGATCACCCATTTGCCCCGCGCGCGCTACCTTCCTGCGCTTCGTCACGCTGCAGCGCTGCTCGGAAACTCCTCATCCGGCATTATTGAAGCGGCAAGTTTCGGCACCCCGGTGGTCAACGTTGGTAGCCGTCAACACCTACGGGAGCGCAACGCCGGTGCGGTTGATGTGGGCATCGATCCAGAGGCCATCGCCGCTGCGCTGCGCGGTGCACTCTCCGCGGACCGCTTGCCTGAGCAAAATATCTACGGCGATGGTCAAGCGGCCGGTCGGATCGACGAACTGCTCGCCACCCTGCCGCTGTGTCCTGCCCTTCTGCACAAAGCCAACCGCTACTGAGCATTGAGCCCATTTACATGACCACCGCCTCCTCCCTTCCTTTGCTCATCGTTTTCGGCGCTGGCGGCCATGGCCGCGTGGTGGTCGACGCCGCGTTGGCCTCAGCATGTTTTCGGACTGTGGTGGCCAGCGACCGGGACCCATCGCTGTGGGGTCAGCAACTGTTACCCGGCGTGCCCATTGTCTCGCCCGCTGCGCTGCACGCTCTGCCAAAGCCGCTGGCGCTGCACGTGGCGATCGGCAACAACTTGGTGCGTCAAAAAGAAGCCCAGGCGTTGCGCAATATCGCCCCGTTGGTCAGCGTCATCCATCCCCGCACGAGTGTTGCCCAGAGCAGCCGCATCGCACCGGGCTGCCTGCTCGCCGCGCATTGCGTGCTCGGCCCGCTGGCCGAACTTGAGGAGGGCGTCATTGTGAACCACGGCGCTGTGGTTGATCACGACTGCCGCATCGGGGCCTGGAGCCACATTGCGCCCCTGGCCGCGCTCGGTGGCGCAGTGCGCGTGGGCACTGCATCCCTTGTTGGATCTGGCAGCGTCGTCTTGCGCGATCTGACCATTGGCGCGGGCGTGACCCTTGGTGCCGGTGCCGTCGCCCTCACGGATGTGCCTGCCGGCCAATCCTGGGCTGGCGTGCCCGCACGTCCACTCGAGGGAGCAAGCGCATGAACGCTGGCATTTTTCGGCAGATTCACATTCCTGCAGCCGCAACCCTGCGCGAAGCGCTGACCCGATTGGACGCCACTGCTCAGGGGATTTTGCTGGTTACGGACGACACGGGCCGTTTGCAACGCACACTCACGGACGGCGACTTGCGACGCGCAGCGTTGGCGGGGGTGGACGCCATGGCCCCTGTGTCCTCGCTGCCTGCAAGGGCGCCGATCACCGCCGGCCTCGGCGCGTCCATGCGTGACGTGGTGACCCTCATGGATGCGCACCGCATTGACCACGTCCCCATTGTCGATGGCAACGCATCGGTGGTGGACCTCATTACCCGCCGCGAACTCTCACAGAAAGTCTATCTCTCATCCCCGCACTTGGGTGATGAAGAAGCCACGCTGGTGCAGGAGGCGTTTTCAAGCAATTGGATTGCTCCACTCGGCCCGCATGTCGATGCGTTCGAGTCTGAGCTCGCTGCTCAGGTCACCATGCCATACGCTGCAGCAACGATTTCGGGAACTGCGGCAATCCATCTGGGCCTTCGCCTGCTGGGCGTGGGTGCGGGCGATGTGGTGCTGTGCTCGAGCCTGACCTTCGTAGCTAGCGCAAATCCGATCAAGCAGCTCGGCGCCACGCCGGTCTTTGTCGATTCCGAACCGAGCAGCTGGAATATGTCGCCGCAAGCATTGGTCGGCGCCCTCGACACCTTGCGCGCTGATGGCATCGTTCCGAAAGCTGCAGTGATTGTCAACCTCTACGGCCAGAGCGCGGAAATGGACGCACTGCTGCCGATACTGGACGCCGCCAACGTGCCGGTTCTGGAAGACGCGGCGGAATCCCTGGGCGCTATCTACAAAGGCAAGCCGAGCGGAAGCTTCGGTCGGCTTGCGGTGTTTTCCTTTAACGGCAACAAGATCATCACCACCTCGGGCGGCGGCATGCTCGTCGGGCGAGATGAGGACCTGATCGTGCACGCCCGCAAGCTCTCGACGCAAGCACGTGAGCCGGCTCGGCACTACGAGCACGTCGAAGACGGATACAACTATCGCCTGAGCAATGTGTTGGCGGGTATCGGACGCGGGCAGTTGCGTGTGCTGGAGCAACGCGTGCAGGCGCGACGCGCCGTGTTCGAGCGTTATCGGACGGCACTTGTGGATTTTCCTGAAATTCATTGGATGCAGGAGCCCAATGGACACCGCTCTACCCGCTGGCTGTCGGCCTTCGCCCTCAAGGCGCCACGAGCGCAGATGCGCCGCGACGCGCTTTTGGACTTTCTGGATCGGCACAACGTCGAAGCGCGCCCGGTGTGGAAGCCAATGCACTTGCAACCGTTGTATGCAAACTGCAGGTACTTCACGCACGGCCCCGATCAGGACGTCAGCCGCAGTCTGTTCGAAGGGGGCATTTGTTTACCCTCGGGTTCAAACATGAGTGCGGAACAGCAATCCCGTGTCTGTGAACTTCTTCGCCGAGGACTCGGCCAGGTCATGGAGCGTGCATGATGAAGGGACGCGCCATCAGCCGCATAGGCTGGCTACCGCCGCTCAAGGACGCCGCTGCGGTAGCCCTGGCTTGGCTCGCGGCCTTTGCCTTTCGCTTTAGTCTGTTCCGCAACGACGCACCGGCCAACATCGTCCAAATTGTCCTGGCCAGCACGCCGCTCGCGATCCTGGTTTGGGGCGGCTGCCTGTTGGCGTTCGGCGTATATCGTACGCCGTGGCGCTACACCAGCTTGCCCGACGTGCGTCGCCTGGCAACAGCTGCCGGCGTGGCTGCGCTGGCGCTTGCCGCCAGCCTGCTGGTGATCCGCCTTGCCAATTTTCCTCGGTCCATCGTATTTATCCACCCGCTTCTGGCGGGCAGCGGCCTACTCGCGCTGCGCCTTCTCGCCCGTACGCGCGCTGAGCGCACCAGCTTGGGAACGCTGCGTGCAAATGCCCAGCCCCTTCTGGTGCTGGGCAATCTGGACGATGCGGCCGCCGCACTTCAGACCCTGCGTGGCAATCAGCAATGGCGCGCCGTGGCAATCTATACCCCGGACGCGATGGAGGCTGGACGCAGCCTCCAAGGCATGGACGTTCTTGGACCCCTGCTCGATTTGGGTGACGTGGCCCGACGACTCGGCGTGCGCCATGCACTGGTGGCGGGCGCAGCCGGATCGGCAGCGCGCCGGCTTCTTCTGGAGCAGGCTAGCGATGCTCGCTTGGCGCTGCTCACATTGCCGCGTGCCGACGACTGGCTGCAGGCTGGCGTGGGCGTCGCAACGGGCCCGCGAAGTCTTGAACTCGATGATCTGCTCGGACGCGAGGCGGTACAGCTCGACGTGCGAGGTCTGTCGGACATGCTGGCTGGGCGCTGCGCCCTGGTCACTGGGGCGGGAGGGTCCATCGGCTCGGAATTATGCAGGCAGCTTGCTCGCTTCGGCGTAGGCCGTTTGGTCTGCTTGGACATGTCGGAATATGCCATTTACCAGCTTGAGCAGGAGATCAAGACACGCCATCCTGACCTGCCCGTGGTGTATCTCACTGCCAACGTTCGCGAGGGTGATCGCCTGAAAGCGTTGTTTGAGGCGCACGCGCCGGCTGTGGTCTTCCATGCGGCTGCGTACAAGCACGTTCCGCTGATGGAGGGTGACAATGCAATTGAAGCGGTGCGGACCAACGTACTGGGCACCCTCAACGCCTCGCGCGCCGCAGCCGCCTGCGGGGCACAGCGCTTCGTGCTGATTTCCACGGACAAGGCCGTTAACCCCACGAATGTGATGGGCGCAAGCAAGCGCCTGGCGGAGCGCGTATTGCAAAACCTCGCGCGGCAATACCCAGCGACGCGCATGGTTGCCGTACGCTTCGGCAACGTTCTGGGTTCCAGCGGCAGTGTGGTGCCACGCTTCGCTCAGCAAATCGCCGCCGGCAGGCCCGTAACCGTGACGCATCCGGATATCGTGCGTTACTTCATGACGATTCCCGAGGCCGCCCAACTCGTATTGCAAGCTGGACTGATGGGTGACAGCGGCGAAATCTATGTGCTCGACATGGGCGAACCGGTCAAGATCGTCGAACTCGCTCGGCTGATGATTCGGCTATCTGGCAAAAGCGAGGATGAAATTCCTGTCGTTTTCACAGGCTTGCGCCCGGGCGAAAAGCTGTTCGAAGAACTGCTTGCTGATGACGAAACGACGCTGCCGACACCCCATCCCAAAGTCAGAGTGGCGCGCCATGGCGACTTTGACGCGCAGGCCTTGGACCTTGACGCCTTGGCTGCCCGAATTGCCGCACCTGGAGCAACTGAAGCGCAGCCCGAGCCAAACGTGCGCCAAGTCAAGGCGCTGCTCGCTGAGCTCGTGCCTGAGTATCAGCCGCAGATCGTTGCCCCGCCAAGCCTCTTGGCTTCCCACGACAGGGCCGCGAATGAGCCCGCCAATTCCTGATTGACCCTATGAGCCAACCTGTTCTCATCGCCCGCGACGTATACAAGCGCTTCAACGGCGGACCGCAGCCCGTGGAGGTTCTGGCCGGAGCAAGCCTTGCGGTACAGGCGGCACAATCCTTAGCCATCACCGGCGCATCCGGCTCGGGCAAGAGCACCCTGATGCACCTTCTGGGCGGCCTCGAGCGGGCTGATGCAGGAAGCATCCAAGTGTGCGGCCGCGATTGGACGACGCTCACTGCGGCTGAACAGGGCAGCTGGCGCAATCGCTGCGTGGGTTTCGTCTACCAGTTTCATCACCTGCTACCGGAGTTCACCGCGCTGGACAATGTCATGATGCCGCTGCGAATCCGGCGCGAGTCGGCGAGCAGCGCGCAAATCAAGGCGTGCGAAATGCTGGAGCTTGTGGGCTTGGCTTCGCGCATGCTCCACAAACCGGGTGAGCTGTCGGGCGGCGAGCGTCAACGCGTCGCGGTTGCTCGGGCACTGGTAACCCGCCCTGCATTGTTGCTGGCTGATGAACCCACGGGAAACCTCGACAGCGATTCTGCGCAGCTGATCTTTGACCTGCTGGCGCAGGTGACACGGGAACATCGCACCGCCATGGTTCTGGTGACCCACGACCTGGAGCTCGCCAAGCGCTGTGGCACTGTGTTGCGCCTCAGCAAAGGGATCCTGCAAAGCATGCGACAACCCGCGGATATCGCCGACTGAAAGGGTGACGCGACGGGCCAAGCACCCTTTGCATCCCCCAGGCTCAGGCCCGCTGCCCACGCAGATACTCTCCCGCCGTGCGCAACAGATGGTCGAGTGCCGACTGGACCATGCTGTCGTCTGCACCGGGGCCCGCGGCGAGCCAGTCGTGAAACATGGCGTGCAGTTCATTGTGTGACTGCACCAGCGGGTGGTCCGTAGGCAGGCCTGCCTGCACCAGCCACTGGCCAACAGGCCAGTCCTCCGGCCCGCCGTTCATCGGCAGCCTCGGCTGCAACTGCGGATAGTGCCGCACAATAAGCAGATCCATATCCAGCCCCACCAACTGCTCGGCGATACGGGTGAGCAGGCCGCGCTCGATGGGCTTCGGCTCCCGCCATAGCGGCAACGCGGCGAGCCAGTCCCCGAATGCGGTTGCCGGCATCGGTCGTGCGATACCCCAGCCCTGCGCCTGGGGCACGCGCAAGGCGCGAAGCGCCTCGACGATTTCATCCGTTTCGGCGCCCTCGGCTACGAACTCCACGCCTAACCCACGAGCCAACTGCGTGAGGCTTTGCACGAAGCGCAAATCCTGCGGCCTCTCGGCCAAGCCGCGTATGAAACTTTGATCGAGCTTGATGATGTCGATCGGTAACTCTTTCATGCGCAAAAGGGACGAGTAGGCGCTGCCGATGTCGTCCAGCGCAATGCGGCAGCCAAAGGTACGCAGCTCGGCGAGGCTCTCCTGTGCTGTGGCCAACGAGAGAAAATCGCTGTGTTCAAGAATCTCCAGCACAATGCGATTGGCTGGAAATCTCGATTCATGCACGATTTCCTTCACCACGGCCAAGGCCTCGCCGGAGGCCAGCAACAGCGGGTCGACGTTTACGGCAACACTCAGCTCCACGCCCTGCTCACGCTGCCATTGCTGAGCATCGCGCACCGCCTGGTGCAGCACTCCCGCGGTAAGGGCGACAACAGCATCGCGCCCGAGCTGGTGGATGAAATCCAAAGGGGAGATGAGGTTGCCCGTGCCGTCGTCAAGTCGTGCCAGAGCCTCCACCTCGACCACCCGCCCGCTGATCATCTCAACCACCGGTTGGTAGTGCACCCGCAAACCACCTGAGGCAAAGCGTTCGCGTACCAGACGAAGGTGATTGAAGTGATCGCGGTCAGTTGCGGGTTGGTAGACACGCCAAAACGGAGCCGCAGTACCACGCGGTTGCTGCTTGATGGCATAAAGTGCCTGGGCAGCGTGACGCAACAATTCGTCGGGCTCCGCCGTATCGTCGGGATAAATGGTGAAACCCAAACTCGCTCGTGTATGCACGATGCGTTCGCCGCCAGGCAGGGATACGGGCGCATCGACCGCCTTACGTATACGCGCAAGCATGGGGTCCACGTCATCCCGGGTCGTCATGCCCTGCAGTACAAGCACGATCTCGTCACCACCCAGCCGGGCCACCGTGTCGCTTGAACGTACAGCCTCCACAAGGCGCGCCGCTACGGTGCGTAGCAATGTGTCCCCGGCCGCATGGCCATAGCTGTCGTTGAACTGCTTGAAATCGTCAAAGTCAAGAATGCCCACGGCGACAAACCCACCCTGTGCATCAACCTGCGACAGGGCTTCTTCCAAGCGCAGGCGCAAGCCGCGCCGGTTGAGCAGGCCGGTGAGCAAATCGTGCTCGGCAAGCCATGAGATGTGTCGGTGCTCCTGCTGCAGGCGACGACGCAGGTCAAATGCGTCCAGTCCGTGGCCGATGAGCCGTGCAACCCGCTCGAGAAGCTCCAGGACCGCAGGCGTGAAGATGCCGACCTGCCCTGACACGACACCGAGCATGGCCCAACGGTGTCCACCGCGGAAAATGGGCGCAATGGCCACGGAGCGCACACCGGCCGCTCGCAGTTTCTCCCGGTACATGGTGTAAGCGGGCTCATTCAAATAGTCGTTGCTGAACTGCAGCTGCTTGCTGTTCCAAACCCGCACGGCCAAGCTCTGCTCAGCAAATTCTCCCTGCACATTGGGGCGATACCACTCCTCGCTAATGTGCATGCTTCCGGATTGGGCCAGGAGATCGATATGGCCTTGCACGCCCGCGCGTCCGACCAGCGCGGCATGGAACAGCCCACTCGCCGTGAGGCGCTCGCAAGCCTGCTGCAGCATTTCCGAGAGGTCACCGGTACTCAGCACAAGCTCTTCCTCAGCAAGCAATGCGCGATACAGGCCCTGGGTGCTCTCATGCTCAGCTTGGAGCGCATGGCGGGCACTCACATCGGTCATGAGACCTACAAAATGGGTGAGTACGCCAGCATCGTTGCGCACTGGCGACACACTGAGTGCATTCCAAAACTGGCTGCCATCAGCCCGGGTGTTGCGCAACTCAACGTTACAGCTGCGCCCTTCGCGCAATGCCGCGCGCACCTCATCCAAGGCCCCCTGCTCATGCTCCTCACCCTGCAGGAATCGACAGTTTCGGCCCAATGCTTGGGCTTCCGTGTAACCTGAGATGCGAGTGAAGGCTGGATTGACGTACACCAAGGGGTAATCCCCCGATTGTGCGTCGACCACGCTCACGCCGACCTCGGTGGCCTCCATCGCCGCCTTGAGCAAGTGCAAAGTCTGGCCCTGTTCACGCAGGGCACGCAAAAGTCGCATGCGCCCAAGCTTGAGACCCAAGACTGTATGCAAGTGCCAGACCAAGCGCTGGTGATGGATTTGCTGGAAAAATCCGGGTTCACGACTGTAGAGGGTGAGCAGGTCCCGTCGGCCATCGCCGCCCTGCAGGGGCAGCGTGACCGACCCACGCCAGCCGGCTCTTTCGCCTTCCACACGCCAGCGCGCCGTGCGTGGGTCGCGCGCCCAATCCACGACGATCTGCGGCAAGCCCGTGTGCCATGCCAGGGAGGCCGGACCGAGCGCCTCGCCCGCCTCGCCGATGCGAATATGCACGTCGTCAAGATAGGCCGCCATGCCCGTGCCAGCAGCGGCGTCAAATACGATCTCGCCGTCATCCCCACGGTGGCCGAGCCACACGCCATCGACACCCGCGCGCTGAAGCAGAAATTGGAGCAGCTCGGGAAAAAGCACGGAATCTTCGTCGGCGCTGAGCAGCAGAAGATCCAGTTCGGTGGCAACGTTGGCGTCCACGGTCGGCCGGGGCGATACGTCCCCCTGCTGCTTCTCCCTCAGACCGTCGTCAGATTCTGATTTCTGCATAGCCGCAAAGCATACGCGCAAGCCACGCGCTGACCAACATTTTGTCGTCGACTTTGTGCCGCGCGTGACAAACGCCACACGCAGGGTTCAGCCCATATCTTCCACCGCTTCAAGAACCATGCGCACCTGGGTTCGCCCCTGCCAGGTGTTCGAGTCCAGGCGCCACGCAACATGCGCCTGCACGGGCAAGAAATCCGTGCGGTTCCATGCCACCAAATCACGCATCATGCTTGACCCCGGCGACCCATCGAGCACGCGCACCCGGGCCTTCAAGTGATTGCTTCCCAGTTGCCCTTGCTGCAGCACCTCAATGCGGCTCGCGAACACAGGTGCGGTGAACCCTTGACCCCAGACTTGCGACTGCAAAAGCTGGGCGACTTCAGGCGCAAACCACTCAGGTGGTAGATCACCATCCACCTCAAGCTTGCACGCCAGCAGCTCCGGCGATAGCCATTCCTGTGCCACGCCTTCGAAGGCCGCGGCAAAGCGCGCGAAACCATCGGCCGGAATGGTGCACCCCGAAGCGGCCGCATGGCCGCCGAAACGCAAAAGCAGGCCTGGCTCCCGCTTGGAGATCAAGTCCAGCGCATCGCGAAGGTGAAAGCCCGCAATGGATCGCCCCGAGCCGCGCAGGCAACCGTCTGTGCCTGGTGCAAATACGAACGTTGGTCGGTGATGAATCTCCTTAAGCCTGCCTGCCACGATGCCTACGACACCCTCGTGCCAGTCCGCAGAAAACAAGCTGATTGCTGCGCGATCTGTTGCCTCACCCTGCTGCTGTAAGCGGACAAGCGCCTCCTGCGCCTGTTCGCGCATGGTGCTCTCAATGCCGCGGCGCTCGCGGTTGATGGCGTCCAGCGTCTGCGCCAAGTGCAGGGCTTGCTCAGGATCGTCGGTCAGCAGGCATTCGATGCCCAAGGTCATGTCGGCCAAACGCCCCGCCGCATTGATGCGTGGCCCCACCGCAAAGCCCAGATCGAAGGCGCTTGCGTAGTTCGCGTCGCGCCCTGCAACGCCCAGCAGCGCACGCAGGCCTGGCTGCATGCGGCCTGCACGCATGCGCTTCAAGCCCTGGGCAACAAGCAGCCGATTGTTGGCGTCGAGGCGTACAACGTCAGCCACGGTACCCAGCGCGACCAGATCGAGCAAGCTGTCGAGCCTTGGCTGTGCCGCGGCCGTGAAGGCGCCCCGCGCGCGCAATTCGGCGCGCAGGGCTAGAAGAACGTAGAACATCACCCCCACGCCGGCCAAGTTCTTACTTGGAAAGGGACAGCCAGGCTGGTTGGGGTTGACGATGGCCTCAGCCTCGGGCAATAGCGGTCCTGGCAGGTGATGGTCTGTAACCAACACGCGCATGCCGAGCTGGTGCGCCCGCGCCACGCCGTCAACGCTCGCAATGCCGTTGTCTACTGTGACAATCCAATCGGGCCTTCCCTCGGGCCGCTGCGCGACCAAATCAGCCACTGCGGGCGAAAGGCCATAGCCCGTCGTGAATCGGTTTGGAACCACGTAGCTGGCGCGCGCGCCCATCATTCGCAGGCCACGCAGGCCCACGGCACAAGCGGTGGCGCCATCGCAGTCGTAATCGGCAACGATGCATAACGCATCGCCACGCGCAATGGCATCGGCCAGAATCCGGGCTGCATGCTCGGTGCCCTTGAGCAGCGCCGGCGGCAGCAGGGCCGAAAGCTCTGCCTCCATCTCCGCAGGATTGTCCACCCCGCGCGCGGCTAGGAGGCGCGCCAGTAGCGGGTGTATGCCTGCGCCTTGCAGTCGATGCACTATGCGCGGTGGCGCATCACGCAGCACGAACCTCATGGCTTACACCAGCCCCAGCAACACATGCGCATCAGCTCGGCGCCAAAGCTGCCAACGCCGCGCGCGCCTGAGCTCGAACGCAATCCAGCGCCGCTCACCCGCCAACACAACCCGAACGCCAGCGTGATCTTGCAATCCACGCTCGATCGCATCTGCTGCGAGCCGGTCAAGCGCCTCAATCGTGCCCTTTAGCTCGTGGGGGTCCGCCGCTCGGGTGGTCTGCGGCTGCACAACCTGAAGTTGATGAGGGCGGCGGCTGGCGGGCAGCACAGCCAAGCCGGAATGCGCCGCACGCCACCAAGCGGTCGCATGCGCGGGCGGCTCCCCAAGCAGTACAAAGGGATTACGCAGATCGGCGGGGAGAACGCCACAGCCATGCAGCCACAATGTGTTGGCCTCTGGTCGGCCCGCGCGCACGCGATCTTCGTTCACCGGGTGGTATTGCCACACCATCTGCATCTCAGTGAGCAACTGTCGCCAAGGCCGCGCAGCCGTGCCCGATGGCATCCACGTGGCCACGTTGCGCGCGATCGCCCGGGCGGGATCGGCGGTAACCACTTCAGCCAAACTGGGGTGTGCAACCAGCCAGCGCGCGGGCTCGCGCGCGTCCAGCAGCCAGCCAGCCTCGCTCGTGAGCGGCTGCACGGCACCGAGCAGCGCGCCCGCCTCGTCGTTGGCTAATTGCAGAGCAGCCGGATCGGCAAGGCTCAGGCTCTCGCGCCCCAACTCAAGATGCGCCGGTAGCGCCATGCCCCACGGCAGCCCACGCAGATCCATCCCGGCACCAAGTGCAGCAAGTGCGCCCCATGGCCCGCGCTCGACGCCAAGCGCCAGCTCTCGGGCTGTACCGGCAATCGCCGTCGACGTTGTAATCCTCGGCGCCGTGCCGACCATCTGCGCGCCCAAGCCAAGTGCCACGCAGACCCATCGCTCTGCAGGCGTCAGCCAGGCCGCTTCGGCGTCTTCAAGCAGCGGCTCCTGCTGGATCACTTCGGCCAGACGCAGGCTGCGGCTGAGCTGCGGCATGGTGTTGCCCGCAAGCGCTTGCTGCCAAGTGCCCCCTGCCGCGGGCGCGGTGTCAATCAGGACGGTGTGCATGGGCACATTATCGGCTGATGTCGCCCATGGATATCACGGACCATCGCCGGCAAAGCCTCGAGTCCGCGGTCATGCCCTCGCAAGCCGTACCGGGCGTTCGGGTTTGCTCTGCGGGGCCGGCGCGAGCAAAAAGACGTCGCGCTTTTGAGCCGCCACGCATACGATGTACCCTCCGCTTGACCTCTGTTGCGTAATCCTGCCATGAACAACAACAAAATTGCTGTCGTCACCGGGGCCTCCTCTGGCATTGGTGAAGCTTCGGCCCGCGCCTTGGCTGCAGCCGGCTATACCCTCTACCTTGGTGCGCGCCGATTAGACCGGCTCACCACCGTGGCGAAGACCATCTCAGGCCACGCGTTCGCGCTTGACGTGACGGACATCGCAAGCGTGCAGGCCTTTGCTGCAGCGCTGCCGCGGCAGGTGCATGTTTTGGTGAACAATGCAGGTGGCGCCCTGGGCTTGGCACCGGTGGCTGAGTTCGACGAAGACCAGTGGCTGGCTATGTACCAAAGCAACGTGCTGGGGCTGGCTCGGATGACCCGCGCGCTGCACGGGAAGCTGCTCGCCAGCGGCGACGGCCACGTCATCAACATTGGATCCATCGCAGGCTTTGAGACCTACGCGGGTGGCGCAGGCTATACGGCTGCAAAGCACGCCGTGCGAGCCATCAGTGAGACCTTGCGGTTGGAATGGCTTGGAAAGCCGCTGCGCGTGACTGAGATAGATCCGGGGCTGGTGGAGACCGATTTTTCCCTTGTGCGATTCGCGGGGGATGCCGAACGCGCAGCCAAGGTCTATGCCGACACGCGACCGCTCTTGGCCGAGGACATTGCCGATGCGGTCGTGTGGGCCACCACACGACCGGCGCACGTGAACGTGGACCAAATTGTGATCCGCCCCACCGATCAGGCGCGAGCGGACAAGGTGTTCCGCCGGTCCGGCGCGAGCTGACCAAGGCTAGCGATAGCTGGGCGGCAATGCTTAGTCCCCGAGCCCAGTGGTGATGGCGTCGATGCGTTGCAAGACATCCACGGTGAGTTTGGGCAGCACGGCAAGGGCACCCAGATTTTCCTGTAACTGTGCCAGCCGCGAGGCGCCCAGAATCACCGTGCTCACGCGTGGGTTATGTGCCACCCACGCCAGCGCCAGCTGAGCGACGGTGCATTCCAGATCCTGCGCCACACCTTCGAGTTCGCCCACGGCGGCGTTTTTGCGTGCGTCGAGCAGGCCATCGCGCAGGAACGACACGCTTTCAATCGCTCCACGGCTGTTGGCGGGGACGCCCTTGCGGTACTTGCCCGTTAGCAGGCCCGAGGCCAGAGGGCTCCATGTGGTTAGCCCCAAGCCAGTATCTTCATACAGGCGCGCATACTCGCGCTCGACCCGCCGACGGTGGAACAGGTGGTACTGCGGCTGCTCCATCACGGGCTTGTGCAGATGGTGGCGATCGGCAATGTCCCAGGCAGAGCGGATTTCATCGGCCGACCACTCGCTCGTGCCCCAGTAAAGTGCCTTGCCCTTCTCGATAATGTCATGCATCGCCCAGACCGTTTCTTCCAAAGGCGTGTGCGGGTCGGCTCGATGGCAAAATATGAGATCGATGAAATCCAAGCCCAAGCGCTGCAAGCTGCCGTCCACCGCTTGCATGAGGTATTTGCGGTTGAGTGTGTCACACCCGTTAATGCGGGGCCTGTCAGGCGCGCCGCGGTCCAAGCCCCAGAAGAATTTGCTGGACACGACGTAGTCCAGCCGGTCCCATTTGAGTTGGGCCAGCGCTTCACCCATCAGGCGTTCACTCTCACCGTTGGCGTAGACCTCGGCGTTGTCAAAAAAGTTGACTCCACCGTCGCGCGCCGCGGCCATCATCTCGCGCACGCCCCCGGTATCGACCTGATTGTGGAACGTGACCCAGGAGCCAAATGAGAACAAGCTGACTTGAAGCCCGCTGCGGCCGAGGCGGCGATAGGCCATGGGGGTTGAATGTGTCATGGGTCATCTCTCCAGGAAAGGTAGTTCATAAAGCATAGGCGGTCCCACCCCTTCCCTGCACGCGCATGCCCAGGACGAATCGTCTGCATGCCAAAACCGTACACTGCGCCCCCATGCCTAGACCTCTGCCGACTCCTTCCACCTGGCCCTTTGAGCTGCTCATCGGCTGGCGCTACACGCGCGCCGGACGGCGCACGCGGCGCAACGGATTTATATCCTTCATATCCTTCATTTCAGTGGCAGGGATCGCGCTAGGGGTCGCGGCGCTCATCGTGGTGATTTCGGTGATGAATGGCTTTCAGACGGAAGTGCGTGACCGCATGCTCAACGTCATTCCCCATATCCAGATATTCAGTGTGGACGGCGGGCCGCTCCTGCAGTGGCATGACGTCGCAGGAATCGTGCAGCGTGACCCGGCTGTGACTGGGGTGGCGCCGTTCGTGTCGGGCCAGGCCCTGCTGGCGCAGGGCAATACGCTTTATGGGGTGCTGGCATGGGGCATTGAGCCTGACCAGGAACACAAAGTATCGGCCATCGCCGCGCATATGGTCGCCGGCTCACTCAGCGCCTTGACACCCGGTGGGTTCAACGTGGTGCTCGGCAACGACCTGGCACAGAGCCTGGGCGTTGGTGTCGGCGACCAGGTCACCATGGTGGTGCCCAGCGGCAGTCTCACCCCCGCAGGCATGATCCCTCGCCTGCGCACGCTGCGCGTGGTGGGCCTATTCAATGTGGGGCACTATGAGTATGACAGCACGCTTGCACTCTTGAACATGGGCGATGCAGAAAAAATCTTTCTTTCGGGTGGCCCCACGGGCCTGCGGGTGCAGACCCGCAATATCGACGACGCGCCGGCTGTGGCGCAACAACTGCAGACCGTGCTGCCGCCCAGCTTGGTGGCCCAGCCCTGGACCAAGCAGAACCGCACCTGGTTCGAAGCGGTTGTCATCGAAAAACGCATGATGTTCATCATTCTCGCCATGATCGTCGCGGTCGCAGCATTCAACCTCGTGTCCACGCTGGTCATGACGGTGACCGACAAACAGTCGGACATCGCCATTTTGCGAACCCAGGGTGCAAGTCCGCGCTCGATCATGGGCATCTTTGTCGTGCAAGGCGCAATCACGGGAGTGATCGGCGTGTTGTCCGGCGTGCTGCTTGGCACCCTCATCGCGTTCAACGTTGACCCCATTGTGAGCTTTTTGGAATGGATGTTCCGAACGCAGTTCTTGCCTCGGAGCGTCTACCTCATTCACAAAATGCCCAGCAACCCGAAGGCCTCGGATATCCTCGCAATCACCTTGGTTGCCCTGATCCTATCCCTGCTTGCAACGCTCTACCCGAGCTGGCGCGCGTCTCGCGTGCAGCCAGCAGAAGCTCTGCGCTACGAGTGAAGGCCGCATGCTGTGGTCTGGGTGGCTGCGGGTCCAGTCCGAAGCCCTCAACGGACTCTCTTTCCAAGCCAGGCGAGACCGACGACTTCTCCAGTCGGCGAAGGCCTGTCTGCATGAACACGTCGAGCCGGTGTTTCGCGCACCCGCAATGGCTACAGGGCTTCAAATCGCGGGTTCCTTGCGAGACGTCGATGAGCCTTGAACGCTACGGGCGACCTGCGCCATCACCCGTACCCCGTAAACTTCTTTTGACCGATGACCAGTCCATGCATCTAAACCCAGCGCCGAACACGCGCCATCTCCCATCCCTTACGAGAGTCCGCCATGAGTGAGTCTGGAGTCCATGCCCATGCCCCGCATGAGGAGGCTGTGCATCACGCAGCCGAAAGCGGCAATCACACCCTGAACCAGTGGGTCGCCATCTTCACCGCGCTATTGGCTGCGCTGGGCGCCGTTGTCAGCTACCAGGGTAGCCACCTGATGAACGAAGTGCTTCTTTTCAAGAATGAGGCCGTTTTGAAGAAAACCCACGCCTCTGATCAATGGAATTATTACCAGGCTGTAAGCACCAAGCAGCATTTAATGGAACTTGCGGGCGATTTGTCCCCGCCGGAAAAGCAGCCCGGCATCGCAACCAAGATTGCGAAGTATCAGGAGCAGAAGGCCCAGATCAAGGCGAAGGCCGATTCGCTGGAAGCCGCATCAAGTCGGGCCGACGCGGAGTCCGAACGACTCAACCGGCCACACACCGGGATGGCGCGCAGCTTGATCTTCCTGCAGATCGCCATCTCCTTGGCTTCGATCACAGCGCTAACGGGGCGCAGGTGGCTTTTCGGGGCGGCCATCCTCAGCGCACTTGCCGGGGTGGGCCTATGGGTCCTGGCCTTGGGCTGGGTGGCGGCATGAGCATGGGTTGTCCGCCAAAGGCCATCAGCGCTCGAAGCGATGATGCGCCTTCGATGCAAGGGGGCTGTGCAAACGCGCGGGAATGCACCCTCGCCGTGGTTCAAGTGCGAAAGGCGCCATCCTTTGGGGGCCCGTTGCTGTTTGATGACTCTGGCGCCGCAGACCGATGCAGCACGCACAAATCGGCTTGACGGAGGCCTCGGCATGAACGGTCCGTGGTGGTATTCCTGGGGTGGGCTTAACCACAGCATGTTTCTCGCAATCAATCACGCCGGCAACGGATGGCTGTGGAACCACTTGGCATTGTGGGGCACGGCTGCCGGGGACCACACACTCTTCCCGATTTACGCAGCGCTGACACTGGGGCTTGCGCTCAAACGTCCCAATTGGCTTGCGGCACAAGCCGTACTGGTCTTCCTGGTTGGCTATGTCATCGATTGGGGCATCGTATCCACGATCAAGCCTTGGCTGGACTTTCCCAGGCCAGCGAGGGCGCTGGGCGAAGGCGCGGTCCACGTCCTGGGGCGCGCCGAGTACTCCCATAGCTTCCCCTCGGGGCACACTGCCTTCGCCTTCCTTCTGATGGCGAGCCTGCTGCCCGGTGCACATTGGGCCCTCAAGGTCGCCTTGGTGTTGTTCGCATTGTGGGTCGGTTGGTCGCGCCTGGCTGTGGGAGCTCACTTCCCCGCTGATGTCCTGGGAGGCGCACTCATTGGCGTGTTCTCCGGGTGGCTTGCCGCGCAGGCGCTGCGCCTAGCCGGATACGCACGAGTCAAGCGCTGAACCTTGTTCGCGCTGGTCATGCCCCCCTCGGGCACACTTCAGTCCCCGGACCAAGCCCGCTCGATAATGGCTCGCGCGTCGACCCCTTGCGGCAATGCGCCATAAATGCGACCGCTTCGCGCGCAGCCCAGCCGACTGACGATAAAAGCGTCAGCGACCGCTTGGGGGGCGTGCTGACGAAGCAGCACAGCCTGCACAAGTAACACCAGTTCCTGGGCCACACTACGGCCCATGCGCGGATCACGTGCGGCCTCGGCAATTAATGCCTCGAGCGCGGCAATGGCACGCGAAAGGGCCGCGTCTCCTGAGCACACGCTCGCGAGCCAGTCAAGAAGGGCCTGTGCGCTGTGGGACTCACGTCGAAAGGCGCGCAACAAGTCCAGGGCCATCACATTGCCCGACCCCTCCCAAATCGAATTCACTGGCGCTTCGCGCAGCATGCGTGCAAGCGCGTGCTCTTCCACATAGCCATTGCCTCCAAGCACCTCCATGCATTCGGCCACCGCCTCGATCGTGCGCTTGCACACCCACAGCTTGGCCGCAGGCGTGAGGATACGGCGCATTGCGGCCTCCAGTGGAGAGCTCTCGTCTCGATCGAAGGCAGCGGCCAAGCGCAGCGCCAAGGCTGTGGCAGCCTCGCTTTCCAGTGCCAAGTCAGCCAGCACCGCCTGCATCAGCGGCTGTTCGGCGAGCATATGCCCAAAAGCGGCACGCCCGCGGGCATGGTGGACTGCGGCAACGACGCCAGCCCGCAGCAGGGCTGAGCTGCCGAGCACGTTATCCAGGCGTGTATAAGTGGCCATTTCCATCAGGATGGGAATCCCGCGACCTGGCTCGCCGATGAGCGTGCCCGAGGCGTCCTGGAATTCAACCTCTGCGCTGGCGTTGGAGCGATTACCAAGCTTGTCCTTCAGCCGCTGTACGCGCACCGCGTTGCGCGTGCCATCGGGTAGCCAACGAGCCACGTAAAAGCAGCTCAGGGCGCCGGTTTCATCATGCGCGAGCACCAAGTGAGCGTCGGACTGTGGCGCAGACAAAAACCACTTGTGCCCGACGATGGTGTAGGGCTCCCCGCGCCCTCCGGCTGCGACCGGCGTAGCGCGCGTGGTATTGGCGCGAAGATCCGAGCCTCCTTGCTTTTCGGTTAAACCCATGCCCACGAGCATGCCCATCTTCGCGCTCAGAGGTGCATCACGCGAGTCATACTCGCGGCTGAGCAGGTGTGGCTCGATCTGCGACCACAATGCCTGCTCGCGGCGCAGGATCGGGATCGAGGCGAACGTCATCGTTGTGGGGCACAACGTTCCGGCCTCCACCTGACCTTGCATCAAATAGCCGGCGGCGCGTGCCACATGCGCCCCTGGCGAGGGCCGCTCCCAGGGGGCGCAGTGAAAGCCCCGCTGGAAGATGCCTCGCATCAGCCCATGCCAAGCGGGGTGGAAGTCGACGGAGTCGACGCGTCGGCCCTGTGGATCAAAGCTGCGCAGCACGGGGTTGTGCACATTGGCTAAGCGCGCCTGCTCCTGAAGATCAGCGCGACCCAGCGCCGCACCCATTTCGTGCAACGCCTCGTCGGCCCAGGCTGCACCTTCGCGCATCACACCTTCGCGCAAAGCCAAGTCGGTGTCGTAGCGATTGAAGTTGCCTAACGCTTCGACCACGTTGCACACGCCGTGCGTTGTCCAGTTCATCCGTGGCTCCAGAAATCCTCGCCACTCAGCGCGAGGTTGACCGAAGCAGCGACTGAAAGCCGCTGCACCATGCTCCGCATGGTAAGACCAGAATGGATGACAAACCAACGCGCGTCCAGGGTGCCATCGTTGACGATCATGCCTGAGTAAAGGCGGGTGGCAGCGCGGCGTGCAAGTACCATTCAGGCTTTGCTGAGAAGCCTCCGACGATGCACGCGACCCCGCACTGCGCACACCCAGTATGCCGTACCCTACCCCTAGGGCGGCGCCTGCCATGAACGTGCGCAAATCTGCCCTGTTTGATTTGCGGCTGGGGGCCGTGGACGCGCTCCATCTGACGCTCAAGACGGCAGATGTCGACGCGCTTCAGACAGCGCTGCAGCAACGTTTTGACGTCTCACCCGATTTTTTCGCTGGTGAGGCCGTGGTGCTGGATCTGAGCCGATTGGGGCCCGATGAGCGGATTGATGTCGCTGCTTTGGCCGCGTGGCTGGTTGCCAGGCAGCTCCGACCGATCGGGGTCGTGACCGGAGAGACCCAGTTCGGCTGGGAGGACAGCAGTCTGCCACGGCTTGCAAGCCGTTCCCAGACCCGCAAGCCAGCGGCAACCGTGTCATCTCCCGAAGAGGCGGCAAGCAACACCCACTCCGGGAGCGCGCAGTCCGAGGAGGCAGGCCCGAAACCGGGGGAGCTGCACGGCCAAACGGCGCCTGGAACACTGTTGGTGGACAAGCCGCTACGCTCGGGCCAGCGAGTCTACGCACCTGGCGACCTCATCGTTGTCGAGGTGGTGAGCCATGGGGCAGAACTCATTGCAGGGGGCAACATCCACGTCTACGCCCCGCTGCGCGGCCGTGCGCTGGCTGGAGCGCATGGCAACACTCAGGCCCGCATCTTCAGCACGTGCTTCGAGCCCGAGTTGGTCGCCATCGCGGGCGTGTACCGCACCGCTGATCAACCTCTGCCGGCTACCGTTCAAGGCAAGCCGGCGTACGTGCTGATGCAGGGCGACAGTTTGCGCATCGAATCTCTCAAACTCAAGTAAACCGTTCATCCTTTCCCAACGAAGCAACCATGGCAAAAATCATCGTCGTCACATCTGGCAAAGGC
Source organism: Thiomonas sp. FB-Cd (assembly GCF_000733775.1). Lineage (NCBI taxonomy): Bacteria > Pseudomonadati > Pseudomonadota > Betaproteobacteria > Burkholderiales > Thiomonas > Thiomonas sp. FB-Cd. The sequence continues at coordinate 62,382 of NZ_JPOE01000002.1, read as the reverse complement.
GGAGTCGGCAAGACCACCACCAGCGCGTCATTCGCCTCCGGCTTGGCCCTGCGCGGGCACAAGACGGCGGTGATTGATTTTGACGTCGGTCTGCGCAATCTTGATCTGATCATGGGCTGCGAGCGCCGCGTGGTGTATGACTTTATCAACGTCATCCAGGGCGAGGCAAACCTCAACCAAGCGCTCATCAAGGACAAGCTTTGCGAAAACCTGTTCGTGCTTCCCGCTTCGCAGACACGCGACAAGGACGCGTTGACCAAGGAAGGCGTGGAAAAAGTGCTGCAGGACTTGGACAAGATGGGTTTCACTTACATCGTGTGCGATAGCCCGGCGGGTATCGAAAGTGGAGCGCTGCTGGCCATGCACTTCGCCGATGAAGCTCTCATTGTGACCAACCCCGAGGTATCGTCGGTTCGCGACTCGGACCGTATCCTGGGCATTCTCGGGTCCAAAACCCGCCGAGCAATCGAGGGCGGTGAACCGATCCGCGAACATCTTCTCATTACCCGCTACAACGCAAAACGCGTGGCCGAGGGCGAGATGCTATCGATCGATGACATCCAGGACATTCTTCGCCTGAAACTCATCGGCGTGGTGCCAGAAAGCGAGACGGTGCTGCAAGCATCCAACCAAGGAACGCCTGCAATTCATCTGGACAACAGCGACGTGGCCACCGCATACCAGGACGTGATCGCGCGCTTTCTGGGTGAAGAGCGACCGATGCGCTTTACCGACTACCAGAAGCCCGGTTTCATCAAGCGCCTGTTTGGCCGTTGAGCGGGAGCCGCGCCATGTCCATTCTGTCCTTCCTGCTCGGCGAAAAGAAAAAGACAGCCTCCATCGCCAAGGAGCGGTTGCAGATCATCCTGGCCCACGAGCGAACCTCCGGTGCGCCAGCCGACTACCTGCCGGCCTTGCAACGCGATCTTGTGGCCGTCATCTCCAAATACGTGAAAATCAACCAGAACGACATCCAAGTCAAACTTGAGCGCCAGGATTCGCTGGAGGTTTTGGAAGTCAAAATCGAGATCCAGCAGAGCTGACCCCCCACACGACCACCGCGACCGTTCATGATTCGCCAAGGCATTGCCCTTGCTGCACTCGTTTCCTGGTTGGGATGCGTGGGACTGATTGTCGCCGCCCGCCGTTGGAAGTTCGGTTTGGACGAAACCCGGGGTGAGACCCAGAAAAAGCACCACCTCCCCACACCGCGAAGTGGCGGCATGGCGCTTGCCCTTGGCTTCGTGGCGGGCTTGGCGGTCGTTAATGCAAATGGCTATTCGCCGTGGCGCTTCAATCTCGGGTTAGGCGTAGCGCTTCTGCCCCTGATGCTCGCAGCCATATGGGAAGATTTGCGGCGCCATCTCGCGCCGCTGGTGCGCGCCACGGCGGGGGTGCTCTCAGCCGCATTGGCAGTCGCTTTGTGTGGCGCCAGCATCGTGCGCCTAGACATCCCCGGCATCGATCCTTTGCTGCAGCATTGGCCGGCTCTGGGCTGGATCCTGGCGGTGGTTGGGATTGGCGCGATGCCGCACGCGGTGAATATGATCGATGGCTTTCATGGCTTAGCCGCCGTGGTGGGCGCGATGATTCTCTCCGCCATTGGCTATGTGGCATTCAAGGTGAATGATCCGCAGATCATGGCCTTGGCGGGAATCGGTGTGGGGGCTCTGCTCGGGTTTCTGTTTTGGAACTGGCCACGCGGGGAGATCTTTTTGGGCGACACCGGTGCGTATTGCATTGGCTTTCTCTCCGCCTTGCTCGCCGTACTGCTTGTCGAGCGCCACCCGCAGATCTCGCCGTGGTTTGCGTTGCTGGTGCTGGCTTACCCAGCGTGGGAACTGCTGTTCTCCGTGTATCGAAGGCGCATGCTCCGCGGGCGTCCCGGCATGCGCGCGGACAGCCTTCATCTGCACCATTTAATCTACCGACGTCTCGCCCGAGCCTTGCAGCTGGGTGGGCCCGACCATGCACGCACCAGCGTCAACGCCTACACGGCACCATATCTCTGGGGTCTGGCAGCATTCAGTATTGGCCCGGCCGTGCTCTGGTGGAACAGAACCCCACTCCTGATCGGAAGCTGCGCGCTATTTGTGGTCGCCTACGGCTGGGCCTACCGGCGGCTTGTGTAGTGATCAGCCCGCCTGCACAACCTCGTCAACCATGCGCTGGACCTGAACCTCCCATGGCGGCAAGATAATCTTGAGCAGCGACTGCAGGCGCGAGCAGTCCAGCCTTGAATTGTTCGGCCGCGGCGCTGGAAGCGGGTAGTCGGTGCTGGCAATGGGTTGCACATTTTCCGGCGCACAACGCAGCGCCACGCCGCGTTCTGCTGCCTTTTGCAGCACAAAGCGCGCATATCCGTGCCAGGACGTGTGGCCGGCCGCTGTCAGGTGGTACAGGCCGCTGGCACTCTCGGCAAATGTGTCGTCCTGGCGCGCGCGATGCAGTGCCAGAAGTGTGATGTCCGCCAGGAGCTCCGCACTCGTGGGCGCGCCAAACTGGTCGGCTACGACGCGAAGTTGTTCTCGCTCATGCGCCAGCTTCAGCATGGTTTTGGCGAAGTTGCCACCGCGAGCTGCATACACCCATGAAGTTCGAAAAATCCAATGCTGGCAGCCGCTGGCCATAATTGCCCGCTCGCCCTCAAGCTTGCTGTGGCCGTAGGCACTGCGCGGGTTCGGCGCGTCCGTTTCCACATAAGGTGCCGACTTGGTGCCGTCGAACACATAGTCGGTGGAGTAGTGCACAAGCACAATGCCGTTTGCCGCCGCATAGTCGGCGAGGAGCGCGGGCACTTCAGCATTGATGCGCATGGCGCGCTCGCGCTCGGCTTCAGCCCTGTCCACCGCTGTGTAGGCTGCTGCATTGACGAGAATTTGGGGCCGCTGGGTATCCAGTGCGGTACGCAAAGCAGGCAAATCCGCGAGGTCGATCTGCGAACGCCCAAGCGCGCACAGTTGGCCCAGCGGCAGGAGCGCGCGCCGCAGCTCCCAGCCAACCTGTCCGTCGGCACCCAACAGCAGGATACGGGGGCCCTCACTCGCCGACGCGGCAGCGCTCATGCTGACGACTCCTCGGCCATTCCAGAATCGCGACCATACTGCTTGCCAAGCCAATCGCGGTATGCGCCGCTGGTCACGTGCTGCACCCACTCGCCATGCTGGAGATACCACTGCACGGTGCGCCTCAGGCCTGTCTCGAAGGTTTCCCGCGGCACCCAGCCGAGCTCGCGAGCAATCTTGCTGGCATCAATGGCGTAGCGCCTGTCATGCCCCGGTCGATCGGCCACGAAACTGATCTGCGTGCTGTAGCGCGTGCCATCAGCCCGCGGACTCAGCGTGTCGAGCAAATTACAGAGTAATTGAACGACGTCCACGTTGCGCACTTCATTGCGCCCGCCGACGTTGTACGTTTCACCCACCCGTCCGGCGTCCAGTACGCGGGCAATGGCACGACAGTGGTCTTCGACATACAGCCAGTCGCGCACGTTCTGACCGTCGCCATACAGCGGCAGGGACTTGCCGGCCAGCGCGTTGTGAATCATCAGAGGGATAAGCTTCTCCGGAAACTGGTAGGGACCGTAGTTGTTCGAGCAGTTCGTGGTGAGCACGGGCAGGCCATAGGTATGGTGCCAGGCGCGTACAAGGTGATCGCTGGCGGCCTTGCTCGCTGCATAGGGGCTGTTCGGCGAATATGGAGTGGTCTCACAAAAGGCCTGATCATTCGGACCAAGCGAGCCATAAACCTCGTCCGTAGAGACATGCAGGAAGCGGAACGCTGCGCGCTGCGCGTGAGCCAATGTGCCCCAGTAAGCGCGGGCAGCTTCGAGAAGCTCGTAGGTGCCTTGGATGTTTGTGCGAATGAAGTCGCCGGGGCCATGGATGGAGCGGTCCACGTGACTCTCCGCGGCGAAGTGCAACACGGCACGTGGACGATGCGCCGCCAGGAGCGCTTCAACCGCCTGACGGTCACAAATGTCCACTTGGGCGAATGCGTACCGAGCGTTCGCCTGCACATCCGACAGGCTTTCCAGATTGCCCGCATAGGTCAGAGCGTCCAACACCAGCAGCGGTTCGTTGGTGGCCGATAGCCAATGGTGGACAAAATTGGCGCCAATGAAACCGGCCCCTCCAGTGATGAAGATCATGCACGCCTCGTTCGGGTTGCCTGCGCCGCGAGTCAGCCGCAGGACGTCTGGGGAGAGATGCGCCGCATTCTAGGCACCTCAAGACCATGGACACTTGATAATGCACACATGGACATCGAGACTTGGCATCTTTCCGGCTGGGCGGCGGCGCTCGGGACGGGGATGCTCATTGGCATCGAGCGCGAACGCGCCGAAAACGCAAATGAGCGCAGTCCTGCAGGACTGCGCAGCTTCGTGCTCGCCGCGCTCGCTGGTGCGGTGGCTGGCACGCTTGGCCCTTGGGCCCTGGCCATCATGCTGGCGGCGGTGGCCTTGCATAGCTATGCTGGGTACCAGCAGACGCGCCGGTACGACCCCGGGTTGACCACCGAGCTGGCCTTGCTGCTGACGGTCCTGTTGGGCGCGCTGGCAATGCGCGAAGCAGGCCTTGCTGCAGGGCTCGGAGTTCTGGTCACGCTGACGCTGTGGGCAAAGCGGCAGCTGCACGGCTTTGCCCGCCGTGTCCTGAGCGAGCGCGAACTTGGCCACGCCTTGTTTCTCGCAGCCGCGGTGCTGATGGTTTTGCCTCTTCTGCCCAACAAACCGGAGACTTGGCTTGCCGGTCTCAACCCCCATGCGCTTTGGCTTCTGGCCGTGCTCGTGATGATCGTGCAGGGCGCCGGGCATGTAGCGGTTCGCTGGCTGGGGCACTCGCGCGGACTGGCGCTGGTTGGCCTGGCTGGCGGGTTTGTGTCCAGCACGGCCACCATTGCCGCAATGGCGCAGCGCGCCCGCGAGAAACCCGATCTTTTTCCCGTCTGCCTGAGCGCGGCGCAGCTCTCCAACTTGGCGACGGTGCTGGAACTGGCTGTAATGGTCGGCTTCCTGGCTCCGCCCTTGTTGACCCTGCTCGCGCCGGCGCTCCTCGCCTATGGCGCCGGTGCAACAATTGCGGCACTCTGGGCATTGGGATGGAAAATTCCGCGAGCCGACGCTGGCGCAGATGGTCTGAGCAGTGAGCGTCCATTTGACGCGCGTGGTGCGCTGTTCTTTGCGTTGGTTCTATCCGTGATGCTGTTGCTTGCGCATCAAGCCGTCGACTGGCTCGGGCCTCGCGGCACGGTTGTCGGTCTGGGCCTGGCAGGTCTTGCAGACGCGCATGCCGCCTCGGCCACTGCGGCGCAGCTTTGCGCAAGTAACATGCTTTCCCCCCTCCAAGCGGTGATCGCTATAGTCGCGGCGGTGAGCACGAATGCGGTGAGCAAGATCTTCGCTGCGTTCGGCGGTGGCGCCGGCCCTTTTAGCTGGCGAGTCGCCGCCACGCAGGCCGCGTTAGTGACGCTGCTCTGGGCTGGTCTGCTGGCACGCGGATGGCTTTGAACAGCACGGGCCTGCTTTGTGCGTCCCGCAGCGAAAACAAGCCCGCGGTTTTCCCAGGCTCGGCCGATACAATTGGTGGTTTGTCCGTGGCAACCACGAGCTGGCGCAGCGAATCCGCTACACCGGCCTGACACTTGCGGTTCCACGACCATTGCGGCGCCGAAACCCGGCAACGCGCTTCCGCCATGCCAACACCCACGACCATTGACACCGCCGGCTTGCGCCTGGAATTCACACGTCACGGCGCACAGGCGCTCGCCACGGCGCGCACGACCTTGGCAGCTTTGCCCCATCGCCCCGCTGACCTGATCAGCGATATCGTGCTCAATGGCAGTGAAGGCCGGCCAGCGTGGCACACGCTCTCGCGGCTGGGTGCGAGCGGGCTCGATGCGGCGTCGCAGGCTGCCGCGGAATTCCTGCATGCCGAGCACGCACGCATGGCGGATTGGGCCGAGAGTGCCGTGCAGGATGCCGATGGCGCTGGACTGCACATCATTCACCTCGGCGCAGGCGGCTCGGAGACGCCGATGCTTGCTTTGCACACGGCGCTCTCGGTGCTGCAGAGTCCCCGGTGCGCGGTGCACTGGGTCGCCAATTTGGATGGTGCCACACTCGATGCAGCGCTACGTGCAGCCGATCCGGCCCGTACCTGGGTGCTGATCAACAGCAAATCGTTCCGCACGCAGGAAGTCATGCGCAATGCCGATGCGGTTGTACGCTGGCTCTCGGGCCATCTCGGTGCGGAGGCTGCTCGCCGCCGGCTGGTGGCACTTACAGCAAACGCCGACCTCGCCCAGGAGCGGTTTGGTATGCCTGCCACCCAGGTGTTTCGCGCCCTGCCGGAGATCGGCGGACGTTTTTCGGTTTGGAGCGTGCACGGGTTGGTGCTCCTCCTCGCCTTTGGACGCGAGACGGTGGCTCGACTGCACGCCGGAGCGCGCGCGATGGACGAACACTTTCTCTCCACGCCTCTCGATGCAAGCGCCCCTGGCCTAATGGCCGGACTGTCGCACGCCTACCGCGTGCGTTTCGGGCTTCCCCTGCTATCCATCGGCCTGTATGGCGATGCCTTCGGGCACATGCCCCTTTACCTTCAACAGTTGCTGATGGAGTCGCTGGGCAAGTCCACCAGCGCCGACGGACTGCTCCCGGTGCATGTCAGTGGTCCCGCGGTGATCAGTGGTGTGGGCACTCCCGTGCAGCACACCTATTTTCAGCTTCTACACCAAGCTGCGGTACCGGTATTCCATGAAATCGTGGCCGTCGCCCGACCCTGGCATGCGCGGCTTCCGGAACATCTCGCCTTGCTGGCCAATGCGCTCGGCCAAGCCGATGCGTTATGGAACGGCAAGGACGCGTCGAGCTGGCAGACCGAACTCATTGGGCAAGGCATGACGCCCGAGGCTGCCGCCCCCGCCGCGCGGCACCGTGCCTGCCCCGGCGGACGCCCATCCACCTTTATCTGGATGGATGAGCTCTCCGCTTACCACTTGGGCGCATTGCTTGCGCTTTATGAACACCGTACCGTGGTCGAAGGCTGGCTATACGGCATCAATCCCTTCGATCAGTGGGGCGTGGAACTGGGCAAGACTTTGGCTGCGCGCATCGAATATGCCCTTTTGGCACAGGATGGCCAGGGCTTGAGCGCCGAGACTGCCGCTTCGTTGAATTACCTACGAGAACGCTACGCATGAACCCCACCGAATCCAGCAAGCACGCAGGCGACTTTCAGGCAAGCCCGCAGGACGGCCCTCAAGTTGACCCGACCTCGCTTGTGGCCCAGCGCCGCGCCAAACTCGCTGCAATGCGCGCAAGCGGGCCTGTGTATCCCAACGACTTCAAGCCCGACGCGTACGCTGCCGATTTGCATGCGCAGCTCGACACCATGGACGCCACCACGCTGCTTGAGACAAACCACCATGTGAAGGTCGCTGGACGCCTCATGCTCAAACGCGTCATGGGAAAAGCCAGCTTCGGCACGCTGCAGGATGGCAGCGGCCGCATGCAGATCTATGTCACCAATGACCACGCCGGGGAAGTGGGCCATGCCGCGTTCAAGCATTTCGACCTGGGCGACATCCTCGCCTGCGAGGGCACGCTGTTCAAGACGCGGACGGGTGAACTCACCGTACAGGCTACCGCCGTGCGCCTGCTAGCCAAGAACCTGCAACCCCTTCCTGACAAGTTCCATGGCCTGGAAGACGTCGAGACACGCTACCGTCAGCGTTATGTGGATCTTGTGGTCACGCCCGAATCGCGACAGCGCTTCGTGCAGCGCGGGCGCATCGTCTCGGCGCTGCGCCACGAGATGGAGGAAGCGGGCTTCGTCGAAGTTGAAACTCCCATGCTGCACCCCATCCCGGGTGGAGCCAATGCCAAGCCCTTCGTGACCCACCACAATGCGCTGGACCAGCAGATGTTCCTGCGCATCGCACCTGAGCTTTATCTCAAGCGACTCGTGGTTGGGGGGTTCGAGCGCGTGTTCGAGATTAACCGCAACTTCCGCAATGAAGGCATCTCGGTGCGCCACAATCCGGAGTTCACGATGATGGAGTTTTACGCGGCGTATTGGAACCACCGCGACGCCATGGACTTCACCGAACAACTCATTCGCCAAGCAGCCATCCGTGCCTGCGGCTCCTCGCGCGTGAGCTACCAGGGCCGCGAGGTTGACTTGGAATCGCCGTTTGCGCGCCTGAGCGTGCACGACGCACTCGTGGCTCATGCCGGGCTCACGCCCGCGCAGGCAGTCGATGCGGCCGTGCTGCGCGCACGTCTGCTGGCCGCCGGGGAAAAAGCCCCCGCACACTGGAGCCTGGCAGAGCTGCAGTTCGGCCTGTTTGAGGCGGTCGTTGAAGAACATCTATGGCAGCCCACGTTCATAATCGACTACCCGGTGGAAGTCTCGCCGCTCGCGCGCGCCAGCGACGTCGACCCAAGTATCACCGAGCGCTTCGAGCTGTTTGCCACAGGGCGTGAAATCGCGAACGGCTTTTCTGAGCTTAACGATCCGGAAGACCAAGCCGCACGCTTCGCTGCCCAGGCGGCGAACAAGGACGCGGGTGACGAGGAGGCCATGTACTTTGACGCCGACTATATACGCGCGCTGGAGGTTGGTATGCCCCCGGCGGGCGGCTGCGGCATCGGCATCGACCGACTCGTCATGCTCTTAACGGATGCCCCTAGCATCCGCGACGTGATCCTGTTTCCTGCACTGCGCCGCCTGGCCGAATAACGCGAAGCCCTGCCCCCATGAAGCGTCCACGCCACCAACCCGGCCAGCCTTTCATCTGCCAGGACCGCGGTGAAGTGTCACTGCACTTTGCCATGGCCACGGTCCAAAGCCGCATGCGCGTCGCCGCACCCGACAAGCTGGTGTTGGACTATACGCGCAGCATGATGGCCTTCTTGCTGTTCGCACCCGAGCCGGCGCATATTGTCATGGTTGGTCTGGGGGGCGGCTCCCTGGCGAAGTACTGTCACGCCAAATTGCCGCACACGCGCTTCACCGCGCTGGAAATCAGCCCCGAGGTCATCGCCATGCGCGAGCTTTTTTCCATCCCACCCGACGACGAGCGACTACGCATTGTCTGCACCGACGGCGCAGTGTGGATACGTGACAATCCCGCCAGCTGCGACGTGCTGATGCTCGACGGGTTTGACGCGCAGGGGCTTCCGCCTGCGCTATGCAGTCAGTCTTTCTTTGATGACTGCGCCGCAGCCCTGCAGCCTGGTGGTGTACTCGTGTCCAACATTTGGGCAAAGGACACGCTGCGCGAAGCCATCATTGATCGGCTGCGATGCAGCTTCGACGGCGCAGTTCTCACCCTCCTCGCCGAGGACGGCGAAAACACCATCGCCCTCGCGAGCAGGCTGGCAGCGCCGCCCTCCGCCGCAACCCTGCGCGAGCGGGCCCGGCAGCTCGTGGATCTGCACCCGGTCGATCTAGACGCCAGCGCTGCCAAGTTGGCTCAGTCGCTGGCAGAAGTCTCCGCCATAGCCGCCTTCTTGCCCTAATCGCCAGGCTGGTTCCCGCTCAGGCGGCGCGCAAAAGTGCAACAATTTCATCCTTGATTTTCAAGCGCGCCACGCGAAGCGCCTTGAGCTGTTCATCGCCAGAAGGCTCTTTGCCGCGCTCGATACGCACGATTTCGGCACTTGTTGCGTCAAAGCGCGCGCAAATCGCGTCAAAATGACCATCACGCGCACGCAACGTGACAATGGCCTGGGCGAACTCGGGAAACTCACGCAGCAAATCGTGGTGATCCATCCACATGGTTTGGCTCCAGATTTTCGGTAACGCTGATGCTACCCGCACAAGCCACCACGTGGTTGAGCAAATCAGCGTCAAGAGATTTGTGTACATTCGGCAGGCTACCGTGGAAATCATGCGATCCGAAGCACCAACTCAAAAGCCGCCCTATGAGCACCCCTCTCCATGTCATTTTCTGGCGCCACGCCGAAGCTGAAGACGTTGCCAGCCCCGGCAACGACGCGGACCTGCAACGTGCATTGACGCGCCAGGGCCGGCGCGATGCCAGCCGTATGGCTGCATGGATCAAGGCTCACGTGCCCAAACCCTGGGTCGTATGTGCAAGCCCGGCAGTGCGTGCCCGCCAGACGGCCATGACTCTTGTGGACTATCCCGCCGAGGACGCTCGCTTGGCTCCGGAGCGCAGCATTGAGGAATTACTCACTGTGATTGCCAGCCACCAAGACACCCACACCGCCTTGATCCTGTGTGGCCACCAACCCACTCTGGGAAGCGCTGCCTTGCGCTGGCTAGCTGGCTGTGAACAGCCGCTCAGCATCCGCAAGGGCGGACTCATCTGGGTAGCAGAGCGCCAGCGTGAAGGGGCTTCAAACCGGATCCTTCGCGCCAGCCTCAGCCCGGACCTGTTGGACTGATTCGTTTGCTCCCGCACCCAGAAGCGAGACAGTTTCCCGGCTGGTCGACACATGGATGTGCCGCCGGCACCGTGGCAGCCCCTGCCGAACAGGCGCACGCAGCCAACCTGCACGTCCCTTGATCGCATCGCTTGGTCATCCGCTCCGCGTTGCCCTCAGGGATGGAATTGGAGTGATCACAGCAACCTTTGACACAACGTCACAAGGAGGATGGTGAATCGGTCCAGGCCGCGCTGCGCACCGGAGCCCCGCACCGGACATACCACGCCCGAGTCCAGGAAATGAGCGGGAAAAACCAGTCATCAAGCGGTCATATTTCCTTCACGGCATCGTCATGATCCATCCGTATCGTTCAGCCCGGAAGGAGAAAATTGATGCAAGAATGCGAAGAAGCGAGCCTGAATGCCTTGGCGTCCCACGAACAAGGGCGGGCACTGACCAGTGTGCGACGCGACATCGCGCGCAAAAACTCGGCTGACACCCTCGTTCCTGAGCACTATCGTGGCCTGAGCGTCGCTTGGGCACGGCATGAACACGAGGTGCGCGAGGCGCAGCGCCTGCGCTGGAAGATCTTTGCAGAGGAACTGGGTGCACGAATTGCCACACCGTTGCCGGGTCACGACATCGATATTTTTGATTCCTACTGCGACCATCTTCTGGTGCGAAACGCCGAGGGCCAATTGGTGGGCACGTATCGCGTGTTGCCACCACACCAGGCGCAGCGTGTTGGAGGGCTGTATTCCGAGATTGAATTTGATCTTACCCGCTTGATCCACCTGCGCCCGCGCCTGCTCGAACTGGGACGCTCCTGCGTCCACCGCGACTTTCGTGGCGGGGCCGTGATCATGGCGCTGTGGGCGGGATTGGCCGACTACATGCGTTGCCATGCTTTGGATGCCATGATCGGCTGCGCCAGCCTGTCCATGCATGACGGCGGACACTATGCGGCAAGCCTGTGGGCCGCGCTGCGAAGGACCCATCTGGCCCCGGTTGAAGACCATATGCAGCCGCGTCTTCCGTTACCCGTGGCGAATCTGCGGCAGGATCTGCCCGCCCAGCCGCCGCCCCTGCTCAAAGGCTACCTTCGGGTGGGCGCACGCATTTGCGGCGCCCCGGCGTGGGACCCTGATTTCAATACGGCAGACTTCCCCATCCTGATGCGCCTAGGCGACGTCAGCTCGCGCTATGCGCGCCATTTTCTGAACACGGCTCGCTGAGTGCGCCGCGCGTTTTCAGGCAATCTGCACGGCCTCAAGCCGTAACTCAACGCCCGCGCGACGCCATTCGGCGACCTCCTGCTCCAGGCTGTACTGGGTCAACGGCGAGGCCTTCAACCAGGGTGAGCTGACTTGAAGGCGAGCCCCCCGCACACCATCGCCGCTGCTGCCGGGCACCAATCGCAGCCCACTGATATCCACATCATGCCTATTGCGTGCCAGCAGAACTGCGAGGCGCAGCGCAAGCACCGCGCGCAGATCAAGGTTGAGCGTATCCAAGCCACCCAGCTTTTTGAGCTTGCCACCGTGGCACAGCACCATCTCGGCGATGGTGGCCTGCTCGCTGCGGGAAAAACCGGGCATATCCGCGTTGGCGACAATATAGGCCGAATGCTTGTGATAGGCGCTGTGCGCGATCGACAGCCCCACCTCGTGGAGCTCGGCCGCCCAACGTACCGCTTGCTGCTCGGCAGAGCTGGCTTGGGGGTACAACTGCAACAACAGCGCCAGCGCCAGCGCTTCGACGCGCGAGGCTTGCCCGGCATCAACACCATAGCGTTGCATAAATTGCTGTACCGTCAGCGCGCGCATATCCTGATGCTGCTCCCGGCCCAGCAGGTCATAAAGCACGCCAAGCCGCAAGCCCGCATCCGTTGCCTCCATGTCCTTTAGACCGAGTTCCTCGAATACCGCAAGCATGATGGCCAAACCGCCTGCCGCCACCGGCAGGCGGTCATGTTTCAGCCCTACCATCTTGAGGGCGCTCAGATCGCCCGCGCGCACATAGATCTTGCGCAGCTCGCGCAAGCCGGCGCGGGTGATCCCCTGCGACTGTGCACTGGTGTTGAGCTGGTTGCCGACGAGGATATCGGCCAGAGCCCGCGCCGTTCCGCTAGACCCCACGGCATTGGTCCAACCAGCCTTGCGGAAGGCACGGGCGATGATCTGTATTTCGCGCTGCGCGGCCAGTTCGGCCGACTTCATACGCTGCTCATCCACAAACCCCCCGGGAAAGAAGTCGCGGCTCATGGACACGCAGCCGATGTACAGCGACTCCATGATGCGCGGTTCCAAACCTGCGCCGACGATGAATTCGGTGGAGCCGCCACCGATGTCCACCACCAGCCGATTGCCCGCCGCCGGCGCCACCGAGTGCGCCGCCCCGATGTACACCAGCCTCGCCTCCTCGCGACCCGCGATCACCTCGATCGGAAAACCTAGGGCGGCTTGGGCGCGCTCCAGGAATGCTTGGGCATTCTTCGCCACGCGGACCGCATTGGTGGCCACCGCGCGCACCCGCTCCGGCTGGAACTGACGCAGCCGCTCGCCGAAACGGCTGAGCGTCGCCAACGCACGCTGCTGCGACTCCTCGGTGAGATTCTTGTTCGCGTCCAATCCCGCGCCAAGGCGCACGGGCTCGCGCAGAGAGTCCAGCGGATAGATTTGCGCCCCATGCCTGTCCTCAGAGGCTTTCCCCACCAGCATGCGAAAACTGTTGGAGCCGAGGTCGACAGCGGCTAAATGTTGGATACTCAGGGACATCGGAGAGATTAGAGTGCCGATAGATGACAAGAATTTGAATTTGTCACGGGGCTTTCACGTAGATATGACATCGTAAGCTTTCATTTTTTCTTCTGCCTTTGGCTCGGCCCCCACACCACCGTGGAGCACAACCCACACGTCGACATGCCGCATCAACTATCACCCCGCCTGCTCAATCGCGAACTCGGCATCCTTGCCTTTAACCGCCGTGTGTTGGCCCAGGCCCAAGATCCGGCAAACCCGCCGCTGGAGCGTCTGCGTTATCTGTGCATCGTGTCGTCGAACATGGACGAGTTTTTCGAGACACGCGTCGCGCAGCTGCAAGACCTCTTGGAGCACGACGCCAACAGCATGACGCCCGACGGCTTGCGCGTAGACGATGCCCTGCAACTCGTTGCCGAGGAATCGCATGCATTGGAAGCTGAAAAATACCGTGTTCTGCAGCAGGAGATCTATCCGCTTCTCCACTCCGTGGGGATCCGTTTTGTCACCAGCGGTCAGTGGACACCGGCGCAACAGCAATGGGCACGCACATACTTCGAGCGGGAGGTGCTTCCCGTGCTGACGCCCATCGGGCTTGACCCGGCACACCCGTTCCCGAAGGTCCTCAACAAGAGCCTCAATTTCGCAGTTCTGCTCGAGGGCACCGACGCGTTCGGGCGCAACGTCGATCTTGGGATCATCCAGGCGCCTCGCTCACTTCCTCGTGTGCTGGCCATGCCTCAGGATCTGGGTGAGCATCGCTACAGTTTTGTTCTGCTCTCATCGTTGATGCAAGCCTTCGCCGGTGATCTGTTCCCGGGCCTCAAGGTGGCTGGCATCCACCAGTTCCGCGTGACGCGCAACAGTGAACTGTTCGTGGACGACGACGAGATCACGAACCTTCGTACGGCCTTGCAAGGTGAACTGCGAGCCAGACATTATGGCGACGCCGTGCGCCTCGAGGTCACCGCCGGCTGTCCGACAAACCTGGTTGAGCGCCTGATGCGGGAAAACGGCCTGCGTGAGGGCGACTGCTTCAAGGCCGATGGCCCCGTTAACCTGGTCCGCCTTCAGACCATCATCGATATGGTTGGCGAGCCGGAGCTGAAATACGCGCCACACACCCCGGCGCCTCTGTCGAACTGGCCGGGCCCGGAGCCTGAACTTTTCGAACGCATCCGGGCTGCCGACGTGCTGCTCCATCACCCCTATGACACCTTCACGCCTGTGGTTGACATGGTTCGTGCCGCGGCGCGGGACCCCGCAGTGCTGGCCATCAAGCAAACCATCTACCGCGCCGGCAGCAACTCAGCGCTGATGGAGGCGCTGATTGAAGCCGCTCGCAATGGCAAGGAAGTGACGGTCGTGCTGGAGCTGATGGCCCGATTGGACGAGGAGACCAACATCAACTGGGCAGCGCGCTTGGAAGCCGAGGGTGCCCACGTCGTCTATGGGGTGGTCGGATTCAAATGCCACGCAAAAATGCTCATGGTCGTACGCCGCGAAAAGCACGGCCGGCGCGCTGCGCAGTTGCGGCGCTACGTGCACGTCAGCACCGGCAACTACCACATCCGCACCGCGAGCCTTTACACCGATTTCGGGCTGATGACGGCTGACGAGGCCATCTGTGCCGACGTCAATCAGGTCTTTCTCGAAATTACCGGCTCCTCGCAATTTCCCCCACTCAAACGACTCTGGCAATCGCCCTTCTCGCTTCTGGACAAATTGCTCAAGGCCATCCGCAATGAAGCCAGGCTGGCGCGCAGTGGCAAGCGTGCACGTATCTGGGCACGCGTGAATGCACTGCTCGAGCCCACGGTGATTGAAGAACTCTACAAGGCCTCCAAGGCTGGCGTGGAGATCCGTCTGCTGGTCCGCGGCCCATGCATGCTGCGCCCAGGCGTGCCGGGATTGTCCGAGAACATCCGCGTGCGCTCGATCATCGGACGATTCCTCGAGCATTCACGCGTCTTTTACTTCTTCAATGCCGGACAGGAAAACGTCTGGATTTCGTCCGCTGACTGGATGGAGCGCAACCTCTTCCGCCGCGTGGAAATTGCGACCCCGGTGCTCGACCGCATGGCCCGCGCCAAGGTGATTGCGGAGGGTCTCAGAGTCCACTGGCAATGCCCAGCCAACGCCTGGGACATGAATGCCCAAGGACAGTGGACCCGTGCGCGCGGCTGGAAGAGCCGCTGCAGCAGCCATCAGGCACTGATCGACTCGCGATCCACCGCAGTGGCTTCAGGCGCTTCGGGCCCAGCCGGCATCACCAAGCGCTGAACTGGGAAACGCACGGTGAAAACGCTACCCTGACCGGGTTGGCTGCTAATGCGCAATTCAGCTTGATGGCGCAGCAGCACATGCTTGACGATGGCAAGGCCTAGGCCCGTTCCGCCAGACTCGCGTGAGCGGCCACGGTCGACCCGATAGAAGCGCTCGGTCAATCGAGGGATATGCTCCTGCGCAATACCAATTCCCGAATCGCTCACGCTGAACTCGGCCACAGGGCCGCCAGCATCAATCTGCCGCACACGCCACGCGATGCGCACCGTGCCGCCTGGCGGGGTGTAGCGCACGGCATTGCTCACCAAATTCGTGAATGCGCTGGTGAGTTCGGTGCGCGCACCGCGCACGTTGCCCACGTCCGCACTGAGCTCAATGTCGTGGTGCCCGCCCGACAGCGCGCGTGCGTCCGCGCCAAGTCGTTCCACCATCTGACGCATATCCAGCACCTCTTCGGCCGGCTGGTGCGGATCGCCTTCAAGATGGGCCAGGGTGAGAAGGTCCTCGACCAGGTGGCGCATGCGATCGGACTGTTCCTGCATCAGCGCGAGGATGCGATCACGCTCCTCGGCCGAAAAGTCCAATCCACGCAAAGACTCGATGAAACCGGCGATCACCGTGAGCGGGGTCTTGATCTCATGCGAGACGTTGGCGACGAAATCGCGCCGCATTGCCTCGGTGCGCTCGACCTGGGTCACATCGCGCGACAGCATGAGCTTCTGGCCGTCGCCGTAGGGAATGACCTGCACACTCAACAACAGTGAGCCGTGGTTGGTGGTGCGTCGCATGAGCAGCGGCGTGTCAAACCGCTTGGCTGCCATGTAGGCAAAGAACTCGGGGTTGCGGATCAGGTGGACCGCATGTTGGCGCAGATCGCGCCGCGCATCCAGCCCGAAATGCGCGGCGGCCGTGTCATTGCACCAGTCGATCTGGTCCGCACCATCCATAAGGATCAGCCCGTTGGGCGAAGCTTGCAACGCTTCAATGAAACGCCTGAGCTTGTCTTCCTCACCGTGCACCCGTGTTTCCCACAGGCGTAACTGCCGCGCGGCGCGGTAAAACACCTCCGCCCAGACCCCACGCGCGGGAGGAATGCGGGCACTCTCCGGCGACTTCAGCCAAGCCAGCAGACGCAATTGGGCTGCGGTATCGGATCCGATGACCCCCAGGGCCACAGCACAAGCCACGAGCGCAGCGGGCAGAGCCCCGAACAGCCATGCAACGACTCCCGAAGCAGCCAGCATCAAGGCGATGACGCCGGTCAGGCGAAAGATGACGGCGCGCATGACGGTGTGTGTGAGGGATGGCCTGACAAGGAACAAATGCTCAAACAGCGCTGAAAGCCCGACTCAGCCCACGCCGAGAGCGCAGACTCCCAAACAAGCGCGGTTGATCGCGGCAACCTCAATGGCTCGGTGCCAACGGTTGCGGCACATGCAGGTCTTGCCGCAACGTAAACCTGTAGCCCGCCCCGCGTACCGTCTCGACCAGATCGGCGCAATGCACCTGCGCCAGCGCTTCCCGCAATCGCTTGATGTGCACGTCTACAGTGCGTTCTTCGATAAAAACATGGTCGCCCCACACCTTGTCGAGCAGAGCACCACGACTATGGACCCGTTCCGGGTGGGTCATCAAGTAGTGCAAAAGCTTGAACTCTGTCGGGCCCAAGCGAACCTCCTGCGTACGTGCCCCTTCAGCGAAACTCACGCGCCGGGTGGCGGGATCGACCGCCAATCCGCCCGCTCGGACCGGCTCATCCGTGAGTTGGGGCGCACGCCTGCGCAGCACGGCACGGATGCGGGCCAGCAATTCCTTGGGCGAGAACGGTTTGGTGATGTAGTCATCGGCGCCGGCGTCAAGTCCCGCGATCGTATCGGCCTCCTCGCTGCGCGCAGTGAGCAAAATCAGGGGTATGCTGCGCGTACGGGCCCCTTGGCGCAACTCGCGCGCAAGGGCCAAGCCAGACATGCCGGGAAGCATCCAGTCGATCAACATCACGTCCGGCAGCACGTCACGGATGATGCGCAGCGCGTCCTCCGCGCTCGCTGCCAAGATCGGGCACTGCCCAGCGTGGCGCAGATTCACCGCGAGCAGCTCGGCAATCGCTGGCTCGTCTTCGACGATGAGAATATTCGTTGCCATGGCCATGGTTCAAAGGGTGCTGGCCACCTCATTGAACGCTTGCTTGTTGTGGCGCACATCCGTGCCGCGCACGACGTAGATGACGAACTCGGCGATGTTTTTCGCGTGATCGCCAATGCGCTCGATCGCCTTGGCGATGAACACAAGATCCAAGCTGGCTGAGATGTTGCGCGGATCCTCCATCACGTAAGTAATGAGCTTCCGCATGAAGGAGTCGAACTCTTCGTCGATCGCCGTGTCGCCGGTGACGATCTCCACCGCGGCCTTTTCGTCAAGTCGCGCGAAAGCGTCCAGAGCCTTGCGCACCTGCGCAATGGCCAAGTCAGACTCGCGCGAAATCTCGTTGTACGAAATTCCCAGTTTGGACCCCGCTTCAATCAGGTCTCGCGCCATCCGCGCGATGCGGTCTGCCTCATCGCCGACGCGCTCCAAATTGGTGATGGTCTTTGAAATCGCCATCATCAGGCGCAAGTCGCGCGCGGTGGGCTGGCGCTTGGCGATGATCTGCGTCACATCAGCATCGATCTCCACCTCCATCTGGTTTACGCGCTTTTCGTTGAGCATCACGCCACGCGCAGCCTCGACATCAAAGTGGCGCAGTGCAAAGACCGCTTGCGCGATCTGCGACTCGACGAGACCGCCCATTTCGAGCACGCGTGTGGAAATAGCGCCGATCTCGGCATCGAACTGCGTGGAGATATGTTTATCGAGCATGCTTGTTCTCCGTTCAGCCGAAACGGCCGGTGATGTAATCCTCGGTCTCTTGCCTTTTGGGCTTGAGGAAAATCTGGTTGGTCTCCCCGAACTCGATCATCTCGCCCAGGTACATGTAGGCCGTGTAATCCGACACTCGAGCCGCCTGTTGCATGTTGTGGGTGACGATGACCACCGTGTAGTCCTTCTTCAACTCAGTCACCAGTTCCTCAACCTTCGCGGTCGAGATCGGGTCAAGTGCGGACGTTGGCTCATCGAGCAGCAGGACTTCAGGCTTGATTGCAATTCCGCGCGCGATGCATAGTCGCTGCTGCTGCCCGCCTGAAAGGCTCATGCCGCCCTGTTGAAGCTTGTCCTTGACTTCGCCCCAGAGGCCTGCGCGGGTCAGGCTGGCCTCCACACGCTCGTCCATTTCGGCACGACCGAGCTTTTCATAAAGGCGCACCCCGAACGCGATGTTCTCGTAGATTGACATTGGAAACGGCGTGGGCTTTTGAAACACCATGCCGATCTTGGCGCGAATGAGCGACACATTTTTCTTCGAGGTAAGAATGTTTTCCCCGTCGATATTGATTTCGCCATCGGCGCGCTGGTCCGGATAGAGCTCATACATCCGGTTGAACATGCGCAGCAAGGTCGATTTCCCGCAACCCGAGGGACCGATAAACGCGGTTACCTGGTTCTCCGGGATATCGAGGTTGACGTTCTTGATCGCCTGGAACTTGCCGTAAAAGAAACTGAGGTTACGCGTTTCTATCTTGATCCGCTGAACTGGCCGCGGCCCATCCGAGACAGCGTCAGGCGTGGCAATAGGAATGGGGGTTTGCATGATTGGCAAATGAAAAGGATCGGTGGGCGCTCAAAGCTTGGTGCCGCGACTGAGCAGCCAGCGTGAGCTGAGACTGAGCACCAGGATGAAGCCCACAGCGACAAATGCACCTGCCCAGGCCATCTTCTGCCAGTTGGCATAGGGACTGAGCGCAAACTGGAAGATGACGATCGGCAAGTTGGCCATGGAGTGATTCATGTCCATGCTGAAATACTGGTTGTTCAATGCCGTGAACAACAGCGGCGCAGTCTCGCCGCTGATTCGCGCGATACCAAGGATGATCCCCGTGAGGATGCCTGTCGATGCAGCTTTCCAGGTTATTTTGGTGACCATCTTCCAGTGCGGTGTGCCGAGCGCAATCGCCGCCTCACGCAGCGAACCCGGGACAAGGCGCAGCATCTCATCGGTCGTGCGCACCACCACCGGAATGAGGATCAGGGCCAGGGCAACGGCACCGGAATATCCCGAGAAATGACCCAACGGATCGACCAGGATGGCATATGCAAACAGGCCAATGACGATTGACGGAGCGCTTAGAAGGATGTCGTTGAGGAAACGTACAACGGCACCAAGCCTGTGCTTGACGGCAAATTCGCCCAGCCACGTGCCAGCAAGCACACCGATGGGCGTGCCGATGGCAACAGCCACACCGAGCAGAAGCAGGCTGCCGACAAAGGCATTTCGCAACCCCCCACCATCGGCGCCTGGCGGTGGCGTGTCCTGGGTGAACAGCTGCAAATTGAGCGCCGGGAGCCCATAGCGCAGGGTGGTCCAGAGAATCCAAACGACCCAAAAAACACCAAAGACGGTCATCAGGACAGCGATCGTCAGATTGATCTTGTTGATCAGCTGTCGCCTTGTGTAGAGCGAAATCATGCCTTCTTACCTTCCAGGCTTGCGTCCAGCCGCAACAAAAGCAATTTGGCCAGCGCCAGAACCACCACCGTGATGACGAAAAGGATCAAGCCGAGCGCCAACAGCGAGGATTTGTAGAGGGGCGTCGTCGCCTCGGTGAATTCGTTGGCAATGACAGAGGCAATTGAAGCGCCAGGCATCAACAAGCTGGCGCTCAGATTATTGGCGTTGCCGATGATGAAGGTCACAGCCATGGTCTCGCCCAATGCACGCCCGAGACCGAGGAAAATGCCGCCTGTCACGGCCCTGCGGGTAAAGGGCAGGATCACGTGACGCGCAACCTCCCATGTGGTCGCCCCCAATGCATAGGCGGACTCCTTCAAGGCCGCTGGCGTAATCATGAACACGTCACGCATGACCGACGCGATAAAGGGGATGACCATGATCGCAAGGACGATACCTGCGGTCAACATGCCGATGCCCATGGGTGGGCCCTGAAACAGCATGCCGATGCCTGGAATGACGCCGAGGTGATCATTGATCCACGGCTCGATGTTCCCAAACCAGGGCGCAAACACCAGCAATCCCCACATGCCGTAAATGATGCTGGGGATCGCTGCCAACAATTCGATAACAGCAGAAATTGGACCGCGCAACCAGCGCGGCGACAGTTCAGAGATAAACAATGCGATGCCGAAGCTCACTGGTACCGCGATCACCATGGCAATGAGGGAACTCAAGAGCGTGCCAACGATGAAGACCAGTGCACCGTAAACGTTGCTGACGGGATCCCAGGTGCTGGTGATCAGGAATTTCCATCCGAAGGTGTGCAATGCCGACCAGCCCTCAATGATGAGGGAAATCATGATGGCAACCAGGGTGGCAGCCACGATGAAAGCGACGAAGCCGGTAAATTTTCGGAACAGAAAATCCGCTGGAAAGCCCGAAGACTTTCCAGCGGATTTCTGCTCCGAAGCGGCACTCAGTTCGACCTGGGCGCCTGTCACAACTTCGGATCCATTCATATTGAGCGTCTTCTATTGCAGTCAGATACCCAGATTCTGTTTCCAGTAGGCCTTGATCGCGTCCACGGTGCTGGGCGGCAGCGGTCCGAATGCAATGGATTCGGCCATGGATTGGCCCTTCTCGAAGCCCCAGCTGAAGAACTTGGTCACGGCCTCATTGGTCGCCTTGGGCGATGCCTTGCGCAGGATCTGCCAGGTGCAACCGGAAATGGGCCATGTGTCAGGACCTTGCTGGTCGGTCAGAATCACGTAGAAATCCTTCGCCTTGGTGAAGTCAATGTGAGCGGCAGCCGCCTGGAAGCCTTTCAAGCTGGGGCTCACGAGCTTGCCGTCGCGGTTATACATGCGAGCGTAGGCGAGCTTGTTTTCCAAAATGTAGGCGTATTCCACATAGCCGATCGACCCAGGAATGCGCTGCACATAGGCTGCGACGCCCTCGTTACCCTTGCCGCCGACACCTGCGGGCCAGTTCAGCGAGGTATTGGCGCCGATCTTCTCTTTCCACTCGGGGCTGACCTTGGACAGGTAGTCAGCAAACGTGAAGGTTGTCCCGGAGCCGTCGGAACGGTGCACGACCGTGACGGCCATGTCAGGCAGCTTCACACCTGGGTTGAGCTTGACAATCGCCGGATCATTCCATTTTTTGATCTTGCCGAGGTAAATGTCGGCGACCACCGGGCCACTCAGAATGAGCTCACCCGGCTTGATGCCCGGCAAGTTGTAGACGAGATCCTCGCCAGCGATGGCCGTGGGAAACTGGATCAAGCCATCCTTTTGCAGCTCTTCGGGCTTGAGTGGCATGTCACTGGCGCCAAACGCCACGGTGCCAGCCTTGATCTGGGCGATACCACCACCTGAGCCAATCCCCTGGTAGTTCACCTTGTTACCGGTTTCTTTGTCATAGGCCACGGACCACTTGACAACCAGCGGATACACCCATGTGCTGCCAGCACCGGTGAGAGTTTCCCCTGCAAAGGCAGTGGCCATCACACCCGCGCCGACGGCGCCAGACACGGCGACAGCGATGGCAGCTTTGGCAAACGATCGACGATTCAATTTCATATGTCATTCTCCTAAGATGGAAACGGCGTGGTTTTCTCAGCCACACCGGGCATCGTAAGAACGCATTGTGACAATCATATGACAATCATATCGCCGAAGCCTGGCCGCACATAACGCCCCGCCCGCAACGCCCGGTTGCCGCGCCCCGATCGGTTTTGGTTGCATGCCCGCATGCCCTTTGCGTGGGCGGCGCCCATGTGCGCGCGCTCAGCGTAGGGCGCGGCCGGCGCAACCGCAGTCTTTCGGGGCCAGGACGCGCTTGGCGCGATCCAGACTCCCGCTACGGCGCCCCTCGTGCCCTTCGGGTTCAGGTCAAAGGCTTAGGGACTCGGCGAGCTCTCGCGCGGTGCGTTCCCCAACATGGGCCTCTTGATGCTCGACCATGATGCGCAGGACCGGCTCGGTGCCCGAAGGCCGGACAAGGACGCGGCCGCGGCCGTTGATCCGCTTCTCTGCCTCAGAGCGTGCGCGGGCAAAACCATCATGCATCCTCCAATCCAGCCCCGGTGGAAGCTTGACGTTCAGCAAAGTCTGGGGATACAGGCGCACGGCAGCGAGCTGATTGGAAAGACTCTTCCCGGTTCGCACCACGAGCTCCAGGATCTGCAGCGCGGCGATGATGCCGTCCCCAGTTGTATGACGATCCAACATCAGCAAATGGCCAGATCC
Source organism: Thiomonas sp. FB-Cd (assembly GCF_000733775.1). Taxonomy (NCBI): domain Bacteria; kingdom Pseudomonadati; phylum Pseudomonadota; class Betaproteobacteria; order Burkholderiales; genus Thiomonas; species Thiomonas sp. FB-Cd. The sequence continues at coordinate 39,642 of NZ_JPOE01000002.1, read as the reverse complement.
CTCGCCGCCCAATTGCCAACCGCGCGTCAGTAACTCCTCAAGCACGTACCGGTCCCCCACCGCCGCGCGCACAAACTCCATGCCCTGAGCCCTGATGGCCTGCTCCACCGCAAGGTTGGTCATCAGCGTACCGACGACGCCGGCGGGCCGACGGTCCATTGCGAGGAGATACAGCAGCTCGTCGCCGTTGAACAGGCGACCGCTGCTGTCCACCAGTTGCAGCCGGTCAGCGTCGCCATCGAGCGCAATGCCGTAATCCGCATGATTGGACCGCGTAGCGCGGATCAAGGCGTCGGGCGCTGTGGCCCCAACGTCCTTGTTGATGTTGAACCCGTCGGGTTGTACGCCAATTGAAATCACGTCCGCCCCAAGCTCATGGAACACGGATGGGGCAATGTGATAACCGGCACCGTGCGCACAGTCCACCACCAAGCGAAGGCCCTTGAGCGTGAGATGGTTCGGAAATGTGCTCTTGCAAAACTCGATGTATCGCCCAGCGGCGTCATCGAGCCGTCGCGCCTTGCCGAGTTGCTCAGACGGTACACACCCCTCGGCCTCGGGCAGTGCGGCCTCGACCTCCTCTTCCCAGCTGTCGGGCAGCTTGCTGCCGGCGGCGGAGAAGAACTTGATGCCATTGTCAGCGTAGGGGTTGTGAGAGGCGCTAATGACGACGCCCAGATCCAGGCGCAACGCACGCGTCAGGTATGCCACACCAGGAGTAGGCAGCGGGCCCACGAGGACCACGTCGCACCCAGCTGCTGCAAAACCGCATTCCAGAGCCGCCTCGAACATATAGCCCGACACCCGTGTGTCCTTGCCGATCAGCACAGTCGGCCGCGTGGTGCCACGCTGGCGCAGCACTTTGCCTGCGGCATGCCCCAGGCGCAGGCCGAACTCGGGAACGATGGGGCTCGTACCCACGCGCCCTCGCACGCCGTCCGTTCCGAAATACTGTCTGCTCATAGGCTCTCCACCTCGTGACTCGTTCTGTATTTTGACCGTACACCTTGCCGCTTCAGCACCGAGCGACTGACTTGGCAGGCTCAGCCTCGCATCGCTGCCCACACCTTCAAGGCGTCAACCGTCTCGGCCACATCATGCACGCGTATGATCGCCGATCCCGCAGCCACACACGCCAGGGCTGCGGCCAAGCTGCCGGGCAGCCGCTCCGGGATCGGGCGCCCCGACGTGCCGCCAATCATGGACTTGCGCGAAATGCCGACGAGTACCGGATAAGCACTGTCAGTGATGGCCTCCAGACTGCGCGCGAGCGCAATGTTGTGCTCAAGGCGCTTGCCGAAACCAAAGCCCGGATCGAGGCAGATGCGCTCTGCGGCAACACCTTGTGCCAGCAACGCGTCAGCCCGTGCGAGCAAGAATTCACGCACCTCGGCGACAACATCCGTGTAGTGTGGCGACTCTTGCATGGTGGCAGGATCACCGCGCATATGCATGAGACACACGCCGGCATTTGAAGGCGCAACAACGGCCTCAGCCCCGGACATGCGCAGGGCATACACGTCATTGATGATGTCGACTCCAAGCTCAAGCGCCAAACGCATGGTTTGCGGCTTGTAGGTGTCAACCGAGATCGGCACGCCCCAGCGCACCAGTTCGCGCAGCACGGGCCCAATGCGTTGCCATTCCTGCTCTTGTGGCAGCGGATGAGAGCCGGGGCGAGTTGTCTCGCCACCGATGTCGAGAATGTCAGCACCTTCATCCACGAGCCTACGCGCGTGGGCGATCGCTGCATCAGCATTGGCATAGCGTCCGCCATCGGAGAAGGAATCCGGCGTGACGTTGACGATGCCCATGACCAGCGGCCGTTGCAAAGCCAGTCTAAAACGCCCAGCGGACCAAAAGCGAGCCATCAATCCGAAAGGTCAAGTGCGCAGGCAGGGGCGCATGAAAACGGCCCGGATGCTTCCGGGCCGTTCGCAGGATGTCGCGCGCAAATCACGCAGCCGAAGCAGTTGGTGCGTCCGCTGGCAAGCCGCTTGGGCGACCACCTGTGGCGGGTGGTTGGCCTGTCGTCGTCGCGCCGGGGGGACGGGGTGGGCGCGGCGGGCGACCCGCCATAATGTCATCGATCTGCTCGGCGTCAATGGTCTCCCATTCAAGCAAAGCCTTCGCCATCGCATGCATCTTGTCCTTGTTGTCTTCAATGAGCTTGCGCGCCAAGGCGTACTGCTCATCAATGATGCGACGAATTTCTGCATCAACTTTTTGCATGGTCTGTTCAGACACATGCGTGGTCCTGGTGATGGACCGACCGATGAACACCTCTCCTTCGTTTTCCGCGTACACCATCGGGCCGAGCGAATCGGACATCCCATAGCGCGTCACCATGTCGCGCGCCAACTGGGTGGCGCGCTCAAAGTCATTGGAGGCACCCGTGGTCATCTGATTCATGAACACTTCTTCCGCGATGCGCCCGCCGAACAGCACCGAGATCATGCTGAGGATCCGATCCCGGCCCATGCTGTAGCGGTCCATCTCGGGGAGCTGCATGGTCAAACCCAACGCCCGGCCACGCGGAATGATTGTGACCTTGTGCACCGGATCGGTCTGCGGCATCAAGCGCGCGACGAGCGCATGGCCAGCTTCGTGATAGGCCGTGTTGCGGCGCTCCTCCTCAGGCATGACCATGGACCGGCGCTCAGCCCCCATCATGATCTTGTCCTTGGCACGCTCGAAATCTTCCATCTCCACCAGGCGCCCATTGCGGCGCGCCGCGAAAAGCGATGCCTCGTTCACCAGATTTGCGAGATCGGCACCTGAGAACCCTGGCGTGCCGCGTGCAATGATGTCGGCGCGCACATCGGGCCCCACTGGAGCCTTGCGCATGTGGACGATCAGGATCTGCTCGCGGCCGCGGATATCGGGCAACTGCACGTAGACCTGGCGATCAAAGCGGCCCGGGCGCAACAACGCGGGGTCCAGAATGTCCGGACGATTGGTTGCCGCGATCACGATCACACCCAAGTTGGTGTCAAAGCCGTCCATCTCAACGAGCATTTGGTTGAGCGTCTGTTCGCGCTCATCGTTGCCGCCGCCCAGGCCCGCACCACGATGGCGCCCCACGGCGTCGATCTCGTCAATGAAGATGATGCAGGGTGCGTGTTTCTTTGCAGTCTCGAACATGTCGCGCACGCGCGATGCACCGACGCCCACGAACATCTCGACAAAGTCCGAACCCGAAATCGAGAAAAACGGTACTTTGGCTTCGCCCGCCACACTTTTCGCAAGCAAGGTCTTGCCCGTACCGGGCGGCCCGACGAGCAGCACACCGCGGGGAATGCGGCCACCCAGTTTCTGGAATTTCTGCGGATCACGCAGAAAGTCCACCAATTCCTTGACCTCTTCCTTAGCCTCATCGCATCCAGCGACATCAGCGAAGGTCACCGTATTACTGGATTCATCGAGCAGGCGTGCCTTTGACTTTCCAAAGCTGAATGCTCCGCCGCGGCCTCCACCTTGCATCTGGCGCATGAAATACACCCACACGCCGATGAGCAGGAGCATGGGGAACCAAGAAATCAGAATCTGCATCAGGAAGGACTGCTCCTCGCGCGGAGCGCCTACAACCTGCACACCATCCTTGATCAGATCGCCCGTCATCCACAGGTCGCCGGGAGATGTGAGCGTGTAGCGCCGGCCTTCAGTGGTCGTCACATCCAATGTGCCGCTCTGATGCACGATGACCTTTTTCACGCGACCCTGCTTGGCCTCTTGCATGAATTGGGTGTAACTCACCGAATCGGTCGGCGCCGTGCGGTCGAACTGCTTGAACACGGTGAAGAGCACAAGCCCGATCACCAGCCAGATTGCGACCTTGGAAAACCATTGATTGTTCAAGACGGACTCCTGGAACTCCAGCGTGGAGCATACGATTGCTGCACTAGCCTCAATCTGCGCCCGATTCTAGGCGAATCAAGTCTTGAGGCCTTGATTTCGCGCATTAGGCACACATGCTCCAAGGAAATAATTGGCGAAAACTATTGATTTTTTATATGCAATAGCTCATTCGGGCTTCACTTCCGTTGGTTTGGGGTCCAACCCCAGAATGAACACCTCAGCCGAGCGATCCCGGGAGGCCTTCGGTTTAATGGTCTTGACCGTCTTGAATTGCAGCTTGAAGCGGTTGACGATTTGACTGAAGTACCCCGTGTGGAAGCTCTTGATCAACAATGCGCCATCGTCCTTCAGCCACTTTCGCGCGAATTCCAGCGACAAGTCAGCCAGATGTTCAATGCGTGCCGCATCGGCCGAAGCGATGCCCGATAGGTTGGGCGCCATATCGGAGAGAACTACGTCCACCCCGCGCCCCTGGAGTGCGGCTTCGAGCTGGGCCAGTGTCTCCGCCTCTCGGAAATCCCCCTGGATAAACCGGACACCACCCACCGGCTCCATGGGCAGCAGGTCAAGAGCGATGACTTCGCCCCTGAGGCTCCCCTCGCCGTCGCCCAGTTTTCTGCTGAGGTACTGCGACCAGGCACCTGGGGCGCTGCCCAGATCCACGATAATTTGTCCGGGCCGCAGAAGCTTGTGGATCTCGTCGATCTCCTGCAGCTTGTATACCGCACGGGAGCGATAGTTCTCCTTTTGCGCCCGCTTGACGAAAGGGTCATGCAGGTGCTCGTTAAGCCAGGCTTTCTTGAAGCGGTTCTTTTTCATCAGTGCTGAAGGCCTCGGTCGGAGATGCTGTTTAGCCGCGCTGCAGGGCGCGCATCGAGAAGACGGATAATTCGGCCATGACTACCTTACTACTTACTCCCGCCGACCGCAGCGTCAAGCGTGCGCAAGCGCACCCGCTCAAGCCCACCGTGCTGATCGGCGACCAGGGCCTCACCGATGCGGTGATCGCTGAAATCGACCGCGCTCTCGCTGCCCATGGTCTGATCAAGGTTCGCGTGGCTTCGGACGACCGACAGATGCGCGCCGACATGATGGAGCGCATTTGCCACGACCTGAAGGCAGCACCGGTGCAGTCGATCGGAAAAATCCTCGTGTTATTTCGGCCTGTACCCGCCGAAGCGCATGCGCCTGCTGTCGCCAAGGGTGGCAAGAAGGCAGCGCCCAAACAGGTGAAAGTGGTTGTCCCCTCCTCCAGCCCCACGCACCGCGCGCGCGTCAAGCGCGTCACTGTCCTTGGCAATGAGCGACTTACCGCCACGGGCAAAGTCAAGCGAGCCAAGCCGCGCCAGTCAAGCATCAAGAAAATCCGGTTGGGCTGAGGCTACGATCACCGCCCGAGCCGGGCTGCCGAGACAGGCAGAATCCAGACGTATGCGAACACGCAGGCCGCTTGGAGCAGGTACACCAAGCTGGCTATTGCATGCCATATCCCGGCATCAGGTGCGTGCGCTGCCGCAGCAGCAATGAGGCGAGGCACGATCCCAAACTCCCCCAGCACGGCAAAGAACAGACCACCGAGGACCAGGAAGAACGGTTTCGACGCCGCCAGCGGCTGCGCATGGTGACGCTCCAGAATCATCAGCAAGCAACCGAGCACCAGTGCCGCCAGCGTCATCAGATAGAACATGCGACTGGCAACGGCCGCTCCCTGCATCCGGTCCGGCAGCACCGCGAAAGCCGTGGGGGCGCCGATTAAGCCCACCGCGGCCAAGCCGCCAAGCCATAGTGCGGCGAGAACCCAGCGTGCGCGCAGATTGCTCATGCGTATCGGACCTTGACAATCTCGTAGCCCCGCACACCGCCGGGGGCCATAACCTGCGCAATATCGCCCTCTTCCTTGCCAATCAGCGCACGCGCGATGGGGGAACTGACTGAAATCATGCCGTGCTTCAAGTCGGCCTCGTCGTCGCCGACGATCTGGTAGAGCACCGATTCACCTGTTTCCTCGTCGGACAGTTCCACGGTGGCGCCAAACACCACCCGACCATCGGCGTGCAACTCGGCCGGGTCGATCACCTGCGCTGACGACAGTTTGCTCTCAATTTCGGCGATGCGGCCTTCAATGAAACCTTGGCGGTCTTTTGCAGCTTCGTATTCGGCATTTTCGGACAAGTCACCCTGCGCGCGTGCTTCCGCGATAGCCTGGATGACCGCATGGCGATCGACGGACTTGAGGCGCTGCAGTTCAGCCCGGAGCTTTTCGGCGCCGCGCCGAGTCATGGGAGTAGGCATAATCATGTGTCCACAAAACAATGTAAAAAAAAACGCCGCAGCAGCGCACTGCCACGGCGATGCTCGACTGATTTGGTTTTCAGTGTGCCAAATGCAGCGATTCGTGTAAAGCCTGCAGCGGGTAGACCTCCAAGCTGCTCAGGCATTTCATGCCTTCAACGGCGGCCTCGGCGCCAGCAATGGTTGTGAAGGTCGCGACGCGACTGGCAAGCGCCGTAATGCGGATGGCACGCGAGTCCGCGATCGCATTGCGACGCTCCTCGACGGTGTTGACGACCAAGACGATATCACCATTTTTCATCATGTCCACGACATTGGGGCGGCCCTCGGTGACCTTGTTGACAACCTCAACCGGCAGACCCGCAGACGCCAGTGCTGCCGCGGTACCGCGCGTCGCAGTAAGTGCGAACCCCATCGTCAGAAGATCACGCGCAACTTCAACCATGCGCGCCTTGTCGTTATTTTTGACCGAAAGAAATACTTTGGCTCCGCCGATCTTGCCCGCATCGGGAAGACGCGTTCCGGCAGCAATTTGAGATTTGACGAAGGCTTCGCCAAAGCTACGGCCGACACCCATGACCTCACCGGTCGACTTCATTTCCGGGCCAAGGATCGGATCCACGCCGGGAAACTTGACGAAGGGAAAGACCGCCTCTTTGACGCTGAAGTAACCGGGGATGACTTGGGCCGGGATCGCCTGCTGCCGTAAAGTCTGTCCCACCATGCAGCGTGCGGCGACTTTGGCCAATTGCAGACCTGTTGCCTTCGACACGAAGGGCACGGTGCGCGAAGCGCGCGGGTTAACCTCCAGCACGAAGATACGGTCCTCCTCTCCATCCTGCTGGATCGCAAACTGGACGTTCATCAGACCCACGACGCTCAAGCCACGCGCCATGGCCACGGTCTGACGCTCAAGCTCGGCGATAGTCGCTGCCGACAGTGAATAAGGCGGCAGCGAACAAGCCGAGTCGCCCGAATGCACGCCTGCTTGTTCAATGTGTTCCATGACCCCAGCGACATAGACATCCTGCCCGTCGCAGATTGCATCCACGTCACATTCAATCGCGTCATTCAGGAAGCGATCGAGGAGCACTGGAGAGTCATGGGACACCTTCACAGCCTCCCGCATGTAGCGCTCCAAGTCACGCTGCTCATGCACGATTTCCATCGCCCGCCCACCCAGCACATAGCTCGGCCGTACGACCAGCGGGTAGCCAATTTCCTCTGCTCGGGTGATGGCTTCACTCTCTGAGCGTGCCGTGCGGTTCGGTGGCTGAAGCAGCCCCAGATCATTGATGAGCTTCTGAAAACGCTCCCTGTCTTCCGCTGCATCAATCATGTCGGGGCTCGTTCCAATCACTGGCACGCCGGCCGCCTCCAGCGCGAGCGCGAGCTTGAGCGGCGTTTGCCCACCATACTGCACGATCACCCCTGTCGGCCCTTCCTTGTCGACGATTTCGAGCACGTCTTCAAGTGTAAGTGGCTCGAAATACAGGCGATCCGAGGTGTCGTAATCCGTGGAAACGGTCTCGGGATTGCAATTGACCATGATGGTCTCAAAGCCGTCTTCGCGCAATGCCAGTGCCGCGTGTACGCAGCAGTAGTCGAATTCAATGCCTTGCCCGATACGGTTGGGCCCGCCGCCGAGCACCATAATCTTTTTGCGTGTGGTCGGTTCCGCCTCGCACTCGTCCTCATAGGTCGAGTAGAGATACGCCGTCTGCGTGGCAAATTCAGCGGCGCAGGTGTCCACCCGCTTGTACACCGGGCGTATGCCCAGTTCGTGCCGGCGCTTGCGTACGCCGCTTTCCGTACTTTTGAGCAAATACGCCAGACGGCGGTCGGAAAAGCCCTTGCGCTTTAGCCAGCGCATGGTCTCAGCGTCAATCGCATCCAAATGCTCGTTGTCTAGTTGCAGTTCGATGTCGACGATGTCTTTGATTTGCGCAAGGAACCACGGGTCAATACGGGTGAGTTGATGCACGTCATCGAGACTAAACCCCTGTGCGAGCGCATCACCCAAGTACCAGATGCGCTCGGGACCTGGCTCACCGAGCTCGCGTTCCAAGGTCTCGCGATCGGTCGTCTTTTGATTCAATCCGTCCACACCGACTTCCAAGCCACGCAGCGCTTTCTGGAAACTCTCCTGAAAGGTGCTGCCGATCGCCATGACCTCTCCCACTGATTTCATCTGCGTGGTCAGGTGCGAATCGGCTTGGGGAAATTTCTCGAACGCGAAGCGCGGCACTTTGGTGACAACATAATCAATTGTCGGCTCGAAGGAGGCGGGAGTCGCGCCACCCGTAATCTCGTTGCGCAACTCATCCATCGTGTAGCCCACGGCCAACTTTGCAGCCACCTTGGCGATGGGAAATCCCGTCGCCTTTGACGCCAGCGCCGAGGAGCGCGAGACCCGTGGATTCATCTCGATCACGATCATGCGCCCATCTTTCGGGTTGATCGCAAACTGCACGTTCGACCCGCCCGTGTCCACACCAATCTCACGCAGCACGGCGATGCTCGCATCGCGCATGATCTGGTATTCCTTGTCGGTTAGGGTCTGCGCTGGCGCTACGGTAATGGAGTCGCCGGTGTGCACGCCCATCGGGTCAAGATTCTCGATCGAGCACACGATGATGCAGTTGTCCGCCTTGTCACGCACAACCTCCATCTCGAATTCCTTCCAGCCGATGAGCGACTCCTCGATCAACAACTCGCTGGTCGGTGAAGCCTCGAGGCCGCGCTTGCAGATCACCTCAAACTCTTCTGGGTTGTACGCAATGCCACCACCCGTTCCACCCAGTGTGAAGCTCGGTCGGATGATGGTCGGAAAACCAATGGATCTCTGCACGGCCCACGCTTCATCCATGCTGTGCGCAATGCCCGAACGAGCAGAACCCAGGCCGATGCGAGTCATCGCTTCCTTGAATTTCTGCCGGTCTTCGGCCTTGTCAATGGCCTCTGGCTTGGCGCCGATCAACTCACACTTGTACCTGTCGAGAACACCCTCGCGATGCAAGTCCAGCGCGCAATTCAGGGCCGTCTGCCCACCCATCGTTGGCAAAATAGCGTCTGGCCGCTCTCTGGCGATGATGGTTTCCATGACCTGCCAGGTAATCGGCTCGATGTAGGTGACATCGGCTGTTTCCGGATCCGTCATGATCGTGGCCGGATTGCTGTTGACCAGGATCACTTTGTAGCCCTCTTCCTGCAGCGCCTTGCAGGCTTGGGCCCCGGAATAGTCAAACTCGCAGGCCTGGCCAATGACGATGGGGCCAGCGCCAATGATCAGGATGCTGTGGATGTCGGTGCGCTTGGGCATGGAGCGTTGCGGGTGAAATGCTTGGAAAATTCGAGGTCGATTACTTGAGCGACGCCGTGGCGAGTCGCGCGCTGAAAGCCATAAAAGCGGCGCCCACCAATCCAGTGAGCGAAGCTGCGATGCGGCGGTGTGCGCGGAAAAGATCAGCCAGGCGCGACCCAGCAAAGATTAGCGTGGAGAGATACAGCGCGCTGAAAAACTGCACGATGCCACCCAGCACAAGAAAGGACAGTGCCGGATGAGGATAGGCGGGGTCAACGAACTGAATGAAAAAGGAAATGAAAAAGAAAATGGCTTTAGGGTTGAGCAGGCTGATGAGCAGAGCCTTGGCTAGGGGGTGCGCAGCGTCCACCCGCACTGCTGGCGCCAGCGGCGCCTCGGCCTGGCGGTAGCGCCGCAACGCTGCACGCAGCATGTTGAACCCAATCCACGCCAGATAGGCAGCTCCCGCCAGTTTGACGAGGATAAACAGCCAGGCCACCGCTTCGAGCAGGCTGGCCAAGCCCGCAGCGGCCAGCACCATGAGCACCGTATCACCAAGGAAGATGCCACACGCGCCGAGATAACCAGCCCTCACGCCGCGCTGCGCCGCCACGCTCAGGACGTAGAGCGAATTCGGCCCCGGCAACAACACGATAAACACCACGCCAAGTACATACAACCCGAGATTGGTGATGCCAAATAAGTGGTTCATGACTGCCAAGCGCCGATTACCATGCCGCCGCCCGTGACCCCTGCATCAGCCCCACGAAGCGGTCAAAAAGATTATGGATGTCGTGTGGCCCCGGGCTGGCCTCGGGGTGACCTTGAAAGCAAAATGCAGGCTTGTCACGAAAGGCAAAACCTTGCAGGGTGCCATCGAAAAGCGAAACATGGGTCGGGCGCACGTCCGCCGGCAGCGTGTCGGCATCCACCGCGAACCCATGGTTTTGGCTCGTAATGCTCACTCGCCCCGTATCCAGATCCTTCACGGGATGGTTGGCGCCATGGTGCCCAAATTTCATCTTGAACGTGCGAGCTCCAGCGGCCAAGGCCATGATCTGGTGACCCAGGCAAATCCCGAACGTGGGTACGCCTCGTTCGATGATCGTGCGTACCGCGGCAATCGCATAGTCACAGGGCTCGGGATCACCCGGCCCGTTGGACAGGAAAACGCCATCTGGGCGCATCGCGAGCACGACTTCGGCTGGAGTCTGTGCTGGAACCACCGTGACGCGACACCCACGCGAGGCCAGCAAACGCATGATGTTGAACTTAATGCCGAAGTCATAGGCCACAACATGAAAGCGTGCTTCACGCTGCTCACCATATCCCGTGCCCAAGGCCCAAGCCGTTTGCGACCAGAGGTATGACTCCCTCGTGCTCACGACGCGAGCCAGGTCCATTCCGGCAAGTCCCGGGAACGCGCGCGCACGAGCCAGCGCGTGCTCGACCACGGCCGCAGTCACCACCTCGCCGGGTTTCAACCCGAGCACGCAGCCGCTTTGCGCCCCCTTGCTCCGCAGCAAGCGCGTGAGCTTGCGCGTATCGATACCTGCGATGGCGACCGTATCGGTGCGGCGCAGATAATCGCCCAATCCTTCGGTTCTGCGAAAATTTGAATCCAGTGCGGGAAGATCTCTGATGATGAGCCCTGCTGCATGAACCTTGGCGGCTTCAACGTCCTCTGCATTGGTACCAACATTGCCGATGTGTGGGTACGTAAGCAGGACGATTTGCCGACAATAACTGGGGTCGGTGAGGATCTCCTGGTAGCCGGTAATCGCGGTATTGAAAACCACCTCACCCGAGGTCTCACCGGGAGCCCCGACGGAAACCCCGTGGAAGACCGAACCGTCGGCAAGGGCCAAAATGGCTTTGGGTTGCAACGGCAACATTGATATTCTCCGGGCACGCGTGTTGCGGCGTTGGTAAACGCTGTTTTGGGATGCGCAAACCCTGCTAGAGCTTGACGCAAATCCCTGAAATTATAGCCTCCACAGTGCGGCTCCCAGCATCCACCACCCATGTCGACCGCACCAGTTCCCCCCATCCCTGGCCCTAGCGCGGCGCGCTTCGCCCCCCGCCGCGCGTGTTTTGGCCGCTTTGTATCGGCGTTGTTGCCGTGCACGTGCTGGTGTTGTGGGCGCTGCAGGCCGACTTCGCGTTTATTCCCCCAGCGCCTCGCCGAGCGCTTGAGTTCATCCAGGTTCTGCCCCCCGACCGCTCACCATGAAGCCGGCCGCTCCTACGCCCCCTCCGGCGGCCGTCCGCAGACCCATGCGCACGCCACCGGTGGCCAAAGCGCAGCCGCGCCCGCTTCAACACAACACCCTGACCACACCGCGCGTGCCCCACAAACCCACCTTGCCGCAACCCGAGCCCGTGGCGCCACAACCGTCCACCGCGCCTTCAAACATCATGCAAGCGCCCGAGCGAACCAGCTCCAACCCAGCCACTGCCACCTCTCAACCACTGAATCCCGCGCCGCAAGCCGTGGCGCCGCCGGCGGCACCCACGCAGACAGACGCCGCCGCAAAGCCAGCGCCATCGACGCCCCCGGCATTCGGCGCAGCCTATTTGCATAACCCCGTACCAGAATATCCCCCTTTGGCGCGGAGGATGGGCGAAGAAGGAACCGTCAAATTGCGGGTGATGGTGTCGGCTTCCGGCCACGTTGACACCATCCGGATCCAGCAGTCCTCCGGCTATGCAGCGCTCGACAAAGCCGCCGTGAAAGCTGTTCAGCAATGGACATTTACACCGGGCCAAGCCGCGGGCAAGCCTGTGCCCGGCTGGGTGATCGTGCCGATTCGGTTCTCGTTGGCTTCTTGACCGGGCGCAGTCACGCCTGCGCCCGGCCTTTCAGCTTGCATTCAGACAAAGCGCCTACACTTCATGGAACATTTGAGTCTGACGACATGCTGGAGTTTGGAACTCCTTCAGCGTTTGGGCCTCAAAGGTAAGTCTGATATTTGAAAAACGCTTCGCGTTCTGGGAGAAATAGATGGACGATCGCTTCAATTCTCAACCCTCGCTTTACGGACAGAGTACTGGCCAGCTTGGCGTGGAACGCAACCGTGTTTTGCGTAACACCTACATGCTGCTTGCCGCCTCGCTGGTGCCCACCGTGCTCGGCGCTTGGGCCGGCTTGCATTTGGGTCTGGCGCAATGGATGTTGACGAATCCAGGCATGGGCATGCTTCTGTTCCTCGGCGGTGCGTTTGGTCTCATGTTTGTTGTGGAACGCAACAAGAATTCCGGGGCTGGTGTCGCGTGGCTCATGGCATTCACGTTCTTCATGGGCATGATGCTGTCGCAGATGCTCAGCTTCGTGCTTGGGTTGGCCAACGGCGTGCAACTCATCAGCATGGCTTTCGGCGGCACTGCCCTGATTTTTGCGGTCATGGCTTCGCTGGCCACCGTCGTGAAACGTGATCTGAGCGGGCTATCCAAGTTCCTGTTCGTGGGCGTGATCATGCTGATCATCGCCGGCATTGCGAACATCTGGCTGCAGATGCCAGCGTTGATGATCGCGTTCTCAGTTGCGGCCATCGGCATCTTCTCGGCGTTCATGCTGATCGACGTCAGGCGCGTACTCGATGGGGGCGAAACCAACTATATCTCCGCCACCCTGGCGATTTATCTGGACCTCTACAACGTCTTTGTGAACTTGCTCTCATTGTTGAGCATCTTCAGCGGCGGTGGTCGTCGCTAATTCGCTTCTCTTTGCAAGTCAAACAGCCCGGTTCCCCCGGGCTGTTTGACTTGCGCGCTGGCCCGAAGGCTTTGTGCGATGTCTTCAGCGCTTGCCAATCCCGAAGCGGACCTGGCCATGGATGTCCAAGCGGGAACCGAGCGTGATCATCTGGCCAGCGAGACACGGCTTGCCGTCCCCATTGGCCGGCGGTCGATCGCCGTACCCACGATGCCCTTCCTCGTCTGCGGCATCATGCCCAAGTCGGATACGCAGAACCGCACCATTGCGTCGCTGACTTCGGCTCAGCGCCCAGGCCGGGCCCCTTTCGCATTGCCTTGCCTCAACGCCACTTTCATGACGATCGATTGCCGGGGCGCCTGGCGCTCTCAGGCCTTTTCAAATATGGCAATCGACTCCACGTGCGACGTGTGCGGAAACATGTTGACCGCGCCGACTGCCGTCAGGCGATATGCGGCTTGATGGACGAGCAGGCCGGCGTCGCGCGCCAGGGTCGCGGGATTACACGACACGTAGACGATGCGCGTCGGCCCTGGATATCCTGACGCTGCCGCCTCACACAACGCCTTGCAAAGTGCAAGCGCTCCTTCGCGCGGTGGGTCGACCAACCATTTTTCAAATTGACCCATTCGTTTCAATGTATCTGCGTCGATCTCGAACAGATTGCGCGCCTCAAAGCGCGTGCATCGCGCCAGGCCATTTTGCTCTGCATTGTCGCGCGCTCGTTGCACCAAACCTTCATTGCCTTCCACGCCCAGAACATGCTCCGAGCGCGTGGCCAACGGCAAGGTGAAATTACCCAATCCGCAGAACCAATCTGCGACGTGCTCATGCTTGAGCGGGGCAAGTAGGCGCACAGCGCGGGACACCAGGGCAAGGTTGATGCTGTGGTTGACCTGTGTGAAATCAGTTGGCGTGAAAGGCATGCGCAGACCGAACTCGGGCATGGCATAGTCCAAGGGCCTTGTCTGCGGGTTCAGCGGCGCAGCGGTTTGCGGGCCCCCGGGTTGCAGCCACCATTGGATGCCATGCTCACGCTCGAAGTGCGAAAGCAGTTCACGATCGCCCAGCGTGAGGGGCTGCAGATGACGCAGCACCAGCACCGTCTGTGCGTCACCCACAGCGACCTCAATTTGCGGCAACCGATCCGGACACGACAATCCGCCGATCAGTGCGCGCAGCGGGAGGAGAAGCGTCGACACATGGGGAGGCAGGACGTCACAACTTCGCATGTCAGCCACATAGCTGGAGCCGCGCTCATGAAAGCCCACCAACACGCCGCCTTTTTTTGGCACGAAGCGAACAGTCAGGCGTGCACGATGTCGGTAACCCCAAGCAGGCCCTGCCAACGGGCGCAGCAAGCTTTGCGGCCGCACTTGTGCCAGATGCCACAGATCATCTTCCAACGTGCGCTGTTTGAACGCAAGTTGCGCCTGCGGGTCAATATGCTGCATGCTGCAGCCACCGCAGACACCGAAGTGTGCGCAGCGGGGCACGACGCGGGTGAAGGCGGTGCGACGCCACTGCACGGCCTCCCCTGACTCCCATTTGGCCTTGCTGCGCATGATGCGCACGCGTACCTCCTCGCCAGGCAACGCGCCCTCGGCGAAGACAACCTTTCCGTCTTGCCTGCGTGCCACGCCACGCGCCTCGAGATCCAGCGCGTCGATGCGCAGCCATTCATCCGAAATCGTGGTCGCTTTCATCACAGGCATTGAGGTGTGGCCAGAGTGATCCGGGCGCGTGGAACCACCGCAAACCGTGGTCACGGATTGGCCGGCCCGGGGTTGCTCCAAGCCTGAAGGTATTCAGCCCAATGCGACTCCTCGGCCGCCCATTCGGCCAAGCTTGCGCGGACCAATTGGACTTCACCGGCATATGTGTTCGCGTTCAGGGCGCCACGCATGAGCTGGAATCGGCAATAAAGCAGATATGTATTGAGCACATCTGTTTCGCAGTAGCGGCGCACCGCATCAATTTCCCCCCGCAACCAGGCCCCGTAGACTTGGCTGCCGTCCATGCCCAGCTTGCCGGGTAGACCACAAAGCTGGGCCAGGGTGTCCATGCCGGCGTTCGCGCGCGGCTGGTATAGCGCCAGCAAATCCATCAGATCAAGGTGACGGTGGTGGTAGCGGGAAATGTAGTTGTTCCACTTGAACTCGCGGTCATCCTCGCCGAGGTCCCAGTACTTGGATGCCTGCACGCCGTGCACGAGGCCGCGGTAGTGAAGGACGGGAAGATCAAAACCACCGCCATTCCAGGATACGAGCTGCGGCTCAAATTTATCAATGAGTCGAAAGAAACCCTGCACCACGGCCCCTTCCTGTTGGCCACGGTCGACAAATGAATGAACCTTTAGTCCCTTGACCGGGTCGCGGAAGATGCAGGAAACGACGACCACACGCTGGCACACGATGGGCAGGAAATCACTGCCAGTCTGCTCCTTGCGGCGATTTTGCGCCTGGGTGATGGCCGCTGCGTCGTCCAGATCTGGATCAGCCAAGCCTGCCGCGCGCACCGCTTGCGCATCAGGAATCGTTTCAATGTCGAATACGACGACCGGCACGGCCACGAGCAGCGTCTCAGAGTAAGGAGGACTTGTCGACGCCACCCTTGGACAGGCGCCGATGGAGCTTGAGCAGTGCTTCTTGCTGAATCTGTCGTACCCGCTCGCGGGTGAGGTCGAGCCGCCGAGCAAGCATTTCGAGGGTTTCCGTATCGCGCCCATAGAGGCCAAAACGCGCCTCGATCACCTCGCGCTCGCGCTCCCCCAGTGTTTGCAGCCACGTGTCAAGCAAATGGGTCACCTGGTGCGCTTGGGTCGTGTCATCCGGACCCGGCGCGTCACGGTCGGTAAACTGCTCCTGATAGCTGTCGCCCGTGCTGTTCTCGTGCATTAGGTCGAGCGAAGCCGGCAGCTCTCCCATGGTCAATAGATCAGCCACCTCGTCGACCGTGCGGCCAGTCAGGCTGGCGATGTCTTCCACGGATGCCGAGCCGTTCGGGCTGGAATCTTCCAGATGGCGCCGCGCCCGTAGGACCTGATTGAGCTCCCGGATGACGTGGACCGGGAGACGGATGGTACGCGCCTGCTGCATGATGGCACGCTCGACGTTCTGCCGGATCCACCAACTTGCATAAGTGGAGAAGCGGAAGCCACGCTCGGGCTCGAACTTCTCGATGGCGTGCATCAGCCCAAGATTGCCCTCTTCAATGAGGTCGGCCAGGGCCACGCCACGCCCCGCATAGGTCTTAGCGATGCTCACGACCAAGCGCAGGTTATGCTCGACCATGGCCTGGCGCGCTTCGAAGTCGCCTTGGCGGGCACGGGTCGCCGTTTCATACTCCTGTTGGGGCGTAAGGAGAGGCTTGATGCGAATTTGGTTGAGGTAAGCCTGCAGGACGCTCTGGCTGGCTGCATCCACGTCCTCGGCCAGCCTGGTGGCCGGTTCGCTCGCTGTCTGCTCGTCCAACGCAGGACCCTGAGCCGCCTCGCCGTCGCGCGTGCTCTGCTCGGGCACTGAGGAGGAAGCGATCTGCGGTTTCTTGGAGTTGCGCGACATGGGATCGTGATCGAGGACAAAATGGCCGGCGTCAGCGCGCCGGCAATACCTGCAACGGGTCGATCGGCTTGCCGCGCAAGCGAACCTCCAGATGCAACTCGACGCGCGGCGCGTCGCTAGAACCCATCAGCGCGATGCGCTCGCCGCGCGTCACCGCCTGCCCATCCTTCACCAAAAGTTTCTCGTTGTGGGCGTAGACCGAGATGTAGTCGCTGTTGTGCTTGATGATGACCAGGTTTCCAAAGCCCCGCAGCTCATTGCCTGCGTAGACCACCCGGCCGCTGGCCGCGGCGAATATGGGCTCGCCAAGATTGCCTGCGATGTCGATGCCCTTGCTCGAACTACCGTTGTAGCCCTGAATGACCTTGCCCAGCGCCGGCCACGACCACGTTAAACCACCGTTTTCCGCGCGCGCCTTCGGTGCAGACGCCGAGGCAGCGGGTGCCGCAGTCGTCGCGGCAGTGGG
This sequence comes from Thiomonas sp. FB-Cd, assembly GCF_000733775.1. Classification (NCBI taxonomy): domain Bacteria; kingdom Pseudomonadati; phylum Pseudomonadota; class Betaproteobacteria; order Burkholderiales; genus Thiomonas; species Thiomonas sp. FB-Cd. The sequence continues at coordinate 22,444 of NZ_JPOE01000002.1, read as the reverse complement.
CGCAACACTTGCGGAAGAGGGGGAAACAATGGGCCCATTGACTTTCGGCGCGCCAGATGACGGCTGGGACACAGGTGCTGCTGGAGGCGCCGATGCGACCGGCGCGAGTGGGTAGGCCTGTACGATTGGCCCGCCGGTGACGGGCTGCGACGTACTCGGAGCAAGTGGCTGAGTCGCTGTGGCAACAGCACTGCTCTTTGGGGGTGCGACGCGCAGGACCTGACCGACTTCAATCACGTTCGGGTCGCTCAGGCCATTCCAGCGCACGAGGTCATGCCAGTCTTGCCCAACCTGCATGGCGATGCGTCGCACGGTGTCTCCCTGCCTCACCGTGTAGTACCCAGGCTGTCCTGCAAATGCCGCGTTCGGCCCTGCGGCAGCGGACGGCGCAGAGGTCGACTGTGCCGGCGCCGCACCCACGGGAGTGAAATTCTTGGTGACCACTGGTGCGGGGCTGAGCGACACGGTCGAGCAAGCAGCCAGGGGCAAGGTGAACAAAAGCAGCGGCAGGACGAGTCGCATGGTCGGTCGGGCCTTGGCGTCAGAGAACGCCCGATTTTAGGGGGACGAAATGTGCATCCTCCACACACCACGATTCGATCTTGCCGCCCACATGCTTGCGATAGGCCATGAGCCGCTGTGGGTGCCCCACCGGGGCCAGCACGACGCCGCCAATGCGCAGTTGCTGCAGCCACTGCGCCGGAACGTCGGGGCTTGCGGCGGCGCTAAGCACCGCGTCGAACGGCGCGCCACACGCAGCACCAGTTGTACCGTCGCCGAGCAGCAACCGCAGGTTGGGAAGACGCAGCGCACGCAGGTTGGTGCGCGCGAGTTCATGCAGGGCGCGAATTCTTTCGATGCTGTAGACCTCTCCGGCAATCCGGCTGAGAATGGCCGCCTGATAGCCGCAACCCGTGCCGATTTCCAGAACGCGCTCGGGTCGGGCCCCCAGACTTTGCAACAGCACCGAGGCGCAGCGCGCAACCACCGATGGCTTGGAAATGGTCTGCCCGTGGCCAATGGGCAGCGCATTGTCGGAATAGGCCTGGGCGCCGAGCCCGGGCTCCAGGAACAGGTGGCGCGGCACTGACAGCATGGCCTCCAATACGGTCTGCTCCAGCCCGCCCATTGCACGCAATCGCTCCACCATCCGCGCGCAAACAGCCTGCGAGTCCAAGCCGTTGCCCGTCGGCATGCTGACTGGGTGTCCGCCCTGGGTGGGTTTTCTGGCCGCGACGGCGGGCATGCGCGCAGGCCGTGCCGCCGTGGCGCCCGGCTTACCTTCGGCCGCCCCTGCCACAGGCAAGTACGCCGGGAAGCGCGCGCGCAGGGGGCGCGAGGAGTCAGCGCTCACAGGCTGCGCTCGTTGATGAGGCCAGCGAATCGAGTCTCGCAGGTCTCCAGCAGTTGGTAATGCGTTAGGTCGAGCTGCAGCGGTGTAATTGCCGCGTAACCTTGCGCGATTGCGTGAAAATCGGTACCAGGCTGATCGTCCAGCGCCTCCCCGGCTGAGCCGATCCAGTAGATCGGCTCATCGCGCGGATTGCGCTGCATGATGACAGGCTGGCTTGGGTGGCGCTTGCCCAAGCGCGTTACGCGCAGCCCACGCAATTCAGCCCGTGGCATATTCGGTACGTTTAGATTGAACAACGCAGGCTTGGCAGGCGGCTCGCGCAGCAAATTCGAGGCCACTTCGGTGGCCACCTGCACCGCTGCATCCAGATGCGCCCAGCCCTTGTGAACCAGCGAGACGGCCAACGCGGGCAACCCAAAAAGATAACCCTCGGTCGCGGCGGCAACCGTGCCGGAATAGATGGTGTCATCGCCGAGATTGGCACCGTTATTGACGCCGCTCACGACCAAATCCGGGCGGAAATCAAGCAGGCCCGTGAGCGCGATGTGCACACAGTCCGACGGCGTGCCGTTCACATAGAGAAACCCGTTTTCGGCCTTGAATACCGACAATGGGCGATTGAGCGTAAGCGCATTAGACGCGGCACTGGCGTTTTGCTCGGGTGCCACCACCGTCACTTCCCCCAACCGGCTCAAGCCTGCGTAGAGGGCGTGCAGTCCCGTGGCGAGATAACCGTCATCGTTGGCAAGGAGGATGCGCATGCGTGCATCTTATCGAGTTCCTCCGGCTGCCGAATGCCGCGGAACCAAGCACCTCACCTTATGCAGCTGGGAACAGCCGCCGTTGCTGTGCTGCCCCCGTGCCTCGCCTATGCCCTTACAGCCCTAAATGCCACTCGCGAACAGAGCGCCCCGGTGCATGAGTTATTCGGCCATCTCGGCCTCAGGGGCTTCCTGCAACGGTTCCTTGAGCAGGCGCTTGAACAAATCCCCGTTCGGGCCCCAAAGGGATTCAATCGAGGCCGAAGACGGGTTCCCTTGTGTGCGGCGGTCATGGTGATTCGGCCCTTGGGGCAGGTTGACTTCGACAATCAACCTTTGCCGTGGTCGCCACCTGCTTGCAAGCAGTCATTGCACACAAGGCTCTACACGCCCTTCGCCCGTGTGACGCCAGGTGGCGCTCACCCCTGCGTCGGCCTGGAAAGCTCCCCGTGCCAGCCTGATTTGATCTGGACCAGTCAACCCTGGGCAGTAAGGGGCCAATGCTCTGGCGCAGCATTCCGATACATCAGCATTTTGAGGTGTTTCGTATGCTGTGCATCATTGTGGTGCGCAGATCGGGTTCACTGCATCCAATCGCACGCATGCCCAAGAACCAAGGCTCGATCAGTGCCCGCTGAACCGCTGCCAGCAGCCCATCGGCCATCGGCCATCGCCCACCCCAATCATCTTCACCCCATGCCCGTCTCACCGGCTTCGCAAATTCAATCTCTGCCTTTGGCTCCCTCGCTCGCCCCGTTGTTGCAGACGGCGCCCATGGGGGCTGACACGGGCGGCGTCAACGCCCGCACACTGTTCATCGGTCTGCTGGCAGTAGGCATCGGTGTGATTGCAGCTTTTGTTGCACGGGCGCTTCTCGCGCTCATCGCCCTGATCACCCATCTCAGTTTTCAGGGCCGCATCGGCTGGACGCTAGCCGACCCCGGACATAACGCGCTAGGCGCCTGGGTGATCGCGGTGCCAGTGATCGGCGCGCTCATCGTCGGCGCCATGGCGCGCTACGGCTCGCCAGCGATCCGCGGCCATGGTATTCCCGAAGCAATGGAACAAATTCTCACCAACCGCAGCCGCATCCCGCTGCGCGTGCTTTTACTCAAGCCATTGTCAGCCGCCATCTCCATCGGCACCGGTGGGCCGTTTGGCGCGGAAGGACCGATCATCGCCACGGGTGGCGCCCTCGGTTCGGTGGTCGGACAATGGGTCCACATCACGCCTGGCGAGCGCAAGACTCTGCTGGCGGCCGGAGCCGCGGCGGGTATGGCTGCCGTCTTCGGCACGCCGCTGGCCGCGGTGATGCTGGCAATTGAGTTGCTGCTGTTCGAGTTTCGACCCGCCTCCTTGCTGCCCGTGCTGGCCGCGTGCACCACGGCGGCCGCCATACGCGCACTGTTTCTCGGCTTCGCGCCATTTTTTCCCATGGCGCCTCTGGCCTGGCCCCATGCGCTGGCTCTATTAGCCTGCGTCCCGCTGGGTGCGATGGTGGGACTGACTGCGGTGCTCGTCACCCGCGCCGTGTATGCGGTAGAAGATGCATTCGACCACCTCCCTGTCCATTGGATGTGGTGGCCGGCACTCGGAGCCGTCGCTGTGGGTCTGATCGGCTGGTGGCAACCGCGCACCCTGGGGGTTGGCTACGTCAACATTACTGACGCCCTGTCGGGCGGACTCGTTGGCCCGGCGCTTTGGCTGCTCGGCCTGGCCAAGCTTGTGTCATGGACCGTCGCCTTGGGCAGCGGCACGTCCGGCGGCACACTGGCGCCCCTGATGACGGTGGGCGCCTGCCTCGGCGCAGCGCTAGGCCACGCCACAGCCATCCTCTTTCCGCAACTCGGACTGGACCCGAATCTGGCTGCGCTGATCGGCATGGCGTCCATTTTCGCCGGCGCGTCACGGGCGCTGTTCATGTCGGTGGCGTTTGCGCTGGAGACCACCTGGCAGATGCCGGGCCTGCTGCCGTTGCTCATTGGCTGCGGTTCGGCTTTCCTGGTGTCCAGTCTGTTGATGCGCCGCACCATCATGACCGAAAAAATCATCCGCCGCGGCGTGCAGGTGCCCGACACTTACCAAGCCGACCCGCTGGCGCTAGCCCGCGTTCGCGACTATGCCAGCCGCGCCCCTGTGGTCCTAGAAGCCACGCAGCGAGTCGACGACGTGCGCGCTTGGCTGGATTCCGACGCAGCTGGAAGCAACCATCTTGGTTTTCCGGTGCTCGCCGCAGGGGCGAGCTGCTGGGCGTACTCACGCGCAAGGATTTGTTCAGAGCGGGGGTCGCCTCCTTGCAATCCATGGGTAGTCTGGTGCGGCGACCGGCCGTAGTCGTACGCGAGGACGCCACTTTGGCTGAGGCAATGCACAAGCTTGCCGCGCATGACATCGGTCGCCTGCCCGTGACTGCAGAGGACGGCTCAGGCCGCTTGGTCGGCATGCTGACCCGCAGCGACCTGTTGGCCGCCTGGCGCGAGCACTTGCTTGATCAGCATCAGCGAGGGCGCTGATGCCTGCCTGCCCGCCTGCAGCCTATCCCGCGTCAGATTGACCATCCAACCACATTAGGGATCTCCTTTGCCCGCAATGCTCCCTGTCAGCGTCGTCAAGACATCGGCCTCCTTACCTGCCGCGCGCCGCTGGTTGCGCGGCTTCTGGCCCGCACCCATGCACGCCAGCCCGCTGGAGCACCTATACGCTGGCCTGGGAGCCTTTCTCGGCCTGCTGTTCAGTGCCTGGGTGAGCCTGCACGCGCTGGGCGATCTGAACCCCTGGTTCATTGCCCCGATGGGCGCGTCGGCCGTCTTGCTGTTCGCGGTGCCGGCAAGCCCTTTGGCGCAGCCGTGGTCCATCATGGGCGGCAATCTCGTCGCAGCCTTGGTGGGTGTGAGCTGTGCGCGCTTCATCCCCGACCCGCTTCTGGCCGCCAGCTTTGCTGCAGCGATTGCCATCGCTCTCATGCTGCCGCTGCGCTGCCTGCATCCACCCAGCGGGGCTGTGGCGCTCACCGCTGTCCTTGGCGGCCCGGCGGTGCTGCGCGAGGGGTACCACTTTGTGCTGTCGCCGGTTCTGCTCAATTCGGCGCTGTTGCTGGCCGTGGCGCTGGCGTTCAACAACCTTCTGCGACGCCGCTACCCCCATGTGCATGCGCCCTCCCCGTCCCCGTACGGGACGATCGACCCGCCACCGAGTGAGCGCGGCGGCATTTCACGCGGCGATCTGACAGCCGCAATACGCCGCCATGCGCAGTTGCTCGACATTGATGAGGACGATTTGTTCGCCGTGGTGCGAGATGCGCAGTGGCATGCTGCCTTACGGCAGCAGGCCCGATTGCAGGCCGCCGACATCATGTCGCGCGACGTCCTGCGGGTCGGCCCCGACACGCCCGTGGCTGCAGCCCGGCAGATGCTTGATGTGCACCATATCAAGGCTCTGCCCGTCGTTGATGGCGACGACTGCCTCGTGGGCATTGTCAGTCTGCACGACATGCTGGTGCGCGGAGGCTGCGCCGGTGCTCCGGCGGGCGATCCCGCGCCGACGGCAATCTGTGTCGCCGACGTGATGACCCGGCAAGTGCTCACCACCCACCGCACCCGGCCAGTTGCCGAGTTGGTGCAACTGTTTGCCGATTTCGGCGTACACCACCTGCCTGTGGTGGACAACACGCGGCATGTGCTGGGCATGATCACGCAGTCAGACATGATCGCTGCGCTCGACCGACTGCATCGTCAGACGTCAACCTAAGCCGGCGCTGGGCGGCGTCGACGACTTTCAGACGTCTGAACAACGCACGGGCGCTGGATATGGCCGCTCCTTTGTGCTCGTCCGGGAATGCTAGGCTTGTTGTACTCCACGCCAAATGCACTCGCGCCACGACGCGGCGATGCCAACAGGGCAATGCGGTGGAATCGCTTTAGAGTCTACAGGCGCAGAGCAGTGGCGAGCGCAGGCATGACGCCCTCGAGATTCGGCTGGTCGTGCAGGAACGTGAAAGATCAAGCATGGGGCCCAAAGGAACATTAATGTTCGCCGTAATGCTGGCTGCGGCCACAGCGGCATTCCTGGTTTCCGGGAGCGGCCTGCTGGCGCTCCTCGCCGCCGCAGTGCTGTATCCAATTTCGTTTTGGCTCCTGTGACCCAACCCTGCATAGATTGCGCAGAAACCCCTGACGTCCCGACCTCAAGCTCGCGACCCGCCCGGTGCGGACCCACGCGCCGGGTGGTGTGCCGGGGTGTGGCTCGGATAAGTCGCACCCGATGCCGATCATCGCGACGGACGGCGACTACGAGCCCCCACTTCCCCCGCCTGCGTGATCAGAATGGTCCTGCACAGCGCGGGCCGCTGGGGAAGCCGCTCTCGGGATGCCGCAACTTCAGTGCGAAGCCCAGTATTGCCGCAGCACCGTGTCGCTGAGACATCAATGGTGCGAAACATGTAGGCGAGACGCAGCTGGGCATGCTCCGCCCGGCAATGATGGATACCTTCGCCAGGGTCGTGCGCAATCGCCTGCTGGACCCCTCCGGAACCCTGCCCAAGCGCTACCCGCAAGGCTGGGCAGCGAAATCATCTTCGACGGCGAGGTGGTGCGCATCCGCGGCCGCCACGCCGCGCTGCTCGCGCCGGCGGCGGGCAAAAAAGTGGGCACCGCTCGGGTGCCCACTTCTGTCATGGGGTGGGGTGGCTGATGGGAGACCATTGGCCACTTAAGAACCCTAGCGTTTTCGCGGCCCTCCGGCCGGTACCGCACAGGTCTGTGAGACAGATTGTGTGACAAGTCAGTGCCGTTGGCAAGGGGTACCTATCAGGGCCGCCGCCTCGCTGCGAAGGAGCACCTCATAGGAGAAACCACCAAGAATACGGGCGACCCGGAGGTCGCCCAAGAACAACTTGCAAAGGACGCTTCAAGGGCGCCCTTTCCCACCTCAGTGCACGACGGGCACTCCCTTACTCGTGGCCTGTGCAGCCCCAGCCCCCTCCGAGCCACACACCCCGACACCATCCTGATGGTGGGGCACGCAGACAAAAATCCACCGCTCCTGTACCGTGAAGCCCGCCACCTCCGATTCCGCAGCATGCTCGACGAAACGCAAGACCTCCAGCATGTCCATCACCTCCGCGGCCCGGTCGTGGCTGCGCCACTCGCCAAGGTGCTTCTTCAACGCCAACCACGTCGGGTCGCGGACATCGCGTACCGGCGTCTCAGCCCGCATGACGACGACCTGCTTGCGCTCATCGACAGTCGCTGCGAGGTAGATGCGCCGTTGTTCGTCAACGGACTCGACCAGCCAATCGCGCGCCTCTTCGGTCGCGAGAGGGACCAGACAGACGACCTGCGTCCCTGCGGCCTGGAAGGTCGCCACCGCGACTGGGAGCGCCGCCCCGCCTGAGATGGCCAGTGAGTGATGGATGGGAACAAGCGGGCTCTCGAAAATACGCGCGATAGCATCGGGCAGCTGCACGTAGAGCGCCCTCCCCTGGTACTGCGGACGCTGCTTGAGCGAGGCGAGCTCTGCCGCAAATTGGAGCGGGTCCAGAACTACACCGAACCCTCGGTGCGTCGTAACGTCATTGGTCATGTCAAATTTCTCCACGTGGATGTGACCTATAGATAAGGCCCAATAAAATATGAACTTTCAGCAAGTTTTTTGATCCATTGATGATGGAAAAAGAAAACGCAAGAAAGCAAACACTCGAGCAACTTCACGAGCGGCGCAAGCAAGTCGTGAGGTTGCACAAGCGGGGCGTCAAGATCATGCAGATCGTGGACATGACGGGGCTGAGTTACCCGCCGGTTCGAGCGGCCATCGACTTGTACGAGGCTGGCGGCTGGAGCGCCATCCGGCCGACTCGGCGGGGACGCGCCAGAGGCGACGGTCGGGTGCTCAGTCAAGCGCAAGAAGAGACGATCCAGCGCCTGATCATTGACACACGTCCCGAGCAACTCAAGATGGACTTCCATCTGTGGAGCCGCGCTGCGGTGATGCAACTCATTGAACAAGAGTTCGACATCAAACTGCAGGTGCGCAGCGTTGGAAAGTACCTCACCCGCTGGGGCTTTACGCCGCAAAAGCCCATCAAGCGAGCCTATGAGCAAAGCCCCGCGGCGGTGCAGGCTTGGCTGGAGGGGGAATACCCCGCCATCGAGCAGCGCGCCAGGGTTGAGGGCGCGGAAATTCACTGGGGAGACGAAACCGCGCTGGTCAACACGGACGTGCGCGGCAGAAGCTTTGCCCCTGCGGGCAAAACCCCCGTGGCGATGGCGGTGGGCGGGACGCGCCAGAAGCTCTCGATGATCGCCACGGTCACCAACCAGGGCAAGACCCGCTGGATGATCATCGACGAGGCGTTTGACGCCGACAAGCTGATCGAGTTCTTGCAGGCGTTGATCAAGGATGCAGGCAAGAAGGTGTTCCTGATTCTGGACAACCTGAGGGTGCATCACAGCAAGTTGGTGAAGGCGTGGGTCGCCTTGCACAACGCGCAGATCGAGCTGTTTTACCTGCCCAGTTACAGCCCCCAACTCAACCCTGAGGAGAGGCTCAACGCCGATCTCAAACAGGAAATGGGCAAACGCGTGCCGGTGCGAACCAAGGCCAAATTACGCGAAGCTGCGAACGACCATATGGCGATGCTGGAACAAAACCCGCAGCGTGTGATGAGCTACTTCCAGGACCGGCGCGTTCGCTACGCAGCTTAATACTTCACAGGGCCGGAGCAATAGGTTCCACGTGTAGGCACCGACACACCAAGCAAGAAAGACGGGCCCGCAGGCCCGTCGTCAATCAACAATCAATCAACCATCGGCGAGTGAAGCCAATGGCCCCGCTCACGTCACCACGCCATCACGCTACCTGTCATCACCACCTCCGCCGCCTGTCTCACCGCTCTCCCCGGCAGCCGCAACGACTTCATTGGCGTTGTGCACGACCGCGGCGCGCTGCAACCAGCGAAGGATTTCCGGAAGGCGCGGGAGCTCTGGCCAGTCGAGTCCGCGGTGGGTAGCGTGGACGTCGAGCAGGAAGCGCTTGAAGTCAAGCGACGGCTCGTCACACGCTTCTGGGATGAGTGCACGCAGCTGCGGGTTCGCGCAAAAGCGGGCGAACTCTCTCTCGACGACCACGTCTTCTGGCTCCGCGCAGGTTGCGAAATCCCTGATGGTGATGTCGCCCGTGAGCAAGCGGACGGTGATGGGCGGGATGCCCAGGTATCGAGCTGCCTTTGCGACGAACGAATGGTCGCGGAGCAGTTCCGGCGCCTGGCCATGCGAAAGCAGCTGCAGTTCTTCGGCCGTTACACCCAGCTCTTCGGCAAGCTTGTCTCCGCCGTGCAGCCGTAGCTTGGCATCATCCAGTAGCCAAGCCACGAGTGGCCCTGCGGGGTGTCGGTGCAGTCTGAGCAAGCGCTGCGCGGGGGACTCGGATTGCTCTGCAGCCTGGTCGAACGCAGCAAGCGCTTCGTCGATATCTGTCGTCATAGGTGTCCTTGGAAGTGCACGAAAACCGTGCACTTCGTATAGCGAGCGCCCATCAATCCGCACGAAGGGGGCGAAAGACGGCAGGAGATGGCGGCACGAATAAATACGTTGACTACACGAGGCTCCCATCAACCCTAGGAGCCTCTGATGAACTCACCACAACCTTTCGCAACCGTTTCTTCCCACGCCACCGCCCCCGAGAAGGTGGGAGAATCGGCCAAGCAGCGCTTGCGCTTTCGCCCGCTCACGCCCATTGAGCGGACGAAGCTGGCGTTGGCGCTACAGCAGCAAACCCTCAGCGAGGCTACCGAATCGATACGCGCCCTCGGGGTGGCGCCGCGCCGGGAGACCGCGCAGACTTTGCTTGAGCGCCGCGCCACGATTGACAATGTGCGACGCTCCAGGGCCGCTCGGCGCCAACCCAGCACGCAACCCGCTTTGGCGCAGCGCCTGCGCACATACAAGGCCTCCAAAATTTTTCCGGTTGCGAAGTCACTGTTCCGCCACGGCGCGGCCGGTGGCGGGACCTTCAAGCTTTGGTTTGTGGAAAGGAGCTCTGAGGTCAGCTACAAGGTTGATATCGGCTCCAACCGCGACACCTATCGCGGCAGCTTCAAGGGCTGGAGCGCCACGGAGGACCATCACCGCATTTGGGTGCCCCGCGACTGGGCTGCACGTGTACTCGCCCATGGCCTCGCGGACCTGGACGGCATGATGACGCTGGACGCGCACCGGCTGATGAGTCCTGATGGAATCATGCTCTATGCGGCCACGTGGGCTGCGCAGTCACGCGGTTACAGCGTGACCACCCACCGCGGTTTCATTGCCGTCTCGGGTGGGCTGTCCTTCCATGCGGACTCGGCGGAGCAAGCTGTGGCGGGCATTCGTCGCAAGGTCACAGCCGCCGGCCGGCCGCCGCGGCAGCGTGTGTCGCCGTTGGACATTGACATTGGCGCGTTCGTGCAGCGCTACCGACGCTATGACGTAACGGTTGACCTTGACGACGCGCGCGAGAGCGGCAGTTGCGAGTACGGCATCCGCTCCTGGTGCGAAGCGGTTGGCCTCGACTATGACGAGGGCGAAGCGCCTCTTGCCGACATCCTCACGGCCTTCCAGGGGCGCCCACAGGTCGAAGTGCGGCTGGCTGTGCTGCACGCCATCCGTCGCCACCGGGCAACTCTGCGTAAGGCCGCATAGGCGGGTCTCGGCGGGGTGGCACTATCCGCCCCGCTTTTTCACGAAGCCACTGGCCTGCAGGGCGCGCAACAGCGAGCCCTCGGCTTCGCCCTGCATGGCGTCAAAGAGCTGCGCCCAAAGCTTGTACGCGCGGGTGTTGCGCACCCCTTCGGCAGGTGCTTTGCCGTATCGGCCTGCACTGACGGCCTGGGCCCCGGCGCGGATGGCCGTGAGCGCGTCGGTCAGCGGGTCGGTGGGTTTGGTGGTTACCGCAGTTACGGCCGAGCCCTTCACTTGCAGCCTGCTGACTGCCTGCTGCACACACGAGTTCGTAAAGATTCGGTGATGACGTAGGCTGACCGAGTCGCGAGCAGAACGTGCTGGACACAGAAGTTTTTTCGCCGTACCCTGTTTGCTGTGAACGACACAGCCGCAGACCTGGACTCGGCGATCGGGACGGTGCCCGACGCAAGACGGCCGACGCCGAAACCCTATGACCAGGAGTTGGTCACGCTGACCAGGCGCGAGCACATCGAGTTGGTGCAGCGGGCAAACGCATACCGATCCCTGCATGCGCGAGCCGTGGCACGCATCGAGTTCGTGGAACGTCGGCATCAGGCCGAGAAGGCGCGATTTGCGCAGCGTGAAGCCGAGTTGAAGGCGGCGCTGGAGGCCGCGCAGGCGCAGATCCGTGACCTTCGCCTGCGTGTGTTTGGCGCCAAGACGGAACAGTCGCGCTCGATCAATGCGGTGTGCCAGGTCAGCGCTGGCCCTCCACGGCCGCGGGGCCAGCAACGTGGGCGGCGTGGTCACGGCCGCACGCGCCTGGGCGGATTGCCGGCCAGGGTTGAGGAGGTGACGCTGCAGACGACGTGCCCACGCTGCGGCCTGGGGCTGAGCGCGTTTCCCGGCACGCAGGATGCCGAGATTCTGGAGATCGAGGTCAAGGCGTACCGCCGCATCGTCCGTCGGCACCGCTACCGGCCGCTGTGCTGCTGCGGCGCACTTCCCGGCATCGTGACGGCGCCGCCGCCGGCGCAACTCATCCCACGGGGCAAGCTGGGCGTGTCGGTCTGGGTGGAGGCACTGCTGTCGAAGTTTCTCTATGGGCAGCCCAGCCACAGGCTGCTGCAGGACTGGGACGATCATGGGCTGCACATCGCGCAGGGCACGCTCACCGAGGGCCTGCGCATGCTGTGGCCGTTGCTGGGGCCGGTGGCCGAGGCTGGCCTGGATGAGCTGCGACGTGGCTCGCACTGGCATGCCGACGAGACACGCTGGGAGGTGTTCGAGGAGGAGCCCGGCAAGGTCGGGCATCGCTGGTACCTGTGGGTGTTTCAGTCGGCCACTGCGGTGTGCTTTGTGCTCGATCCTTCACGCTCGGCCTCGGTGCCGGCGGCCGCACTCAACCATGTGGACGAGGGGATTCTCAGTGTCGACCGCTACGCCTCGTACCGCAAGTTCGCCCGGTTGAACCCGGGGGTGAAGCTGTCGATCTGCTGGGCGCACCAGCGGCGCGACTTCCTGCGCGCGGCCAACGAGCATCCGGCGCTGTGGGACTGGGCCATGGGTTGGGTCGGGCTCATCGGCGAGCTGTACGCCTTGCACGCCCGGCGGCGGCAACAATGGGCGGATGGCGACGCTGCCTTCAAGGACAGCGATGCCGAGACGCGCGCGCTGGTGGCCTCGATGGAGCAGCGCTGCCTGGATGAGTTGGCCGACACGGCACTGGCAGGCGCGGCGCACAAGGTGCTGCGTACCCTGCGCACGTACTGGGCGGGACTGATCCTGTTCCTGGATCATCCCGCCATCGACCTGGACAATAACGCCGCCGAACGCGCGCTGCGGCCCGCGGTGGTCGGGCGCAAGAACTTCTATGGTTCGGGCAGCCAGTGGTCGGGGCAGCTGGCCGCCACGATGCGCAGTGTGCTCGGCACGCTGGAGTTGTGGGGGCTCAATCCGCGCACCTGGCTGAGCGCGTATCTGCATGCCTGCGCACACGCGGGCGGCTGCATGCCGGCGGACCTCGACCGCTTCCTGCCCTGGCGGATGGATGAAACCCGGCTGAGCGCGATGCGCGGCGTGGCCTGCGCAACAATCGACAGCTCATGAACAAACGGTACTGCGGGCGCGTGTTCACGCAGGAGGAGCTTGACGCCATCGCCTGGCTGATGGCGCAAAACCCCCAGCTCAAGCGCGCGCCGCTGTCGCGCAGGGTGTGCGAGATGCTGGACTGGCGCCGCCCTGATGGACGCCTCAGCGACATGAGTTGCCGCGTGGCGATGCTGCGCATGCAGACTGACGGCTTGATCACGCTGCCACCCTCACAGATGCCTCACCCGCGGCGCCGGGCGCAGTTCGACCCCACCCCAGCCACCGATGCGCAAGGTGCGATCGACATGCCCGTGCATGCTCTGGATGCCTTGCGCCTGGAGGTCGTCGCCGGTGTCGGCGCGGCCTCCAAGCTGTGGAACGAATACGTGGCCCGCTACCACTACCTGGGCTACACGCCCATGTCGGGCAGCCAGATCCGTTACAACGTCTACGCTGGCGACCGGCTCGTTGCCTTGCTGAGCTTCGGCGCCAGCGCCTGGAAGCTGGCCGATCGCGAACGATTCATCGGCTGGAATCACGAGCAGCGGCAGAACAACCTGCAGCGCGTCGTCAACAACACGCGCTTCCTGATCCTGCCGTGGGTGCAGTCCAAAGGGCTTGCCTCGAAGATCCTGGCCCTCGCCGCGCGTCGCCTGCCCAAAGACTGGCAGCAGCGCTACGGCTACTCGCCCGTGATGCTGGAGACCTTCGTCGAAAGCCCCAGGCACAAAGGCACCTGCTACAAGGCCGCCAACTGGGTCCTCGTGGGCAAAACAACCGGCCGCGGCAAAAAGAGCCTCTCGCACCAACAGGCGCTGCCCATCAAGGACATCTGGCTGTACCCGCTGCGTCCCGACTACGCAGCCATCCTGCGTCGGTAGTCGGCCCTGATTTATTCATTTTCAAGCGGCGGCCAGTCGCAGCGCTGGGCCGTTGAGCGCATAGCAGGCGAGTTCGCGCAGCATCTGATGCCAGTTCGGGCGTAAGTACGCAGCCTGACACAGGCGCAAATAAAGCCGACGCACAAAGGGCACCCCCTTCCTGGCGATCATGCGCAGCAGCCATTTGATGTTGTAGCCTGCCGCGCACAGCACGGCGTGCAACCGGTCGCCCTGCTCACCCTTGAGGGGGCAACGGTCCATGCGGTGATCGCTCTTGAGGTGGCCGATGATGGGCTCGATGGCCTGGCGCCGCTTGAGTTGTTTTCTGTCCTTGCTGCTGATGCGTTTGGATTTGCCCCGGTGCACGATATGCACATCCGGGTTGTCAGCATCCACGCCCCGATAGCCCAGGTCAACGAACGCGGTTGCCGGCTTTGACCTGCTGTCCTGCATCAGGATCGTGGCCTGCTCCAGTTGCTCGCTCAGGGTGTGGCCGTCGTACGGGTTGCCGTGGAAGGCCCGGGCGCCCACGATCAGATTGCCCCTGAGCGTGCTGGCGATGCCCACCTTGACCCCGAACTCATAGGGCGTTCGGGCCTTGCCTTTGCTGATGCAGGCCACTTCCGGCGCATGCCAGGCGTAAAGCTTGGGTTGCCCATCCGCCGCCTTGCGCTGGCCGCTCTGGGCGTTGATGCGCTGGGCCTTGTGCAAGGTCTCACCCAGTGCCTCTCGCACCGCCTGGCCAATGGCGCTGCCCTTGCGCTCGATCTCGCGCTGCAAGCGGCCCACGATGGTGCGCTGGCGCTTGATGGTCCGACGCATGCGTTTGAACTGGCGGGCATGCGCATAGCGCCCGGCCTTGCGGCTGAGCTCCTTGCCTTCCTTGGCAAAGGTCTGCTTGAGCGCAATCCCCGCATCCCTGGCCGCCTCGACCAGTTTGGTGCGCGCCGTCTCCAGCAGGCGGCTGTCGGTGGGGTGGGCGATCGCCTTGTGCTGCACCGTGCTGTCCACAATCACCCGCGCGAATTCCTGCGGCTTGATCAGCTTGAGGTCCACAGCCACGTTGAGGGTCTGCGCCAGCAGCTCTTCCACGCCGTCCTCACCCAGCAGCTTGCGAAACTTGATCAGGGTGGTGGCGTCGCAAGGCTGGTGGTGTTCAAAGTACGCCTGACCCGAGAAGAACTGCCAGGTCGGCGTTTCGCCCCAGCGCTCGACGACGCCCTCGTCGGACTCGTTGAAAGCGTGCTTGAGGTACAGCAGCGCAATCATGATGCGCAGCGCCACGCGAGGCCGCCCGGCGTTGCTGGGCACAGCCGCGCGCTGCACCTGTTCGCCGAAGAGATCGAGGTCGGGCATGGCCACGCCTGCACGACCTTTGCGCGAAAAAGTCTGCGCCACCCTTGCTTCGATCTCCTGCCAGGGCATGCGCGAGGCCAGCACGGCCAGCGGATGGCGCAGATCGATCATGTGGTCGATGCGTGCGCGGAAAAAATCGTCGGTGGCAGGGCAGGCAAACATCACGGCAAAACTCCCAGAAAACAGCCCCTATTGGAAATCAGACTGGGAGTTCACACCATCGGCAATCACCCCAGAAACCCCGTATTCATGCGGGTTGCGGGGGTTCTTCAGGGCCGACTCGGTAACGGCTGCCGACGTCATCACCGAATCTTTACACGAGTTCAACACCAACCGCGCCAAGCCGTTGTTTTTGTTGATGGCAGCTAAAAAATTGCCACTACAGCAGGGTCATCTGGGCGTCGCGGGTCGGCTTGGGCAGTTTGAGGGCCTGAAAGAGATGCGCTTGGTTGGCGTCGATGGTGGAGATGCCGTCGATGGGCTCGGCGTCGTTGATGCGAACGCGGTGACGCTGGATGGCGCGCAGTTGTTCGAGCGCGCGCTCCGGGGAGACCTCGGCGCCTGCGAGCTTGAGACGGCTGCGCATGACCCGGTACAGGATCAGGGCGATGAAACACAGCATCGCGTGGGCGCGGATACGATCGGGCAGCCGGTGGAACACCGGCGCGATCTCGATTTCGGATTTGAGGACCCGGAAGCCGCGCTCGATGTCGGCCAGGGCCTTGTAGCTGGCCACGACCTCCTTGGGCGCGAGGTCGGCCACGTTGGTCACCAGCAGCAGCTTGCCGTCCATCAGCTCGGCGCGCGCCAGCGCCTCTTCGTCGAGGCTGTAGGCGAACTGCGGGCTCTTGAGGTCGACGCGCACGATGCGCAGCAGGTGCGACTCGCTGACCTCGTGATAGAACCGCGCCGTGGCGCCGCCGTCGGACAGGGGGCGCCCACGGCTCTTGACGCCGGTGTCCTGGCCGTCGAGCTTGCCGGACAGTTGGATGGCGCGCGTCTCCAGTTCCTTGACGCGCTCGCGCCTCCGCTGCGTCTGCTCCGCGGCTTGGGCTGGGTTATGCGCCACGACCAAGCGCAGGTCGTGCCAGCGGGCTTCGTCGATGATCTCGCTGCTGGCCTCCCGGGCCTTGCCCTGGAATGCCTGCAGAATTTCGGTGAACTCTCCGTAGCGACGCCCCGGCACGGCCAGGATGAACTCCAGCGACTGGCCGTCGGGCAGGGTGATGCGGCGCAGCTCCTCGACGTTGTCCAGAGACAGCAGGCCGCGGTCGGCCACGACCACCAGGCGGCGGATGTAGCCGTAGCGCGCCAGCACCTTCTTGAGTGTGGGCAGCAGCGTGGGCGCCTCGGCCTGGTTGCCCTCGAACACCTCGTGGTGGATGGGCATGCCGTCGGCCGTCTGCACCACGCCCAGCATGAACTGGCGCGCGACGATGCCCTCCTTGGCCATGCCGAACCGGCGCACGTCCCCCTCCTGCTCGCTCAGACCCTCGGTGCGGATGGTGGTGAGGTCGTAGAACACCAGGGAGAGCTCCTGGTCAATCAGTGGGCGCAAGAGACCTGCCACGCAGGTGTCGACGGCGTCACGGTGGTCCATCAGGGCGTCCATCGCGCGCAGCAGTTGCTGGTGGCTCAGGTCATCGGCGCTGAGGCCGGGCATGCTCACCGTCTTCAGCCACCGCAGCACCCCGAGCTTCGAATCCGCATCGCACAGCCGGTTGAACACCATGGCGCGGATCGCCGCCTCCACCGGCGCGGTGAAGCGCGCGCGTCGGAACACGGCGGCCAGCTCGGTGAAGCCGAGTTCGCGCCAGAGCTGATCCAGTGCCCAGACATCACCCAGGGCCAGCGCCGACTCGAACTGCACCTGCGGCGCGGCCGACTCGGCCCCATCGAGCCGGCGACCCTTGGCTTGCGCCAGGCGGTTGAGCATGGCGTCGACCGTGCCCCCTTCCTCGTCGAGCCGCCCCAGCGTGGCCACCGTGCGTTGGCGCGGGTGACCGGTCTCGTCGCGGAAAGCCTCGACGAGCTGCACGTATCGGCGCCCCTTGGACTGGGTGAACTTGAGGAACATCGCAGCACAAGTGTACACCACAGCGGAGCAAGTGCTGCCCGTACATTAAGGTTACATCGTTGCCATTACACGCGACCCGCGAAAGACGCTTGCAAGTCCTTGATCCTTATAGACGGCACACCCGAAAAAGCCGGTTTTCGGGGGTTCCGATGTCGAACTCCGGTGCACACGGTCCAGGATGGCGGCACAAATGGGTTGCCCAGCACTGCGGTCGGCTGCCTCACCCAACAGCCGCTGCGCTTCTTCTATCCGCCACCCTGGGTCACGCTCACATAGCTCGGCAGCCCGTTGTTCTTCCGCCGCACGCTGCCTGGCGGGACCGCAGATTTTGGATTCAACAAAGGCGAGTTCGTCTGCAGTTAGCTTTGACTGCAGGGCGTCCGGGATGGCTGCAGCGGTGAGGGGGATGCTGCCGAGATATGACTGGCGCGAGTAGCCGTGGGTGTTGCCCTGGGCTCCCTTTGGAACCCAGGTTGAGCGGTAGAGAAGCGCCTGGTTGCGGCGGAATTTGAGGTGCATGGTGACGACATTGGTGACAGGTGATGTCTTGTGTAGTCACCAGTCCCAATGTCCCTTTTGAGGGTGCGTCGGCTTCTTGAATTTGCCAAGCAATCGAATGCAGCTACCCTCGGGCCTCTATTCAAGGGGCCTTCCATGGGGTCTACAAGTACGGCCTAATGAACAAGTCGTCGATACTGAATTGCATCTTGACCAACATATGCATTGTTAATGAAAAATCCGAAATAACCGCCTGTGGATGTGAGTAACATTCCGCGGCCATTAATTTTTCCGCGAAGGAAATGCCCGACGTAAAGACCGGGCGATGATGTTGCGATGTTCTGCGGATTTGAAAGTCCTCGCGCCATTATTTTTATAAGACCCAAGCCCGAGCGAAGTCCGCCGCTGAATTCGCCGAAATAGATATTGCCATTAGGGTAACTCTGAACGCCAAAACATCCATCCCAGTCTGCGGGACTGCGCGATTTGCAGCTTACTGAATTCGATGTACCCTCAAATATATTATTTCTGAAGGGGCCGCCGATTGCTCGATGTGTGACTTTGTTGAATACTATTCCTTGGCCGTTCAATCTCCCGTCTTTAAACTGACCAATGTAAACCGATGGCTCATCAGCCATAATATTGTCCTCGTTAGACTTTCCTATGGCATTTATCACTAACACGCCATAACCTGAGCGCTCTCCCTGATGAAACTCTCCATCGTAGACGTTTCCGTTGTGGTATCGCACAGTGCCCACACAGTTGTCCCAAGTGCCTGGGGCTTCACCTCGGCAGCGTAGATTAGGCAGATTTTGTTGCATTGGAACATCCGAGTTTTTTCTATCGGGTCCTGTTTGTACATTTGCCGCTTGAGGCGTGGTTTGCATTGCCTTGTATGATTTGTCAACGCTCTCCTGAATGGACCGCTCGGCGACAGCCTTCCTCTCTTCCGCTAAAGCGACTTGGCATTGCGCTCGCTCGTCTCTCTCTCGACCTAATTCTCGATTGGCCGCACCGAGTTCGGTAAAGAAATCTCCACCTGGGGGGCTCGCCGCAAAAGCGGCGGAAATCGCAGCCCAATTCGGTGGTTGGTCGCAAGGATTGTTAAGTGCTTGATTTTGGTCGCTCGTGTCTCTCGCAGGGCGCGTTGCGCATGACGAAAGAGTGAGCGCTGTAATCGCAGCAATCAATGAAAATAGCAATCTGAAGTTTTCCATTTGCGGCTCAATTAGCAGATTCGTCTTTTGAACGATTCCTCTGGCTCCGTAACTACAATGCTATTGGAATAATTTTTTTGAATTTGTTGTTATAAATTATGCCAACTGTTATAACATTGAGTGAACTCGTAGTCTCTTACAATGGCCGGAGTTGTGTGTTGGTGCCGAGCCTGGCGTGAGCTACGTTGCCAGCCTTGTGCTAAATCGATTGCAACCCAAGCCTGGTAAGTGACTAGGAGTACTCCTGCCGATTCTGGTGGTTCATGACCTAGTCGACCCATTGCCCTGAACTGACTCAATATGGTGTCGTTGCCAACAGTTTGTCACCCAATCGGACTGACTCACCACCCTTGACGCAATTTTTTGAGCGACTGCCCTGCGCTTTTTCAGCGCCTAGTGAGTTTTGTTGTGCTATTTTGCCTGAAGGCCCGGAAGCAGTGCTGCAACCGTCTGTTATGCAGCCGTTGATACCCGTGCCGGTGCCTTAGTTGTCGAAGGAATAAAGCCCGTGTCTACACGTCGTCCCACTTCACGAAAGGACGACACGATGACCCTGCTCAACTCCCTCACCACCAACTCCCGACCGGTTACCCGAAACGAGTACGGCGGACTTCAATTCCAAACCTGTCTTTCCGCTGACGAGAGCAATGCAGTTCAGTCGCTCCTCACCCGAGCAGTCGAAGCGGACTTGCTTCCAGAGCCCTATATCGAGCGCTCCAAGCGCGAGTTTGAGAGCCTCAATCACCACATCTACGACGTCCTGGTCGCTGAGGAAAGCGTCATCGCGGTCGTCGTATTGGCGCTCTCGTATTGGAAAGACTTCCGCAAGGAACGCACCCGAATCCCAAAAACCTATTTTTTGATTCAAGGCGCCAGCGATGATGGTGTCAAGGTCACCGAGTTGGACGGCCGGACCTGTGCCAAGCGCGCCAAGAATGCACAGGCACTTGGGCAACTCACTCGCCACTATCTCGGCCTCGAACCGGTCAAATGCGCAACCCCACACTCGAAGCCAATGGAGCGCGCAATGACCTCAAGCGACCGCGAGAGCGACGTCCCTGACCTGCTCGCAATGAAGCAGGCGAGCTTGGCCGCATGCTTGCCACCGCGAAGAGCCTTCATGCGCAAGGCCAGCTGCGGAGGATGCGCCGACCTGCTGGCGTCTCCTTGCCCACGGTGGAGCCCCTGCGAGTGAGAGCAAAGACATGAGCGAGTCCTACTGCTACTGCGACCAAGAGAGCCCCGGCGTAGCCACGGCCATCAGTGGCATGTCCGCAGACCAGGTCCGCGAACTCATACAGGAGGCTCGTGCATCAAACCTGTGTCGGCTGCTGGAGGATGCGTCCCGCGGTGGCGGCTTGGCACGAGCGCAACAGCCCTCGCGCTCCCTCGAAGGCCATGACTTAGCGCTCCCTGTGCATCGCCGGGATGCCCGGGGTGGCACCGATGCGAGCACCACGCGTGCACGCTAGGTGGCATCACTGTGACGACCGTGCCGGGCAACGGGCGGCACTTTCGCCATCGACCAGCGCGCCATTTCGGACACCAGGCCCGACGGCACCATTGGCCATCACCTAGACGAGCCCGCGGGCGGACGGCGTCGCGTCCAGCGAAGACTGTTCGTTTCTTCGTGAAGGCGACCCAGGATTCCCATCCCTAGTCGACCCGCCCCTGGAACGTCACGCGCTCCATCCTTGCTGTCCCCGCTTACGACAGCCTGCAGGCTAGGCGGACGTCATTGTCTTACGTAGCGATTATCCACAAAACGCCCAAAGACTCCGCTGTCTTGGGTGAGCAACACGCCCTGCCCATTCATGAGGCCACCGCGAAACTGCCCAACGTAAAGGCCGGGCGTCGGTGTAGCGATGTTCTGCGCAGTTGTGACGCCACGCGCCATGATTTTTATCAGTCCCAATCCCGAGCGCTCACCGTTTCTAAATTCGCCAAAATAAATATTTCCATTGGGATAACGCACAACACCGAAGCAACCATTCCATGTCGACGGCGCCGCCGTTGAGTCACAATTTATTTTCCCATACGGGCCAAACGGAAAATTGTCTACAAAAGTACCACTATACGCAATATGAGTTGCCTTCTCAAAAATAATTCCCGCACCATTCAAGCGATTACGCTCGAACTCCCCAATATAAATCGACGGAACTCGCGCCATGATGTTTGCCCTATCAGAGGCGCCAATCGCATTGATTACCAGAACACCGTACCCCGAACGAAGCCCGTGACGAAACTCTCCATCGTAGACGTTACCGTTGACGTAATGCACTGTACCAACGCAATCGTCCCATGCGCGAGGGTCCTTCCCCTGACATCTCAAATTGCTTGAATCCGTTGCTGCTCCCGAGTACGGCTCTGTTGGCGCGGCCCTAGGAGTCTGTCGGACTTGAGTTCGAGCGAACCCGGATAATCAGTGCGGCGCGTTTTTTTGGACGGCGGCGCGCTGATCGAGTGTTCTGGAGGGTTCAGGCGGCGCAGTGAGGGGGCATGAGGCCGCCTGAGGACTCGGTTTTAGCGTGATTGGGGCGCATTTTCCCTCACGCCGCGCGCAGCACGTACATGCGCTTGATGTTCCAGGCCATGGTCACCAAGCTCCACTCGCCTTGCGCTTTGGCCAGCCCACGCAGGCTCATCTGGCGCCAGCCCATCACCCGCTTGATGATGCCGAACACCGGCTCCACCGTCTGCTTGCGCAAGCTGTAGAGGGCTCGCCCAGCCTGTGTGCGCAGCCGGTGCGCCATCCGCTCCACCGCATCCGTCGTCTGAGGGTCGGGCGCATCGGATGCGAAGCGCTCCATCACGGGCGTGTGATGCGACTGCCTCTTGAGCGCCAGCAGCGGCTCGACCCCGGCATCGCCGCAGGCGATCACGTTGGCCTGGCTGCAGTAGCCGTTGTCCGCAATCAGGGACTGCACCTCGCCCAGCACCGCAGGCAACGCCACAATCTGCTCCAGCGTGGGCACGACTTCGCGCTTGTCGTTGGGCGCCTGGCTCACATGCCGGGTGATCACCATCATCGTCTGGGTGTCCACGCCGGCTTGGGCGTTGTAACTCTGCTCGAAGCTCCCGCCCGACACGGGCATGATGCGTGACTCCTCATCCGTGAGGTTGACTTGGTCGCTGTCCATGGGACCCGCCTGGGGCGGCTCGGGGTCCTTGCCGCGGGGTTTCTTGCCCGCGTCGCGCTGGGCCTGGCGCTTGGCCTGCTTGGCCTCGAACTCCTGCTGCTCCGTCTTGAAGCGTTCGGCTGCGCGCTGCGCGATCTTGGCCTTGGCCTGCGCAATGGCTCTGAGGCGATCCTCCCGCCGGGCGATCTCGGCGGGCACATCCATGCCGTCGGGCGCGCTGGCGCGATCGCTCGTCTCCGCCAGCGCCAGCAGGCCCTGGACTTCCTCGCGCAACTGCGCCTCAATCTTGTTGGCATGCGCCCACGACAGCGCCTTGTGCTTGCTGGCGTTGGCGTCGATCTTGGTGCCGTCCAGCGCAATGTGTCCGAGTTTGAGCAGCTTCATCTCGCGTGCGAGCACCAGCACCTGCACA